>CAYOSF010000009.1:7809-206511 GCA_964406605.1 uncultured Dehalococcoidia bacterium | reverse complement strand
AGCCCCCTCTGCACTCCCCCAGGGGCGCGTTGGGTTGTTCTGTTTATGACCATAAGGTCGCCGCTACACAGCCGAGCCACACACCTACTCCGCTTGTGCCCACCAGGTCTGCCCGGACAGTGGCGAAGATACATCCCAACGAGCCGGCGTCCGTCGCAGTCGCGCCTCCCCAGCGATCACCGGCCCAGGAAGGCCGGCTTGCGCTTCTCCGCGAAGGCGCGGGCAGCTTCTTCCATGTCGTGAGTCGTGCGGCGCGTCAGGCTGCTGCCATGCGTCTCGTAGTGGGTGGCGTCCTCGAAACCGCCCTCCATCCCGCGCTGTATCGCCCGCTTGGTGATCCGCACCGCGGCCGGCGGGAGGCGGCAGATCTCCTCGGCGATGGCGCGCGCCGTCGGCATGAGTTGGTCGGCCGGCACCAGTCTGTCGAGCAGTCCGATGCGGTAGGCCTCGTCCGCGTCGACCCGCCTGCTGGTGAGCGACAGGTCAAGCGCGCGGCTCGCCCCCACGATGCGCGGCAGGAGGAACGACATGCCGCTCTCCGGGGGCAGGTTTCGCTCCTGGAACACCGTGACGAAGCGGCTGTTCTCGCAGCCGACGCGGATATCGCAGCAGAGAGCCAGTGAGAAGCCGGCACCGGCCGCAACTCCGTTCACCGCCGCGATCATGGGCTTGTCGATGCCGTACAGGGCCTTGCCCTGCCGGCTGACCCAGGAGCCCTCGTCCAGGAGCTGCCGCAGCGGCGGCGCATCGTCCGCAGGCGGCGGGGGTTGTCCCACATGCGCGCCGGAGCAGAAGCCGCGTCCCGCGCCGGTCCAGATCACCGCCCACACGCCATCGTCCTTGTCGATTCGATCGCATAGATCGAGGATGTCGCGGTGGTCCTGCTGGTCGATGGCGTTCAGCCGCTCAGGCTTGTTCAGCGTCACCGTGGCGATGCGCGCTTCTTTGTCCACCTCGTAGACAAGGTGCTCGTATGGCATGACAAACCTCCCTGCCGTCTCGCCCGTATCGGGTGCCTCGCGGCTCCTAGTGTACCACCCCCGTCAAGAACCGCCCTTTGGTGACATTCGCTCTTCCTGGTATACTGCCACTCACCCGATGCCTCGGGCGAAAGGAGCCGAACGGCATGCCTACTCCCACTGCGTACTTCCAGCGGCGCATCGTCCCCCTGGAGGAGGCGAAGATCAGCATCATGACCCACGCCTTCCTCTACGGTACTGCTTGCTTCGAAGGCATTCGCGGCAACTGGAACGAGGACGACGGCCTGATCTATGTATTCCGGCTGCGGGAGCACTACGAGCGCCTGCGCATGAGCTGCCGCATCCTGCGCATCGGTCTGGCGTATACAGACGACGAGCTGTGCGACCTCACCACCGACCTCATCGCCCGCAGCGGCTACACGGAGGACGTCTACATCCGGCCCATCGCGTACAAGAGCGAGGAGGCGATCGGCCCCCGCATGCACGACATCGAGGACGACTTCCTTGTCTTCGTCATGCCCTTCGGGCCCTATCTTGACATCGACAAGGGGATCCGCTGCGGGACGTCTACCTGGCGGCGGGTCGATGACCTGGGCATCCCGGCCCGAGCCAAGGTGAACGGTCTTTATGTCAACTCCGCGCTGGCCAAGACCGAGGCCCAGGAGAACGGCTTCGAAGAGGCGATCATGCTGGACGACCGGGGGCACGTCTCCGAAGGCAGCGGCGAGAACGTCTTCATCGTCCGCGGCGGAAGCCTGATCACGGCGCCGCCTTCGGACAACATCCTGGAAGGTCTCACCCGCAGGAGCGTGATCACGCTGGCCCGCGACGAGCTGGGCATCCAGACCGTCGAACGCGACATCGACCGCAGCGAGCTGTACGTCGCCGATGAGTGCTTCATGACCGGTACGGCAGCCCACGTGACCGCGGTGGTGGAAGTGGACCACCGGCCGGTCGGAGACGGCCAGACCGGCGAGGTCACGCGCCGCCTCCAGCAGCTCTACTTCGACGCGATGCGCGGCAAGAACACCAAGTACTCCGAGTGGGTCACGCCGGTCAGGCCGCAGACCGCTGCCGCCGAACAGGCTGCGGACAGGCAAGGAGTGAAGGCCTAGGGTGATCTCGGCACAGCACCCGCGCCGCTTCGCGGGCGTGCTGCTGGGGGGCGCGCTCACCCTCTGGTGCTTCGTACTCACGGGGGCACTGCTCTGGCGCGGCCTGACGGAGCCGATCGAGCTGTGGGTGCTCGGGTCGTACCTGGTCGCGGGCCTCTTCTTCGGACTGGGGTGCCTCTTCCTGTATTGGACGCACGGGTGCCTGTCGCTCCGCTACTACCTGGACCGCAACGGCCTCACTATCCACTGGGGCGACATCCGCCAGCTCATCCCCATGGACCGCATCGAGCGGCTGGTGCCCGGCCGAGAGCTGCCGCCGCCCAAGGTCTCCGGCGTGAGCTGGCATGGGCACCACGTGGGCCGGGGCGACGTGGGGGATCTGGGCGAGGTGATCTTCTATTCCACCCACCGCGCGCACGAGGAGCTGCTCTACCTGGTGACCGCCGAGCAGACCTACGCCATCTCGGTGCAGGACGAAGTCCGCTTCGCGGAGGAGCTGCAAGGGCATCAGAAGGTCGGGCAGTTGGTGTCGCTGCCGCAGGTGACGGAACGGACCTCTCTCGCCGCGCAGCCCTTCTGGCACGACCCCATCGCCCAAGTTCTGGCGTTGTTCTCCATCCTTGCCTGCGCCGTCATGCTGGGCTACGTCTTCTACAACTACCAGGGTCTGCCCGAGAGCGGCATCGTTCTAGCCTACCCAGCCTTGGGTGGCGTCCACCGCGTCGAGCCCAAGAGCGAGCTTCTGAGCATCCCGATCACCGGCATCGGGCTGCTGGCGATCAACCTGGTGCTGGGCTTCGTGCTGCACGCGTGGGAACGGGCGGTCGGCTACCTGCTCTTCCTGGCGGGCACCGGCGCTCAGATCATGCTGCTGGCGGCGGCCATTATTACGCTGAACCAGTAGTTCGAAGCCCGAGCCGAGAGCGCACAAGGGCCCAAGCGGTTCGCGCGGTCCACTGCTCGCGCCGCATTCCCTGATACACTGCACGCGTGGAGGCTTACGATACCATCGTCGTCGGGGCCGGGCCGGCGGGGAGCACGGCGGCGCGGCTCCTGGCGCAACAGGGTGCCCGCGTGCTGCTGCTCGACCGCGCCCGCTTCCCTCGGGACAAGCCGTGCGGCGGCGGCGTCACGGTCCGCGCCGCGAACGAGCTCGGCATCGATATCTCCCCGGTCATCGAGCGTACCATCACGGAGGTGCGGATCAGCTTCCGGCTGGGGAACCCGTTCCAGCGCTCGTCTCCCCTGCCGCTCGCCTACACGACCCAGCGGTGCCGTCTGGACGCCTACCTGGTCGAGCAGGCCGCGGCCGCGGGCGCCGACTTTCGCGACGGCCTCATGGTGCGGGAAATCGAGGCAAAGGCCGATGGCGTCCTGATGCGGGCGGGGAGCGACACGTACAGCGCGCGTACTCTCGTCGGCGCCGACGGCGTCAACGGCGTCGTCGCCCGTGCCCTCGGCCTCGCGCCCATCGACCGGGTCGCGCTGGCGCTGGAAGCGAATCTGCCCGCCGATGATCATGTGATGGCCGGGTGGGAACACGCCATCGCAATCGACCTGGGGGGGCTCCCGGGGGGCTACGGCTGGCTGTTCCCAAGGGGCGACCGCCTGAACGTGGGGGTGGGCGGCTGGCGCCGGCTGGCACCCACCCTGCGCGGGCATCTGTCGGCCCTCTGCCGCTACCTCCAACTTGACGAGACGAAGCTCCAGGGTCTGCGTGGCTATCACCTGCCGCTGCGAGAGCCGGGCGCGCCCATCGCGCGCGGCCCGGCGCTCCTCGTGGGCGACGCCGCCGGCCTCATCGACCCCCTCTCGTACGAGGGGATCTACGCCGCGTTCCTGAGCGGACGCCTGGCGGCGGAGGCCATCGCCGGGCATCTCGCGGGTGACTCGCCGGACCTGAGCGGCTACGAGCCGGCGGTGGAGCGGGAGCTGATGCGCGACATCGTCATCTCCCGCAAGGCCGCCGCCGTGTTCCATCGCATTTCGCCGCTCCTCTCGCCCCTCATGCGCAGGACGGACCACTTCTGGCGGGCGGCCTCCGCCCAGGTGCGTGGCGAGCGGAGCTACGTGGAACTGCGCCGCCGGCTGGGGCCGCTGCGCTTCGCTCTCGACATCGGAGCGTGGCTCAGCGATCTGCGCGACCCGGTCGGGACGTGGCCGCCGCGGGGGGAGGGGCGATCGCACTGAGACGCATCCTACCTGGCGTCGTGCTCCGTCGCCGTGGGCGTCTCACTTCCGCCGGAGCAGGCGGCAGTCACTCATTCCTGCTCCGCCTCGATCTGCGCGATCAGCCGGTCAATGGAGTACTGGCTTATGTCCACCGTGAACATGTTGAATACTTGCCGTCTCTCCACATTCACATGGCCATAGAGCACTACGAGGTCAGTCATCGACCGGTGCTCATAGGAGAAGTCACGCTGCTCGTCTAGACAAGGGTCGGCCGGATCGACCCGGCCCTCCATGCGCCGCCCCGAGCACGGGTCCGAGCCCACCAGGAACTCGCCTTCGTAGGACACGGGCTCGGCGAAGACAACGGTCCCAGCCCCGGGCTCTCCGGGGAACGACGGCCGGTCGTAGTAGTCGATGCTGATCCAGTAGTCCTGGCCCTCTTGCCCATCCCCAATCAGCGCCTGGATGATGGGATCCTCCAGGAAAACCTCCCGCACCCTGGGGTCTCTCGGCAGCGGGGTAGGACGCGTGGCCGCGACAGCAGTCTCGACAGCGTCGACGCACGCGGGATCTGAGAGATCGCAGTACTTGCCGGGGTCGTGCAGAAAGTCGGTTGGCAAGGCCCCAGCCTGGAGGTCGGCTAGGGGAACGCTCGTGTGCTCAGAGGACTCGGATTCCAGCAGGCCATCGCGCCCGATCAGCGGGGCATCGAATAGCAGCCAGACAATACCCCCGACCAGAATCGCCAGCACAACAAGGTACCGCGCCATCCTCTCCGTCTCCCTGCAACCGCGCCGCTACGGAGCGACCGGCAGCGGACTGAGCCCACCGCTGCTAAGATCACGCTGCCATGCTAGCCGAGCACAGGCAAGTTGTCAACGGCGTGCATTCCCCATGCGATATCCTTGTTGACAATAGTTATGTGCGCCCAGTACACTGTGTCTTGATACGAGAAGGCGTCGAAGGGGAGTAGTAGGAGCCGTCCAGTCCCCAGAGAGCCGGAGGAAGCTGCGAATCCGGCGACCCCAAGGCTCCGAACTCGCCCCCGAGCTTTCGGGCTGAACGAGAGTAGGCTCGAACGGGAGCGCCCGTTACCGCGCCGAGAGTGTCCTCCCCGCGTGAGGTGGGGAGGGAAAAAGGGTGGTACCGTCCCGTCCCTACGGGATCCCTTTGGGGACGGGATTTGTTGATCTTGGGACAGGTATGAGAAGCGAGACAGCGTCGCTCCAGGAGGTGAGCCCGGTTTCCCCGACGGCTCGGGGAAACCGCGTCGTAGTAGCGTCGCCTCCGGCCCTCAGCCTGCTGGGGTTGCTGGGCTTGAGCCTGCTCCTGCTGAGCAGGCTACCGACCTGAGGTCCTCGGCCGTGTGTAGACCCGAATAGGAGACAGACCGAGGACCGGCCCCGAGATATCGGGGCCGGAACGCTACTAGCAACAGGGAGAACGCAGACATGAAGAAGACAGGAGCGCAAATCGTGATGGAGTGCTTGGCCCGAGAGGGGGTCGAGTACATCTTCGGCTTTCCGGGCGGCGCCAACCTGCCCTTGTATGACACGCTGCCCGAGTACCCCCAGATCCACCATGTCCTGGTGCGCCACGAGCAGGCCGCCGCCCACGCCGCCGACGCCTACGCACGCGTTACCGGCAAGCCGGGAGTCTGCTGGGCGACATCCGGCCCGGGCGCCACGAACACCGTAACCGGCATCGCCAACGCCTCCATGGATTCGGTCCCGCTGGTGGTGATCACGGGGGCGGTCGTCTCCTGGCTCATCGGCCGTGACGGCTTCCAGGAAGCGGACATCACCGGCATCACGGTGCCCATCACCAAGCAGAACTACCTGGTGCTGGACGCGAGCGACATGGCCGAGACGGTGCGGGAGGCCTTCCACATCGCCACCACCGGGCGTCCGGGACCGGTACTCATCGATATTCCAAGGGATATCCAGCAGCAGCAGGTTGAGTTCGAATACCCGGAGAAGGTGGACATCCCGAGCTACAGGCCGATAACCAAGGGACACCCGGGCCAGATCCGCAAGGCGGCCCAGTTCATCGCCGAGGCGGAACGCCCGTTCATCCTGGCCGGCCACGGTGTCGTGATCTCGAGGGCCTACGATGAGCTGCGGGAGCTGGCCGAGCGGGCCCATATCCCCGTGAGCTGCACGCTGCTGGGCCTCGGCGGCTTCCCCGGTTCCCATGAGCTGTTCATGGGCATGCCCGGCATGCACGGCATGTACTGGAACAACATCGCCATCAGCGAAGCGGACCTGATCATCGCTATCGGCATGCGCTTCGATGACCGGGTGACGGGCCGCCTGAAGGACTTCGCCCCCCAGGCGAAGATCGTCCACATCGACATCGATCCGGCCGAGATCGGGAAGAACCTGAAGACGGCGGTGCCCATCGTGGGCGACGTGAAGGAAGTATTGCACGACCTCAACCCGCTGGTGGAGCCGAAGCGCCACGACAAATGGTACGACCACATCCAGGAGATGCGGCGCGAGCACCCCTCCATCGCCATCCCGAACGTGGACAAGGTGCTGCCCCAGTTCGTCATCAAGAAGATCTACGAGATGTCCGGACCCGACGCCTACTACGTGACCGGCGTCGGGCAGCACCAGATGTGGGCCGCCCAGTACTTCTGGAACGACAAGCCGGGCAGCTTCATCACCTCCGGCGGCCTGGGCACGATGGGCTTCGAGATACCGGCGGCTGTCGGCGTCCAGTTCGCGCGGCCCAAGGACCTGGTCTGGTCGTTCGCAGGCGACGGCGGCTTCCAGATGACGCTGCAGGAGCTGGCGACCATCGTGGAGTACGAGCTGCCGATCAAGTTCGCCATCATCAACAACGGCTACCTGGGCATGGTGCGGCAGTGGCAGCACCTGTACTACGATGACAACCTCCAGTCCGTGAGGCTGTTCCACCCGGACTACGTGAAGCTCGCCGGCGCTTTCGGTATGGCGGGCATGCAGGTGACGAACAAGGACGAGGTGGAGCCCGCCATCGAGAAGGCGCTCCGGCACCCCGGCCCCGTACTCATCGATTTCCAGGTGGAGCAAGAAGAGGACGTCTTCCCGATGATGCCGCCGGGCGCCGCCATCGCTGAGACGGTGGACCAGCCGAAAGTCGAGGAGGACGTGAAGCCGCAGAAGGTGAGGCAATCATGAGCAAGCACACCATCGTCGCCCTGGTGGAAGACCGGCCCGGCGTGCTCAACCGCATCGCCAGCAAGTGGCGCCAACGGGGCTTCAACATCGAGAGCCTTGCCGTCGGCCACAGCGAACTGCCGGGGCTTTCACGCATGACGTTCACCGTCGACGGCACGACGACGGACATCGACCAAGTCAGCAAACAGATGTACAAGCTGGTGGAGGTCGTGAAGGTCTCGGACCTCACGGAGCACACCATGGTGCACCGCGAGCTGGCCCTGGTGAAGGTGACCGCCAGCCCGCAGCAGCGGAGCGGGATCATTGAGGTCGTCAATATCTTCCGGGCGAATATCGTGGACGTATCGCCGGAGTCGCTCGTCATCGAGGTGACGGGCACCGAGGGCAAGATCGACGCGATGTTCGAAATGCTACGGCAGTTCGGCATCAAAGAGCTGGTACGGACCGGACGGGTGGCCATGACCAGAGGATCTGGGTCTCCGATGTCGGTGGACGGAGGGAAGGGGGAAGCCCACCGCTACCGTCCGGCCGGGGAAGGCAAGCCCAAGGTAGGAAGTTTGCTGTGAGCAGGATCCCGCGCAATCACGCAGGCCAAAGCGCGGACCCAGCCGTAGAGGCGACCTTCAGGTCGCCACTTGCCGAGCGATGGTGAACGACATGGTTTCAGGCCGGACATGGCGACGAAAGAGAAATCGCCTGGAACGTGATGTCTACCGTGGTCCGAGTGTGTTTGCTGTCAACGTAAGGACTCGGCAAGGACTACGCGTGTTCATCAGCGCTGCCGTGGTTCGAGAGTACCGGATCATGCTGGAAAATGCCGCGCGCTGCACCGGATTCCGCCTGCTTGCTTACTGCTTCATGCCCGACCGCCTGCATCTGCTCGTTGAGGGTTCCGAGGGCAGTGACCTTGCGCAGCCTATGAAGACGTTCAAGCAGGCAACATCCTTCAGCCACAAACACCGGACCGGTCGCGTTCTCTGGCAGCGGAGCTACTATGATCACGTACTTCGCGGTCCGCATGACCTAAGGCCCGCTGTCGAGTACTCTCTGGCCAACCCGGTGCGGGCGGGATTGGTGGAAGATCCAAGTGAGTATCCGTTCTCGGGCGGCGAAATGCTCGGGGCGATGCTGGTGGCGACCTGAAGGTCGCCGCTACGGAACCGAATCAGTGACTGCGCCAAGCGGGTATCGGGTTGGAGCTGACCAGGGCAAGAAGGCCGTTGAAGGTTCGGCCTACCCGGTCGCGCCCGCATCACCGAGGACGCGGAGACGATGGGCCCCACCCCAGCGGCCCCAAAGAAGCCCCAGAGAAGGACAGTTTGGTATCCCCGGGGGGTTCGGTGAACCACGAGTTTGAGATCGCAGGAGCGCGTGAAAGGAGCAACGGTTCATGGCTGAGATCTACTACGACAATGACGCCGACATATCCCTGCTGAAGGACAAGACCATTGCCGTCGTCGGCTACGGCAGCCAGGGCCACGCCCATGCCCAGAACCTGCGGGACAACGGCCTGAACGTGCTCGTAGCCGAGTTGCCCGGCACGGCGGTATGGGAGCAGGCGAAGGCCGCCGGGTTCGAGGTGCAGACCGCCTCCGAGGTGGCCGCCCGCGCCGACATCGTCATGATGCTGGTGGAGGACCAGGTCCAGCGCCGGGTCTACTACGATTCGATTGAGGCGGAGATGAAGCCGGGCAAGATGCTCATGTTCGCCCACGGCTTCAACATCCACTTCGGCCAGATCCTGCCGCCGCCCGAGATCGACGTCACCATGATCGCGCCGAAGGGACCGGGCCACATGCTCCGGCAGCTCTTCGAGCGGGGAATCGGGACGCCGGCGCTGGTCGCGGTCCATCAGAACGCGACCGAGACCGCCCAGCAGGTGGCCCTGGCCTACGCCAAGGGGATTGGGTGCACCAAGGCGGGCGTCCTGGCGACCACCTTCCAGGAGGAGACGGAGACCGACCTGTTCGGCGAGCAGACCGTTCTCTGCGGGGGCGTCACCGCCCTCATCAAGGCCGCGTTTGAGACGCTCGTGGAGGCGGGCTACCAGCCGGAGGTGGCCTATTTCGAGTGCCTGCACGAGCTGAAGCTGCTGGTGGACTTCATCCACGAAGGCGGCATGAAGTACATGCGCTACACGATCAGCGACACGGCCGAGTACGGGGACTACACCCGAGGTCCCCGCGTCATCGACGGATACGTACAGGAAACCATGCGCACCATCCTAGCCGAGATCCAGGACGGCTCCTTCGCCCGGGAATGGATCCTGGAGAACCAGGCCGGCCGGCCGACCTTCATGGCGCTCCGCCGACAGAACGCGGAGCACCCCATCGAGCAGGTGGGCGAGGAGCTGCGCGGCATGATGAGCTGGCTGAAGCCCGGAGGAGGGTAGAGCGGCAGGGGGGATATGCCAGCCGGACCGCGGACAGACCTGAAGGTCTGTCCCTACGGGGCCAAAGTCGACGTCGTAGGGGCCGCCCTGAAGGTCGGCCCGGTCCCCAGCAGACGGAGAGACGCAGAAGACGATGCGTAGGGCGAGCAGAGTGACCTCGATGGATCAGATACGGCATGCCGGCAAGCGGGCTCATTCGACAACCCCAGCCTGAAGGCTGGGGCATAGAGGGCAAGCAGATGAGCACTGGACAAGCTCAACGAGACCCTTGCACGTTGCCAGGCCACAGCGCAAGCGGGAGGAAAAGAGGAGCGGGCCGGCTCTACCGCCCCAGCCTGAAGGCTGGGGCATAGAGGGCAAGCGGCGTGCCCCTGTATCATGTGTGGTTCGCGACGAAGAGACGGAAATGGCTCCTACAAGGAGATGTGCAGGACGTGGTAGAGGAGAGCATCGCCTCTGTGGCCAATGAAAGGGGAGTCAATCTGGTCGAGCTGGGGACGGCAGTGGATCACGTGCACATGCTCGTCCGAGCGAATGACCGCGAAGAGCTGTCGCGTTCCGTGAACCACCTGAAGGGCACTAGTTCGAGACGGGTCTTCGAGCGACTTCCGGAACTCAAGCTCGACATCGGAATGAACAACCTCTGGCAGCATCGATATGGAGTCAAGGTAGTACCGGAGAGGGCACGACGTTCAGTCGCCCAGTACATCAGAACGCAGAGCGACCGACTTGAGAAGTATGCACGATAGGGTAGCTAGACCAGCACGCCGATGCCCCAGCCTTCAGGCTGGGGTCAGGCCAGAGTGCCCAGGGATGCCCCGGCCTCGAGGCTGGGGTGAAGAGAAACCGGCGCTCAACCTGCGCCGGCCCTCCGTCCTTCCCCGGAAGGATGAGAGGGCCTGAGCGGCACGAAGAATCCAATCGATAGGAGGTTGAGCAAACCATGGCAGACAAAGTCCTGATCTTCGATACGACGCTGAGGGACGGCGAACAGTCGCCCGGCGTGGCGCTGACCGCCGACGACAAGCTTGAGATCGCCCAGCAACTGGAGAAGCTCGGCGTCGATGTCATCGAGGCGGGCTTCCCGCTCACTTCGTCGGGCGACCTGGAGGCGGTCGCGACCGTGGCGCGCACCGTGCGGAAGCCGATCGTGGCCGCGCTCGCCCACGCCAACCCGAACGCAGTGGACGCTGCGCGCGACGCGCTGAAGGACGCGGAGCGAGCGCGCATCCACGTCTTCCTGTCCGTTTCCGACATCCATCTCATGCACCAACTGCGCAAGAACCGCGACGAGGTGCTGGAGTTGGCCCGAACCAACGTCGCCCGCGCCAAGAAGTACTGCGAGGACGTGGAGTTCAGTCCGATGGACGCCGCCCGCGCGGAGCGGGAGTACGTCTATACCATGCTCCAGCAGTGCATCGAGGCCGGCGCGACCACGGTGAACATCCCGGACACGGTGGGTTACACCATCCCGGAGGAGTTCGAGGACTTCATCCGCGGCATCTTCGAGAACGTTCCCAACATCCACAAGGCCGTAGTATCCGTCCACTGCCACAACGACCTGGGGATGGCCGTCGCCAACTCGCTGGCGGCCGTTCGGGCGGGGGCCCGCCAGGTCGAGGGCTGCATCAACGGCATCGGCGAACGGGCGGGCAACGCCGCGATAGAGGAGGTAGCGCTCGCCATCAAGACGCGCGCGGATCTGTTCGGCCTCGAAACCAACATCAACACCCGCGAGATCTACCGGACCAGCCGCCTGGTGGCCGACCTGACGGGCATCGAGGTCCAGCCCAACAAGGCCATCGTCGGGGTGAACGCCTTCCGCCACCAGTCCGGTATCCACCAGGACGGCATCCTAAAGATGCGCGAGACGTACGAGATCGTGGACGCCCGCGACCTGGGCTGGCCGTCGGGAGGCGCCGAGATCATCCTCGGCAAGACCTCCGGGCGGCACGGGTTCAAGTCGCGCCTGGAGGCGCTGGGCTACGAACTCACCGACGAGGAGCTGAGCCGCGCCTTCCTCGCGTTCAAGGAGCTGGCCGACAAGAAGCAGGAGGTGGACGACCGAGACCTGGAGGCGCTGGTGGCCGACAAGATGCGCACCAGCGAGGAGCTCTACCACCTCGACTTCGTCCAGGTGAGCTGCGGCGACCACGCCACGCCCACGGCTACCGTCCGCCTCATCGCGCCGGACGGCGCCGTCCTGGCGGATGCCGCGCTGGGCACCGGACCGGTGGACGCCGTCTATCGGGCGATCAACCGCATCATCCAGGTGCCGAACGTGCTCACCGAGTTCACGGTGAAGAGCGTGACGCAGGGGATCGACGCCCAAGGCGAGGTGATCATCCGCATCGAGAGCGACGGTAGAACGTACTCGGGGCGCGGAGCCGACACGGACATCATCGTCGCCTCGGCCAAGGCGTACATGAATGCGCTCAACCGGCTGCTGTTCGTACAGCGGAGGCTGGACACAGAGGTGCGGACGAGTCCGTAGACCGGAACAGAGGCGGCAGTAGAGAATGACCGCCTGAGTCGACCGGAGGGCGGGGCGCTCAGTGGAGGGGCGCTCCGCCCCCGGACGGCACATGACATGACGATAGGAGCGGGCCCGCGCCGGGCGGGGAGCGGCTCGCCCTGCCGGAAGCCTAGAAAGGCCACACAATGGGCATGACACTGGCTGAGAAGATCCTGGCCGCTCACAGCGACCGGAAGGAGGTCTCGCCAGGCGACCTGATCAACTGCAGGGTCGATCTGGTGATGGCCAACGACATCACGGCGCCCATCGCCATCGAGCAGTTCCGCAAGCTGGGCGTGCCGGACGTCTTCGACAAGGAGCGCGTGGTCTTCATCCCTTCCCACTTCGTGCCGGCCAGGGACGTCCCGTCGGCCGAGCAGTGCAAGATCATGCGCGACTTCGCCCGCGAGACCGGCATCGTCTACTACGAGCAGGGGCAGGCGGGCATCGACCACATCATCGTTCCCTGGAAGGGCCACGTCGTCCCCGGCGACGTCTACTGCGGCGCCGATTCCCACACCCCCACGTCGGGCGCGCTGGGCGCCTTCGCGACCGGCATGGGCAGCACCGACATCGCCGTCGCGATGGCCACCGGCGAGATCTGGATGAAGGTGCCGGCGACGCTGCGCTTCATCTACCACGGCAAGATGGGGCGGTGGACGCGGAGCAAGGACCTCATCCTCCAGACCATCGGCCGCATCGGCACCGACGGCGCCACCTACATGGCGATGCAGTTCGAGGGTGAGGCGATCGGGGAGATGTCGATAGACTCCCGCTTCACCATGACCAACATGGTAGCGGAAGCCGGCGGCAAGACCGGCCTTATGCTCGTCGACGAGGTCACGCTGGAGTACGTGCGGCCACGGGCCAAGCGTCCCTGGACAGTCTACGAGCCCGACCCGGACGCAGCGTACGGCGGCACCTACGAGTTCGACGTCTCGGAGATCGAGCCGACCGTGGCGCTCCCGTTCAGCCCCGGCAACGTGAAGACCATCTCGGAACTGGCGGGGGAGGACATCGAGATCGACCAGGTGTTCATCGGCTCGTGCACGAACGGCCGCATGGAGGACCTGCGCGAGGCGGCCGAGATCATGCGCGGCCGCACGGTGGCGCCGTGGGTACGCTGCATCGTGATACCGGCCACCCAGGACATCTTCCTGGAGGCGCTCAAGGAAGGGCTGATCGAAGTCTTCACCGAGAGCGGCTGCCAGGTGAGCGCGGCGACCTGCGGACCCTGCCTGGGCGGCCACTACGGCGTGCTGGCCGAAGGCGAGCGCTGCGTCTCGACCTCGAACCGCAACTTCCCGGGCCGCATGGGCCACCCGAAGTCGGAGACGTTCCTGGTCGGGCCTCCCCTGGCCGCAGCCGCCGCCGTCGCGGGACGCATCGTGCATCCGGAGGAAGTAGTAGGAAAGGCAGCCGCGTCATGACCATGCAAGGCAAGGCCCACAAGTTCGGCGCCCACGTCGATACCGACCAGATCATCCCGGCCAAGTACCTGGTGACCACCGACCCGCTGGCGCTCGGAGAGCACTGCATGGAGGGCAACGACCCGGAGTTCGCCGGCCGGGTGGAACCCGGCGACGTCATCGTTGCCGACATCAACTTCGGGTGCGGCTCGTCGCGGGAGCACGCGCCGGTCAGCCTAAGAGGGTGCGGTGTGAGCTGCGTCATCGCCAAGAGTTTCGCCCGTATCTTCTTCCGCAACGCCATCAACCTGGGGCTGCCGGTCCTGGAGAGCCCGGAGGCCGTCGATGCCATCCAGGCGGGCGACGACATCAAGGTGGACCTGTCGAGCGGGACGATCCACGATCTCACCACGGAGCAGGTCTTCAAGGCGAAGCCGTACGAGCCGTTCATGATGGAGATCATCGAAGCCGGCGGGCTCATCGAGCACACGAAGCGTCGGCTCGCCGCCGAACGCGGATAGGTGGGACACGTGGCTGAGGAGCGACCGCGCGTGCGGCCCAGTCTCGGTGCGGTGGTCACCAACTGGCGCCGGTCAGACCTGCCTTTCTTCACCAAGCTGCGGATGACGCTGGCCAACAACTGGACCAAGCTGCGCACACGCCGGAACTGCTGCGGGAATCTAGGGCAGCCGGGCTGCTGAGCGGTGGAAGAGCCGGAGCCCGGTGCGGGCTCCAGCGACAAGGTAGACTGAGGACCTTTCGAGCCAGTTCGGCGGATGAGGTCTGAGAGCCTGATGAGGGACTAGAACAGCCGATTCCCCGGGGGCCATTCAGGAGGCTCTTCACCCGAGTTTCTTCGCACTCCCCCCACGGACCGCCGATGTGCTAACGTGATCTCAGTATGAGCTACAGCTCGCCTCTTGTGGCGAACCGAGTGGAGGTTGCCTCAAGCCCCCGACGCTTCGGTCGGGGGCGCGCGATCGGCGTTGCCTCCGCGCCCATCGCTTAATCCAGCGGCCGCGCGCCGCGACCGCTCATCCAACGGAGGTATTCCACTCATGCAGGTTCAACTGTACGACACCACCCTGAGGGACGGCGCCCAGATGGAGGGCATCTCCCTCTCGGTAGAAGACAAGCTCAAGATCGTCGCCAAGCTGGACGAACTCGGCATCCACTACATCGAGGGGGGCTGGCCCGGCTCCAACCCCAAGGACATCGAGTTCTTCGCCCGGGCATCCGCCCCGGGCGGCCTCCAGCTCAAGCACGCCCAGCTCGCCGCCTTCGGCAGCACCCGCCGCCCGGGTGGGGACGCCGAATCCGACGCCACCCTGCGCGCGCTCCTCGACGCCAACACCCCCGTCATCACCCTGGTCGGTAAGGCGAACGACCTCCACGTCCGAGACGTGCTGGGGACGACGCTGGATGAGAACCTGGCGATGATCGCCGACTCCATTCGCTACCTGAAGAGCCAGGGCCGGACCGTCTTCTTCGACGCCGAGCACTACTTCGACGGCTACTTCTCGGACCGAGACTACACCCTCCGGTGCCTGGAGGCGGCCGCCTCGGCCGGCGCGGACGGGGTGGTCCTCTGCGACACGAACGGGGGCACCATCCCGTCGAAGCTGGTGGAGGCGGTCCAAGCCGCGCGCGAGGCGGTGAGCGTCCCGCTGGGCATCCACGCGCACAACGATGCCAACCTGGCCGTAGCGAACTCGCTGGCGGCGGTCGAGGAGGGGGTCACGCAGGTCCAGGGCTGCGCCAACGGCTACGGCGAACGGTGCGGGAACGCCGACCTCTTGACCGTCATCGCCAACCTGAAGCTCAAGATGGGCATCGAGGTGGTGACGGACGATCAGCTCGCGCGGCTCACGGAGGTCTCGCGATTCATCAGTGAGGTCGTGAACATGGTGCCGAACCCGTTCCAGCCCTACGTGGGCGGCAGCGCCTTCGCCCACAAGGCCGGCCTCCACGCCGACGGCGTCATCAAGGAGGAATCGTCCTTCCAGCACGTGCAGCCGGATGTCGTCGGCAACGAGAGGCGCCTGCTCATCTCCGAGCTGGGCGGCAGCCGCGGCCTATTGGAGAAGGTCCGCGACGCCGGCATCGAGGTGGAGATGAACCGGGACGACGCGCGCCGTGTCTTGGAGACGGTGAAGGAACAGGAGAGGCAGGGCTACCAGTACGAGGGCGCCGAAGCCTCCTTCGAGATGCTGGTCCGCCGCTCGCTCACGGACTACTCCGCGCCCTTCGAGCTGGAGGACTTCTGGGTCGTGGAGCGGCACGCCGCCTTCCTCGAAGAGCGCCGCCGGGAGATGCAGACGGAGGCGATGGTGAAGCTGCGCGTCGGGGAGGAGAGGGTCCAGACCGCGGCGGACGGCAACGGGCCGGTGAACGCCCTGGACGCCGCCGTGCGCAAGGCGCTCGTCATCTTCTACCCGGCCCTGGCCGACGTCAAGCTTGTGGACTACAAGGTGCGGATCATCGATAGCGCCGCCGGCACCGGCGCCTCCGTCCGCGTCCTCATCGAGTCCACCCGCGGCGACCGGACGTGCAGCACCGTGGGCGCCTCGACCGACATTATCGAGGCCTCGTGGCTGGCGCTGAACGACGCGCTGGAGTACTGGCTGCTCAAGAGCGGCCCCGCCTAGCCGCGCCCTTACGACTTGGACAACCGGTGGTCCGTCTCAGCCTGTGGGACAGGCTTCAGCCTGTCCCCGGCTGCACCTGGTGACCCTGCGATGCCGTAGGGGCCGACCTTCAGGTCGGTCCTGGACAGATTCTTTGGCGAGCGATGTGTTCCGCACGCCACTGGAGGTGTAGGCGACACTTCCAGGACCTCAGGTGTGCTTCGAGATGCCCTTGTCCATATTCGCACGGCGAGTGGCGACCTGAAGGTCGCCGCTACGAATTCGAGGCAGCCCGTCTCGTCCATGAGTACCGAGTGGAGCACCGCAGAGCCGAAGGCCCGTCCGAAAAGCCCGTGACAACCCCGTAAGTCCGCCATCCCCGGGCACGCGCCGCGCTCAGATTGCCGGAGCGCTCTCTGTCATGCTGAGCGGAGCGAAGCATCTAGCCCGCCAGCCACGGCCGCACTCGGATGACCGCAGGTCGGCCCTGGACACGGTCTTTGGCGAGCAACGAGTCGGCCAGGCTACTTGGGGAGATGTAGCCAGCCATTCCAAGGCTTCAGGCGTGCGTCAAGATGCCTTTGTCCATGTTCGCATGGCGAGTGGCGACCTGAAGGTCGCCGCTACGAACCGCAGGAATGTGTGTTCGGTCCAAGACCATCAGGCTGCCTCTGGCGTACGCTGGTCACCCCGCGGGGCCGTAGGATCTCGACAGCTTGAGTAGGTCGACAGCCTCTTGCGTGCGTCCGCGGTGACGGATCTACAGCCACATCGAGAGCCGACCTTGCGGCGTCTCGACACGACCGTGACAGTTGGGCCGGATGCTTCGCTCCGCTCAGCATGACAAGAGATGCGCCGTCTCCACGAACTGATGGCAGGTGGCCGGCCGTCGCCGGCTCTACCCTCTACTCCGCCATGGGGATCCGCGGGAGCCACTCGAGCCAGGAGGGCAGGTACCAGTTCCACTCGCCCAGCAGCTTCATGCTCGCCGGCAGCAGGATGGAGCGGATCACCGTGGCGTCCACAAAGATGGCCACGGCCAGCCCCAGGCCGAACTGCTGCAGGCCCAGAAGCCGCGTGAAGGCGAAGATCATGAACACCGCCACCATGATCGCCGCCGCGCTCGTGATCGTCCCCGCGGTTGCCTTGACGCCGATCGACACGGCTTCGTCGTTGCCGGCCCCCCGCTCGTGGGCTTCCTTGATCCGGCCCAGGACGAACATGTGGTAGTCCATGGAGAGGCCGAAGAGGATGGCGAACATGAAGAGCGGCAGCCAGGACTCGATGATGCCCGTGGCCTCGAAGTTGAGTACCCGCTCGAGGAGCCAGCCCTCCTGGAACACCAGCACCAGCACCCCATAGGCCGCGCCCACCGAGAGCAGGTTGAGGATGATCGCCTTGATCGGGATCACGATCGAGCGGAACATCAGAAGCAGGATGATGAAGGCAAGCCCCAGCACGAAGGCGAACACGATGGGCGTACGGAAGATGATGTTTTCCCGGAAGTCGATGTCGCCCGCCGTGGCGCCCGTGACCAGCGCCCTTGCCGGCGCGCCCTCGAACGCCTCCGGGATCAGAACGTCGCGCAGCCGGTTGACCGCATCGATAGCTTTCTGATCGCCCGAGTCGGCGTTGACCGGCACGAAGACGACTGCCGTGTCCCCGGCATCGTTGAATTCGGGCTCCTGCGCCGGCACGCCGTACGGGTTATCGGGACTTTCCAGCACGCTCTCCTGCTCGACCTCGGCGAGGAGGTCAAACACCGAGGCCTGGATAGCGGGGGCGAAGATGTTCTTCTTCTCGCCGGCGTCCACCACCACCACGGCCGGCTGGGCCAGGCCGAGCGTAAAGTTGTCCTCCAGCGCGAGGAGCGCGGCCTTCCCCTCGGCGTCGTCCGGGAAGCTCTTCACGCCGTTGAAGCCCAGGTTGAAACCGGGCAGGGAGTCCAGGTCGGTGCCGACCACCGAAGGAAATATCGGCGAGGCCACCGCCAGTAGCGCCAGGATGCTGACGGTGGCCAGCACAGCCGGCCGGGCCAGCACCTGATCCGTGATGACGCCCCAGACCCCGCCGTGCTCGCCGGGCTCGCCGCCCAAGAAGGGAATGCGCAGCCGGTTCACGTTGTCGCCCAGCATGGCCAGGAGCGCGGGCAGCAGCGTGACGGAGATAATGATGGCGAGAACGACCACGACAATGGACGCCAGCGCAAGACTGGAGAAGGTGACATCGCGCACCAGGAACATCCCGCCGATCGCCAGGACCACCGTGCTCCCGGCGAAGACGACCGCCTTGCCTGATGTGCCGGCGGCCGCGCGGAGCGCCTCCTGGTTCGATGCCCCCGCCGTCCGCTCGCGACGGAAACGCGTGATTACGAAGAGGGCGTAGTCGATCCCCGTGGCCAGCCCCATCAGGAGCACCATCTCGGAATACTCAACAGATAGCGGGTAGAATTGGCTGACGACGGCGAGGATTCCGCTCGCTGTCACGATCGCGGCCAGCGCCAGCGCGAGCGGCACAGCCGCCGCGATCAGAGCGCCGAACGCCAGCACCAGGATCACGGCGGTGATCGGCAGGTTCAAGAAGAGAGCGCGCCCGAAGTCCTCCTCCACGATCTTCGTGATCTGCTCGGTAAGCGAAGCCTCCCCGCCGATCAGGATCTGGAAGCCGTCCGGCGCCCCGTAGTCGCGAACCGTGTCCAGAACGAGCCCCACGTCATCCACCGCCCGCCCGCCCTCACCTTCGAGCTCCACGATGGCAAAGGTCACGTCCCCGGCGCCTTCCCGCGTTGCGACGAACGGCGAGGCTTCTCTGGGCACGCCGACATCGAAGTGGCTCGTCGTGCCGGCGACGACCCGCGTGCTGGACGTGACGAGCGTGCCTCCGAGGGACTTGGTCTCCGTCACGCGGAGCTTCCGCAGCTCCGCCATGAGCCCTTCCACCGTCTGCTCGTAGACCGGATCGTCCACCGTCGCCGAGGGATGGGAGAAGACCACGAACTCCACCGGCGACTCCTCGTCCTCGCCGAACCGCTCATTGAACAGCGCGACGGCCCTACCCGTCTCTCCCGGCGCCTCCTTTTCGACGTCCGTGTCGGTGTCGACCACGGTGCAGGTACCCAGGCCCGCCACGACGACGAGCACCCACACAAGAGCGATGACCTTCCGGTGCCGGGCGCTCCACATCGCCATGCGTGAGGTAAAGGACTGGGCTTGGGCAGGCGTGCTAGTGCTCACACGATCATCTCCGGGGATCCATTTGAGTCTGGCGGCGGTTTCGCGTATCGTATGCACAATCCCGAATGTACGTCAACAAGCCGGCCTGGAAACGGAGAATCATCTAGTGCGATTCCTATTGAGGCCCAAGTGTCAGGCCTTCCTGATCGGTTTCGCCGTCCTCTTGGTCGTCGCGGCGGGGTGCGGCAACGACGAGGCAAGCGAAGCGGGGAACGGAACTCAGCAGATCGCGCGCGGCCCCCAGGTGCCAATCGTGATCCCTGCGGACGAGCCCGTCGTCGTCGGCATATCCACAGCGCTCACCGGCGGCGCCGTCGCCGTCCGGGGGAAGGAATACCGCGATGCCGCGGTGACCGGCGTAAACCGCTGGAAGAAGGCAAACGGGGATCAGATAGTCGGACATGACATCGAGATCTACGCGGAGGACGACGGCTGCACAGCGACCTACCTGACCTCCGACGGCGAGGCACGCTACGTGGCCGAAGACGCCGCGGAGAAGCTGCTGCGCGTGCCAGGTCTTGTCGGCGTCATCGGGCCGCAGTGCAGCAGCGGCGCGAAGGCCGCCATCCCCACGTTCGCGGAGGCGGGCGTCGTGGCCATCTCCGGCTCCGCGACCGCAACCGGCCTCAACGAGCAGCAACCGGAGGGGCTCTTCTTCTTCCGCACCGCGTACCGGAACGACCTGGAGGGCACGCTGATCGGCCTCTTCCTTGCCCTCAACCCGGACCTGGGCATCGAGGTCGCGTACCTGATCGACGACGGTGAGACGTACGGCGAGGACCTTGCCAGCAACGCGGCAGAGGTGGCGGCGCACTACGGCCTGACCGCCAAGCGTGAGAGCATCGTCCAGGGTACCGTCGACTTCGGCGACCTGGCGCGAATGATCGTCGAGGACGGAGCGGACTTCGTGGGCTTCGCCGGCTTCAACCCGGAGGCGGCGCTGCTCTACAGCCAGCTCCTGGACGCCGGATTCGATGGGGTCTTCGGATCGGGGGACGCCGCCGCCTCCGAGGTCGAATTCGTCGGACCGGTCGGCGCCGAGGCGGCGGAGGGCGTGCTCTTCGCAGGCTGCACCTACCCGCTGACACAGGACTTCCTCGATGACTTCATCGACGTTCACGGCGAGGAGCCGGTCGCCGCCTTCCCGGCGCAATACGCGGATGCCGCCACCGTCCTGCTGGACGCCGTCGCGGCGGTTGCCGAAGCGCAGGAGGACGGCTCCCTCGTGATCGATCCGACGGCGCTGCGGGAGGCAGTGCGCGCGACGGTCGTGGAGGACGGCCTATCCGGGGCCATCTCGTTCGACAGATACGGCGATCGGATCCCGCCCGGCATCGACAATCTCGGGCAATTCGTGGACAGCTCCGTGGAAAACCTGGACCAGGACGCGTACGAGGACCTCGGCCTCGTTGCCTGCCAGGTCCAGGGCGGGAAGCTGCTCACCGTCACCGGGTCGAATCCGCAGGCAGAGACGGTCTACGACTAGCGTCCCATATTCCTCTTTCCTTCGGAAGAGCGGACACGGCTATGCCTCCGAGATGTTGGAGGATGGCGAGGCCCGTGCTATGGTCAGCGTTAGCTGCAGCGCCGGCGCGCGTCCCGCCATAAGGCAGACGGCCCGGAGCTGGGGCAGCGCACCGGACTATCAAACACACGTACGGGCCCAGACTTGAACATGACCCACAAAGACACGAACCCGCAGGACGATCAAAGCGCGCTCGTCATGCGCGTCGCCGAGCGGTTGGGCCGCATCGACGGCGTAGCCGCAGTGGCCCTGGGCGGTTCGTGGGCACGGGAGCAGGCGCATCCGGACTCCGACATCGACCTCGGCATCTACTACCACCCGGATCGTCGCCCCTCCGTCCGGGCGCTGCGCGCGCTGGCAGAGGAGCTGGACGGCCGAAGCAGGCCGGAGGCCGTCACGGACTTCGGTGAGTGGGGGCCGTGGGTCAACGGTGGGGCCTGGCTGGAGGTGGAAGGCAACAAGGTGGACTGGCTGTACAGGGACATCGAGGTCGCGCGCCGGACGGTAGACGAATGCCGCGCGGGCCGGCCGACCGTCCACTACACGCCGGGCCACCCGCACGGGTTCCACAACCACATGTACCTGGGGGAGGCGCACTACTGCCGGCCTCTGCACGATCCGGGCGGGGAGCTCGCGGCCCTCAAGCGGCTGACGGTAGCGTACCCGCCGATGCTGAGGCGTGCTCTCGTCGACAAGTACCTCTGGGAGGCGCGGTTCGCCCTGGACACGGCGCGCAAGCCGGCCAGCCGAGGCGACATCTTCCATGTGGCGGGCTCCCTCTTCCGCTGCGCGGCCTGCCTGGTCCAGGTGCTCTTCGCCCTGAACCAGCGGTACTTCGTCAACGAGAAGGGTTCGGTGAGGGTCGCGGAGTCGTTCGATCTGCACCCGGCCGGGTTCGGAGACACCGTATCAAGCGTTATGGCCCACCCGGGCCACAACCCAGAGGAGCTGAGCGCGAGCGTCCGGCGCTTCGAGATGCTGCTTCAGGAGACCGACGTGCTATCGACCGGAACTCGGGGGGCCGAGCGCTAGGAGGCGAGGACGACAGGGACCCCGGCCGGCCCGGGCGGCCGCCGCTGCGTCACTGCCCCCCATCCGGCCGGCCGCGCCTGTTGCGCGAGGTCCTTTCCGGGCTCAGAGGCAGCGTCACCACGAACTCGGTGCCCTGCTCGCGGTCGCTGGTAGCCTGGATGTCGCCCAGGTGCGCGTGCACGACCTCGCTGGCGATGGCCAGACCCAGGCCGGCGCCACCGGCGGCGGTGCTCCGATTCCGGCCTCGCTGGAAGAACCGCTCGAAGACCCGCGGCAGCTCTTCGGGCGGGATGTACGACCCGGTGTTGTGGACGGCCACACGGACGCGGCCGTTGCTGGTCTCGGCTCGCACCGTGATGGCGCCGCCCTTCGGAGCATGACGAACGGCGTTGTCGATCAGGTTGGTGAACGCCTGCTCCAGCCTGCGCTCGTCCCCCTCCAGCGGCGGAAGCGGCTCCAAGTCGAGGCGCATCGACGCGCCCGATTCCCGCAACTGCCACTCGAAGCGGCCAGCACAGACCCGCAGCACGCCGGCCAGATCGACAGGCTCGTGCTCCACCACCGCCTCCCCCGACTCCAGGCGCGACAGCTCGATGAGATCGTCCACCAAGCGCCGCATCCGTTGCGTCTCCTCATTGATAATGCGGGCGGCCTGCCGGTAGTCCTCCTCTGAGGAGATGGCGCCCTCTTCCATTGCCTGCGAGAACCCCTGGATAGAAGTGAGGGGGGTCTTCAGCTCATGTGAGACGTTCGCCAGCAGATCGCGCATCATCTGATGGGAGCCGCTGACCTGGCGCGCCATGACGTTGAACGCGCGGGCCAGCCGGCCCACCTCGTCTTCCCCGCGCGGGTCCAACTGTTGGTCGTAGTTGCCGCGGGCCATCTCCTGTGCGGCCCGAGTGACGCGCCCCAGCCGCCGCGAGACGGAGCGGGAGATGATCGCGGCCGCCGCCACCGAGGCCAGCAGCGCGATGCCGCCGGCGATTGCCAGTTGAGGGATGAGGTCCTGCCACGCCGACGTGATCTCTTCCTCGGAGACCGCGACCAATGGCCTCAGGGTTGGCTGCAGCACGGTACGGGGCGTCTGGGGGTCCTCCAGCAAGTCCTGGATCAGATCGTCCAGGACATCGGGAGGGACGTCTGATGCGTACAGCTCGTAGATGACCTGCTGGAGCTGGATCAACTGGTTTTCCGAGACGAGCAAGCTCTCGCGGGCCGGAGCGAACACGAGTAGATCCTCACCGTCGGATGAGTACTTGGCCATGCGGAACTGGGCGTTGCCCCGGGTGGTGACCGACATTCCCGGCGCCTTGAAGACGTCCACCGTGCGGCCGGTGAGTCGCGCCTCGGTGTCGACCGTCACGCGGCCTTCTTCGTCCACCAGCAGGACGCGCACGTCGAAGCTCTCGGCGTAGCCCGCTATCGCGTCCTGAATCTGAGCCTGGTCCACGTCGGCCTGCTCCAGCAGCGCGACCGCGAGGGTGATCGGCTCGGCCAGGCGACCGACGCGCTCCTCAGCCGCCTCTCGTTGCTGGTTGCGCAGCAAGAGGAGGGTGCCCACGGCCGACAGCGCCAGCGAGAGCACGATGACGAAGGCAAAGGCGAGGAGCAGCCGAGAGTTAAGACTCCGCAGCATCGGGGTCCACCACCAGCTTGTAGCCCACGCCCCAGACCGTCTGGATCTTGACGCGCTTCGCGCGGGCCAGCTTCTCGCGAAGCCAGGCGACGTGGACGTCGATGGTTCGGGTATCACCGAAGTAGTCGGTGCCCCACACCAGTTGGAGGAGACGCTCGCGGTCCAGGACGATGCCCGAGTGGCGCATGAAGGCGGCCAGCAGATCGAACTCCTTGGCGCGCAGAGTGACCGATTCGCCTTCGACCGTCACCTCGCGTCGGGCGACGTCGAGCCGCAGGCCGTCGGCCTCCAGCACGGGCTCGCTCGGCGCCTCCTGTCTGGCTCTCCGCAGGACAGCCTTCACGCGGGCGACCAGCTCGCGCGGGTTGAACGGCTTCGTGACGTAGTCGTCGGCGCCCAGCTCCAGGCCCACGATGCGGTCTACGTCGTCGCCGCGGGCGGTGAGGATGATCACCGGGACGTTGCTGGTCTTGCGCAACTCCTTGCAGACGGAGAGCCCATCGACCTCCGGCATCATGATGTCGAGAATGATCAGGTCCGGTCGGAGCGCCTTTGCCTTCTCCAGAGCCTCCGCACCGTCGTAGGCGGCTTCAACACGGAAGCCTTCCTTGTCCAGGTACAAACGCGCGAGCTGGACGATGTTCCTCTCGTCATCGACCACGAGGATGGTGCTGGTCATGAGCTCTTACCCTCCGGGCCTCCTGCCCGAAACGGTTCCTCTTTACTATAACGCGGTCAAGGGAGCGGATGTACGGGCATGGCAGGACGAACCACCCGCACTCCCTGCCTCCAAGCTTAGTGTAGACCGCGCCTTCCGACGCGCGCGAGTGGTTCGTCCTCGTTTCCATCGTGCGACGCCAGCAATAACACCACGATATGGATTTGCTAAAACCATGTAAACTTTGCCGCGCGGGCCTTCGCTCAGTGTCTCAAGGGAGTGCCCGCTGCTATACTCCTGACATGCCCAGCTATCGCACGGGCTCCTGGCGGGCCCTGGCGATGTCGGATCGATCGGGGGCTGGAGTTGGGGAGGTGGTCAGTGGACATCAGCAGTTTGCCGAAATGCCAGAAGTGCAAGACCGGGGATCTCGTTCCTCTTTCGGACTTCGGGAGCCAGGGGGCACCGATTCACTACAAGGCGTGGGCGTGCACCAGTCCGGAATGCGGCTTCAACATCAAGATCCGCAACGGCGACCTGTACGTTGACGAGCCGATCGCCAGCGGGGCCACGCACACGCCACGCGCGCGCTAGCCAGCAGAGACCAGTCGAGCAGGCAACGCCGCGGAGGGCAACGAGCGGTCGCCCCTAGCGACCGATGCCGAGGTATCGCATGCCCGCGGCCTCGACCGCGGACGGGGCGAGGGCGTTGCGGCCGTCCAGGACCGCCCGGCAGCCGGCAAACGAGCGCAGGTCCAGATCCCGGTAGGCATCATGCAGGGCCTGCACGATGATCGCGTCAACGTGCGGCGGCGGGAACGATTCGGGCGGCTCCAGACCGAGAGCGCGCAGCTCGTCATCGGAGAACCAGGGATCGTGCACCAGGGAGCGGGCGCCTCGTTGCCGGAGCGCCTCGTCGAGCAGCAATGCGCTGGAGTGCGCCGCCTCCTTCACGTTCGACCGGTAGGCCAGGCCCAGGATCAAGACGGTTGCGCCCCGTAGCGAACCCAGCGCCGCTTCCAGCTTGCCAACGCCGTAGCGAGCCATCTCGTCATTGATGGCGCGCGCCTCCGCGGGCAGCCGGAGGGAGGCTTCGTGAGGCAGGAAGTGGGGGTACACGGGCAGACAGTGGCCGCCGACGCCCACGCCGGGCTGGTGAATGTGCGAGTACGGCTGGGAGTTGGCCGCCTCGATCACCTCGATCACATCTATGCCGAGCGAATCGGCGTATCGGGCCAGCTCGTCGGCAAGCGCGATGTTCACGTCGCGGTAGATTCCCTCCGCCAGCTTGGCGAGCTCCGCCGTCTCCGGGTCGCGCACTCTGATCAGGGAGGGCGCCTCCAGCGCGGCGCTGTAGAACTTCTTCGCCGCAGACCAACTGGCCTCGTCCAGCGGGCCGATGACCTTCGGGTACGTCCGCAGGTCACGGAGGATGCGGCCCGACGAGACACGCTCCGGGCTGGCGGCCAGCATGATGTCCCGGCCTCCGGCCGTCAATAGCGGCCCCACCCGATTTCGGGTGGTTCCAACGGGCACCGTGCTCTCCACGACCACGAGCGTGCCGGAGCGCACACCGGAAGCGACCGCCCCTGCGGCAGCGTCCAGGTGCGAGAAGTCGGGGTTTCTATCATCTGTGAGGCCGACGGGCACGATCATCACCACCACATCGCTCTCGGCGACGGCGGCGGCTGTGTCGACCGCAGCGCGCAGCCGGCCCTCTTGCAGAGCGGCCCGGAAGCCTTCCTCCAGACCGTCCTCGCCCGCAACCGGACAGCGGCCGGCATTGATCTGCTCCACCTTTGCCGCGTCCACGTCACACCCGACAACGGACAGGCCACGCGAGGCGTACTGCACCGCGAGCGGCAACCCCACCTTGCCCAGGCCGACGACGCAGGCCTTCACCGGGCCGCCTTCCCCGTCGGCAGGCGCACCGCCTCGCCGAGGCGGGCGGCATCCACCAGCGCCTCGGCCACGCGCATCGCGGCGATGGCTTCCGACGCGCCCACGGGCGGCGGCTCCAATCCCGACGCCACGCGGAGGAAGGCCGAGATCTCGGCTCGGAGCGGCGCTTCGCCCGGGTCAGGGAACGTCATCTCCTCAGGCCGGATCGCCTCGCTACCCGGGTCCTTGGTCGCTTCCGATGGATAGGCAGCCAGCGTCTGTCTGAGGTAGTCGACGACGATCATTCCCCGCTCGCCCAGGACGGTTAGCTCCCTCACTTTAATGGGGGTGAGCCAGTTCACTTCCAACACCCCCACCGTGCCGTCCTCGAACCGGAGCAACCCCACAAGAGCGTCCTCGTACTCCGTCATGAGGCCTCGTTGGGTCTCCGCGCGCACGTGCTCCACCTCGCAGCCCAACAGGTGATGGAAGATGTCGATATCGTGTGTCGCCAGGTCGTGGACCACGCCGACGTCCCGCTCGCGGCGGTAGAACGGCCCGACGCGGCGGGCACGCAATTGGAGGACGCGACCCAGCTCACCTGCCGTCAGGCGGCGCTTCAGCTCCTGCACCGCCGGATTGAAGCGCTCAACGTGGCCCACCATCAGGGGGACGCCTCCTGCTTCGGCCGCCGACCGGAGACGCTCCTCTTCATCCAGGCTGGCGGCCAGCGGCTTTTCGACCAGCGCCGGTATGCCGCGTTCCATGCAGGCGAGAGCCACCTCCAAGTGGAGCCGCGTGGGTGCGACCACGGACACGGCATCCAAGCGCTCGTCTGCGAGAAGCTCCCGGTAGTCGCGGTACGCTTTCGTTGGACGCCCTCGGGTCGCTTGCCGCAGGCTCTCTTCGTCTATGTCGGCGACGGCGGCAAGCTCCGCCTCCGGCAGCTCGGCGAAGACACGGACGTGGTTGGCGCCCATCGCCCCCAGGCCTATCACGCCCACCCGCAGCGGCTCAGCCACGTCCAACTCCCGCCGCGGCCATCGTCTCGTTGACGGTGGCGGCGACGCGCTCCAGATCCTCGGACGAGAGAGCGGGATGCACCGGCAGCGACAGCACCTCCGACGTCGCCCGCTCCGCGACCGGGAATGCTCCACCGATGCCCAGTTCTAGGTAGAGCGGCTGTTGGTGAACGCAGAGGGGGTAGTAGACCGCCGCCTCTATAGCTGCCTCGCGGAGGCCGCCGAGGAGCGCATCGCGCCGCCCCCCCGGCACCCGCACGGTGTACTGGTGGTAGACGTGATGGGCCCCTGACCGCTCGACGGGCGTCACTACGCCCTGCAGATGCTCGTTCAACCAGGCCGCGTTGGCGCGCCGCCGCTGGTTCCAGGCGTCCGCCTTCGAGAGTTGGGCGTTGCCCAGAGCGGCGGCCATCTCCGTCATGCGGAAGTTGGGAGCCAAGAGTTCTGTCCGGTAGCGAACCTCCTCCCCCTGGTTGCGCAGCTGGCGGGCTCGTCTAGCCACTTGGTCGTCCTTCGTGACCACCATGCCCCCTTCTCCCGTCGTCATGTTCTTCGTGGCGTAGAAGGAGAAACAGCCGGTGCCAAAGGTGCCTGCCTTACGGCTCTCCCACGACGCCCCAACGGCCTGGCAGGCATCCTCAATCAGGACGAGCCCGCGCCGGCCGGCGATCTCCCTAACGGCCGACATCTCACACGGCTGGCCGTAGAGGTGCACCGGCAGAAGGGCGCGCGTCCTCGAGGTAATGCCGGCCTCGATTCGCTCCGGGTCCAGGTTGAACGTGTCTTCCTGCACGTCGGTCAATACCGGGCGGGCGCCTACGGTCAGGACGGCGTTGGCGGTGGCGGCGAAGGTGAACGTTGGGACCAGCACCTCGTCGCCGGCGCCGATGTCATGGGCGCGTAGCGCCACGATGAGCGCGGCAGTGCCGGAGGAAACGGCGACGGCATGGCGGACGCCCAGGTAGCTGGCAAACGCCTCCTCGAAACGCGCGACGAGCGGCCCCTGGGCGAGTTGTCCGGACCGGAGCGCCGCCAGCACGGCCTCTTCCTCCTCCGGCCCGATGATCGGCTGAGCAATGCGGATCACGGAGCCTGCGCCTCCCCGGTCTCGAACCGATAGTCGCGACCACAGGCGCCGCAGCGCCAGCGATCACCGTCACGATCAAGCGGGCGGCCGCAGAGGCAGACGCGACCGACCACCCGCGCCGGGTTGCCCAACGCCAGTGCCTGCTCCGGCAGATCTCGGGTCACCACCGCGCCCGCCCCGACCATCGCCCAGCGGCCGACGGTAACGCCCGGCAGGATGACGGCGCCGGCACCGATGGACGCCCCCTGTCGCACGATGGTGGGCACCACCTCCCAGTCGGCATCCGTCTGAGCGGTTCCGTCGGGGTTGACGGCCCGCGGATATCGGTCGTTGGCGAAGCTGACGTGCGGTCCGATGTAGACGCCGTCCTCCACGGTGAGTCCTCGGAAGAGGGAGGCGCGGTTCTGGATCTTCACCCGGTCCCCGACGATGACGTCGCGGTCGATGTAGACCCCTTTGCCGACGATGCAGTCGCAGCCGAGGACCGCCCCCTCGCGCACCTGGGCCTCGTGCCAGATGCACGTGCCGGACCCGATCCGGGCTTCAGGTGACACATCGGCTGTCGGATGGATCATCGCTCAGCAGCCCTACCATGCGCCGGGCGGCGCGCCCGTCGCCGAAAACCTGCGGTCGCTCTCCTGTCGGCTGCGCCCGGACGGCGGCTTCGGCGATCCGCCCGGCATCGGTGCCGGCCAGAACGTTCCAGCCGTCGACGAGCGTCTCCGGCCATTCCGTCTCCTCACGCAGGGTAACGCACGGTACGCCCAGCAGGTACGCTTCCTTCTGTATCCCCCCGGAGTCGGTCAGCACCACGCGGGCCAAACGCTCCAGGGCCAGCATCTCCAGATACCCGACCGGCTCGATGACGCGCACCTGTGGCGGCGTCTCCAAGTCCGCCGAGGCGAAGGCGAGCCGCGCGCGCGGATGCATGGGGAACACCACCGGCCCGTCCAGATGCGCGAGGCCGTCCAGGACGCCGCCAAGCGCCGCAGGGTCCTCCGTGTTCGCCGCCCGGTGCACCGTGACCACGGCATAGGCGCCTGGGGCCAACCCCAGCCGGTCCACGATGCCCGACCGGCTCTCCACCAGGGGGAGATGCTGGAGAAGCGAGTCGTACATGATGTCGCCGGTGAGGTGGGCGCGCTCCGCGAGGCCCTCGCGGCCCAGGTGATCAACGGCGGTCTGGGTAGGACAGAAGAGCACGTCGGAGGTGTGGTCGGCCACAATACGGTTGACCTCCTCCGGCATGGACCGGTCGAAGCTACGGAGCCCAGCCTCAACGTGGGCCAGCCGTATGCCCAGCTTCGCTGCGGCAAGCGCTCCGGCCAGCGTCGAGTTGGTATCACCGAAGACGACGACCCATTGCGGCCGTTCGTCGACCAGGACGGACTCCAGGCGGGCAAGCATCCGGCCCGTCTGCCAGCCGTGGGACCCGGAGCCAACGCCCAGATGGTGATTGGGCCTCGGCAGCTCCAGCTC
The DNA here is from genome assembly GCA_964406605.1 of uncultured Dehalococcoidia bacterium. Taxonomy (GTDB): domain Bacteria; phylum Chloroflexota; class Dehalococcoidia; order DSTF01; family RBG-16-68-14; genus CAYOSF01. Next base: position 176,584 of record CAYOSF010000009.1, on the reverse strand, counting down.
TCGGAAAAACACGTCGGAGAGCTCAGGATCGTAGTGCTGGCCCGTGTGGACCAACACTTCCTGATGCTGCCCGCGCAGCTCACGGCTGAAAGCAGCGGCCTTGATGAACTGGGGACGGGCACCGACGACGGTAACGACCTTCACGAGGCGATGCTCACGGGATGGGAAGAGCGCCCGCAAAGGACGTTGGTCATCCTCACCGGATCAGAACTCACTAGTTGTCGGAGATCGTGGGCGCCGGGTGGACGTCCCGCAGGTCGATACGGGCGAGCGCGTGCAGACGGGCCGCCAGCTCATCTCGGTTCTCGGGCAGATCGTGCTGGAGCGCTTCAATCCTGCCGATGATCTCGTCGGCCGTGCAGAGGGTGGTATCCTCCGTCAGGAAGATCTTCGGATGGTCAGTCGGGAGGAAATGCCCTCGAGCCTGCAGCGGCTCCTCCCTGGGCCGCTCACCGGGACGAAGCCCCGAATAGACGACCTGGATGTCCTTGCCCGGCTGGTAGCCCCGCAGGCGGATGAGCTTCTCCGCCAAGTCGGCGATCCTCACCTCCTCCCCCAGGTCCAGGGCGGAGATCTGGCCGCTCCGGCAGAGAGCGGCCGCCTGGATGATCAGGCGCACCGCCTCCGGCGGCGACATGAAGTAGCGCGTGGCATCGGCGTGACTCAGGAGCACCGGTCCGCCCCGCTCTATCTGCCGCAGAAAGAGAGGGACGACGCTGCCGCGGCTGCCCATCACGTTGTTGAGCCGCGCGGCGGAGAAACAGGTCTCGCTCTGGCGTGCCAGGGCACTGACCAGCAGCTCCCCGATGCGCTTGGTGGCGCCGTAGACGCTGTCCAATTCGGCCGCTTTGTTGGTGGAGACGAAGAGCAGCCTCTCCGCTCCCACAGCGTCCGCCGCCAGGCACAGGTTCATGGTTCCGATCACGTTCACGTGGAACGCAGCCTCGGGATGGGCCTCAATGACCGGGATATGCTTGTAGGCGGCCACGTGGAAGATCACGTGCGGCCGCGCGGCGCGGAACGTCCGCTCCACCTGCGCCCGGTCGACGATATTCGTTACCCAGATGTGTACTTCGGTTTCCTCCGCCTTCAGGTCTCGCTGGAGCTCGTAGAGGCCCGCCTCGCTGGTGTCCAGCAGATGCAGCGCGGCCGGACCAAAGGCGAGGAGCTGGCGGGCCAGTTCCTGCCCCAGATAGCCGGCGGCGCCGGTGATGAGCACCTCCCGTTCGTGCACCATGGCGGCGCAGCCCGCGACATCGATCTCCGGCTCCTCTTCGCCAAGCAGGTCCTCCACCGTGATCTCCCGCAGTTGAGCAGAGCTACCGGCATGCACGATCTCGGGTACGCCGGGTACGGTGCGCACCGCCACGTCCGCCTGCTGGCAGATGCCGACGAAGTCGCGGATGGTAGCGCCGGCCGCGGAGGACATGGCGAGCGCCACCACATCTACGTGGTGGCTGCGAACGAGCGCAGGGATATCGAACCGGCTGCCGAGCACGGCCAGGCCGTGAATGCGCATGCCCGTCTTGCGATAGTCGTCGTCCACGAAGCCGATCGGCCTGTACTCCCATTCTGGGTGCTGGAGGAACTCGCGCGCGATCATCTGGCCGGTGTGTCCGGCTCCGGCGATGAGAAGGGACTGGACGGGACCGCCCCAGTGGGCGAACGGCGCCTGCTCGCGTAGCCGCGGCCAGAGCTTCGCCACGGCCATCGAGAGGTAGATGAAGACCGGCGCCATGGCGGTGACCGTCAGCGGGATGTGCCTCGGGGTCAGGAAGACGTTCACACCGAACAGCAGCACGGACACCAAGCCCACGGCCGACGCGAGACTCATGGCATCGGCGACGCTGGCATACTGCCAGGCCGTCCGGTAGATGCCAAAGGAGTAGTTGCCCACCAGATAGGCGAGCACGATGACGGCAACGACCTGCCCGAAGAAGACCATCGACTCGCGCGGGACGGTACCGTCGAACTTGAGAGCCAGGGCGGCCGCATAGCAGGCCACCACCAGCAGCGAGTCGAGCGCCAGCACTGGGAGGAGGTGTAGAGTCCGCCCGATCTTGGCGCGCACGCCGTTGGCTGGGCGCCGCTCCTGCTTGGACAGCGATTGCTGATCCGTCATTGCTGTCTGGGGACTCCCTTCCGCTCTCAACGAACGCCTTTGCGGCTGAGCACCGTCGGTACCGTTCGGGCCAGGATCATCAGGTCACGCCACAGGGAATGGTTGTCCACGTAGTCCAGATCGTAGACCATCGTCTGTTCGTAGGTCAAATCACCGCGCCCTCGCACCTGCGCCAGTCCGGTAATGCCCGGTCGCACCCCGTGCCGGCGGTGATATTCCGGCAGGTACTGATCCACCAACTCGGGCACTTCGGGCCGCGGGCCGACGATAGACATGTCGCCGCGCAGCACATTGAACAGATTCGGCAGCTCATCCAAGCTGCTGGACCGAAGAAAGCCGCCTATCCGCGTGTACTTCTTGCCGCCATACATTGGATCGAACACATAGCTGCTGAAATCGGACACCTGAGGCACCGATGTCGAGGATTCATCACTCTGCGGGTCCGGTCTCATCGTTCGGAACTTGTACATCGTGAAGGGCTTGCCATCCTTGCCCACCCGCGGTTGACGAAACAAGACCGGCCCCGGTGACTCCAGCTTCACGACGAGTGCGACAGCAGCCACGATGGGGGACAGCACGACCGTCGCGAATCCGGCTACGAGCAGATCGAACGCCCGCTTCATCACGCCTAGCGCCTGCCGGAGTCGACTATCTCGTGGATCGCGGCCGCTACGCGGTCCACGTCGGCGTCCTCCATCCGCGGGTAGAGCGGTAGCGATATGAGGCCGGCGTAGACCGCCTCGGCGACCGGGTAGTCACCGGGGCCGAGCCCCAGCGCGTCCCGGAAGTAGGGATGGAAGTGGATCGGGATGAAGTGAACGGACGTGCCGATGCCACGGTTCCGGAGCTCCTCGATGAACTCCTCGCGGTTCAAGCGCAGCCGCTCCAGTTCCAGGCGGATGGGATAGAGATGCCAGGCGTGGACTACGCCGTCTCGCACCGCCGGACGGATCACCTCCGGCAGGTCGGCCAGCAGTTCGTCGTAGCGGGAAACGAGGTGCATGCGCCGCGCCTGGAACCCCTCCAGGCGGTCTAGCTGGTGGATGCCGATAGCGGCCTGGATGTCGGTCATGGCGTAGTTGAAGCCGGGGGCCAGCACCTGGTACACGGCGGACCCCTTGTCTGAATAGCGGTCCCAGGCCGTCTTGCTCAGACCATGGAGGCTCAGCAGCCGCACCCGCTCGGCCAACTCGGCGTCGTCGCTGGTGAGCATCCCCCCCTGCCCGGTGGTGATGTTCTTGATCGGGTAGAAGCTGAACACGGCGGCATCGCCCAGGGTACCGATGGGCCGGCCGCGGTAGCTGGCCCCCAACGCGTGGGCGGCGTCCTCGATCACGCGCAGCCCGTGCTTGCGAGCGAGCGCCAGCAGCTCGTCCATCCGAGCCGGCTGTCCTCCGTAGTGGATGGGCATGAGCGCCTTGGTTCGAGGCGTGATCCTGCGCTCCACGTCATCGGGGTCGATGTTGTAGTCGTCATCCCGGATATCGGCCAGAACGGGCGTCCCGCCGACGTGAAGAATGACGTTGACGGTGGCGGCGAACGTGAGCGGAGCGGTGATCACCTCATCGCCCGGACCGATGCCCGCCGCCAGCAGCCCCAGATGCAGTCCGGCCGTGCACGATGAAAGCGCTACCGCCTGGGACGCCCCCGTGACACCTCGAAAGCCTTCCTCAAAGGTCCGCACCTTGGGCCCACCGGTGAGCCAGCCGGAGCGGAGGGTATCGACGACTTCATCGATCTCCTCCTGGCCGATGTCCGGTAGGGCAAATGGGAGAAACGGCTCTACTGCTGTCGCCGAAGCCAGCTTACCCATGGTTCAGTCCTCCTTGACCGTGGCGGCCACCGGCCGCCCGTTCGCGGTGACAATACTAAGGCTAGGCGCGGTCATCGTGAGCAGTCCGATCCTTCGGTGCGCGGCGGCCCAACCTCTGCGACGCTCCCGGTCTTCGATGTCCCAGGTTTGCGCCGTCGCCTCCGCGCCCCGTGCGCTGGTGGTGGAACAAAGGTCCAGGCATCCGTTCCAGCAGGTTCATGCTCCGATGACACATCATATTCGTTCCGGTCGACCCAGGGAAGGCGTGCTCCGAGCCGGCATCGCCGCCAGTAAGATCCGGGCCTTCCTCGAAGCCGAGCGGCGGACCTCGTGGTTCTCAAGGAGGTTCCGCTCGTCATACCGGTGCGTTCTCCTTCACCACGGCGGCCATGAGATGCGTACGGAGGAACGGAAGGCTTTCCAGCGGCCCGCAGAAACGGGGCCGACCACCGAGCGCCCGCACGACGGGCGGCGCGAGCGTTACCCTGGCAGTCTCGACATGGCGAGGCGCGAAGAGGTCGCGCAACTCGGCGGCGCGGAGAGGACGCACCCGCCGGTTGAACGGGTTCACCCAGAAATCGTACACGATGAGCAGGCCGCCGGGCCGCAACACCCGAAGCGCCTCCGCCGCCCCCCGCCTCCGCGTCCGGCCGTCCAGGACCGACGTGAGTACGGTGAAAGCAAACGCCAGATCGAATGCGCCGTCTCGATAGGGCAACGATGCGATATCGCCCACAACGAGACGCACGTCGGGCAACGATGCCCTCACGCGCCCGACCCTCGCGACGTCGACGTCAACAGCGCCAAGTCTGCCGGCATCCGCTCCGTGGTGGATCAGAGTCCGCAGAAGCGTTCCCTCGCCACACCCCAGCTCCAGGATGCGAAGGCCGGCCAGGGAACCGAGATGGTAGCGTCGAAGCAGCGCAAGCAGGTGTCGGTCTCGGGTGACATGGAGGTAGCGCTCCGCCGCGTCCAGATGCTCGTACGGCGCGAGGTCTGCCTTGCTCGGGCCGGCGTGCTGCGCCGCGGGAGCCTCCGCCGGGATCACCGCGACTCCGCCTCCTGCGGCATCGCCACGGACTGGCCGAAGGCCCGGCGCACCACCCCGATCAGGAATCCCAGACCGTAGGCCAGGTGCATGCAGGCGAACGCGAGGGGCAGCCGTAGCACGTGGCGCCAGCCCCCGCGCCGCGCGACGATGAGCGATGCACCAAGGGACGCCGTCACGTACGCGGCCGCGAGTGCCACCAACGGCAACACCAGGTACCCGCCGAAGAAGGCGAGCACGGCCGAGGCCAGGATCCCCAGCACGAAAGCGCCGGGCACCAGTTGGCGCAGCCGTGTCCGGCGTGGGTGTCGGGACAACACGACCACCTTTGCCTGGCCGTAGCCGAAATACTGGCGCGTCAGTCCCCAGTAGGAGCGGCGGGGGATGTAGGTCGAGCGGATGGCCGGCGTCAGCAGGATCCGGCCGCCGGCGTCCCGCAGCCGATAGTGGAACTCGTCGTCTTCGCCACCGTCTATCTCCGCGAACGGCCCGATACGGTCGAATACATCGCGCCGGTATGCGGGGAAGGCGACCGTATCTGTCCACTGCTCTCGGTGGCTATAGCGGAAGACCGCGTTGCCCACCCCGAAGGGCGAGGAGACTGCCAGCGCAACCGCGGCACCCGCCGACCCTTCGCCGAGGGTGCTGATGGGTCCCCCGACCACGTCGGCGCCCGTGCGACGGAGCGCGGCCACGCTCTCTCGAAGAAAGTCCGGGGCGACCACGGCGTGCGCGTCGACCCTGGCGATGACGTCGCCCCGAGCGAAGGCCAGGCCGATGTTCAGACCGCGGGCGGTGAGCTTCCCCCGGTTTTCCGCCACCCGCAGGCCCGGCACCTCCTCGCGCATCGACTCCACCAGCTCCCGCGAGCCATCATCTGAGGCGCCGTCAACAACGATGACCTCGAAACGGTCGTGGGGGTAGTCCTGAGCCGCCAGGCTGCGCAGGCAACGTTCGATGTGCTGCCTCTCGTTCCGCATCGGGACGATAGCGGACACGAAAGGGAGATCCGCTTGGTCAGGCATCCGTTTGTGTCGGAAGGAATCCGGTCTAGCTCTCCCGCACCGTACCACGGCGCGCGCTTTCGGTAAACGCCCCCATTAGATGGTCATAGAGTCGCTCCATCTGGGCCGCGTTGTCCTCCCAGCGATATCGCTCTTGGACGAACGCGCGGCCCGCACTGCCCATGGCCGCCCTCAGGTCGGGGTCGCCGGTTAGGCGGCTGATGCCGTCCGCCAGCGCCGCTTCGTCGCCCGGCGGCACGAGCAGCCCCGTGCCGCCGTCCTGGACCGCGTCCGGAATCCCATGGACTCTCGACGCAACCACCGGCAACCCCGCGGCCTGCGCCTCCAGCGCGGCGACGCCGAAGCCCTCGGCCCGAGACGGCATGACGAAGATGTCGAGCTCCGCCAGCACGGCCGGCACCTGCTCGTGTGGCACCTCACCTCTAAAGTCCACCCGCTCGGCGATGCCCAGCCGCCCGGCCAGCCGAGCCAGCCGCCCGTGCCGGGGACCCTCGCCGGCCAGTACAACTCGCAACGGCGTACCGCCGTCGACGAGCCGGGCAACCGCCCGCAGCAGGACGTCCAGCCCCTTCTCCGGCGAGAGGCGCGCTACCGCGCCGACCACCACCTCGCCGGGCCGGGCGCCGTTCCGGGCCATTGGCTGGAAACGGGTCAGATCGACCCCGTAGGGCACAACGGTCACCGGCTTCGAGCGGGGAGCGTAGCGCAACGTGGCGCTGGCCAGCCGCAGTCCGGTCGCGGTGATGTGGTCGGCCTTGGCCAGGGCATGGCGGGTTATCAAGGTATGGAGCGGGCTCCAGTGAGGCGCTTCCAGCACGTCGGTCCCCCAGACCGACGTGAGCATCGGACGGACGCCGGACAGGGCGCCCAGGAAGCCGTAGCTGGTGAGGTGAAGAGCATGGAGGAGGTCCGGCTGCAGCTCTCGCACCAAGCGGCCAACGCGCCGAGCGTGGAGCAGATAGCGCAGTCGCCCCAGCCGCTCGAAACCCCCGACGTAGTGAACGCGGGCGCCCTCGATCTCCGCCGGGCGAAAAGTGAGAACGTGCGCTTCCCACCCAGCGCCCGCGAAGTGCTCCACCCAACGGCGAGTGTGAACGTAGGGCGCGTCGGCGAGGTAGACGACCCGCATGTCACCCACGAGTGTACGATGCAGGATAACGGTGAGCCAGGCAGGTCTCGGTGCCGCGACTCGCTAGTGCTCGTTCGGTGGGGGCGCGCCAGCCTGCACCTCCCCGGCCCGCCCGGCCAGCCTGTAGTACCACGCTTCCATCTTGGCCATGTTCGTCTCCAGCAGCCCGTACTCCTCCACGAAGCGCCAGCTGCGCTCGACGGCGGTCTGACGCAGCTCCCGGTCCTCCAGCGCCCGCGCGATCGCTTCCGCCAGCGCCTCCTCGTCCCTCACCGGCACCCGGAGGCCGGTGACGCCGTGCTCCACCAGTTCCTGCTGGCTGGGCAGCTCCGAAACGATGGGGAAGCAGCCAACGCTCATCGCCTGGAGGAGCGCCACGGAGGTGGCGTCCGATGACGGGACGGAGACGAAGACCTCGGCATCGGCGAGCGCGTTCCGGAAGGGCTCCTCCGGGAGGGAACCCACGAACCGCACGGCGTCTCCAAGCCCGAGGCGGCGCGCCAACGTCTCGAGCCGCGGACGTAGACGGCCCTCGCCCGCTACCACCAGTCGAGCGGCAGGCACTGCCTTCTGCACGCGGGCCATCGCCCGCACGACGACGTCGACGTTGTAGAGAGGCGAGTCGAGCGAGCGCGTGCTGATTGCGGTCGGCGTCCGATCCGGCTCGTGCGGCCGCGCGTTGACAGAGGCTGCCGGCGAATCATGGAAGGCACGATCGACGCCCAGCACGATGTGCTGCACCTTGGCCCGGTCGCCACCCAGCTTTCGCACCATCTCCCGCGCCATGAACCGGTTGTTCGCCGTCGCGAGGTCAGCGCGGCCCAGGACGAAGCGGGCGATGGCCCTGTTCAGCGGCGAGCGGGCCGCCTCCACGAGCACGTCCGACCCCCAGGCGGTCGCCACGTAGGGCCGACGGCCGGCGGTCGCGGCATAGAAGCCGTGCTCGACCAGGTAGTGGGCATGGAGCACGTCCGGGGCGATCTCCTCCACGGCCCGGCGCAGTCCGGCCCGCCGATAGCGGAGCATGTTGGCCAGGCGCTGCAGGCCCGGCGGCAGACTCCGGCCCACACGAGCCAACGGGCCCGGACGCGGCCTTCCCGCGACGCGGCCACCGGCCGGGACATCCGGCCGCAGGGCATGGAAGCGTACACCTTCCGGCGGCCTGAGAGGCAGATAGTAGGAGAGGCCATGCACGTCATGACCGCGCTCGACGAAGTAGCTCAGCCAGCGCTGCGTGTGCACACCGTCCAAGTCGCCCACCACGCAGAGACGCAGACGCCGCTCCGCCGAGACCGGCTCTACCATCGTATGCAGCCACAAAGGCCCGCGATCAGGCAAACGGTCTCCCTCTGTCATGCGCTATGGTTGCGCTTCGGCGAGGCGCTGACGCGCCGCGTCCAGATAGCGTTGCAGATCCTCGCCGCGCACCACGACCGCCTCCCAGATCGACCTGCCGGACAGCCGACGATAGGCCACCAGCGAGAGAACGAAGTGGACACCGTAGGCGAGCGACGACGCGACGGCCGCGCCGGTCACCCCAAAGGGCGGGATGAGGGCGAAATCAGCGGCCAGCGTCACGACCAGGGAGGCGACGGTGATCAGGCTGTTCGTCATGGGGCGCCCCTGGCTGAAGATGTAGCTGGTCAGGATCTTCGAGCCCGCGAGCGCCACCGTGCCCGGCAGCAGCCACAGCAGCGGGATCAGCGACGGTCCAAACTCAGCGCCGAACAGGGCCTCCACCAACCAGGGCGACACCGCGCCCAGACCCAGCGCCGCCAGCGCGCTCACGAACAGCGTGTTGCGGCAGACAACGGGGGCAGTGCGGGCGGCTTCCGTCTCATCAGCCGCGGCCAGCCGGGGCAGCAGGACGACGGCGACGGCGTTGGCCAGGAACCAGATGCTCTGGCTCATCGTCACGCTCACAGCGTAGAACCCAACCCCGGCGGTGCTGACGAAGAGCAGCACGATGTATTGATCGAGGCGATAGTTGAGCAGTTGCATGAGATTCCCAATTTGCCCCTGCACACCGAACCGCACCTGCTCGTAGAGGGACGGCCGGTCCAGCCGAAGCAGATCGGGGATACGCAGAGCCTGTCTTCCCAGCAGGGCGAACGCCAGCAGTATCGCGGCCAGCGTGGCGCCCGACCAGAACAGGAGCGCCCTCGTCGTATCGACGTCGCCCGTGGCGACGGCGACGGCGAGCAGCGCCAGCAGAACGAGCGGCTGCGCAAGGATCACCGCGTTCATGGCCAGGAATCGACTCGTCCCCTGGAAGATGGTGGTGAAAAGGTTGTAGTTGACGAACAGGGGCACGGCGAAGGCGAAGATCCAAAAGGGGATGCCGCGTTCCAGCAACGCATCGCCGAGGAGAGGCCAGGCCAGAAGCACCAGCAGCCCGCTCACGGCGGCCGATGCCAGCGTGATCTGCTGGCTGTTCGCCACAACGCGCGAGAGCGGAAACGTGCCTTTCCCGAGATAGTACACGGCCGATACGCCCATCCCGAGGCTGAGCACCGCCTGGGTGATGGAGGCCGAAAGCAGGAACAGAGCGTACAAGCCCCGCCCTTCCGGGCCCAGGGCACGCGCCACGAGTACCGCGACGCCAAACGCAAGGAGGGCGTTGCCCACGTACGTCAGAAAGACCAGATTGACGTTGCCCAGGAAACCCAGGCGCGGCCGTCCCGCCTCCCTCGATGCGGCCGGCTCGGTTACGTCAGCGACCGGCTGCCTGGGCGGCGTTCGCGCCGGCGGGCTCTCCGACAAGTCGCTCTACCTCCTCCAACTCCGCTTCCAGCCGCGCTTCCCAGGTCCAGAAGCGCTCTTCCGCATATCGGCGCGCGCCGGCTCCGAGGCGGCACATCTCCGGGGCGTCGGCAGCCAGGGCGGCGACGGCCCGCGCGACGGTGTCGGCATCCCCGGAGGGCAGCAAACGGCCGGTCTCATGATCGCGGATGAGCTCGCCCGTCTCGCCTGCATCCACGGCCACGACGGGCAGGCCGCAGCTCATTGCCTCCAGTAGCGGGTTGCCCACGTTCGACAAATCGGCCAGCGCCAGCAACACGTCGGCGGCATGCATGTAGCCAAGTACACACTCCTGAGGCACCGCGCCTGCGAAGCGCACGCTGCTCTCTACTCCCAACCCTCGGGCACGCCGCTCCAGGTTCGTCCGCTCCTCGCCATCGCCCACGACGAGGAGTACGGCATTGGGAAGCGAACGGAGGATCCCGGGCAGGGCGGCGACGGCGCGGTCCACCCTCTTCCATGCCGTCAGCCGCGACGCTGTGAGCAGCACGAACGCGTCCACAGGGAGTCCCAGGGCGCGGCGTCGCTCCGCGCGCTCCTCGGGGCGGGCCGGCCGAAGCCGGGCCAAATCGAGTCCGTTGCGCCAGAAGCGCAGCTTCGCCGCCGCCCCAGGATTGAGACAGGCAAGCACCTGGTCGCCGCGTGTTCCGTCGTTGGTCATGATGTAGAGGTCCGCCGGCAGGCGAAGCGCGAGCACCTCTTCATACTTGCGCAGGCGCGCCAGGCCACCCGCCAGGGCGGGATGCATGACTGTGCCCTGGAACCGCGCGACGGTGGGCAGCCGCCGGCGACGGCGCAGGAACCGAGCGGCCAGCGCACCGTGCACCTCGTACGCGTAGATCACGTCCACCGGCTCCTCCTCCAACACGCGCCCGGCGCGCCGGGCCGCCAGCACGGGACACAGCACGGCAAAGCGCAGCTTCTGGTCTACCTTGACCGCCAAGTTTGGGAGCGGGAAGCGCGACTCCTGGAGGGCGGGCAAGTGGAAGCTCTGGAAAGAGACGCCGGGAATGTCCGGTACCATTGCCGGCCGTTCGCTCTGCACCCGCCCGGTGGGCGTGAAGCGGTTTGCCCCGATAGTGGGCGCGACGAAGGTCACTCGATGGCCGCGCTCGCCGTAGGCGCGGAGCGTCCGATAGAGCGTGGGGGCGCCACCACCATCCGGGAGCGCCCAGACCTCAAGGCCAGAGAGCATCAAGACGTGCATGGTCGGCCTCCCGCGCAGTGTAGCCGCCGCTCGGAAGCCGATCAAACGTAGCTCGACAGGCAAGCGAACCGTCTGCTACCATGCAGTGACCTTCCGGATCGGGGTGTAGCTCAGTCAGGCAAGAGCGCACGGTTCGGGACCGTGAGGTCGGCAGTTCAAATCTGCCCACCCCGACCAGCCCCACGACAATTCCTGCCGCCTTCCAGATCGCTCCGAGATTAGCTGCGGCCTCAGGGTCTGTCCCCCTCAAGACGCGCCCAGATCGGCCGAAATATGTTGGGGACAAATTTGACGAAAGTTTCGTGGTTCCAGCCTTGCATACCCTGGGGGCTGGCGCTACAATCGCTCGGAGCAAAGGCATGACACAAAAGGTGATCAGCATGTATCAGGAGGAGGACAAGGCTCAGTTCAGGCGGCGCCAAACGGAAACCGCCATCCAACTGGCTCGGGCGAACCGGTGGGAAGAGGCCGTCACGCTCAACCGATCCATCCTCAGCCTGTTTCCCAACGACGCGGACTCGCATAACCGGCTCGGGAAGGCGCTGATGGAGTTGAGCCGCTACGCCGAAGCAAAGAAAGCATACAAGAAGGCGCTGGAGCTGGACGCGACGAACCAGATTGCCAGGAAGAACCTCGATCGGCTGAACAGGCTGGCCAAGTCAGGAGCGGGCCAGGCCGAACCCAGGCAGGTCGATCCGTCCCTCTTCATCGAGGAGATGGGCAAGACCACGGTCACCACGCTCGAGCAAACCGCATCCGGGGCCCTGGCCAAGTTGAACGCGGGCGACAGGTTGGAGCTGCGGCACCACGACAACACGCTGGCCGTCGAGACGCCCGGCGGGGAGTTCGTCGGCACGGTGGAGCCAAGGCTCAGAATGCGCCTGATCAGGTTGATGGAAGAGGGGAACCAGTACGCTGCGGGCGTGACCCGCGTAGGCGGCGACGAGTGCCGGATCATCGTCAAGGAGACGTACCGCGACCCCAGCCGGGCCGGCCGGCCCTCGTTCCCCACCACAACCAGCGCCGAAAGCATGCGGCCGTACACGAAAGAGAGGCTTCTCCGCCACAGCACGCAGGTCGAGGAAGCCGTGGTGACGGACGAGATCGAGGAAGAGGAGATCGACGGCGAGGACGGCAGGGCAAACAGTTGGGCAGATGAGAGCGTCATCCAGGAGGGCCACATCAGACTCAGCGATGCCGCCGCCGCCGAAGAAGCCGCCGAGGAGGAGATCGAGGAGTAGGCGGCAAAGTCTTTCCTCGATCTTGCCGGGAACCCGCTGACGCTCAGCACGGCGTCGTCTTCCTACCCACCCCCGACCAGCGACAGCGACCATGGTGCAACGCCGGGCGCGCGTTGGCGAGCATCACGCCACTTCCTCTGGCCCCTCTCGGCATGCCGCTGGTGTCTCTTGAGGCTGGACGGCGGGGCCCCGGAAAGTGGGAATCCACCGGCATCTCGGCGTATCCGCCGCCTTCTTCGCGCTTGCCCTCTGGAGCATGCGGCGCCGGCTGGTGAAGCAGCAACAGCCTAGCAGAGGCGCCCAGCCGGTGGTATCCTGCCAGCGGGAGGTCTCCCGATGGTTGAACCTCGACCCCGCATCGGCGTGACCCGCTGGGAGGACGTCCTCGGCGAGCGTATCGAGGACTATTGGGAACGGATCGAGGAGGCCGGCGGCGAACCGGTCGACCTCCACGGCCCGGACGCCGGTCTCGCCGGTGTCGACGGGCTCGTGCTCACGGGCGGATACGACATCGTCCCCGACCGGTACGGCGAGACGCCCCATCCCAAGGTGAGGTACACCGACCCGGCCCGCGATGAGTTTGAGGAGGCTCTGCTCGCGGATGCCCTCGCGCGCGACCTGCCGGTGCTGGCCATCTGCCGGGGACACCAGTTTCTCAACGTGGCCCTAGGAGGCAGCCTGCTCCAGCACATCGAGGACGGCAACCACAAAGCCGACTACCGGAGCGAGGGATATCCCTCAAGCTGGCATCGGGTCCGTCTGACGCGCAATAGCCGGCTCCACTCGTTGCTGGACGCCGACGAGGTTGAGGTGAACTCACGCCACCACCAGGCCGTGCGGCCGGAGACCCTGGCCCCCGGGCTGACCGCCGTTGCGGTTGCGCCCGACGGCGTCATCGAGGCGGTAGAGAGTCCGGCGCACCGCTGGGTGTTGGGCGTCCAGTGGCACGCGGAACGGCCCGAGGCGGAGCGCCCCAACTTCATCGCCGACTCACGGAAGCTCTTTGAGGCGCTGGTGAAAGAAGCCGGGGCCCGGGGAGACCGCGCGTGATGCCGTCGCAGCCGCCGCGCATCCAGTTCGCCACGACGGAGGACGACGTGCGCATTGCCTTCGCGGAATGGGAAGGCGATGGCCCGCCGCTGCTCTGGACTCCCAGTTGGGTGTCCCATATCGAGATGGACTGGAACAACCCGGACATCGCACCTCTGTACCAGCGGCTCGCCTCCAATCACCGCTTCATCCATTTCGACGGGCGGGGGACGGGCCTCTCCGATCGAGACGTGAGCGACCTCTCCGCGCCGGCGCGCGCCAGAGATATCGAGGCGGTCGTTGCCGCCGCAGGCCTGGAGACATTCGACCTGTTTGCCTGGTCTCAGTGGGGACCACCGGCCATCATCTGCGCCGCCGCCCACCCGGAGAGGGTGCGCCGCCTGGCGCTGTTCGGCACCTTCGCCACTTCCTTCGGCGGCGGGAACCGGCGCGACCTGGCCGAGGCGTTGCTGGCGCTCATCCGTGCCGAGTGGTCCATCGGCTCACGGACGATCATCGAGTTCGTGTACCCAGACATCGACCACGAGCACGAGCGGATCTTCGCGGACTATTTCCGCGCCAGCAGCTCGGGACAGGTGGCCGCCGCCATCCTGGAAGAGGGGTTGTTTCGCACGGACGTCACGGAGTTCCTGCCCCGCCTTTCGATGCCGACGGCGGTGTTGCACCGTCAGGGAGACCCGGCCGTCACCTACGAGTCCGGTCTGAGACTGGCGAGCCTGATCCCGGGGGCGCGTTTCCTGCCGCTGGCCGGCCACATCCATGTCCCGTGGCACGGTGAGGTGGACGCCTTCCTGGAAGCTCTGGAGGGCTTCCTGGGCGTCGCGCCGGCGCCGATCAGGGCTGGCCCCGCAGCCTACGGCGCGCCCGTGACGCTCCTCTTCACCGATATTGAGGGTTCCACCTACCTCACCGAACGCCTCGGCGACGCCAAGGCCCAGGAGTTGATGCGAAACCATAACGCCATTGTCCGTGAGGCGCTCAGGACGCACGGCGGCAGTGAAATCAAGCATACGGGCGACGGGATCATGGCCTCCTTCGCCTCCGCCTCCAAGGCCCTGGAGAGCGCGATCACCATCCAGCGCGCCCTCGCCCGGCGCAACCGGGAGCACCCCGATAGCACCATCCACGTCCGTATCGGCATCAATGCCGGGGAGCCGGTCGCGGAGGACCACGACCTCTTCGGCACCGCCGTCCAGCTCGCTCGGCGCATCTGTGACCGGGCAGAGCCCGGCCAGATCCTCGCCTCGAACGTGGTGCGCGAGTTGGTGGCCGGCAAGGGCTTCCTCTTCTCGGACCGGGGCGAGACGGCATTGCGGGGGTTCGAGGACCCGATGCGCCTCTACGACGTGGGGTGGGCGGAATAGGCGCGGTACCTCCCCGGCCGGGCCGGCAGAGGCTCGGTCAACGTCATTCCAGGCCCTGTCCCTGACCGTGCGCCACGACGTGTTCGTAGCTGAGGCGTCGTGTACCATTCCGGTGGGAGGGTGAGAAGCCCATGACCACCGACGGCAACATCGGCAACATCGGCACCATCCGCGGCATCAAGATCGAGGACGAGATGCGCGCGTCCTACTTGGACTACGCGATGAGCGTCATCGTCCAACGGGCGCTGCCCAGCGTCCGCGACGGCCTGAAGCCGGTTCAGAGACGCATCCTCTACGCCATGGGCGACATGGGGCTGCGTCCCACCGCCAGGTACAGCAAGAGCGCCGGTATCGTGGGCGAGGTGCTGAAGAACTACCATCCCCACAGCGACGACCCGGTCTACGACGCCATGGTGCGCATGGCCCAGGACTTCTCGCTGCGCTACCCGCTGATCGACGGGCAGGGTAACTTCGGCAGCATCGATAACGATCCGCCCGCGGCCATGCGCTACACCGAGGCACGGCTGGCGCCCATCGCGGAGGAGCTGCTTGCGGACATCGACCGCGAGACCGTGGACTTCGTGCCGAACTACGACGAGCGCCTCAAGGAGCCCGTCGTGCTGCCGGCCCGCCTGCCCAACCTGCTGGTAAACGGAGCCAGCGGCATCGCCGTCGGTATGGCCACCAACATCCCGCCCCACAACCTGGGCGAGATCTGCGACGCCATCGCAAAGTTGATCGACGAGCCGGAAACCACCACGGCGGAGCTGGCGGAGATCGTCAAGGGCCCGGACTTCCCCACCGGCGGCATCATCTACCGGATGCGTCGCGAGCACGAATACGACGCCGACGGCAAGCGCAAGGAAGTACTTCGCGACGGCATCAAGCAGACTTACGGGGACGGGCGCGGCCGCATCGTGATGCAGGCCCGCACGCACATCGAGGAGGCGGCCCGCGGCAACCGGATGATGATCATCGTGAAGGAGCTGCCCTTCCAGGTGAACAAGGCGGCCCTGATCGAGCGCATCGCCTCCTTGGTAAGGGACAAGAAGGTGGAGGGCGTCAGCGACCTGCGCGACGAATCAGACCGTCACGGCATGCGGATCGTGATCGAGCTGACTCGCACGGGGCAGGCGCGCCAGGTGCTCAACTCGCTCTACAAGCACACGGCCATGCAGGCCACCTTCCCGGTGAACATGCTGGCGCTGGTGGACGGGCAACCGCGGGTCATCAACCTGAAGACGGCCCTGGAGCAGTTCATCAGCTTCAGGCGGGAGGTGATTCGACGGCGCGCCCAATTCGACCTGAAGAAGGCGCAGGAGCGCGAGCACATCCTCCAGGGACTGCTGAAGGCTCTCCAGCATCTGGACCAGGTGATCCAGACGATCCGCCGCGCTCAGTCCGCCGAGCAGGCCAAGGAGCGCCTGATGGCCCGCCCGTTCGGCCTCAGCGACGTGCAAGCCCAGGCGGTCCTCGACATGCAACTGCGTCGGCTCGCCCGGCTCGAGCGACAGCGGATCGAGGATGAGCATCGCGAGATCATCAAGCTGATCAATGAGCTGGAGGACCTGCTCGCCAACCCACGCAAGATCGACTTCCTGATCAAGGAGGACGCCCAGGCGCTCAAGCAGAAGTACGGAGACGAGCGCCGCACCCAGATCGTGGCGCAGGAGGCGGAGCAGTTCACGGAAGAGGACCTAGTCGCGCACCAGGAGGTGGTGATCACGCTGAGCCGCCGGGGCTACATCAAGCGGCTGCCGTTGGAGACCTACCGGCCGCAGCAGAGGGGCGGCCGCGGCATCACGGGCATGGCCACCCGGGAGGCCGATGCCGTGCACCGCCTCGTGGTGGCCGACACCCACGACAGTCTTCTTTTCTTCACGGACCGCGGGCGCGTGTTCCAGCTCCGAGCGTTCGACGTCCCCGACGCTTCCCGCCAGGCGCGAGGCATCCCGCTGATCAACCTCATTGAGATCGACCAGCGCGAGAGCGTCACCGCAGTCGTGGTCGGACGGGACTTCGAGAAGGACGCCATGGTGCTGGCCACAGCCGACGGCGAGGTGAA
Source organism: uncultured Dehalococcoidia bacterium (assembly GCA_964406605.1). GTDB lineage: Bacteria > Chloroflexota > Dehalococcoidia > DSTF01 > RBG-16-68-14 > CAYOSF01. Next base: position 159,718 of record CAYOSF010000009.1, on the reverse strand, counting down.
GAAGACGGCTCTGTCGGAGTTCGCCTCCGTGCGGCGATCGGGGCTCATCGCCATGGACCTGGAGCCCAACGACATCCTAGTCTCGGCGAAGCTGGCGGCCGAGGACGACGAAGCGGTCGTCATCACGTCAGACGGCCAGGCAGTACGCTTCCCGGTCGGAGAGCTCCGCTCGGCCTCCCGTGCCAGCGGCGGCGTGCGGGGCGTGCGGCTCGGCAGGGACGCCCGCGTCGTGACCATGGAGGTGGTGTCCGCCGGGGATCAGCTCCTCACCGTCAGCGCGAACGGGTTTGGGAAGAGGACCCCCGTCGCGGAATACCCGACCCACCACCGGGGCGGAGGGGGCGTGATCACGTTCAACGTCCTGGACGTGACCGGCCCGGTGGTGGCCGCGCGGATGGTGAGGGATTCTCAGGAGCTCATCGTCATTTCCCAGGAAGGCATCGTGTTGCGGACGCGAGTGGAGGGCATCGCCATCCAGGGCAGGCCCACGCAGGGCGTCTCGATCATGAGTCCGGGGCCGGGCGACGCCGTGGCCTCCGTCGCGACGATCGAGATGGCGCCCGAGCAGAAGGCCGCGAAGGCGGACGGCCCGGAGCCATCGCCGGTGCCTGAGGCCAAGCGGGCCGCCGGGAAGGCGAAGACGGCCGCCAGCAAGACGGAAGCTGCCGCCCCCAAGGCGAAGAAGGCCGCGGCGAAAGCGGAAGCTGCCGCCGCCGCGAAGAAGGAGAAGCCCCGCCGCCCGCCCGGCGGTGAGGCGGAGCTGGCGAAGGCGAACGCCGCCATGAAGAAGGCGAACGCCGCCATCGCGAAGACGCGACGCGCCACCGATCAATCGAAGGGCAACACCGCGAAGCCGTCAGGCGGGCGGGGCAGACAACGGCCCAGGCGGCGATAGGGCCGGTCAGTGACGGTTCCCCGGCGGCCGAGCGGGCTGCTAGGGGCTAACGCTCACGGGCAACAGACGGCCCGGAGACGCGCACCGCTTCTACGAACGGCTCGGGACCGGGCCAAAATGCGAAGGCCACCGCCTGGACCTCCAGGCGCGAACGAGCGCCCTAGCAGTCCAGGTCCACATCGATGCCCGCGGCGTCTGCGATGACCTGCAGGGCGACACACGCCTGTTGTAGCTGGTCGCCGGTTTCCTGCACGCCTGCCAAGACATCTCCCATCTCCGGAGGCGACTCGCTCGCAAGTTCGCCGGCATAGTCCTGAAAGCTCTCGACCAGCCCCGTTGCGGCGTCCACGTATGCCTTGTGGGCACCCTCAACCTCCGTCGGCGGTTCGGTCTCTTCCAGTCCGGCGAGGCGGTCCCTGATGACCCTTGCGCTGGAATCCAGGAAGCCCTGCGTCTGCTCCACGTCATCGAAGGCGCTCGGGAAGTCCGCCTCGAGTTCGTCGAGGTCTCCCGTGACGCCGGTGTTGAAGTGGGCCACCTGCTCAAAGTACTGTTCCAGCGTTACGGATTCCCCGTCGCCCCCGCACGCCGCCGCGGTGGCAGCCAGGGCGAGCAGCAGCAAGAGCGCACCCGCCACGGCGATCCCTCTCATCCCGCCACCTGCCGTCCGTTCTCCAGAATCGACCCGCCGCGGCTTGCGGAACAAGATCAAGGCGAGCCGTCGATCAGCTTGCGGGCGGCCACCAGAGAGAGTACGTCGTTCGACCCGTCCTCGATCATTGCCGCACGGGCGTCGCGCAGGAGCTTCTCGACCAGCACGCCCTTGCTCAGACCCATGCCACCGAAGATCTGGACGGCGTCGCTCGCGACCTCGAAAGCGGCGTTGGTGCAGAAGACCTTGGACGCGATCGAGTACTGGACGGCGCCCGGCGCGGCAACCGTGTTGTAGATCGACGTCGAGCGCGCCAGGTCCCGGGCCGCCTGCACCTTGGCGTACATATCGAAGAGCTTCTTCTGCACCGCCTGGTGCTCGCAGATAGGACGCCCGCCCTGGACGCGCTCCTTGCTGTACTCCAGCGCCTCCTCGAACGCGGCGCGGGCCACGCCGGCGAAGGTCACGCCCATGAAGGCGTTGGCCATGGTCAGCACCTGCTCCACGACGATCGGGTACAGTTCCGGCGGCACCATCATGTACTTCCGCGGGATGCGCACGTCGTCGAAGAAGATCTCGCCCTGGTTGAGCGCACGCTGACCTATCTTGTCCAGGGCACGCCCTCTCGACACGCCCGGCAGATCGAGCGGGATGACGGCCACGCCGCCTCCCACCATGCCCGTTCCCCGCTTCTCTTCAATGCCGAGGAAGGTCATGGCGTGGGTGGCGATCGTGCCGTTGGAGACCCAGGCGGCCTTCTGTCCCTTGATCACCCACTCATCGCCGTCGGCCCGAGCCGTCACCTCGTAGAAGACGTTCGGGTCTCGGAAGTACTCAGTGCCGGCCATCAGGGTGTCGGACCCGTGCTGAGGCTCCGTGATCGCCCAGCAGCCGATGTAGCGCGCCTCCCGGTCCTCGACAAACGGCTTCACCAACTCGTCGGCGATCTCCTGGTTGGCCGCCGCGAACATGCCCGCGAGGATGAACGGGAAACTGGTGACCGCCAGTCCGACGGCGAAGTCACCGCTGCCCCAGCCGATCTCCTCGTTCACCAGGAACTGCTCCTCCGTGCTGAGCGCGGTGCCGCCAGCCGTCTCCGGCAGGTTCCGGACGTGATATCCCTGTTCGTAGTACTTGCGGAACACGTCCCAGAAGATGGAATCGCGCTTGACGACGTCCTCCGGGTCCGATAGCTTGTCCAGCTCCATGCTGGCCGGCCGGAGCACCTCCTCGGCGAAGGTGTGCACCTCCCTGCGCAGAGTGATCTGCTCGGGAGTGAGCGCTTTGTCATAGTCCAGGTACACGGTCATCACTACCTACCTCTCTGCATGAGCTCTGCCACGGCGGTTGCTGGCCGATCACTGCCGCCGGTACGTGATCGCCAGGCGCCAGTATAGCGCCCCTTTACCGTCAGGCGTAGGGCCGTCCTTTCACGGATGTCTGAGAGGAGCACAGCCCGGTGAGAAGGCGTGCGCACGGCCACGCGTCCCCCAGGACGTTCCATCGCCATCGAGAAGACGAAAACGAATGAGACAATCATCGCTACGCCTTATTGACCACGCGTCGAGGCCGAGATACGCTTGTCCCAACACCGAGACGATTCGCCGAACTCCGGCAACGGAGACGGGGGAACCATACGGGGTGAACTCCGCCGGACCAAACCGGGGGAGAGGGTGAACCTTCCACCCTAACCCGCCAGCTAACCCCGCAGGCGTTGAAGGGCCGACTGAAGATGGATCGGCCCTTCTTATTTGCGCGACGGCCCTGGGCTCTACCGGCCGCCGTCGGCCGGGCCGGCCGGCGGTTGGGCGCTCCCGGCCTGCAACGGCTCCGGCAACGGGGAAGAGCGTTCAACCCCATGGAGGGCGTTCCATCCCCGTTTCCATCGCGCGCGGCGGCTTCGCGCGGAACCAGCTACGCCGTGGGAGAGGAGACGACGCCGTCTCAGGAGCGCGCGATGCGCAACCTGTGGTGGGACGGCTTCTTCGCTGAGAGCAGCGACGTCATCTGGCTCCAGTACTTCTCGCTCTTCGCTCTGGCGCTGGGCGCGAACCTTGGCCTCATCGGCGTTCTCGCCGCGATGGGCAACCTGCTGGCCGCCCTCTCCATGTGGCCGGGAGCCATGGTTGCGGAGAGGACGAGGCGATACAAGTACATCGTCCTTCTGAGCGCCGGGGGTCTGAGCCGGCTCGCCTTACTTCTCCTTGCTGCGACACCCTGGATTGCCAGCGGGAAGGCGGCGCTGGGCATCGTCGTCGCGGTGGCGGCGCTACGGGGGTTCCTGAGCAGCGTGGCGATGCCGGCCTGGAGCGCGTTCGCCGCTCAGTTCGTCCCCGAGCGGATGCGCGGGCGTTACTTCGCGTCGCGCAACTTCGCCCGACAGATCGCCGGCTTGGGCACGGCGCCGCTGGTAGGATTCCTCGTCTATCGCCTGGGGGACTTCGACGGCTGGCAGACGGCCTGGCTGATGGCCTTCGTACTGGGGATGATCTCGTCGGTGTTCTACGCGCGAATTCCCACGGATGCGGCAGAGCGACCGGCGATGAGAGTCGCATCGCCGCCACCCGCCGGTGCGCGGTCCGCAATGCGAGACGGCAGGCTCCTCTGGCTCGTGGCCGCGTCCGGTCTCTTCCAGTTGTCCGTGATGCTGGCGGGACCTTTCTTCTCGATCTACTTGGTGCAACGGCTGGGAGGCTCCACCCTCTGGGTCGGCGCCACGGCGTCGGCGATGGCCGTCGGCGGAATCGTCGCGCAGCCGATGGTCGGCAAGCTCAACGACCGATTCGGCCCAAAGTGGCTGCTGATCGCAAGCGGCCTCATGTTCCCCGTGGTGCCCTGGCTCTGGACCATCGCTTCCGAGCCGTGGCACGCCGTATTCCCGAGCCTGTTGGGCGGCGTACTATGGGCCGCCAACCTGCTCGCTTCGTTCAACCTGCTGCTCGAGATCGCGCCCCCGGCCAGGCGGCCCACGTACGCGGGGCTGCAGCAGGCGGGCGTCTTCTTCGCCAGCTTCCTAGGCCCGTTGATCGGAGGCTTCCTCATCCCCCTCGTGGGGTTCAAGGCGGTCTTCCTCATTTCGGGCGGCGGCCGCCTGGCGGCCACGATCCTCCTCTGGTGTCAGGTTTCCATCGACCCGGCGACCGATGCTGGCGACCCGCGGGCACGAGCCAAGCCCCTGCCCGCATAGCCGGAGCCGTCACCGGTCACGCCATCCACGATCGGTCCGCCGGCACCGAGGCTATCCGCTCGGCGTCCGGCCGGCGACCCCATGGAACTCGATGAGCCTGCGGGGGCGGAGCCGGATGCTGATGGAGTCGCCTCCGGCCGTGCGCTCCAAGTACGCCCCGGCCATCTTCTCACCCAGGTAGCGCATCGCCATCCGGCGGCGCTCCTCGTCCGACAACGGAGGCCCGATCTCGGCCGGGCCCCGCGCCATCACGGCGTAGTAGGGCAGGGTCCGCCGGTCCACGACCAACGTTACTTCGGGATTCGCCTCGACGTTCCGGTGCTTCTGCGAGCCGCGGCCGCTGCTCATGATGAGGACACCACCCTCATAGAGGTACCAGATGGGAGCGGCGTGCGCGCGGCCCTTCGGGTCAACCGTCGCCAGGACGGCGACGTTCGCCTCGTTCAAGAACTCCTCCAAGTTGTCCTCGTTGCTCATGACGACCTCCTTGCTGGCCGGCCCACTACCTCACGCTCCCGGCGAGGCCAATCTCACTAGCTCCCGGTGGTCATCCGGCAGATGCGCCAATCCACCGAACTCTGGGACGATGATACCCCTGATTCCCCATTCGGCCTTGAGGTTCGGCGTGATCACTTCCTCCCAACCAATGCTCCTGCAGTCGTCCTCGATGAGGATGTCAGGGCTCGCTCTGGCCACCACATCGACGTAGTCCTCGTCCTCTCTGCGGAAGAACAGCTCACCGGGCGGGAAACCGAACGCTTGCAGAGTCGCCTCAACCGCCTGAGGCTCCTCGCTCCAGCGCTGCGACGTCAGGTAGCAGATCTGTGCGCCTTGCTCCCGCCACTTGCTGAGCTTCTCAACGGCACCATCGGTGGGAATGAAGGAGGGGACATCGAAGAACTGCTCGTCCGACGGGTGCTGGGTCGCGGTCCCCTCAGTGAAAACGAGGATCTTCATGCTCGCTCTCAACTCCCGCGCTCCGGTCCGGCGGCGTCCGGTAGCGGCCCAAGCTCGAAGACACCCTGCCCGTCGCAGACAATCGAGCGCTCCTAGCGGCCGTAGCTGAGCCGCTCGCTGAGCCACCGAGGGAGCCCCGCCGCCTCCATCGCCCGCTGAGTGGCCGCGATATCGTACTCGACCCGGTGGAACGTGATCGTACCGTCGTCGCCGTCGTACAGGGCGTAGGCGGCGCACGGGTCGCCGTCCCGGGGCTGACCGGCGCCGCCGGGGTTGAGGATCAGCCGATCGGCTCCCAGCTCGATTCGCTCGCCGTCCACCGCCGGCCGCAGTACGGGCAAGGCGCCCTCCCGCTCCCGGCAGACGAAAGGCACGTGGGAGTGGCCGACGAGACTGTAGGGCGTACGCTGGAGCTGGAAGTGGGCCTGGGCCTGCTCGGCGGAGAGCAGGTATTCCCACTCCGGATAGCGCAGGCTGCCGTGAACCAGCGTGAAACGATCCTCGCTGACGACCAGCGGCAGCTCCTGCAGGTAGGCGCGTGCGCCCGGCGATAGCTGTTCGTCCGTCCAGCGGGCGGCCTCGGCGGCAGCCTCGTTGAACTCCTCCGTGCCCATGCGTCCGCACGCGCCCAGGTCGTGGTTGCCGGCCACGCCGACATGCTCGTAGGCGCGCAGCAATGCCAGACACTCGTTCGGGTGCGGCCCGTAGCCCACCGTGTCGCCCACGCACCAGAGGCCGTCCAGGCGGCCGGGTTGCTCGGCGTGGCGGAGCACCGCCCGGAATGCGGCGAGGTTGGCGTGGACGTCGCAGATGACGGCGATACGCATGGCCCTGAACGAACGGATTCTAGCACACGGCTCTCGCCCAGGGCTTCCGCTATAATCGACCTGGTGAAAGTGTCAGAGATCGGGGAGTTCGGGCTCATCGCCCGCCTGGCGGAGGTGCTCGCCTCCGAAGGGAGCGCGGAGCTTGCCGGGAGGCTGGCGGTCGGCATCGGCGACGATGCCGCCGTGTGGCGAACGGACGACTGCGCCATCGTCGCCACCACGGACACCCTGGTCGCCGACGTTCACTTCCTTCCGGAACACACGCCCTGGCGCGACCTGGGCTGGAAGGCGATCGCCGTCAATGTCAGCGACATGGCGGCCGTCGGCGCCACTCCCGATTTCGCTCTCGTGACCCTGGCGCTGCCGCCCGATGCCCAGACGGAGGACACAGACGAGCTGTACAGAGGCATGGCTGAGGCCGCGGAAGCGTACGGTATCGTCATCGCCGGAGGCGATGTGGTGCGGTCGCCGACCGCGTTTGTCAGCGTCGCGCTCACCGGGCGCGCCGAGCTGGATGCCAGTGGCGAGCCGCTCGTCCTGCGCCGCGACGCAGCCCAGGCGGGCGACCTGGTGGCCGTCACCGGCTACCTGGGTGGCGCGGACGGAGGTCTGCGCGTCCTTCGTGAAGATACGGTCGACTCTGATTCCGCCCGATCGCTGGTTGAGCGCCATCTGCGGCCGCAGGCCCGCCTTCAGGCCGGGCGGACGGCGTTGGCGGTGGGTATGCGCTGCGCCATTGACGTCAGCGACGGGCTGCTTCAGGACCTCGGCCACATCTGTGAGGCGAGCGACTTGGGCGCCGTTGTCTGGCGCGACAAGGTACCCGTCGATCCGGCGCTGGCCGGGGTGATCGAGCCGGAGCAAGCGCTGGATTCCGCCCTTGCTGGTGGCGAGGACTACGAACTGCTCATCGTGGGCGACCAGGACAAGATCTCGGAGGTCGCGCGCCGAGTGGACGTGCCCATCACCACTGTCGGCGAGATGGTCATCGATGCTGATTGCCAGGCCAAGCTGCTGGACGAATCAGGTCGAGAGATCGCCCTGCCGGAAGGAGGCTGGGACCACCTTCGACCTCGCGAGCACCCAGCGGGGCGAGGATCGGACTAGCGTGGAATGTCCCACGCTGGTGAGCAGGAGCCCGGCGGAGACGCGGCGTCTGGGAGCGCGACTGGGGCGGCTGCTGCAGCCGGGCGATGTGTTGCTCCTGCAGGGTGAGCTGGGAAGCGGCAAGACGATGCTGGCTCAAGGGATCGGCCAGGGGCTGGCGGTGAGGGAGCCGGTCAAGAGCTCTTCCTTTGTGCTGCTCAACGAGTACCACGGCCGGCTGACGCTCTACCACGCCGACCTCTACCGACTGGAAGACCCGGCCCAGGTCGCGGAGCTGGCCCTGGAGGAGGTGGCCGCCCCGGGCGCCCTTGCCGTCGAATGGCCGGAGCGGGCCTGGCAGGAGCTGCCACCAGAACACCTGCTGGTGCGGATCGAGGAACAGGGGGCCCGGGGCCGGCGGCTGACGCTTGAGCCCCACGGCGAACGATACGAGGAGATGCTGCGGCGGCTGGCGGCTCGGACGCGCCGCCGCGACCGCCCATCCACGTGAGGCCGGGAGGATACCGCGAGTTGCCGAACACCCCAAAGGACAGCGCGCTGGAACTCTCCCTGGACACCGCCTCGGAGATGGCCTCCATCGCACTATCTCAGGAAGGAAGCCCGCTGGCGGAGCTCACATGGCACTGCGCCCGCGACCACACCCGGCAGGTGTTGCCGGCCGTCGACGGCCTGCTGGCCCGCCAGGGCGCGACCAAGGACGACCTGACAGCCATCTTCGTCTGCATCGGACCGGGCAGCTACGGGGGAGTGCGCTCTGGCGTGAGCACCGCGAAGAGCCTCGCGTTCGCCCTCGAGCGCCCCCTGGTCGGTGTCGGACGGCTGGAGATCGAGGCATACGCCTTCGCGTCGACGGGCGGCCCCGTCGCCGCCGTTCATCGCGCCGGCCGGGCCGAGCTGGCCTGGGCCGCCTACGCCGCCAGCCCAAACTGGCAGGAACTGACGCCACCCCACCTTGTCCCCCGCGATGCCCTCCTTGATGAACTGCCGGCGGGCTCTCTGGTCACAGGCGAGGTCGACGAGGCGCTGGCCGCGGAGCTAGTGAAGCGCGGGCACAGGATTGTGGCGGGCGCGGCCGCGGTGCGTCGGGCGGGGCTGCTGGCTGAGCTGGGCTGGCGCCGCCTGGAGGCGGGCCGGACGGATGATCCTAAGGCACTGGTGCCACTATACTTGCGGGAGCCTGCAATCGGGCCGCAGTGAAGCGCCGTAGCAACGTGGAGGTCCCATCCGTGGAACGCACCCTCGTCCTGATCAAGCCCGACGCCCTCCAGCGTGGCCTGGCCGGTGAGATCATCTCGCGGCTGGAGCGGCGCGGCCTGAAGATTGCGGCACTGCGCTTGATGCGAGTCGACGAAGCGCTCGCCCGCCGTCACTACGCGGAACACGAGGGAAAGCCCTTCCTTGAATCCTTGGTGCGCTTCATCACTTCCAGCCCGCTGATCGCTACCGTGTTCGAGGGACCGAACGCGGTGGAGGTGGTGCGCCGCCTGATGGGAGCGACCGACCCGCAGCAGGCCGAGCCGGGGACCATTCGCGGCGACTTCGGGCTGTACGTCCAGCCGAACCTCATCCACGGCTCAGATTCACTGGAGTCCGCCCAACGGGAGATCGCCCTCTTCTTCAAAGAAGAAGACATCGTGACCTGGGAGCGCAGCGTCGACCCCTGGGTGTTCCCGTAAGCCTACTGGACCCGTACCACGGTCGTCGCCGCCCGCCAGAGCTCCTCCAGCGCGTAGTGTTCCCGCAGCTCCGGTAGGAAAAGGTGGACGATGATCGCGCCGAAGTCCAGCAGCACCCAGCCGGATTCCTCAGCGCCCTCCTGGCGGCCGGACGGGATACCGTCCTGGCGCAGCTCCTTGCTCAACGTCTCGACAAGCGCCCGCATGTGGCGAGGGTTGACGGCGGAGGCGATAACGAAGTAGTCGGCAAACGAGGCCACCCGGCCAATGTCCAGCAAGACGATCTCTTCCGCCTGCCGGTCGGCCAGCAGGTCAACGATTCGACGGGCGATGTCGGCAGGCTCTGTCAGCGGCCACTCCCGAGGAAACGGTCCATATTTCAGGCGCAGTATAGCACCCTGGCCGGCCTCGGCGCGCAGATGCGATAATGAGGAGTTATGGACCGCCAGCGCGTCGTCGTCGCCATGAGCGGCGGCGTGGATTCTGCTGTTGCCGCAGGTCTGCTTGTCCGCCAAGGCCACGAGGTGGTCGGTGTCACCATGCGTCTCTGGGCTGAGGAGGAGCAGTCGGCCCCGCGCCATCACCGGCGCTGCTGCTCCGTCGAGGACATTGACGACGCTCGAGCGGTCGCCGACGCCCTAGACATCCCGCACTACGTCCTCAACCTTGAGGAGGAGTTCGGCACGTGCGTGGTCGACTACTTTGTGGAGGAATACCTGAGAGGGCGAACCCCCAATCCCTGCCTTCCATGCAACGAACATGTCAAGTTCCGGTCGCTCTTGAACCGGGCGGCCGCCTTGGGAGCTCAGTATCTGGCGACGGGCCACTACGCCAGGATTCGCCGAAGCAACCGGGCCTACCGCCTGCTCTGCGCCCGGGACCCGGAAAAGGACCAGTCCTACGTCCTCTACATGCTGGGACAGAGCGAGCTTGGCCGCCTCTTGTTCCCGGTCGGGGACTACCAGAAGGCCGAGATCCGCAGGCTGGCGCGGGAGATGGGACTACCGGTGGACGACAAGGCCGACAGCACCGATATCTGCTTCCTGGCGGACCGGGACTACCGAAGCTTCATCGCCGAGCGCGTGCCTCAGACCGAAGGACACGTCGTGGATGGTGACGGGCGCGTGCTGGGTCGCCACCGGGGAATAGCCGGCTTCACCATCGGGCAAAGGCGCGGGCTGGGCATCGCGGTAGGCGAAAGGATGTTCGTGACCGGCATCGACCAAAGGCGGAACGTGGTCACCGTCGGCACAGAAGACGAACTGCTGTCCGATACTGTGACGGTAGAATCGGTCCGCTGGGTAGCCGGATGTCCTCCTGCCGACGAGTTCGAGGCCGAAGTCAAGATCCGCTATCGGACGCCCGCCCGCCAAGCCGCTGTCCGAGTGGGCGAAGAGGGCGTCGAAATGCGCTTCCGGAGGCCTCAGAGGGCCATTGCCAGCGGGCAGGCAGCGGTGTTCTACCGACACGGCGAGGTCTTGGGCGGGGGTATTATGTCTACAAAAAACGGCTTGACAAGGCCTGATTAGCAAGCTACCGTAGCGCCGTACGCCAGAAGGTCGAGACACGCCGACCGCTGGCGTTTTGTGCCCGTGCTTTCGCCGGCACTCCAGGGACGGGTAGCGCGCCCCGACAGGGGCGCAAGGACTGCTGGAGGGAACATGAGTAGCAAGGCTGTAGTGCTCGCTGCCGGGCGAGGCGGCCGTCTGGAACGTCGAACGGATGCAAGTTCCAAGTGCTTGATCCCTGTGGCTGGGCGCCCGCTCATTCACCACGTGCTGACGTCCCTTTCGAGCGCGGGCCTGTCGGAGGCCGTCATCGTGCTGGGCCATCACGGCGAGAAGGTCGAGGCCGACCTGGGCAATGGATCCCGCTTCGGCATCAAGATCGACTACGCGTGGAACCGCGACTACACGAAAGGGAACGCCAGCTCCCTGTGGCGCGCACTGCCCGCCGTTGGCAACGAGCCGTTCACTCTGGTGATGGGAGACCATCTGTGCAGCGCTGAGCTGCTGCGCGCGTTGCTCGCCGGCGTAAACGGACGAACCACCATCGGGATCGATCGGTCCGACCTGGGAGCAGAGCGGACCGCGGAGGCGACCAAGGTAACGCTTGAGGACGGCTTGGTCATCGACATCGGCAAGGAACTTGATCGGTGGGACGGCGTGGATACCGGCTTCTCTCACTGGCCCGCCGGGGCCTTCGCCGCCGACGCCGGCGGACCGCGGGAGGGTGAGCTGGCAGCTCTGATGGCCCACCGGGCCCGCAACGAGGGGGGTCTGGCGGCCTGTGACCTGAGCGGGCATTTCTGGCTGGACGTCGATACCGAGGAAGACCTTCACCTGGCAGAAGAGTTGCTGCGGACCGGCGCGCACCGACTGAGCTGAACGGGGATGTTCCAGCACCGCCTCTTCTTGCCACTCGCCGTGCCCGCCGGCAGTTCTCGGCCCGTCCGGCAGCGATGGGCGGCCACGCCGGTAGCGTCGAAGGGCAGAACTGGGACAATGAGCGTCTGGCATGACCGGCGAGGGTGTTTCGCAGGAATGTGGCCGGTGAATAGCTGCGCCGTGAATCCACCCGTGCTATGATGCGCCTTGACAGGAGGTGATGTCCTTGAGCTTGCAGGATTGGCGTGACGTCATTATCATCGCCGCCGGTTCGCTGACGATTCTGGTGCTGCTGGCGATCTTTGTTCTCACCGTGGTGCTGGGCCTGGCGGCCCGGAGCCTGCTCGGTGCGGTACAGGGACTGCTCAAAGATGAGGTCAAGCCGCTCCTTGGGTCGGCTCAACAGACCGTGCAAAAGATCCACGGGACGACCACGTTCCTTGGAGAGACCACTGTGACGCCCGTCGTGCGCGTCTACGGTGCCATCGCCGGTGCGCGGCGGATGATCGGGGTTCTTTCTGGGATCAGCGGCCGACGAAAACGGGGCGGCTAGCGCGAGAAGCGCCCAAGGGAAAGGAGCCAGGGCCATGGCAGAGGAGTCAGAGGCTATCGAAGAGGAAACCACCTCCGATCCCGCAGAAGGAGAGGACCGAGCCCGCTCGGGGCCCGGCTTCATTCGGGGCCTGGTGCTGGGAATGATCGTCGGCGCCGCCGGGGCGACCCTCTTCGCTCCGGCTACGGGAGAACAGATCCGGCAGCGCGTCGCTGAAGAGGCGGCTCCAGTCCTGAAGCGCTCCGAGGGCGAGGGTGGCCCGGAAGGCCCACCAGAGGATACGCCGATGGCGCGCATGCGGGGGGCGCTGGACCGAGTGCGGTCGCGGGTGCAGGAGGCGTCCGAAGAGGCGCAAGAGGCCGCCCGGGAAGCGGAAGAGCAGAGCCGCGCCCGATACGAGGAACTCACCCGACAGGAAGAACCGCCGGCCTAGAATGCCGGGCAAGACCGTGCTTGCCGGCCCAGCCGCCCGAGTGATGTGTGGCGGAGAGGGTGGGATTCGAACCCACGAGGGGAGAACTCCCCTACGCGCTCTCCAGGCGCGCCTGTTCGTCCACTCCAGCACCTCTCCGCGCACCGGGAGCCCCCACAGGCCGTAGCCTGCTGCTCCGGAGGACCGATTGCCGCCCAGGCCGTAGCCGCGCCGGCTGCGCGCGGGCGGCTCCAGCAACTCAGAGACTATGTGGCGGAGAGGGTGGGATTCGAACCCACGAGGGCTTGCGCCCTACCGCTTTTCGAGAGCGGCACCTTCAACCACTCGGACACCTCTCCGCGAATCTGAGTCACCCCGGTCTTAGTGTAGAGACCCTCGCAATTGCGGCCCCTTGCGAGCCAACCTGAAACCTGCCTATTCGGAGCTCCAGTCCCCCTCTACCTGAAGGTTGGCTGCGGCTGTCCAGCGTCATGCCAGCCGTCGAATGGACCGGTCGCTCATTCACAATCTTAGGCTGCACGCCTTGGCGATGCAACACGCAAGGTGACGTGGAGGTGCCTGTTCCTTAACCCCCTCGCGGCGGGCACCTTCTCGTGGTTGCCCACTCTGCACGACGCGGCCCGCACGCGGTTGCAGCTTCACGAGCCTTTCACGGCCCCGACACGATCGTTGATGCTCGGTACATGGGCGATCTTTACTATATATAGGAGGCCTGAAAGAAAGCGGAAGGAGGTACATGATGCTTGATGGACCGATCCTGGTGCCGCTAGACGGCTCGGAGCTTTCCGGAAAGGCGGTGCCGTACGCGGTGGTAATCGCCAAGGCAACAAGCCAGCCGATCGTGCTGTTCACCGTTTGGGAAGGCATCGAGACAGAACTGCGCACCACCCCGGTCAGCGAAGCCAAGTCTATCGACGAGCGGGGCCGCGCAGAGCGCGAACGGTATCTGGACGGCGTGGCTGAGCGCATCGCTGCGGAAGGGATAGAGGTCGGCAAAGTCGTGCGCGAAGGCCGGCCGTCAGAGGAACTGCTCTGGTACTGCGACCAGCACGCGCCCGGACTGCTGGCAATGGCCACCCACGGCCGCTCCGGCATCCAGAGAATGTGGTACGGGAGCGTCGCCACGAAGCTCATGCACATGGCCCCCGTGCCTACACTCCTTGTGGGACCCAAAGCGTTGGAAGAAGCCAAGGAGCTACCGGCCATCCGGAGCATCCTGGTGCCGTTGGGCGGCGCCCCCCTGGGGGAGGCCGCGCTCGAGGCCGCAGCGACTTTGGCGGAGGCGTTCAAGGCGCGCCTGATCCTGGCCAGGGCGGCCAGGGTGCCGGCCCAAGCCTTCGCCTTTGATCTTGCGGCTGCCCAGCTACCCATGATGGACGAGGCAGTGATCAAGGCAGCGGAGGAGTATCTGCTTAGAATCCAGGAGAGGGTCGCGACGGTGGAGGGCACGGAAACGCGAGTGCTGCGGGGCTTCCCGGCACCGGCCATCTTGGAGTTCGTGGCTCGGGAGGGCATCGATCTGGTGGTGATGTCCTCGCACGTGCGCAGCGGAGTGTTTCGGTGGGCGCTGGGCAGTGTGGCCGATCGTGTGATCCAGGGTCCGGCCCCGGTGCTGCTTGTCCGGCCGGAGGTCGCGGCCAAGTTGACGAGGACCGAGGAGATCCGTGGGCGGTATTGCCACAACTGCGGACGGGCCGTCGCCTACGTGGAGATCGGAGAAGAGGACCGGTGCCTGCGCTGCGGCCAGCACCTGCACGCGTGCGCCAACTGCGTCTACTTCGACAGCCTGGCCTGTCTGCTCCAGCGTTCGGAGGCACATGACGTCTATCCGGGCCTGAAGTGCCCGAGGTTCCAGTTCCTCGAGACCGTCCAGCCCGAGGACCGCGCGGAAGCCGGGACCAAGCGGTGAGTTAACCGCATGTCGCTGCCGACGCGTCGACAACCGGCCGTGGGTCCGGGCTAGGTCGAGGAGATACGCAGCGAGAAGAAGCACGAGGTGAGGACGATGGCGAGGGCCCGCACGACAGCCCGTCCGCGTGTGCCAGACTGGCGCCGGCGCTACGCGCACAAGCTCCGTACCGCTGACGAAGCACTGGCGATCGTGCGCAGCGGCCAGCACATCTTCGTGGGCTCAGGCGCCGCCGAGCCCCAGTTGCTGGTGGAGCAACTCGCGGCTAGATCCGAGCAGCTCCACGCGGCCGAGATCGTCCACATCATGACGCTGGGCCTCGCCCCGTATGCCACGCCCGCGATCAAGGAATCCTTCCGCCACAACGCCTTCTTCATCGGGCCCAACGTGCGGGAAGCTGTCGCGGCGGGAGAGTCGGACTACACCCCCATCTTCCTATCGGAGATACCGCAGCTGTTCCGGAGCGGCCGGGTGCCCCTTGACGTGGCGCTGATCCAGGTGACGCCCCCTGACCGGCACGGCCTGTGCAGCCTTGGAGTCTCCGTTGACATCGTGAAACCGGCCGTTGAGTGCGCCGACGTCGTGATCGCTGAGGTCAACCCTCGCATGCCCCGGACCCTCGGCAATAGCTTCATCGCCGCCGACGCCATAGACGCCTTGGTCGACCACGAGTCACCCATTCCAGAGATCGCCCAACCGCCTCCGGACGACGCGTCGCGGGCCATCGGGCGCTGGGTCGCCACGCTCGTCGAGGACGGGGCGACGCTCCAGGTCGGCATCGGCACGATACCGGACGCCGTGCTGGAATGTCTGAAGGACAAGAAGGATCTGGGCCTGCACACGGAGATGTTCTCCGACGGGTGCCTGCCCCTCATCGATGCCGGCGTCATCAACAACCGGCGCAAGACTCTGCACCCGGGGAAGATCGTCGTCAGCTTCGTCATGGGTACCCAGCGCCTGTACGATTTCGTGCACGACAATCTGCTGGTCGAGTTTCACCCCAGCGACTACGTGAATGACCCGTTCATCATCGCCCAGAATGAGCGAATGGTGGCGATCAACGCGGCCATCGAAGTCGATCTCACGGGCCAGGTCTGCTCCGATTCTCTCGGGTACCAGTTCTACAGCGGCATCGGAGGTCAGGTGGACTTCATCCGGGGCGCGGCGCGCTCCAAGGGAGGGAGGCCGATCATCGCCCTCCCTTCTACCGCCAGAGGCGGCACCGTCTCTCGAATCGTTCCGCAGTTGAAGCTGGGCGCGGGCGTCGTCACAAGCCGCGGCGACGTCCACTATGTTGTCACTGAGCACGGGGTGGCCGATCTGCACGGGCGCAGCGCGCGCCAACGCGCAATGGCACTCATCGACATCGCCCATCCAGACCACCGGGCCGACCTCCTGGCCTTCGCCAAGGAGCGACGCTACGTGCTCCAGGATCAGGAGATCCCGCCTCCCGGAGCGGCCGTCTACCCGCAGGACCTGGAGACTACCTGCACCCTGACCAGCGGCGAGACGGTGTTGATCAGACCCATCAAGCCCACCGACGACGACAGCCTGCTGGAGTTCTTCTACTCGCTGTCGAAGGACGCGGTCTACTTCCGGTTCTTCCGCCCACGAAAGCGCTTGCCCCGCCGCGAGGTCCAACGCTTCGCCGTCGTCGACTATCGGGATCGAATGGGGCTGGTCGCCGTGATGCGGAAGGAAGAACGCGAACAGATCGTGGGCCTAGCTCACTACGAGAGGGACCCTGCCACCAACCTGGCAGAGGCCGCCGTGGTGGTTCAAGACCTGTTGCAACGACGGGGCTTGGGTTCCCTGCTGCTCCTTCATCTCATCCGCAGCGCCACCATGAATCGCATCGAGGGTTTCACAGGTGACATCATGCCGGGCAACTACCGCATGCTGGGCCTCATTCGGAAGGCCGGCTACTTGGTGCGAAGCACCCTTGATCAAGGAGTGCATAAGGTCACGTTCCGGTTCCTTGAGAGAGCGGAGGAAGAACCAGGATGAGGTGCCGGCGGACTGCCACATGTCGGGCCCGCCGTCCAGGCTCGACCGCCCTTCTCGGCCAGGTGGTGGCCGTACCTGGGCGCAGCCGCGACCGATCGCGGCAGAGGTCGCGGGGCGAGCGTGGGGCGGGGCCCGAAGCGGGGTCCATCCCGGATCGACGAACGGAGCGGAGCCAGTGAAAGGCAGCAGCCATGTACAAGAAAGTGTTGGTCACGCTTGATCAGTCGCGGCTCTCTGAGGCGGTGCTCCCTCACCTGCGGGAGTTGCTTGATGGTTCGCCGGCGCAGGTAACCCTGCTCACGGTCGGAAAGCCCCCACGCGGCACGAAAAAGTCGCGTGGCCGCGATGTCCTCGTCACCCCTCTCACCTCTCCGGAGGTCGGCGCCTTGGAACCAGAGCCGCCCACCTATGCGGAGAGCAAAGGTCAGGCGATAGAGAGGACAGAGCACGAGCTGGAGGAGTACCTGGAGAGCGTGAGCGGCCCCATCCGGGAGACCGGGTCGCAAGTACGCACGGTTGTTCGACTGGGAGAACCCGAGCGGCAGATCGTCGACTTCGCCAAGAAAGGCGGCTACGATCTCATTGTCATGGCCACGCACGGCCGATCGGGCCTGAGCGAGCTGGTCCAGGGCAGTATCGCCGAAGCGGTCGTGAAGAGCGGCGTCGCTCCTGTCCTGCTCGTGCGTCCTCGCGGGAAGTAGAGGGCCGGCAGGAGGTACTACAATCGGGCCACGCTGGCCAACCTGCACTCCGAGAAAGGGTGAGGCTCCATGTATGACCAGGTCCTGATCCCGCTTGATGGTTCACCGTTCGCCGAGGAGATAATCCCGTACGCATTGGGACTGGCCCGCTCGGCGGATGCCACGATCGCGCTGTTTCGTGCTGTCCAGCACGAAGGCGAGTTGGCGGAGGCCGAGGACTACGTTTCGGGCCTAGCCGGACGTCTCGGCGCCAAGGGTGAGGTGGCCACCATACGCACGGACCCGGCGAGCGCCATTGTGGCGGAGATGGAACGACGGCCGGACACGATGGTGGCGCTGACAACGCACGGCCGAGGCGGGCTGCTGGAGACGATCCTCGGGAGCGTCGCGCTGAGCGTACTGCACGATGCCCCGCGACCGGTGCTCGTCTACCGGCCTCGGGGCGGTGAGGGCGCCGGCCGGGCCGGCGAACACGCGAACATAGACACGGTCGTCGTACCTCTCGATGGATCAAGCTTCTCCGAGCGGATACTCCCTCACGCGGTGGACATGGCCGAGGCAGTCAAGGCGAGCTTTACACTGGTGCAGGTGCTCCCGGCCGCGCCTACCAGACCGGCCATGACTCCTCCGGGCGATGTTCTGGAGTCCACCTACGTCCGTCGGTGGGCGGAGAAGATCAAAGAGGACCACGGGATTGGCGTGGAGTGGGACGTCTTGCACGGCCCGCCGGCGGACGCCATCCGTCGGTACTTGAGCGGGCGATCCGATGTCGTGCTCGCAATGTCGTCCCACGCTCGCCCAAGACTGAAGGAGACAGTCTTTGGGAGCGTCACGCATGAGTGTGTGCGGCGCGCAGGCGTGCCGATCCTGGTGTGCGGGGCCAAGACCTAGTCGATACTTGCCATCGATGCCCTGAGCTGTCTGAGGCAGCCGTAAGGCCATGGCCACGTCCGAGGCCATGGCCTTGGTGATCTCCTCCCCGTTCCTCGCGCCGGCGGCCCCCAGACGTCCTCTCGCACTGGTCCCGACCGATCCCAGGATACCACGGCAGCCCCCCGTCGGCTGATCCTCAGCTACTCCTCGCCACGCTGCCGTTTCTCGATGGCACTCATCGGATCGGACGATGGCCGACCCATCGCGCCACGAGGGATCGAACGACAGGGCCAACGCCAGCGCACAGAGTCTTGCCGATCTCCGGCGCGGCTGACGGACGCTCACAAAGCTTCCACATCTGGTTCACCGACCCTTCACCTCCGCCTCTGCGGCGTTCACGCCAGTTCCACCCCCCACTTCTAGCATGAAGGCATGAACGATCGTGCGCAGACAGCCGAATCGAGGATAGGTGGAGCATGTCATGCTATAGTGCAGATAAAGCTGGTTCATTCGCTTCGTCTGCACACGGTGGTCCGTCCTCGAGTCGGCGAAAACGAATAGCCGGAGGTTGCCATGTCAGACTACGATTCTGTGATTGCCCCTTGGAACGACCTGCAGTGCCATCGCGTACCTGTGAATGCTCGCCCTTCCCTGATCGACCAGATCCTGAAGCTGCTGCGTCTTCGCAAGAGCGAGAGCGACTATCACCTATGGGGTACCGCATCAGCAAACGACTGGGCCCGCGCCATGCTCGGTGGGACCACCGGCTCCAGGGAGGAGATCGCTTCCGTTCTGGGCAGCGCAGTGAAGTCAGGTAAGGGAATACGGGTTGGGAGAGCTGCCCGCCGGGCGTAGAGCAGCGGTTCGCGATCCCATGGCCGCGAGGAAACGGAAGCTGCCGGACCGAGCACGCCGCCTCTGTCTTCGGAGATGAGGCAGGTTCGGATTCGGGGGTCCAGCTCCGGTGACCTCTGCCGGTATCGCCACTCCCCCGCGGCGGCCCAAACGCGTGAGACGTCCTTCGCCTGCCCCGGCCATGGGGACGTGCAGGATCCGGCCCTCTTCTGCTCGCGTGTTCGGGGGTGCAGCCGACTATGGGTCGATGGCCTGCAGGCCATCATCAGTGGATACGTCCGAGGAATCGCCGAGCGCGGAGTACAGTCGGGTGGGGAACCCCAACTCCCAAGCGAACTCCTCGAAGTCGGTCGCCTCACTTACCTCGAGACGGCTAAACCGGTGCACGTGCCACCCTTGACGCCGCAGAGTGCGGTGGACCCGGAGGGTGCGAGCGTGGCTCTTCTCCGTGGTCTGACGGATGGCGCTGTCGATCTCCACGACATGGCGCTCCCCATTGTGGACAAACGCGAAGTCAACTCTCCCTACGTTGCCCTCGAAGAAATGGAGGTCGGGATGATCGGGGGGGAGATCTACGGTCTGCACGAAGTTCAGGACGACCTGCGGGAGCAGTGCCGGCACGGTGAGCGTTGCGGCCAGGCTGCGCCACAGGGACCGAACCCACTCCTCACCGCTGACGCCGGCCGGGAGCCCCGCCGCCGTAAGGTCGGCCATCGCCGTCTGGAGGCGCTCGAAGGCGCTCCTCCGCGCCCCATCGAACGCGTGACGGAAGTACAGTTCGTAGAACCGCCGCTCCCACCGTGTTTCCGTCAGGTCAGCGAGCTGCGCGAAGATGTAGCACGAACCAGGCTGTTTCTGCATGAGTGACCGTACGCCACCGGGGAACGGCACCTCGCGATTCCACCCTCCGGGCCACGGTCTCACAAACACATGGCAGGGACTGCTGTGCACCTGACGGCAACTGGCGCAGAGCTGGGCGAAGCGGCCCTCCTCTAACAGACGGTCAGGGCCCTTGGGAACCGCGCCGCCAAGCGCACCCACCAGCCGGCCCAACTCGAAGTTGGCGGGGCCGGACTCGCGCTCCAGGTGACGATCCAGCAGCAGATTGTAGCTGGTCTCGCTGTACGTGCCCTCGCGCTTCACCACCAACCGAGGGGCGGGCCTTCCCTTCGGGTCCAGCCAACCCCACATGAGCCAGAAGCGATCGTGCATCGGCGTTACCCTGGTTTCGGGACCAGCCGGGACCGGGAGCCGCTTGGCAACGTCTCCCGATCCGTACTGTACCATACTCCGCACCTCAGTCGCCGGTCAGTCGCGCCCACCAATCGCCCGTCCGCAGTCGCTGGGACCTCGACAGCTTCGGTCTCTTGGGCGACTCGTCGGCTTGTCGGATGCTGTGAACAGGGCGGGGCGGAGGATCAGCTTGAAGCCCAGGGCTGGTCAACCGCGCCCACCAGTCGCCCGTCCGCAGTCGCTGGGCGCTTGAGAGCGTCTGTCTCTTGCCCGATTCCTTGGGTTGCCGGCCGCTGGAAACGCGGCGCGAGGACCGCTCTGAGTCGCGAGTCGCCGGGATGCGGCCGGCCGTCTCCGGCGGAGCATCATCTTGAAGCTCGGAACCGGTCAGAATCTCCCACCAGTTGCGTGTCATCAACCGCCGGGCCACCGACAGCTCTCTTCTATTCGCAGACCTCCTTAGACCCGGGAGGCCGGCAATGCGGCGTACGGTCATCGTGCCACCGGGGAAGAGGCGGGAGAACTGCTTCTTCGTCAGGCCCAGCGCGCGGCAGGTATACCGGAGCGATGGCGCGTTTCCGGTGGCGTCATGGTAGGTCCGCATGTAGTCGATGACGCGCCAGTGATCGCTGATGAGCTCGTGTGGCCAGTCCTTGAGTCCTTGACGGCGGGCCAAGTACAGGGCAACACCCGGGGTCCACTGGGAAGGGTCTGCCATGAACCCCTGTTCATTGACCTCGACGGGCGTCTCCCGTATCGTCGCCACGCTCTCGGATGCCCTTTGCACCCTATTCTCTTGAGCGGTTGCTGGCTTGGCCATGTTCTCACCTCCGTGGGCCATCTCCGGCCCGTTGCGTTTCGTCCCCGCCGCTCACGGCGTTGGACTCTAGTGGCCACCCCTGCTGCCGAACACGAACCCGATAGTCAGCCCCATGACAATGGCAATGGCAAGGGACATGGCTGCGTAGAGCGCAGCGTTGTCCTTGGCCATGGAGCCGAGTGTGTCCACCGCGCCCACCTTCTCCACGCCGAAGGTCGTCGTCTCGGACATCACGACCTCTCCGTCTCTCACGTAGTGGGCCTGTACGGTGTAGTCGCCTAGCGGGGCATCCGAAGGCAGGCTCAGAACTGTCTCCCAGCGGCCTTCGTCGTCAGGTCTAATGGTGGCGCCGGCCGGCGCCGCGGCATCGCAGTCCGCAGCCTCGGCCTCGTGGTAGCACCTCCACGGCGTGTAGCGACCGTCCGTGATGTACATGTCGCGCAGCGCGGTCACGAACTCCGTCTGCTTATCCCCGGAGACAGGGCTTTCGTCGTCCGGGTTTATCGCCTGGGCCTGCTCCAGGATGTTGCTGGTCTCCGGGTCCACGCCCAACGTGACCTGCAGCTCTCTACTCAGGATGTGCTCAATGGGCTCAGAGCTCAGCACCATGTGGAAGGCGGGCATGTCCTCCACCTCAGCCTGATCCACCGTCATCCAGAAGAGCCCCATCACCTTGCCCTTCTTCCTCATCTTGACCGAGTCGTGGGGCCCGTCCACCACGACCACCACATCCGCTTCCTCGGGCGTCGTCCCGCTTATGGCCACGTCGGCTCCGGAGAAGTCCAGCCCGATGCTGACTGTCTCAGGCGAGACGGTGACACCCGTGTCTTCGTCAGCCCAGGCAACCGTCGCGCTTCCGGCCAAGAGCAAGCTCACGACAGCGGCCGCAATGACTGCTTTCGCACGCATCAGTGACCTCCTCCACTCACCGGAGCTATCCCGAACAGACTGTCCGGGGTCAGCAGCAGGTCGAACAACAGCTTCAACATCACGAGAACCACAATGACGCCCAGGATCGTGCGCAATTGGTGGCCCTCCAGGCGGCCGCTCATCCGCGCTCCCACCTGGGCGCCGACAGCGGCACCGATCATCAGCAGCACGGCGAGCAGGATGTCGACGTTGTGATTGGTGATGGCCTGCTGGAACGCCACGTTGGTCGACGTGAAGACTATCTGGAACAAGTCGGTTCCCACAGCCACGTGCGTCGGAATGCCGAGGATGTAGATCATGGCCGGCACCATGATGAAGCCGCCTCCCACGCCCATGATGGCGGCCAGGAACCCCACGCCAAAGCCCATTCCACAGGGGAAGAGAGCCGACACCCGGATCCCCGCCTTCTTGTAGTCCGTCTGTAGCGGCATGCTTTTCACCAGGCGCCGGAACCCGCCTTCCTTTTCCGGCCCCTCGTGTTCGACGAGCTTGGCTCGCAGCTGCTCATGGCCTTCGTCCACGAGGGTCTGGATAACCCTGGTTCGAGAGCTGCGCATCCAGGTCTGCACGGATTCCCGCAGCATCATGCTTCCCACGCCGCCCAGCATGAGGATATAGATCACTCGAACCCAGAAGTCGAAGTTCCCCATCTCGCGCAGAATCCTGACCACCTGCACACCGAAGGTGCCGCCGAGAAAGCTGCCGACCAGGATCGTCAGGCCCAACTTGATGTCAACGTTGCCGAGTCGTGAATGAGCGAGCGCCCCCGACGAGCCCGTGCCTGCAATCTGCGCGCTGTCCGTGCCGACCGCCACCGCCGACGGTACTCCGATGGTCATCAGCAGGGGCGTCATCAGGAAGCCGCCTCCTACGCCCGTCATCCCGGAGAGTACGCCCACGGCGAAGCCGGCGCCCACCACCAGGAGCACGTTCATGCTCTGGTCCGCCACCGGCAGGTAGACCGTCGCCGTCGCCGCGTCCGCCAATGGGATCACATCGACTGCCGCCCCAGCCACCACGATGAGCACGACGATCGCTCCCACCAGAAGAGCGATCCCTCCTGAACCCAATGCCTGCGTGACAGGCAGCAGAACTCGCAGCCCCCTCGGGGCGGCGGGTGCCACCACCTCTTGTATGAGTGCCTGATCCTCCCTTGTCAGTTCGATCGTCTCGGTTGTCGATGGTAGAGTCGAGCTCATGCGCTTCTCCCCGTCTCTGGCCGGGAGCCCGCCCAATCAGAAGAGGGCTTGCGTTCCAGCGTCGCCCCGCTCTACCATGTAGTGGGCGACTCTCTCGCTGAGGGCTCCCATTTGGGGCCGTCGGTGACCCCATCACCGACGGCTCACTCTTATTCTTCTTCTCCTGGCCTCCCGAACGCCGTTCAGATACGCAACGACGTTCGCAAGATTAAGAATGCCACAAGTTTGAACTACCTTTCATGAGTGGCCAGGCAAGATTAGATGAAAATTCCCGCTAGGTTACGTGAGCGCCGCATGAAGCCCACATTAAGATTCGATGAAGGACGGCGTCCGGCACTGGGAGACGTGCCCCCCTACGAGTTGTCTCGGAACCCCATCACCTATCCGCATCGGCACGGCCGGGGCCCGCGTTGACAGACCTACCAGCCCAGACGCAAGACCACTGTTCGAGCCAGGGCTGCGGGACACCGTCGAGCAGGACGAACCGAGGCCCAAAGCCTTTGCCTGCCGAATCTGTGCACGGGGCGACGCGCCACCGCCGTTTCGACGTGCGCAGCGTCCTCGCGCATCACGCCCCGGTCGACGAGTTTGTCATTCAGGGTTGATCGCCGGCGGCGCTCATTGGTCAGGAAGGTCGGGCGGCCGCGAAGGATACGGCCCTCGCGTCTCTTATGCGCGAGTTCCTCTCCCCGCTCCTCAGGGGCCGAACAGGAAGCTAGAGTGCCCCGAAGCGCCCGCCAGCCTCGGCTGCAGCCATACCTTGGAAGCTATCGCGTCAGCTTCTCCCACCAGTCGCGCGTCAACAGCCGGTGCGCGAGCGATACCTCTCTGCGGTTGGCGGCCGTCCTGGATCCCGGAAGGCCGCACATGCGGCGCACCGTCACCATGCCGCCGGGGAAGAGCCGGGAGAACCGCTTCTTCGTCACTCCCAGCGCCCGGCACGTGTAGCGAAGCGATGGCGCGTTGCCGGTGGCCTCAAAGTAGGTGCGCATGAAGTCGATCACGCGCCAGTGGTCACTCACGAGCTCGCGTGGCCAACCGGTGAGACCCTGGCGCCGGGCCAAGTAGAGGGCGGCACCCGGGCTCCACTGAGAGGGGTCCATCATGAAGCCACGCTCGTCCACCTCCACCGGGGTTTCTTCTATTGGCGCCACCACCTCGGTCGCCGGTTGGACCTTGTTCTCCTGAAGGGTTGTCCTAGCCATTATTCACCTCTGCGGCCATCGGAAGCCTCTTGCCCGTGTCCCGCCACATCACGTAGGTGCCTCTAATCATTCTTCGCGTGGACGCCCCTCCCTTTCTGACCAAGATACGCGTGCAGACAGGGCTTGCTCGCCGCCCCCGCCACCTGTGCAATCCGCACTCCTCAGCCGCGCGCCTGACCATCACCGTTCCCCGAGATACCCGTTAGCCACCGGCGGCCTCAGCGGGTCGGGTGCCCTCGACCATGATGCCGGTGCGCTGCCGCAACTCTTCCTCTCGTTTGCCCATGATCATGGCTCGGACGATGAGACCACCGGCGATGATCAGAGTCCCGTACAGCACCACGCTGCTCGCGTTGCTCAGCAAGTCATACGTCGTGCCGTCCACATGTATGACGTCCAGGTCTGACAAGTAGGCAGGAATCATGATTGCCCTGCTGACGGAGGCCAAGAGCATGATCACCGCGGCGACCAGCTTGATCATGTACTGTTTGACATAGCTCGTGCCCAGGGCGCCGACCTGCACACCGAGCAGAGAACCGACCAGGATCAGAATCGTCATCCGAAGGTCAACGAACCCACGTATTGCCCACTCGTAGGTCCCTTCCGCCCCCATGCAGAACGCGACCACAAGCTCGGTCCCGCTGGCAACGAAGGCCGGCGCACCGACCACGTAGATCATGGCGGGCACGCCGATGAACCCGCCCACCGCTATGGTCGCGGCAAGCATGCCGGTGGCAAAGCCCAGGGGCACCGTGACCCACACGGACACCCTGGCGTCCGCCGTTTTGAAGTAGACCATGGGCGGGATGTTCAGACGGGCCACACGCTTGGGGAATGCCGGCACCATGTCGTCAACCCCATGGCGCGCTGCGTTTCGAGCGTCCAGCATCATGTACGAGGCAACGGTGACCAGCACGATCACGAAGGTCACGCTGATATAGAGGTTTGAGCCGGCGTCGCCCCAGGCATCCCGTATCATGTTCTGGATCTGCACACCGAGCTTCACGCCCGCGATAGCCGACACGGCCATCACCAACCCCAGCTTGAGGTCCACGTGGCCCAGCTTCCTCCTCTTCCAGGCCCCCACCAGGGCTTTGGGGAACTTGTGGGCCATGTTGCTGGCCACCGCTACCGATCCGGGCGCGCCCAGATTCATCATGCCAGGTGTCAGCACGAACGCGCCGCCGCTCCCGATGAACCCGCTCAGCATCCCGCCCAAGAAGCCGAGGCTCACCAATGCCAGTATGACTAGCAGGTTGATGTCAATGAAGGAGACATCCCCGCTCGCTGCAGACTCCATGGTCTATCCTTTCTTGGCTGCCCGGAAGCCTATCAGGTCCAGCAACGCGTTGGCGAAGCTCCCGTGGATGACGCTGAAAGTCAGGGCCAGCGCGATAACGGCCGCAGCGCCACCCACGCTGCCAGACGTCAGAAGAGAACTGATGTCGTCAACAAAGAAGAAGAAGACACTCAGAATGGTGGCAGACGCCGCGCCGAAAACGACGAGGGCGGGAACCGCGCGCCATCGCCCCGGAGCAGGCGGCGCAGGGACCTCAAGTATCAACTCCCGGTCCGTCCTGGTCAGCTCAGTGACTTCTTTGGTCGGTGCTGTCATGGTCTGCATTGCTGCACCTCCTCGGCGGATCCGGCTCCGTCCTAGAGATTCCCCGATCCGCAGCCGTTGCGCGTCTGCACCCCGGTGGCCTAGAATAGACGTGGCGAACCTTCATGGATCAGGGCTCGCCTTCCGGGACCGTCAGTGACACCAACACTGACGGTCCACCTATTTGCGTATTCTATTCTTCGGCCTGGCTAGAGATACGCAACTCTATCTCTTCGGACTAAGGATGCCACAACGTCAGACAAATTTCATGAGCGCCACGACAAATGCTCATGAAAATCGAACATTGATTACGTTAGCGTTGACCATTCATAACACAAGGACTTCGCCAGCAAGTGATGAAGATTAGATTAATACGAATGGCTACGTGCTAGAAGACCCAGTCGGTGTGGAGCCGCGGGCCTGCAGGTCTGGGGGTGCCGGATCGGGGTGGATTACCCGGGCCAGCGGGGCGACGGTGCGCGCCGGCCATGTCCTCCAGCGCCGCCAAGCCGGCGGCGCATCCTTGGCAGCGCCGAGCTGCCGGCCTACCCTCGCTCGTTCGCTTGAGGGCCTGATTGGCAGCTAGTCGACCCTGGAGCCGGCAGTGCAGGTATGACGGGCGCAGGACTACCCGAGGCAATCGGCCCTCTTCGGCGAAACAACACTGTTCCGCACCCTATACCCCCGCCGGCATAGCCGATGACTTCCAAGGAGCCCGCTCCCGGGTTGCTATGCCCTCTTGGAGCTCCCACGTGATGATCGACCGAAGGCAGGACAGGCTCCGGGAATACCGCCAGTCCCGGCTGGAGCCTTGCCTAGAAGCTCAGCGCGTCAGTTTCTGCCACCAATCGCGCGTCATCAACTGACGGGCCAGCGATACCTCGTTCCGGTTCGCAGACCTTCTCGGGCCCGGGAGACCTGCTATGCGGCGCACGGTCATCATGCCGCCTGGGAAGAGGCGAGAGAACTGCCTCTTCGTCAGGCCGAGCGCGCGGCAAGTGTAGCGGAGCGAGGCCGCGTTGCCCGTCGCTTCGTGGTAGCTGCGCACAAAGTCGATTACGCGCCAGTGGTTGCTCACGAGTTCGCGTGGCCAATCCCTGAGTCCCTGACGGCGGGCCAAGAACAGGGCCGCGCCCAGGCTCCACTCAGACGGGTCCCTCATGAAGCCGCGCTCATTGACCTCGACCGGTGCTTCTTCCACCGGCGCGGCAGACTCGGTTCCCGTCGCCCCCTTGTTCTCTTCAATGGTCGTCGGCCTGATCAACTTCCCACCTCCGTCGTCGGTCCCCGCCCTGCGACCGGACTGTGGCCCGCTGGGAGTGGCCCGTTGCCACCGGAACGTCTGCGATCGTCTCTCTTGTCCACCACTCACGCCTTCAGAGAATCAGTGGCTTCCCCCACGGGGGAGCACGAACCCAATGACGAGCCCCATGACGATCACAATCGCAAGGGACATAGCGCCATAGAGCGGGGCCTTGTTCTCGGCCATGCTGCCCAGGGAGTCCACGACCCCGACCTTCTTCACGCTCACAGTCGCCGCCTCGGATCCGACAACCTGGCCGTCTTTCACATAGTAGGCCTGCACGGTCGAGTCCCCGAGCGGCGTATCGGACCGCAGGCTGACGCACGTCGCCCAGCGACCGCCTCCCAGAAGAACAATCCCACCGTCAGTGCCAGACGACGTGGCCTCCACCTGCCCCGATGATACCTGGGCCACGTTGCTCTCATAGCTGCCGCAGGGGTCGCGACGACCGTCTTTGACGTACACGTCGCTCAGCGCTGATGCGAACTCGCTGGCCTTGTCCTCTGAGAGCGGGCTCCCGTCACCCGTGCTCACTACCTTTGCTTCGCTCACGAGGGACGCGTCCGCGGGATCCAGACCCAGCCGGACCAGATCTTCCCGGCTTAGCAGTTGGTCTACCTGCTGCGAACTCTGAACGACGTGGAAGGCCGGCACGTCTTCCACATTGGCCTGGTCGACCGTCATCCAGAGCAGGCCCATCACCTTGCCCTTCTTCTTCATCTTGATCGTATCCCGCGGGCCATCCACCTTCACAATGACTTCCGCCCCCTCGGGTGCGGTCCCGCCGATGCTCACATCGGCACCTGAGAAGTCGATTCCGACCTCGATGGTTTCAGGTGAGACGCTCAGGCCCGTCTCTCGGTCTGCCAGCGCCACCGTCGATGTGGCGGCTAGGAGCGCGCCCAGAGCGGCGGCCGCTACGATCGCCGACGCACGCACTAGAAACCTCCTCCACTGATCACGGCCAGCCCGAATTGACTGCCCGGCGCCAGCAGCAGGTCAAGGAGCAGCTTTACCATCACCAGCAGCACGATGATGCCCAGGAAGGTTCGCAACTGGTAGCCCTCCAGCCGGCCGCTCATCCGAGCTCCCACCTGGGCGCCGATGGCCGCGCCGATCATCAGCAGCATGGCCAGCAGCACATCAACGTTGTGGTTGGTAATGGCCTGCTGGAATGCCACGTTGGCCGACGTCGGCACTATCTGGAACAGGCTTGTTCCCACAGCCACATGCGTGGGAACGCCGAGCACATAGATCATTGCCGGTACCATGATGAAGCCGCCCCCGACGCCCATGATCGCAGTCAGAACACCGATTCCCAGACCCAGCGCCAGAGGAAACAACAACGACGCCCGCATCCCCGACTTCCTGAAGTCCGTTTGCAGTGGCCAGTTGGCTGAGAAGCGACCGGCCCCGTTTGTCCCGTCCACCCCTCCCTTGTCCCCAGTACTGCCTTGCGGATCCTCCGAGCTTCCAACGGGAATGGATACCGGGACCTGGCCTCGCGCGTTGCGCATCCATATCCGAATCGACTCCCGCAACATCGGAATGCCCACGCCCGCCAACATGACGATGTAGACCACGCGCACCCAGAAGTCGAAGTTGCCCATCTCGCGCAGCATCCGCACAACCTGTACGCCGACGGTGCCGCCAACGAGGCTCCCGACCAGAATGGTTAGCCCCAGCTTGACGTCGACGTTACCCAGCCGTGAATGCGCCAGCGCGCCTGACGAGCCTGTCCCCGCGATCTGCGTACTGTCCGTTCCGACCGCCACCGCGGAAGGCACTCCGATGGTCATGAGCAGCGGGGTCATGAGAAAGCCCCCACCGACCCCGGTCATGCCCGAGAGGATTCCGACGGCAAACCCCGCGCTCACTACCATGAGAACATTTATGCTCTGATCCGCGACGGGGAGGTAGACCGTCATTGTGACGACGTTCGGCCCGGGGATAACACCCGCTGCGGCCGCAACCAGGACGGCTAGTATCGCGAGCGCTCCCACCAAGAAGACAATGCCGCTCAGGCCCAGCGCCTCCGCAGCCGGTCCCAGAACTCCCAAGCGCCCTGGTGCGGCTGGGGCCACCGCCTGTCTTATGAGCGCCTGGTCCTCCCGAGTCAGTTCGCCGATTTCTGTTCCCGGTGCTCCGATCCTCGTCATCAGCCTCTCCCTGTCAGGCGACCTACTCGCCGCTCAATACGTTTCTTCTACGTAGCTCCGGTCCCTGCGGGTGGTAGGCTTGCGCACGCTGGCCGGCCACGTTACGATAGGCGCAGCGAACCTCGACGCATGGGGCTCGCGTTCTGGGGCCGCCGGTGGTACCAGCATCGGCGGCCTATTCCTTTTTCCTGTTGCTCGCAAACGTTTGTGAGCGGGAGCACAAACGAGCGCTCCAGGATCAAGAATCTCACATCTCGGTCGAGGTCGCATGAAACGCGGGCAAGATTGCAATGAGAAAGAGGCAAAAGTACGCCGAGACAGAGCTACGGTTACGGCTAAGGCGAGACAAGAGCGGCGCTAAGGAAAGCCGAGTACAACTGAAAGAACTAATGAAGGTGGGGGTCAGTTAGGACGCATCATCTCCCGCCAGAGGAAGGTTCACCACGAACGTAGTGCCGTGTCCAAGCTCGCTGGTCACTCCCACAGAGCCACCGTGGGCCTCGACTATGTACTTCACCATTGCGAGGCCGAGTCCGGTTCCCTCGCTACGGACAACACGAGCATCCTCCCCCCGATAGAACCGATCGAAGATCTGGGGCAGATCCTCCTGCGAGATGCCAATGCCGGTGTCCCGGACTTCCAGCCGGGCTAGGCCGTCCGTGAGGCGAAGGTCGAGTTCGATGTCGCCCCCCTGAGGTGTGTACTCGGCGGAGTTCTCCAAGAGGTTCTGGAGCATCTGCCTCAGCCGGTTTTCATCACCCTTTACCCACGCTCCGTCTCCTATCTTCGCCGCCAGCTGATGCTGGTTATCACGGGCCCGATGGCGGGCGACAGTTTGCTCGCAGAGCGCCGACCAGTCCACAGGGGTCCTGGCGATCTCCTCCCGCCCCTCGCGTGAGAGGAGAAGGAGGTCCGACAGGAGGCTGCTCATCGCCTGTGCCTCAGCGCGCATCTCTTCCAGACAGACCTTGCGCTCCTCGACCGGCAGGGAAGGGTCGCGCAGGATGGCGATATTCGTGCGCAGAACGGTCAGCGGGCGGCGCAGCTCGTGGGAGGAGTCGGCAAGAAAGGCCTTCTGTGATTCGAGCATTCGCTCCACCCGCTCGATCATGGAGTTGAAGGTGGCGGTCAGTTCCGCCATTTCGTCGCCTGCGGCGGAGGCCGGCACCCGGTGGCTGAAGTCGGCCGTCCGCTCAATGTCCCTCGCCAGTCGGGAAACGCGCCGCACGGGCTCAAGCACGCGCCCCGCGAGAATATAGGCCAGCACGTTGGTCGCGAGCAAGACGCCCACACCCCCGAAGATCAGAATATTGCGGACTAGGTGCAGTGCCGCATCGGTGTCGGCGAGCGATTGCCCAGCCACCATGCTTCCGACCAATTCGCCGTCGGACGAGGTGAGCGGCAAGTACTGAATTCGAAAACGGTCACCGCGCACGATGGCGGTGACGAATCTGCGGTCCTCTAGCGCGGTGATCTCCGGCAGTGGGAGGTCGAGGCTACCGGAAGGGAAGGACGAATAGACCACTCCTCCCGCAAGATCCCGCACCTGGAAGATGGCGCCGGAGGATGCTTCCTTTTCCAGTCTCAGCCGCTGGTTCTCGCGGAGGTCTTCCCAGGCCAGCGGCCCTTCTATGGGCTCCAGGGCCGTGACTACGGCCTCTCCTTGCACCCTCAGTTTGTCGTCTACGCTGCTGGAGATCCTGCTCGCCGTGACAAGGTACAACGCCAGGCTCAGTCCCCCCAGCGCCCCGGCCAGAAGCACCAGGTACACGAGGGTAAGGCGGAACCGTAGCGGCACTCATTCCTCCTCTTTCAGCATGTAGCCCACCGCTCGGATAGTCTGGATGAGACGGGGCCGGCCCCCGGCCTCCAGCTTCTGGCGCAGGTTCGCCACGTGAACGTCGATCACGTTCGACTCGACCGGAGAATCCTCGCCCCAGAGGCCTGTGAGCAGCTCTTCCCTGGTCAGGACCTGCTCGGGCGACCGCATGAACTGCTCCAA
Organism: uncultured Dehalococcoidia bacterium; assembly: GCA_964406605.1. Lineage (GTDB taxonomy): Bacteria > Chloroflexota > Dehalococcoidia > DSTF01 > RBG-16-68-14 > CAYOSF01. The sequence goes on along the minus strand of CAYOSF010000009.1, from coordinate 128,245 downwards.
CAGGCGGAACTCAGTTGCGGTAAGCACCAGTTGCTCCTCTCCACGAACGACGGTCCACGCTTTTCGATCGAGCGTCAAATCAGCGTAGGATACGCGCTCCGTGGTCGGCGCGCTCGGGCGGCTCCGCCGCAGCAGAGCCTGTATGCGGGCGACGAGTTCGTCGAAGGCGAAGGGCTTCACGAGGTAGTCGTCAGCCCCCGCTTCCAGCCCGGCAACCCGGTCGGGGACGCTGTCGCGGGCGGTGAGCATGAGGATGGGCGTGTTCTCCGTCTCCCGCACCAGCCGGCACAGGCTGAGACCGTCCATCCCGGGCATCATGATGTCCAAAACGATGATGTCCGGCCATTGGCCCCGAAGGTAGCCGAGCGCCTCGCCGGAGTCACGCGCCAGCCCGACGTTGAAACCACGCAGCGACAGGCCCCGTTGCAGCGCCGCCAGCAATCGCCGGTCGTCGTCCACGATCAGCACGTGAAGCTGTTCGGTCGAATCGCTGCCTGAAGGCCCGGGTCCGGTGGAGGTTGAGCGCGGATTCATGACATCGTCCAAGCTGAAGAGCATCCCCGATCGCGCGAGCGATCGCGCCCGATTTCTACAGACTCGAAGATAGCACCGCCCTCCGGCCGGCGTCAATGACTGCCGAGTCGCCTCGTGGAGACCGAGTATCGTTCTCAGTGTGCAATCGGCCCACCGGCGATTCCGTCCACCGAAGGCGGTTCCGTGTGATTGGCTGCCACGCCCCAAGGTCGGCCGGAAACAGTTTGACGGTAGCCGCGACGGCCACCTAGAATTCTATCGGCACATGGCATCGTCGCGCGCGAGGGCATCATACGGCCGCCACCCTGCGGACCAGGCGGAGACACTGCTCACGACGCACCGCAGCCCCATTGTGCGTGAGCAACGCGAATTGAGATACAGAGAATGACGCCGAAACGCACGCGAAGGGAAGAAGCCCTGCGCGACATCGACGAGCATTTCCGGCTCCTGATCGATGGCATGACCGAGTATGCGATCTTCATGCTCGATCCGGAAGGAATCATCATTAGCTGGAACTCGGGGGCCGAACGGATCAAGGGATACAAGGCGGACGAGATCATCGGCCGCCACTTCTCCTGCTTCTATACCAAGGAAGACATCGAGCGCGGCAAGCCCCAAGAGCAGCTCGAGGAAGCAGCGAGGAACGACAGGCTCACAGATGAGGCGCTGCGCCTGCGCAAAGACGGCTCCCAGTTCTGGGCCAGTGTTGTCATTGTGGCCATGCGGACCGAGGCCGGGGATCTCCGTGGGTTCGCAAATGTGATTCGGGACATCACCAGGCGGAAGCTGGCTGAGGCCGTTTCCGAGCAGGAGCACCGGCGTCTCGAGACGCTGGTCCAGACATCCCCCGTCGGCATCGTCGTTGCCGACGCCGGCGGACGCCTGGTGCTGGTGAATCGGGAAGCCGAGCGAATCACCGACTCCTCGTACAAGCCGGGCGACCCCCTGGAGATGCTCGACCAAGGAGCCGCTCGTCGCCGCCCCGATGGCACCGACTTTCCCAGCGAGGAACTTCCGATCAAGCGGGCCCTCTTTCGAGGGGAAACGGTGCGCGCCGAGGAGATGCGGTTCCTCTTCGCTGACGGCCGCTCCATTCCCGCTCTCGTGACCGCCGCACCGATCCTTGGTCCCACAGGTGAGGTTGCCGGGGCCATTGTGATCATCCAGGACATCACACCGCTGGAAGAGTTGGAGAAGCTCCGCAGCGAGTTCATGGGCATAGTCAGCCACGAGGTGAAGACCCCTCTCACCGCCATCAAAGGCTCGGCGGCGATGGGCCTGGCCGGGCGTGATTCCATGAACGCTGTGCAGGCTCGGGAGCTGTTCGAGATCATCGACGAGCAGGCCGACCGAGTGGCGGAGTTGGTTAACAACCTCTTGGACATGACCCGCATCGAGGCGGGCTCGCTCGCGGTCAGCGCGGAGCCGATGGATCTGTGTACCGTTCTGGAGGAGATCCGGGAAACGTCCGCCCGCAGCCTTAGCCAGCACGAGATCCAGATCCAGGTCCCTGATGACCTTCCCGCCGTCGAAGCCGACCAGCGGCGCGTCGTCCAGGTACTGTCAAACCTCATCAGCAACGCGGCCAAGTTCTCTCGCGAAGGCGACGCGATCACGATAGCGGTGGACCGCGGGGATTCCCTGGTGACCGTACACGTACGCGACCGAGGCCGCGGCATCCCCGCAGACAAGCTGCCCCACCTCTTCAAGAAGTTCTCCCGGGTCCACGAACGGCAGGGGCTGGGCCTGCAGGGCACAGGGCTGGGGCTTGCCATCTGCAAGGGCATTGTGGAGGCCCACGGCGGGCGCATCTGGGCGGAAAGCGCCGGCCAGGGAAAGGGCTCCACCTTCAGCTTCACGCTGCCGATTGCGGCCAAGGAGGGCGCTCTCCCGGCGCCCGAGCCGACGCGCAGGGCCGCGCACGTAGGCAAGGTGAGCCGGCCCGGCGAGCGGACGCGAATACTGGCCGTCGATGACGACCCCCAGATTCTCCGTTTCCTGCAGCGGGCGCTGCAGGATGCGGGCTACCAAGTGGACGTCACCGCCAACCCCGCGGAGGTTCCGGAACTCGTCGAACTCAAGGAGCCTGACCTCGTGCTGCTCGACCTCTTCTTTCCTGATGCAAGCGGACACGACCTGCTCAAGAAGCTCCGCGAGTTCTCCGGTGTTCCGGTCATCTTCCTCACGGCGAGCGACAAAGAGGAGGACGCAGTCCGCGCTCTCGTCGCAGGGGCGGATGACTACATCACGAAACCTTTCTCGCCGTCAGAGCTGGTGGCCCGCATGGCCGCCGCACTCAGACGCCGCGTGATGCCAGACGTCACGGAGGTGCGCGCACCCTTCGTGTTGGGCGATCTAACCATCAACTTCGTCGAGCGGCGGGTGACGGTGAGCGGGCAGCCTGTCTCACTCTCAGCGACCGAGTACAAGCTCCTCTACGAGCTCGCATCGCACGCCGGGCAAGTGCTGACTCACGACCAGATCCTTCACCGCGTTTGGGGTCCGCACTACTCTGGGGAGACCGAGTTGATCCGTTCCTTCATCCGCAACCTGCGCCGCAAGCTGGGCGATGACGCGCGCCACCCTCGCTACGTCTTCACCGAGCCGCAGGTCGGCTATCGCATGCCGAAAGCGGAAGCCTAGGGAAACCCACTCCCACACGACCCGCTGCGCCCGCCGCCCCGGCCTTCGGTGCCCTCCCTGCACTCCGCCGTAGCATTCACAATTCCTTTCTTTCGAAGTCCTTCACGATCACGAGTCACTCACGGCCAGGACCTACGCTGGACATGGAAGCCACCCTTGCTAGAGGGAGCGAATCGGATGCATGGTCTCCTACCTAGGAACTCGGCGACCGAGGCGATTGGCCCCCGGCACCTGCGGGGCTCCTATCGTCGCAGTTGGAGGCGTGAGCCATGTTGTACTTGAGAAGCTGTCCACGATGCGGCGGTGATCTCCTTGAAGAGAGTGACAAGTTCGGGTCCTACGTCGCCTGTATCCAGTGCGGAAACCATCTGACCGGCAGGGACGAGGTTGTTCTCGCTTCCCCGGTAGCGGCGGCGAGGCGAAGGAGGCCGAGACATGGATCCGGTGTGCGCGTCTGGCCCGGGGCACTTCGAATGGACGCCAGGCATTCACGTGTCCTGAACATGGCCGGTCCCTGAGTTGACGAGCGGTGCATCTCCTGCGGCTACGCTCAGAATCGGGATGCGTGCCATGCGAACTCCCAACAAGCGGACTCCGACGGCCCTGGTGGTGGAGGATGATCCGGCCGTCGCCAGAATGCTCCGCATATTCTTGAGCACTTCCGGATTCCAGGTCGTGGAGACGACGTACGGGGCGGAGGCCCTCTTGGCCCTGGAACAGGAGTCCCCCGACGCCGTGATCCTTGACCTCACGCTCCCGGACGGGCAGGGCGGAGCCATCCTCGACCGGCTGCGCGAGAAGGACGAGCGCAATGCTCCTGCCTGGGTGGCGATAACCGCCCTCGACAGGCAGGAGGCGACCGTCCAGTATGGATCTCTCGGCAATCACTTCCTGGGCAAGCCCTTCGACCCGGGTGTTCTCCTTGCGATGCTGAAGCCTGCCTTGCCGGGGGACGGGGAGCGCCGTTCGGGAAGACCCGCGCGGAGAGCGGCGCTTAGCGGCGAAGGCGGCAGGCAAAGCCCGCCGGCCCGCAGGCGCGTGCAGCCCGACCCGCATCAGGGGTAGCCGATGAGGGCTGACGAAGGGACGCAGAGATTCGGAGAGAGGATCAGTAATGGGGAACGCGCACGCGCTCCAGTACGCCTATTCAGGTCCCTGGGACAGGCACCGAGACAAGTAGGGAGCATCGGACGTGAGTCTAGGGACTCCGCTCACCATGGATTCGGCAGGGAATGCTGCAATGCTCCGCTCCGCCCGGCACGGCGGCCCGCCCAACATGAACGCCAGAGGTCACCGGCTCTTCACCAGCGCATGAGTTCCGCGCTGATACCGAACGTGCGAGCTGAGCATTCGGCAACTGTTCGGCGACGCGGCGACAACACCGCCGCCGCTACGAGTAGAAGGAGGTGAGGCATGGCCGCACCACCGCTGCTTCAGGGCAGCATCACGTACGAGGGCGAGCTGGACCGGGGCTTCGCCTATGAGGTGGCCTCCATCCCCGGCGGCGAAGGCATCTTCGGGTGTCTCCAGTGCGGCTCCTGCAGCGGCATCTGTCCCATTGCGCCGTTCATGGACTACACACCCCGCCGGCTCATCAACATGGTGCGGGAGGGATTCAAGTACGAGGCGCTGCACAGCCGCACAGTCTGGCTCTGCGCCTCCTGCTACTCCTGCACGGTCAATTGCCCGGCGGGCATCCACATCACCGACGTGATGTACGCACTGAAGCGGCTGGCGATCAAGGAAGGCACCCACCCACGCGGGTTCCCCATCCCCGTGCTGGCCCAGGAGTTCCTGAGGAATGTGAAGGCGTCAGGCCGCAACAACGAGATGGCCGTGGTGCTTGGCCTCGCGTTGCGGACCAACCCCCTCAAGCTGTTGAAGATGGCCCCCATCGGTCTCAAGCTGCTCAGGACCGGGCGGTTTGAGTTACGGCATGAGCGGATACGCGATCCCAAGGCCCTGGATAATCTTCTCCGCAGAGTTCAGGAGGCGAAGCCATGAGCTACACCTACTACCCGGGATGCTCGCTGAAGGGCACCGGCAAGCACGGCGCGGAGTCCCTGACCGCCGTGTTTGAGGAACTGGGCCACGAACTTGAGGAGCTGGACGACTGGAACTGCTGCGGAGCCACCGCCTACATGGGCATCGACCAGACCCAAGCTCTGGCGCTGGCGGCGCGCAACCTGTCGTTGGCCGAAAAGCAGAAGCTGCAAGACCTCCTAGCGCCATGCAACGCCTGCTATTTCGTGCTGAGGCGCGTGGACGACTACCGCGCGCGCTATCCCGATCTCATGAGCAAGGTTCTGGAAGCTCTCCGCGACATGGGTCTGGCCTACGAGGGAAACGTAGCCGTTCGTCACCCGCTGGACGTACTCATCGAAGACATCGGCACCGAAGAGATCAAGAAGCACGTCAGGCGAGAGATCAACGGCGTGCGCATCGCGTGCTACTATGGCTGCCTCTACAGCCGCCCCTACGGGACCCCCGAGGAATGGCGCTTCCCAAGCCGGATGGAGGAGCTGTTCAGCCCTCTCGGCATTGAGGCCATCGACTACCCGCTCCGGACGCGGTGCTGCGGCGGATCTCTCACCGGGACCGTCGAGGAAGTGGGCAGGCGCCTGGTCTATCGCTTGCTGCACGAGGCGAAGCGCCTTGAGGCGGACTTGATAGTGACACTGTGTTCGTTGTGCCAGTTCAACCTTGAGGCCTACCAGGGTGCCGTCAGCGGGCGCTTCGCCGAGGACGTGAGAATGCCCGTGCTCTACTTCACCCAGCTCCTGGGACTCTCGATGGGCATTCCGGATAAGAAGCTGGGATTGCAGAGGCTTTTCGTTCCGCCGCCCGCGGCGCTCGTCCGGGCATAAGGAGGTGCTGACTGTGATCCAGAGAAACGGCGCCCCCAAGATTGGCGTCTACGTGTGCCACTGTGGCACCAACATCGGTGGCAAGGTGAACGTGGACGACGTGGTCGAGTTCGCCGCGGGGCTGCCCTTCGTCACGGTGGCCAAAGAGTACAAGTTCATGTGCTCCGATCCGGGTCAGGAGCTCATCAAGCAGGACATCAGGGAGCACGGACTGAACCGCGTGGTCGTGGCGGCCTGCAGCCCTCTGATGCATGAGGCGACCTTCAGACGAACGACGGAGGAAGGCGGCACCAACCCCTTCTTCTTCCACGAGGTCAACATCCGGGAGCACGTCTCCTGGGTGACCGAGAACGATGAGGATGCTACGGAAAAGGCCAAGGCGCTGCTGGCCGGGGCCGTGCGCCGCGTGGCTCTGCACGAGCCGCTGGAGCGCAAGCGCGTGCCCATCCATCCGGACGTCCTGGTGCTGGGAGGCGGCATCGCCGGCATCCAGGCAGCCCTCACGCTGGCCGAGGCCGGCCGCAAGGTCTACCTGGTGGAGCGGGAGCCATCCATCGGCGGCCACATGGCCATGTTCGACAAGACCTTCCCCACCCTGGACTGCGCCGCATGTATTCTCACCCCGAAGATGGTGCAGGTAGGCCAGCACCCGAACATCGAACTCCTGACCTACAGCGAGGTGGACGAGGTATCCGGCTACGTCGGCAACTTCGAGGTGCGCGTGCGCAGGAAGGCCCGCTATGTGGACGAGGAGAAGTGCAACGGCTGCGGGCTCTGCGTGGAGAAGTGCCCCTGGAAGAACGTTCCCTCCGAATTCGACCTTGGGATGAGCAACCGACCGGTCATCTACACGCCCTTTCCGCAGGCGGTGCCCCGCTATCCCGTGCTGGACCGGGAACGCTGCGTCTACTTCACGAAGGACGGGAAGTGCAAGGCGTGCCAGAAGTTCTGCCCGCTGGACGCAATCGACTTCGACCAGGAGGACCGCATCGTCAACCTGAAGGTAGGAGCGGCCATCCTGGCGACCGGCTTCAAGCCGTTCGATGCCCGTCGCATTCCGCGTTACAGCTACGGCAGGCTGCCCAACGTCATCACCAGCCTGGAGTTCGAGCGACTTGCCAATGCCAGCGGCCCCACCGGCGGTCAGGTCCTTCTCAAGGACGGGTCCACACCCGAGCGGGTGGGCATCATCCACTGCGTCGGCTCGCGCGACACCAACTACAACATCTACTGCTCTCGCGTCTGCTGCATGGCGTCGCTCAAGCTCGCCCATTTGGTGAAGGAGAAGTCAGGAGCGGAGGTCTACAACTTCTACATCGACATGCGGGCGGGCGGCAAGGGCTACGAGGAGTTCTACCACCGGCTCATGGAGGAGGGTACGCACTTTATCCGGGGCAGGGTGGCGGTGGTGACGGACTCGCCACACGTTCCCGAGGAGGAGGGACACCTAATAGCGCAGGTGGAGGACACCCTCACCGGAGTGGTGCGGCGCGTCCCACTCGACATGGTGATCCTGGCGGTGGGCATGGAACCGCGCGCGGACGCGGACGAGGTGCGCCGGCAGTTCGGGATCTCCTGCAGCCAGGGCGGCTTCTTCCTGGAGAAACACCCCAAGCTGGCGCCCATCTCCACTCTGACCGACGGCGTCTTCCTGGCCGGAGCGTGTCAGGGCCCCAAGGACATCCCGGACAGCGTGGCCCAGGGACAGGCCGCGGCCGGCGAAGCCCTGGCGCTCGTCGACAAGGGCTTCATGGAGCTGGAGCCCAACACGGCCTATATCATCGAGGAGGCGTGCTCCGGTTGTCGCACCTGCATCGGCCTCTGTCCGTACAGCGCACTCGACTTCAACGAGGAGCGCGAGGTGGCGGTGCTGAACGAGGCGCTCTGCAAGGGTTGCGGTGTCTGCGTCGCCGCCTGTCCCAGCGCCGCTCTCCACCAGCACCTCTTCGACGATGAGCAGATTCTGGAAGAGATCCATGGAGTGTTGACCAATGCGTGACGGTGACTTCGAGCCGACCATCATGGCCTTCGTGTGTACCTGGTGCACCTACCTGGCGGCGGACTTGGCGGGGACGTCGCGCATGACGTATTCCCCCAACGTCCGGCTCGTCCGGGTGATGTGCTCCGGCCGCGTCGACCCTCAATTCGTGCTGAGCGCGTTCCGGTGGGGCGCCGACGGCGTCCTCATCGGCGGCTGCCACCCCGGGGACTGCCATTACCAGGAGGGCAACTACAAGGCGCTGCGGCGATTCGCCCTGCTCAAGAAGCTGGCCGCCGACCTGGGCATTGAGGAGGAGCGGTTACGCTTGGAGTGGATCTCGGCCTCTGAGGCCGACAAGCTCAAGAAGGTGGTGGACGAGATGGTGGAAGACCTGCGTCGCCTCGGGCCGCGCCAGCCGGTCTCCGAGATGCCCAGTAGAAAGGTGGTCACCGTTGGCTAAGCCCAAAGTCGCTCTGTACTGGTGCGCCAGTTGCGGCGGCTGCGAGGAGGCCGTCGTCGACTTGGCCGAGAAGATCCTGGATGTGGTCGCGGCCGTCGATATCGTGTTCTGGCCGGTGGCCCTGGACTTCAAGAAGGAGGACGTGGCCGCCCTGGGCGATGGCGAGATCACGGCCACCTTCATCAACGGTGCCATCCGCTTCTCAGAGCAGGAGGAGATGGCCCAACTGCTGCGCGACAAGTCACAGTTGCTCCTCGCCTTTGGCTCCTGCTCGCATCTGGGCGGCATCCCCGGCCTGGCCAATCTGTGGGACAGGGAGAGCATCTTCCAGTACGTCTATCACGACGCCCCCACCCTGGAGCAGGGTGACGGGAGCGTGCCTCAAGAGGAGGCGAGCGTCCCTGAGGGGGAAGTGCAGTTGCCGGAGTTCTGGGACACGGTCCGCTCCCTCGACCAGGTCGTCGACGTGGACTACTACGTTCCGGGATGTCCGCCCACGCCGAAGGTGATCGGTGACGCGCTGAACGCGCTCCTGACGGGCGAGCTACCAGCCAAGGGGTCGGTGCTGGCCGGCTCGCGGGCCCTCTGCCACGAGTGCGAGCTCAACGAGACGAAGCCGGAGAAACCCGCGCTGACCGACATCAGGCGTGTCCACGAGGTGACGCCGGAGCCGGACAAGTGTCTCCTGGCCCAAGGTATTCTCTGCCTGGGGCCCGTCACTCGGGGCGGCTGTGAGGCGCTCTGCGTGAAGGCCCACATGCCCTGCACGGGATGCTTTGGCCCAATGGACCGGGTGCAGGACTATGGCGCCAAGGGGCTCTCGGCCATCGCCTCCCTGCTGGACTTCAACGAGGAGGCGGACCTGGAGGCGGCAGTCGAAAAGATACCGGACGTGGTAGGGACCTTCTATCGATACAGTCTCCCCGCCTCTCTACTGAGGCGCAGGGCGCTGGCCCAATCGAAAGGGAACCCCGCATGACCAAGATCACCATCGACCCGATCACCAGACTCGAAGGACACGGGCGCATTGAGATCTTCATGAACGAGGACGGGGAGGTCGACCGCGCCTACTTCGTCGTTCCGGAGCTCCGGGGCTTCGAGAAGTTCGCGGTCGGACGCCTGGCCGAGGACATGCCCCAGATCACCTCCCGGATCTGCGGCGTTTGCCCCACGGCCCACCACATGGCGGCCAGCAAGGCTCTGGACGACCTCTTCCAGGTGGAACCGCCCCCCGCCGCGAAGAGGATTCGGGAGATGTACTACAACATCTTCATGCTGGAGGACCACGCGCTCCACTTCTACTTCCTCGGCGGCCCGGACTTCATCGTCGGACCCCAGGCCCCCAAGGCGGAACGAAACATCCTGGGAGTCGTTCAGCGCATGGGCCTGGAGGTCGCCGGACAGGTGATCGCCATGCGGCGCGAACTGCGGGAGATCATGACCCGCTTGGGCGGGAAGGCGATACATCCGGTCCTCGGCCTTCCCGGCGGCGTCTCCCGGGCGGTCGAACAGGGGGAACAGGAGGAATTCATCGCGGTGGCGGAGAAGGGGGTGGATTTCGCCCTCTTCACGCTCAAGGCGTTCCAGGATCTGGTGCTGGCCAATGATGAGTACAAAGAACTCGTTCTGTCCGAGGCCTACACCCACCGTACGTACTACATGGGCCTCGTGGACGAGCAGAACCGGGAGAACTTCTACGACGGCCAGTTGCGCGTAGTGGACCCCAGCGGCAAGGAGTTCGTCAAGTTCCACGTTCGCGACTACATAGATCACGTGGCGGAGCACGTGGAGCCGTGGACCTACGTGAAGTTCATGTTCCTCAAGAATGTGGGATGGCACGGGTTCGAGGACGGGCCCGATAGCGGCGTCTACAGCGTCGCCCCCTTGGCCCGCCTCAATGCGTCTGATTCGCTGGCCACCTCCAAAGCGCAGGAGGCCTTCCAGCAGATGTATGAGACGCTGGGCGGTCGGCCCGTACATCAGACGCTCGCCAATCACTGGGCCCGAATCGTGGAGATGATCTATGCGGCTGAGCGCTTCCTGGAGCTGGCGAAAGACCCCGATCTTGCCGATCCCGAGGTGCGCCGGCTGCCCTCAGCCACGCCGAGCCGTGGCATGGGGGTGGTGGAGGCGCCCCGGGGCACCCTCTTCCACCACTACGAGACCGACGAGCGAGGTGTGCTTACCAAGGCCAACCTCATCGTAGCTACACAGAACAACGCGGCTCGTATCGCCATGTCGGTGGACAAGGCGGCGAAGGCGATGGTCAAGGCGGACAACGGCTCCGTAGACGAGGGCCTGCTCAACATGGTCGAGATGGCCTTCCGGGCCTACGACCCCTGCCACGCCTGCGCCACCCATGCCATCCCCGGGCAGATGCCGCTCCTCGTGCGGGTCTGGGACGCCGAGGGACACGTCATCCAAGAGGTGAGCCACGGAGGCTTGTCGAATGCAGCGGACGTTGGTGCTCGGCCTGGGGAATGACCTCCTGGGCGACGATGGAGTGGGGCTCCGTATCGTTCAGGAGCTCCGCGGCCGGTCCTCGCTGGCCGGGATCGAATTCGAGACCGCCGCTACCGCGGGCCTTGCGCTCCTCGACTATCTTCACGGCTTCGATCGGGCCTACATCATCGATAGCGCCGTTACGGGGCATGGGAACCCCGGCCACCTGCACCGTCTGGAAACCGCGTCGCTGACAGAACTCCCGCTCAACCCCTCGTCGCACTATGCGGGCCTGCCGGAGGTGCTCGCTCTGGCGGAGGCGTTGAGCATGGAGATGCCCCGCGAGGTCCAAGTCCTGGGCATCGAAATCGAAGACCCTTACACTATCAGGCCCGGTCTCTCTCCCCGGCTCGAGGCGGAAATGCCCGCTCTTGTTGATCGGGTGGAGCGGGTATTACTGGACGGCTGCGATGCATGACTTCGCTCTTGCGCAGGACATTGCCGAGCAGGTGAAGGCCGAAGCGCAACGCGCAGGTGCCCGGCGTGTCCTAGACGTCGAAATCGAGGTCGGGGGACTGTCGCACTGCAGCGCCGAGCGCCTGCGTTTCTGGTTGAGCGAAGCCCTGAAAGAAGGGACGGCAGGCGACGCGGCAGTCCGCGTGGTGAAGACGTCGCCGTTCGTGATCTGCTCGGACTGTCGACGGCGCACCCGGCACTCCCCTCCGTCGGACAAGGAGTGGGATGCCTACTTCCTACCGGCGCAGTGCCCCTACTGTGGCTCCCCGCACGTTCGTTTGGAAGGCGATAGCGGCTGCACCATCCGACACCTGGAAATGGAGACCTAGGATGCGGCGGCTACGGATGGCCGTCAGAGGCGTCGTGCAAGGCGTGGGCTTCCGTCCCTTCGTCTATCGCCTCGCGCGGGAGCAAAGCCTGGGAGGATGGGTAAAGAACAGCCCCCAGGGTGTCTTCATCGAGGTGGAAGGACCGAAGGAGAGCCTGGACGGGTTCCTGCTCCGCCTGCCGGCGGAAAAGCCACCGCTGTCTTTCATTCAGAGCCTCGAGTGCTCGGTCCTGGAGCCCGTCGGATACGCGGACTTCCGGATCGCCAGAAGCGACAACGGAGGCGACAAACAGGCCCTGATCCTGCCCGACATCGCCACCTGCGATCTCTGCCGGCAGGAGATCTCTTCCTCTGCGGACCGTCGCCGCTCTTATCCCTTCACGAACTGCACGTTGTGTGGGCCGCGTTTCAGCATCATCCAGGCGCTGCCCTACGATCGGCGCCACACCACGATGCAGAGGTTCACGATGTGCGAGCGTTGCGCGGGTGAGTACAAGGATCCGGAAGACCGTCGATTCCATGCCCAGCCCAACGCCTGCCCCGTCTGCGGCCCGCAGCTCGTCCTGTGGGACAGTACGGGCGCTCCTCTCGGCGAGCGGGGCGTGGCTCTGAGGCAGGCGGCGGACGCGATACGGCGCGGCGAGATCCTGGCGATGAAAGGGATCGGGGGCTTCCAGCTCCTGGTGGACGCTCGCAACGAGCCGGCCGTGGCGCGCCTCAGAGCCCGCAAGTGCCGGGAAGAGAAGCCGCTGGCCCTCATGTGCCCCGACCTGGAGAGCGCCCGCTCCCTCGTGGAGATCTCAGCCATGGAGGAACGGCTTCTGCTGTCCCCGCAGTGTCCCATTGTGCTCGCGCGCCGCCGGCCGCCGGCCGCGATGGCACCCTCTGTGGCACCCGACAACCCCTTCCTGGGAGTGATGCTGCCCTACAGCCCGCTGCATCATCTGCTCATGGAGAAGTTGTCCTTCCCCGTGGTCGCGACCAGCGGCAACCGTCACGACGAACCCATCGTCACCGATGAGGGAGAGGCGGTGGCCACTCTAAGCGGCATCGCCGACTGCTTTCTCGTGCATGACCGCCCGATCGAACGATACGTGGACGACTCGGTGGTGTCGGTGCAGCTTGGCCGGGAGGTGGTCTTGCGGCGGGCGCGGGGCTACGCGCCCCTGCCCGTAACCGTGATGCCGAACCTGCCGCCGCTACTGGCGCTGGGGGCGTATCTGAAGAACACCGTCGCCGTTGGCCGAGGTCACGATGTGATTCTGAGCCAGCACATAGGCGACTTGGAGACGGCACAGGCCTTCTTCGCCTTTCGAAAGGTAGTCCAGGACTTGCTGCGCCTGTACGAGGTGAAGCCTCAGGCGGTGATCTGTGATGCCCATCCCGACTATCTCTCCAGCCAGCACGCCCGCGAGCTGGACATGCCGGTGATCGAGGTCTTTCATCACCACGCCCACCTGGCTTCCTGCCTGGCGGAGAACCGGCTCGACGGAGAGGCACTGGGCGTGATCTGGGACGGCGCCGGCTACGGCGAGGACGGCACCATCTGGGGCGGAGAGTTCCTGGCCGGCGACGCCCGCAGCTTCCGCCGCGTCGCTACCTTTCGCCCGTTCCGGCTCGTCGGCGGCGAGCGCGCCGTGAAGGAACCTCGACGCAGCGCCCTCGGGCTGCTGTACGAGATGGAGGGCCCGTCAGTCCTGGAGCGGTCCTGGCCCTTCCTGGCCGGCTTCTCCGGGACGGAGCGCCATCTCCTGGCCCGGATGATGGCACGCGGCTCGAACAGTCCCGTATGCAGCAGTTGCGGCCGCCTCTTCGACGCGTTGGCCGCCATTCTGGAACTCAAGGCCGTCTCCACGTTCGAGGGCCAGGCGGCCATGATGCTGGAGTTCGCCGTCCAGGAGGGAGTACACGATAGCTACCCCATATCCCTGCGAGGCTCGGATGGGAATGGTCCCGCGGTTTTCGACTGGGAACCGCTAGTGCGCGCCGTGCTCCATGACCGCGAGCGCGGTGTGGACCTTGGTGTCATCTGCGCGCGCTTCCACAACGCCCTGGCAGAGCTGGCCGTGGAGGTCGCTCGGCGGACGGGTCTCGAGAGAGTCGTGCTCAGCGGCGGCTGTTTCCAGAACCGGTATCTTGCGGAGCGGGTCGTTCGCCGGCTCGAGGAGGCCGGATTCCGGCCGTTCACCCACCAGCGCGTGCCACCAAACGACGGCGGTATCGCATTGGGTCAGATCCTGGTGGGGGCAACGAAGGTGGATTGAAATGTGCCTTGGCGTCCCAGGTGAACTGCTATCGACGGAGGAGGATGCACAGGGCCTGCGCAAGGGCCGGGTGAGCTTCGGAGGCGTCGTTCGCGAGGTGAGCCTGGACTTGGTGCCGGAAGCCCGGGTGGGGGACTATGTGGTAGTCCACGTCGGCTTCGCGCTGAGCGTCATCGATGCGGAGGAGGCGCAGTCCGTCTTCCAGCTCCTGCAGGAGCTGGAGGAGGCGGTCCCGTGAAGTACCTGGACGAGTACCGCGACGCCCCGGCAGCCCGGAAGCTCCTGCGCCGGCTGAGGGCCGTCGCAAGCCGGCCCTGGGTGATCATGGAGGTGTGCGGCAGCCAGACGCACACGCTACTGCGCCACGGCATCGACCGGATGCTGCCGGAGGAGATCACGCTCGTCCACGGGCCCGGCTGTCCCGTTTGTGTGACGCCGGTCGAGGCCATCGACCAGGCGATCGCCCTGGCCGGCCGCCCGGATGTCACTTTCGTCTCCTACGGCGACATGCTGCGCGTCCCCGGCACCGAGAAGGACCTACTGAGCGCGAAGGCGGAGGGCGGCGACGTGAGGATGGTCTACTCGCCCCTCGATGCCGTCAAGCTCGCTCGAGAGAACCCAGGGCGCAACGTGGTCTTCTTCGCCATCGGATTCGAGACCACGGCCCCCGCCAACGCTATGGCAGTCGCGCTCGCGGAGCGGCAGGGCCTGGACAACTTCTTCGTCCTCACTTCCCACGTGCTGGTTCCGCCCGCTGTCCGGCTCATCGCCGAGTCACCGGACAACCAGGTCCAAGGGTTCCTGGCGCCGGGCCACGTGTGCACCGTCACCGGATACTGCGAATACGAGGAGATCGCCCGGGAGAGTCTGGTGCCAATCGTGGTCACGGGCTTCGAGCCCCTGGACTTGATCCAGGGCACCCTCATGTTGATCGCCCAGTTGGAGGAAGGCCGCCACGAAGTGGAGAACCAGTACGCGCGCTCCGTGCGACGTGAGGGCAACGGCCAGGCCCAGATGATTATGAGTCAGGTCTTCGAGGTCGCGGACCACAAGTGGCGGGGCATCGGTCTCATTCCCCGGAGCGGGCTTCGACTGCGCGAGGCATACGCCCGCTTCGATGCGGCGCGCGCGTTCGGTCTCCAAGAGCTCGCGTGCCGGGAGGCCGACGTGTGTATCAGCGGCCTCGTCCTGCAGGGAGTGAAGAAGCCTCCCGAGTGCTCGGCGTTCGGGACGGATTGCACCCCAGAGCGACCTCTGGGGGCGCCCATGGTTTCTTCCGAAGGGGCGTGCGCGGCCTACCACGCCTACCGGCAAGAAAGATGAAGCCATGACCCAGCTCGATTGTCCGATACCGATCAGTGAGTATCCGCGCGTCCTCCTGGCCCACGGCGGCGGCGGTCGCCTCAGTTTGCAGCTCATTGAGAAGATGCTGCACCCTTCCTTCGAGAACCAAATCTTCGAGCACCTGCACGACGGCGCCGTGCTGTCGCTGGAGCGCAGCCGCCTGGCCTTCTCCACCGACTCCTACGTGGTCCGCCCGCTCTTCTTTCCGGGCGGCGACATCGGCCGTCTCTCCGTGCACGGCACGGCAAATGACCTGGCCATGTGCGGGGCGCGTCCTCTCTTCGTCAGTTGCGGCCTCATCCTGGAGGAGGGCCTCCCCATGGAGGAACTCTGGCGCGTCGTCGTTGCCATCCGCGAGGCAGCGTCGGAAACGAGGATACAGGTGATCACCGGTGACACCAAGGTCGTCGAGAAGGGGAAAGGGGACGGCGTCTTCATCAATACCTCAGGCATAGGCACGGTGCTGCCCGGCCTGGACGTCGGCCTGCACCGACTGCGTCCCGGCGACGAGGTCCTGATCAGCGGTCCGATCGGGCTGCACGGCATCGCGATCATGGCCCTGCGTGAGGGAATCGAGCTGGAAACCGAGATCGCGAGTGACACAGCCTCGGTCTACCCCCTCGTGGAGGCTCTGGCGACGGCCGGCCTGGACATACACATGCTGCGCGACCCCACCCGGGGCGGAGTCTCCGCTGCTCTGAATGAAATGGCAAGGCACAGCGGCGTCGGCATCCTCATCGACGAGGACGTTCTGCCCATCCCGACCGAGGTGGAGGGGGTGTGCGAGATACTAGGTCTCGATCCTCTCTACGTCGCCAACGAAGGCAACTTCCTGGCCGTGGTGGCCGAAGGGCAGGGAGCACGCGCGTTGGACGTGATGCGCCGGCACCCCCTGGGCAGCAAGGCCGCACTCATCGGACGGGTTGGGGCCGAGCACGCGGGGGTCGTGGTGCTCAAGACGAAGATCGGCGGCGAGCGCGTGGTGGACATGATGAGCGGCGAGCAGTTGCCGCGCATCTGTTGAGCTTTCGAACGCCAGGGCTTCATCCGTGTCTGGGGCGCAGAGGCGCTACGCTCATTGACTCCGGGCTGATACGTCCGGGCCTCGCGGCGGCCCGGCCCTTCGCGCATCCGCCTCCTTCGCGGCCGCTTCTTCGCGCACCCTCACCTTGACGCTGGGCGGCGGCGCCGTGGCACAGCCTACCCGCCCTTTTCTGCATCGATAGCAGGCCTTCACGCGACCTTGACGCCGCCAAAGGTCAAATCGACGTGCGGTGCATATCAGATCTCTACCATATGAACATGAGATGCGCGCAGACGGATGGCCCAGACACGCCACTTCTGGACACCGCCTGCGCGGAGGGAGGAAGAACGATGGTACCGACAGGGCTTCCCGGAGTGGATTGGTGGACACTCTTCGGCGGGATCGCCTGGTCCATCATCTGTGTGACGGCGGCCTATCTCGTCGTGTGGGTGTTCGCCCAATTCGTGCTGGCCTTCCTCCATCTGACGGGTCGAGGCTAGGTAGCAGAAGCGGCCCAGGGGCGGTAACGGCCAGGCGGCGTGAACCGGACCCACGGTTGGGGCCCGCGGTGCGCCACCCGGCAGATTGAAGAAGGGAGGGAAGGAGTCATGAGCGCATCGGACAGGCAGATGCTGCAACGCATGGACCTTGGGCAGGTATCGCTGGAGCGCTACGAGCCCATCGTTGGCCGGAAGACGCTGGTTGAGCTGAGCGAGTTGGCGGCGCCCCTGCGCGGGGCGCGAGTGGCCCAGATCAACGCGACAGCCATCGGCAACGGCGTCGCCACGCTCCTCCGATCCTTGGTGCCCCTCTACCGCGCCCTCGACGTGGAGGCCGAATGGCTGACGATACCAGGAGGCTCCGGTTTCTTCTCCGTCGCGCAGGGTATCCACAACGCTTTCCAGGGCGCAGAATTCGATCTGACGGCGGAGGCCAAGGCCGCCTTCACCAACTGCGGGGAGATGACGGAGCGGGCTCTTGAGGAATCCTATGACTACGTGATCGTCCACGATCCGCCCGCGGTCGGTCTCAGCTCCCTACGAGAGCGTGACAAGGCCTCCTGGGTCTGGCGCTGCCACGTGGACGCGTCCGAATGCAACCAGGAGGTTCTGGCTTTCCTCAAACCCTTCATCGACGACTATGACCGCCTGGTGTTCCCGATGGAAACGTTCGTTCCCGAGCAGCTCCGCGACCGGCGGATCGTGTTCACGCCTCCCGGCATTGACCCGCTGAGCCCAAAGAACGTCAAGCTGCGCGTCGACTTGTGCCGGCAAATTCTCGAGTGGACGGGAGTGCGCCTGGACAAGCTGCTCATTACCCACGTCTCCCGTTTCGATGCCTGGAAGGACCCGTCGGGCGTGATCGACGTCTATCGCCAGGTTCGCGCGGAGGTCCCCGGCACGCAGCTCGCCCTTCTGGGCCAGATGCCCGTGGACGACCCGGGGGGCTGGGAAGTCTACCGCGAGATCGTGGCGGAGACCAGGGGTGACCCGGACATGCACGTGCTCACAAACTGCGCCGGCGTTGGCAACGTCCAGGTGAACGCGTTCCAGTCCTCCTCTCAGGTCGTCCTGCAGAAGTCGATCCGTGAGGGGTTCGGTCTGGCGGTGTCGGAGGCACTCTGGAAGGGCACGCCGGTCGTCGCGGGGCGCGCGGGCGGCATACCGCTGCAGATGCCGGGCGGCATCGGCGGCTACCTTGTCGACAGCACCAGTGACTGCGTCGAGAAGACTTTGCGGCTGCTGCGCAACCCGAGAGAAGCCGACGAGCTGGCAGTAGCGGGCCGGGCTCACGTGAAGCACAATTTCCTGATCACCAGGGTGCTTGCGGACGAGCTCAGGCTTCTTGCGTCTTTGCCCTAGGACCGCCTACTGGGGCGCCGGCTCCCACGCATGCTCTGTCCGCGGCCGGCCGCCCCAGACGATCCCCGAAGGAGGGTCATCGTGATTCGAGACCGGCGATTCGCCGCCCCAGCAGGCGCCCCAGCAGGCGCCCCAGCAGGCGCCCCAAGCCACGAGGAGGATACAGGCTTTCTCAAGCGGTTCGGACACCTCGTGCCCGCTCCGCCAGGGCGCCCGCCGCGTGAGAGCTCGGAACCCGATCTCCTCGCTCTCGAACGACAGTTTCTGGCCGAACGTCGCGCGCACGTCGATCGCGAGCTGGCGCTGCTGATCGACCGCTGCACGGCCGACCATCCTGGGACGGAGGCAGCGATAAGGTGCGCCGTCCGACAGCCGCTCCCCAGCGATTGGGATCAGGGGGAGATCCCTGTGGAAGTCGCTCTAGAGATCAGGCCGCTCAGACAAAAGCTCGACGTGCTCGACGCGCTGGAAGCGGCGGTGGCGCGTCGCCCTCTGGACGACGTCATCAACCGAGCGTTACGTCAACTGATAGAAGAGGACGTCGAACTCATCAAAGAAGCACGATCATGGGGCAATGACTCGGATCAGTTCTGGTCCAACGAACTCGTGGAGCAGATCCTCAGCAACCTGATGGAACGATGGAGAGAATGGCTGCGACACGCGAGTACCTGACGTGGGCGACGCGCGCCCGCGAAAGGACAGACGAGGATCATCGCCTGGCTCGCCGGACTGAAGCTGTGGTGGTTGAGTAAGCTTGTCTAGGGCGCGAACGCCGCCCCGGGCCCGGGAGTGGCGGCGGTGTCCACGATGGGCTCCGCCCGCACGACTACCCGCTGGAGATACTGATGGTTCGGAGCATCCCACTCGCCGCCGCAGGTGATCAGCGTGATCACCTCCTTCGGCGTCCTTCCGACGATCTTGCCGATATCGGCCGTCGCCGCGTCGATCTGTTCCTTCGACACGACGCCGTACCGGTACACCGTACCGTCCTCCAGCCGGACCTCGATTAGGTCGGCCGGTTCCAGGTCCTTCAGGTGCCAGAAGACCGCCGGGCCGTAGTTGATGTAGTCCACGTGGGCGGAGAAGACGGCGTTGCTGCCAAATCCAGGATGGGCGCTGAAGTCATACCAGGCCACGTCCGTGGGCCCATCCGGCGTCTGCATCTCACCCGCCGCGTCCACGCCGCGAACGACGACCGGGGCGTCCACCTCGAACCGGGGGATGGCGAGCCGAGTGACGGGGGCGTCACTCGGGGGCGTGGGCGTGGGTTCCGGAGGCGGCGGAGTCGCCGTGGGCAGCTGCGTGAACACGCTGGGGCCAAAGGCCGTTGTCGTGCCGGGCCCGCTGTATCCGCCGTCATCCACCCTGCCGGTCAGGATCAGGATCAGGAGGACCGCCGCCGCCGTCAGGGACGCCACACCGGCTCCCATCACAGCGAGCGAGAACCGGCTCCACCGGTCCCGGCGCCGAGAGCTTTCGTCAGCCGTTTCTGTTGTCAATTCGTTCCTCGCTGGCCCGCTGGCGGCCGTCTCGCCGCACCCTGCCGCCGCTCTGGGAGCAGCCTCATCAGTCACCTAGATATCTCATCGACCGCGGCCAAGCAGTTGGCCAGGGTCTGCTCCGGGCAGAGCCCGTGATAGCGTTTCCTACGGCGGGGCGGCCGCGCCCGCGACCGGGGCCGGCGCCTCATCGTAGATGCGTTCCGCCCGTACGACGACCCGCTGGTTGTACTCGTAGCCATCAAACGTCCCGCCGCACGTGATCAAGGTGACCACTTCCCTGGGGGTGCGGCCGACGATATCCCCGACGTTGGCCGATGCCGCGTCGATCTGGTCCTTCGCCACCACCCCGTAGCGGTAGACCGTCCCGTCCTGCAGCGAGACCTCGATGAGGTCCCCTATCTCCAGGTCCTTTAGGTTCCAGAAGACGGCCGGGCCGTAGTTGATGTAGTCCACGTGGGCGGAGAAGACGGCGTTGCTGCCGTAGCCCGGCCGGTCGCTGTCGTCCGCGCGTATGTCATACCAGGCCACGTCCGTCGGACCGGAGGGCGCCTCCATGACGCCGTTGGCGTCGATGCCGCGCACGACGACCGGAGCATCCACACCGAACTTCGGGATAACGAGTCGTCCGACGGGGGAATCAACGGGTGTGGGCAGCGGCGCCGTGGGTGAAGGCTCCGGGGTGAGGACGTCGCTCAGGTCGCCGAGCACGCCGGTAATCGTCCCCGGCCCGCTGTTGCCACCACCAACGGTGCCCGTGATGGCCAGGACGAGGAGGACGCCCGCAGCCGCAAGGGCTGACACCCCCGCCACCATCACCATCAGTGAGAGCCGGTTCCACCGGTCGCTGCCCCGCGAGTTGCTGTGAGCTGTGTCCACGGTCAAGCCATCCCTCTACCTGGATAACGCTTTGCCGGCCGGGCATGATGCGTTCACGATCGTGGTGGCCGGCGACGCCGCAGATATGAGACAGGCGGGCTCGCGCCCACCCTCCTCCCGATCATAACAGGGGCCGTTCCGGCTAATCAAGCAGCATTCCCCTTGCCTGGCACGGGCTCGTGCGCTGCGCTAACGTCGTGGGTAACGCGGAGGGTTCCGCGCCAGGAAGGAGGCTCGCTCCCATGAAGGCATACCACCTGCTCCTGGCCCTGTGGTTGCTCGTGCCGGTCGCGGCGGCGGCGTGCGACGGAGGCGATGGTCCCGCGCCCGCCGGCGTGCCCGATGCCATCGCGTTCGGCGCTCGGGAGGCCGCCGGCGCCGAGAGATACGGCCTCTATCTGGTGCGGCCGGACGGCAGCGAGCTGCGCAAACTCACGTCCGAGACGGGCACCGTCTCCTCCCCCCGCTGGTCGCCCGACGGCGACCGTATCGCCTACGTGGTGGGCTCCGAGGCCGTGGAAGGAGCCGCCGCGCTCCGCATCTACGATTTCGGGACGGGCAGCGCCTCGACGGTGAGCGAGCAACTCCAGGCCTACGGGTCCGGTCCCGCTGCCACGTGGTCGCCCGATGGGAGGCGGCTCGCCTTCGTGGAGGGAGGAGGCAAGGGGCTGCTGCGCATATACGACGTCGAGGCGGGCGGGCTGATCGAGATGCCCGACGTGCTCGCCACCACGGCGGAGTGGTCGACCTCCGGAGACGATATCGCGTTCGTGGGCCCGGACGCCGCCGGCCTCACGGACCTCTACCTGATAGACGCGACCGGGGAGAACGTGCGCCTGGTCCTGCAGCGGGAGGGCCTGGAGGACGGTCCGCGCTGGTCTCCCGACGGCGACCGCATCGCGTTCTGGAGCGTTTCCGCCGGCGACCCGTCGGCCGTGCCGGATCTCCTGGTGCTCGACGTGGAGAGCGGCGAGCTGACCGAGCTCGGGACCGGTTTCGGCACGGCCTGGTCGCCGGACGGCGCGCGCCTCGCCTTCAGCGATGCGGCCGCGCCGGAGGACGCCACCAACCTGGACATCTACCTGACCGACGCGGAGGGAGGCGGGCGCCGGGCGCTGAGCCAGTCGATCACGGTCGACCTGTGGCCGGCGTGGTCGCCGGACGGCGACCGGCTGGCCTACCTGGCGGAGGCCGACCCGCAGACGGCGTTCATCTGCGTGGTGCGGCTGGAGCCGGAGGCCCGGGACTGCCCGGACCTGGGGGACCTGATACCCTCGGCGCCGGCCTGGTCGCCCCGGTAGCGAGGACCCGGACGGGCCGTAGTCATTTGGCTTCCGCCGGCGAGAGGGAGGCCCAAGGAGGCGTCTTGACGCCTCCAGGCGCTCTCAGGCGGCTCTCAGCCGCTCTGACGGCGTTTGGGAGGGCCACGGCGGCAAAGGAGCAGGGTTGGAGGGACCTGAAGGTCTGTCCCTACGAGGGCCCGGGACGGGCACGTGGCGACCTTCCGCCTGAGGCGGACCCTTCCTGCGGAAGGGGAAGATGCCGCTACGAGGTACGTGGGTGAACCGCCGAGAGACGTCGTAGCCGCAGGCCTTCAGCCTGCGGCTACAGGGAAGAGCCGGGTTACGGGCCGCCAGCGCAGGGGCCGGATGTCAGTCCACGGCGGGCGGCCACCAGGCGATGATGCGCTGCCAGAGGCCCAGCACGCCGCCGGGCTCGCCGGCTCCGGACACGCCGGGCGGCGGCAGCGAGGGCAGCAGCCCCGCATCGTACTGGAGGATCATGATGGCGTCGAGCGGGTTGACGACGCCGTCCAGGTTCACGTCGGCGGCTTCGGGGACGGCCAGCACCGCGACCAGCCCCGCGTCGTACAGCAGCACCCACCAGGCGTCGATGGCGTTGACCACGCCGTCGCCGTTTACGTCGCCCATGAGGACTCCCGGCGGCGATCCGAGCGCCACGCCGAAGTTCCAGGTACTGGCGCTGGAGGTGAGCACGGTGAGCTGGATGTCGCCCGCGGCCGGGCCGACGAGCAGGTTCCTCTTCGACACGCAGGGGTCAGGCGCCGCCTTGTCGCTCACGGGCCCGCAGTTATGCACCAGAACGCCGTTCCTGAACACCTGGACGCTGTTCTGGTTGTGACCGTCCGGGATGATCGACTCGTCCAGCAGGAAGATGATGGTGTGCGGGTGCTGCGCCTGGGTCAAGGTCGCGGAGATCTGCACCTGCTGGCCGAAGAGCGAGTAGCCCGGCGGGTCAGGCTGGCTCACCTCGTCCTCGGTGATGCTGGCGTCGCCTCCGGAGTAGAGGCTGAGGCTGGTCTCCACCGGGTCCTTCGCCGTGGCGTCGCCGCCGGTGGTCACCTTTCCTCCCGGGCCGACGTTCCCGCTCGCGACATCCGGCAGTTGCGGCGTGGGCGTGGAGGTGGGCGTGGACGTGTTCGTGGGCGTGTTGGTGATGGTCGGCGTGTTGGTGATGGTCGGCGTCTTCGTCGGGGTGGCCGTCGCGCCTTGGGTAGGCGTGGCGGTGGGACAGCCCTGCGTCGGGCAGGGCGTCACGGTGGCCGTCGCCGTGCCCGTGGCCGTGGCCGTCGGCGGCGGCGGCGGCAGGCAGTTGATGAGGAGCGCGTCCACCACAGGCACGTTGGCCTCGACCTGGTTGTCGACCGTGTCCAGGTAGCTTCCGTTATTGTTCAGGTCCACCGGCTGTATTCCGGCCAACTTAAGATCGATGGTCTGGCCCTCCAAACCGATCAGCCTCGTAGCGTCGGGCCGGTTGGTGGACCTCCTCGTCAGGGCCACCTTGTACTGGCCCTCCGCCGGGCAGCTCACGTCGAACTCGACCAGCCTGCCGGCGTAGGTGCTGGGCTCCAGCGGGGGAAAGATCTCCGTCTGGCTCCAGATCTGACGTCCGTCGCCCTGAGCGACGGTGCTCGACGAGCAGAGCAGGGCGTCGCCGTCCGGGTTCCCGGGCGACTCGCCCCAGGTGACCTCATCGAGGCAGGTGCCCGGCTGGTAGTCCAGGCCGTCGAAGAAGACCTCCGCCCGAAAGCCGCCGTACTCGAACGGTGGAGCAAGCGTGTCCACCGTGACCTGGAAGACGGGCGAGTCGCCGTCCGGAACGTACGAGGCCGAGCACTTGTCGGGCTGATCGGCGTCGTCGCACACGACGCTATCGCCCGTGGCGCTCAGAGACATGTCGATCTGCTCGCAGTTGATGGTGAGCGTGTCGGCGAAGCCCGCGCCGCCCACATCCTTGGTGTCGATCAACGCGCCGTTCACATCCGCGTAGGCGCTACCACTAACGCCAGACAGGGACGGCAGGTCCACGTCGAACTCGCCCTCGGCCGTGCAGTGCACGTCCTGCTCAACGAGCGTACCGGTGTAGTTGCTCTTGTCGTACGGAGTCGGGGTGGGCGACGTCTGCCCCTTGTGCCTGACGGGGTTGTCACCGGAACCAGACCGATGGCAGGTCGATACCGCCAAGTCGGCCCAAACCACCTCATTTTCACACAGGGTCCTCTGGTCGTACTCCAGGCCCTCGGGGAGATCGACCTCCGACTGAAAGGCGCCGTACCCGCCTTGCGGGGCTACGCTGGCGTTGACGGTGATCGTGAACTCGCCGTTCTCTGGAGTCACCGGGTAGTACTTGGCGGTGCACTTCGTGGGGTTCTGGGCGGAATCGCACTTGACCGCGGTCACGCCCTCCTCGGCGTCCTCCGCCCCCAGCGACATCTGCGGGTTGAGGTTCGGGGTCGAGGTCACGGTCGGCGTAGAGGTGACGGTAGGTGTGCTGGTCTTGGTGGGGGTCGCGGTTGGAGTGCTGGTGGCCTTGCCCGGGGTGCCGGCCATGGGGACGCTCTCCGTTGCGCCGGCCCGGCCGTGGCCGTTCCAGACGACCAGCAGCGCGATCGCCAGCGCCAGCAGGCACAGCGTCACCGCCGCTGCTCCAGCCAGCCCGTTCCGCCTCAGTGCGCTCATGTTACGCTCCTTCCTGTCTCCTACGCCGCCGCCACGTCGCGACCGGTGGCGACCTGATGGTCGCCGCTACGGGTTTCCACCCATCTGCGCGGCCGGGCCGCAACGCCAGGCGGTTGTGTCCCAATGGCCCCGGCAAGGGCCGGGTCTCCGGGCCGACCTGAAGGTCGGCCCCTACGGGTCCCAATGCCACGCTCCTCCCACGGTGACCGGCCGGTGGCGACCTGAAGGGCGCCGCTACGGGTCTCATGGCGGGCCTCCAGGTTTCCGCTCTCCAACGCTCTCCAACTCACGACAGCTCCCGCGGCCACCGGCGGTCAGGGCCCCGCGATGTCCCGCCAGAGGTCCAGCAGATGCGAGAGCGCCGCCGCGCCGCCCTCTCCGGCGGCCCCCGGCGGCAGGTCGGGTATCAGCCCAGCGACGTACTGCAGGACGAGCAGGGCATCCAGCGGATCGATCACGCCGTCCTCGTTCACGTCCGCGGCCGCGGCCACGGGCAACTGGTCCTCCAGGCCGACGACGTAGACCAGGATCCACCAGGCGTCCACGCTGGTGACCAGGCCGTCACCGTCCACGTCGCCCAGGAGGACGGCGCCGGGGGCGCCGAAGTTCCACTCGCTCGCGCTCGTCGTGAGCACGGTGATCTGCAGGTCGCCGGCGGCCGGGCCGACGAGGACGTTTCGCTTGACGACGCAGGGGTCGGGGCTGGCCTTGCCCGAGGACGGGCTCGCGCAGTCGGGCACCGGCGCCCCGTCCTTGAACACGCCGACGGTCCCGTCCGGGACGATCGACTCGTCCAGGAGGAAGACGATGATCAAGGGGAACTGCGCGTTGGCGGAGGAGGGAGCGGTAATGGTCACCTGGTGGCCGAAGAAGGTGAAGCCGGGGGGATCGCCGTGTGTGACGGGCCCCTCGTGGATGGTGGCCTGGCCGCCGAAGGGCAGCGTGAGGCTGGTCTCCACCGGGTCATCAGCGGTGGCGTCCCCTCCTGTGGTCAGCTTGCCCCCCGGGTCGACGTCCCCCGTCACCTCCTCCGGGAAGGTGGGGGTGGGGGTGATGGTCGGCGTGCTCGTGATGGTCGGCGTCTTGGTCGGCGTGGGCGTGTTGGTGGGCAGCGGCGTGTTGGTGGGCAGCCCGGTGTTGGTGGGCGTGGCGGTCGGGCAGACGCCGTCCGGGCAGGGCGTCTCGGTAGGCGTCGCCGTCACCGTCGGCGTCGCCGACGGCGTGGCGGTCGGGAACTCCTGGCAGTTGATCAGCAGGACGTCGGCCACCGAGACGGCCGTCTCGCCCGTATCACCCAAGTCCCCGTCCCAGTTCAAGTCGATAGCCTGCACTCCCACGCCGGGCAGCGCAACCGGAGTGGCGCTGGGGTTGATGAAGGCGGCGCCGGCGGGGCGTTCGGTAGTCTTCGCCGTGAGCGCCACCTTGTACTGCCCCTCGGCCGGGCACTGCACGTCGAGCGCCTGCAGCGTGCCGACGTAGTGGCTCTCCGGCAGCGGGGCAAAGATGCGGGTCTGGCTCTTGATCTGCCGCGCCTGGCGATTGGAAAGGGTGTAGCCGGAGCAGAGTAGCTCGTCCGGCCAGAGCACCTCCTGGGCGCAGGTGTTGTCGACGTAGTTCAACTTCCGCAGCCCGCCGAAGAAGACCTCGGTCTGGAAGCCGCCGTACCCGTCGGGGATGGTGGGGGCGTTCACCAGGAGCTGGAAGGTGGTGGGGGAGCCGGACGTGTACGGCGCGGTGCATTTCGTCGGGTCTTCGCCGTCGTTGCAGGTCACCACGTCCTCGGGGCCGGCGCTGAGGGACAGCTTCGCCGGGACCATCTGGCAGGTGACGTGCAGAGTGTAGACGGCCTCCTCTCTCACCTTCGGCGCTTCGAGGAAGCCGCCCTTGTTCAGGTAGGCGGCGCCGGTCTGGTGGCCCGGATACTCGTAGCCGAGCAGCGCCACGTCGAAGACGCCCGCCTCCGTGCAGTGCGCGTCAAACTTGACCAGCGTGCCCGCGTAGTCGCTCGCGTCGGCTTCCGTGAAGGGGGGGTTCGAGGTGGTGGAGCGGCCCGCGTGGCGCACGGTGTTCCCCGCCGGACGGTCGCATGACGCGGGGACCATACGATCTGGGTCCCATACCACCTCATCCAGGCAGTTCGCGCTCTGGTTCCAGGTGAGGCCACCGTCCAGGTCGACCTCCGACTGGAAGCCCCAGTAGCCGTCCTCCGGGATCACCCTGGTGTCCACGTAGATGGTGAACTCGCCGGCCTTCTCATTCCCGGCGTAGAAATCGGCGGTGCAATTGTGCAAATCGTCGGGGCCCGTCGGGCTTCCGGGCTCGTTGCAAACGATACCCGCGCCGTCCGCATCCAGCCACATCTGGGGGCTGTCGTTGGGCGTGGGCGTCGGCGTGTTCGTGGGCGTCGGCGTGTTCGTCGGGGTAGGGGTCTTGGTGGGTGTGTTGGTGGGCGTGGGCGTGAACGTGTTCGTGGGCACGCCCACCTGCGTGTTGGTGGGGCTGGGCGTGGGCGTCCGCGTGTTGGTAGGCGTCGGTGTCGGCGTGAGCGTCGGCGTGTTCGTGGGCGTGGGCGAGGGGAACCCGCAGGGGATGGTCAGAACGTCCGGGCCGGCCTCATAGTAGGTCGCAAACGCGATGTCAACCACGTTTGTTGCAGCCGATCCGTGCGCCAAGGTGAGTGTGCCGTACGCATTGCAGGTGAACGACGCCGTCGCGACTAAGCCGGTGAACGTGGAAGCGGGAGCACCGATGCCGATGGTGCAGCCTCCGTTCTCGAACCCGGCACCGTTCGCCTGTGCCTCAAAGGCGCAGTCCGGCCACACAATGTCGACAGCGTAGGTGGGGTTTGCCGGAGGCACGGCGGGCACAGGAGACAGACCGGCGTATTCAAGGGTGATGGAGATCCCACCGTAGCCGGCAGGTATCCCGGAGATGTCGTCCAGGTGTACGGACACGGCCAGCGTGTCGGTGGGACCGGCCGAAGAGCAGACGGTTGAGCCGCCGCCGGTGTCGCAGTCGTCGTTCGTGTCTCCGTCCTCATCGATCCCCATATGGAAGTTCAGGCCCGCGGTGGGCCCGTCGCCGGCCGCACTGCCATCGGCCGCCGCGCGGCCTTCGCCGCCTTGCCAGGTGAGAACGAGCACGGCGGCCACGACGGCTATCAGGGCGAACGCCAGCGCTGCCAGACCTCTGAGCCTCTTCTGCTTCAGCGCGTTCATGTCACATCCGTTCCTCTCCACCACCTGTCATCGGTTGGTCCTACCCCGCCATCCCTCCGCGCCGCGCCACGCGCGGGTCCGGGGCCCGTATTCCATCATCGTCAGCCTGCGCGCGGGCCTCCATCCGGGTCCCCGAGGGCGCCGCACCCGCGAAAGGAGGCTGGGACCAGATGGGGGGAAGCTGCCAGAGCAGGCCGGCCTCATACTGCAGGATGAGCGCGGCGTCCAACGGGTCGACGACGCCGTCGCGGTTGGCGTCCGCGTCGTCCCACGAAGGCAACCACATGAGAACGCCCACGTTGTACCACAGCACCCAGAGAGCGTCCAGGCTATCGACCCTGCGGTCCCCGTTCGCGTCCCCCACCGTCCTGCTGGGTGTGGGCGAGGGCGTCCTGGTGGGGGTCGGCGTCTCGGTAGGCGTCTCGGTGGGAGTCGGGGTGTCGGTGGCGGCCGGCGTCGGCGTCCGGGTCGGCGTCGCGGTGGGGCAGGGGCCGTCGCACGGCGTGGGCGTGGGCGTGTCGGTGGGCGTGGCCGTGGCCGCCAGCGTGGGCGTGTAGGTGGGGGTGGGCTTGGGGACGCCGCAGTAGACGGTCAGCGCCTCCGTCTGCGTGAGGTCCTCGCCGTGGATGCGGTTGGTGGACGGCTCGGAGATGAACGTCTCGGCCGGCCCGTGGATCAACTGCAGGACGCCCGCTCCCAGCGCCGAGCACTGGAACTGGCCGACCGCGATAGGGCCGGTGTAGGTGGAGTCGGGATCGCTGATACCGACGGCGCAGCCGACGTTCTCAAAGAGAGGACCGGCACCCTGGTTATCGTTGAAGGCCGTAGCCTGGAAGCTGCACTCCGGCCACAGATAACCGGGGTTACTGGGACCGGCCGTCAACCTGCCTCTCGAGGCGATGGCGCCGCTGTATTCGATCTGCACGCCAATGGAGCCGTAGGCTATGTAGTCGCGGTTGTTGAGATACGTAGTGACCGTGAACTGCTGGCCGGCGCTCAGAACGCACTGCCTGTCCGTCCCCACGGTGTTGCAGTCGTCGGTGGTGTCACCGTCCTCGTCGATCCCGATGGAGAAGTCCAGGAGCGGGTGCGGCGCCTCAGCCCAGGTGGGCGTGGGCGGGAAGTGGGCGGTGGCGCGGCCGCACTCGCCGCCGCTCCAGGCAAGGAAGACCATGAGTCCGATCAGCGCCAGCGGGACAGCCGCCGCGAAGGCCGAACGGGCTCTGCCGTACCTGGACGCTCCCATGCTGCGATCCTATGCCTCTGCGCTCCCGCGCTGCACGGTCCCCCGGCCCCATCCGCCGGGCGCCGTCGCAGGAATGATAGCATCTAGGCGGAAAGCGCCGTAACCGCCCCCGCTTGGGAAGACGGCAGGGTCGCCAGCAGGCCGGCGTCGAATTGGAGCACCAGCGCCGCGTCCACGGCATTCACGATGCCGTCCAGGTTCGCGTCGGCCACCTGCCAGAAGGGCACGAACGGGAGGACGCGGGCGTCGAACCAGAGGATGAGCAGCGCGTCCACGCTGTCGACCTCGCCGTCGCCGTTGGCGTCGCCCAAACCGAGCCGCGTCGAGCCGTGTGTGGGCGTGCTGGTGGGACCGCCCGACGGGGACGTCGTGGGCGTCGGTGTCGAGCCGGCCGGAGGCGTGTTCGTGGGCGTCGTCGACGCGGAGGTCGGCGTTGAGGTAGCGGCCGTGGTGGGCGTGGGCGTGTTGGTGGGCGCCGGCGTCGTCGGTGTTGAGGTGGGGCAGGCGCCGTCGCAGGCGGCCGTGGTGGGCGTGGCGGTGGCCGTGGGCGTCGCGGCCCCGGGGGGCGTTCCCGTGGGCGTGGGCGTCGAGGGGACGCAGATGTCGCCGCCGGTGACCGTCACGCTTCCGCCCCGGGTCCTGGCCGGCATGGGCGTCTCCGCGAGCGGATCGGCCAGGTTGATCAGCGAGAACTCCAGATCGCTGCTGCCGGCGCAGGAAGTGCCAAAGGTAACGGTCGCCAGTATGCCGCCCCCGTCCGGTCCGGGGTCCTCTCCGGCGGAAGCGCAGCCGTAGCGGATGCTGCCCGCTCCGGACTCCTGAGGGCAGAAACCGATGATGCGGCCGGTGCTGCCAAGGAAGGCCCCGTTCTGGACGTCGACGAAGGTCAGCACGGCCGGGTCGAAGGTCAGGGTGAACTCGTAGGCGGCCAGGTTCTCCACACCGCCGATCCACACGTCCACCACCGCGTCGGTCCCGGCCGCGATGGTCTGCGTTTCCGGCTCCAGCCGGACCAGGATGGTGGGCGTCGGGGTGGTGGTCGGGTCCAGCGCCCGGACAGGCGCCGTGGATCCGGGCGAGGGGAGGAGATAGACCGCGGCGGCTGCGAGGACGACGGCGGCGAGCACCAGGAGGGAGAGATGCCGCATGCCGGGGCCGCGCGCGCGGCGCCCCGCGGCGAATGGATCCTCTCTCTGAACGGACGTTCGCTCCGTCAAGAAGCTCTCCTCTGGGACGGACACGAGCGGCGTTCAGCGGACCCGTTGCCCGCTGCT
The DNA here is from genome assembly GCA_964406605.1 of uncultured Dehalococcoidia bacterium. Taxonomy (GTDB): domain Bacteria; phylum Chloroflexota; class Dehalococcoidia; order DSTF01; family RBG-16-68-14; genus CAYOSF01. The sequence goes on along the minus strand of CAYOSF010000009.1, from coordinate 97,884 downwards.
TTCGTATCAATCACACCTTCCTATTCCCAACGCTCCCCGATAGGTGAACGTTGCGAGCGGGCCGCGCCCGGCACCTGTGTCACGGCAACCTTCCTATCGACCCCACGAGTGGGGGACAAGGAGGGCGCTCCGATAATTCGGAGCACCCCCCCGGTACGCTCTCTAGCGCGTCTGTGCGCCCTACACGGCGGTCCTACACCGGTAAGCTTGATATCAGGCCGGCATCCAACTGCAGGATGAGCGCGGCGTCCACGGCGTTGATCTGGCCGCTCTGGTTCACGTCACCGGCTTCAGGCACCGGCAACTCGTCCACGTAACCGGCGACCAGCCAGAGGACCCACAGGGCATCCACGCTGTTCGCCTTCCCGTCACCGTTCACGTCACCCATCTCGAACTCCGGCGTGTTGGTCGGAGTGGGCGTGTTCGTGCGGGTCGGGGTCGGCGTCGCCGGCGGCGCCGTGTTCGTGGGCGTGGCGGTGGGACACGGCCCGTCGCAGGGCGTCGGCGTGGCCGCCGGCGTGTCCGTCGGCGTCGGCGCCGCGCCGCAGTTGATGGTCAGCTCGTCCGTGCCGTCCTCGAACAGCGTCAGGCCGTTGGCGTCGATGACCAGGGTGTCCGCGGCGTTATGCGACAGACTCATCGTGCCACTGGCGGCACACGTGAAGCTGCCGGTGGCGATGGTGCCGGTGTACGTCGAGTGGTCGGCACCGATCCCGATGGTGCAGCCGACGTTCTCGAAGGTGGGCGCAAAGGCCGTCGCCTCGAACACGCAGCCCGGCCAGTTGTCCGGGGGCTGCATATCAAGCCGTTCGTTGGACGTCACGCCCGTGAACTGGATGGTGACCGCCAGGGCATCGTAGGCCGCGCCGCCGATGCCGGAGATGTCATCCAGCGTCACCGTGACAGGGAACGTCTCTCCGGGATCGAGCTGGCACTTCTGGGCGCCGGCGCTGGTGTCGCATGTCGCGCCGACGTGCAGCGTGAAGTTGAGGCCGGCAGTGCCGCCTGCCTCAACCCGCGCTCCAGTCTCGTGACCCCAGGTGAGGACGAGCACGGCCACCAGCAGCGCCGTGATGGGTAATGCCAGCGCCGCCGTGCCTGCGAACCTCCTCTGCCTCAGCATCCTCATATCAGATCCATTCCTCCTTGCCCTGCTCGCGATGCCTCATGCGTCGCCGTTGGGCCGGCGGCTCTACCTGCTGCGTGCCAACCTCCGGCTGAATACGGTCAGGCCGGCGGCGCCGGCGATGAGCCCACCGCCGATGATCGCCGCCAGGACAAGGGTCGTGCCGTCAAGGCCCGTCCCGCCGCCTTGGAAGCCGGTCGGCGGCAGCACGATAGCCTTGGTGGCGGTCGGCTTGACCTGCTCCGTCGGGGGCGCCAGCGTTACGGTGGCGGTCGGCGGGGCGGCGGTCCTGGTCGCTGTCGGCTGGCCGGGCGTGGCGGTCGGCGTGGGCGGCCTGGGCGTGTTGGTCGGAGTCGGCTGGCCGGGCGTGTTGGTCGGCGTCAGCCGCGGCGGCGTGTTGGTCGGAGTGGGCGACACAACCTCAGGAGGCGTCCCGCCGCAGTTGATGGTCAACTCGTCCTGGCCGGCCTCGAACAGCGTCAGGCCGTTGGCGTCGATGACCAGGGTGTCCGCGGCGTTGTGCGACAGACTCATCGTGCCGCTGGCGGCACACATGAATTCGCCGGTGGCGATGACGCCGGTGTACGTCGAGTGTTCGGCGCCGATCCCGATGGTGCAGCCGACGTTCTCGAACGTGGGCGCAAAGGCCGTCGCCTCGAACACGCAGCCCGGCCAGTTGTCCGGGGGCTGCATATCGAGCCGCATGTTGGACGTCACGCCGCTGAACTGGATGGTGACGGCCAGGGCATCGTAGGCCGCGCCGCCGATGCCCGAGATGTCATCCAGCGTGACCGTGACAGGGAACACCTCGCCCTCATCGAGCTGGCACTTCTCGGTGCCGGCGCTGGTGTCGCATGTCGCGCCGACGTGCAGCGTGAAGTTGAGACCCTCCGTACCCTGCTGCTGTGCCGCGACCTGCGTGCTGGAGCCCTGGCTCCAAGTGAGGAGCAGCGCCGCCAGCACCAGAGCGGTGATAGGGACTGCCAGAAAGGCCGGCCCTGCAAGCTTCCTCTCTCTCAATATGCTCATATCGGATTCCTTCCTTTCTGGCTTGTTAGCGAAGCCTCATGCGTGTCCTGTTGGTCCGCAGCTAACGGCTGCGTGCGTACCTAAGCCCGAAGACCGCGACCCCGGCGACGCCGACAGTCAGCAGTGCGCCGATAAGCGCCCAGAGAGCGGCGTCCGCGCCGTCATCACTCGTACCGCCGGGCATGCCTGTCACCGGCAGCGCCGGCGCGGCGGTGGCGGTGGCCTCCGGTTCCTCGGTCGGTGTCGGCCTTTCGCCGCAGTTGATCGTCAGTGTCTCAGGGGCGTCCTCGGTAACGGGAGTAGCGACGTCCACCTGGAGGATGGTGTTGCCTACGCCGAAGGGCATGGTGATGCTACCGGAAGCGCTGCAGGTGAACTCGGCTGTCCCGATGACGCCGAGGTGAGTCGAGGGCCCGCTTTCGATACCGATGGCACAGCTCATCGCGACCAGGCCCGCATCGTAGAAGGTGGCGGGGAAGCCACAGTCCGGCCACGCCTCAGGGTCCGCGCTGTCCTCGACCACAGTCAATCCAGCGTAGTTGAGGACGATGTCGAAGCCCTCATAGCTGTCGGCAGCTTCCGGCATGCTGTCGAGAGATACCTCTAGGGTGAACGTGCTGCCGGGCTCGATGTAGCACTTGGTGTCTCCGCCGGTGGTGTCACAGCCCTCTTCCCCGACCGCGGTCATCGAGAAGTTCAGCGCGGGGTCCACCTGGACATTCTGGGCCGCGACCTGGGTACCGGCGGACGTCCAGGCGAGAAAAAGCACCGCCGCCGCTAGGGCTATCCCGAACGTCACCAGACGTCTTGTCCCGACGTGCTTCCTTAGGCTCATCTCAGGTTCCCTCCTCTCGGTCTCCTCGGGTCTCTTGGCCGGCCTATGTGAAACCGACGCACAGGGAGTCCGTTTCGGTAGCAAGGTCGGTGCTGTGTTCGCTTCCCATCGCACATCGGCCTGCGTACCCTATAGTGCGGCCTGTCGCTTAGCGTAGCGCATCGCAAGCTATAGCGATACCCTCGCGCCGAACCTGCGCCGGCGCGTTACGCCATGCGACACCGCAACAATAATACTCTCCGGCACGAGGCGCAAGAGCGCAAGCGAGGAAACAAGGCGGCGCAACGCGGGCGATCGGGCCTCTGGACGCAGTGAGAGCCGCCCTGGGCGGGCGGCTCCCCGGGCATCAAGTCATTCCCGAAGCGTCACGCCGGGCAGTCCTGGAAGTACTCCTGCACGCTGATGAGAATGTCGCTCACATTGACATTGCCGCTCTTGTTCAAGTCGGCGGTGAGGTCCGTGCCAAAGTACCTTTGCACGACGTACAGGATATCCGCCACGCGCACTCCCCCTCCGTCGAAGTCCGCGCAGTGCGCTACCTGGACGGTGACCGCAGGGGCTTTGACCGGTATCTGCTGGATGTCGTCCGGGTTCGGGGGCGTGTCGACCAGCCACGTGTACACCGTGAAATCGAGGGCCGTCAGAGCGACTTCTGACATCGGCGCCACGGTAATCTTCGCCAGCTTCCCGGTTCCCTCCGGTCCGTAAGGCGGCGGGATCTGGAGCGTATTGCAGGTGACGTACGCCTCGCCCTGCTCGTTGTCGATACCGGCGCCCAGACACGCGACCGAACGGCCGGTCTGGCCCAGCCAGGCGGTGTCCGGATAAATGTGGGTCACGTGAACGATATCACCCGCATAGGTGAACTTGACCTGAAAGGCGCTCGCTCCGCCCTGGTAGACGAGGTTCTTGATCCAGACGTACAGATCCAGAGGCTCCCCGCCGGCCATGAGGACCAACGAAGTCACCGGGGTTGGAGCCGTATCGGACTGGCTGATGACGATCTCCCCGGCGCCGTCCGCGGCGGCGGGACGCCCATCGCGCGCCAGAGCGAGGGCAACGATCACGGCGGCAGACGCAATGAGCGAGAACTTCGCCGCTCTCCGGAGTGCTGTTGCTAGAGCCTTCATGTCCATCACCTCCCGTTACTGGACTCCCCACAGGAAACAGGTGGCGGCTGAGAACTCGGTCCCTTACGCCCCACTTGCATGCCTCCGTCGGCGCCAGACAACGACGGCCAGCCCGAGAGCAGCAGCCGCCACCAAGCCCCCCGCCGCGCCTACCGACCAGAGCAGCGCACGCCCCGCTGAGCTGCCGTCGCTCCCGGCCGAACTCCCGTTTTGCGCTTCGAAATCCTGTCCGAGCGCCGTCAATTCTTCCGTCTTCTCAGCGCCATCAGCAGACGCAGCGGTCGCGCCGCCCGGCGTCGGGCTGCCTTCAGGAAGGGCCGGCGCGGTCGCCGTGCCGTTCGCGGGTGCCGGCGTTTGGAACGAAGCGCCATTAGGCCCGGAGACGGTGGCCGTGGCCTCGCCGCCGGCGAACGTGGGCACAGCGGTCGCGGGCGGACGGCCCGCGACGCGCGCCAAGCCGCCCTTTACAGTCACGGGTACGTCATCGCTCCCGAGAGGTCCGGCGAGCACAGCATCCAGCAGGAGAGGGCTGGTCCCGGGCCCGACCGGACGTAGCGCGACACTGGCGAGTGTAAGCGTGCCCTGCGTGCCGGGAGGCTCCGGCCCGAAGGAAAGACACCCGAAGCGTATGCTACCGGGCTTCTCGATCGGGGGCAGACACTCGAAGGTGCGGCCCGACCGCCCCAAGGCCGGCCCCTGCTCCACCCCAGCCAGCGCCAGCACGGTCGGGTCGTAGACAAGACCAAACTCAAATGCGGCAAGACCGTTTGACTCCACCTGCCGGTCGGGAACCGTGTCCCGGTTGTCGTCATACGCGAGCGTGCCGTGGTGGTTCAGATCCTCCAGCTCGATGAACACAGTGAACGTACCCTGATCGGCAGCGACGCTGGAGATCCCCGGCACGATGTGTACCGTCCCCTCCGAAGTCTGGGCGCCCGCCTGCGAGGCGGACATCAGCGCGCTTATCATCAGCACCGGAAGCACAAGCGCCACAAAGAAAGAGCGCGTGGGGAACGAGTGCAATGCGCCTCTGGCCAACAAATACCTCCTATCCCCACAAACGGTGGAGGCGGCCCGATCGTAACGGCGCCATGCCTCCTCTCTCCCATCGTTCAGATGTCCCGCTGGGGCGATCCCAGGGCGGCGGGAACCACGCCGGTCCTTCGCCGCTGCCCCCTCCCTTATCCAGGTCCGGGCAGCCACCGCGGATGGTGGGCCGGCGTCCCCGGCCGATGCATCCACCACATAGACAGAAGGGGCGGGGGAGCCGCCGGGCTTTTCAGCCCGGGTCTCCCCCGCCCTTGTGGTCAATCCTTGACCTGTTGGACTCTCTTTTCTACCTCCGCAACCGCTTCAGGTTACGTTACGGTATGAACCTCAGCCTTGCCAGTCCTAGCCCTTTGGGTTGACCGGCTCCTGTGCTGGCCACGGGTTCGCGCAGGTGCTGTCAAACCGACCAAACACGAACTGCAGGTCCTTAATGTCAATGTCATTGTCGGCCTGCGTGCCCGAAGGCTCCAGGTTCATGAAGTCGGAGTAGATCAGACTGCCCTTCTCCGCGCCCCAGCGGAACGCGATGGACTGCGTGTCCAGAGCATCCACTGAGCAGTCCGCCGTCACGTCACCCTCCAGGTAGCGGAACGTCACGTCCGCGTCCTCACACGAGAACACCGGTACCGGGTGACCCTGCAGGTCTGAGAGCTCACAACCAACGTCGTTGAGCTGCACCACGACACCGTTGTCCTGGTTCGGCTTCGCCTGCGAGTAAACGTCAGGCTGCGGGCGAACTAGGAGCGTGGCCAGAACCACCGGGTAGTCCGTCTCGGTCGCCATCGGGTTGGCCTTGCCCACGGTCACGCAGCCGACGCGGGCCACGCCCTCGAGCGCCGAGTTGGTGGCGTCCTCAACGATGCAGACCTGGTCAGGCGACAACTCGGCCGGCTGGATCTCGACACAGACCTTGTTGGCGTCGAAGTGGACCTCGAACTCAAAGGCACCCAGCTCCTGAAGAGCACCAGGGTCCTTCGGGTCGATGAGGCCCGGGAAGAAGTTGATCTGCTCCTCGATCACCGCGGCGTCACTGCCGGCGAGGCAGTTCACAGGCGGGATCTTGACGCCCTGTCGCTCCAGGAACTCGTTCTGGAGCGCCGGGACCTTGACCATCGGCGGGTACGCCGGCGGCGTCGGGGTCGGCGGCACAGGCGTCGGGGTCGGCGGCGGGACGCAGTTCACGTTGATCGAGTCGGGGCCCGACTCCCAGTACGTGGTGCTGTCGCTGCCGATGACCAGCGTGTCCGCCGCACCGTGGAGCAGACCGACGGCGCCACTGCCGCCCAAGGGGCACTGGAAGCTGCCCGTGGCGATCAGCCCTGTGAAGGTGGAGGACGGAGCGCCGATACCAATCGAGCAACCGGCGTTCTCAAATCCGGCACCAGGAGCGTTGGCCTCGAACACACAATCCGGCCAGACAATGTCCAGCCTACCGTTGGAGGTGAGGCTGCCGGAGTAGGTCACCGTGGCAGCCAAGGCGTCATACGCTCCGGAGGGGAGGCCGGAGATGTCGTCGAGGTAGACATTCACATCGAAGGCGCTGTCCTCGGCCACGTCGCACTTGGCGGCGGTGCAGCTGTTGACCGCGATGGAGAAGTCCACCTCGTCCACTGCCTGGGCCGTGGTGCTGGTGTTGTGGCCCCAGCTAAGAACCATGACTGCGACTACAAGCGCCAGGATCGGCACGGCAAGCAGCCCCAGTACCTTGAACCTACCAATTGATGTCACGTTTTTGACCTCCTACCGAGAAGTGATTACTTCCCTACCTGTCGGTACCCTGGTTTTGATCTCCACATCCCCCCTTTCGCGGCCCTAGCGAGGTAGGGGCCAACACTACAACAACTCTTCCGTCAATCGACCGGGCGGGGTCGGTGATTGTACACGTCACGCAGCTATCCTGCTGCCCAAAGCGGGGACTCTGTGGAATATAATTCCACCAGCCCTATTGATATATCACGAAGCCCCCGTTTTGTCAAGCGATCCTTCCCGGAAAAGGCCCAATAGACGTCCGGGCGCGAAAACGCGAGCAAACAGCCGCGAACGACAGCGCTGAGAAGCCTTACGGTCTGCATCGCCGTCATCGGCCCGGAGAGAAATCCTGACGCCGACGGAGAGCCCGAGAACCCCTCCAGGGGCGGCTCTTCCCGTCTCTGAAGGCACTCTCCCGGGTCGCTGAAGCGGAGCGCGTTGCCCACGCTTCCAGCTTCACTGCGACTCTCCCAGGCAGCGTCATGTGCTGAGAACTCCCTCCGCGTCCCCTCTGGCGTCCCGTTAGGCGGCACTCCCTTTCCCCATTCTCTAAACAGACCGCGCTAGCAGAGCTGGAAGTAGTGGTCCAGCGCGATGCTGATGTCGATGATGGTCACAATGCCATCTCCGTCGTAGTCGTAGAGCAGGTCGTATTCCGGGTCTCCGACATGGGCGAAGTAGATATCGATCAGCTTGAGAACATCGTGGATGGTCACCCTGCTATCGCCCGTCACGTCGAAGCAGGCCTGGATCTTGGTGTCCTCGCTGGCGGCGTTGTTGCCCTGCGGGTCGCCCGGCTCGTCCGGGTCAGCGGCGCCCGCGTTGTTGGTCAGGACCGTCTGCTGCAGCACCGTGGGAGCGCGGACGTTGAGCTCGATGACCGCTTGGCCCCCGTTGCCGGGGATCTCGTCCACCTGGCACAGAACCCCAGGCGTGCCGTCCAGCTCGGCGCAGTCCGCGCCCTTGGCGTTGACCAGAGTGACGGGCTGGGGACGGCCGTCGATGGAGGTCTGCGGGAAGAAATCCAGCACAAGCACATCGAGCGCGTCGCCGCCGCCGATGTTGGTCACGGTCAGCAGGTAACTGAAGTAGCCGGTGCGCCGGACGGGGTCTGCTGAGTCCGTCTTCTCCAGGACCAAGTCCGGCGGGGGCGCCATCACCACCGTGTTCGCGATGGCCAGGTTGTCGCCCGTATAGGCAAAGGGCTCGTTGTCGGCGATGGCGAACGCCAGGTTCTTGATGAGGCCGTCACGCTTCAGCAAGGGAGCGGTCACGACGATCTGGACGGACGCCTGCTCGTCAACCGGGAGGGTACCCAGGCTGCAGAGCACATCAAGCTCTCCGATGTCACCGTCTGGAGTACCACCGGCGGCTGCGCACTCCGGGCTGCTCGCCGGGTCCGGCTGGAACACGACGCCGTCCGGGAGGTTGTCCTTGATCAGCACGTTCTCCGCGTCATGGAGCCCGTTGTTGTCCACTACGAGCGTGTACGTGAGCGTGCCTTCGGAATCCACCGGGTCCGGGTCGTCGGTCTTTTGCAGGGCCAGGTCCGCTTCCACCCCCAGGATCACGGTCTCTTCGAAGTCGCGGTTGTTGCCCCAATTCTCGAACGGCTCGTTGCTCGCGCTCACCTCCGCCTCGTTCCGGATGCGCGCGTCCTCCTTAAACGCGGGCGCGATCAGCTCGATCTCGAAGGTCGCGCCCTCGAGATGGGCCAGCGTGCCTGCGCTGCAAGTAACAACGCCGGGCGACCCTTCCGAACACTCGGGGCTGGAGCTGCCGGGAAGGAACGTAGTGCCCGGCGGCAAGGTGTCCGTCACCTCCACGTCGAGCGCCGGATCCTGGCCGATATTCAGCACGTCCAGTTGATAGGGAACCTTGCCGCCGCTCCTCACGGGCTCGATGAGATCGGTCTTCTCAACAACCACGTCGGGCGGGGGCTCGGGCGTGTTCGTCGGCGTCGGGGTCTTTGTGGGCGTCGGCGTGACCGTCGGCGTGTCGGTGATGGTGGGCGTCGGTGTGATGGTCGGCGTGGGAGTGATCGTCGGCGTATTCGTGATCGTCGGCGTCGGCGTCGGCACGTCGCCGCAGTTGACGGTCAGCGACTCGGTCGTCCCAACCCCCTCGCCGTATTGCAGGCCGCCGGAGTGCAGGACCGTGTTCCCCACGCCATGAACCATAGTAAGCGTCGCCGAGACGGGCGTGGCGGCGCAGTTAAAGTCGTTGGTCGCGATCACGCCGGTGTACGTAGAACTGGGAGCACCGATGCCGATGCTGCAGCCAACCGCCACGGTGCCCGGCAGATAGAACGACACCTCAAAGACGCAGGCGGGCCACGGGTTTGCGTCCGCGTTGTCCTTCGAGCTTACACCGGTGTAGTTGATGACGGCGTCGAACCCCTCGTACCCGCTGATCTTGTTCGGGAGACTGTCCAAGTACGCCTTCAGCGTGAACGTGGTGTTGGGCTCGACCATGCATTTCGCGGCGCCGCCAAGAGTATCACAGTCGTCCACGGTGTCCCCGTCCACGTCGATCCCGAGCGAGAAGTCCAGGCCGGCCGCGGGAATGGGTGTGCTATCGGCTGCCGCTGGGGTGGGGGCGTTGTGGCCGAAGCCGAGCACCACCACCAGCACAGTCACCACCGCAGCGATCAACGGCAGCGGCAGCAGCCTCCATACTCTGAGTCGTCGTGTGTTGGTCTCATCCACGTGACAACCTCCTAGCCAACAGCACCTGCATCTCTTCAAACGCTCCGATACCGCCTACGATACTGGCAAACGTTCTTCAAGCCCCGCGGTGAAGCGCAGAATCAGGGCGGCGTCACCGCTATCTACGGCGCCATCTTGGTTCACGTCCGCGTTCTCGGCACAGGATAGCAGGTCGATGATCCCCGCATCGTACTGAAGGACGAGCGCCGCGTCGACGCTGTCCACAATCCCATCGCAGTCAACATCCCCGAAAGACTGTATCTGGGGGGAGAGCGCTCTGCAGCCGAGAGCGTTCACGTCATCGGAGGCGAGCAGTCCCAGGGAGCGGCCGCGCTGGACGACCGCAGGCGGGTCACCGGCGATCAAGACGTCTCCGGGGCCGGCTCCGATCCGTGAAAGGGTAGGCGAGCCCGGCGTCAGCGAGAGATACACCATGTCCCCCGCGCCGTAGACTCCGTCGCCGTCTTCGCGAAGACAGAGAGCGTCCAAATCATCTCCCGCCTCCAGCCCAAGGTCGGCCGCCGAGGCATACGCAGTGGGCGGCGCACCGTTCACCGTCCTTAGAACGTCTGCGGGGAGCAGGCCGGAGGCAGCCAGCGAGGGCGAGGCGGCGCCAAGCGAGAAATACACCGGCAGCTCCGGCACTCCGTCGGCGTCCCGATCCACCGCGGAGGGATCGCCCTGATACAGCCCGTCCAGGTTGTCCCGCACCGTCGCCCCCTCGACGAGGCCGAGCGGAAAGGCGGGCAAGCAAGCGCCGATCGGCCCGTTGCCGTCCAGTACCAGGTAGTTGGTGCCGTCCAACACTGAGCCGAACTCGTCCGGCTCCGGCTCAGGCGAAACGCCTGGGAGCGCCGGAGGACAGTTGAATTGCACCTCCACTGCGGAGCCGGCCACCCCCCGGGCGCCGGGCCCCACGGAGAAATCGATCTCCGGCCCCCCGGCCGCCGGCAGATCATCTCCGAACGAGAGGGCATCCAGGTCGTCCTGGTCGCCGTCCGAACCGTCGTCACAGCCGTCGGCGCTCAGCCCCAGACTCGCGCAGGAGATGCGAAGGAAGGGGGCCTGGTCGAAGGTACCGGCTGACCCCTCCGTGGGAAGAGGCGTTAGGGCGAAGATGTCGGCCGGGTGGAGGAAGGAGGGACCGCCGCGTGCCACGGAGTAGCTCGGCAGCTCCGGCCCTATCTCCAGGGCGAACGTGCGAACGCAGAAGCCCAGCTTGGGATGGGCGTTGTCCGGGCCGAAGAGAGGGATACACGCCGGGTCCTCGTCGAAGAGACCGTCCCCGTCAGCGTCGCAAACGTCCGGCGTGCAGAGATCGATGGGCGGGTCTTCCCCGTCCTTCCCGTCGCAGTCTGCATCATCGCCGCAGTCGGCTCCGGTCTCGGGGACACCCGGATCGGGGCCCGGGCGGTCCTCATCGATGAAGCCGTCGCCGTCGTCGTCGGCGGTGTCCTCGTCAATGCTGGTGTCACCATCATTGTCCACGCCGTAGACCGGCTCGAGCTCGTAGGTGACGCCCAAGGGCGGCCAGGCGTCGAGGGCCACTTCCTGGCCGTTCCACCGGGGGATGAGGTGGAGGGGCGCCTCATTGTGGAGCATGATGCCGCCAACGGGACTGGCGGACGCCGTGACATCGAGCAGAAGATCAAGGAAGCTGGAAGCCGGGAACTCCTGCCCCGGCCGAAGACTGCGGACCTCTCCGCCGGACACAGGGACGCCCCCGTCGTCGGAGCGCTCGACGACGGAAATCAGGCCGAGCCAACTCGCCCCTTGGAGCTCCAGGCTCGTGATCGTCAAGTCCATCACCTCGACGGCATTCTCCAGGCGAGGCGGTGATCGCTCGAGATGCACCAAACCCGTGAGGGCAATGCGCTCCTCGCCCAGCAGGCTGACCGCTTCGACCGTGCCCACGACAGGTAGGACATCAGCCCCCGCGAGTGGGAGGGCCTGCGCGGTACGGTCCCTCTGAACCACAGCGCCGAGAAAGACCAATGACCATGCCAGCGCGTAGCACAAGATGCGCATGAGCGGGATTTCCACGGGAACCGCGTCCCGTCGGCGAGCAGATGCCCGCGATAGGAGGTAGGGAAGCAAGGACTATTATACGCCGACGCTGCCCGCCTGGCAAAGGCGTTTCACAGCCGCCGAGCCATCGCGTGAGACGATCCGGCCGGCACAGTACGAGACCGCGCTCTCCAACGTCTCGCCAACGGACACCATCCCTACCCGTTCATGCTGGAGCGCCGCACGAGGACGGACGAGAGGAAGAGCGCGAGTCCGCCGGCCAGGCCGGCCACCGCCAGCGAACGCAGGAGCCAGCCCCGGCCGGCGCCGCCGGCGCCTGTTTCAGGGAGACCCGAGACCGGCGCTGTGATGGCCGGCGCGACCTCCCGTTCCCGGGTCGGCGTGGGCGTAGCACTGGCCGTCGCTGTGGGCGTCCATGTCGGGAAGCGCGCTCCGGTGCTCGTCGGCGTGGCGGTGGCCGGCGTCGCCGTTGCGGTACGCGTCGGGGTTGCGGTACGCGTCGGCGTGGCGGTCGCCGCCCGAGTGGGCGTCACGGTTGCCGTGGGCGTCGGCGTAGCCAACGGCGAAGGGGTCGGCGTGGGAGCGACCTCGGTCGGGCTGGCAGTGGGCGTGGGAGTCGGGTTCGGTGTCGGCGTCACCGTCGGTGTGGGTGTGGCGGCGGGCGTCGGAGTTGGCGTGGCGACGGCCGTCGGCGTCACGGTTGCTGTGGCCGTCGCCGTGACGGTGACAGTGGGAGTCGCCGTAGCCCTGGCCGTCGGCGTGAGCGTCGCGATAGGTGTGACCGTCGCAGCCGTGCCAAGCGGCGTCACCGTGGGGGCGGAACCGGTCGTGGTCGGCGTGGGACCCACCTCTGTCGTGGCAGTGGGGGTGGGCACAGGAACGGAAGTGGACGTGGCCGTCGCGGGGGGCGTGTCAGTTGCGGTGGGGACGACCGGTGTCGCGCTCATCGTGGGCGTGGGCGTGACGCTGGTCGCCGACGTGCCCGTTGCAGTCGGCGCGGCGGGCGTTGCGCTGATCGTGGGCGTCGGCGTGGCGCTCGCAGTCGGCGTGGGAGGCGTGCCCGTGGCGGTGGGCGTGGGCGTCGCGTTCGTGGGAGGCGACTGATCCGGATGGGGCTCCTCGCAGGTGCTCCCGCTCCGTCCAAACACCGTCTCCACATCCTTGATGTCGATGTCGCCGTCGGGGCGAAGCGCAGGCTCCAGGTCATAGAACTCGCTGTACAGCGCGGAGCCCCTCCCGATACCGAAACGACCGGCCACCAACTGCCGGTCAATGACATCGACAGCACAGTCGGGGTTGACGTCCCCCTCCAGATAGCGAAAGATCACGCTCGCATCGTCGCACGAGAAGACAGAGATTGGGTGCCCCTGCAGATCGGCCAGCTCGCATCCTACATTGATGAGCGGCACCAGGAAGCCGTTGCGCTGGACGGGTCTGGCCTGCGAATAGAGGTCCGGCTGCGGGTAGACGGTGATGTTCGCGAGGATACGGCCCTCCTCGCTCTCCGTGTCCACGAAGCTGCCCTTGCCCAAGGTGGCGCAACCGATGCGGGCAACACCCTCGAGCTGAGAGTTCGTCGAATCCTCGACGAAACAGACCGCACCGATGGCCTGCCATGCGGGACCCGGATCGAGCTCCACGCAGACCTTCTCTTCGTCGTAGTGCAGCTCAAACTCGAAGGAGCCCAGCTCCTGGTCCACCTCCGGGTTCTTCGGGTCCGGAACCACCGGGATGGGGATGCTCAGGACCTCCTGGAGCTCGCCGGTGTCCGTGCCCTGCAGGCAGGTCTGGGGCGGGATCTTGCTGCCCTGGCGCTCTAGGAACTCATTCTGGATGACAGGCAGCTTCTGCATGCTGGGGGCCTGCGGCGCATCCTGGGCAAGCACCCGCCTCTGGGAAGCCGCGGGGTCCCCGGCAACGACCTCGGTGGTGATGTTGGCCGCTCGCAGCGCGAGAGGAACGACCCGATCGGCCATCGCCCCGGCGCCCGGCGTCGCGGTGGGAGTCGGGGTGGCGGTCGGGGCCGCCGTTATCAGCAGAGCGCCGTCCTGCGTCGTGAGCGGCCCCAGCAACGCGCTGGAGATGTCGGTCAAGATCACGTTCGAGAGGTGCAGCGGCAAGTAGCCGCCGGAGAGCCCGCGGAAGGTAGCGACGGCCAGCACTCCGGAACCGCTAGGTCCCGGCGGCGTAGAGCCGATCGTGTTGCACGAGTACTCGACTTCACCCTGGCCCACGATCGGTGGCAGACAGGCGACGCTTCGCCCCGTGCTGCCCAGGAACGGGCCGACCTGCATCGACTCGAAGGCTGCGAGCGTGGAGTTGAAGGCAAGCGTAAACTGGAACGCACCCAGGTTGCTCACGTTGTCCACCACGACGTCCACGGTGGCCGTGGTGCCGATAGCCACGCTCTGCATTGCAGGCGCAATCCGCAGCGTGAGCGGACCAGGCGTGGCGGTCGCCGTCGGCGAGGGGGTACGGGTCGGCGTCTTGGTCGGCGTGCGAGTGATGGTTGGCGTCGGCGTGATGGTCCGTGTCGGGGTGATCGTCGGCGTGGGACACCCCTCGGTCGGACACGGCGTCGGCGAGAGCGTGGCGGTAGGCGATGCAGTGGGCGTGGGCGTGACGACCGCCGTGGGCGTCGCAGAAGACGTTGGTGTCGGCGCCGGACCCACCAGGACGGCGCCACCTTGAAGCGAGACAGGAGAGTAGGGAAGCCCGGCTACGTTGGTCAAGATCACGTCCTGCAGCGAAAGGAGACTGAGGCCCGGGGCAACGCCGCTCAGCGTCACGGTGGCCAGGACCCCTGAGCCTACGGGACCCGGTGGCTGAGGCCCGAGCGTGTTGCACACGAACTGCACCGAATCCAGATCCTCCGCCGTCTCCATGCAGGTGACCACCCGGCCGGTGCTCCCCAGGAACGGGCCAACGGCGACATCCGTGAAGGATACGACAGCCGGGTTGAACGTCAGCGTGAACTGAAAGGCTCCAAGCCCCGGCGTCCGGTCCACTACGACTTGCACGACCGTTTCCATCCCCTGAGGCAGCGTCTGGCTGACGGGCTGGAGACAGACGACCAGGTCGGTGCCTGTGCCACACAGAGGCGCCGGTGTCGGCGTCAGCACGGTGGTGGGGGTTGCCGTTCGCGTCGGCGTGGAGGTGACCGGCGCCGGAGTGTTTGTGACGGTCGGCGTGCTGGTGGCAGTGGGGGTCGCGGTAGGTACCGGCGTTGGGCAGGCGGTGGTACCGGTCACCTCCACGCTCCCATCTTCGGAACGGACAGGAATGCCCGTACCGAGCGCATCGGCCAGGCCGACGAGGGGCAGCGTCAGGGAGCTGGCGCTGGCGCAGGATGTGCCCAGCGTCACGGACGCCAGCACGCCGCTTCCGTCCGGCCCGGAGGGAGTTCCCGTCGTAGTGCAGCCGAAGCGCACGGTCCCAACGTCTAGCTGCGGGGGCAGGCAGGTGACCGCCCGTCCCGTGCTACCGAGGAACGGGCCGTCGGCCACGTCCACGAAACTCAGCACGGTGGGATCGAAGGCGAGAATGAACTCGTAGGCCCCGAGATCGGCGGCGCCATCGATCGCCACATCGACGACAACCTGGTTACCCTCAGCGACAGTCTGAGTGGGAGGATCCACGCGGACGGTCGTCGAGGGCGTGGCCGATGGCGTAGCGGTCGGCCCGGGCGCCGTTGAGGTCGCGGTCGGCCCGCCCGGGGTGGACGTGGGGGTGGAAGGCGCGGTTGCAGTGGGTGTAGGCGGCGGCGTTGCCGTGGGCCCAGCCATGACCACGACGACACCGTCCTGGGTTCCCACCCCGGGGTATTCCGTACTCTTGATGTCCGCCAGGATCACGTTGTCCAGGTGCAGGGACGAAAACCCCAACACGCCATCCAGCGCTTGCAGCGTGATCTCCGCCAGGATGCCGGAGCCGTTCGGCCCCGGTGGGGCAGCGCCCAACGTGGAGCAGGCCTCCTGGACCCGGTCATGCTCCATTGAAGGAAGGCAGACGACCGACCGACCGGTGCTCCCGAGAAACGGACCGAGATCGACATCGACGGGAGTAATGAGCAAGTCGTTGAAGACGAGCTCGAACTGGAAGGTACCCAGGTTCTGCACGTTGTCCACGCCCACCTGGACGGTGAACAGGTGGCCCGACGAGGTGGACTGCGAAGCCGGCAGCACGCAGGCGACGGGGCCGGTCGCCGGTCCGCAGAGCTGCGGCACGGGGGTCGGCGTGCCCGCCGGTGTGGGAGTTCCCGTCGCCGTGGCCGTCGGCCCGGTCGGGGTCGGCGTCAGGGTGGGGGTCGCGGTCACCGGGCCGGGGGTAGACGTAGGTGTGGGCGTGGGGCACACGTCGCCGCCGACGACGGAGGCGTCACCGCCCTGGCTTCGTGTCGGGATGTCCGTGCCCAGGGTGTCGGCCAGACCGACCAGTGTGAAGTCCAGGGCACTGCTTCCGGAACAGGACGTCGCCAACGTCACCGTCGCCAGCAGGCCGCTCCCTGTCGGCCCAGCGGGCGGTGGCGGCGACAGCGTGAGGCAGCCGAAGCGCACCGAGCCCGCGTCCAACTGAGGAGGTAGACAGGTGACAGTTCTTCCCGTGCTGCCCAGGAAGGTCCCGTTGGCGATGGAGACGAAGCTGAGCACAGCGGGATCGAAGGCCAGCTCGAACTCGTACGCGCCCAGGTCCGCGACGTCGCCCACCATCACGTCCACCACCACATTGCCTCCCGCGGCGACGGACTGCGTGGCTGGGTCCACGTACATGAGGGTGGTGGGCGTCGCCGTTGGCGTGGGCTCCTGGCCTCCGACGGGCTCAGCAGAGAAGAACGTGAGCAGTGCCAACGAAACGGCCGTCGCGAGGACGACGACCAGAATCAGCAGGCGAGAGTACGCCCGCGCCGTTGATGCATCCGGGCAAACTGGACCTAGGAGGTCAACCCACGCCCCGCCCGAGGATCGCCCCGTCACGGGTTCGCCCCCATGGGCATCCGCCGATGGCTTCGGGAGCGCCCAAGATGCGCTGCTTTCGAGTCAACCACGCCTTCCTAATGTCCCAACGTCCACCTCCTGGCAGACGTAACGCTGGGGCTCTCAGGCGTCCGTGCTCTCAAGCCCGCACTCTGCGGGGCGAGTCGTGAGTCACGAGGGGAAGTGGCGGCCCATCTCGAGCCCTGCTCCCCCTTCAGGTTGCGTCTGTTTCCCTACAGCTCTTCAGTAGAAGGTCACCCCCAGTATTAAGCGAGGGTGTTGTCGGCATGTCGCAACGGTGTCAAATGCCTGTTAAATCACGTCTCCCTTCCCCGCAGGAGACGTGTAGATGACATAAGTATAGGCAGATGTCCGGAATAGCGTCCAGAAGCCCCAGGCCGATCACCCCTGGCCGCCGGGCTTGCTCGAAGCAACGAAGGCCCCGTAAAGTGAAGAACGCCTGGTTCGTAGACCCCAAGAGCGAACGATGACGCAAGAGACGGTTTTCCCTTCGGGGACAGACATCGACGACGAGCTCAAGAGCAACCTTCTGCTCGGCTCAGTCGACCAGGTGCTCAACTGGGCGCGCAGTTCCTCCCTCTGGCCGGTGATGTTCGGCCTCGCCTGCTGCGCCATCGAGATGATCGCGACCGCCACATCGCGTTACGATCTCGCCCGTTTCGGCGCGGAGATATTCCGGGCCTCGCCCCGGCAAGCCGACCTGATGATCGTCGCGGGCACGGTGACCTGGAAGATGAGTCCCGCCGTGCGACGCGTCTATCTCCAGATGGCGGAGCCGCGCTGGGTGATCGCGTTCGGCGGCTGCGCAACGATGGGCGGCCCGTTCGCGTTCGGGTACAGCACGGTCCCTGGTGTCAACTTGATAGCGCCGGTCGACGTGTATGTCCCCGGCTGCCCCCCACGACCGGAGTCGCTCCTCCAGGGTTTGATGCTGCTCCAAGACCAGATCAGGGAAGCCAGTCACACGGGTCGCCGGGCGCGCCCGGAGCCGGACGGCGACTTCAGCGCCTACCTGCCCGCGGACGACCCGATCCGGCTGGAGCTGGAATCCCTCTTCCCCCCCTACCCGAAGGCCAAGGACGCCGCCGCAACCACGGCCGGCTAGTCCTACCGCGCCACCCGCCTGCATCCCGAAGAAGTCGCCTGTCAAAGGCCGCGCCTCCGGCAGCCGAGAATAGCGAGGAGCACACAGCAACCACGAAAGGAGCAGCCTATGTTCCGCAGACTGGTCCTCGCGATTGTCCCGCTCGCCCTGCTCGCGGCAGCCTGCTCGGGCGGCGACGGCACTGACGACGGCGTTGAACGAGATGCATCGCAACCGACTGCAGCGCCCACCGCGGAGCCGACCGCGGAACCACCGGCGGCCGTCAGCGACATAGGGGACAGCAGCGACAGCGCGGGCGAGGCGCTGTTTGGCGCGCTCAATCCGTTCGACCTGGTGGGCGGCTTCGATGCGGCGGGCGGCCCGGCGGGACTGAGCCAGGACGTCGACCCGTCCCTGAGCGCCGCCCTGATCACGGCAGACGACCTGCCGGCGGACTACTCGCCGCTCGGCGACTTCACGTTCTCGGTTCCGACGGAGTACGGGCCCATGGAGGTGGCCGCCAGCCAGTTCACGACGGGAGACCCCACCGGCACCGACATGGGATCAATGGTCATGTCGACCGCGGTGGCATTGCCGCCGGAGGCGATGGACGACGAACTGGGCGACCTCAGCGACCTGCAGCACCTGACGGAGGAAGGCCTGGCCGAGATGGAGGACCTGGAAGGCCTCGGCATGGGGCTGGAGGCCTTCCAATTCCTGGACGCGTCCGGTCTGGGCGATGGGGGCGCAGCCTTCCACATGGAGATCGATCTCGGGGCGTTCTCCGACACGCTGATCGCCGGCTTCGGGGAAGAGTTCGGCGACGTTGAAACGGACCTGTCAGGGGAAGAGATGCAGGTGCCGGACGGCATCGGAATGGACATCTACATGTTCGTGCGCGGCGAGCGCATGCTGATGCTGATGGTGATGTGGCCGCTGGACGAGGATCCGGGCGTGGACGCTCGGGAACTGGCCGACACGATGGACGGCAGGGCCGCCGCCGCCTTCTAGGAAAGCGCTCGATCATGGAGAACGGAGGCCGGGTTGAGCCCGGCCTCCGTGGTTCTTGAGTGCTGCCGACGAGCTCAGTAGCGGGACCAGACCTTCCCCACGATCAGCTCCCGCGATACCGACCCGAACTCCCTGCTGTCCGTGCTGGCCTCCCGGTTGTCGCCCAGCACGATCCAGCCGCCGGAGTCCGCCGGACGGTCGATGCGCTTGAGCAGCAACCGGTCGGGCTGCCGCGGGTCGCGGACGACGACTCGGTCACCCGGCCTGGGCTTAGCAAACCAGTACGCGGCACGGTTGACGAGCACCCGCTCCCCCGGTAAGACATCGGGCTCCATGCTCGCCCCTTCAACCCAATAGCGGGCGAAGGGGAAGAGCATGCCAAGTCTGCGGAGCATGTGCGATCAGAGTCCGAAGACGTTTCGTGCCGTCCGGGCCCGCGCTAAAGCTAGGCCGGGTAGACGGACTCGCCTCCGACCGCCTGCCGCGACGGCTGTCGCTGGACGGACGCACCCTTCGTGGCCCAGAAGATCTCAGCGAACTTCTGCACTTCCGTCAGCAGGTCCTGAGCCGCCTGCATGTCGACGCTCTGCCTGACCTTCGAGCCGAGCTTCATGATGTTCCAGACGACATTGTTCAGATCCGGGTGATCCTCCAGGTGCTCCGGCTTGAAGTAGTCACCCCAGATGACCCGAACCTCGTGCTTGCAGAGCTCGGCGTGCTCCTCCTTGACGGCGACGTAGCGGTTGAAGGAGTTGAGGTACTTGTCGTGCTCCTCCTTGCTGGCCCCCGGTTCCGGATGGGCCAGGTCGGCGATCAGTTGGTTCATCCTGATCACCGTGTGGGCCGCGATCTGAGCCAGGTGCGGATCATAGATGCCGCAGGGGATGTCGCAGTGGGCATGAACCGTATCAGGCGGGCTCAACCGGTCGATGAGACGAAGCGTGGAACGAATCAATGGGTTCATAGCAACCTCCATGTGCTGGGAATACCGTATACGTAAAGTGTAGCAGAGTAAGTTTTAATAGTAAATAGCATGGACGTAGCCAGAAGTCCGTGCGGCTCGCAGGCGGCGGACGGAGGTGGCGCGCCCGCTGCAGGCGACTCACTAGACGGCCTCAGGTCGTGGATCAAGAAGGCGCGGTATTGACAGCGGGTAGTTCGGGTACTACGTCGGGTCGGCCGCCTACGGTGCTAAGCACGGGCGCCGATGCGCCGGCGCATTCCCGAACCCCGCCGGCCGTTGCGGCCGCCGAGGGACTTGGTAGGCAACTCGACAATCTTTCCTTCCGGAGTCATCCGCGGCAGCCTCCTGCCGAGGCCGCGCTCGATCTCATGCCACTTCGCGAGATCCACCGCGCCGAGCAGCGTGATGGCACGACCGGAGCGGCCCATCCTCCCCGTGCGCCCTACGCGATGGGTGAACAGCAGGTGGGTCTCCGGCATCTCGTAGTTGATGACGCGCTCGATGTGGAGGATGTCCAGGCCCCGCGCGGCTACGTTGGTCGCGACCAGGATGGGCGTCTTGCGGGCGCGGAACCTCTCTAGCACGCGATCGCGCTGCTCCTGGTTGAGGTCGCCCTGCAGCTCGCCGACGCGGTAGCCCAAGCGTTGGAGCCGGGCGGAGAGATTGCGGACGCCACGCCTCGTTCTTCCGAATACGAGTGTGCCTCCCGCCGTCTCCTCCTCGAGCAGACGGCGCAGGACCGCGAACTTGTCGCCGTTCCACACCTCAATGACAACGTGATCGATATCCGGCTCGTCGGCACCATCCGAGGGCGTCTGGATGACAACGGGATCCTTGAGATACTTGGCGGAAACCTTGTGCACCCAGTCAGGCGTGGTAGCGGAGAACAACCCGGTCTGGCGGTCCCGCGCGGCAGCGCGGAGGATGCGCTCCACGTCGGGCGCAAAGCCCTGGTCCAGCATCTCATCGGCCTCGTCCAGCACCAGGTATCTGACACGATCCAGCCGCATCGAACGCCGGCGCATGAGATCGAGGATGCGCCCGGGTGTCCCGACAACGACCTGGGCGCCGCGCTGGATCGCATCCTGCTGTGGACCGATGGCCCGGCCGCCGAACACGATTGTGGAGCTCAGGGACGTGCCGGACACTAGCTGCCGGATTACGCGGCCGACCTGCTGGGCCAGCTCGCGGGTCGGGCAGAGGACAAGGGCCTGCAGGCTCTTCACGTCACTGCTGATGCTCTCAATCATGGGGAGGGCGAACGCGAGCGTCTTGCCGGACCCGGTCCAGGCCTGGCCGATGACGTCGCGGCCTTCCAGCAGTGGGGGGATTGCCGACTCCTGGATGGGGGTCGGCGTTGCGATGCTCATTGCTTCGAGCGCCTTCAGGGAGGAGGCGCGAAGCGGATAGTCACTGAATGAAGACAATCGGGCTCCTTTCGTCGGCGGATTCCTTCTCGACGGCCGACGCGAAACCCGAGTTGCTCTGAAGAGTAGCCGTTCGCAACCGACGCATGTTGAAGATTCTTATGTTCTCAGTATCGGCGTTTCGCGACCCAGCCGCAAGTTGATCCCGCGCCCGAGGCCGAGGGCGCCGCGCGACGGCGGCCTCTCCGGCAGGGTGCTTGGAGGTCGTTCGCCGCGTATCATATGCGTGCGACGCGCCGCGGCCGCGATCGGGGAGACGGAGAAGACGAGAGGAGACGGCAATGCCCGACAGCCCAGTCGACTACACCACCCGAGGCGCCATAGCGTTCATCACCTTGAACAGGCCGGAGCGCCTCAACGCCATCGGCCTCGGCATGACCGCCGCGCTCAGGGAAGCGGTTGAGCGCGCCAACGGCGATGCCGGGGTGCGGGTGATCGTCCTCCGGGGCGCAGGCCGGGCGTTCTGCGCCGGCTACGACCTCCAGGGTGCGCCACAAGCCGAGGCGACTGCCCAGGAGAGCACGGGAGGGTGGGACCCGGTAGCCGACTTCAGCTTCATGTCGCAAAACGTCAAGGCCTTCATGAGTCTCTGGGAGTCCCGCAAGCCCGTCATCGCTCAGGTGCACGGATGGTGTGTCGGGGGAGGCACGGACATGGCACTCTGCGCCGACCTCATCTTCGTGGCGGAGGACGCCCGTATCGGCTACCCGCCGTCGCGCGTCTGGGGCACGCCGACGACGTGCATGTGGGTGTATCGTCTGGGGCTGGAGCACGCCAAGCGGCTGATGCTTACGGGTCAAGCACTCGATGGGCGCGAGGCGGAGCGGCTGGGACTGGCTTCGCGCGCGTACCCGGCCGAGCGCCTGGCCGAGGAGGTGGAGTCGTTTGCGGAGAAGCTGGCGACGACCCCGGCCAACCAGCTCGTGATGACCAAGCTGCTGGTGAACCAGGCGTACGAGAACATGGGGCTGCGCACGACGCAGATGCTGGGGACGTTTCTGGACGGCATCGCCCGGCACACACCCGAGGGCCTGGACTGGCGCGAGCTGGCGATACGAGAGGGGTTCCAGGAGGCCGTCCGGCGCCGGGACGAACCTTGGGGCGACTACAGCGCCCGCGCCCGGGACTAGCTATCGGCATCGACGCGGACGCAGGGTCGGACGCCGGCTGAACGCACCGGCTCGGAGACGTTGACGGCGCCGCCGCCGTGGCGCATCATTGTGGTACCTCGCGAGCCCGGGTCGATGGAAGGAGAGACAGACACTGTCAATCGTGCGCCCACGAGGATCCGGATGGCGCAGGCTTTGGCGACGTGCGACGTCCGTCGGAGCCGCATCGAAAGACTGATGGAGCAAGGCATGGACCGGACCAGAATGCGGATCGAGCCCCGCGCCAGGTCACGCCGGAGGAGCACGTGACCAACCCGGTCGTCATCGACCGGCGGTTCCGGGGACCGCCCGAATCAGCGCACGGGGGCTATACGTGTGGAGTGGTCGCGGGTCTGATCGGCGGCGCGGCCGAGGTTACGCTGCGGCGGCCGCCACCTCTGGAGACGCCGCTCGCGGTGGAACGATCCGACCAAGGTAGAGTCGTCTTGCGGGACGGAGAGACGATCGTGGTCGAAGGGGAACCGCGCGCTGTTGAGGTTGACGTCCCGGAGCCGGTCACGTTCGACGAGGCAACGCAGGCCGCCAAGTCATATTGGGGTTTCGACTCGCACCCGTTCGCGACGTGCTTCGGCTGCGGCCCCGACCGAGCCGAAGGGGACGGCCTTCGCCTGTTCGCGGGATCCGTGGAAGGACGGGATATCGTCGCCGCACCGTGGATCCCGGACGCCTCGATGGCGGACGAGACCCGAAGCGTGCGGCACGAGTTCCTGTGGGCCGCACTGGACTGCCCCGGCGGCTTTCCGCTGTGGCCTCACGGCTCGGATGGAAGCGTCGTGGTGCTGGGTAGGCTTGCCGTCAGCGTGTTCGGGGCGGTAAGGGTCGGCGAGCGGTGCGTCGTCACAGCCTGGCGGCTCGGACGGGAAGGGCGCAAGCTGTTCTCGGGTTCAGCGCTCTTCTGCGAAGGATCCGATCTGCGCGCCGTGGGCAGAGCGACGTGGTTCCGCATTGCTGAGTCCCCACGTCACCAGGCGGGCGGATGAGGGCGACGCGGGCCCAGCCCAGGTCATACGTCTATCCCGGCAGGACCGGCAGCGCCGCGTGCGCCGTCTTCTGTTGATCGGGGAGCAGTCCAGGGAGCCGTCGAGCAGGTCAGGCGAACGAAGGAGACAGAGCATGAGCGAGCCGAAGCTCCGACTGCGGTCGCTGGGTGAGAAGCAAGGGGCCGCCAACGCTCCCTACCGCTCGTGGGAGGACCTCTACCGCGAGAAGTGGACATGGGACCGGGTCGTCAAAGGCACGTGCAACCGTGCCGACTGCATCGCGGCCTGCTCCCTGGACCTCTTCGTCCGAGACGGCATCGTCTGGCGGGAGGAGCAGAACGCGATCTACCGGCAGACGAACGAGTCCGTGCCGGACTTCAATCCGCGCGGCTGCCAGAAGGGGATGTGCTACAGCGACCTGATGTACGACGCCAGTCGCATCAAGTACCCGCTGCGCCGGGTGGGCGAGCGCGGCTCCGGGCAGTGGGAGCGCATCACCTGGGACGAGGCGCTGACCGAGATCGCCGACAAGATCATCGATATCGCCCTGGAAGACGGACCGGATTGCATCGTGTCGGACAGCGGCACGACCAACGTCGACTTCGGGCCGGGGACGCCGGCCGAGGGCCACCTCAGCCGGCTCATCGGAACGACCACGCTGGACGAGTGGGCGGGCGTGGGCGACCTGCCCATGGGCGCCATCCAGACCTGGGGCCTCTTCAACGCCGAGGGCACCTCCGACGACTGGTTCAACGCCGAGACGATCCTGGTCTGGCTGGGTAACCCCGTCTACACTCGCGTGCCGGATGTGCACTATATGTGGGAGGCGCGCTACAAAGGCGCCCAGGTCATCACGATCGCGCCGGACTACAACGCGACGGCCGTCCACTCCGACCTCTGGGTGAACCCACGGGTCGGGACCGACGCCGCCCTCGCCCTCGCCATGTGCGAGGTGATCGTGGAGGAAGGGCTGCTCAAGGAACGGTACGTCCAGGAGCAGACCGACCTGCCCTTCCTGGTGCGGGAGGACAGCCGGCGCTTCCTGCGCCAGTCCGACCTCCACGAGGACGGCAAGGAAGACGTCTTCTACGTCTGGGACCGGACGGCGCAGGAGGCTCGGGAGGCGCCGGGCACGGCCGGACAGGAGGAGCCGTCCATCGCTCTGGGCGACCTCGACCCCGTCCTGGAGGGCCGGTTCGAAGTGACGCTGGCCGGAGGAGAGAGCGTCTCCGTTCGACCGGCGTTCGAGCTGCTGCGGGAGCGGCTGCGCGACTACACGCCGGAGCGGGCGGCGGAGATCACCGGCGTGAGCGCCGGCGTCGTTCGGCGGCTGGCTCGCCAGGTAGCCGCCAGCGGGGCGGTGATGGCGTTCTGCTCCTGGGGCGCCTGCAAGCACTACCACATGGACCTGATCCAGCGCTCGATCATCCTACTGCTCGCGCTTACCGGCAACACGGGCAAACGGGGCGCCGGGATGCGCATCGGGGCCTGGTGGAACCTGGCGATGGGCTATGACAGGAGCGTCGCCGGGCTCGTGGCCCAGGAGGAAGAGCGGCCGAAAGTACGGGACATCGAGAGCTTCACAAAGACGTTCACCCGCGCCAACAGAACCTCCTCGCCCGCGATGGTCTGGCTCTACGTCCACGACGAGGGCTACCGGCGATTGGTCGATACGGCCTCATACCACGACGACGATCTGGCGCGGCCGGTAGCCGAGTACTTTCGCGAGGCGCTGGACAAGGAATGGATGCCGGTGTCTCCCAGGCCGGGCAAGCAGCCCCGCGCCTTTCTCTATACCGGCATGAACCCGCTGCGCCGCTGGCCCGCGCCGGACGTCATCCGCCAGAACCTCTGGGCCAAGCTGGAGCTCATCGTCACCTGGGAGTTCCGAATGTCGAGCTCGGCGATGTACTCGGACATCATCCTCCCCGCGGCCGGCTGGCACGAGAAGTCCGGCGTGAAGTTCTCCCAGAGCTACGTGCCGTACATCTGCGTGGGCGAGAAGGCGGTCGAGCCGCTATTCGAGTCGAAGAACGAGTTCGACATCATGGCCATTCTGGCGGTCGTGATCGAGCGCCGGGCGCGAGAGCGGGAGGTGGGACCCTACCTCGACGCCGCCGGCCGCGAGCACGACCTGCGCGATCTGGCCCGGCTTTGGAGCTTCGACGGGGAGTTCGGCGAGGGGGACGCGGAGAAGGCGCTCGGTGTCGAGTTCGAGATATCCGATGCCGTCGGCGACGCTTCGTGGGAGGAGGCGGCCAAAGCCGGAGCGGTGCGCGTCGTAGCGGGCACGCGCTACAGCCCGCTATCGGCGATGGCGAACGACGTGCGCGAGGACGAGACCCTCTACCCCTACGCCTGGTTCGTCGAAGACAAGGAGCCGTGGCCAACCCTCACCGGCCGCCAGCAGTTCTACATCGACCATCCGTGGTTCTTGGAGGCGGGCGAAGAGCTGCCGGTGCACAAGGAGGCGCCTCCGGCCGGCGGTGACTACCCGCTGCGCATGACCGGCGGGCACACGCGCTGGAGCATCCACGCCATCTGGCGGGCGAACCGCACGCTGCTCCGGCTCCAGCGGGGCGAGCCGGTGATGTACGTCAGCCCGAAGGACGCCGAGGCGCGCGGCCTGAAGGACCACGACCTGGCCTGGGCGCAGAACGATGTCGGCGGGTTCAAGGCGCGCGTCAAGCTGGCGCCGGGTGTCCAGCCCGGCCAGGTGGTGATGTATCACGCCTGGGAGCCGTACCAGTTCGAACAATGGATGTGCCAGCAGGCGGTGAACCCGTCGCCGCTGAAGCCGCTCCACCTGGTGGGAGACTACGGGCAGTTGCACTATCGCTTCGCGCTGGCCCAGCCAAGCCACATCTCACGGGCGATGACGGTGGATCTAACGAAGGCGGAGTGAGGTCGGAGGGGGCACGGGTGCCGCTAGGCGAACCCCTTCTCCTCCAAGAACGAGAGCAACCGCTCCGCGAGCGTTGCGGCTGGTGCCTCGACCCGCCCTGAGCTCTCCTCGGCAGAGGCGGCCGCGCGGCCGGTGAGGCCGCCGGAGACCAGCGCTTCCCAGCGTTCCGCCCCTGAGAGCTCGCTGTCCGGCACGAACAACCCGCGCATGTCGGGCTTCGGCGGACCCACCTCCAGCACGCGGATGGACGAGCCCCTCTCCCCCACCTCGTCGGGCCTCAGGCCGAGGCGCCCGCAGTCCCAATGATCGATGGCGGCTCGCTGCGCGCGGAAGCGGTCGCGCAGGCGCGGGTACCTGAGGCGGCCCATGCCCGGCTCGAGAGCGAGGACGGCCTGGAGCGGGCAACGAACCACGGCACGGCAGCCACGCTCGATCTTGCGGTGCACCAACAGGCCGGACGCGCCGTCCACGCCCTCGACGTGAACGACGTTGGAGACGACCGGCACGTCCATGAGCTCGCCGATCTGGAAAGGAGTCTGGCCCGTGGCCCCGTCTGTCGCCTGGCGGCCGCACAGCACAAGCTCGGCGCGCAATTCATGGATCGCCCGCGAGAGGACGCGGGCCGTCGCTAGGGTATCGCCGCCCTCGAACGCTGGATCCCAGAGGAGCAAAGCCTCATCGGCGCCGGCGGCAAGGCATTCGCGCAGCAGCGATTCGCACTCTGGTGAACCCAGCGTGATGGCCGTCACCCGCGTCCCCGCAAGTTGATCCTTGATACGGAGCGCCTGCTCGAGCGCCGACAGATCGGCCGGGTTCGCGCAACGCCGCTGAGGGTGGTCCGGAGGACCGCCGGCGCGGGTCCAGAGCGCGGTCGCCTCGCTCAGGTCTGCCACCTGCGTCACGCAGACCGCGATCCTCATCGGCTCTCCCTGGATTCGTGTGCGAACGCACCGAAGGCCGCCGCACCGGGAGAGGAACTCTTCGACCCGGACTCGCGCAGGCGCGCCAGCACGGGGGGAAGCACCTCATGCAGGTCCCCAACGAGCGCCAGGTCCGCCAGATCGAAGATGGGCGCCCGGCTGTCGGTATTGATGGCGACGACCGTCCCGGCATCGCGCATGCCGACGGTGTGGTGGGATGCGCCCGATATGCCGCAGGCGACGTACAGGCTGGGCGCCACAGTGCGGCCCGACTGGCCCACCTGCCGGTGAGACGGCAACCATCCCGCGTCGACGGCCACCCGCGAGGCGGCTACGCAGCCTCCCAAGAGCGAGGCCAGTTCCACCAACAACTCGAAGCTCTCCCGGCTACCTACGCCGCGGCCGCCCGCGACGATCATGTCGGCCTCCGCCAGGTCCATGGTGCGCGGATCGCCCTGGATGACTCCCTCCACGCTGGTGCGAGGGGCTTCGGCGCAGGGGACGTGGACCGGGATCACCTGCGGCTCCCGGCCGGGCGCGCCGGGGCGACCGGCGGAAAGACCCGACTCAAGGACGGCCATCTGGGGCCGCGCCTGCGGGCACACGACTGTGCACGATGCCCGACCCCCATACGCGCCGCGCGACATGCGGAGCAGACCGTCAGGGCCGACGCGCAATCCCGTGCAGCCGGACGCGAGGCCGGTGTGCAGGCGCACTGCCAACCTCGCCGCCACTTCGCGAAAGAGCGCCGCGGCGGCGAACAGAACGACAGCCGGCTGCTCCCTGGCAACGATGCCGTCGAGGACAGGCAGGTAGGTGTCGGCGTGGTGCAGGGCCGCACTCGGGACAGACGCAACGAACACGCGAGCCACTCCCGCAGACCCGAAGGCGGCAGGCAGCTCGCCGTTGCAGTCGCCGAGGACGACGGCGTCCGCCGCGGCGCGGAGGTCCCCAGCGAGGCGAGCCGCCTCGGCCACCACGCGCACGGCCTCCTCAGAGACGGAGGGCGACCTTCCTTCAACGACCGCCATCACCCCTCCCTGCTTGCCCGCCGTCACGCCGGGCCCTTGTGCCGGGTCGGCGCGTTCCTTTTCGTCCACGCTACGAGACCCGCGGCCGCCGCGATCGTTGCTAGATCATCCTGCCTACGCGGAGCCCATCGAGCGTCGAATCCAGCATCTTCCGGGGGGCCACACACTGGCCCACCGAATACAGCTCGCGGACTTTGCCCTTGAGGGCCCGATAGAGGCCGTCGTTGGCGACGCCGCCCCGCGCCACCACTACGGTGTCGACGCCCTCGATCTCGCTCCTCTGGCGGGTGAAGGCATGAGACAGCGTCACCGTGCCGCCCTGCACCGACTTGACGTCCATGGTAGGAGTGAAGACCACTCCCTTTCCGTAGAGCCGCATCAGGGCCAGGGTGAAGGTGATGGGCTCGATGGGAAAGCCCATGAACGCCTGGGGGACGAGGATCTCCACTTCGCAGCCGCGTTCCGCCAGGAACTCAGCCGTGGTCAGGCTCTCCATCCCGCGGTCCGTGGCGAGCAGGATCACCCTGCGACCTGCCTCGACCTTGCCGGCCAGCACGTCGCGGGCCACGACCACGTTCGGCTGCTCGGCGCCCGGGAAGGTGGGATGCGCTGGGAGCCCACCGGTCGCCACGATGACGGCATCAGCTCCGGCCGCCATGACCGCCTCCTCATCCACCGGCGACCCGAGGCGGACATCCACGTCCAGGAGGGCGAACTGTCTCTCGTAGAAGCGCACCGGCTCGGCCATGTCCTGCCGGCCCGGCGCCTTGGCCGCGATCTGGAGCTGTCCCCCCAGCACCTCCTCCTTCTCGTAGAGGGAGACAGTGTGTCCGCGCAGAGCCGCGACGCGCGCCGCCTCCATTCCGGCGATCCCCCCACCGACAACCAGCACCTTCTTCTTCACCGGCGCGGGAACGATCTCCATCTCCTTCTCCCGGCCGACGCTGGGGTTGATGGCGCAGGTGACGGGCAGCGTCTGGTAGACGCGTCCCCAGCAACCCTCGTTGCAGCCGATGCAGTAGCGGATCTCGTCGAGGCGCCCCTCACGCGCCTTGTTCGGCAGCTCGGAATCGCAGAGGTTCGCGCGGGTCATGCCCACCATGTCCGCCTGGTTGCTGGCCAGGATGCGCTCCGCCGCCAGCGGGTCGTTCACGCGGCCGACGCAGAAGACGGGGACGTCCACGGCCTCCTTGATCCCGGCCGCCAGATAGACGAACGCTCCGGGGGGCAGGTACATCGGCGGTATGGGAGCGCCGCCGGCGCCCACAGTGACGCTCACGTAGTCCGCCCGGCCGGGTGCGGTGAACTGCGGGACGATGCGCTTCATATCCTCCAGGCCCAGGCCCCCGTCCTGGTACTGGTCGCCGCTGATGCGCAGGCCGACCGTGAAGTCGGCGCCGACCTCCGACCGTATGGTGTCGATGACCTCGCCGAGGAAGCGGCTCCGGTTCTCCTCGTTGCCGCCGTAGTCGTCTTCGCGATGGTTGGTGCGCGGCGATAAGAACTGCTCGATGAGAAAGCCGTGTGTGCCCATCAGTTCGACGCCGTCCAGCCCCGCCTCTCGCATCCGTCCCGCCGCCTCGCCGAATGCCTGGACCACCTCCCGGATCTCCTCGAGCTCCATCTCATGAGAGGTCTCGACATAGAAGGAGCCCGGCAGCGCCGAGCACGACCAGAGGGGCAGGCTGCCCTCCCGCATGCCATAGAAGATGCTGCCGGGGTGCCACAGTTGGGCCACGATCTTCGCTCCATGCTCGTGGACGGCAGCGGCGATGCGGCGGAAGGGGTCGATGCACTCGTCGCGGTAGGCATGGATAACGAAGGGATCGGTAGCGGCGGACGGGTGCACGGCCTGATCCTCGGTAATAATGAGGCCGATGCCGCCTTTCGCCTTCGACACCCAGTAGTTCAGGTGCCGCTCGGACGGCAGGCCCTTGTCGGCGAAGCCGGTGAGGTGGGCCGTGCTGACGATGCGGTTCCGCACCGTGAACGAACCGATCTTGAGAGGCGTAAACAGATGCTCGAACTGCGCGGCGCTTGCTTCCCGTTCGGTAGTCATGGCCTTCGCTCCTTCGTCCTCGGCCGCCGGGGCACAGCACGCCGATAGCGGGCACCCCGGCCGGGTTCCACGCCGATTATACACCTGCCGTTCCAAGCCCGATCTGCGGCGCGGGGGCCCGTAGCCGGCGGATGCTTCCAACTCTCCGTGCGCTTGTGCTATGGTGTGCGCGCAACACAAGGCGCAGAGTCAACAAGGAAGGAGGCGGTACGATGGCAGAGCCACAGCTTCTGGCAAGGACGTACCACGCCATCATCAGCGGCATCGTTCGAGACGGCCGCGCTCCCCACTACACGGAGTTCGCCACGGAACTGGGTCTCTCGGCGGAGGAGGCGCGGCAGGCGCTCCACGACCTGGACGGCGCGGGCGTGCCGGGCTTCTGGGTCCGTCCCGGCACGGACCTGGTGGAGTCCTGCGCGCCCTTCTCGAACATCCCCACCCAGTACCTGATCTCCGTTGAGGGTCAACAGAGATGGTACGGGCAGTGAGGGTTTGAATCGCTAGCGGTCAGCTGGCTCAACCCAGGCAAAGAAGTCCAGATCGACTGCCCGTGCCTCGACTGCAACGAACCAGTTCGGGTGCGGATGCGGGACGGTGAGATCCTGGAAGCATCGCCCGAGAGCATCGTCGGCCACGTCAACGTCCCGTTCGGCCGCTGGGCCGAAGACTTCGCTAAAGCCTGAAGCCTCATGAACCTCTTCCGGTCGGAAGAGCACGTGCGAAACTGGACCTTCTACGACCCCGAAAGCGCCGACGGCACCATGCCGCTGAGGGACTATGCCACGCTCTTCGGCGTCGAACTGTTCCGGCAGCGCCTGGAGCCCGACTACGTGCTCCGGCTGCCGCAGTTCTTCCCGGAGATGATCGGCACCCTGGCCAAGCTGGGGAAGACGGGGGCCTTCTGGAGGATCGGCGGGGGCTAGTCCGCAGCGAGCGGCACCAGGGTCATCCGCCCAACGTCCACCAAGCCGAGGTCGCTGAGGCGCAGCTCCGGGATCACCGGAAGGGCCAGGAACGATAGGACGGCGAAGGGGCTGGGCAGACTTGCGCCCAGCGACGCGGCGGCGGCTTCGACGGCCTCCAGTTGTCCGGCTACCGTCTCGAGCGGCTCCGGGGACATGAGGCCCGCCACGGGGAGCGGTAGCGACGCGCGAGGCCGGCCGCCGGCCACCACCGTCAGTCCCCCGCCCAGCCGGTCGATCTCTGCGACGGCCTCGCGCATGTCGGCGTCATCGACGCCGACGACCACGATGTTGTGGGAGTCGTGGGCGAAAGACGTGGCAAGCGCCCCCCGACGCAGGCCGAAGCCACGCACCAGCCCCAGGCCGACTCTCCCGCTGGCGCCGTGGCGTTCCACAGCGGCCGCCTTGAGCACGTCCCGCTCGACGTCGGCAACGAGCGCTCCGCCGTCGGCGCGCGCCTCCAGCACGAGCTTGCGCGTGATTATTTGGCCGGGAACCACCTCGATCACGAGCTGGCGGCGCGATACGGCGGGCATCACGAAGGCGTCTTCCGGCAGCGGCTTGATCCTCACGGTGTCCCTAAGCGCGGCGGGTGGCTGTGCTCCAGACGAGAACACGCTTCGCCCGTCTTCGGCCACCAGACGGCCGGCATGGTACACCCGCCGCGGACGGAGGTCGTGCAGGTCGCCGGCAACGACCACGTTCGCCAGGTAGCCCGGCGCGATGGCGCCCCGGTCTCGCAGGCCGAACCAAGTTGCCGGGTTGATGGTCGCTAGCTGGACGGCGCGGATGGGATCCAGGCCCAGGCGGATCGCCTTTCGCACAACGGCATCGATGTCGCCGTCGTCCAGCAAGTCGCGACAGGAGCGGTCGTCCACGACGAACAGGCAGCGAGTATAGGTCCGGTCCGTCACCAGCGGCAGCAGCTCCTCGAGGTTCTTCTCGGAGGTGCCCTCGCGGATCATCACGTACATGCCGCGTCCCAGCTTCTCCCGCGCTTCCTCAAGCGTCGTGCACTCGTGGTCGGAGCGGGGTCCGGCTGCCAGGTAGGCGTTCAGGTCGAGACCGCCGACTCCGGGGGCGTGCCCGTCCACGAGCTTGCCACGATCCCGCGCGGCGGCCACTTTGTCCAGGCATCCGGCCTGGCCCGCGATCGCGCCTGGGAAGTTCATCAACTCGCCCAGACCGAGCGTCTCAGGCCAGTCGAGGGCGATCGCCACGTCGTGGGCATCGAGGGTCGCTCCGGCCGTCTCCAGGTGCGTTGCCGGGACGCAGGAAGGCGCCATGAGGAAGACGTCCAGGGGCAGGTCGGCCGCCTCATCCAGAAAGGCGCGGATTGCGGGCAACCCGGCGACGTTGGCCAGCTCGTGCAGGTCGGTGACCACGCTGGTGGTGCCGTGAGGGAGTACCGCTCGGGCGTACTGGGAGACGCTCAGAAACGAGCTCTCGAGATGGGTGTGTCCGTTGATGAAGCCGGGGAGGACATGCGCGCCGGCCAGGTCCACCGTCTCGGCCGCCCGATATCCACGGCCGACACCAGCGATGAGGCCCTCCGCGACCACGACGTCGCCCTCCTCCAACTCGCCCGAGAAGACATTGACGACGCGTCCCCCGGCGAGCAGAAGATCGCCCTCGGCCTCGCCCCTGGCAACCGCTATCACCCGCGCTCTATCCACGCCTACTCGTCCTCCAGCATCCAGATGTCGGGAAGGTAGCGGTAGTCCTCGCCGGCATCGATGCCGTAGCCGACGACGAAGCCGTCCGGCACCGAACGCCCCAGGTAGTCCACGGCGCTCGGATCGCCGTCCAGCAGGCTTTGCCTGGCGAGCAGGGCGCAGACGTGCAGACTGGCAGGCGAACGGTTCAGCAGGCGCCGGCGCAGCTCGTCGAGCGTGAGGCCGCTGTCGGCGATGTCCTCGACCAGCAGTACATGACGGCCGGCGATCTCGATGGTGAGGTCCTGGTGCACGCGCACCTCACCTCGGCTGGATCGCCCCATCCCATAGCTGGAAACGGTCATGAAGTCCACCTCCAGCGGCACGTCCAGCTCACGAATGAGGTCGGCCAGGAAGACGAACGCGCCTTTGAGGATTCCCACAAGGACGGGGTGCTTGTCCCCGTAGTCGGTCCGTATGCGCTCCGCCAGCTTCACCACAGTGTTCCGAATCTGACGGCGGGTAAGGATGCGTTTCAAGGCCGGCTCCTATTGCGCGGTCGCATCGCCATTGTACCGCGCAGGGCTGCGACGGCATTCGCGTCTGCCCGGCACCCGGCCCCGGCCGTGAAAGCGTCACCTGGCTCAGGTGCGAGATCGGCGGTATCCACACGTGCTGAGACGGACCGCAGGGCTCCGAGAGCGACCCTTGCCCGTCTCGGGCACCGGCAAAGGGGGCGCGTCAGGCAGACGGCAGGTCGTCAGCGGGTCCGCCGGCGCCAGCGCCCGCCGGCCTTCACGGGCCCATCGGCCTGCAGGGCCTCGACAGCGCGATAGTAGCCGGTGACCTTGTACAGCGTCTTACACGCCCGCTCGACGGACTTGAAGACGGGGATGCCGGCCGCCACATACTCCTCTGTCATCTTCAGCCTGGCCTTCTCGCCGTCGAGGTTGTCGGAGACGTTGCGGATGGCGACGCAGAACGGCATCTTCTTGTTGACGGTCTGAGCGAACTTGATCAGGCCCTTCTGCATGTCCCTCCCGCGCCTCTGTCCACCCCAACGCCCCCAGGCCGGGTGCGTGATCATCAACATGATGTCGATCTTTGGGTCGGAAGCCACGAGCTCCATCACGCGGATGTGGTCCTCGGGGTTTCTCAGTTGCATGCCGACGTCCATGGGATTTCGGACGCTGGTGCCGGCGACCCGGATGAACGAACGGAGCTCTTGCTGGGTGGACTCTGAGAGATCGGGCACCTCAAGGCCGGCGCGGGCACAAACGTCGGTGCCCGTCACGCTGGTGCCGCCCGCGCCGCCCATGAAGCCGACGCCGCGGCCGGTACAGGGCGGATAGTGCTGCAGGGCCACGAGGACTTCTATTAGCTCCTCGATCGAATCGACCCGTACCGCGCCCGTCTGGGCGAAAAACGCGTCCCAGATCTGCTGGTCGCCGGCGAGCGCGCCGGTGTGGGACGCCGCGGCCTTCGCCCCGGCTCCGGTGGAGCCTCCCTTGCAGATGATGATGGGCTTCTTGGGCATAATCCGCCGTACCATCTGCACCAGCTTCTGGCCGTCCTGCACACCCTCCAGGTACATCGCGATGTACTTGGTATCCTTGTCCCTCTCCAGGTACTCGAGGTAATCAGTGCTGTCCAGGACGTACCCGTTCCCGTAGGAGACGACCAGGCTCATGCGCAGGCCCTGGTCTGTGGCGAGGCGACAGAACTCGCCTCCGAGCGCTCCGCTCTGGGTGAGGAAGGCGACCGGCCCCACCTTGGTTGGCAGGTTGCCCCAGGGCGATATGCGGGCGCGCGGGGAATAGATGCCCATGCAGTTCGGTCCTATGATGTTGAGCTTGCCACGCCGAGCCACGGCGCGCAGCCGCTCCGCCAGCTTGGCTCCTTCCTCCTCACCCGTCTCCGCGAAACCCGCCGTGAACATGTGGATGTTCCGGGCGCCCTTTGCCGCGCACTCGTTGAGCGCCTCCTCGGCACGTCCGGCGCTCACCGCCATGATGACGTAGTCAGGGATTCCCGGCACCGCCTCCAGGGACGGGTAGCACTTAAGGCCCAGTATCTCCTCGGCGTTGGGGTTGATGGGATAGATCTTGCCCTTGTACTTCATCTCCTGCATGCCGCGGATGAACTGATTGCCTCCACCTCGTTCCTTGGTGGAAGCACCGAGCACGGCGACGGAGCGTGGATTGAAAGCGACCTCAAATCCTCGGTCCCACGTCATTCGCTATCTGCACTCCTTCTCACGAGTTGGCCAGCCTTCCGCAAGACGAAGGCCAGCCCCGCCATAATACTGTGTCCTAAACCTTTGATGCCAACGGAGCCCGGAGCGCCAGGCGGCCGGGCCGCGGTTGCTCACCCACGGTTTCGTCCGCCGGGCTGCAGCGATGTCAACTCACGGGATTGACGCCTCCCGTTCGCATCACGTATGTTACCGATCGCCGCTGTGAACGAACCTGCTCCGGGTAGAGAGAGGCGCGGCAGCTACATCCAACGGCAATGGGCGCAGCGAGGAGACCTCGATGAACACCATCGCGACGACCACCAAGGGCAAAGTCGAAGGCCGTGAGAAGGAGGGCATAGTGCTGTTCGCCGGGATCCCGTATGCGGCCCCGCCCACGGGCGCACTGCGCTTCCAGGGGCCGCGGCCCCACGAGCAGTGGGAAGGCGTCCGGGCGGCCCAGCGCTTCGGGCCGGCCGCCCCGCAGCTTCCGGGTGAAGGACTGACAAGCGCCGGGCCGGTGAGCTGGGACGAGGACTGTCTGACCCTGAACATCTCGACGCCGGTTGTCGATGGCAGCCGACGGCCGGTGCTGGTATGGATCCACGGCGGCGGCTATCGCACGGGGCAGGGAGGCATACCCTGGTACAACGGCGCGCGCTTCGCGACGAACGGGGACATCGTCGTGGTGAGCATCAACTACCGGCTGGGCGCGCTGGGGTTCACCCACCTCGCCCGTTTCGGCGACGAGTACGCGACATCCGGGGTCAACGGAACGCTCGATCAGGTCGCCGCTCTCGAGTGGGTACGGGACAACATCGAGGCCTTCGGCGGCGATCCGGAGAACGTGACGATCGCCGGGGAATCGGCGGGCGGATTCAGCGTCGGGACGCTCCTGGCCGTGCCCAGAGCGGAAAAGCTGTTCCGGCGGGCGATCGCCCAGAGCGGCGCCGCACATCATACGCTGCCGCCGGAAGCGGCCGAGAAGGTGACGGACGTGTTCTGTGAGGATCTCGACGTGAAGTCCGCCGACGATCTTCGCGCCGCTTCGGTGGAGGAGATCTTGAGCGCACAGAGCAAGGTGGACGTTGCGCTGGGAAGGGGAGCGGGGCTGACGAACGCGCTCGGCGTCGCCGTCGGGCCGTTCTACCCGGTGGTCGAAGGTTCGGTGCTGCCCGCGAGCCCGATCGAGGCCCTGCAGAAGGGAGCGTCAGCCGATGTCTCGGTGCTGGCCGGCACCAACCGAGACGAGACCACGCTGTGGGGGTACGGCCAGGTCGACGAGGAGCGGCTGGCCAAGATCGCGGTCCGGCTGGGGGGCAACGACCGGATCATCGAAGCATACCGATCGGCCCGCCCTGACGCCTCGGCCGCCGACATCCTCATCGCCGTGACCACCGACCACATGTTCCGCATCCCCGCAATCCGGCTGGCCGAAGCCCTATGCGCGAACGGGGGAGCCACCTGGATGTACCTCTTCGCCTGGGAGTCGCGTGCGTTCGGCGGCCGGCTCAAGGCGACGCACGCCCTCGAGATCCCGTTCACGTTCGACAACCTGGACAAGGGTGGCGTCGACGCCTTCCTCGGCGAAGGCCCGACGCCGCAGAAGGTCGCCGATGTCATGCACGCGGCCTGGACCTCGTTCATTCGCACGGGCGATCCCAACTGCGATGCCGTACCGGACTGGCCGGCATACGACACGAAGCGCCGCGCCACGATGGTATTCAACGATGTCAGCGAGGTGGTGGACGACCCGAGCGGGGCCGAGCGGCGCGCTTGGGACGGGCTCCGCTGAGGTAGGCCGGGCCACAAGAGGACACCGGACGGCAAGCGCTATCGCCGCAATGGGGCACGCCGCGCGTGCACCCGTCGAAAACAGAGGGAGGCAGATATGGGAAGGCTTGACGGCAAGGTCGCGGTAGTAACGGGCGGCGCGAGCGGCATCGGCGAGGCGACGGTCCGGCTCTTCACCGAGGAGGGTGCGAGGGTCGTGATCGCGGACATCCAAGACGCCAGGGGAGAGGCCCTCGCCGGCGCGCTCGGCGGAGCAGCGGTCTACCAGCACGCCGACGTGATGCAGGAAGCGGAGGTGCAGGGGGCGGTCGCCAGGGCGGTGAGCGAGTTCGGGCGCCTGGACTGCATCTTCAACAACGCCGGCCTCGGCGGCGTGACCGGCCCGATCGACCAGATCGCGATGGAGTGGTACGACGTGACGATGAACATCCTGCTGCGCGGCGTCTTCCTGGGCATGAAGCAAGCCGCCTCCGTGATGAAAGAGCAGGGCAGCGGGAGCATCATCAGCAACGCCAGCGTGGCCGGCCTGCAGGCAGGGTACGGCGGGCACGTCTACAGCGCGGCCAAGGCGGCCATCATCCAGCTCACGCGTACGGTGGCGGTGGAGCTGGGCGAGAACGGGATCCGCGTCAACTGTATCTGCCCGGGCGGGATCGCAACCCCGATCTTCAAGGCGCTCTTCGGCGATGTGGACGAAGCCACCGCCATGGAGATGCTCAAGCCTCAACTGGCGAAGATCCAGCCGATCAGGAGGAGCGGACTGCCGGACGACATCGCCAAAGCGGCGCTATGGCTGGCGAGCGATGACTCCACCTTCGTGAGTGGCCACGCATTGGTGGTAGATGGGGGACTCACGGCAGGCCGCTCCTTCCTCGACCTGATCCAGGTGCTGGCCGACTCCCAGCCGGTGGCCTCATAGGCGATGTCGAACGTCGACCAGTTCCTGTACCTCTTAGATGAGGCCTTCGACGGCAATCCAGAGCATTCGCTCCTGGGCAACCTGCGTACGGTTGCGGCCGAGGACTGGGAGTGGCTACCGCCCGACGGGCGCCGGTCCATCCGGCAGATCATCGCGCACGTCGGGGCCTGCAAGTATATGTACGAGAACCACGCGTTCGGCGACGCCGCGCTCACGTGGACCGACCCATTGGTGAACCCGGCGGCGCTCCGTCCCGACGGTCCGGTCGAGGCCGTCCTGGAGTGGGTCCAAGAGGGGCAGCGCCGTCTCCGCGAGAGCGTCGCGAGACTCGAAGATGCTGAGTTGCGGGAGCCCAGGAAGACCAACTGGGGCGAAACGAGGGAAACGCGGTGGATCATCAGCGTCATGATCGAGCACGACCTGTACCATGCCGGGGAGATCAACCACATACGCGCCCTCAGGCAGGGGAATGACCGTTGGGCCTACGGGCCGGACTGAGGCCATCGGCCGCCCTGGCTGTGTTAAGCCACACAGGGCTTCACGTGACCCTGTATGCACTTATGCAAAATGATCGCGCCTCGCGCGCATGAGCAGAGCGCGCTAGGAGCGCCATCGCGCGCGCGAGGATTCGCTAAGCGGCGACAGACGAGGATGAGGAGTGGGCCCGAGATGACAGCAGCCGTTGACGTTCAGGGAGAGTGCGAGAGGGGGTTCGAGCCGGTCAGGGAGGCTCTGGTGGAGAGCTTCGCGGCCGGACGGGAGGTGGGTGCTTCCGTCGCGGTGATGGTGGACGGCAGGATGGTCGTCGATCTGTGGGCGGGCTCGGCGAACGAAGCCGGCACGCGCCCGTGGGAGCGGGACACCATCGTGAACGTCTACTCCACCACGAAGGGAATGACGTCGATCTGCGCGCACAGGCTCGTAGACCAAGGACTGCTGGACTTGGACGCTCCGGTTGCGAAGTATTGGCCGGAGTTCGCGCAGGCCGGCAAGGAAGCATTGCCGGTGCGCTACCTCTTGAGTCACCGGGCGGGCCTGCCGGCTATCAAGGCGCCTCTGCCCAGGGGGTCGATGTTCCAATGGGACACGATGACGGCGGCGCTGGCGGCGCAAGAGCCGTGGTGGGAGCCGGGCACCAAGCACGGCTACCACGCGCTCACGTTCGGATGGCTCGTCGGGGAGGTGGTGCGGCGGATCAGCGGCAGGAGCCTGGGCACCTTCTTCCGGGAGGAGATCGCGGAGCCGTTGGGCCTCGACTTCCACATCGGCCTGGCCGAGGAGCACGACGCGAGGACGGCGGAGATGATCCCGGTGCCGCCGCCACCGCCCGGAGAGCGCAACCTCTTCGCAGAGTTCCTCGGCGACACGGAATCGATGGTCTTCAAGGCGTTCGTCAACCCGCCGGACCTGGTTGAACCGGGCAGCGTGAACACGCGCGAATGGCGGGCGGCGGAGATCCCGGCCGCCAACGGGCAAGGCAACGCGCGGTCCCTGGCGCGAGTGTACGGTGCCTTGGCGCGCGGCGGCGAGTTGGACGGCGTGCGAGTGCTTAGCCCGGCAGCTATCGATGCGGCTATGGTCGAGCAGTCGAACGGACCGGACGCGATTCTGGCGGGCTTCCCCACCCGCCTCGGGCTGGGTTTCTTCCTGACCATGCCCTTCTTCCCGCTGGGCCCGAACTCGCGGGCCTTCGGGCACGCGGGCGCGGGCGGGTCCCTGGGCTACGCGGACTTGGACGCGAAGGTCGGCTTCGGTTACGCCATGAACCAGATGGCAGCGACGGTGGCCGAAGTCGATCCGAGGGTGAAGAACCTGATCGACGGCGTGTACCGTTCGCTGTAGCGGCGTCAGCCGCCGAGAGGGCCGAACGCGAGAGGCCGATGAAGAACGTCTAGGCGCGGCTTTCCAGCCGCGCCGGCAGATTCGAACGGGGGCTGGAAAGCCCCGGCTACGGTCGTTTGTCAGTACGGCCAGGAGGAGGGAGTCATGCTGGAACTGAATACTGAGCTTCTGTGTGAGGTCAGTGTCGACCTGGAGGAGCCACAGGAGATCGGAGACACGCCGCACGGCAACCGACGGATCTTCTACGTCAAAGGCGGCACGGTCGAGGGC
Source organism: uncultured Dehalococcoidia bacterium (assembly GCA_964406605.1). Lineage (GTDB taxonomy): Bacteria > Chloroflexota > Dehalococcoidia > DSTF01 > RBG-16-68-14 > CAYOSF01. The sequence goes on along the minus strand of CAYOSF010000009.1, from coordinate 58,010 downwards.
CCGAAGATCAAGGCCGAGGTGCTCCCCGGCGGAGGCGACTGGCTCCTCGTCCGGCCCGACGGGGCGGGAGAGCTGGACGTGAGGGCCACCATCCGGACCGACGACGGCCATCTCATCTACACCTACTACCGGGGTATTCTGCACCCTTCGCCGGAGGTCGCGCTGCGGGTGATGCAGGGCGAGGACGTCGATCCGTCCGAGTACTATTTCCGGACCGCGCCGGCCTACGAAACGGCATCGGAGAAGTACGGCTGGCTGAACCGGATCGTGGCGGTGGCCGTCGGCAAGTTCGCGCCGAACTGGGTCGGGTACAAGGTCTACGCTGTTCTGTAGGGCCTCATGATTGGCGCGGGGAGCGCGTGAAGGTACTACGCCGGCGGCGGTGGCTGTAAGATGACCTCGACATGGAGCCGAGCATCCAGTGCGCGCAGACCGCCGATGGCGTTGGTACCGTCTACCGGGCAACTGTGGCGCTGACTCATGATTGACGTGGCTGCCGGCATGCAGCGCGCGCTCTCCGTCGACCACTTGCGCAAGACGTACCGCGATGTCATCGCGGTTGAGGATGTGTCGTTCGATGTGCGGCGCAACGAGATCTTCGGGATCATCGGACCGAACGGGTCTGGAAAGACGACGACGGTCGAGTGTTTGCAGGGGCTCCGTATGCCTGACAGCGGCGACATCCGCGTCCTCGATCTTGATCCTCGCCATCAGGGCGAGAAGCTTCGACGGCGGATTGGCAGCCAACTCCAAGAATCGGCCTTGCCGGACCGCATCAAAGTCTGGGAGGCTCTTGATCTCTTCGTCACGGCGGGTCCGCGGCAGCGCGACTGGCGGGATGCCGCACGTAAGTGGGGTATCTACGACCGCCGGAATGCCGCGTTCGCCAATCTGTCCGGTGGGGAGCGTCAGCGGCTCTTCGTCGCACTGGCCCTGATGTCGGACCCTGAGATCGTCTTTCTGGATGAGATGACGACCGGCCTCGACCCCGCCGCGCGCAGAGTGGCGTGGTCGTTGATTCAGTCCGTGCGCGAACAGGGTGCCACCATCGTGCTCGTCACGCACTTCATGGATGAAGTCGAGCAACTGTGTGATAGGGTCGCGGTCTTCAAAGGGGGACGCGTGATCGAGGCTGACTCCCCGGAGAACCTCGTGCGGCGACACGGCGACGCACGGGTCGTACGCTTCTCGACGGCCGCCGCCGACATCGACTGGCTGTCCGATGTCCCGGAGGTGCAGGCAATTGAGCGGGACGGGCCTCACGTCGCGGTGCGGGGAGAGGGAGCTGTGCTCGCACATGTGGGCGCCGCGCTTGTGGCGCGCGACATGGCGCCCAGCGATCTCCGCGTGGACATGCCAACGCTCGAGGATGTCTATATGCGGCTGGTGCAGAAGGAGCTGTCGTGAGGCTGCTAGTCAAGATGGCATGGGTCGAAGCGAAGCTGTTCGTCCGCGAGCCGCTGACCGTCATCTTCACGTTTGCCTTCCCGTTCTTCATGCTGATCGTGCTGGCGGGCGTTTTCGGGAATGAGATCCATCCGAACGAGCCCGACGAGATCGACGCCTGGGGCGGGGTCGGGCCGGTAGACTACTATGCGCCGGCGTATGTCGCCCTGGTCATCGCCTCCATCGGCCTGATCGCGCTGCCCTTGCGCCTCGCGAGCTACCGAGAGCAAGGCGTGCTGCGCAGATACCGGGCCGCTGGGTTCCCTCTCTCCTCCATCCTAGGCTCGCACGTAGTGGTGGCCGCAGCGCTCGTGGTGGTCTGTGGCGCCGGCATCACCGCGGCGGCGCGGATCTTCTACGGCGCAGAGCTGCCCGAATCGTGGCCGGCCGTCCTTCTGGCCTTCGCCCTCGGGCTCGCCTGTTTCTCCGCGATCGGGATCGCCCTTGGCGCGGTGCTTCCCGGCGCCCGGGCGGCCCAAGGCGCCGGGATCATCCTGTTCTTCGTGATGATGATGCTCGGCGGCGCCGGCCCACCCCGAGGTGTCCTGAGCGACTTCATGCGCTGGTTGAGTGACCCCTTGCCATTGACGCACGTGGTGCTCGCCATGCAGGATCCGTGGCTCAGAGGTGAGTGGGACGGAACAGCGGCCGCTGTCGTAGGCGCCTTCACGGTGGTTCCTGCGCTGGCCGCTGCGCGCTTCTTCCGCTGGGAATGAAGGCACAGGCACTGCGCGGCTTCGAGGAGAGGCTGGGACTCTACGAGGCGCGCTAGACGGAGTAGAAGCGCGCAGCCGGGCACCTCACCACCGCTCCTGGTGCACCAGCTCCGCTAGCTTGGTGCGGGCGATGCCCCGGTGGCGCGACTCCTCGGATGCCGGGTAGCCGAACGCGAGGACGATGGCCACGCGGTGTCCTTCCGGCAGGCCCAGAACGCGCGTTGCACACTCGTCATCGTGCATGGACACGGGGCAGGAGGAAGTGCCAGAACGGTCAATTACTCCTCCGGCACGGCTCACACCATCGAACTTAAGCAAGATGGTATGGTACCTCTACGATGACCGTCCCGGGTCGCCGCGAGAGAGCCTTCTTCAGGCGCGTGGCAGTCTGATTGTGCAACGGCCGTTCCCAGAAGTGCGCGGGAATCAACTGAGGGAGAACCACAACCGTTTCTGCGGACGGATCCGCACGACTCGCGGCCTCAAGATAGGTTAGCATCGGCAGAAGGAAGGAACCGTCCGAGGATCGAATGACGACAAGGGGCGTGTCGATCGCCAGGCCGTCCCACTGGCGGGCAATCCGGTCTGCTTCGCGAGCTTCAGCAGCCACGTGCACGGCCGTAACGCTGTCCGACAGGGTGTGGGCATACGCCAGTGCCCGCAAGCTGGCCTTGTTCATGCCGCCCACCGGCACGAAGACCATCATCTTCTTCCGTGCACGGCCGGTAGTCCGCTCGACTAGTTCCACAGCCTGCAGTTGATCTTGCACGCAGCGGTAATGATGATGGACGCGAGAGAAGACGAACACTAGCAGGGCGATGGCGCTGACCGTGATCCAAGCACCATCGACGAACTTGGTGGCAAGGATAACGGCGGCGACCACGGCAGTCGCGACGGCTCCCACACCATTCATGATCAGGCGCATCCATGCCTTGGGCGATTGGTCACGGTGCCAGTGGCGCACCATCCCGGTTTGCGACAGGGTGAAGCCCACAAAGACGCCGAACGCGTAGAGTGGAATAAGTGCGTGGGTCCTGGCCTGAAAGACCACTAGAAGCGCCATGGAGGCGACCCCCAGCACAATGATGCCGTTGGAGAAGGCGAGGCGGTCGCCTCGGAGTGTGAACTGTTTCGGCATGAAGCGGTCGCTTGCCATGACTGAACTCAACCTTGGGAAGTCCGCGAAGCTAGTGTTAGCCGCCAGAATCAAGATGATGGCAGTAGCTGCCTGGACGAGATAGAAGAAGATGTTCTTGCCGAACACGCCCTCGGCTACCTGCGCCACCACGGTCTTGGTTTCAGAGGGCACCACATGGAGTTGATGTGCGAGCATGGTCAAACCAAGGAAGAAGAAGGAGAGGATAGCGGCCATCCAGAACAGCGTTATGACAGCGTTCTTCGATTCGGGCGGCCTGAGCGACGGTACGCCGTTGGACATGGCCTCGATTCCCGTGAGCGCGGCGGAACCGGAAGAGTAGGCGCGCAGGATGAGGAAGAGCCCGACGGCCTGTGTCCCGGGTTGAATGGGATTGGGCGGCGTACCGGCAGATAGGTCCTGGCCCATTGCCAAGCGCAGGAAGCCAGTAACGATAAGGGCCGTCATGCTGAAAACGAAGAAGTAGGCCGGAACGGCAAAGATCGTTCCCGATTCGCGGATGCCCCGGAGATTGGCCAAGGTGATCACGGCGACAAAGACAACGGCCAGTTCAATCCGCAGGTCGAACAACTCCGGAATCGCCGACGTGATGGCCGCAACGCCAGCAGCAATGCTAACTGCCACCGTCAGCACATAGTCGACGAGGAGAGACGCGCCAGCCACCAGGCCGGGCATTGTGCCCAGGTTGTCTTTCGCCACGATATAAGCGCCGCCGCCGTTGGGATACGCCTGGACGGTCTGGCTATAGGAAGTGGCGACGATGACGACCAGCGCGGAGATGGTCAAGGCGAGAGGGATGGAGACAAGAAAGGCGCCAGTGCCTGCGGCGACCAGGACGAGCAGGATCTCTTCGGTGGCGTAGGCGCTGGAGGAGAGGTTGTCAGAAGAGAAGACGGCCAGCGCCTTGACTTTGGTCAGCCGCTCCTGAATGAGCTGCGACGTGGGCAGCGGCGCGCCGACGAGAACCCGCTTGAAGCCTCGCCAAATGGCCTCAGGGGCGGAGCGGGGCCGGATGGCCACCGCGGTGGCGCGATAGCCGCCCGGCAAGCGCTCGAAGGCGCGCTGGCGCCTCGCCACCAGCCGGAAGTAGCGCGATCCCGGCCTCCTGCCGCTCCGGACCTCGTGCAGCTCTAAGTCGCGGACAAGAGGCCATCGCCGCTCTGAATCAGACTCGCTGCGCACATAATCAGGATATGGACGGAGCTGTCAGTCCGGTGTCACGAAAGGACGCGCCTGCGTACGAAGGTTGTCAGGAATTGGTGTCGGGCGCGGGGAAACGGTAGCCGACTCCCGGATCGGTGCTGATGAAGCGTGGGGAGGCCGGGTCGTCCCCTAACTTGGAGCGCAACTGGTTGACACAGGTTCGCAGGACGTGGGTATCGTCAGCATAGGCCGCGCCCCACACCTCGCGCAGGATCATCGCGTGTGTGAGCACCTTTCCCGCGTTTAGGGCAAGACACTTCAGGAGACTGTACTCGGTGGGCGTGAGTTGCACGTAGCGGTCGTCGAGCGTCACCAGCCTCCGCCCAAGGTCGATGCTGAGCCGTCCAACAGAGATCACGGGCTCCTGCAGGCGATCCGAAGCGCCGCGCCGCAGAGCGACGCGCACGCGCGCCAGCAACTCGTCCATCCCGAACGGCTTTGTTAGATAGTCGTCCGCGCCCTGATCCAACGCCGCGACCTTGGTCTTCTCCTCGCCGACGACGGACAGAATGATGATCGGTGTCCGATGCTTGCGGCGCAGCTCGGCACAGACTTCGACGCCAGTCACATCGGGCAGCATCAAGTCGAGCAGCACAGCGTCGGGCTTGAACGCCTCAAAGGTGGAGAGCGCGCTGGCGCCGTCTTCGGCCTCACGTACGGTGTAGCCATGACGCTCAAGCGACCGCGACAGCGCGCGCCGGAGTTCCGGTTCGTCGTCAACGATCAGGATCCTCGGCTTCATGCAACTCCCACTTGGACGCCGACGGGCAGGGTGATCACGAAGCGCGTGCCGCTGGTTGAACTCTCCGCGCGGACAGCACCACCCGAGAGCGTCACAAACTCCTTGACGATGGCCAGGCCGAGGCCGCTACCCTTCACGCGCCGGCCGGGTTCGGCGGCGCGGTAGAAGCGCTCGAAGACGTGTGGCAGGTCCTTCTCGGCGATGCCCGGCCCTTCGTCCGCCACGCTCAGTTCCACTCCCACCGGGGAGTGCTCCGCACGCAGCCGGATCGCCCCTCCCCGCGTCGAGTACTTGGCAGCGTTTTCGATGAGATTCACCAGAGCCTGCAGAACCAGCGCCTCGTCAGCGGCAACGGTCAGCGATTTCGGTGCGTGGATGGAAACGGACCGCCCCTCCGTGGCAACGCGCGTCCGTTCAACCGCCTCCTCCAGCAGTTGGCAGGCGGCCACCGGCCGGGGCGCTGGGGCGATGACTCCTGATTCGACGCGATTCAGGTCCAGAATGTCGCTGATCACGCGGTCGAGGCGCTCTGCCTGTGAGTCGATTGTCTCCAAGAATGCCTGGACATCCTCCGGCGACCAAGAAACGGACCTGTCGAGCAGGCTCGAGACCGCCGCCTTGATGCCAGCGAGCGGCGTCTTCAGGTCGTGTGACACCGACGCCATGAGCGCGGTCTTGAGTTCGTCGGCTTGGCGAAGCGCTTGGGCTTGGGCGGCCTGCTGCGCCAACTCGACGCGCTGCACAGCAAGCGCGGCCTCACGCGCGAACGCGTTCAACAAGTCCTCCGGACGCTCTCGAAACGGCGTATCTCCGATCGGGCCGTCCAGGCGCAGCACCCCCAGCGGGCGGTCACCGACGTGGAGCGGCACGAAGGCCATTCCTTTCCTCACCTCGACGACACCACGCCCCGGAACGGCGATGCGAAGGTGCCGCTCGGAAGGCAGCCCGATGCGCCCGAGTCGAGTGATGGAGCGCGACTCCAGAGCCCGCGCCGCGGTCAAGGCTTCGTCTCTAGTCATCGGTCGGCGCGCGTTCTCGCCGCCGGCGGACGCAAGCACGAGCCAGCCGCCGTCTTCTGGGCTCAGCACGCTCGCCCCTTGCGCCTGAAGGGGCAACACGACGTTTTCGCAGAGCGTGGCCAGCGCGTCCGTCGGATCCGCGCGACCGATCATCGCGCGGCTCAGATCCAGCAGAACGGCGGTTTCCTCCTCCCGACGCCGGGCGGACCCTGCCGCGCTCCGTGCGCGAGAGAGAAGCGAGCCGCCAACCACCGAGACAATCAGAAAGACGGTCAGCGCCCCGATACTCTCAGGATGCTTCACGGTGAACGAGTGCAGTGGATCCACAAAGAAGAAGTTGAGTGAGAGATTGGTGACGACAGACGCTGCGAAGCCGACCCGCCAACCCCAAGTCGCGGAAACGAGCAAGGTGAGAAGGAGAAAGAGCAAGCCTGCGTTGAGGAGGCCGATCTCGTCCCGAAGGGGCGCCATCGCGCCTGTCAGCCCGGCCGTACCGACGACGGCTGCGATTATGCCCCAGCGGTAGTCGCGGCGAAAGGGCTTGTAGACGTCCATCTCGGCGTCACCCGTAGCGTACCACTGTCCTGTCGTCGCCTCAACGAGAATCTGGGCGCTAGGGGGCGGCCCTCTTAAGCGCCCAAGATGCGAACGCCCGTTCCGGCGGGGCACGAGGCGCTGCGACCCGGGCTTTCCCTCACCACCGCTCCTGGTGCACCAGCTCCGCTAGCTGAGTGCGGGCGATGCCCCAGCGGCGCGACTCCTCGGTTGCCGGGTAGCCGAAGGCGAGGACTATGGCCACGCGGTGCCCTTCCGGCAGACCCAGCACCCGCGTGGTGCACTCCGGGTCGTGCCCGCCTGGGGCGGACAGGCATGGAGACGGGGCAGGAGGTGACGCCCTCGGCCACCCCGGAGGAACTTCGGTACACCTTCGACGCGCTGCTGGCCGCTGCGTGTTCGTGCCACGCCCGCCTAGCCTAGTCGGAGTGGCCAGCCTCTTCGCTTAGCGTGCGCGTTTACCAATTCTACCGCCCGGTCGATGGGACCGGCAGCGAGATCCGCAAACCGCGTTATCGCAAGTACCACAACAGCGGCGACGGCCAGGCCGCCCAGTATGTCGCCTGGGTAGTGGAGTCCGACAAAGACGCGGCCGATACTGAGCAACACCGTCTCCGCAAGTACAAGGGCTCCCGTATACGGCAGCCTTCGGACTGTGCTCAGCGACAGCGCGAAGCCGGCCGTCCCATGATCCGAGGGGAACGACGCGTCACCTGACCGCGGAACGAGGAGGTGCGCTCCGAGATGGCTATCGTAAGGCCGCGGGCGAAACCAGATCGAGCTGATGAGCCGGTTCACACCGAGCCCAGCTACCACGGACAGGCCTGCCACCAAGACCACGATCAGCAGTCCGCGCGGAAGCTCACGTTCCCGCCAGAGGTGCCAGGCAACGGTCACCAGCCAACCCGCAACGAGCGTCACGATGATGACCACCGCAAGATCCGTCGCCGCCAGCTTGCCCAGCCGATCCAGCCATGGATGGCTACCAGCCTGACCATTCAGCCAGTGGAAGATACTCCAGTCCACGTTGGCCATCACCACCGATCATAGCGCACCAGCTCCGCTAGCTGGGTGCGGGCGATGCCCCGATGGCGCGACTCCTCAGATGCCGGGTAGCCGAGCGCGAGAACGATGGCCACGCGGTGTCCTTCCGGCAGGCCCAGGACGCGCGTCGCACACTCGTCATCGTGCATAGACACGGGGCAGGAGGTGATGCCCTCGGCCCAGGCGGCCAGCATCATGTTTTGGGCCGCTCGTCCACCATCGAAACCGATCCCGCCGGGCGTGAGGATGACGGCGATAACGACGGGGGCCGAGGGTATGTGCGCGGCAAACTGCCCGCACGCGGCAAGCTCGGCCTTGCGTTTGTCGTCCCGGAGCACGATGAAGGCCCAGGGCTGAGTGTTCTTGGAGCTGCCGGCCATCCGGCCCGCCTGAAGGATGCGCTGCAGCGACTCCTCCGATATGGGCTGATCCGAATAGGCCCGGCTGTCCCGCTTGGTGCGGATGCACGCGTAGGCGTCCATGGCGATCCCCTCTCTCTTCCGGCAAGGTGACCAGAGCGGCCCCTCGCCGCCCGGCCATCCTTCCAAGGAAGGGCGGCTCGCGGCCTCAGGAATGCATTCGGGGGGACACCCCTTCGACTTCGCTCAGGGCAAGCCCCCGAACCCCGGCAGGGCGCCTCAGGCGCCCCGCACCCTCACTCTCGTGCTGATCTTCACCAGCCTGCCACGCAAGTGTCGCCGATCCTACCACGACGCCGCAAGCGCCGGCCGCCGTCGCCGGGACGCTGCTAGTCGGGCAGCAGCCGGGCGAAGACCTCGTTGCCGAGCAGGCGGCCGCGATCAGTCAGGCGCAAACGCCCACCGGCGGTCTCGACCAGCCCGTGAGCCAGGGGCTCCGCCAGCCTTTCGCCGAATGCGTCCATCGCGTCCGTGGCGAAGCGCTCCCGAAAGCCCGTCAGGCTCACCCCCTCGACCAGCCGTAGGCCCAGGACCAGGGCGTCGGCCATCGCGAGCTCAGGTGTGAGCGGCTCGCGTGAGACGACCTGCCGCATCGGCGTCCTACCTGCTCCTGCGCCCGTCTCCTCCCACGCCTGCTCCACAAGCGAGAGATACTCCGCAGGGGCTTCGGCGTTGGCGACGCGTGCGCCGTCCAGGAACGAGTGGGCGCCCGCACCCAGCCCCAGGTACTCCCGACACTCCCAGCAGCCAAGGTTGTGACGGCAGCGATACCCGGACCGAGCCCAGTTGGAGATCTCGTAGTGCTCGAAGCCGGCGCGCGCCAGCCGCTCCCGTGCCCACTCGTACTGATCAGCTTGGATGTCGGGGTCGGGCGCCCGCGTGCGTCCTTCGGCCACGTCGCGCGCCAGGGGCGTGCCTTCCTCCACCGTTAGCGCGTATAGAGAAAGGTGCTCGGGCGCGAGGGCCACCGCCTCCTCGACGCTCCCACGCCAGGGCTCCATGCCCTGCTCCGGCAGACCGAAGATGAGGTCCAGGCTCACGTTGCCGAACCCGGCCGCGCGGGCGTCCCGAACGGCCTCCCTGGCGTCTTCCGCGGAGTGGATCCGCCCCAATGCCTGAAGCTCGTCGTCGTGGAAGCTCTGCACGCCAAGACTGAGGCGGTTGAAGCCGAGGTCGAGGAGCGCGCGCAGGTACGCTTGGTCCACCGAGCCCGGGTTCGCCTCCAGCGTCACCTCCGCATCCGGGCTGACGTCGAAGGCGGCGCGCAGGCCGTCCATGATGGTGGCAAGATCATCCACGGGCAGGAGGCTGGGGGTGCCGCCGCCGAAGAAGACCGTTGTCAGCGGCCTGCCCGCGGTGGTCTGGCGCCAGAGCCGGGCCTCGCACACCATTGCCCTCGAGTAGGCCGGGATCAGGTGCTCCTGTCCGGCGTAGGAGTTGAAGTCGCAGTAGCCGCACTTGGACGCGCAGAAGGGAATGTGGACGTAGAGGGAGAGCGGCTCGGCCATCGTTCTGGATCGTACCATGAGCGGCGGAGGCCCAGCGTCCGCTTCGGCTTACGTCGCGCGTCGCTCGATCTCGCCCCAGCGGTCGTGCAGCCCCTCCAGCTCTTCCCGCGGCGGCGGGCGAGCGCCGTAGCGCGCGCTCGAGTACGCCCGGCTGATCTCACCCGGGACGGCGGTTCCAAAGTGCTCCTCCAGCCGGGGAGCGAACTCCAGCGCTGTCGCCGCCGGGGGGCGCGCGAGTCCCCGGGCCGCCGCCCGCCGCACCATCGAAACGTACAGCCGCCCGATTGCGTCTCTCGGCTCCGGTCTCGCCCGGCCGCGCAGCCGTCCCAGCGCACCAGCCAGCATGGCCCGCAGGTCACCGAGCGGGCTGGCGGCCTCCGCCGCCACCTCCTCACGCACTTCCGTCACCTCGTCCTGTCTACGCCGCAGCCGGCGGAACGCGAGCCACAGGCCAACCATGACCAGCACGACCACCAGCGCCACTGCTCCGCCGCGCAGGACGTAGCCCAGCACGTTCACCCAGCCTGCCTGCTCGCCCTGCTCCTTCCTCACCTGCTCAAGCAGATCGTCCGTGCTCTCCGGCGTGAACGGCTCGTCGGTTGCAACCCAGCCCACGAGCTGCTCCACAACCCAGGCGACGCCGTAGAACACAGGTCCGAGCACGAAGGCCGCTGCCAGGCCGACGGTTCGACCGACAAGTGCGAGTCCCTCGCCCACGGCCCGAAACGAGGGCGGATCGAACAGCGACGCCAGCACCGCCAGTCCGGCAATGGCGGCGAGGGAGGCGCCGATCCAGGCCATCCAAACACCGGGGAAGGGACGGCGTCGGTCCGCGTCCACCGTCTCCAGGTGCACCAAGGCGAGCGACAGCAGGGCGGCGAACATGTACGGGGCCGGCAGCCAGCGGAGGGCGCCGGGCGCATCCGCCGCGGGGGCGAAGGCGCCGGCGACCAGAACGACGATCAGACCCACGCTCGACTCGACCAGCAGTCCCTCGAAGGTGAGCGCGCGCGCGCCGCGCAGCACGCCGTAGAGCCAGGCCATTCCCAACAGCACGAATTCGGTCACGTCGCCGGCGCGGCCCTCCAGGGTCGTTCCGGGATGCGAGACCAGATCCGGCAGCCAGCCCAACTCCCAGAGGTACGGGTCGCCGGCGATCTCGACTCGCAAGATGAGATAGAACAGCGCTACCGAAAGGACGACGCCCCAGAGACGGACCGCCTCCTCGCTGACATCGAATTGCTGAAGCAGGCGGGACAGCCCATAGGAGAGCACAACGGCGGCGGCGGCCGCCCCGAAGGATGCCGACGCGCCGTCGCCGACGAGGGCGGTGCCGAGCGCGGTGCCGCCGTACACGAAGAGCACCACCGCAACGAGAGCTGCCACCTCCGCGGCGAGGGCACGCCCGTTCATGGCGAACCGGTCCTTACCCGATCGTCCGGAACGTCGTCCTGCGCGAAGGCAGGCTGTGCCACGCGCCTGACGGCGATCTCACCCACCAGATCGGACCAGTCGTCGTCAACCAAAGCAAGCACCGCCACCTGGTGGCCGGAGTCGTGCAGGCGTCGCAGGACGGCCGCTAGCGGTTCCGGCATGAGCGCCGTAACGAGGGCCACCGTCGCGCCGAGCGGAAGCGAGTGGCTCTCGCGCTCGAGCAGGGACGCCAGCGAGGTCATCGTCATCGGTCCGATGCCCCCGAGCGCCTCCAGGATGCGCGACAGTTGGTCGGGCGCGCGGCCCGGCGCGATGCTGATGGGCTGGTCCGATTCAGGCAGGCTGCCGTTGCTGAACAGACCGACGGCGTATCGAGACTCATGCGCCCAGCGGGCCACGGAGGCGGCCACGACAATGCCCGCCTCGAGCAGTTCCGGGACGTATCCCTGCCACGGACGCTCCAGCGTGTCGACGTTGTGGGCCACGATCAGGTGATGCGTGGTGGAGGGTTCGTAGACGCGCGACCGGAGCGCGCCGTGCCGCGCCGTCGCCTTCCAGTCGATGCGCCGGATGGGGTCGCCCGGTTGATACTCCCGGACCCCGGCGATGCGCAGCGGGTCCTCAAAGACGCGCTCGTGCCCCTTTCGCTCGCCGAGCGGCCGGGCGGCGGGAAGCCCCAGATCGGGCAGAGGCAGGGTGCGAGGATAGACGACCACGCCGGCGGTGCGCTCCTCCCCTCGCTGGCTGGTGAACAGGCCGAAGCCGTCGCCGGAACGCAGCCGGGCCGGGCCTAGACGATAGAACCCCCGCTCCGGGCAGGGCAGGTCGAGCGACCACGCCGTCCGCTCATACCAGCCAAGGTGCGTGCTCCGGGTGTACGATTTCGTCCCAGGCATTCCGGCAGACGGCAGTGCCAGGTCGGTGGGCGCGAGGCGTTCGGGTAGCTGGTCCCGCAGCTCCAGCCAGGGCAGCGGGATCATCTTGCGATTGGTCAGCCGATAGGTGAGCCGGAGCCGCTCACCGGGGAAGGCGCGCGTCTCAGGCAGCAGCCGGTCGAACTCGACGCGGTCCAGCGACCGGTCGCCCCACAGGCGGGCGAGCCCTCCCGCCAGCAGCACGAAGACGCCCAGCGCGACCACCGGCCCGGATCTGCCTATCAGGCCGACGATGACGAGGGCCACGCCGAGAGGCAACCAGGCGCCGCGCAGGAGCACGTCAGCCCTCGACGGGCGTCGCCACCTCCGCCAGCACCTCGTCCAGCACGCCGGCGGCGTCCCGGCCGCGCAGGCGGCTCTGGGAGCCGAGGATCAGGCGATGGGGCAGCAGGAAGGGCGCCAGGAACTTGACGTCATCGGGAAGCACGTAATCGCGGCCTCGAATCGCGGCCAAGGCCCGAGAGGCGCGGAACAGCGCCAGGCTGGCGCGCGGGCTGGCTCCCAGGTCCAGGGCCGGATGCCGGCGCGTCGCCTGGACCAGGGCGATTAGATAGCGTCGCACCGAGGGCTCGCAGTGAACGTGCGGCACCATCCCTCGGAGCCGGACCAGTTCCTCGGCCTCCACGACCGGCTCCAGCGTCTCGAGCGGGTTCTCCGTCTCGAAGCGGAGGAGGATGTCGTCCTCCTCGCCCTCGGTCGGGTAGCCGATGCGTACCCGCATCAGGAAGCGGTCGAGCTGCGCCTCAGGCAGCGGGAACGTCCCTTCCAGCTCGATGGGGTTCTGTGTGGCGAGCACCAGGAACGGCGCGGGCAGGGGCATGGTCACGCCGTCGATGGTCACCTGGCGCTCCTCCATCGCCTCCAGGAGGGCGCTCTGGGTGCGGGGCGTAGCCCGGTTGATCTCGTCGGCGAGGACGATGTGGGCGATGATGGGGCCGGGCCGGAACTCGAACTCGCCCGACTTCTGGTTGTAGTAGTGGATGCCGGTCACGTCCGAGGGCATCAGGTCCGGCGTGAACTGGATGCGTTTGAAGGAGCAGCCGACGCTCCGGGCGATGGCCTTCGCCAGGGTGGTCTTGCCGATGCCCGGCACGTCCTCGATCAGCACGTGGCCGTCGGCCAGCAACGCGACGAGGGCCAGCTCGACGACCTCGTCGCGGCCGACGATCACCCGGCCGATGTTCTCCCGCACCCGGTCGGCCACATCCCTGATGTCGGCCGCCGCGCGAGTACGCTCTTCGACCATCTCCGCCTCCTCCTCGATGTGGGCACAGCATAGCACGAGTGAGGGTACCGGGTGGCGGAGGGTAGGATGCCCAGTTGGCGGCGGGCGCGAGCAAGGAGCGAGGCAGGCCGCCCGAGCCTGAAGGCTGGGGCATGAGAGCGTTTGGGCGTATAGCTATGCGCCTCTACGAGGTGGGTAGGGTGTGAGGAAACGGGAAGTTGGCGGACACGGATGCCAGACCCTTCGACAGGCTCAGGGTGGCACGAAAGCAGCGATCGGCAGGACCTACCTGGGAAGGGATAAACGTTCAATTGAGCGGGGGCGCGCTGATGTCGAGGCGGGCGAGAGGTGCCCGCTCACCGCTGCGGCGCGCCTGGATGGCTTCGATTTCGTGGAGGGTCTGGAGGTACTGCCTGTGCAGGTGGGATTCGTAGCGTAGGATCTTGTCGAGGGCGTCGCCAGCAGGAATTAGGCGCGTGGGCTGCGTGCGCTCGATTTGGCCGGGTTCCAGCTCGGGGGGCTCGCCCTTGGTGAGGGTGCCCTGGATGTAGGCCTCGGCAAGGACGACTTGGGACTCGGTGTCCTCAACCTGGCGGGTGGTGACGGCGACCTCGTAGCGCATGACACGGTGGAGACGCCAGAGAAGGAGGGCGACGCGCTCGGCGAGGGCCTGCTCCAGGCCGCCCTGGGGACTCAGGCTGTCGACAATGCCGTCCAAGTGGTGAAGCCAGTCGGACTCGCGCTCCATGCCCTCGATGACAGGGTTGGTGGAGGTGATGCCGTGCGTGAGGGCGTTGCGGCTGGCTATCCGCTTTCCAGCCTGAGTGATGGGCCCGCCTCTTCTTCCGTCTCCACCGTGGGACCTAGTCCTAGCCATCGCCAACCACCTCCTACGATGATGAGTTCGTTTTGCAGAAACGTGTTTCTTCTGTCTACGCGGATTGACATTTAGCGCAGAACAAATGCTCGAACTCTAGGCCGATATTAGCACGTGCGTGCGGGTAGGGCAAGGGGAATTCGGGATTCTGATGGAGGGGTGAACTCCTTTCGCGGAGGGGTAGAATCCTGCAGGCAGGCGGTGTCGGGGGCCGCTGGGGCGGTGCGAGTAAGGGCTGCCCGCTGGCGGCCGGACGTGAGGTATCTTCGGTGTATGGCTGGGCCAGGGCGCGATGCCCCAGGGGTGCGGGTGCGGCGCCAGCGTAGCACGTACATTCCATTCGGGTGAGGCCTGATGCTGGGTTCGCATGGAACCGACAAACACTTGAGGAGAAGCCGCGCGTGGATAGCGAGCGGCCAGTCACTCGCGACAGCGAGTGGAGCACGTGGAACCGACGGAAAGGAGGTGCCGTGCGACGGCAGGGCGGAAGCAACTGGCAGTCGGATGAGAACAGGTGGCGAGTCCGTGACAGATTACGGTGGCGCCTCCAGCGCCACCTACGGCGGCTAGTCTATAGCACCGTGGTCGCCGATCTCGACACAGCCATCACTGGCCCCATCGACGGTGTCCCGGACAGGGAGATGGACCACCTTCTGGTTGAATTGGTCTATGAGGTTGCTGAAGGTTTTTCCGACGGCGTAATCATCAGTGGCCTGATTACCGACGGTGTAGTCGATAGCATCTTCGCTCGCGCTGTCGACAAGATTGGCCGGTCGGCAGAAGGCCAGAGGATGAGCGCGCAGGATGTTGATGGTATCGTGAACGCGTCCCTCGACGAGGTCATCATGCGGCTGACCCAGGCTTACGAGGAGGGTGGGTATCTGGGCTTGGCTTGCGGCCACGTGTTGGAGGGCCTTCGGAGGCGGATGGGGGACGCTGCAGCGTAGGCCGCTTCGAGAAAGCAAGGCGGTCAGGGTGCTCCTGGCAGGGCAGTCGTTCTCTAGTCGTTCACGCCAAACTGCTGTCGCATGACTTGAAGAGATCGCCGTACTGCGGGCTCTTCGTCCCGGCGCACTCCTAGCTGGAGCGTTCGTTCAAAGGCTCTTATGGCTTCCTGCGCAGCTTCGTCTGGCGAGAGGTTGACAATGGCGGCAACCCTGCCGACCCCCTTCGCTGCTAGCGTCGCCGCAGCATCGATGTGCTTATCCTTGCCTGAATAGGCGATGGTGCGAAGCACGGTTCCCAGTGCGAACGTGGCCCTTGGATCAGCGGGAGCATTCTCGACGGCTTGAACAGCAGCCACGATCGCGTCGCCCAGTTGCCCTGCCTTGAGCGCGTAGTCTGTCAGAACCAAGTGGTAGAGAGAGTTGTGTGGGTTCTCTCGGCATACCTTGACAAGTGCATACATAGCTGCCATCTCACTCATCGTCTGAAGATCCGAAAGGTGCGGCGGGAGCGCTGTAGCCAGCTCCCAACGCTCCTTAAGCGTCCAGTTCTTCAGGCTAGGCGGGCGTCTACGGAAAAGCCGCATGATCTCAGCCTTGCAAGAAAGCTGGCGGCCGAGTGTGATCGCCCCGATGACAGTCCGAAGAGTCGGTATCCCGGGTGAGTTGTCTGTTACGTGTTTGTCCGCGAGCAGGTACAGTGGACTCACCCAGAACGGTACGCGCGAGACTCCAATCGCCGCGAGCCGGGATTGGGAAGTGGCAGGACACCGAGAGGTGCCTGCCGCACGAATGCCCTACTGGTGTGAGGCGGCCCATGTCACGTGCTGTGTGCAGCCGCCAGGATTGTCATACGAGATGGTGCCAGTCACTGTTCCCCCAGCGAGGAATGTGCCAAACACGCCAGAGGGGCCACCAAAGGGAGAGTCCGGGTATTCGAACCCAAAGCCAAGGATCCGTATCTTGCTGTCCATTAGCCACAGACGCGTGTTGGGGCTGTCGCAGAACCGTTCGGCCTTGAAAGACTGAACGTATCGGCCGTCAGCCGTTACCTCCAGCCAGACGGTGCCGCCCCCTGAGTGGACTCCGGTATAGACTCCAGGGCGGACGATGGTCGATGGGGTCTCCATAGGAGGAGCGGTAGCTCCAGCCTCTGAGGGAGCTAGCTGAGGCACTTCTTGTTGGGGTTCTTGCGCTGCTTGCTCGGACTGCTGGAGTTGAGAAGGCGGCGGAGAGCAGTTGCTTAGATACCAGCGACGCTCCTCCGAACTCAGATAGGCTGTGCCGCGCATTTCTTGGCAGTTCATGCGATTGGGCACGATGACAGGTGTGGAAGACGGGGCTGCCTGGACAGTGGTGGCCCTGGCTGTTGCCTCCGTGGTCGGTGCTGACCATGATGTCATGGCCGCCCCAGCCAATGCCTGGACGGTTGCCTCCAATTCCTCTAGTCGCTGGCTTTCATCGGAGGACGAGCAACCCGCTACGACGACCGCGGCAGTCAGCAAGAGGCCCAACTGTGCCGCGTGGGCCGCTTTCATGCTTCACGACCTGGTTTGGGAGACAACTGCCCAGGATGTCTATTCCTGCGCATCGAGCCTGTAGAACCCATGGCCGACAAATAGCTCACCGTCGTATTCGAGATAGGCATAGGTGACGATGATTTCGTAGATCCCCTGCTCCCCGGCGGTGTACTCGATCTCCGCGTCGGTCCCCAAGAGGCCCCACCCGGAGTCATCGTCTTCCTGGTCAAGCGCTGGGTCTGTCGGGGCGCGAATCATCAGGTAGGGATCAAAGTCCCAGCTGCGAAGGGTGACCTGGATCGCCTGTCCCTGACGGAGATACAACCGCAGCGTGTCCTCGTCCCCAGCGAACTGCAGTTCGCCGATGAAGGGGCGTCCGGAGGTGATCGAATCGCCGTCCTCAGTGTCGACAAACGGCGTCAGATCGTGGGAGGCGGTGATGTCAAAAGCGGTGTCGTACTCGTAGGGCCAAACTGTGAGCGTGTGCGGGCCAGCGTAGAGCGCATCGTACCCGACCGTCTCGGTTCCACCGCCAGCAAGCCTATCGGCCTGTGCGACCTCGTAGCCGAAGGGATCAGTCAACGAGAGAGCGGCATCGGTATCCGATGTCAAAGAGGCCTCAAGATGCTCACCCTCTTCAAGCCACACCTTGTATCCTGCGGCATCATACACGTCGCTTATGACACCACTCGCCCGCCGGCCTTCGCTCGGTCCGACTGGCTCCTCTCCGGTTCCCGACGAGATGATGTGCTCGGCTATCCGGAGGACGTCCCCCGCTTCGATCGCCAGACCTACGGCGGCACCTTCGTCGAGGATGAAGGTTGGTATGCCCACAAGCCTTCCGCCGTCATCTACGAGTGCCCCGCCGCTGAGGCCCGCGTTGAAGGAGGCATCGGTCTGGATGTATGCCACGTCGCCGAGAGCCGATTCACGCTTCGCGGACACGACGCCGGTGCTTAGTTGAAGTACTGGCACCCCAGATCCGCCTTCAAATGGAAAGCCAAGAGCGTACACGGGGTCACCAATCACCACGTCGGCCACGTCGGCCACTTCTATAGGTCTCAGAGTAGTGGCGTGATTGTCAGGGATCCGTAGCACGGCCACGTCCGCCTGTCTGTCGAGGCCTACGACCGACACCTCGTCGATTCTGCTA
Source organism: uncultured Dehalococcoidia bacterium (assembly GCA_964406605.1). Taxonomy (GTDB): domain Bacteria; phylum Chloroflexota; class Dehalococcoidia; order DSTF01; family RBG-16-68-14; genus CAYOSF01. The sequence continues at coordinate 40,114 of CAYOSF010000009.1, read as the reverse complement.
CCGTCAGGCAGCACCACGGCTATCCAGCTAGCGTCGGCGATCACGTGATAGTTGGTAATGATGTGCCCGCTCTCGTCATACACGACGCCCGATCCCGTGCCGAGATCAGTTTCAATGTAGGTCACAGAAGTCCTGGCACGTTCAAAAGGACTGTCGGGGTCGCTGCCCGGCGGATCGGACGCGTCCTCCCCCGCACCGCCGCACGCGGCGGCGGTGCCTACCAGCAGCCCGAACCAGAGACACGCGGCAACCATTCGCAGACTGAGCATTGCGCCATTGGTCCTCTCGTGTGCATTATCGGTGCGTCGCGCCGGACTTGACACAGGCATACGCGTGGCCGCGAAGACGGACTCGCCGTGATACCCGACGGTGCTGGCCTGGCAGTTCGGCTCCTTCGGCGCGTAGGGAGACCAGGCGATGAGAAGGCATGGCACTTTCGCCCTGGCCCGCGGACTTGAAGCGCCAACCTGTTCCTGCACGTCCGCCATGATTCCGATGTGCCCAGCGGCGGATGGGAGGAGGGAGTGATATGCCTAGATCACCGAGGCAAGCCGGGACGGCACCACCGACCCGATAGACGCCTCCCTCAACCTGCAATACGAAGCTGGGCTCATACCGAGGCTGTCGCGTGTCCCCGGCGCTCGGGGCCGACCGGCGCGCTCGGCAACGTCGAGGTTCAGCTAGAGGCGGCCGTCGCCAAGGACCGGCGGCCTGGGCGGGGCTATTCGCGCGCTCCGCGGCCGGTTCGCGGGTATACAGGATTTCTCGCTCGCGCCGATCATGCAGGTGATAACACCATGAACACCTCTTCCTTGAGGCGGCACGACGATGACGGGGACGTTCGGCAGGCTGACCGCTCGAACTCCGCGGAGGGCCTGGCCAGCCCCCTGTACCTGACCTGGCGCTGCCAGGAGGAATGCTATCGGGCGCAGCGCTATCGACGCCCGCTTGCCCTCCTCCTCCTGGAGGTTGCGGTGGAATCGGAGTCGTCGGGGCTGGAAGAGCGGCTGCGAAACTGGCTCCGGTCGCACGTGCGCATGTCCGACATAGCGGGTTACCTGGGCGACGGCTGCTACGCGGTTCTCCTGCCCGAGACCGACCGGGAAGGGGCGAAGGGGCTGGAGACCCGACTGCGGTGGGAATTCCCGCGGGTGAAGACCGGCATTAGCGCGCATCCTGAAGACGGCCGCAGTCTGGAGCTCCTCGTCCACGCCGCCCGCCGGGCATCCGCGCAAAGAACCTGATCACCAACAGTCCGACGTGCCGGGGCGGCCCGCCGCCCGGAAGTTACACGCTCTCCGGCCGTGTCCTGCCCCTTGGTCCGGCGGGACTGTGCGCATTGCAAACCTCATCCCTGGATTCGAGCAGTAGGGGCAGAAAGAGACGGGACGTGGTGGTGTCTGGCTCTCTTGTCTCGAAAGTGGCATAGCGGCTAGAATGCTTCTCGCAGGATGCAGAGTTCGAGGAGGGAACCTCTACCGAGACTCTAGCCTGCTAAGCCCGTGCCGGGTTTCCCCGCCACCAGCACCTGGCGCGGGCAATCTCTTTCCCCTCCGGCCCACCATTCCGGACCAACAGCCTGCCCATGGAGTTGAGGAGAGCCCGACGCGTGAGCGGCCCTGCGCTATAAGCTGATGAACCGGCGTCCCCGCCGTGCCCGCCTGGGGTGGGCAGCGCCGGCGGCTCCGAGCCGCGCTCCCGATCCGTCGCCCTTTGCCCGTTACGCTGCTATTGCCAGAACGCCGCCAAGTAGGCACGATGCGCTGACAGCACCTCGTCCAAGAACGTCTCCGCAGCTCGTGCGCTGTGCACCACGGGGTCGATAAGCAGCGCGCGAAGCGCCAGCGCCCGCGAACCCGTCATCGCGGCCTCCACTGCCAGCTTCTGGATCTCCACCTCTTGCTGCACCATGGCGGCAATCGGCCCCGGCAGGCACCCCACGTCAACACCATGCCAGCCGCCTTGTTCGATCATCCCAGGCACCTCGACGACGACATCGCGTTCGATGTTCTCGATGTAGCCATCGTTCGGGACGATGAAAGATGGCCTTGGCGCCGTCTTGCCTGCGATCAGGCCCGCGATGATCTCCGTCGCCGAGTGGCCGAGCCGCGCCTCGTGCGAGGGCTTCGCGAGGAGAGGAGCGACGGACTTGGCGCGGGCGCCCCACGCCTCGACGTTCTCCTGACTGAGCTTCCGCACGCGCGCGTGCCCCTCGAAGTCGTACCCCTCCGTGCCAATGATCTCAGCCGCCCAGGCGATGAACTCACCGACATGGGCATCACCGGTGGTGGGGAAGACGCCGAGCCGGTCGAAGAGCATCCGGCAGAGCGGCCAAACGTCAGGGGGCAACGCGGCGAGGCGCTGGCCCAACTCGGGGAGCAGGTCGCGACCATCCTGGCGCAGGCGCAGCGATGTCACCCAGGTGAAGTGGTTGACACCGGCCGCCCAGAGCTCGATCTCGTCGCGGGGATGACCGAGCACGCCCGCTAGCCAATCCACTGTCTCCGCGACGCCGTGGCAGAGACCGATGATCCGAGTCTTCGTGTAGCGATGCACTGCCAAGCACACGCGGTTTTCTGGGTTTGTGTAGTTCAGCAGCAGCGCGTCGGGCGCAAGCCGCTCGATGTCCCTGGCGATCGCGACCATCGGTGGTACAGAGCGCAGCGTGTGCGAGAGCCCGCCGGGCCCGCCGTTCTCACTGAGCACGCTCGCGAAGCCGTGCTTCAGCGCCAGCTCGTGGTCGCGCCTCCAGGTCGCTTCGCGATCGACGGCGATGGAAGCCACCACGAAATCTGCGGCGGGCAGCGCCTCAGCACGCTCTGTGGTGGCATGCAGCGTCACTTCCCAGCCGGATTCCTCGTTCAGTCTCCTTGCCAGCGCCGCCATCTGCTGAAGGGCCGCCTCCTCCAGGTCAACGAGCCACAGCTCCGAACTCTTTAGCTCAGGGGTCTGATAGATGTCGCGCAGCAGCTCCACGCCAAAGCTGAGGCTGCCGACACCGATGGCCACTGTCTTGATCGTCATGACAGCAATGATACTCAGTCAGGGAATGTGGCGTCCCCGGCAGGACTCGAACCTGCAACCTGCGGATTAGAAGTCCGCTGTCCTTAAGGTCCGAGGTCCGGGGCCTCACCAGATTCGGAGAAGTGGCCCCAAGAGGGCAGTCGCGCGTCGGGTCCCCTGCTCCTGACCCGACTCTGGCTGACCAGGGGATTCTATCTTGACCCGTGGGCAAAGAGCAACTGCTGTCGCACTACCCTATGAGGCGTCTCCTCGCGTACCAAGCTCCGCCGCAAACAGCGATGGCGACAATTGTGCTGCCCGCCGCGATACCCGCGAGAACGCCAGCGTCGAGGCCGGGTGAACCGCCCGACTCCACGGGCACCGCGTCTGCTCGCGGCAGCTCAGCGATGCCGCCGACCGCGCCCGACGGAGTGATATTGACGACCGGCTCGCCAATATCGTGGTCGAACTGAAGAGGCGATTCGAGGACAAGTGAGCCAACAGCGGTCACGGTCTTGTCCTCTTCGTTCGGGCCGCCTGGGTTGATGCGTATGGTGTCTCCGACAGCGAAGCCGACCTGGTCGGCCACCTCGAGGAATGTGGCTCCGGCGGCGGCTACCGCCGTGATGAGCGTTTGTGCGACTCGCGGAACAATGACAGCGTCCGCTGATGCAAGTCCGCCTTTGGCGTTGTTCCCGCCGTACACGACAAAGTGCAGGTGGTTAGCACACTCAGGTGTCTTCACCGTGCAACCGGGGCTTGTGTTTGATATGTAGCCCAGGACCGTGTTCGAAGTGACGGAGGCCCCCTCTGTGACCTGAATATCCGTCATGTGCAGGTAGGCGCTCCACCAATGGTTTCCTCCCGGGTCCTGATGTCTAATGAGCACCTGTCCGTACCCTTCAAGGTCGGTGTCGACACTGTCACAGTTTCCTCCGTAAACCTCAGCGACAGTGCCGGTAGCGACGGCAAACACCTCCCTTCCCGAATCCGCATCCCACGACGGCGCGTTCAGATTTGCATCCCAGGCCCAGGTGTCGTTTGCGCCGCAGATGGCTCCGGGACCGTGCGTATCTTCGCCATCGGGCGCTCCCCACTGCTCATAGCACCACGTGGTGCCGCTGCAGTTCACCCGATTCCGGACGGATTCTAGGCCACCAAGCGTGGGAGAGAGGACTGATGCGGGCGCCTCTCCAGGGCTCATATCGGAACATGAAGCAGGAAGCTGCAGAGAAGGGCTCCAGTATGCTTCGCCACCGGAGTTCGTACTCTGATAGAAGCACAGGAGTTCCACCTCAGTCACAGGTACCGCGAACCCCTCAGCCGACGCCATCAAGAGGAAAGACGATGAGTTCGTGCTTGAGATTCCGTCGTAGTCAACCCAGAGCTGGGCAGTTGGCCCGGTGGTATCCCGCCTGACTATCATCCCCTGTCCGTTGCTGATGTCGTGAATCGCGAACCATCCAGCACTCGCGTCCCAGGACGGGCTCAAGATGCTAGCTCCGGTTCCGGTTGTTACGGGCTCCGTGCACCCAAGTGAGCAACCAAGAGCATTGACCGATGCTAAGCTGCCAGTCGTGGTCGGGTAGTACACACGGGAGAAGCTCCCTGAGGGATACAGTCGAGGTATGAACGGCCGAAAGTGCTCTGTGAGCGGCTGCGAGGCGAAATCGAAGGTTCGTTCTACTCTGATGACGTTTGCCGCGTCTCCCGAGTCGGCGAATCTGAACTTGGTCACTACGGGGACGTTTGCGCTATTGGGACAGCCAAGGGATACGGAATGCACTTCGATTCCGTCACCGCCATATGCTGAAACCCACGGTGTGGCTCCTGTTCCTACAGTGCCAGCCCCCACTAGCACCTTGCCCCCGAGCTGTGGGTCTGGTGGGACCCAACTGTTCCCGAAGTACTCGACGTCGCCAGAGCTACAACCGCCTGGGACATGTGGCTGCGTTAGGTTGGTTGTCGAACCGGAAGGCGACAATGCCCAATTGAAAACGTCGATTTCCTCAGGGTCGTCGGTGTTCGCGTTGCTCCAATCGACGAAGAAGCTCGGGCTCAACACCGAGCGTTGAACCGCGTCGATGATGGTCGACGCAGCTGCTATTTCCGTATGGTCCGCCCCACGTACCGAAAGGACGGCGAGCAGCACGACGGCAAGGCCTGCAACAGTTACGACCGGTTTCGTGACCGAACCCTCCTTCCGTCACGTGGTCCGCAGCAGGACAATTATACACGCTTGGCCCCATAGTCGTGCGGCTGCCGCACTAGAGGTCAGTTTGCGGAAGTTGTGTATGCGAACGAGGCGAAACAACCGAGCATAATCAGGATTGCACTCATAGCCGAACTCATGGCCGGACCCCTGCCAGCGCTGGCTGGGCGGTCTGGTTCATTGGGATGCCCCGGTCGGCACACGCTCGTTTCACAATGGCCACGAAGAGAGCTCCCCTGGACTTTCGAATCTCGCCCTCGTGGACGGGTCGCCTCACGAGACTGAGAGGGTGTGGCGTCCCCGGCAGGACTCGAACCTGCAACCTGCGGATTAGAAGTCCGCTGCTCTGTCCAGTTGAGCTACGGGGACAGACCCATCGGGCGCGCCGCTCTACCCGCCTCCGCGCGCGGTCTCAATCCTGTGGAATCGCCCGGGGCCCAGCCCGCCCTGACGGATGCCCACCAGCTCGGTATCGGATAGGTCCGGGCTGGTCGTTACGTGTTTCTGCGCCAGCCGTCCCAGAGGCTGGGCGGCCAGCACGGCCAGCATCGAGGCGACCAGCACGTTCGGGGCCCGTTCCAGCCGGCCGCGATTCCCCAGCGCCAGCAGAGAGGACAGACCGGCGAGCAGGCCGGCCACCGCCAGGTTCGTCCCACACATCGGCGAGATCGCCAGTTGCTTTTCGCCCCGACGCAGGCGCTCCAGCGCCTCCTTCGCCGACTCGCTCACGGTGTCCTCGGGCATGTCGCCGTACAAGTAGAATCCGTTGGCGGTTGCCCGGCCCACCATTCGAACGTCACGCCCCAGCTTGCCCGCCAGCACGGCGATGGTCGCGTGCTCCAGCGCATGGTTGCGACGCACCGAAGCGATGATGTCTCGAAGCAAGGCTGTGGTACCTACCGGGCAGTATACCACAGGCCCGCCCGGAGCCTGCGCCGGCGGTGAGCGCGGAGCCCCCTCAACCTGGCTGCCGAAAGGGAGTCACAAAGAACGGCTGATCACTCCGGCGGCGACAGCCACCCCGCCACCGCCACGTCGCTCAGTTGGGACAGCGTGCGCCGCTCACCATCGGTGCCCAACACGACGACCTGGCTGGGTCCCGGGTCAGCGACCGATGCGCCGGCGAAGCTGCGCACCACCAGATGAGTGCCGTCGGGAGACCAGGTGAGCGGCACGTCGAAGCCGGAGCCGGGATCTGTCGGAGCCGCGAGCGCAGAGGCCACAACAGCGCCGGCGGCGCTCAACTGTACCGCCGCGCCACTCGCACCACCGGTTCCCGCCAGCCGGCCGATAGTCAGACCGCCGTCCTGGTCCCAGACGGGACTGAAGTGCGATACCGCGGCGTCATTCAGGGGCGTCTCTTGCGTGCCCGTCGAGAGCTCCAGCACGCGCGCCTCGAAGGCCATGCCGGTCTCCTCGGACGGTTGGGCCAAGTAGGCCAGCCTAGTTCCATCGGGCGAGAGATGCCAGTCGCGGGCGAAGCCGTCGCTCAGGTGAGCCACGGCCTCTGCCTCGCCGCCGCCGAGAACAGGCGCGCGTGCCAGGTCCGTGCCCTCCGCCGAGAGAACGGCAAAGTAGAGCCAAACGCCATCCGGCGAGACATCGACGGGGAACAGAGCGGCGGGCGCCTCCAACACGGTGGTCACCGCCCCGGACAGGTCGACGCGCAGCAACAGGGAGCCTCCGTCACTCCCGTCTCCCCCCGCACTGCGGCGGACCACGACCGCGTCTCCGGCCGGCGACCAGAGGGGCGTGACCAGGAGGTCAACGGCTCCGGCGAGACGCAGCGTCACTCCGGTCGCCGTCTCAAGCACCCACAGCTCAGCGGTCGCATCGGAGCCGGGCTGGGCCCCGTCAGGAGGGAGAACCGTGTAAGCGACGCGGGCGCCGTCCGGCGAAAGGCTTGGGAAGATCGCGTAGCCTTGAGCGTGCTCGACAAGGCCCAGTTGGATGCGCTCCGCCGGATCGTCGGGGTCCGCGGCCCAGAGAGTATCAGCCTCGAAGCCGAACTCGCTGAACACGACCAGCGGACCGGCCTGCCGCAGCAGCGAAGGAAGGCCCGCGGGTGCGGCCGATCGGTCGCTGGCCTGCCCGCGCAACCCGATGGTGAGGCCCAGAACCAGCCCCAGCACCACGACCGCCAGCGCCGCTGCCAGCACGCGGCCGAACCGCGGCGACCCGAAACCTGGAATCAAGGGCCTGCCTTCGCCATGCCCGGCGGCCATGGTGACGGTACGGGGGAGCCTCATCGATCGGTCCCTACGCTCTGCTCCGGGCATCCATGCCAGCACCCCGTGGATCACTGGCTGCTCCGCCGGCCCTGAAGGCTCCGGCTCCTCAGCACATGCCCCTCCCGATGAAGGACGATGCCCGGGACGCCAGGGCCGCGCGTCTTCGCGCCGCTAGGCTATCGAGGGTAGCAAGAGCCACGTATGACAGTCAACTGCTGTTTCAGCACGCATCCCGGACCGTCGCGCCCCCGGCATTGGAGCGCGCGCCACACTCGCCTCGGCCGGCGCTGCGGGTCGGTCCCGACCTCCCCTCGTGCTAGAATCCCGTCAGGCCGCCGGCCCGAGGGCACGGGGCGCCCTCGATAGGCCAAGACTGACGCCTGCATGAGGAGCGAGATGGCTCAATACATCCTCGCCCTGGACCAGGGCACCTCCAGCTCACGCGCCGTCCTCTTCAATGAGGAGGGCGCGCCCGTCGCGACAGAGCAGCGGGAGTTCCCGCAGATCTACCCCAATGCCGGCTGGGTCGAGCACGACCCGGAGGCGATTTGGAGCTCCCAAATCGAGGCGGCGCAAGACGTGCTCGCGAAATCGGGGATCGCGCCCGGCGACGTCGCCGCCGTGGGCATCACGAATCAGCGGGAGACGACCGTCATCTGGGAGCGCGAATCCGGCCGGCCCATCGCCAACGCTGTGGTCTGGCAATGCCGCCGCACGGCGGAGCAGTGCGACGAGCTGCGTCGCCAGGGTATGGAGCCGCTCATTCGCGAGCGGACGGGCCTGCTGCTGGACGCCTATTTCTCGGCAACGAAGATCCGCTGGCTGCTGGATCACGTACCGGACGCCCAGCGCCGGGCGGAGGCGGGCGAGCTGGCCTTCGGCACGGTCGATAGCTGGCTCATTTTCCGGCTCACCGGGGGGCGCATCCACGCAACCGACGCGAGCAACGCCTCTCGTTCCATGCTCTTCCATTTGCGCGACGGGCGGTGGGACGACGAACTGCTGCGCCGGTTCGACATCCCGGCTTCGATGCTGCCAGTGGTCGTCGATTCCAGCGGCGTGCTCGGAACGTGCGACGAGGAGTTGTTGGGAGAGGCGCTGCCGATCGCCGGGGTGGCCGGGGACCAGCAGGCCGCGTTGTTCGGTCAGGCGTGCTTCCGGCAGGGGGAGGCGAAGAACACCTACGGCACCGGCTCCTTCCTTCTGCTGCATACGGGCGAGACGCCGCCCGTGGCGGGGAGATTGCTGGCGACCGTAGCCTCACGGCTCGGAGGACGGCTGCAATACGCCATGGAGGGGAGCATCTTCGTCACCGGCGCCGCCGTGCAGTGGCTGCGCGACGGCCTCCACCTCATCGAAAGCGCGGCCGACATCGAAGCGCTTGCGGGGTCCGTCGAGTCCAGCGAGGGCGTGTACGTCGTGCCGGCATTCGTCGGGCTCGGGGCGCCGCACTGGGATCCCTACGCCCGGGGCTCCCTCCTGGGCATCACCCGAGGCACGACGGCCGCCCACGTCGCCCGCGCCACGCTGGAGGCCATCGCGTTCCAGACAAGGGACGTGCTGGAGGCGATGGAGGAGGAGACCGGCATCCATCTGGCGGCGCTGCGGGCCGACGGCGGCGCGTCGCGCAACGACCTATTGATGCAGATCCAGGCGGACCTGCTCGGCAGGCCCGTCGTCCGCTCCGCCGTGCCGGAGACGACGGCCCTCGGGGCGGCCTACCTGGCAGGGCTGGGCGTCGGACTCTGGGCAGGGCTGGACGACGTGGCGCACCGCTGGCGCTCCGACCGCACCTTCGAACCGCGCCTCTCAGCTACCGAACGTGACGACAACTACGCCGGCTGGCAGCGAGCCGTGGAGCGCGCGAAGGGATGGGCGCTGGCGGGCCAAGGCGGGGAAGGCGCGGCTCGAGGCTAGAGCGGCCCGCTTACGTGGCTGGCGTCCGCTCTGCCATCGCGGGGTTCGCAGCATGACAGAGCGCGGGCTCCTGTTCCCACACGATGCTGCTGGACTGGTTGGCAGGACCGTTCCCGGCTGGAACGGGTGAAAGAGCAGGCCTACGCGTCGGGAATATGGCCGTTGACGCCGTTGCGCTCCATCGCCAGCACGGCCGGGATGCCGTAGATCGCCATATCAATCACGGCGTTCCAGGACTGGCCGGCCAGGACTTCCCACAAGCTGCCTGAGCGGGGTGGCATGGTGTCATAGGGCAGCGGCAGGGGGTCCATGGCGACATGGCTGCCGACAAGCGCCGCAGCCAGGGCGGCCGGCCGCATGACCGTGCTCGGCGTTGGAGGGCGGCCCCGAAGCAGGGCGGCGGCACCGGCGACGAGCCCGGTCGCCGTCCCTACCAGCAGCGGGAACGCACGCCTGTGGGTGATCACCTCGTGGTGGAGAGAGCGGGGATCGCGGTTCGTGACGTACCCCAACAGGTAGTCGATGTCCGGAAGGCAGGCCGCGCCAATGGCGAGGGCCAGGGCCACACGCGATCTGACCCCCGCGGACCGCGCGAGCGTGTAGCCGACGATGGTGTGTCCTACGGGCGTTGCCATGCGTCCTCTAGTTTCCTCCGGCCGGCTCAACAGTCTGGTCGGACACTACCAGTTGGCTCCCGTCCCATCCATATGTGGTCGTTCTCATCTCACTGGGGCAGCAGAGCGGGTCACCCGGCGCGAAGACCGGCTCGGTTACCGTCAAGACTCCATCCACGATGCTGGCGCTCAGCGACCTGTCCTCCGGCACAAGCTGCATTAGTTCCTGCAAGCCCCCCGGGCCGTAGCCGTACACGAAGACGGCGATATCACCACCTTCTCCTCCCGATGAGACGGGCACCACCGCATCCTCCACGCCATCGTTCGTGAGATCGACGTACGTGATGCGGTCTCCGTCCACCTCTCCTCCAGCGGCGGCCACGAAGTCGCGCAGGCCCGGCTGCTCGGTCAGGTCCTCCTGCCGGATGTCCGGAGCCTGCGTCGGCGATGGCCCCTCCTCCGGCGTGGCCACTGCCGTGCCGGTCGCGGTGCGCGTCTCCGCCGTCGCCGCCGGCGAGACGCTGGGCGTGGTATCACCGTTTCCCCCGCCGCCCCCGCAGGCGGCGACCAACGCCGCCAGTGCGAAGAGCACGGGGCAACCCGCGACGATCAGACCTCGTCCTGGCATCCCTGCCTCACAACATTGGGGCTAGCGCGAAAAGGACGCCGGCCCACCACCCCACAGCTACACTCGCTCTACCATAAGGGCAGCGCAATTACTATACACTACGCCGACCACGCTTCTCAACCAATTATGGCCGCGCCGCGATACGCCCGCAGACTCTTGGCGGAAGCGCCGAAAGCTTCACCGCCCGCCGTTGGGCCGGGGTACCGGCCGGTGCCCCGGGCTACGTCGAGCCGGTGGACGCCGGACCGTTGCCGGCCTGGCGGATCACGAAGCCATCGGCCGCCTTCTGCCCCGCGCTGACGATCGTGCGGTGCGGGAAGGGAATCTCGATGCCCTCGGCATCGAACGCCTTCTTGAGCCGGCGTCGCAGCTCGCGCGTCACGTCCCACTGCCGGATCGGCTGCGTGTCGCCCCGGACGCGGATATCGATCCCGGAGTCCCCGAAGCCTTCCACGCCCAGCACTTTGGGCGCCTCAATGATGTCTCTCGACCAGTCCGGATCGTTGGCCATCTCCTCGCTGACCCGGTCGATGACCTGGAAGACATGGTCTAGATCATCGCCGTATGAGACGGTGACGATGATGTTCACCCGCGCCAGGGCGCGGGTGAGGTTGCTGGCGACGCTGATCTCGCCGTTGGGAATGCTGTGTACGACGCCGTCCGCATCCCGAAGCAGGGTGCGGCGCAGGTTGACGTCCTCGACCAGGCCGCCGACGCCCGCGACGTTGATCACGTCGCCCTTGCCGTACTGGTTCTCCACCAGGATGAAGAGGCCGCTCAGAAAGTCCTTGACCAAGTGTTGCGATCCGAAGCCCACGGCCAATCCAATGAGGCCGGCACCGGCCAGAAGGGCGCTGGCGTTGATGCCGAATTCGGGCAGGATGGTGATCAGGCCGACGAGGATGGCGACAACCCAGATGGTGCGATAGAGGACGTGGGTGAGCGTGTCAACGCGTTTTTCGATCTCCACTTGGGGCTGGCCCTCCATTTGAGTGGAGATGGTGGTCCGGATGGCAGGTCCCAGGACGCGCTGGATGATGCGCAGCGCCACATAGATGGCGACAACGATGATGACGACGCGCACCCCGCTGGTCCAGATCGTCTCCGACCAGCGGCTCCAATCGATGTTGGCGAAGAAGTCACGCACGGCGAACCTCCTATTCGGGGCGTTCGATCACTCGCCTATACACATACGCCAAAAGCGGCGCGATGACAAGGGCTAGCGCGGAGGTGAACAAGCAGGCAGACGGCGGAAGGTTTCCAGGTGGCTATGGTGCGGCGCGCTCGGCGGAATTCGAACCCACGGCCTCAGCCTCTCCGCCTTAGGCGGACTCTATCCTACCCAACGTAAGGTGTATGGCGCGCTCGGCGGGATTCGAACCCACGGCCTCAGCCTCTCCGCCTCAGGCGGACTCTATCCGACTGACCTGCTAGCCTCCCAGAGCGTAGCTATGGCGCGCTCGGCGGGATTCGAACCCACGGCCTCAGCCTCCGCAGGGCTGCGCTCTATCCTACTGAGCTACGAGCGCGCGATCTCACACAGGAACGCGGACGGCCGACGCCAACGCCGGTTCCTCGCTGCATGCTGGTTGGTGCCGAAGGTGGGATTTGAACCCACACGCCCTTGCGGGCACTACGCCCTGAACGTAGCGTGTCTTCCGTTCCACCACTTCGGCACGCGGCGACGCTGGTGGGCGATGCAGGACTTGAACCTGCGACCTCTTCCGTGTGAAGGAAGCGCTCTAGCCACTGAGCTAATCGCCCCCTGAGTCGCGAGGGAATTCTACCCAGGCGCCGTTTGCCCCGTCAAGAGGACCGAGGATCACTGGGCACCAGCCGCCCACGGCACGTCCTTGTGCGCAGCGCCCCACCAGCTTGTTCGGCGCCCGGGATCGGCACGCCCACCCGGCTAGTTGCGCCGGCCGATCTGCAGGTTGCTTCCCCCTTTACCGATACTGATCGTGGTAGAGGATACATATGGGCGAACAGGAAGAGCAGCGCGGCAAGCTTGCCGGCGCACGTTCAGACAACACCAGTCGCAGGCAGAGCATCAGGCAGCGTGTGCTGGAGGCTACCAGCCAGCGGCAGGATGACGGACGCCGCTCTCCGGGCCATGTGGTAGCCGACTGGTGGGCACGCTTCTGGGCCACCTCCGTGTGGGAGAAGGGCGTCATCATCGGCGGCACGGCGCTCGCCGGCATCGCGGCTATCGTCGCCTTCTTCGCACTGAGCGGGGGCGGCAGCGACCAGCCCATACTGGCCGAGGGGCCTACCCCCCGGGTCACACGAGCCCCGGCAGTGCCGACGGCCACGGCAACGCCTTCGCCGACCAGCACCGCGACGCCCACCAGGACACCCTCGCCCGACCCGACGCCGGACGACGCCACCGCAACGTCAGAAGCGCCCCTCAACCGCCGGGACTGTGATGAGATAGCCGGTACGGCGTACCTCAGCGCCGCTGAGCGAGAGTGGTTCCTGGATCACTGCCTGGGCGCCCAGGAGCCGGGAGAGACCCCTGCAGGGCCACACCCGCCTCCGCCCGTCGCCACGCCCGGGCACCAACCTGCGCCGACGCCGGTCCCTGCCCCGACAGCCAGCGTTCACATCACGTCATCGCAGGCGATCGCCCTGGCGGTGGACTGGCTGACGGCTCAGATGGGCAGCACGTACTCGATCAGTCCGGCGTCCTGCAACGCCACCCAGATGGGCGCCCGCTGGGTGGTCATCTGCCAGGCTCAACTGCGAGGGTGCCAGGGCAGCGCGTGCTGGACAACGCTTTCAGCCTGCGTCTTCGAGCAGCCCACGTACGTGGCTCCGGGCGATAGCTGCTGATCCCCGTCTGAGCGCACGGCAGCGTTCCCCGAGCAACCACACCTCACACTCGAAGGAATCCAGCCCTTCGTCACTCGCCGAAGCGGGTCAGGCCCTGAGGAACATCTTCCCGCCACGCGATCAATCTCCGGATTCCCCCTCCCATGTCTGTTGGCCGGCGCTTCGGACAAGAGCGCGCGTAGCGGCTAGGGCGGCTCTGGGGTGGCCGTCGCCGGAGCTGGCGTAGGTGGGGCCGTCGTCGCAGTAGGAGGAGCCGGCGTTGACGTGGGAGGCGCGGGCGTCGCTGTGGGCAACGGTTGCGGCGTGGATGTCAACGTCGGCGTGGCCGTACTCGTCGCGGTGGCGGTTGGGGTGGGGGTGGCCGTGCCGGTGGCGGTTGGCGTAGGGGTAGGCGTCGCTGTAGGCCCGCCGCCGTCAAAAGCCCCCGCGCCACAGAGGGCAGCCAGGATGATGACCACCAGTATGATCCCGCCGAGAAGCCCGGCCAGCATCGGCCCCCGGGCATCTCCCCCGCCGAAGAACCGGTCGAACCAGCCGGCGATTCCTGCACCCCCAGGGGCGGCTACCGGGACGGCTCCGGGCGGCCTGCCGGCAGGCGGTGGCGTAACGGTCGGGGCGACCGGGGTCGCCGCCGGCGCAGCCGGAGCAGCAACAGGCGCAGCCGGAGCAGCCGCGGCCGGTCCCGTCCCGGTACGAACTGCGCTCTGCAGCCGGTCCAGTATCGTCTCCTCCCAGCCGGTGGGCGCGGGCACCAACATGAGGGCAGCGAACACCTCGGTGGCCGCGGGAAAGCGCCGTCTCATTTCCCGGCAGGTATCGCAGCCTCCGAGATGGCGGGTGATGCGCCGGCGCAACGAAACCGACCACTCATCCTGGCCCACCTGAAAGTCCAGATCGAGACACTCGCGACGGCCACGACGCAGGAGGAGGAGCGACGAGAACGACTCCTCAAATGAATCACGCACGCGGGCCGCTCTGGCCTCCACTACCTCGGGGCGCATCCTCAGAACAGCGGCCATCTCCTGCACGTCGAGGCTCTGGCGGACGCTCAGGTCCAGCAGCTCATACTCATCGGGCTTCATCTCCCGCGACGCCTGCCAGGCGTCACGAGCGAGGTCGGGCAGCTCGGGCGCCAGGGGAGCGTCCGCCAGGAAAGCCGGGTGCGTCGAGGCGAAGACCTCCTCGCCTTCCAGCACGGGTCCCCTGCGGCGCCGCAGCCGTTCTCGAACGTCGTGATGCGCGTTGGCGAAGACCTGCAGCTCGAACGGTGCCTGCATCTCGCCGGACCGCATGCCCCGGTAGGCCCCAAGGAAGCTCGATTGAACAACCAAGGACGCGACGTCACGGTCGCGAGCCAGGCGGAGAGCGAAGTCGTAGACACGGCCGAAGTAACGCCGGTAGAGTTCGGCGAACGCCGCTTCGTCGCCGCCGGCAACCCTCTGTGCGAGCTCCTCGTCGCTACGGTCGTGCTCGTTCATGCTTGTCCACTCCGCTCTTGCGCCCCCAGTGTACACGGTTCCGCGCAGCCGTCCACCATCCGCCGCATCCGCCCTCCGTCCCCGTGCTATACTCGCCTCACCCCATGAAGGCAGGGAAGCTACCGTCCGACATACTGACGCGGCTGCTGGCGCGGTTGCCGGCGGACCCGCGGCTGCTGATAGGCCCCGGCATCGGCCGCGACGCCGCCGCCATCGACCTTGGCGAAGGGCGTGTGTTGGTCGCCACGACCGACCCGGTCACCTTCGCCACTGAGCAGATCGGCCGTTATGTCGTGCACGTCAACGCCAACGATGTCGCCTGCCTCGGAGCGCAGCCGGCCTGGTTCATGGCCACCGTTCTGCTGCCCGAGAACGCCCCTGCTGAGCTCTCCGAAGAGATCTTCGAGCAGATCCGCTCGACCTGCGAGGAGCTCGGTGTAGTGCCGGCGGGTGGACACACAGAGATCACGCTGGGTCTCGAGCGGCCCATGGTTGCGGGAGCGATGCTGGGCGAGACGACGACGGAGGCTCTGGTGCGCCCGGACGGCGCGCGGGCCGGTGACCACCTGCTCTTGACCAAGGGCATTGCGCTGGAGGGAACGGCGCTCCTGGCGCGAGATGCCGCCGGGGAGCTGCGCCGGCGGCGGGTCCCGGAGGAGGTGATCGAAGCGTCGGCGCGCCTCCTGATCGATCCCGGGATCAGCGTCGTGCGAGAGGCGATAGCTGCCTGCCGGACCGGGCATGTCCACGCCCTGCACGACCCGACGGAAGGCGGGCTCGCCACGGCGCTGCTGGAGCTGGCGGATGCGTCCGGGCTCCAAGTGCGCCTCCGTCCCGAGGACGTGCCGATCCTGCCGGAGACACGGGCCGTCTGCGCCGCACTGGGGCTGGACCCGCTGGGGTTGCTGGCATCCGGCGCCCTGCTGATCGCGGCAGACCCGGACGGATGCGATGCCGTCCGCCAGGCAACACAATCCGAGGGGATAGCGGCCTCCTGTATCGGCGATCTGGCATCCCGCGAGGGAGGCGCTATAATAGACATTCGGAGCCGAGAGCCGGTTCCTCGCTTTGAGCGGGACGAGCTTGCCAGGTTCCTAGAGGCTCTAGGCGGGGGAGCAGCCGAAGAGCAGGGATAGGACATCCAGCACCGGCCTGGGACGGGCCGAACGCCGAGGCAGACAGGCAGGGGACTGGTGTGAACATGGCACAGGCAAGAGCGAAGACCATCGGCGAGCTACGCGAGTCTGGCTATCAGGTCGTCTCCGTGAAGGAGGAGATGCGCCGGAACCTGATCCGCAGGATCAAGAGCAAGAAAGAGATCCTACCGGGCATCGTCGGCTACGAAGAGTCGGTCATCCCTCAGCTGGAGAACGCCGTCCTTTCCGGGCAGGACATCATCTTCCTGGGTGAGCGCGGTCAGGCGAAGTCCCGAATCATTCGATCCTTGGTAACCCTGCTGGACGACGTCGTGCCCGTCATCGCCGACTGCGAGATCTACGACAACCCGTTCCAGCCGATCTGCAAGAGCTGCCGCGACCGAATCGCCGAGCAAGGCGACGAGGTGGAGATCGCCTGGCTGGAGCGCGATCACCGCTACGGAGAAAAGCTGGCCACACCCGACAGCACGATCGCCGACTTGATTGGAGAGGTGGACCCGATCAAGGTGGCGGAGGGCCGGTACCTGAGCGACGAGCTGACCATCCACTACGGCCTGATCCCCCGAACCAACCGCGGCATCTTCTGCATCAACGAGCTGCCGGACTTGGCGGAGCGCATTCAGGTGGGGCTCCTCAACATCATGGAGGAGCGCGACGTGCAGATCCGCGGCTACCGCGTTCGGCTGCCTCTTGACGTGCTCGTCGTCGCCAGCGCCAACCCGGAGGACTACACGAACCGCGGTCGGATCATCACCCCGCTGCGGGACCGGTACGGAGCGCAAATCCGGACGCACTACCCGCGCAGCGTCAAGCACGAGATCGGCATCATGGAGCAGGAATACACGCGCTTCGACGACGCCGACTACGTGGTGACCGTTCCCCCATACATGAAGGAGATCGTGGCGGAGATCACCCGGCTCGCGCGACGCAGCCCGGACGTGAACCAGCGGTCCGGCGTCTCCGTTCGCGCCTCCATCGCCGACTTCGAGAGCCTGCTGGCGAACTCGCTTCGCCGCGCGATCCGGACCGGCGAGAAGGACGTGGTCCCGCGCGTCAGTGACCTGCCGTACGTCATGCCGACCATCAGCGGCAAGGTGGAATTCGATACGGTGGAGGAGGGCAAGGAAGAGCAGATCATCGAGAAGCTCATCCATGGGGCAGTGATCGCCGTGTTCAACCGCCACCTCAACATCATCGACCTCGAGGACGTCGTGGCCCAGTTCAAGGCGGGTGCCTCCGTGGAAGTCTCGGACACCCTGCCGTCCAAGGAATACGCGAAGGTGTTGAAGCGCATCGATGGGCTCGACCGAGCGCTGGTGAAGCTGGAGCCCGGGGAGAACCTCGCCGTTATCGCGGCGGGAGTGGAGTTCATCCTGGAGGGGCTGCACCTCAACAAGCGATTGAACAAGGACAAGGTGGCGGGCCGGACGCAATACCGCGGGTAGGGTTCACCCCACCCCCGGAAGCGTCGGCGACCGGCATTTCGTAGAGGGGCATAGCGTGGTCAGCTATCGGTACTCGGAGTGGGACGGGACGCAGGAGATCCCCGCGCTTGACCCGGACGACCTGCTGGAGTCCATCACCGACGACTTGATGAACTTCGGGGACCTG
Source organism: uncultured Dehalococcoidia bacterium (assembly GCA_964406605.1). Classification (GTDB taxonomy): domain Bacteria; phylum Chloroflexota; class Dehalococcoidia; order DSTF01; family RBG-16-68-14; genus CAYOSF01. Next base: position 22,431 of record CAYOSF010000009.1, on the reverse strand, counting down.
GAACATGCCCTGCGGAACCTCCTGCAGCGCGGCATGCGCGGTCCGATGAGCCAGCGTATGCAGGGTCTCCGCGACCTGCTCCAACAACTGCGGCAGCAGCGCCGCTCGACGCTGGACCGCTTCAACCTGGGTTCCGCCTTCGAGGACATCGAACGGCGGCTGGAGGAGCTCCTGGAGATTGAGCGTGCCACGCTGGACCGCCGGCTCCAGGAAGCCCTCGAACAACAGAGCGGAACGGCGAGCGAGGGACAGCCCCCAGCCGAAGGTGCTCAGCAAGAAGAAGGGGCTGGGACTCCAGAAGGCGCTACTGAAGCACCCGGCCAGCCCTCGGACGACGAACGGGCGGAGTTCGCCAGGATGCTGAACACCGTCGCCCAACGCAAACTGCAGTTCTTGGAGGGACTGCCGGAGGACGTGCCCGGCAAGATCAAGGAGCTCCAGAACTACGAGTTCATGGACCCCGAGGCGCAGCATCGCTACCAGGAACTGATGGAGATGCTCAAGCAGGCGATGATGGAGACGTTCTTCAAGGACCTCCATCGACAGATCGCCGACATGTCGCCGGAGCAGATGGAACGGATGAGGCAGATGGTGCACGACCTGAACCAGATGCTCTCAGAGCAGATGGCCGGCGGCGAGCCCAACTTCGAGCAGTTCATGGAGCAATACGGCGACCTGTTCGGCCCGAATCCGCCGGAGTCTCTGGAAGAGCTGATCGCCCAGATGCAGCATCAGATCGCGGGCATGCAAAACCTGCTGGACAGCCTTCCGCCTGACATGCGGCAGCAGCTTCAGGACCTGCTCATGGACAAGGTGGGAGACACCGAACTGCAGGCCGAGCTGGCGGAACTGGCGGGCAACCTGGAACTCCTCTTCCCCATGCGGGACCTGCGCAACCAGTACCCGTTCCGGGGTGACGAAGAGCTGGACCTGACCCAAGCAATGCAGCTCATGGACCGCATGCAGTCCATGGACGAGCTGGAGCGACAGCTCGAGCGCACGCAGTACGGCGGCGACATCGACGACATCGACGAGGAGAAGCTGCGAGAGATCCTGGGCGAGGAAGCGTATCAGACCCTTCAGCAGCTCCGGAAGTTTCTGGAGATCCTGGAGGAGGCCGGCTACATCCGGCGTCGCGGAAAGGCGTGGGAGCTGACGCCTCGGGGCATCCGCAAGATCGGACAGCGAGCGCTGGGCGAGATCTACGCGCAGCTCAAGAAGGACAGCCACGGCCGGCACCCTCTGGACGATCCCGGCACGGGCGGCGAGCGGCAGGACGACACCAAGAAGTACGAGTTCGGCGAGCCGTTCCACCTGGCGCTGGACAAGACCATGGCGAACGCGCTCCAGAGGGAGGGGCCCGGCGTGCCCGTGCGCATCGATCCGGCCGACTTCGAGATCTACCGGTCGGAGCAACTGACGCAGACCGCCACCGTGATGATGGTGGACCTCTCCTGGTCGATGGCGCTGCGGGGCAGCTTCCAGGCCGCGAAGAAGGTGGCGTTGGCCCTCAACAACCTGATCCGGTCCCAGTTCAGCCGCGACAGCCTCTACATCATCGGCTTCTCCGCCTACGCCCGGGAGCTGAAGGCGGAAGACCTGCCTTACGTGCGCTGGGACGAATCCGTCCTGGGGACGAACATGCACCATGCGTTCATGATGGCGGAGCAGCTCCTCGCCAAGCACCGCGGAGGTACCCGCCAGATCATCATGATCTCCGACGGCGAGCCGACGGCGCACTTGGAGCGAGGCCGCTCGTACTTCGCCTACCCGCCGAGCCCCATCACCATCCGCGAAACGCTCAAGGAAGTGATGCGCTGCACGCGCAAGGACATCATCATCAACACCTTCATGCTGGACCGGAACTACTACCTGAAGGAGTTCGTCAACCAGGTGGCGCGGATCAACAAGGGGCGCGTCTTCTACACCACGCCGGATAGGCTGGGCCAGTACATCCTGGTCGACTACGTCCGGAACAAGCGCAAGCCAGTGCGAGGATAGGACTGCTCCGGGGGCGCTCTAGAAGAGAGGTGGCACCATGGCAGGAATATGGCGGCTCAGGTTGGCTCCGGGGACTCGCGGTCCCGCACTGCTTCTCACCGTTCTGATCCTGCTGACCACGGGTCTGGCGCTATCGCCGCCCCCGGCCTCGGCATCGCCGGGGTGGGAACTCATCCTCGACCGCCCCAGCCCTAGCTTCAGGGGGATGGACTTCGTTTCCGACGACGAAGGCTGGCTGGTAGCGGGCGCCGGCCTGCTCCACACGACGGACGGCGGCGCGACCTGGCAGGAAACCGCGCCCCTCACCGGCATCGATGTTGATTTCGCGGACGCGGCGCACGGCTGGCTGGTGGGCTACAACGGGACGATCTACGGCACCGCGGACGGCACGACCTGGCGCGAGCAGACCAGCGGCACAAGCGTACACCTGTTGGAAGTTGCAGCGCTCAGCCCGGAGGAGGCCTGGGCGGTTGGCTCAGGCGAGGGCTTCAGTGACGTGCCGGTTCTGCCGGCTCCCTCTACCCTCCTGCACACTGTTGATGGGGGCGCGACATGGGAGCAGGTAGATACGCCACCGGGCTCCTGGTTCGGGGAGATCGCATTTGTGGGAGACCAGGGCTGGGCGCTGGGCAGCAGGTGTGCGGAGCCTCTCGCCGATTCCCGCTGCCCCGGCGGAGTGATGGGCGCGCTCTTACGAACCGCCGACGGCGGCGAGACCTGGTCCCTGTTGGAGACGTCACCGACGCTCGCCCGAAATCTAGACGTCGTCGATGGCGAGCACGGTTGGGCGTCGGCGTACGCCTGCATAGCGGCGGTCGAATGCATCAGCAACCTCTATCGCACCACCGACGGTGGATTGACGTGGCAGACTACAGACATGCTCTCCTTCGGTGCCGTCACGGCCTTTGACTTCCGGGACCCTCTCACGGGCTGGGCAGTGGCCAAGGAATGCGACGAAGGCTATCAGTGTGCACTGGTCCTCCTGAGCACCGAGGATGGCGGCGTCACCTGGGGCAGCCGACCCATCGGCCCAGGGCAAGGCAACACCTATGTCTATTCGCTGCTGGCCTCAGAAGGGACCCTATACCTGACCAGCGGAAGTACCGGCACCACCAGCGGTCTGGCCCTCCGCTCGACCGATGACGGCGCAAGCTGGCAGCCGATGGAGCATCCGGCGCTCACTCTTAGCCAACTGTCGTTCGTGGACCGGATGGTGGGCTACGCACTCAACGGGGAGGACCTCTACAGGACCGAAGACGCCGGCGTGAACTGGAACCGCGTCGGCCCGGCCCCCGGAGCGGCACGTCCGCGACCGCTTGAGTTCCTCAGTGCCGATCGCGGATTCACTGCGGGGGAGGAGTGCACCGAAGCGACCTGCGTGTTCACGATCTACCGCACCGACGACGGCGGCACGACCTGGGCGCCCGTCTTCTCGGCGCCGGGAGACACAAACATGAGCGGGATGGAAGTGCAGTTTGTCGATAGCGAGAACGGATGGGTGGTAGCCAGCAGTGGCTTTGTGGTCACCCACGACGGCGGCGTAACCTGGGAACAGCGTCAACTGGGTGACCTGGGGGCGTATGTCATCGATGCCGACCTGGCAGACGCGGATCACGCCTGGGCCATCGTCGCCGCCGATGAACCCGGGGCGCTCATGCATGGCTTGATCCGAACGCGGGACGGCGGCAGGGCGTGGGAGGCCGTGCCCAGCGGACCCGGCCCGGGCCCAGAGCTGATCGAATTCGTCGATCGCGACTACGGCTGGTACACCTCAATCGACTGCGAAGCGGGCTGCGTGACCACCATCTTCGCTACCGGGGACGGAGGAGAACGGTGGACGGAGCTTGAGGCGCGGCCCAGACTGGCCTACACCCCCGACCTCGTCTTCGTCGACCGGGTGAACGGCTGGCTGAACGAGAGCCGTTGTGACGAGGCCGGGTGCACGTTCGAGGTCCTGCATTCCCCGGACGGCGGCCGAACGTGGCTACCGCAGATCTCGAGCGATCTGGCAGTAGCGACGTTCGAGTTCGTGGACGCCGAAACCGGCTGGCTACTGCTGGTTCCCAGTTATAGCTTGGGTATCGGCGGGCCGCCGCATCGGACGCTCCTCTACCACACCACGGACGGCGGGGGCGGACCCATAGGCCGGTACGAGGCCCCTACGCCTACCATCGCTTTCCCGGACGTGGGGAGGGGCACGGCAGGCGCAGGTCCCGGCGCAGCGCGGCTGGTGCTCCTGCTCGGGGCTATCGGCGTCTCCCTGACGGCGGCGGGTCTACTATCCCGGCTGCGACGCCAAAGCTAGCCGCACTCGGCTGCTGCACCCACAAGACAGAACACGTGCCCAGTCGATGGAGAGACCCGTAGCGGCGACCTTATGGTCGCCACCTGCGCTGCGACAACGTGCGACGGTACGTCCTAGTACGGGCGGAGTCTTCCCCGCTGTCGGCCATGGCCTCGCACGGGGTCTCGATGATTCATTGGTGACCGGTTGAGTCATCCGACGCCGCGAGATGCCGAGCTCTAGTCCTCCCAGTCGCCTTCGTATAGCTGAAAGAGGACGCCGCCCGTATCGCGCGGGTGGAGATAGACCTCCCCGTAGCCTTCCTCAGTTCGGAGACCGAAGGGCTCGTACCCGTACTTCTCAAGCGCCTTGGTTGCTTCCTCAATGCTCTCCACCTGGAAGGTAACGTGATGGAGGCCGGGACCGCGCTCGCGCAGGAACCGCGCCAGGAAGCTATCGTCGTCGGACGGCTCCAGCAACTCCCATTGAGCGCCGCCACCTGGAATATCGAGGGTGACGCCGTTGTATCCGGCTTCAGGATTCTGGAAACGGCCTGCAACTCTCATCCCGAACAACTGGGTGAACATCGGCAGCCGGTCCTCTACCTTCCAGACAGCCATGCAGACGTGATCCGTTCGTTTGATCCCGAGCACTGCGCCCTCCTCCCACTCACTTTGAAGCCTCTGGGATTATAGAGCGACGCGGGATCTCGCGATAGCGGCATGGGGACGAGCACCTAAAGATTTCCCCTGACCCCTTGACAAGGCTGAGATGCATGCTAATCTGTTACTGTAGTCACAATCCAGGGCCGCCTGAGACGGCCAAACTCCCGCTAGAGTGCGGGACTGCCGAATCCGTCCCGGAACGGGGGACCCACTACGGTGGGGTGAATCTCGCGCGAGCGAGTAGGGCTCAAGCCTTTCAGCCCGAACCCGTCAGCTAACCCCGGAGGCAGCCGAGAGGCCCCGACTTATATGTGAAAGCAGTAGAGGAGGGATGCCTGATGGTGAATCTTGCCTTGCCCCGGATATGCCCCCGTTGTCGCGGCTCCATGATCCCCGAACGGGACTGGTACGGCGAGTACAGCACCTGCCTGTCCTGCGGGTACGTTCACGAAGCCGTTTCCACTCCTCCGATTGAGCTGCTGGAGGAGGAAGCGAACGGCCAGCGGCAGCGGCGCCGGCAGCCTTCCCACGGCAAGATCCGGCTCTAGGCGGCCGGCCAATCAAGCGGCGAAGCGTCCCATCTCCCACAGGGACGTTTCGCAGGCACCTCGCGAGCGTCCAAGCCCGCTAGTCCATCATACGGTCCCTCCCCAAAGTGCCCCCAGATCAGCCCCCAAAAGTAACTAGTCCACCCCCAAGAGAAATACGGGGTTTCCCTGCCGTCCATCAGGGGTTTCCCTAATGGAGGAGGTTGTGGACTCCCGCGTACAATCCAGCCATCGGCAACGACCAGAGAAGGTCTGACGAGCCAGCAGGAGGTAGGTCGTGGAAGAGCAATGCTCGACTCCATGCACCCATCACTGGATACTCAGCGAACCTGACATGGGATCCATCCAGGGTGTGTGTCGTCGTTGCGGCGCCCGAAGGACCTACCCTTCCAGCCTTGAGGTCCCAGATGCGGTTCCGGACTACGAAGAGCTGGACGCCGGTCTCCCGGTGCTCGCCGCGCAAGCGACGTCCGCCGGGGAGCACGCTCCCGTCTAGGGATAAGCGATGGACGGCCCCGCCGTCGGCTTGTCACAGGGAAACCCGTATGGTAGCGTCGCCGCAGAACGGTACCGACCGGCCAGGACGACGAGCGAAGGAGCGCGCAGAATGGAGTCCAGCAACAACGTCAGATCACCCGCCAGCCGTGCGAAAGACGCAGCCGCGCGTCCCGGCTGGACGCGGGCAGGAGGTCAGCGCATCCGCGTGCTCATAGTGGATGACCACGCCATTCTCCGACAGGCGCTCCGCCAGCTCCTAGAGACGCGGACAGAGGTGGAAGTCATCGGCGACGCTTCAAGCGGCCGCGAGGCGATAGCGGCGACAGAGAAGCTGATGCCGGACGTGATCCTGATGGACATGGTCATGCCCGGCCTCACGGGCTTGGAGGCCACACGCCAGATCCGCAAGCGCTTTCCCAAGACGCGGGTCTTGATCCTGACCGGCTACATGGAGGACGAGCAGATCATATCCGCTCTCCGCGCCGGCGCTTCCGGCTACGTCGTGAAGCGCTCCGACACGGAGGAGCTGCTGCTGGGCATCCAGGCGGTGCACCGGGGCAACACCTACTTCAGCGCCGCGATCTCGGACGGCGATGCGGTCAGCCAGTACCTCTGGCAGGCGAAGAAGGAGGATGGAAAAGCCGGGTATGAGCTGCTCACCAGCCGCGAGCGGGAGGTACTCCAGCTCATCGCCGAGGGGTTCTCCAACCAGCGGATCGCGCAGGAGCTCTTCATCAGCGTGAAGACGGTGGAAGCCCACAAGGCACATATTCTCAGCAAACTCCACGCTCGAAACCGCACGGACTTGATACGCTACGCGCTGCGCAAGGGTCTGGTGGGACTGGACGCGCCGCCGGATGTGGTGCAGGAGGAGGAGTCGCAGTGGGTGGGCTAGACGCCTGCCGGGATACGGCGCCAACCATGGACACAATCCCCTTCGTCTCAATACCCACCACGGGGGCAACAATGGCCTCTGTGCGGAGTGTCTACCTGCAGCGCCTTGAGCGGCTGCGCCGCCTCCGTCACCAGCACGAGCAGGAACTCAACAGACAGGGGATTCGTCTTCTCGACCGTTCCGCCTTCGCCGCCTACTGCGCCTGCCGGGAGGTCGGCGCGGAGGACGAGGCCCGCGAGATCCTGCGCGAAGTGGAAGACGCTTCGCGGCAGCTCGACGCTTCAGAAGCCACTCTGAGGGACCGGCTTGGGCCCTCAGCCCCGGACAAAGACGCAGCCTAGAGACCCGATCCCAAGACCAAGACACAAGGCCCAACTCGCCGCGCCGGGCGCGGCGAGTTGGCGCATTCGTCCAACACGAAGCCGAGCGGCCGGTCCCTGATGACGCGCGAACCGCCGAGCCGCCGTCCCGAAACGCGCCGGCACGCTCACAGTAGCGTCTCGGCAGCCGGCCCCTCCGATCATTGTCCCCTCTCACGTTCGTCTCTCTCCTACCGATAACTTATATAGCCAAGCGGCGATGGGGTAGAACGCCCCTATCGTCCGCGAGCTTCGGGCCACGCCAGGGCGCGGCTTTGAGGCGCAAGGAGAGGCAAATGCTCGTTCTCACGCGGAAGATCGACCAAGGAATCGTCATTTCAGAGAACATCTACGTGCGCGTCCTGGGCGTGGAGCGGGACCGGGTCAAGATCGGCATTTCGGCCCCGCTGGACATCACGGTGCTGCGTCAGGAGCTGTTGGATCGCGAGAAGAATGAGCAGGGCAAGGTGCCGGCGGAGCGCGGCCAGAACAGCCGCGGCCGTCCCGGCACGTCCCCCGTGACGACCCACAACGAACCTCTGACGAACGGTAGCTAGCGGGCTACCACCGTGAGCGACGGCCGACGCCAGGCCGTGCGAGCGGTTGTGCCGCCGCCCTGGATCACTCTCAGGGGCGGCGGCTCTGTCTTCTCGGGTCTGAGCGCTGAAACGGGGACGCCCGCCGGGCTCCCGGAGTTCATCGATTGTCGCGCCGCCCACCAGAGCGCGGCCACCCGCGACCACCGGTCTCCGTTGCCGGCCGAGAGATCACCCGCCGCCACAGCGCTCAGAAAGCGCGTTGCCTCTTCGCCTGCCGGGTCCGACCCGGACGAGGCAGGCGCCCTACCTCCCTGGGACGACAGCGCTGGAACCGCCTCCTCGGCGAAGAACTCCTGCTCACCTCCGCCAACGATCCGGAGAGAAGCGCCGGCGTCAAGATCATCGATGATGGCGGTGCGATCAGGTGTGACTGCCACCAACTGATGCACATCGGCCCCTTCCACCAAGCTGATGGTGCACTGCACCATCAGACCATCGCTGTAGTGGAGGATGACGAAGGCAGCACACACCTCGCCCGCTTCGTCGCGCCGGCATGCCGCCGCGGTGACGGAATGTGGCTCACCGCCGAGCAGGGCATCGCAGGCTGCAAGCTCCTCCGTGGCCAGCTCGTCGATATGGTTCGGGCCGTCGGACCGGGCCAGGCAGAGCATACGAAGGTAGAGCGGACGCCAGAAGGGCTCTGTCCCCTGCAGGAGGCGGCGCAGGAAGCCGAAGCCCTCCCGGTACTGGAATCTCTCTGCAAACCGCAGGAGACGCCCCTGACGACGGCTCAGCGCGCTCAGGAACCCGGCCTGCCACGGGCTGAGCCTGAACGGCACCGCGTAGAGCACAGGGATGTCGGCCAGTAGCGCGCCCTTCGCCCTTGAGAAGGGATCCCCGGTGCCCGGGGCAAGCACCAGCGCGTCGATCGCACCGGAAAGATGCTCCGGCATGGGGCGGACATCAGCAATACCGCTGAGGACAGAAGCCCAACTTCCTGCCTCGTCGCCCTCACCCATCAGTGCCACGCGCAGCCGAGTACGATTCTTCACGGGAGCAGCATACAGCTTCCTAGGGGAGGTGACCGTCGGGGAATCCCCTCGGTCGGGGCGGGTGGCGTCCTGATTTCCTGGGCTACGCGGCGTCCCGGAGTTCTTCGGTCAGGGCGGTGCGAAGCCGCCGGATGGCTCGGTGACGGAGCTGCGAGGCCCGCGACTCGGAGATACCGAGCGCCCTGCCGATGTTCTTCAGGGAATGCGCCTGCATGTAGTAGAGACGAACGATGGTCCGCTCTCGCTCCGGGAGTTGCTCGACCGCGTCCTGCAGCAGGCGCCTCACCATCGTGTCCTGGGCCATCGAATCCGGGTCCACGTTAGGGTCCTCATCGGCCATCTCCCAGAGCTTCTCCGTATTGCCGTTGACGGCCGTTTCCGCCAGGCCGTCCAGCGAGATGACTCTGACGCTGCTCTTGCGCAATGTGGCCAGAAACTCGCTCTTGGACAACCCCATCTGCTTTGCCAGCTCCGCCTTGGTGGGAGAACGGCCCAAGCTGACGTTGAGGTTCGCACTGGCCTGTTCCACGTCGCTGGTGAACTTCTGGAGAGAGCGCGGCAGCGGGTGAGCGGCACGCAAAGCGTCTAGGATGGCGCCGCGGATGCGAGGCAGCGCGTACGTCGAGAACTTGGCGCCTCGATGCGGATCGAACGAGTGATACGCCTCAATGAGTCCCTGGACGCCGCAGCTAACCATGTCCTCGTACTGGAGAATGCCGGCGCTGGAGGAACCGACGGTGATGCGGTTCACCGCGTGGCGAACCAGGGGCATGTAGTCTTGGACTACCTTCGTGAGATCTGTGCCGAGATGTCGCTCTCCGTTGCCTGTTCTATCCCCGTGCCGGGTCCCGGACGAGCGCCCGTTTCTTCGACCCGGCGGTGTGCTCTGAAGATTTGAACGAGCCAAGCAGAACCTCCGAGAGCCGCCGCCGCGGGATGCACCCCAGAGGCGAGCGGTACGTATGACATCCCCAGTATCGGGGCCTCGCGGCTGTAGACCTATGCGGAGAATCCCCAAACGCTCGGTGGGCGGGGCCCTAGAATGAGCGAATTCTCACCTACTATCGAGAACATGGCGGAGAGTCGCTGCCCGGAGCGCCTTGCAGGCCGACTTATGATTGCCCAGGCCGGCCGGCTATAGGAGAATGGTGAGGCGATTTCGGAGGCGCATGCTGAGATGACTGCCAGCTGCGGGATTCACCGGTGGTTCCGCACGTGCGGCCAGCCCGGCGCCGGGCTCTGCCAGTACTGCGGTCGCACATTCTGCGAACGGCACGGAGACCGCCTGGCGGACCGCCAGGAGATCTGCGTCCGAAAGAGCTGTCAGCGGAAGAAGGCGGACCTTGCGCGGCACGTTCTCTACAAGGAATCGGTGGCGCAACGCAACGGCGAGCGTCTGTGCGGCTCCGCGGGTTGCGGACGGGCACCGGCCGGCCAATGCTCCAAATGCCGTGGCTTATTCTGCTTCGCCCACTTGGAGGACAGGCAAATCGAAGAACGACGCGGTTCCACCACGGTCCGGGTGCACGGCTCCTTGTGCCACCACTGCCTCAAACGCCGGCGTCTCTGGGCGCAGCGATGAGTCACTGGATGCCGCACGCATCCAGTGCCGTTGCCTGGGCGTGTTCGCGCCGGACGCTGGCGCGTCCATGAAGGCGCATCGCCCAGAGAACCGAACGCCCCCCAATGATCCGCCCGCTCGCCGGAGCGGGCCGCGCGGCGGGGGACTACAGTTTGAGGGCGAGCATCTCGCGCGTGAGACGGTCGTCTTCCTGCACGTGCACGCGCACGTCAATCACGCGCACCTTGAGTGGGCGGCCGCTCCCACGGTGGACGTACAGCTCATCGCCCTTCTGGAACCGATAGTCGCTGGTGAAGCGCGCCAGAAGACCTTCCTTCTTCGCCGTGAATGGATCTGATTCGTAGAGCTCTGTCTCCACAGCCCGACTCCTACACTGAAGGCTGCGACCAATGGTAGCAGGGTTCGAGATCGTGGTCGATAGGTGGCGGGGGCCACGCGGGCGGCCGGAGGCACCCTGCGAAACAGGGGAATTCACCTATATCCCGACCCCTTACGATCGCCCAAAATAAGAGCACACAGGGTAGACAAAGCCATGAGTTTGAGGGGTCGGATTCCCGCGGCGCAAGGAGGTAGCTGATGGCCGAGGAAGTCGAAAAGGTTGAGGTGTCCAGGCTGGCGAGCGAACTGGAGGCCGCTCTCACGGCATTGGATTCCGCGCTGGCGGAGGCGAGCCGCTCTGTCGCCACCATCCGCGGCAACATCTCGCAGCTCGGCTATCTGGCAGACATGGTGCGCGAGATGGAGGCCGCGATGGCCCTGGCCCGACAGAACCTGAGCATACGGCTGGCCTCACCTCCACAGACCGCGTCGCCGACGCCACGCCCGGCGCCGTCTGATGGGCCCGACCTGCGGAGGGACGAACCCGCGGCCGCGATCACAGAGCAGAAGCCGGAGACGAGCGAGGCGCCGGCACCGCCCACCGAGACGGAGGTCACCGTCGAACAGACCGCGGCGCCAGCTCCAGGGCCGGAGACTGAAGCCACGGAACCGGTCGCAGCTCCCTTCGCCTCGGAGACCAACAATCTTGAGCCGGGGCCGCCAACTCCGGAGCGCGACACGATCCGGCCCATCTCCCATCGCTTGCGGATAAGCGTAGGCAGCAAGACCGGTTCCCTCGACTTGAAGGCCGTAGACGGCGCCCTGAACGAGAACCCAGCCGTGGTAGACGTAGCCCTCTTGGACTACGACGGCCGCCACGCCACGCTGAAGCTGTGGATCAGCGGAGCCGCGGATCCACAGGGCGTTCAAGAGAAGTTGCTGGCCAGCCTCAGGCGGCGCCTCGGCGACGAGCAAGACGTGGAGGTGCGCGTCGACTTCGAGGAGGCCGCGGCGGCCTAGGGGACCACTTTCGATACCACTGGCATCGAGGAGTCGGGCGGCTTCCTAGGTAGGTCCCTCGTCGATCGGATCAACCTGCCGAGGCCGCATCGTCCATAGAGATCGTCCAGCGGGCGAGTTGCGACTCGGCGGCGGCCGCGAGCTCCTCGGCGCTCTCTCCGTCGTGGGGCAGCGTCGCGGTGGCGCATGCGAACTGCACGTTCAGCCCGGGCAGCTCCGCATGGGGCAACTCCATCGCGTCCAGGCCGGTCAACAGCCGCTCCTCCGCCCGCTCGGCGCCGTTCTGATCCGTCTCCACCAAGATCGCGGCGAATCCGTCTTCACGGGAAGCGCCCAGAAAGTCGGTGTCGCGCATCGCGTCGTCCAGGCGACTGGCTACCTGGCGCAACAGTTGCTCCGCCAGGAAGCGTCCGTAGCGGGCGCGCAGATCCTCCACGTTCAGGATGCGCAGCAAGAGAACCGAGAGCGGTCTCCCATGGCGCTGGGCTCGACGGACCTCGCGCGCCAATTGTTCCAGAAAACGCTGCTCGTCGTACACCCATCGAACAGCATCAAACTCACCGCGCTTGCGACCGGCTTCCTTTTCCCGCAGGTTGGTGAGCGCGACGGCGACGTGGCGGCCCAGGAGCTCGGCGTGCGCCAAGGGCGCCGGCGGCCCTTCCGGCATGAGCAGGACCAGCAGACCCAAGCTCTCCCCGTCCCATTGCAGCGGCACGAGCCACGTCTGAGCTATGCCAAGCTGATGTAGGCTGCGGTACAGCGCCTCAGCCTCTGCCTCAAGCGGGATTGCCCGGCCCAGCTCCGGCAGCGCGGCTGCGCGACCCTGCTGGATCGTCGAGGCCAGTTCCGGCCGCTCACCAGGGTAGAACTTGAGAGTCGTGAGATCCGCGTTGACTGCCTGGTGCAGTTTCGCGAGCGCGCGCATACGCTCCTTTGAGGCCGGCCTCTCACCAACAAGCTGCCCCGAGCCATCCAGCAGGTAGAGAAGAGCGTAGAGGGCGCCCAGGCCCCGCTCAGCGGCAGTACTGGCGGCATCGACCAGCCAGGCGGTGCTTGGGGCGCTGTGCACGCCCAGCAGGGGCTCTAAGAGCGGCTGCACGACCGCTTCAGCGACGTCGGACTGAGGTCTATCCATTCCCGTTCTCCCTCTACGTCGGCTACCGGCGTTCTCGCTGTTCCTCCAGCGCCTGGATAAGGTTCGCGACGGAGGCGGCCATCTGACTGATCGTCGCGTCCAGGCGGCCGACGGCTGCTTCGAGATCGTTCAGCGCGACCGGGGTACTCCCCATTCCCGCGGAGGCGGTTTCCAGCAAGTCGCGCGCCGTCTCCTGCAAGCGCCGTTCCTCAGCCATGAGAGTCTCCATCTGCGAGCGCAGCTCCAGGAGCCGGCCTTCATCCACGCAGGGCTGCGCTGTCATCTGCCCGGTCAGCCGTCGGGCCATGTCCTCCACGCTCAGCGCCGCTCGGGTAGCTGCCAGAGAGGCTTCGGCGGCCCGATGGAACAGGCGCCAAGTGCCAATGACCGCCCACAGGGACAAGACGAAGATGGCCGCGAGACCGATCGAGACCCCGGCCACGGCCGCAGCAACGTCAAACGTCTCCTGGCCGGTCACAAGCTGCGCTCCTCCGGCACCAGCTCTGCGGTTCCCTCCTTCTGCGGTTGCACCTCTCTCCTTCCTGATGATCGGCCGGGAGCGGACACCCCTAAAGGTGAGCGTCTTGAGGAATCCCCTATCAGAACGTTCCTTGCGCGCCGCTGGCTCAGCCCGAGAACGGGCCCGAGCGAATCGAACAGGCCCCGCACGCCCAGGGGCGGAAGGTACAGACAGCAAACCATGAAACGGCCTGGGGTTGGTCACGCGTTCTCCAGGGTCTGCTCCTAAGACGCCCCCTTCGCTAGGATGGGAACGATGCCCGTCCGGAGAGTCCTAGGAGCGCTCGGCTTGCTGGCGTTGGCGCCGGTGGGGCTCAGCTACGCCCTGGAGTCGCTGCTGCGCCGCAACCTGTATCGTGCAGGACCCTACCGGCGCGGCCTGCCGGAGGCGACAGGCATTCCGTTTGAGCAAGTGGATTTCTGGACGGCCGACGGGCTGGCGCTGGAGGGATGGCTCTTCGAAGGCGGCGAGCTGCCGGCAACCATCTTGTTCATGCACGGCACTAGCTACAACGCAAGCGATATGTGGGCCACGGAGGAACGAGCACGACTCTTCGGCGGCTTTCTGCGCGGCCTCGGCTGCCGGCTCTTCGTCTTCGACTACAGGGGCTACGGCGGAGACAGCGCCAGGACCAACGAGGAAGGTACCGACGTTGACGCCGAAGGCGCACTGGCATACCTGCACAACCGCCCGGAGATAGACCCGGCCCGCGTCATCTTGTACGGCTTCTCCCTGGGTACAGGTGTGGCAACGGAGCTCGCGCTGCGCCAGCCGTGCGCAGGCCTGGTGCTGCGCGCTCCCTTCACCTCGATTCGGGACCTCGCCCTGGCACACGCACCGTGGCTGCGCCACCCGCTATCGCTCGCACCGTGGTGGCCCGCCACCCGCTACGAATCGGCGGCAAAGATCCCCCACATCCGGGTACCGCTGCTGATCATGCACGGCGACGCGGACGAGAGCGTTCCGCCCTGGATGGGCCGCCGCCTCTACGACCTGGCGCCGGAGCCGAAGACGCTCGTCGCCTTCCCAGATGCCGGCCACCAGGAATTCCCTCTGGAACTGATGATCCCCGCCGTGCGCGACTTCGTAGAGAGCATCTTCAGCACCCAGCCCGCGCGCCAGCCGCGAAGACGGCAGCAATACGAAGGCCCGCCCCCCCCGGCGGCGGGGCGCCCCGACCTAGCAAGCGCAGTGAGCCTTTTGGAC
>CAYOSF010000009.1:0-7799 GCA_964406605.1 uncultured Dehalococcoidia bacterium | reverse complement strand
CCCCCGCCCGCCCCCCCCACACCCACCCCCGCCCCCCGCCGGGGGGGCGGAGGGCCTCCACTAGCTCGCTTGCGCTGTCAGCGTTTGCTACCGCCGGTCTCGCCGACGCAGCACAACGAAGCGCGGAATGCCATCGATTTCTGTATGCGCCTGCACGCCCGAGTCGGGAGAAACCGTACCCGGCCCGGCCGCACCGGAGCCGGACATCGTTGCCAGACCAGCACCGGCCGCGACGGCGAGAAGCCACGCAAGACCCGCACCGGTCAGACCGGCGATAAGCCAGTAGGGCGTGCCGCCGCCGCCGACACCACCGGTGCCGGTACCCGCGACAGGAAGACCGCTGCTCGGCGTGGCGGTGGCCACCGGCGCCTCCGTTGGCCCTGACGTGGCCGTGGGTACAGCCTGCGTGCAGGAGATGCTCCCTGCCTGCGCCGTCGCTTCCAAAGGCTGCGGGTCGCCGATGGTGGCATCCACCAGCAAGTCGATGTTGGGCGTAACTGAACTCGAGCCCTCCACCTCACACTGGAACATGATGCTGGCGAGCACGTTGTCGCCCGCCACGCCCATTGCGCTGGCGCCGCTGACCCGTACGGTATCGACGCCATACGCCGTGTTGCATACCCCGCCCTGCGCCGGGCTGCAGCTTACGGCCGACAGCACCGCCGGATCGTATGTGATGTCTATCGTCCAGGCGCCCAGCCCAGGTGTCCCTATGTTGAGGGCGCTCAGGTCCACGGACACTTGGGCACCGGGGG
The DNA here is from genome assembly GCA_964406605.1 of uncultured Dehalococcoidia bacterium. Classification (GTDB taxonomy): domain Bacteria; phylum Chloroflexota; class Dehalococcoidia; order DSTF01; family RBG-16-68-14; genus CAYOSF01. The sequence goes on along the minus strand of CAYOSF010000009.1, from coordinate 7,044 downwards.
CCGCTGTTGCCGAGCTGACGGCAATCGTCTCGCTCTGGGCTGAGACCGGCGAAGCGGCCAGCAAGCCCGCACCGAGCGCGATGGCCGCGGCTACGGCGCCAACGGGGCCGAGTCGGGATCGCTTGAGTCCTTTCATGTGCACTACCCTTCCCTTCTCGTGTGCGGTCAATGCGCACGATCTGTTGATGGGGAAATCGTACGTCGAGCGGGAACAAGGCTCTATCAGGGGCAACCCTTAGGAGTGGGGGGAGAGAACCCCTATTTCCAGGGGTATCCCTGATCGAGGGAAGGCGAGACCCCTATTTCGCCGGAGAAGGCGTCCTGCAGTGCCGCGCGCCGCCCGCGGCGATGAGAATGGCCCCGTGGAAAGAGATCACACCGTCCCCGGCTCGCCCAGTCTGGGAACCTCCAACGGGGGAAGGGCCGAAGGCCGGGCTTGGGAAGCCCGGCCTTCGGTGAATTCGCCTGCTGGGTCTGAGCTACAGGCCGAGGCGCGGCGTCACGTTCACGTGGATCGTCTGCGCGGCCTAAAGGTGTCCGGTTGCACCGGGGCAGGAGGCGGCGCCAGCCTCAGCCAGCTCGGTCGGTCGACGGGCTCGACTTTCCCGCGGGACGGAGCGTTTTGCACGGTCTTGCTTCCGGTCCCCGTTCCGGCCAACGCCGGAGCCCTGGACCGAGAAGCCCATGCAATGCCGCCCCCCGCTACGCCGGCGAGAAGCCACGCGATCCCCGCGCCGGCCAGGCCGGCCATGAGCCAGCCCGCCGTGCTCCCACCATCCGAGCCAGGACCGCCGATGCCTGCGGTAGGCAGTCCCTTCCCGGTTGGCGTGCTGGTGGCGGCTGGAGGACCCTGCGTCGCAGTTGGGGCGGTTCCGGGTGTGGACGTCGGGAGTGGCTCAACGGTGGGCGGTATGCTGACACAGGCGATGCTGCCGTTCTGCACGGTGGCCTCTATCTGAGCCGGCGCGCCCAGCGTCGCATCCGCGAACACCTGCGGAGTGAGCGTAAGAACGCTGGAGCCCGTTTCCTCGGCGCACTGGAAGGTAATGCTCCCAATCGTCGTGTCGCCCTCCAGGCCGGTGGCGACCGCGCCGGTGAACCGCACGGTCTCCGCCGCGAAGTTCGCGTTGCAGACACCCTGCAACGGGTTGCAGGAGACCGCCGTTACCGCCGTCGAGTCGTACGTGATGTCTACCGTCCAGGCGCCGAGGCCGGGAGTCGTCACATCAAGCGCCTGGAGATCAACCGAGCCCTGTTCCCCGGGGGCTACTGTTGCTGAACCGATCATCAGCTCACCCGAGGCAGCGGAGACCTCCGAAAACGCAAGAATGCCCACAACGAGGCCCAGGAGCAAGGCTCCGACGGTCGCCGCGCTAAGGGACGCTATCTTGAATCTACTCATATCAGCATTCTCCCTATCACTGCCGATGGAGCCTCAACGTTGATCCCCATCGCCACTGGGCCCATGGCCAGGCTTCAAGTTGACCATAAAAGGGCGCGGTTTGTCAATCGGGGTCCTGCCGGGAGGCCACTGCGTGGTCGGGAGTCCTCAATCCCGCTCAGCCGGGTGGAGCGGGCCGCCGAATCTGACGGGCGTCCCCGGACCCACACTTGGACCCGGGCCCAGCCACCAAGGACGACAAGCTCACCCGGACTGGCCCTTCGTGTCGCTTCGAAAGAGGTGCCAACTCCGGCAGCACGGCCGGGGCTAGGGCGGCCGGCCGGGAAGGACGCCCGAAGGCCAGGCAAAGTGCCTGGCCTTCGGTGACCTTACTTCTCGTTGCAGGCTACGATCGGCGTGCGCGCAGGCGCAGCGCGCCGAAGCCAGCGATACCCGCGAAGCCGGCGACCGCAAGGGCTCCGATGTACCAGCTCAGGCCTCCGCCCGAGCCGCTGCTGTCGCCCATACCGGTGCTCGGGAGCGCCGGTGTCGCGGCCTCCTCGGGCTCCTCACAGGCGAACACGCCGTCTACGGTCGTCGCGTCTATGTCCAGCGGCCCGCCGACGGTGGCATCCGCGAACGTGAAGAGCGAGAGATGCAGCGGGCTCGAACCCTCTGCATCACCACACTCGAAGGTGATGCTGCCGAGCACGGTATCGCCTTCCAGACCGCTGGCGGTGGCGCCCGTGAGCCGTACCGTGTCCTCACCGAACTCCGCGTTGCAGACGCTGCTCGACTGTGTCGTGCTGCAGCCTACAGCCGCCACGACTGCCGGGTCGTAGACGATGTCGATCGTCCAGGCACCAAGCCCAGGTGCCCCCACGTCCAGCGCTTCCAAGCTCACCGAACCTTGCTCGCCCGGCGCCACCGTCTCCGAGCCCACGCTTGCCGTTCCGGTGGCGGCCCAGACCTGCGAGGCCACGAAGATCCCCACCGCAACCAGCGCCGCGGCGCCCAAGAAGCCCAGTCTTAGTGTTCTGCGTCCTTTCATCCGCTATCAGCCTTCCTTTCCGCTAATCCCACCTTCATCGCGCACCAGGGCGCTTGCTTCCTATACTAACTCCTGCTTCGCCTACCAGATACCCAGGACGGCCTTCAGACCTGCGGCAAGCGACGCCGCGCCGGCCGCGCCGCACGCGTCCGGCGGCAGGCAATCGATCAGGCCCGCCTCATACTGCAGGATGAGTGCCGCGTCTACCGCGTTCACTACGCCGTCCTGGTTCGCGTCCGCGTTGTCCGGGTGGTTCAAGTTGCTGATCAGCCCGGCAACGTACTGGAGGATGATCGCCGCGTCCACGCTGTTGACGACGCCGTCCTTGTTGACGTCGCCAGGCGTGAACCCTCCCGTCGGTGTCGCCGGGGTGTTGGTCGCGGTGGGCGGTACCGGCGTGTTGGTGGCCGTCGGCGGCACCGTGGTGTTGGTGGCCGTTGGCGGCACCAGCGTCTCGGTAGCCGTGGGCGCCTCTACCGTCTCGGTGACGGTCGGCGTGGCCGTCGCCGTCTCCGTGGCCGTCGCCGTCGGCGTGCTGGACGGCCCAGGCGTGCTCGTCGGCGCTGGTGTATTCGTCGGCGCCGTCGGCGTCGGGGTCGCGCAAGCCGCGGTGCCGCCCGGCGGGCCTGGGAGGTTCTCTGAGAACTCCGAGGTGTTGCCCGCGTCGTTCGTCTGGGTAGCGGTGATCTTGTCGCCCACCGCAAGCCCGCAGAGCTGGATGGAGAAGTATCCGCTCGCGTTGGCCGTGCCCTCGATGATAAAGGTCTTGCCTTCGCCGCTCTGCGGGTCGTCGCCGGTGTCCTGGTCCGCCGGGCTTTCATCGGCCACGAACAGTTCGATGGTGGCTCCGGACACGCCATTGCCCTGGAGCTTCGTCCCGCCGGCCAGAGGGAGCAGCGTCGGCCTCTTCAGGCAGCCGTTGGGGCTCTCCGTGCCGCAGCCTACGCCGTCGTCGGCCAGGTCGATGCCCAACCCGTCGTTGTCGTAGATGCTGTTCTGGGTGATGGTGTTGGCGTCCGCAGGCCTGATGTCCGTACCCACGGGATCCACGTCCGATTCGACGATGGTGATGCCGGTCCCTGGGCCGTTGCCGGTGATCACGTTGTCCGGGCCGATCTGGACACCGGACGTGCTATTCAAATAGACACCCGAGGCAGCGTTGTTCTTGATCAGGTTGTCGCTGATGACGCTTCGGTCACCGATCGTCGTGCCCGAGATATCGCCGAAGGCGCCGCAGCAGAGTTCGACGCCGTGGTCGCCGCTGTCCGCGATCTCATTGCCGCCGATGGTGGCCAGCGTCAGGGTATCGTCGAGACAGGCGGCGTCGAAGTCCACGCCGAAGTCCACGCAACTCTCGATCTGAACGCCATCACCCGAAACACCGGTAATCACGCCGGCGTTGTCCATGACGTTGATCGTGATCTGGCTGGGAGCAAGAGACGCGGGGAAGGCCCCCACCCAGTTGTCGATGTCGACGCCGTCACCGGCACCGCCGGTGATGTGGCTGGTGTTGTCGCTGACGCTGACGGTGCTGGTGTTCGCGTCGTCGCAGCACGTCTCAGTCTCCACGAAGACACCGTCGCCTGCGCCACCGGTGATCTCACCGTTGCGGTTCACCTGGACCGAGGCGTTGTTGTTGTCGCCCGTCGTGTCCGCTTGAGCCTCGCTGGTGATCTCGACGCCGTCGCTGCCGGTCCCTGTGATCGGGCCGTTGTCGTTGACCGTGACGCCGCTGTCGTTGTCGTCGGTGTCTTCAGTCGCGTCGCCGGCGTCGCTGTTGACGTCAACGCCGTCGTCGCCCGATCCGCTGATGCTGTCGTTGCCGTTGACGGTGACAGCGCTGGTGTTGCTGCCGCCTGCCGCATCGGCATCCGCGTGGCTACCCACCAGCACGCCGTCACCGGTGCCGCTGATGTCTCCGTTTTCACTCACGTCCACGGTGCTGGCGTTGCCCCCGCCGGCGCCGGAGTCGCAGCCAGCCTGGCTGTCCACGTACACGCCGTCTCCGCTACCGCTGGTGATGTCGCCGTTGCGGGCAACGCTGACCGAGCTGGTGCCGGTCCCGTCCGAGCAGGCCTCGCTGTCGACATTCACACCGTCGTCGCCGGCCCCGCTGATATCGCCGTTGTCCTCCACCGTTGTCGCGCTCTCGTTGCCCGAGGCGCCCGAGGAGGTGATGTCGATTTCGATCCCACCAATGGAGCCTTCGATCATGCCGTTTGTGCTCACGTCGACGGTGCAGGTGTTGCCGTCCTCGTCGGAACTCCCCGTTGAGTCCGTAGTGCATCCCACGTCGACGCCGTCACCTCCGGTACCGATGACCTTGCTGTTGCCGGAGATTGTGACAGAGGCCTCGTTACTGTCGCGATCGCCGGCAGTGCTGTCAACTTCGATACCGTCGCCTCCGGTACCGGTAACGCCGGTGTTGTCCTTCACTTCGACGGTACTCTCATTGTTGTCGCCGTCGGTATCGTTGTCGTCGGCATTGCTGTCGATGTTGACCCCGTCGCCGCTCGCGCCGGTGATCAGGCCGTTCCCGTTCACCGTGACGGTGCTGGTGTTGCTGTCGCCACAGCACACGTCGGCGTCGACCTCGACGCCTCTCGGGTCACCGGAGAGGTCCCCGTTGTTGTCGATGTGGATGGTGCTGGTGCTCTCACTGGTGCCGCAGCACACATCCACCCAGACGTCCACGGCCTTGTCGTTGGCGCCGGTGATGGGACCGTTGCCGCTCAGACTGACGTTCACGTCGAGCTCGCTGGAGAGCCCGCCGTTGTTGGCGTCCACCTCAATGTCGATTCCCTCGTCGTCTCCGGTCAGGTCACCGTTGCCCTGGACCAAGAAGTTGATGGTGCCGAGCAGAGCGTCGCAGCCGCCAACGTCCGCGCAGTACTCCAGGTCCACCGCATCCTCGCCGCTGGCGATGCTGACGTTGTCGCTCACGGTCGCGGTGATCGTGCGGCCTGAGTTGAGGTCTCCCTGGAAGTCGACACCCACGCCCTCGCCGGGACCCGCGGTGATGGTGTTGCCGGTCACCGTCACGCTGTTGTTGTTCAGCGCAGTGCCGGCCGCCGTCTCCATGAAGACGCCGCTGGCCCCCGCCATGATCTCGTTGTCCGTCACGTCCACGTCGTTGAAGTTGGCGGCGTCCCAGATGTAGATGCCGGCGCCGGTGATCGCCTGGCCGGTCTGCCCGATGATCACGTCGCCGATCGACACGTCGAGCGTGTAGCCGTCGGCGTCGAGTTCGATGCCGTCGCCCGCGAAGTCACGGATGATCAGCTTGCCGGCCGGCGTGCCGTCCCCGATTACGTTGAAGACGAACACATTGTTGTCCGCCACCACATGGAGACCATCGGCTGCGAGCGCGCCGCCGTCGATAATCACGCCCGCGCCCCGCGCGTCGATCGTCAGATCGTCCGTGATGTACGGCAGCGCGCCGCCCGAGACGTCGATGGTCCCGGGGCTGGCATAGGCGAAAGCGCCGGGCAGGAACTTGATCGTGTCCAGGCCGACGCTCGCGTTCGCCGCGTCGATCGCCTCATGCAGCGTGCAGTCTTCAGGCGGCACGGTCGACAGCGGGTCGCACGAGCCGTCGTCGGTGTTGGCGGTGCTGTTGACGGTGTAGGTCGTCGCGGCCGCGCCTCCCCTGGGGAGCGCGGCCTGCACACCGACCACGACCGCCGCAATGACGGCCACCAACAGTAGCCTGAATGCTATGGGGTGCCTTGCAAGTAAGGATTGACTTCCTGTCATGTGCACCGTCTCCCTCCTCTGTGGGCCTTCATCCTACGAGGGGGCCTCCCCCGCCCGGGGCACACCCCCTCCACCCTTCCTACATGGCTATTGGGCCATTTTGGCCACAAACGAGCGGTTGTGTCAACCTTATCCAACGGCAGCATTGTACGGGCCAAGCTTTGCGGCGCTCCATAAGGGAAAGCCCTGATCTCTTGCAGCAGGAAACCCTTATGTCAAGGCGCCCGCGGGCGCTTCTGGCCCGCCCGCCTCCTCAGGTTCCGGAACGCCATCGTAGGCGCGGCTTCCCAGCCGCGCCCCGTGAGGGCCAGCCGCGTTCGGCGTAGAGACGACCTTCCCCGTCTCAAGCGGCTCCATCCCTGCCATGCCCCGTAGCGGCGACCTTCAGGTCGCCACCGGCCGTCGAACACTCTGCCGAGGCTGAAGACCTCGGCTACCCACTGCTCGGCTATGCAGCGCCGGTGCCGGACCGGAGCGCGGGTCCTGCCCATGGCACGGATGAGATGCCTGCCGTGCCCCCGTGGCGGCGACCTTCCCCGCCACCTGCGCCTCCGCCCGTGCCATGGCCCCGTAGCGGCGACCTTCAGGTCGCCACCGGCCGTCGAACACTCTGCCGAGGCTGAAGACCTCGGCTACCCACTGCTCGGCTATGCAGCGCCGGTGCCGGACCGGAGCGCGGGTCCTGCCCATGGCACGGATGAGATGCCTGCCGTGCCCCCGTGGCGGCGACCTTCCCCGCCACCTGCGCCTCCACGTTTGCCATGCCTTCCGTATCGGCGACCGTGTTGTCATGAACAAGATAACCCAACACACTCCTGGGGGAGTGCAGAGGGGGCGAGCCTCCTCTGGCGGGGGT
>CAYOSF010000008.1:6657-240565 GCA_964406605.1 uncultured Dehalococcoidia bacterium | reverse complement strand
ACGATGTCCGTCACCGTGTACGTCACGTCGTTGTCCACCACGTCGTCGTCCCGGTAGGCGATCACCGTCCGGTTGTTCGTCCCCGACGGGTTCATCGGCACCGGCTCGCCTCCCGCGGTGTTCGCCACCGCGAACTGGATGTCATCCACCGCCAGCGTCGTCCCCGTCGCGGTCACGACCACGCCGCCGCGCACCTCCATACTGCCTCGCGCCTTCTCCAATCCGGCGAACACCGTCTCCTTCCCTCGTTCCGAGCTGAAGACACCGGTCGTCAACACGACGAAGGCGAAGATGGTGGCGACGACCACGAAGGCGATGAGAATGATGGCCGTCTCAAGACCGGTGATGCCCTGCTCCTCTCGAGCAGTGCGGCTGAAGAGCCGAAACAGCTTCTTCATGGCTTGACCTCCTTTGTCGGCCGCTTAGGCGGCGCCGGTCCGCGAAGCTGCATCCCGTGGCGGCTGCCTCCTTGGCCGTTCCTACCTTCCCTGCGTGATCCCTGCCCGCTTCCTGCGATGTCAGGGACTGCTGTCCGCGCGGTCGGCCTACCGCTCACAGAGGAAATACCTCTACGGGCGTAGGGCTCTGTAGCAACATCGTTCTGCAGACGTAGGCGGCCGAGTAGAGAAGTCCCGAAACTTGACCGGCGGAGCCCCGTAGGTGATCCCCCAGGGCCGGGGGCTACGGCGAGCTGCCGCCTCCCCCGGATGTGACCGTCATCTTCTGGGTGACGAAGAGGTCGAGGGAGATACGGCTTCCGCCCTGCCACGGAGAGACGTCCAGCATGGCCCAGTGCGTCATGAATCGAAACGGCGTGAAGCGAGCCAGGCGCACCTTGTACGAGGGGGTACTGCTTTCGGCCAGCATCAACTCCCACGTGTCGCCCGCCAGCAGCTCGCGATAGATCCCCGCCACCTCCGACACCGGTTCCTTGCTCGTCCACTCGATGCGATAGGGCAGCGCCTCCCCCTCCCCGGCCGCCTCCAATTTCCCATCCGAGGGCAACGGAAAGTCCGAGGGAAGCTGCCTAAGCACTTCGCTCTTGGAGAAGGGATCGTACTCCTGGGTGAACGGCGGCGCCTGCCCTACATAGGCAGCAAGGAAGTAGGCTGCGGGAACCAGCAGCCCGGCCAGGGCCAGCCGACCGGTGGGACGCAGCATGCCGCCGAACCGCGCCCGAGCTGCATCAATGTTGAATGGCAGCGACGACCGCCGCGCCTGATCGGGCGAAGCCCGGGCCGGCATCCGGGCCGCGCCGCCGCGCGATCCCACCACGGCAAGCAACGCGGCAACTGCGAGCACCCCGGGCGTCACCCAATAGATGCCGCGGGTCGGTGTAGTGAGGCCGGCGGGCGTGATGAGGAAGTCCCCGCCGGCTCCGACCGCCGCCAGCTCCACGTCCACCGCCGGAAATGGCGTGGCCTGCTGGCTCACGAGCAGGGCCGTGTACAGTCCTACGAGCACTATCGGGACGGCCGCCTTCCAGGCTATGTCGGCGCGCAGAAGAAGCGCACCGGCGACGACCAAGAGGCCCCAGTCGTAGAAGTTCGCGTACGGCGTAACCAGGAGCATGCCCAACGCCGCCGCCGACGCCGCAACGAACCCGTCCGTCTTGTGCCATACCAGCATGACCACGGCCAGACTGACAGCAACCAGGTCGAGGATCACGAGCGGGTTGGGCTCAACGCCGGCGCTGATCAGGAAGCCTTGCCAGGCGTACTGCCAGGCTTGCTGATAGGGCAGGAGGTTGTCCCGCGCGTCGGCGCCCCAATCGAAGAAGCTGCCGAGGTAGGGCCCTACCGCCCCGAAGCCCGCCGCGGCGAACCCCGCCACCTCCAGCGCCGCCACCGTCGCCACCATGGCGACGAGCGCCCGCCCGTTCCGTGTCCACAGGAGATAGAGCGCCGGGATCGGCGCGTACTGGGGCTTGACGATGAGCAACGCGAAGCAGAGGCCAGCCAGCAGCGGGCGACGCCGAAGCAACAGGAAGCCGGCCAGCGCGACGAGCGCCAGGAACGGGGTCACGTGTCCCAGGCGAAGCGCCCAGTGCATCTGCGGGACACTGACCACTCCCAGCGCCACCGCGAGCCGCGCCTCGCACGTGTTGACGCCTCGCTGCGCCAGATACGCCACACCGAGCACTGCTAGCCCGCCGAGGCCCACGTAGATCCTGTAGGCATTGTGCATGCCGGCCAAGGTCAAGGGGTACAGAAGCAAGGACAGGGCCGGGCTGTACAGGCCGTTCGGGCGGAGGTCCCGGGCCGCCTCGAAGAAGGCCCCGAAGTCGCCCGTCCGGTCGGCCCGCCACCACATCTCCAGCGTCCGGGGCAGCCAGGTGACGAGCACCGCCAGCTCCACGCCAATCAGGGCCAGGAGCAGTACCAAGGCGAGACTGCCCGGCGCCCACAGCCGGTCGAAGACAGAACGGCAGCGACTGGCGGTTGCCAGGGTGAGAGCAGACAAGCCGGTTCCTTCGCCGGTGTGGCTGGGCGGCGCCGCGCCGGCACACCGGATTGTCGCCTAGTGACTCGCGCTGCCGGTATTGGGAACCGCCCTAGTGTCGCCGGCCGTCAGCCCCTAGCTGACACGTTCGGCGTGCGCCCAGAGAAGTACGCTAGAAGAAACCCCTCCGCCAGAGCGCCAGCACGTCCATCGAAACGGCGACCGCCGAATGGATGATCGCTCCGCCCAGGATCGTCCGCGTTCTCAGCGCCAGGAAACCAAGGACCGCCCCCGCGCAGATCGCCCCCATGGCCTCGGGAAACGGCTTGGCGAAGTGGATGAGCCCGTAGGGCAGCGTGCTGGCGGCGATGGCGCTGTAGCCGAGCTTCTCCTCCAAGCCAAAGAGCAAGAAGCCGCGGAAGAAGAACTCCAGGCAGACGAACCGGGCGACGTAGGCGACCTCCCAGATCACGATTGTCCGCACCCAACTGTCGCCGAGGTCCCTTACGAACGGGTACGTCCCCAGGAAAGCATCGCGCGTCGATACCCAGAGCAGCAGCGGCACCATCACCAAGAACATGCCTAGATAGAGCATTGCGGTCCGCCGGGTCAAGTAGAAACGCAGGCCATACCGAGCGGGCGACTCTCTGAAGACAAGAAGAATGATCGCGATCGGGATCGTCAGGTAGAAGACGTATCCCCAACTGACCCAGAACAGTTCGGCTCCCAGTCCGTTGGGCTTCACAGAGGCCCACCCTGAATAGAGATGTCCCGGCGTGGGGAAGCCACCCTTGAACACGAGAAGCAGCACGAGGACGGCGGACGTCCAGAGCACAACAGCAGCCCTTCGGTCGGCGTTCAGACCGCGCGGCTTCGGACGGTCCGGCACCGGGCCGATGAGCCTGTCGGCCCACGACATGGCGAGTTCGAACCATGACTGTCCGGCCTTCCGGACCGGTAGGCTGGGCGGCGGGGCGGGGCGGTCTATCGTCGTGGTCATCTCATCAGGATATTGGCTGGGAGGTTGGAGAGAAAAGAGCAGCGCCTCTTCCCTCTGGACCTCGTGTTGTGCATAATTTGGATGACATGGCAAACCCGGAGCATGTGGAACTGGTACGCAGCGGGGTCGAGGCGGTCAACCGCTTCGCCAGCGAGCATCGAGACATCCTCTTGGACTTGGAGGGCGCAGACCTCAGCGGCCTCAACCTGCGCGAGATACGGCTGAACGCCGCTAACCTGGCCGGGGCCAACCTTGAGGGCGCGGACCTCAGCGAGGCCCGCCTCAACGCGGTTAACCTGAGCAACTGCAATCTCCGCAAGGCCAACTTGACCGGGGCCACCCTCCACCGCGCCGATCTCAGGGGCGCCGACCTGCGAGACGCCCAGATCGACGAGATAGGGGGCGGCAACCAGCGGATGTGCATCGCGCCGGAGTCGTTCGCGAGCGTGCGTTGGAATCGAGACGACATCGAGCGCATGCTGAACGTCATCAACCTTAACCCCGACTGGGAGATCCGCTACGAGATCGTCCCCCGGGGCGGTGACTAGCCCGCGCAACGGCCCCAAGCCGGCATCGAAGACGCTCGGCCTCCCGGTACCCTCCCCGCCGCACCGCGGCGCAGTTCAAGACGCGGCCCTGTCCCACCGCTGACGCTCCGCGCCTGATAGTCTACGCCGCTCCAGGCACGCGGCGGCTTCAGCAGGCCAAGGTGGTATACTGAGTTGCCCTACAACAGCGCCCCCATCGTCTAGGGGACTAGGACGCCACCCTTTCAAGGTGGAAACAGCGGTTCGAATCCGCTTGGGGGCACCACAGGCTCTCGAATACATGCTTGAATCGTCAGGAAGGGGAAGCGAGGCGGGAACCGCGGCCTTGCACGACTGACGGAATCAGTGCCAGGCCAATCCGTTGTCGGTCTGGCTCCGACTTGCGGCACGCGTAGGGCGATCGGAGAATCGGCGAGTGCGACAGAGCCTAGCTGACCCTACCCTACCGTCTTCCAGTACCTGCCCTGTGCACTAACTCGTCCGCCCCGATCACAGCGGGTCGTCCGAATGAGTTCCCTAGGAAACGGCATTTCGACCCAAAACGGGCTCCCGTCTCGCCGCTTCATCCAGCGAGGCCACTTCCTTAGATCGAGCCTCTCGGGTTACCTCGGGGACGTCAACACGTAGTGAGGCCGGATGCTCGGGTAGCGCCTTCCGTCCTGCCCGAAGATCCGTGCTAGCCTTCCGGCCTTTGATGCCGCCTGCTTGTTTGTCCATCCGGTGGCAGCCTTCGCCTCTACCATCACCACGTGCCACGTGCGTCCCCGCCTGAACGCTATCAAGAGGTCAATGTCCTCTTGGTTCGCGCTTATGAGCCCATGGGTGTTGGAGTGCGCCCCGCTGGAGCAACGACTACTCGCGAGATAGGCGCTCGCGTAGAGCCAATCCAGGTGGTAGTCCATCGCAACGAAGGCATTGGATGGCACATCCACGCCCACGAGAGAAGACATCTTGCGCCTGAACCCCGCCGAAAGCCTGAACTCATTGTTTCCAAGGCTCCAGCCCAGGAGGTAGAATCGCTCCTTCCGGTTGAATTGTCTTAGGTATCCAGCGAACGAGTGTGGTTTGGCTGTCATTCCAGCCTCCTCAAGAGAGCGGTGGGGCATGCGATTGAGTGCGTTCCGCATTGTGGCATGACGGTTCCAGACTCAGCCAGCTTTCGTCATATGCGTGCGGGCTGGCCACGTGGTCAGGCTACGGGCGCCCCAAGAGGCAACACGGTTCCCTTCCGGCGTGGTGCCGCCCTTGCCGTCCCCGGGACAAGCTATCGGCACCCCTCAGCCCACCACCCCGCCGGCGCGCAGGTCAGCGATCTGGTCGGGCGCGTAGCCGAACTCGGTCAGAATCTCATCGGTGTGCTCGCCGAGCGCTGGCGGCGCGCCCTGCACTTGGAGCGGGGTCTCGCTCATCTTCGCGGGCGGGCCGAACATCCGGATCGTCCCCACCAACGAATGCTCCACCTCGGTCACGAGGTCGTTGGCGATCACCTGCGGGTCCTCGAGCAACTGCTCAACGAATCGAAGAGGCCCCGCGGGGATGCCCTTCTCATCAAAGACGCGCAGCCACTCCTCCGTCGTGCGCTGTAGGAAGATCTCCTCGGCCCGAGCGATCAGCTTGTCGCCGAACTCCTGAGCCTCCGGTGTGCCAGGGTCCCAATCGGGTTCGAAGCGGATATCATCGAGGCCCAGCACGTCGCACAGCTTCTTTCGCAGGGAATCGGCAAGGCATCCCACCACGACGAAGGAGTCTTTCGTCTTGAAGACACGGTAATAGATGTTGCCCACCTTGGACACCGGACGGAGGGCAAGCCACATCTCCTGGAGCTCCTCGTAGTCCAGGCCCCCTCCCACGGTGCCCTTGAGCGTCTCTCGGAACTGCTCCTGCCACTCAAAGTCCACCGCGTGCACAGACAGAAACCACCCGGTCTGCGCGGCCAGTGCCGCCCCCAGCAGGCTCGTCTCGATCCTCTGGCCGACGCCCGTTCGCTCGCGGTGGAAGAGGGCGGCGCAGATGGACCAGGCCATCATCGTGCCGGCCACGAAATCCGCCGCCGGCAGAGTGGGCACCTGGGGCACGCCGTCCTTCACCTTGCCATCCAAGGCCATGAGTCCGGTCAACCCCTGCACGACGATGTCGTAGCCACCTCGGTGGGCCTCCGGCCCTTTGCGTCCGTAGGCAGTGTTATCGCAGTAGATGAGGTGGGGGTTCAGCGCGCGCAGGGACGGGTAATCGATGCCGAGCTTCTCGGCCACGTCGGGACGGTAGTTGACTATGACCACGTCCATGCTCGGCACGAGTCGCCGCAGGATGTCTCCTGTCTCCGGCTTGGTCAGGTCGAGAACGATCCCGCGCTTGTTGCGATTGAGCGAGAGGTACCAGTGGCTCTCCTTGGGGACGAACTCGGCTATGAGGCGCCAAGGTTCCCCTTCCGGAGGTTCGACCTTGATGATGCTCGCGCCCATGTCACCGAGCAGCGTCCCGCAGAACGGCCCGGCGATGATCTCGGAGAACTCCAGGACTCGTATGCCCTCAAGCGGTCCAGCCATTCGATCCCTCCCCGCTAGTGGCCGTGGGACGCCCGCGCCCCAGCATCGTGCCCGGTCGCGCCGAAGAGGCCACATTCCCCTTGCCGCCGGCGGTCATCCAAAGCTCCACACCTCCAGTCCGTAGGAGGTGCGTTCCACCAGCTCCCGCTCCATGTCTTCGTAGTGCTGGCTCGCCCAGCGCTCGTACTCCTGCAGGCAGTCGGCGAAAAGATCGTCGGGCAGCTCCCACGTCCACGAGTCGATGCGCTTTCGGATGCGATCGAGCATTCCGGAGGGACGGCGTCGCTCTTCGTGCTCGGCGACCGTCTCCACCCGGCACGACCCGCCGGCCGCGCGAAGGACGCCGCGTATCTCCTTGGTCCGCAGCTTGCCGCGATGGGAGAAGTCACGCGCGGCCATGAGTTCGTTCCACTTGGCCATGCTGGCGTCCCACGTGCTCTCGCCGATCGCCTCTTCGACTCCCCGGAGGGCGATACCGCCCGGGGCGAGGACGCGTCGGAGTTCGCCAACCGCCTCGTCCAGCGAGGACACGAGATGGAGCACGTTGAAGACGAGCGCCGCCCGGAACGCGTCCGACGCGAAGGGGAGGCGCGTCGCGTCGCCGAGGGCCAGGTCCGGCGGCAGGTGCTCCGGGCCGAGCTGGTCGCGCAGCCGCGCCAGCATCCGCGGCGCGATGTCGACGCCACAGACTCGGACGCCCCGTTCGCTCAGCGGGCGGGAGATCCTCCCGGTGCCGATACCGACCTCGAGGACACGGTCCGCTTGGGCGGCCTCGATCTCGGCCACGAGAGCATCGGTCAGTCTGCGCGCAACGGCGTCCGGCAGGGCGCGCGTCTCGTCATAGATGTCGGCCACGTGGTCGAAGCCGACGCTGCCTCCTATTACCCCTCGCTCCATCGCAGCACACTCACCTGCCGGTCCAGGCGGTCCCACTCATACTGGGCGTTTTGATCGTAGTCTCTCTCTACTCGGGACATCCCTTCATTCAGCCGGGCGCCGTCCGCTTCACCCATTAGGCCCTACCTCTGCACGGTGCTTCAACCTCGAGCCCGCGAGCCTTTCGATTCAAGGCGCGAAGCTCGACCGCGCCTGGACGCCCCAATGGCCGTCCTGCTTCGTCACCACGTAAATCGAGTCATAGACGCCGATCGTGCTGCCGTCCTCGCGGTAGCGAGTGAATCTGGTGTCGAAGTGCACCTTGTCTTCGGAGCTGTTGATCACCTTGCGGTGATCCCACGCGCTGTGGTGCCATCCCTGGCCGGCAAAGCGCTCGAACATATCCGCAGGATGAAAGCCGGGCTTGTCGATGATGATCACCCTGCCGCTCGCCAGGCGTACCGACGGGAAATTGAACGTCTTCTCCCACGCCTCCACGTCGCGCGCGTTGAACGCGGCCATGAACTCGTCCAGCAACTGCATCGCCTTCGACTCGCTATCAGTCACGCCTCGGCTCCTCTCGGAAAGCACCCGAACCGCGGTTCCATCAGACCATCTCCCAGGACGGCCATCCACGGCACGGGTAGATCAGTCGGTGTCACGCGCTTCGATACAGCTTGGTCAGCACGAACTCATCGTGCCGCAGCGTCTCGCTCGCGGTCAGGCGACCGTTGACGGTGCGCTCGATCATCGCCAACGCCGCGTCGGCGGCCTGGTCCAGGTTCATCTCGATCCGCAGGAGCCCGGTCAGGTCCACATCGACGTGCTCGGCCATGGTCTGCACCGTGAGCGGGTTCGCGCACAGCTTGACAATCGGGACGATCGGGTTGCCGACGATGTTGCCCTGGCCGGTGGTAAATAGATGGACGACGGCGCCGGCCGCGGCGCAGAGCGTGACCATCTCCGCCGCCGCGCTGGACGAGTCCATGAAGTGCAGCCCCGGTCCGCCCGGCTCCTCGGCGGGCTTAAGAAAGCTCACGATTTTGCTAGTCCCCGCCTTCTGGATGTTGCCCATCGCCTTCTCTTCAATGGTGGTCAGCCCGCCCCTGATGTTGCCTTCGGTCGGCTGTGAGCCGAGCAAGTCGACGCCCTGCGATCTCACGAGATCCTGGTAGTCGTCGAAGGCACGCTTGAACTCGGCGGCCACCTCGGGAGTGGCGCAATGCTCCATGACCACGTCCTCGGCGCCGGTCACCTCGGTCGTCTCGCCGAAGATCAGCGTCGCACCCGCCGCCGCGAGGCGGTCGAACGCGCGGCCGACGGTGGGATTGGAGGCCAGGCCGGATGTCGTGTCTGATTCGCCGCACTTGGTGCTCACCGTGAGCTGGGCCACTGTGAACGGCTCCCGCTGCAGCTCCGAGGCGTACTGCACGAGCTCCTGGGCCTTGCGCGCCGCCACCTCGATCGTCTTGAGATCGCCCGCACGCTCGATGCTGAACCCCGCGACCGGCTTGCCCGTCTCAGCGATCTCCTCGACGATGCGCTCGGTCCACTTCGGCTCGATGCCGACGACGATGGCCGCGGCCACGTTCGGGTTGCGCCCGGTGCCGGCCAGCGTGCGGAAGGTCAGGTCCAAGTCTTCGCCGAACTGCAGGCGCCCGTAAGGGTGCGGCAGCGCCATCGTTCCCTTGATGAGCGAGGCCACGCCCTCCGCCGCCGCGTTCGAAATGTCGTCCACCGACAGTACGATGACGTGATTGCGGACGCCGAAGCGTCCATCGGGACGCCGGAACCCCGTTAGCTTCATCTCTTCCGCTTTCATCGCTACCACGTCAGCGACTTCAGATTGTGCGTGTGAACGTGTGCGCCGCGGGCGATTGCGCCGACCGCCTTGCCGATGGGCCGCGCGTACTTGGTCACTGGCTGGCCCTCCGACAGATCGAGCATCGCCACTTTGTGCCCGAGAGGGACGTCATCGACCAGTTTCACGTCGGCGACGTGCTGACCCTCCAGCGTAACGGCCCCCGCTTCGTCTCCGGCCTTCAGGTCCTGGACTGCCACCGCGACGTCGTCGTTGGGATCGTGCATCAGAAGGCTGTGTGCCATACCCCCTCCTTCTCCGTATCCACCCTGCAACACAGGGACACGCGACGCCTGTCGCGGTTCCGTGGCCCTATTCTACCCGACGCCGGAAGCCGCGCTCAGCGCCGGGCCCTCGTTCCGCGCGACAGTCAGCCGCCTGACCCAAGCGCCTGATCGAGGTCGGCGACGAGGTCCTCCGGGTCCTCGAGCCCGATGCTGATGCGCATGATTCCCTCGCCCGCCCACTCCCGGATCGCCTTCTTCTGCTCGTCTGGCAGGTAGGTCGCGGTGTCCACGTACATATCCGTGGGATAGTAGAAGAGCAGGCTCTGGTAGTCGCCTAGCGACGTGGCGTAGGTGAACACCTGCACCCCCTTGACCACGTCTGCTGCGGTCTCCATGTTCATCTGAGCGACGACCATGCCGCCCGGGCCCGACATCTGCCGCTGCACCAGCTCCCGCTGTGGGTGGCTTTCCAAGCCGGGGTAGATCACGCGCTCGATCCTGGGATGCTGCTCGAGGAACCGCGCCACGGCCAGCGCGCTCTCCTGGTGCTGCCGCATCCGCAGCGAGAGGGTGGCGAGACCGCGGTTGATGAGCCAGGCGTTGAACGGGCTCATCGCGCCGCCGAGGTGGATGAGCATCCCCTGGCGGATCTCCTCGACCCCCTCGCTGGGTCCCAGGACGATACCGCCCAGCGAGTCACCGTGGCCGCCGAGGTACTTGGTCATGCTGTGGAGGACGAAGTCCGCCCCGAGCGAGAGCGGCTTCTGCAACACCGGCGTGGCAAAGGTACTATCGACGACCAGGCGCGCCCCCGCCCCGTGAGCGACGTCTGCGACGGCGGCGATGTCGGTCAGGCGGAGGATGGGGTTGGCGGGCGTCTCGATGTACACCAGCTTTGTGTTCGGACGCAGGGCCCCGCGCACGGCCTCAACGTCGCTGGTGTCCACCAGGGTCACCTCGATGCCGTAGCGGCCGACGTGCTCACCTAGGAACTCGACCGTTCCCGCGTAGCACACCTCGCTCGCCACCACGTGGTCGCCGGCGCCCAAGAAGGTGAGCAGCACGCTCGAAACGACGGCCATGCCCGAGCCGAACGCCACGCCCGCTTCCGCGCCTTCGAGCGCGGCCATCTTCTCCTCCAGCGTCCGGAGGGAGGGATTGCTCCAGCGCGTGTAGACGTGCGGCGGCCGGTCCCCGCGGAGGAAGAGGGCATCCATCAGGCGCGGGCCCGGCTCCGGCAGCTTGAAGGTGGTGGTCATATGGATGGGCGGAGTGACCGACCCGGTGACGGGATCGGGCTCCTGGCCCGCGTGGACGGCGTTCGTATCGAACTTGTACTCGGTCATGTCACTCTCCGCGTTGGGCCGGCGAAGCGCCGAAAGCAGCGCTGCGGGGCATCGCTAGCAGGGTGCCGAAAGAAGCACGGAGGCCGGGGTGCGGGGCCCTTCCCTGGAAGGGCGTGCAACGTGGCCGAAGCCGAGAGGACGTTCTTCATCGCCCTGCTAGTCCTCCCACTCGGCGGCCTCGAAGTCGGCGACGGTGCGCTTCCGGACCATTCCCACATAGTCGAGCAGCTCCTTCTCCACCGCCGGGTCCAGCTCGCGCGGCTCGTGCTTGGCCAGGATGTCGCGCACGCGCTCCCGCGCCAGATCGAGCGCCGTCTTCGATCCCTTGCTCTCCCACGTCTCCCGGGGATCCCGGCGCAGCAGCTTGGGCAGGAAGTGCTCCCGCCGGTAGTGCTGGGCGGTGTGAGGCTGGGCCAGGTAGTGGTCCTGCCAGCCCACCTCCTTGATCAGGTCCAGCGCAATGGTCTCGTCGGACACGTCGATCCCGCGTGCGAGCCTCAGGGCGAGGCCGCACAGCTCGTCGTCCAGGGCCATCAGCGGGTGGCTCTCGGTCATCGTCGACTCCAGCGTGCCGCCGCAGGTGATGAAGTGCGCGCCGGCAAGGACGGCGGGCAGCAGGGTGGCGACCCGCTCCATCATGCACTGGAGATCCAGCGTCTTGGCGTCGGTGGCGCCGCCGGCGGTGCGGAAGGGCACGCGGTAGTACCGGGCCAGTTGCGCCGCCCCGGCGGTGATCAGGCCTGCCTCGACCGCGCCGAGAGCGACGTTGCCGGTCGCCATGTCCGTGACCGTGGAGACGTTGCCGTAGAGCACCGGCGTTCCCGGAGCGATGATCTGGGCGAGCGTGATGTGGGCCAGGATCTCGGCGTTCTGCTGTACGAGCAATCCGGCCAGCGTGGCGGGCGCGGTGGCGCCGGCCATCGCCTCCGGCGCCATGGCCATCGGCTGGCCGTACTCGGCCATGGCGTACATGCCCTCGACCTGGAGCTTGATCATCTGCAGCGGGCTCATAACGGAGCAGATGCCGAAGAAGCGAGGTCGCTTCTTGAGCTCCTCCTTCCCGCCGACCGCGATCGCCATCATCTTCATCATGTCCTCGGTGGCCATCGCGCCGTAGCAGCCCAGGCCGAAGGTCTTTCGAGAGTTCTGCGCCCAGGCCAGGATCGCCTCGACGTGGATAGTGTGCATGGGGATGTCGGTGGGCCAGATGTCCATCTGGCTGTTGTCGATGTGATCGAGGCCGTTGATCAGACGCAGGTGGTTGCGAAGGTCCTCGAGCGTGATCGGCCGTAGCTCGCCTGTGTCGGTATCGATGATGTTCGTCGGGGTGCCCAGGGCCGCGAAATTGACCTTGTCGGTGCCGATCTCCATCTGGAAGTCCGGGTCCGCCCCGTAGAGAGTGAACCGTTCGGGCGCTTTGTCGACGGCCGACCGGACGAGCTTCTCGGGGATGCGCACGGAACGGTTCGCCTCGTCGACATCTGCGCCGGCCTCCGCGAAGTCGTCCCTCGCCCTCTTGAGGTCGACACGGAAGCCGACGTTCTCGAGGACATTCATCGAGGCGGCGTGGATCTGTTCCACCTCCTCCGGGCTGAGGACTTCAAAGTACGCAGGTTTCATCTCGTTCCCTCACAGATGGGATAGCCACCGAACGTATCGCCGGCCGGGATCGCCTGGTCTACTGGCCTTCCTGTCACCTAAGGCGACCCTTCGGCCCGCCAGCGCACCTCGTACAGCCGTACTGGCTCCTCGAAGCCCTTGGGTACCGCGTCCGCCGCGTCCGAACAGAGGAAGATCCCTTGCTGGCACGACAGGGACCGTCATTGGGGAGCTGCCAGCATCATCAGACGTTGGGACTCGACTACCTCGAAGAGGCCCGTCTGCTCTAGAATGCGCCTCTGCTCGGACATGGCCATGTGGCCCTTCTCCATGAACAGAAGCCCATCCGGCTTCAGCACGCGATGGATTTCGCGAAACAGTGCGTCGGGATCCTCTATGGCGTGAATCGTGTCAATGAGCAAGGCCCGGTCCACGCTGGAGGCCTCAACGCCCGTGTCGTATCCCTGAACCAGGACCGTCCGCACGTTGTCGAATCCCTTTCGAGAGGCCCTGTCCGCGACCGTCTTGACGGCGAGCGGGTGGATGTCGACAGCCACGACGCTGCCCGTCCGTCCCACCAGCTCTGCGGCGGGTATCGAGAAGCTGCCCGGTCCACAGCCGTAGTCGACGACGGACATCCCTTCTCCAAGTCGGGCCTTCTCCAGGCTCCGCCGCGGGTCGGAAACGAGGTCTCTGAGCCTGAACACGAGCGCCATCAGCCTGAATCCAATGTCACTCTGGTGCGTCTTCTCTCTAGCCACGATCACTTCCCCTACCAGGCGTCAGCGCCTAGTCCAGTAGGCGATGCTCACCCCATCCCGGCTCTTTGCATACTGGATGCGCGGCTCCATCACCCTTCCTGTCACCTAAGGCGACCCTTCGGCCCGCCAGCGCACCTCGTATAGCCTCACCGGCTCCTCAAAGCCCTTCGGCACCACATCACCCAGGTCCGAGAACAAGAATCCCTTCCCCGTCGCAAGCTGCCGCACCACGTCCGCGACCACGATCTGCCCCGGCTCCGCATGGTCGCACACCCGCCTCGCTAGCTGCACCGACGCACCGAATAGGTCGTCCTCCTCCACCACCGGCTCACCCGCGTTCAGACCGATGCGGACGCGGAGGGGCGCACGGCCGTGCGCCCCTACCCCCTGCGCCTCCACCGCCCGTTGGATGACAACGGCGCACTCGAGCGCTCCGGACGCGGAGGGGAAGGAGGCCATGATGCCGTCCCCCGTGTGCTTGATCTCGGAGCCGCCGCAGGCCTTGAGGGCATCGCGGACGATGGTATTGTGCTCCCGCACCAACTCCTGAGCCCTAGCATCCCCTAACCGTTGGGTGAGGGCGGTCGAGGACTCCATGTCGGTGAAGAGGATGGTTGCGAGGCCGGGAGTTCTGGGCGCCGGGCATTCGGCCACTTGCCCCTCGCCCAGAAAGTCATCAATGGCGCCGGCTACCGCCTCCATGTCACCCACCCACGGCACTCCGGATGCACCCTCCAGGAGAACCAGCCGAGCGTCCGGAATCTGCGAGGCAAGGCGTCTCGCGACGGCCACATCGAAGACCGTTAGTTGTCGACGGTGAAGCACCAAGGCTGGCCTCTTCACCTGCGGCAGAAGATCCGTAGCGTCGAACGCCTCCACCGCGACCTGCGCCGCCCAGGCAACCTGCGGTGTGATGCTTTCTCGCATCAGGGCAGCCATCGCGGTCGCTTCCTCGGCTTCCGACCATCCAACAAGAGTGTGCGCGACCGTCTCCGTGTACAGCTGCCAGTCCTTGTCTCTCAGTGCACGAAACGCCTGGAACTGCGGCGATCGCCAAACGTCGCCTCCGCGCGCCCATGAGAGCCAGAAGACAAGGTGCGACACCCGCTCCGGGTGGTGAGCGGTGTAGGCGATGGCTGTCGGCGCCGAATTACCCTGCGCGAGCAATGCGAACGTCTCTAACCCAAGACGGTCCACGACCGCCTCAAGGTCCAGCGCCAACGAATCCAAGGAGAACTCGGCCACATCACGTTCCGATAGGCCGGTTCCCCTACTGTCATATCGCACGAGCTTGCGCTTGTCGGCCAGACGTTCATACCACCGGCGGCAAGCGGGGATCTGCCACTCCAGCTCGATGTGGCTGTACGGAAAAGCTGGCATGACTACGAGAGGCATCCCCTCCCCTAGCGTCCAGTAGGCGATGTTCACCTCGTCCTGGGTCTTGGCGTATTGAATGCGCGGCTCCATCAGGTGCCCACTCCCCTAAGGCGAACCGTCCTCCCGCCAGCGCACCTCGTACAACCGCACCGGCTCCTCGAAGCCCTTGGGCACCACATCCCCCAGGTCCGAGAACAAGAAACCCTTCCCCGTCGCGAGCTGCCGCACCACGTCCGCGACCACGATCTGCCCCGGCTCCGCATGGTCGCACACCCGCCTCGCTAGCTGCACCGACGCACCGAACAGGTCGTCCTCCTCCACCACCGGCTCACCCGCGTTCAGCCCGATGCGGACCCGTAGGGATGCTTCGACGGGCTCAGCATGGCCACCCTGAGCTTGTCGAAGGGCGGCCACCGCCCGCTGGATCGCCACCGCACAATCGAGCGCTCCGGACGCGGACGGGAACGAGGCCATGATGCCGTCCCCCGTGTGCTTGATCTCCGATCCGCCGCAGGCCTTGAGAGCCTCCCGGACGATGGCATTGTGCTCCCGCACCAACTCCTGCGCCCTGGCGTCACCGAGGCGCTGGGTGAGGGCGGTGGAGGACTCCATGTCGGTGAAGAGGATGGTGACGAGGCCGGATGAGGCGGCAGTAGCAGGCGCGGCCTCCTCTGCTTCGCCAAGGAAGTCGTCGATGACTGCCCACCTCTCCTCCTGGTTCCCCAGCAGCGCAACAGATTCCCCTTCAAAGGGGGCGAGGCGGGCGTTGGGGATGCCAGCGGCGAGGCGCCTTGCAGCATCCACAGGTGGGAAGGGGGCCTCACGGATGTGGGCTACGAGGGTGGGACATTCGATCTTCCCCAGTAGTGGCGTCGTGTCGACCTCTCTCGCCGCGGCGGTGACTGCGAGAGCCACCTCGCGTGTCACGCATTCCCGCATGAACTGGGCGTACTGATGTGAGAACTCCCCCTCCGACCACCCAAACGCCTGGTGCGCGGCCGTCTCCAGGAACAGGTCCCAGTCACGGTCCATGAGTGAGAACAGTGTCTGCATCTGTGGTGTATCAAAGTAGTCCGACCCTCGCGCCGAGGCCTGCCAGAGCACGAGGTGTGACACCCGCTTTGGGTGGTGGGCTGCATAGGCGATGGCTACCGGCCCCCATCTAACAGTTCCGAACAGAGCTGCCCGTTCCAAGCCGAGGCGGTCTAGCACGGCTTCAAGATCCAGTAGGTGCGCATCGATTGAGAAGTCGGCCACGTCGCGGTCTGACAGGCCTGTTCCTCTGCCGTCGTAGCGGATGGCCATCCTCTTCTCAGCCATGAGTTCATGCCAGCGGCGGATCTGTGGAATCTGCCACTCCAGCTGGATGTGGCTGAAGACGCTGCCCGGCATCTGCACAAGGGGCAAGCCTTCCCCCATCACCCAAAAGGCAATGCTCACCCCGTCCTCGGTCTTCGCGTACTGGATGCGCGGCTCCATCAGACGTCCTGTCTCCTAAGCCAAGCCGTCCTCCCGCCAGCGCACCTCGTACAGCCGTACCGGCTCCTCGAAGCCCTTCGGCACCACGTCCCCCAGGTCCGAGAACAAGAAGCCCTTCCCCGTCGCGAGCTGCCGCACCACGTCCGCAACCACGATCTGCCCCGGCTCAGCATGGTCGCACACCCGCCTCGCTAGCTGCACCGACGCGCCGAATAGGTCGTCCTCCTCCACCACCGGCTCACCCGCGTTCAGTCCGATGCGGACCCGTAGGGGCGCACGGCCGTGCGCCCCTTCCCCCTGCGCCTCCACCGCCCGCTGGATCGCCACCGCACAATCGAGCGCTCCGGACGCTGACGGGAACGAGGCCATGATGCCGTCCCCCGTGTGCTTGATCTCCGATCCGCCGCACGCCTTGAGAGCGTCGCGGACGATGGCATTGTGCTCCCGCACCAACTCCTGAGCCCCAGCATCCCCGAGCCGTTGGGTGAGAGCGGTGGAGGACTCCATATCGGTGAAGAGGATGGTTGCTAGGGCGGATGATGTTGGGGCCTCGACCGCGGACGGCGCGGCCCGCTCTTCATCCAGGAACCGTCGCACAGTGTCCAGGTAGGAAACGTCGTCCATATACGGATGGTCGCCGTCGCCCTCGAGGGCGACAAAGCGGGCGCCGGGAATCAGGGCTGCAACACTTCTTCCCGCGCTGATCGGCGCGTTGCGGTTGCCCCGGCGGTGGAGGACCAACGTGGGCGCCGCCACCTGAGGCAGTAGAGGTCTCACGTCCACTGTCGCGTAGAATTCGATGTGCTTCGCAGCCGCCTCCGGGGCCGCGATCTGTCGGAGCGAGTCGGCGAACCAGCGGCGCAACTCGTTGGACCCACTGGGGAAGGTGGAATCTGTGATGGCCCGCCGGGCAAGGCTCCAGTTCCCGCGTATCAGCTCCATCAGCCCGCGGCCCGCCCCCGGCCGGGCGAACTCCACGCCGCGGTCATACGCAGACCAGAGCACCAGCCTCTCGACGCGTTGGGGGGCCTGCACCGCGTACGCGACGCTGAGCGCCGCGCCATCGAGACATCCCCACAGATCGAACCTCTCAAGCTGAAGGCTGTCAGCCACGGCGGCAAGATCGGCTACCTGTGCCTCCAAGGAGAAATCGCTCACGTCTCGCTGGGAAGCCCCCACTCCACGGCGGTCGAAAGCTACAACCCGACGGATTTCGCCCAGGCTTTCCATGCCGGCGCGGCTCACCGGATGGTTCCAGTCACGCTCCATGCTCCCGCCCCACGGAGATACGAAGATAAGCGGCTGCCCTTCACCCAGCGTCGCATAGCCGATGCGCACGCCGTCGGAAGTCCTACAGAAACGGATCTGCTGCTCCATGGCAGGAATCACCTACGACCGGTGTGCTAGGCCGGGTGGTTCATTCGCTCCTTCCGCTCTCTTCCCCAAGCCCCGACGGCCGAAGGGTTGGGTTGCGCTGCGCGAGGATATCCTCCATTCGAGTCCGCGCCCCGTCCAGGGTACGGGGATCGCTGATGACATAGAACTTCTCGTCCCTGATGGCGTTGAAGACGTCATCGGCGATCTGGGCCGGCGTGTGTCCCGAGGCGAGAAGCTGGCGAAACGCCTCCACCGCGGGCTGCACCTCCGGACGGCTCAGCACCGGGGTGACGTCGTTCTGGAGCTCGGGAGGACGGTTGCGATGGCAGTCGACGATTCGCGTGTCCACGTATAGCGGGCATACCACGGAGACCCTCAGCTTGGCACCGGTGGCCGCGAACTCATGGTGGAGGACCTCCGACAGGGCCACGACTGCGTGCTTGGTGGCATGGTAGATCGGTAGCCCCGGTCCCGTGCTCAGTCCCGCCGTGGACGCCGTGTTCACCACGTGTCCCTCGGTGCCCTGTTCGAGCATGATGGGCACGAAGACCCGGATGCCGTGGATCACGCCCCAGAGGTTGACCCCCAGCACCCATTCCCAGTCGGCCACGCTCCGCTCCCAGGAGAGGCCGCCCACGGCGACGCCGGCGTTGTTGCACACGACGTGCACCGCTCCGAAGGCATCGATGGTCTTCTTCGCCAGCGCTTCCACGTCCGCGGCCTTCGAGACATCGGTCTTCACGGCCAGCACCGTTGCCCCCGTCCCTCTCAGCTCGGCCTCGGTCTCGGCCAGAGCACCGGTCTCGATGTCGGCCAGGACAACCTTCATGCCCTCTGCCGCGAAGCGCTCCGCCAGTCCTCGCCCGATGCCGCTCGCGGCCCCGGTGACGACGGCAACCTTGTCGCGAAATTCCTTCATGCCGGCGCTCCTTCCACCGTCCGCTGTTCCGCGCGCTCCATGCGCGGTTCCGTGGCACGCCGATCTTACATCACCTGGGCACTCCCCCGCATTCCCGGTGCTGCCCTCGTGTGCTACGGTGCGAGAACGGGCTGCACCGCGTTGATTCGACTAGATACGTCCCGGCCCGCAGCCCGGCCCAGACAAACCGTCCGAAGGAGAACACTCCATGTGCCACTTGTGCGCCCAGCATGCCGGTCGAGACGAACGATGGTATCTCAACTTCGAGAACTACCTGTTCGACAAGATCTTCCCTACCCCGGAGGAGCAGGAAGGGGCGAAGCAGGCCATGACCGCCACCTTCGCCGAGACGGAGTGGCGCTACAGCGAGGAGGAGTACGTCCGCAATCCGCAGTTCCTGAAGGCGAGGGCCTCCTCAGGCTTCGGCGCGCAGATCGTGACCCTGGAGGAGACGCTCAAGATCCTGGAGATAGCCGAGGAGGCCACCCGGCGCGAAGACTCCATGGTGGTGGTGGGCCACTGTCCCTGCAAGCTAGTCTACCGGGGCGCGAGGGACTACGTCTGCATTGGCTTCGGGTTTCCGGTGACGATGTCGATGGAGCTGGCCTACGGCCGGCTGCCGCGCGAGGGGCTGACCGAGTTCGGCGGCGCCGAGTGGCGGCAATTGCGCCGGGATCTGCGGAAGGAGGCCAAGGTCCCCCTCAAGCTCGCTGAGGCGGAAGAGCTGCTGAAGGAGTGGGAGGAGCGGGGGTTGTGGCACCTGATCATGGGCCGGGGCCGCCTGCCCCTGATCGAGGCGATCTGCAACTGCGAGCGGCCCTACTGCATCTACTGGCGATGGCGCGATGCCTACGGGATACCGGACTACTGCCTCAAGGGACACTACGTGGCCCGCATCAAACCCGAGGAGTGCACGTCCTGCGGCGACTGCATGCAGCAGTGCCAGTTCGGCGCCGTGCGCACCGCCGTCTGGGACAACACCACCGCCGTCGACCCTACCAAGTGCTTCGGCTGCGGCCTCTGCCGCGCGGCCTGCCCCGCCGACGCCGTCGAGATGGTTCCGCGGGAGTCTGTTCCCGTAGCACGCAACCTCTGATAAGAGGATGGGAGAGGAGCCATGGTACAAGAGCCACAAGCCGTCGTCGAGATTCATCTAGACACAGAGAAGTGCCGCTTCTCCCTGTACGACCCGACCGGCTGCAAGCGCTGCCTGGAGGTCTGTCCCCTGGCCATCTTCGCCACCCGCCCCATCCAGAAGCGCGACTTCAGCGTGCCCAAGGAGCAGAGAGTGGACCCCACGATCTGGATGCTGGTGACGCCCTGGCAGGACTACTGCGACGGGTGCGGCGCCTGTCTCCGCGAGTGCAAGCCGGGCGCGCTCACCATTACATTTGACGGCGTGCCCGTCGAGGCAAAGACCGCGGGCGGGTAGGGGAGCGGGCGGCCCACCGTCCGGACGCAGCATCAAGAAGCTGCGTGACGCGCAAAGGCTGCGCGTAGCCCCGGTTTGGACGTGCCGTTAGCCCGAATCAGGGTTGGTCTGGACGGCGTCCGCCGAAGATGGCCAGCTCGAACACCTTGAAATAGCAGTCCACATCCCTGAACCCGCAAGATCGAAGCCATTCGCACTGGACCTCAACCGGAGCGAGGATGTTCTCGGCCTTGTCTGGTCTATGCACGAACTCCTCGGCGATCTGCTCTCGGGTCTTGTCCGATCCCCGTTCCGAGTGGTAGGCGCACAGGCTGTCAATCATGAGTTCATCGAAGATCTGCTCACCCCATGTCGTCGCGGATTTCACGTGCTCAGTGTTCGCGAAGAGACCGCCGGGCTTCAGCAGGTCGAACACCTCTCCATAGAGCTGCCGCTTCCGCGCGTCCGCCAAGTGGTGTATGGCGTAGCCGGACACGACGAGATCGAAAGGGGCTTCCGCGGCGACCGAGCTAGGCCACGCCGGGTCGGCAAGGTCCGCCACAACGAAGTGGCAGTTCGCGGCATAGGCAGCAAGTTGGTCTCGCGCCTCGTCGATCATCCGCTCCGAGAAGTCCACCAGCGTTGCGGCTGCCCCCGGATAGCGCTCCAGGAGCGCGCCGGCCAGGATACCGTTGCCGCAGCCCAGGTCCGCAAAGCTCTCGACCGGCCTCCCTCTTGCCTCGACCAACCGGAGCAGGACGTCGATCTGTTCGGCAGCGAGGGGGAGAGCGCCTCGAACGCCGTCGAGGAAGGTCCGCACCAGAGCCTCGGTCTTCCAAGCCTCGCCTGAGCTGCTCAACGCTGATCCTCATTCCGGCGCGGAACGTCCACGTCGTCCTTTCACTGGGCGTGCTGGATGCATGGCTCCACGGTCATCAGTCCTGTGCCCTTCATCCTAGGCTTGGGCACGTAGGATCACAACCGGGGTTTCTCGGTCCGCTCCCCGCTCGTACTCCTCGAAGCTGGCATACATGTCGACGAGCGGCGGCCAGAGGCGGCTCTTCTCCTCCGCGCTCGTTGACTTCCTTCGGCCCATGCAGAATACTCTAGTCGGCCAGCGGAAGGGGACCTCCGTGATGACGCGGGCCACGCGCGAAGGCACGTCCGCCGGGCCCAGGAGGGCAGAAACATGGAAGAGCGCATCGAACGGGCAGCCGGCTATCTGGCGGCCTCGAAGTACGCCATCGCCCTCACCGGAGCGGGGATGTCGACGGAGTCGGGCATACCAGACTTCCGCGGACCTCAGGGAGTCTGGACGAAGAACCCGGAGGCCGAACGGAGAGCGTACCTGAGCTACGAGAAGTTCCGCGCTGATCCAGCGGGCTGGTGGGAGGAGAGGCTGACGGCGCCCCCTGGTGCTCTCGGACGCCTGGAAGGAATCGAGCCGAACCCGGGCCATCATGCTTTGGTGGAACTGGAAAGGGAAGGCGTCCTCAAGTGCGTGATTACCCAGAACGTCGACGGCCTGCACAAGAAGGCCGGCTCAAAAAGCGTTCTCGAGTACCACGGCAACGCGTTCCTGTTGCGGTGCGTGGATTGCCTCGCCAGATTCGAAAGGACGGAGTTCGACCTGCAGCGGCTGAGGGAAGAGGGGAAGCTGCCGCCCCGCTGCCCGGATTGCGGAGGAATCGTCAAGTCGGACGGCGTTGGGTTTGGTGAGCCGATCCCCCGAGACGTTGCGCGCGGCAGTCTGGAAGAGACGATGAAGTGCGACGTCATGCTGATCTGTGGGACCTCGGCGACGGTCTACCCCTTCGCCGACCTGCCTCGCCGGGCGAGAGCGAGAACGGTCGAGGAAGAGCGGGAGTCGGACTCCGGCCCGGTGGTGGTCGAACGGGTTCCGGCCGTTCGCATCATTGAGATCAACGCCGACCCAACGCCCTTGACCGACGAGGGCATCTCGGACATCTTCATCCCGGGGAAGACCGGAGAGATCTTGCCGCAGTTGGCGAAACTGGTGCGAGAGAAGATGAAGGAGTAGACGCCGGTGGCGAAGATCAAGATCCAGGTCGGCGAGGAGGTATTCGATGCGACGCTCGACGAGCAGTGCGCGCCCGACACGGTGCGGAAGATCCTCGCCGCACTGCCTATCGAGGCGACTGCCAGGACCTGGGGCGAGGAGATCTACTTCAGCATCCCTGTCGACGCGAATCTCGAGAACGGCGTGGACACGGTCCGCGCCGGCGACCTCGGCTACTGGCCGGACGGCAGCGCGTTCTGCATCTTTTTCGGCATGACACCCGTGACGACGTCCCCAGACGAGATCAAGCCGGCCTCCGCTGTCACTCCAATCGGACGCATAGACAACGCCGAAGGGCTCAAGCAGCACGGCGCCGGCGAGACGGTGCGCATCGCGGCGGCGGAGCGCCCGTAGCGCTCGACTCCGGCTCGCCAGGATGAGCGACAGAGCCGGCGCGCCTCCCGAAGAGACCGACGTCTTTGTCAGCGGCGAGGACGGCTACCACACCTACCGCATTCCGGCCGTCGTCGTCAGTCCGAATAGCGACGTGCTCGCCTTCTGCGAGGCCCGCAAGCACGGCAGCGGGGACAGCGGCGACATCGACCTTGCGATGAAGCGCAGCACCGACGGCGGCAAGACCTGGTCGAGGATGCGCATCATCGCCGACCACGGGTCCCACACCATCGGCAACCCCTGCCCGGTGGTGGACGGCACGTCCGGCATCATTTGGATGCCGCTTACGCGAAACCGCGGCGACGAGTGGGAAGGTCAGATCCTCGGGGGAGCTACGCGAGAACCTCGCACGGCGTGGCTGATGAAGAGTAGTGATGACGGCCGTACCTGGACGGAACCGGTCGACATCAGCGAAACGGCACGACAGCCTCACTGGCGGTGGTACGCGACCGGCCCCGGCGTCGGCATCCAGCTTCAGCGGGGGTCCCACAAAGGACGCCTCCTGATCCCCTGCGACCACTCCGACCACGACTTCGGCGGCCATCCCTACCGTTCCCACGCCATCTTCAGTGACGACGGCGGAGAGACATGGCGATGCGGCGAGCCGATCGGCGAGCGAACCAACGAATGCCAGGCTGTCGAACTCGCCGACGGCACCGTCCTGATGAATATGCGCAGCTATCACGACAAGAAGCGCCGCGCCCTCGCAACGAGCAGTGACGGAGGCGAAACGTGGTCCGAGGTCACGCTGGACGCCAAGCTTGTGGAGCCTGTCTGCCAGGCCAGCATCCTCCGGTACACGTCGCAGCCCGAGTACACCAAGAACCGAGTCCTCTTCTCCAACCCCGCCGGCGACACGCGGGACACGATGACCGTTCGCCTGTCGTACGACGAGTGCCGGACTTGGCCTGTCGCCAAGGAGCTCTACGCCGGCAGTGCGGCATACTCCTGCCTCGTCGTCTTGCCCGACGCGTCGATCGGCTGCCTCTACGAGCGCGACGACTACGGCAAGATCGTCCTGGCACGCTTCACGCTCGAGTGGCTCACAGGCGGCAGGGACCGGTTGGAGATGCGGGGCGCGTGAAATAGACGAGAACCAGGACAGCAGGGGACACGGCCGTTCGGGCCGGCCCAGGTCTCTTGTGCCAGATGGTGGCCGGATGTAGTAAACTTGGGGGCGAGTTCCGGTGGGTAGACCACCGGCTGAAGGAGCGCGACCTGCGGGACGGGACGCGCTATGAAGGGTGTGCTGGCGTCGGGGCCGGCAGCAGCCAGCACGTGGGTATAGCCATGGCAGCTTGGGGCCCGCCCAGGCCAAAGAAGGAGGCGAGGCATGGACTTGCAGGACACCCCCGAGGAGGCAGCCTTTAGGAAGGAAGTGCGGGAATTCCTGAAGAAGGAACTCAAGCCCGAGTGGAAAGCGAGCGCGGACGAGGGTGAGGAGGACATAGCTGCCGCCTACGAGCGCCGACGTCCGTGGCGCGCGAAGCTGGCGGAGAAGGGCTGGACCGCGCCGGCCTGGCCCAAGGAGTATGGCGGAGCAGGCATGACGGTGATGCAGCAGTTCATCATGAACGAGGAGTTCGCCGAGGCTCGCGCTCCCGCCAGGGACATCTTCGGAGTGGGCATGGTTGGACCTACCCTCGTCGTTCACGGCACTGAGGAACAGAAGAAGGAGCACCTCCCCCGCATACTCGCCAGCGAGGTGAGATGGTGCCAGGGTTACAGCGAGCCCGAGGCCGGCTCCGACCTGGCCTCGCTGCGGACTCGGGCCGTGCGTGACGGCGACGACTACGTCATCAACGGGCAGAAGATCTGGACGTCCGGCGCGCAGCACGCCGACTGGGTCTTCGTGCTGGCCCGCACCGACCCCGATGCCCCCAAGCACAAGGGCATCAGCTACTTCCTCTGTGACATGAAGACGCCTGGGATCGAAGTACGGCCCCTCATCGACCTCTCAAACCGGCACATGTTCAACGAGGTGTTCTTCGAGGACGTGCGGGTGCCCGCTCGCAACCTGGTGGGCGAGGAGAACCGAGGCTGGTACATCGGTGCCACCACACTGGACTTCGAGCGCTCCAACGTAGGTACGGCGGTTGGGAACCGCCTGCTGGTGGAGGACCTCATCAAGTTCGTCAGTGAGAACGCGGGGAAAGGCGTCTGCACCCTGCCTCGCCATAAGCCGCTGCGCCTGGAGCTGGCAGACCGGCTGGTGGAAGCGCACGTTGCCAGGATGCTCTCCGTCCGGGTCGTCGCCTTGCAGGCGAAAGGCCTGATCCCCAACTACGAGGCGTCGGTCGTGAAGACGTTCGCCTCGGAATTGGCCCAGCGCATCTACAACACCGGCGTGAAGATTCTGGGCTTGTACGGGACGCTGCGCAGCGATGACGCGCCGCAGGGTGGTCGCCTGTCGCGCGGGTACCTGGAATCTCTGGGAGGCACTATCGCCGCGGGTACCTCAGAGATCCAGCGCAACATCATCGCAATGCGAGGACTGGGCCTGCCGAGGCAGTAGGACGGCAGAATCTCCGCGGGCCCGCTGGGGCACTTACGACGCGCGGCTGGAGACGGGTCGCCCGTCGACGGCCACGCGCAGGCTGGGCCGACAGGCCGTCGGGGTTGCGGACAACCTGTCCCGGGGCGACAATGCCCAGTTCACGCTCTCCGAGGGGCCCGGTGGTGGGTGGCTCACAGCGAACCGTATGATTCCTGCGGTGGACGAGTATCCGTGGGAGGCCCGCAGGTGCTCCCGGGTGGCCTCAGCGAGACTGCCTCTCTTGGGAAGAACGTTCTTCCGCCTGCCGGTATCCGCTTCCTGCAACGGCACCTGAGGAGTTGCTGAGCGGGCCAATCAGTCCCTCTCGTACAGCCAGCACGACCGCCTCAGTGCGGCCGCTTACGTCGATCTTCCCGAAGATATTCTCCAAGTGCCGCTCGATGGTCCGGTGGCTGAGCCCCAGATCTTCAGCTATCTCCTGATTCCGTCGCCCTTCCGCCACCAGGCCAAGGACCTCCAACTCCCGCCCCGTTAGGGCGTAGCGGTTGCCGTGGTTGGAGCCTCCGGAGGCCCGTCGCGGAGGGTGCCGGATACCCAGGTCAGCAAGGACCGCCTTCGCTTCCAGCTCCAACGCCTCCGCTTTACGAAGGTCTCCCCGCCGTCGCCGGGCACGTCGCATCTCCGCGTAGTCAAGATAGGCCTGTGCAAGCTCCCAACGGGCCTCGCCGTCGGCGAGTTGCTGTAGCGCCGTATCGAAGTGCTCGAAGGCCGTTGGCCACCGCTTGAGCCGGCCGGCAAGTCGCCCGAGCACGCGCCGCACCGAAATCGGGGAGTACGCGATAAAGATCGCGCGCGTCTCCCGCCTCAGCGAGTCGAAGCTGCGCTGCCACAGCTCCTCCGTGTCCAGGTAGGAGACCACCTCCCCCAAAACGGCACGGCCGGCGGCCGATTGCGCGCTCCTCATCACATCGCAACCGTAACGGTCAACCAAAGAGGCCGCCTCCCTGGTCAGCCCAAGTCGCAGCGAAGCGCGCGCCAAGTGCATGGCGGCTGCTGGACGCATGTGCTCCAGGTCGGGCAACGCGCGCAGCATCTCCCTCAAGGACGCCTGCGCATCTCCCAGCGCCACCTGGGCTTCGGCCCAGACGAAGCGAGCGGTCGCAGCTTGATAGCGTCCGACCAGCCGCACCTGGGCCATCCATCGCTCGCACAACCGGGCCACCGCCCGCCAGTTCCCTTCATAGCCCAGCAGGTAGGCCTCGCAGGCCAACGAGCGGATGAGCGTGGTCGCATCCGTCGGCTCAACCGCGTCCTTGACCACTTGGACGTACGAGCGCGCCGGATCGACGTGGAGCTGGCTGAGCTCATGGACGACCAGGCTCGCCGCAAGGTGCGCAACGCCGTGCGACTGCCCGCTTCGTTGCGCCACCTGAAAACCCTGTCTCGCCACGGCGTGGGCCGTTGACGGATCACCCGTGATAAGGAATCCCAACGAGAGCCAGTATGCCGCCGTCGGGTTCCGACCGCTCTCGTTCCAGCCCCTCTTCGCGTCTTCCAGAAGCCGGAGAGCCTCGACGCGTTGGCCGTTGATACCGCGGATGTTGCCAAGCAGCGCCAGCGCCTTCGCTCGCTCGGCCAGCCCAGGCAGAGGCATTTGTAGCGCCACTTGAAGCCAACGCTCGGACTCGGCAAGCTCCTGCCGCCAGCGAAAGAGATCGCCCAACGCGAGCGCCACCTCGCCAACCCGCTGCCGATCCCCGACCTGTTCGAACAGCGCCGCCGCCTCCGTCCACGCATCGGCCGCGGGCTTCCACTTCCCGGCCGCCCACAACGCCAGGCCCAACCGGCGATAGAGCTCCGCCCTCGTGCGCCGCGACTGCGACCGCGTGCAGCTAAGAGCATGCTCCCAGAACACGGCTGCAGTCTCATAGGCCAGCACCCGTTCGGCCTCTTCGGCGGCTTTGCGACAGTGACCGAGAGCGGTGCGCCCGCCGGCCACCCCGAAACCCAGGGCATAGTGGCGCGCCATCTCGCTGGCGGTGAGCGCCGCGTCACGGCAACTGCCCGCCTCGGCCACCCGCCGATGCACGTTCCGCCGCCTGGACACCGACAGCGAATCATACAGCCTGCTGGCGTAGATCGGGTGCGCGAACCGGTAGCGGGGGGACTCCAGGGCATCGCCGGGATGCAGAATGCGCGCGGCGGTAGCAACCTCTAGCTTCTCCGCCGCCGTCACCTCCGTTTCGCCGGCCGCTCGAGCCGCCAGCGAGACCGGGAACTCAGCGCCGACCACCGCTGCGGCCGCAAGTACCCTTCTTACCGCCTGAGGAAGAGAGCGAAGCCTCAGGTCAATGACGTGAGCCAGGGCGTCCGGCGTTCTCGTGCGCCGAAGGGCCTCCCGCACCGTATGCCGTTCCAGAAGACCCGTCTCTCTCAGGTGCAACAGCAGCTCCTTGACCAACAGGGGATTGCCCCCAGTAAACGATCGCAGGTCCTCCGCTTCCTCAGCCGTCATGCAGCCGGGCCCGGCGATGTTCTCCACCAACTGCTGAAGGGCGGAACGTTCAAGACCCTTCAGCACGATCGGATGGCTCTTGTGTCTGATACTCGCCACCAACTGCTGGGCGTGCGTCTTCAGACATTCATGCGTGCGCGCCGTGCACACGATGAGTACACCCGCAGCACGAATGTCAACAAGGTTGTTCAGAAGCAGAAGAGAACCCGGGTCAGCCCACTGAACATCTTCCACGCACAGGATGGTCTCTTCGCCGGCAACTTCTTGAAGGATCTCATTGGTGAGCCCTCGAAGGAACGCGGCCCTTCGCCCTCGAGCATCCTCGCTCAGATCGGCGTGTGCTCCGCCGCCTGTTGCCCCATCGGCCAGCTCCGCAAGGTGTCCTTCCATCGGAGATTCCCCGGGCTGGGCCTGACGGAGTATCTGGAGAAAGGGGAAGTACGGTCCGGCCTCCTGCATCTGATAGCAGCAGCCCTGCAGCACGCGAATCCCTCCCGCTTGAGCGCGCTCAAGGAATTCCGCTACCAACCTCGTCTTGCCTATGCCAGCCTCGCCCTCGACGATGACCGAACTCCTCGCGGCATCGTCGCCCTCAAGCAACCCGGTAAGGATGGCGAGCTCCCGCTTGCGCCCGACAAAGGCGTCCGAAGACCCGTCATCCGTTGGGAATCCCAGATTCAGCTCACTGATGGTGGAACTCGTCAAATTTGGGTGATCCCCCCCATGTCCGGTGTCGCCGTTCCTCGCATAATCGAATCGAGCCACGTGGCCGTGGCGGCCGGCGCTGGGGATGCCGGGCCGCTATGCCCATCCCGGCCGACGGGCAGAGATGGCAGCGTCCCCGCCCCCAGCGCCGCTGCAATTGTACCACGGTGCCCCACAGGCGAGCGGCGGGCCGTGCGTCCCCCGGTCGGCCTTGGAAGAGCGTGGAACGGGTCGTGAGATAGATGGAGGAGTGAAATGGCCGAAACCGGTGGTTGCAGAGAGGCAATGGAACTGCTGAACCTCGTGTTCAGCGCGGGAATCATCTTCAACGATGGCCACGAGATCTTCGCTCGAATCGACGCAGGTGAAGACATCACCGACATCGCCGTGGACATCGCTGAGAAGTTCGGCCAGAAGGACAAGGCGGGGCCGATTCAGAAAGTGATCGAGAGCTGGCCGCCTCTCCATGTGGAAGCAGTGGGTCAGTTGCTCCACTGGGCGCTGGGCAAACTCGACACTGAGGATCGCGTGATGATCAAGTGGAAGGGCGATGATGAGAATCCGGAAACCGTTACGAGGTTTGAGCTCCGGGATCACACTCTGCTGATCGAGTTTGCCCACCCACGGGGCTGCGTCGAAGCCGCCTCTGCAGCGGTCTAGTCCAAGAAGTACGCAGACGCCGCGCCGCGCCCTTCCCACCGGTAAGAACGACGCTCTGGTCTGGCATCCTTCGGTTGGCGAATCCGCCCAGCCTGACCGGGGTCGAATGGTGGTTCAAGCGAGACTCGGCGGACGGCACTTCCGGGGCTGACACCTCGCCGGCGAGGGGACTCCGCGGTCAGAGCACCACTGCAAGCCGCCGGCGGTGGCACTCCCTCGGCCTGGCAAAGCGCCGTCAGCCGGGCGAGCGGGGCCGCCGACTCTAGCCAGCTTCGCCGCCCCGCGGGCGGCTCCGCTGCTGCATAAGGCGAGCCAGGAGGATGAGGTCGGGATCGCTGTAGGTGGCGTCACCGGTCTCGGTGACTCGCTTGAGCGCCTTCATGGTGG
The DNA here is from genome assembly GCA_964406605.1 of uncultured Dehalococcoidia bacterium. Classification (GTDB taxonomy): domain Bacteria; phylum Chloroflexota; class Dehalococcoidia; order DSTF01; family RBG-16-68-14; genus CAYOSF01. The sequence continues at coordinate 211,559 of CAYOSF010000008.1, read as the reverse complement.
CCTTCGTCATCGCCACGGGGAGAGGCGGCTTGGCCACGATCTTGTCGGCCAGCTCGCGGGCGACCTTCATCTCGTCGCCGTCGCGCGCGAGATGGGTGACGAGCCCGTACTCGAAAGCCTGCTGAGCACGGATCCGCTCACAGGTCACAGTGAGTTCCAGCGTGCGGGCAAAGCCCAGCTCCCTCGCCATACGGGGGAGAACGTTCCATGTGAGCGGGATGCCCAGCTCAATCTCCGGAACAGAGAACCAGGTCGACTCCCCAGCGACGCGGAAGTCGCAGCAGATCGCCAGCACGAAAGCGCCGCCGACGGCGAACCCGTGCACCGCTGCGATCGTTATCTGATCCAGGCCCTCCAGCGCGGCCGACGTTCTGCTGCCGATGCCGGACTGGCGGCGAAGCGCCAGTTCATTGTCAGGGCCCGGTTGACCCCACTCGCTGGTATCCGCCCCCGATGAGAACGCCTGCCCCTTGCCTGCCCGGACCACCACCCGCGTGTCGAAATCCTCGCCCAGCTCCCGGCAGAGCTGCTGGAGGTCCAAGTGCATCTGACGGTTGATGGCGTTGCGCTTCTCCGGCCGGTTCAGACGCACCGTCATAACCGCGCCTTCGCGCTCCACCGCCAGAGTCTCAAGAGTCTCGTAGCTCATCGCGCCTGCCTTCGTAGCCACGGCGCCGCCATCGGCGGCGCTCCTGCGGTTGCTGGACCAGGCCTCGGCCGGCAGACCGCACACCATGATGGCGGCGCACCGGGGACCCGGTGTCTGCGACCGGGCCTCGGAATGGCCCGCGGTTGCGCCTCCCCTATTCTCGGGAAGCACCGGCACCCACCGGCCTAAGGTAGCACCCACGCCGGACGCTCCGAGTGCGACCAAGGCGTTCGTTTCCTGAATCGAAAGGTTTGCCTGTGATTCCGCGACGACTACCGACGGCGGAAGCCACCCCGGCCGCGCCGGCCTTTCGGCCTACCGCCGCCCGAACTCTCCAGCGCTACGTCCGCGGTACGACCCTTGATCTGAGCGCCGCGCAATGCCTCTACCGCAGCAGTCGCGGCCTCCGGGCTGAGCTCCACAAACGCCAGTCCGCGCCGCGACATGAGGCGAATGGAACTGATCTTCCCGTACGCCCCGAAGATCTCACGCAGGTCGCTATCGGTGACCTCCGGCGACAGGTTTCCGACGAATACCGTGGCCAAGAGCGCTGGTCCCTATCCTTCGCTAGTCCACCTTGCGAACGTGGGCGGCGCGGTTTCGCTGGGGCTGCCGAGGGTCCGGCTCGGTATCGAATTCGACCTTCTGCCCTTCTTCCAGCTCGTCGAACGTCGGATCCTCCACCGCGGTCGCGTGGAAGAAGACCTCTTCCGTCGCCCCCTCCATCTGGATGAACCCAAAACCTCGGTCGCTCACGATACGGGTGATCGTGCCTGCAGCCATCCTCTGACCCTCCTTATTGGGCTTCTACCACGTTCTGATGAAATGTCCTCGCCGCCTACGCGCGTTGGCGGCCGTTGCTCGGCCGGCGCGATGCTCGCTCGGCATTCCTGCGAGCCCGTCGCATTGCCTTGGCATGCGCCATACGCCGTGCCTCTGATCTGGAGATGAAGCGACGCCGCCGCTTGGCCTCTCGCAGGATCCCGGCTTGCTGCATCATCTGCCGGAAGCGCGCAAGCAGGCGTTCGTTCGTTTCACCTTCGCGACGTTCAATGATCAATAGCTAAGTCCTCTCCAGCGACGGCTGACGAGCCCCGTTCTTCCCCAGACGAATCTTGCTACTCGGACCGGAGGGTCCTCGCCGACAACACCGGCCCGAGGCGCGGGCGCGGCGAGACTAGTAGCGGCTCCGTTCCGGCGCTCGCTTGACGAAGCACTCGCGGCAGTAGACCGGGCGGTCGCCCCGCGGCACAAACGGGACCTCCGTGTCCCGGCCACACTCGGCACAGACAACGGGGTGCATCTGCCGAGGCGAGCCATAGCCGCCGCCCTCACCCCGCGTGGCCTTGCGCGCCTGGCGGCACGGCGGGCAGCGCCGGGGCTCGTTCTGGAACCCGCGGCTGGCGTGGTACTCCTGATCCTCCGCCGAAAAGACGAATTCGGCGCCGCACTCAACGCAGGTAAGTGTTCTATCCGTGTACGGCACTTGACGACCTCCTTGATCCTGTTCTTCCTGGTCGTCGAGTGCGAGACGAAAAGATGGGACTTCGCTGCAGTTCGAGGACGAGGAATCGACTAGGCGCAGTCTACCAAGGCCCTGGCCCCGCCGCAACCGGCGTGGTGTCCCGTTCGAGGTACGGCAGCGGCGCGGGCTTGCGTACGCTCTCCGCTGTTGGCGAACACATGTGCGCCGCCACGAAACGGCCGACCTTGCCCTCACCAAAGAGCCAAACCAACTTGGTAAGATGGGCACACCATGAACCGCAAGGTCGGCGCCGTCCTGGCCGGTGGCCGCGGTCGACGCGTGGGCGGCGACAAAGCGCTACTGGATGTCGGCGGCCGAACGCTTGTACGGCGCGCTGTCGACGCGCTTGTCCAGACCGGCCTGAACCCCGTTCTGGTGCTTCGCGCAAATCAGCCCGTACCAGCAGAGACCGGCGCCATTCCGGTCTTGCGGGATCAAGTCGCGGACGCGGGTCCGCTGGCAGGGCTGCACTCCCTCCTGAGCTGGCTCGAAGAGGAGTGGGCGCTCGTGGTGGCCTGCGACCAACCGTTCCTGGCACCCGAGCTGCTGCTCGGCCTCATCGACCAGCACACGGCCGGTGTCGACGCCGTCATCGGGCGAACGAAGGAGAGGAGGGAACCGCTGCCCGGATTCTACAGAACGACCTGCCTGCCGGTCGTCGAGCGAATGCTTGCGCGAGGTGACCGCGACCTCCAGGCGCTGCTCGCCTCGGTTCGTCTGCGCGAGGTCCCCCCCGACATGCTGCGCGCCTGGGACCCGGAACTTCTCTCCTATATCAACGTGAACACACCGGAGGAGCTGGAACGGGCCCGCGCCGTGGCTGCAACCGACCGCCTGCAACAACCGGACTAGGGAGTAAGTGGAGCGCCATACAGATCTTGCGGCAGGTGGCCGTTCTGCGCCAATGCAAGCGGAGCCTGTCGCCCTTTCGGGAACCAGTCTCATACGTGCTTGACACAGAACGCACGTTCTGGTAGCGTCAGGCCTGCAGAAGAACCGACCCCGAAGAGGGGAGATGGGGATGGGACAAGGCGGCGAGCGAGAGCAGCTTCAGTCCGAACTGGTGAGCGAACGCGAGGCGCTGCTGGCCGTCGTGTCGGGCGTGGACGAGCCCGCCCTCACGTGGCGGACTCGCAATGCCGGCTGGGCGGTGCGAGACGTGCTCGCGCACGTCCTTGCGTCGGACGCGGACCTCATCCGGCTGTTCGAAGAAGCGGGCCGGCCCGGCATCGGTGCGCTCCGGATGCCGGGACTCAAAGGACACCAACGGGAGATGGTCCGCTGGAGGACCGCAACTCCTCGATCGTTCGCCCAAGAACTGCGGGAGCGTGGCGATCGCTGGCGGAGGTTGTTGGCCGCGCTGCCGGGCACAGCGTTCTCCATCCAGGTGAGCGGGGACTGGTGGCCGCAGGACGCAATGGCGGGCTCAGGCGCAGCGAACCCCGAAACTGCCGGCGGCGTGAGACCGCTCTCGGACGTGGTGGCCGACTGGCGAGGACATGACACGCAGCATGGTGAGGACGTGCGTCTGGCGCTGGCAGAGGGCGAGCCGGGAGGAAATAGATGACAGGGCAACCCGGATCGGCTGCTGAGACCGCCCGCGTCGTGCTCGAAGGGGTGCCGCGCGTCACCTTCCAGGAACATGACGGCAAAGTAGAGACGTGCCCCTTTCCGTCGTCGCTGAAGGCATGCCTGGAGTTCCTGGGCCAAGACGTCCCCTATGAGTACATCATGGGCGTGTCCGGCGCCGCCTTCCGGCTGCTCTGGAACGCGATCACATGGGACGGCGCCAACGTCGACATCATGGTCATGGCCCCCGACCCGCTCGCGCCGCATCGCCGCGCGTTCGAGGCCGTCGGCCATGCGTTTGAGGTGTTCGGAAACGAACAGGCGCGCCGCGAGTCGTCGGAAGACGCGGCGCTCTTCGATAGGCACGAGGACTACGAGTACTCCCGAAGCCGGATAGTGGAGAGCATCCGAGACAAGCATCGCCCGGTCATCGGCCTGGGCGTCGTTGGGCCGCCCGAGGCCTGCATCATCGCGGGCTACGACGAACACGGCGAGGTCCTCATAGGCTGGAGCTTCTTCCAGGACATACCCCCGTTCAACGTGGGCGTGGAGTTCGAGCCGACCGGCTACTTCCGGAGGCGGAACTGGTTCCAGGACACCCGGGGGCTCATCCTGATCGGCGAGAATCATGAGAAGCCGCCGCCGACGGAGATCCACCGCAGGGCGCTCGAGTGGGCACTCAGCGTCGCGCGGACGCCGATGGTGAACGAGCGCCAGAGCGGGCCGGCGGCCTACGCCGCCTGGGCCGAGGACCTGCTGCGCGATGAGGCCTTCCCGGCGGACGACGTGTCGACGCTCTGGGACCGGTACATGGTCCACAACGATGCCTTGACGATGGTTGCGGAAGGACGCTGGTACGCCTCCCTGTTCCTGGCGCACGTGGCGCGGCACGAGCCCGCGATGGCGGAGGACCTGCTGCTGGCGGCCGCGTGCTACGCCGCGGAGCACGACATAGCGTGGCAGATGGCGAACCTCGTGGGAGGGTTCGGCTTTGAGGAGAAGATGGTGCGGAAGCTGGCCGAGCCCGACGTTCGCCGCGGGATCGCGACTCTCATTCTGCAAGCTCGGGACAAGGACGGGGAGGCCGCGGCTCACATCGAGCGGGCGCTGGCGCGGGGTTCCACCGGGCATGCGACCGAACGGCCGTGAAAGGAGGTCACTGCGATGCATCTGCTCGTAGAGCTGCAGCACCTAACGAGGAAGGAGTTCCTGCGCGGCCTGGAGGGCGTCTCGGACGAGGATGCGCGCAGGCGCGTCGAGCCGATGAACTCCATCGGCTGGATCATCGGGCACATGGCCTGTCAGGAGCGCGCCTTCTTCGTGGCCTGGCCCCAGGGCCGCCTGGCGGAGCCGGAGTACGCGACCTTCGGCTACGGCAGCCCGGCCTCACAGCCGGCATTGGAGGAGGTGATGGCGCTCTGGCGCGCCGCCTCCGAGGCGGCCGACGAACTGCTGCACGCCGTGGACGAGGAGCGCCTGCGGCAGGTCGTCATCCCGCCCGGCCTGGACGTCGAGCGTGAGAACCTGGGCACGAAGATCGTCCGCAACGTCTTCCACTACTGGTCGCACATCGGTGAGATCAGCGCCATCCGCCAGGTGCTGGGTCACCCATCACCACCGCAGTTCGTGAACGTGCACGGCTGGCAGTACGGAGGTACGTAGGTCGGCGCCGGGCGTTCCTCCGGCGGCGGGCACCGGCTAGAAGTAGTTGACGCTGATCCCTCCGTCCACCACGAACGTGGTGCCGGTCGTCCACGACGACTCGTCGGACGCGAGGTAGAGGGCAGCGTACACGATGTCTTCCGCCCGACCGAAGCGTCCCATTGGTATCCGGCTGAGCCTTCGCTGACGCGCCTCCTCGTCGCGCAGCAGCTCGCGCAGCAGCGGCGTCTCGATGGGCCCCGGGCAGATCGCGTTGGCGCGCACCTTGTGCCGGCCCAACTGCACCGCGAGCGAGCGGGTGAGCGAGATCACCGCGCCCTTGCTGGCCGTGTACGCATCTTGGGGCACGGTGCAGCCCATCAACGCGACGAAGGACGCGACGTTGACGATGGACCCGCCGCCCGCCTCGATCAACGCCGGCGCCCCGTACTGGCAGCAGAGCGCCACGCCTTTCAGGTTCACGTCGATGACCCGCTGGAACACCTCTTCGTCCATATCCATGACCGACTCGTCCTCGTCCGGGAAGATGCCGGCATTGTTGTAGAGGACGTTGAGATTCCCGAAGGCGCTGAGCGCCTCCTCGACCCAGCCGCGGACGTCGGCGGCGCTGCTGACGTCGCCCTCCAGACCGAGGACCGAGCCGCCCTCGCTGCGCACGCTCTCGACCGTCTCGCGCAGACCTCCCGCGTCCACGTCGGTGGCGACCACCGCCGCGCCCTCACGGGCGAACACCTCGGCGCCCAGGCGGCCCATGCCGCTGGCGGCCCCGGTGATGAGGACCTTCTTCCCTTCCAGTCGCATCGTTGCCTCCTTACACCTGCTCGAAGTAGCGTTGCCGCTCCCAGTCAGTCACCGCCCGCCCGAACGTGTCCACCTCCCACCGGCGCATCCGGGTGAAGTGGTCGACGAAGTCATCCCCGAAGTACTCGCGCGCCAGCGCGCTGGCCTCGAACCGCTCCAGCGCCTCCGGCAGCGAGCGGGGCAGCTTCGGCGCATCGGCGGCCTGGTAGGCGTCGCCCTCCGTCGGCGGCGGGCAGGGGAGCCCCTGCTCCATCCCGTGGAGGCCGCCCGCGAGCGATGCCGCGAAGCCCAGATAGGCGTTGACGTCCGCGCCGGGGACCCGGTTCTCGATCCGGGCTGCCCCCGGCGATCCCGCGATCATCCGGAGGGCGGTGGTCCGGTTCTCAAAGCCCCAGGTCACGTTGACCGGCGCCCAACTGCCCGGCACGAAGCGCTTGTAAGAGTTGACGTTGGGCGCGTACATCAGCATGAACTCCGGCATCGTCGCCAGCATGCCTGCCCCGTACGACAGCATCCGCTCCGAACCATGGTGGGGCGCGCCCTCGTCCCAGAAGACGTTCCGGCCGTCCTCGATCGACCAGAGGCTCTGGTGCAGGTGCCCGCTGCAGCCGTCGAGACGGTCCGAGTACTTCGCCATGAAGGTCGGTACCGCGCCCACTTGCGCGGCGACCTCCTTCGAGCCGCTCTTGTAGAGCATGGCGTGGTCGCCCGCGGTGAGCGCGTCGGCGTAGTGGAGGTTGACCTCGTACATGCCCTCGCCGTGCTCTCGGTTGTAGCCCTCGACGGGCACGTCGAACTCGATCATCCGCCGCCTGATCAGCCCAACCACGTCCTCGTCCAGGCTGGCGTGGTGGATGCTGTAGCAGTTCAGCCCCGGGCTGATCGGCTGGAGCTGCAGGTCCGAGAACCCCTTCGCTCGGAGGCTCTCCTGGTCCTCCCGGAAGATGCGCACCTCCAGCTCGACCGCCATGCGCGGCTGGTAGCCCGAAGCGACGGCCCGGTCGACGACCCGACGCAGCACCTGCCGGGGTGAGACCCCGAGCGGTTCACCGTGCTCCGTCGCGTAGTCGCAGACGACGGCGGCCGCGCCCTCCTCCCAGGGCACGGGGCGAAAGGTGGCGAGGTCGGGCTTCATCAGGATGTCCGCGAACCCGCCGTCCGCGCTCCCGACCGTCAGCCCCACACCCTCGATGATCTGCTCCTGGATGTCCCAGCCGAAGATCACGTCGCACTGGGGGAAGCCTGCCCCCCGGCAGCCCTCCAGGAAGTGGGAGCTGAGGATGCGCTTCCCGCGGAAGACGCCGTCCATGTCGGCGCTCCCGACCTTGACCACCTCGATGCCTCGGTCGGCGACGAGCCGTTCGATCTGCTCGAGATCCATGTGCCTGTCTCCTTCGCCGCTGGCACAAGGATAGCAGAACCGAAGCTACAGGACGCGTGCTGTTCTTGGTGCGGCGAACGAGAGGTCAGCGCCGAGGGAGTGCCAGCCGCACGGGGGCCTCAGAACCTCACTCCGCCCCCTGTTTGCGCTTCTGATCCCCACACTGCTCGTCTACGTAGGGGTCGCCGCAGATCTCATATGGCGGATTCGGATCCACTCCACGCTCGCACGAGCACCAGTCGATGATTGGCTCTGGGACTGGCGTCTTTCTAGGCGTCAGGAACAGTACATACGCTACGGCGTCGCGGATTGTCTGGTCCGTGGCAGACGAGCGTAGGTACAGGCCGCTCGTGACCGCCACCCCCACGTCTCCGTGAAACAGGTGTTCCTCGGCGGTCCACGCGTAGGGTTCATCTACGAACGTTGCCTCATACACCGCGGGCGGGATGAAATACACGTGCACCAGGTGCTCGCTGGCCTGGGTTGCCGTTTCCAGATTCGCTGCATACATCCCACGCTCCGACTGCGAGGCGCCAAACCGCTCTGCCGGCGGCGGGCACCCTCGGACGACCTGCCGCTGAGCGTATTCCGGGGGCGGATCGTTAACAGAGGCGAGCGCGTCCTCCAGAGCGTCTCGCACTGCGTCCACGTCTTCGTCGGTCACCTCTGCTCCCCCAGCCCCATCCACGCAGATGCTCAGCTTGCTACGGCTATCGACCATCAAGAGAGGACCCTGTGTTCCGAGGCGGTCGCCGGGCGTGCCCGAATCCGCCCCAGCAGTCGGAGGAAGGCCCTGGTCGGGAGCGGAATCCGGCGAACACGAGCTGAGGAGGATTGCCACGACGCACATCAGGAGCATTGCGCTCAAGAGCCGCCTAAGTCTCGAGTTCATGACGCCGCTGCTACGTCCTTCTCCATCGCCAAAACCCTCCCGACAAAGCTCGCACCTCCCCTCTGAGCTGACCGCTCGTCCTACGGCGATCCTTCGCAACGAACGTCTGCCGCGTCGAGCAGGAAGGCCAGGCTGGTGATCCTCATCCCCTCCGCATCCTTCGCCGCCACCCCAACGGAAAGAGCATGATACGCGGCGCGGGCTATCTCCGCCGATCCCTCTGCTCACCTGAACCCCATCGCATCCAGCAGACCCTCGCGCAGCATTTCCGACCTGATGCTGGGCGTCACGTACAGGCCTTCTGTGACTGTGCTGCACTCGCTGGTACGGATGCAGTAGAATTCTTCGCCTGCCCTGCCGTACGGGTAGTCCGCAAAGGAGCCGCGGTACTGGTCCTCGGCCACGAAGTAGACAAACACCCGGTGCTCGCTGGGGACCGCGACTCCGCGACCAATCCTTCCTTTCCGGGGCCCCGGCTCACCTGTCAGTCCCGTTGGCGGCGGACAGCCCTGGCTGACCACCGGATCGCCCTGCTCCTCCAGAAATGCGTGCGTGCTCTTGATGCTGTCGAGCGCCTCCTTCGCGGCGCGGAGAATCCTGTCCACATCCGCGGCGGAGACGGCATACCCGGCTGCGCCATCCACGCGGAGGCTCCGGACGGTCCGGTTGCTGGTGGTCAGCCCAGGTGGTGCATCGAACGTCACGCGGGTTTGCGCCTCAGCGGCCATGCCCGAATCCGCCCCAGCAGTCGAAGGAACTCCGGAGTCGGGAGCGGAATCCGGCGAACACGAGCTGAGGAGGATTGCCACGACGGATGTCAGGAGTATTGCGCCCAAGAGCGCCAATCGCCTACGCCAAGTCTTCCTCTTGCGACTCACGCCATCCATCACCCGACACCCCCCGCCGGCTCTACCTACCACCTGCTTGGTGTCAAGAGCCTAGCACATGCGGGGGAGGTTGTCAATAGGATGAATCACATGTCTGCCGCCCACAGGCGCGCTCTCGCCCCTTCCTCGGCGGCAAACCGGCATGTACCAGCCCGGAACGCACACTTCCGCCGCCGCACGGACCCATCCGGCCGTCTCCTCACGGGCCGCTGGGCCGGCCACGTCTATAGCGTCTGCAGCAACCCCGCGTCGAACTGCAGGACCAGGACCGCGTCCAGCGAGTCGATCCGGCCGCCGGCGTTCACGTCGGCGTTCTGCTCGCGCTGGCGAGGCGGTTCTCCGCATGCCAGTCGAACGTATGGTCGCTGATGGAGACCGCCTTCGCGGAGGTGCACCCCTGTCTTACACCTACCTGAGAAATGTCTTTGCCCTCCTGGCTACCTCACTCGATTGCGAGCTTTTCGTGATCGCGCGAAGCCACCGTTTCGTGCGAGGCGTCGTCAACCCGCCGAGGGCGTTCACCGCGATTACACCTGCCTTCGTCGTGGTCGCGCCTAGCGCAAGCCTGCCTATGATGTCGACTTCCACGGCTCTTACTGGATATCTTCTCGTCGAGTGCCTCGAGAGGAACAGCGCCGACATCGCACGTTCGGTTTCATCTTCGGTGGTGTCCCTTAACCGTGCCCGCTCACCGTCCACCGCCTTGGTGGCAAGCCGATCCAATCGCTGCTCCTCACTACGCGTCAGCGACATCCCGACGCGATCGAAGACCTGACGAGCCTCCGGAAAAGCCTGGAGCGTGTGAGGATGTGTTCGGTACTCCTGAAAGAGCGCGCGTAGCCCATCCTTGTGGCCTCTGCGTAGCAGTTCCAGGTTGGCTTCCAATCGAAGTCCGGACGATGGATCGTCTCGGGCGATCCGTCGAAGGCTCGCGCCGCTTTCTGGGTCTCCAACCCGGATCAGCGTGTACATGGCGAGCAGCCGGACACTCTGGTTTGGGTCCCGCTCAGCGATGCGCTCGATAGCGGCGCGCTGGGGTGCCTGCAGGGCATGACCTGCCCGAATGTAAGAGCCTGCTGTCGAGAGTGCGTGGACCCTAACACTCTCTCTCTTCGACCGTAGACCGGCCAGGACCATTCCCGTGCCGTCTGCGGGCCGCGCCCTTGTCAAGTAGATGAGAACGCCTGTGCGGACCGTTTCTCTCGGATCGGTCCAGGCCTGCCTATAGTGGCGCTTGAGCTGTCGTTCCGCCGCAGCTCTCGAACGACCTCGCGTGCTCAGCCAGGTTTGAAGAGCTGCCTCAAACGCTTCGCTCTGGGGCCTCCTCTTGCGACTCACGCCATCCATCGCCAGACCTCCCGCCGGCTCTACCTACCACCTGGTTGATGCCACGATGCTAGCACATACGGAGGGGGTTGTCAATAGTACCAACAGCCCTCCTGCCACCCCGGCCGCCGTCCTCACGTCTATAGCGTCTGCAGCAGCCCCGCGTCGAACTGCAGGATCAGGACCGCGTCCAGCGAGTTGATCCGGCCGTCGGCGTTCACGTCGGCGTTCTGCTCGCAGGGTAGGGACTCCATGAGACCGGCGTCGAACTGGAGGAGGAACAGCGCATCGATGGTGTTGACGGCGCCGTCGCAGTTGACGTCGCGCATGGACCCGGCCACCACGCTGATCCGCCACACCTCCCCGGTCGTAAGCGACTCGATGTCCACCCAGCCCGGAGCGTCAACGTCCTCGTCCTCGATGGTGATGGTGAGGATCGGGCTCCGGTCGCAGGGCGCGCCCGCCGCGCACGGCACGTCCAGGCCGAGCGCCACGCCCGCCTGCTTGTTCACGCCGATCCAGGACTGGCCCGGCCTCGCCCGCCAGGCGAGGATGCCCGTTCCCGCGTTGGAGATCGCCACTCGGTTCTCCGGCTGGCTGACCGCGTTCCGGCTCGCCACGAGCACCGGCGAGCCGAGGAGGTAGTCCGCAACGCCGTCGCCCGGCCGGGGAGTCTGGTCGTAATGCCACGGAAGCGGCGACGGTATGTCCATCGCAGAGCAGTCGGAACCGCCGGAGCAGGCAGCCCAGTTGTCAAGGCTCAGGGGGCCGGCCCAGCGCGGGTCGCTCAGGTCCGGCAGCGCATAGGGCACGTTTGGCGGCGTCCAGAGCTGGTGACCGTCCACCGACGGCGGCCGCGAGGCGCAGCCGTAGACCAACTCCTGGTAGGGGTAGTTGGCGTAGCTGTGGCCGTAGCCGTCGTCCAGGGGACCGCAGCTATAGCCCGTGCGGGGCCACTCCGCGTAGACCGGGTCCGCGGGATGGTTGCTCCGGTTGGCGCCGGGCCCGGTGAAACCGTTGTAGCCCCAGACGGCGAAGTACCAGTTCTCGACGATCCTCGGGCTGCCCTCGGTGTCGGTACCGGCGACGGGCCGGGCTTCCGAGGCCGCGTTCCACTTGCTGACCAGGATGGCCGCGCCCCGGGCGATGTTGTAGAGATAGTGCGTCGCGACCAGGGCCTGCTGCCTGGAAGGCCAACCGTTGTCGGCGGGGCTGGTCATGCCGCTGGTGACCTGCATGATGCCGTGCCCGCAGTCGAAGGAGATCAGGGCCGGGCCGACGGCGCCGAACGGCGTGTTCCAGTCGGCCTGCGTCATGCTGCTCTCGATCCAGGCGATCGCCTTGAGCAGCGTCGGCGGTATGTAGGGCTCGTAGGCCAGGCGGCGGTTGGCGCGGGTGCCGGTCTCCACCAGCGGCGTGCCGAAGAAGCTGTCGTCCGGCGCGATCATGTTGAAACCGGCCAGATCAAGCCCTGCCAGGACAGCGGCTCGGTTGCGGGGGGGCTCGTAAGTCGTCGGCGTGACGGAGAAGGCGCAGCCCTGGACGCGCGGCGAGGCCATCGAGGAGGCGGCCCAGACGGCAAGCAGGAACGCGGCAAGGAGCAACAGCCGCCTCATGTCGGCGCCTCTAACCACCCCGCGACCGCTACCGATCCCGGCATTCGTCCTCGCATCCTTTCCCACCCGCCGCCAGTGGACGCAACACACAGGATACCACGTCTTTCGGGTAGGGGAAGGGCCGGAATCGCCTATCCGGCGGGAGCGGGCGGAAGTGCGAGAGGCACGGGCCGGCGTCGCTCGAAGAAGACGTACTCCCGGTACCCAGCCCGCGCCGCCCAGCCCGCGATCTCGTCGAGCCGCTGCCCCACCCGTTCGGGCGTGTGGGCGTCGGAGGCGAGCGTGATCGAGATGCCGGCCGCGCGGGCGCGCTCCAAGACGGGCAACGCCGGATACGGCTCCGCGACCGGCTTGTTGTAGCCGATGGCGTTCACCTCCAGCGCGCAGCCCCCCGCCTTGGCGGCCTCGACGATCGCTGCGTGCAGGGGCTCGAAGCTGGTCGGCCGGTGCCCGAAGAGCTTGGGCAGGTCCGGGTGGGCGAGCACGTCGCACAGCCCGCTCGCGGCCAGGTCGGAGAGGTAGGAGGCGTACTCGGCGAACACCTCATCGACGTCGCGGGAGTCCCACCAGGTGGGGAGCGACCGGCCGTATTCGCCGTCCACCATGCAGGCCCCGAGCCAGTGCACGGAGCCGAGGACGACGTCCCAATCGTACGGCTCCAGAAAGCGGCGCAGGTCATCGGCGCGGCCGGGGATCCAGTCCAGCTCCAGCCCCAGCAGCACCGGCAGCCCGGCCGCCTTCGCGTCCTCGATCGCGCGAACGTAGTCGGCGACGCTCGCGGAGACGTGGTTCCGCCAGTACTCGTGGGCGGCGGCGGAGAGCGCGGGCTCGGACGGGTCGTCGTCCCACCAGCCGAATAGCGCGTCGTAGGCCTCCCGAAAGCGAAAGAGATGCTCCGTGATCGCCAGCCGTTCGACGCCGCTCGCCAGCGCCGATTCCACGTAGCGCTCGATCCGCTCGCGCGTCATCTGCGGCTTCCCATCGTGCATCTGGAGGTGGACATGCGAGTCTACGTACATCGCCACCAATCTAGCAGACGCCAGGCTCCATCGCAGGCGTCGCGCGATGGTGCGACCTTCGGCGACGCTTAGGGCGAGAGCCCAATGGCGAGCGCGCCGGCGAGGATCAGCACGGCGCCGCAGACGCGGGCGATGCCGTACCCCTCGCCCAGCAGCACCACGCCCAGCAGAGCGCCCAGAACGATGCTCACCTGACGGGTGGGCGCCACGTAGCTGACACGGCTGGTCGTGAGGGCGATGAGGATCAGCATGTAGCCCAGGAACGCTGTTACGCCAGCCGCCAGGATGCTCCAGCGCCGCTCTCGCCACTCGCTTCGCACCGTCGCCGCGCCGCCTCGCAGGGCGAGGGGCGCCAGCACGACCACGTGGCCCGTTATGGCGAACTGGTTCAGTGTGACCGGCGGGAGATGGTCGAGCGCCGCCTTGTCCCAGAGTGAATACGTCGCGACCAACACCCCCGTCAGCAGGGCGACGCCGGCGCCGGGCCGGCCGAGATCCCTCAAGGAGGGAACCAGCCCGCGCAGGCCGCCCGCGTCGCTCTGGACCAGGTAGATGCCCAAGATCACAACGGCGATGCCCGCGCAGGCCCCTATCGAGAGGTCCTCTCCAAGAAAGACCACCGCGGCCGGGGGGATGAGCGCCAGCCCCATACCCCGCGCCGTGGGATAGACGGTCGAGAGGTCGCCTAGCTGATAGCCGCGGGCGAGGGCCAAGCCGTAGAAGCCGTGAATGGCGGCGCTCCCCACCCCGACCAGCACGCCGTGGGCTCCGATCCCGTCGACGTAGGCGAACACACCCGCGGGCACGGCGAACGCGACGAAGGAGACGGCGCCGAACGCCCACAGGAAGGCGACCTTGTGGTCGCTGGCCTTCAGCAGGAAGTTCCAGCTGGCGTGTGAGACCGCGGCGACCAGGACGAGGACGAACGCGACCGTCGTCATGGTCGGTGCGCGCGATGCCGGTTCGGTTTCCCGGCCCTACCTCCGTCATGCGAGCTCATTGCAGATAGTGTAGGATATGTCAGCCATGGAGCAGCAGATAGCGTTGCTGTCCCCTGCACCCCTCCGCGAGACCACCGCCGCCCTGCGAGAAGGCGACATCGACCTCGCCGCCCACGTCCGCGAGGCCTGCGACCGCATCGAGAGCGTGGACCCGTACATCCTCGCTCTGCTCCCGGAGGCGCTCCGCCGCGCGCGCCTGCTCGAGGAGGCCGCCGCGCTGGAGCGTCGATATGCGGATGCGGCCCGTCGTCCCGCGCTGTACGGCGCCCTGGTGGGGGTGAAGGATATCTTCCGTGTCGACGGCTTCGCGACGGCCGCGGGGTCCGCCCTGCCCCCGGAGCTGTTCGAAGGACCGGAGGCGACGTGCGTCGCCCGGCTCAGGGACGCGGGAGCGCTCATCCTTGGCAAGACGGTGACGACGGAGTTCGCCATGATGGAGCCGGGGCCGACGCGCAACCCCCACAATCCAGCCCACACGCCCGGCGGGTCCAGCAGCGGTTCCGCCTCGGCGGTCGCGGCCGGCTTTGCGACTCTGGCGCTGGGATCGCAGACGTTCGGCTCGGTAATCCGCCCAGCGGCGTTCTGCGGCGTCGTGGGCTTCAAGCCGAGCTTCGACCGCATTCAGACGGAAGGCATGATCCACTGCTCGCCCAGCCTCGACCACGTGGGCATCTTTACGCAGGATGCCGCCGGTGCGGCGCTGGCCGCCTCCGTGCTGGTGGAGGGTTGGCGGGAGCAGGAGCACGCTGCCCAGGCGAACCGCGCGCCCGTCGTCGGCGTGCCGGACGGTCCGTACCTCCAACAGGCGGAGCCTGACGCGCTGCGCGCCTTCGAACGGCACTTGGGGCGGCTGGAGCGGGCGGGCTGCGAGATCCGGCGCCTGCCGGTCTTCGACGACATCGAAGAGATCGCGGCCCGGCACACGTGGGTGGCGTTGTCGGAGTTCGCGCGGGTGCACCACGCCTGGTTCACGCACTACGGCGCGCTCTACCGGCCGCGATCCGCCGCGCTGGTAGAGCATGGCCGCGGAGTCATGGCGGAGCAACACGAGGCGGGTCAGCGCAGCCGGTTCGAGCTGCGCGACAGGCTGCACGGCCTCATGGAGGCGAACGGGATCGATCTGTGGGCGAGCCCGCCCGCGCCCGGCCCGGCGCCCGCGGGCCTCGGTTCCACGGGTGAGCTGGCGATGAACCTGCCTTGGACGCACGCTGGGCTTCCCACGGTGACGCTCCCCGCCGGCAAGGCGGAGAACGGGTTGCCTTTGGGCCTGCAGCTCAGCGCTCGGTTCATGGCGGACGAGCCGCTCCTGGCCTGGGCCGAGACGATCGAGCTTGCGCTGCGATAGACGCCACCCCTGCGGACCGAGCATGAGATAAGTGGTGGAGAAGGTACGTCCGCTGGGCGCCGGCAACGGACCCCGATCGGCGGACGAGCTCGCCGCATTCGTCGTTGCTGACTGCGGACGCTGCCGGCGCCGGCTAGGAGCAGGCAGCCGCGACCTTGTCGGCGGGGACGCCGTCAGCCGGCTCCGGGACCGTGCCGCTGCCGGGCTCCGCTGAGGTGTTGTCAGTCAGGCCGAAGGCCGAGAGCGGCCAGTAGTTGAGCCAGGCCTTGCCGATGATGTTCTCCTTCGGCAGCATGCCCCAGCTACGGGAGTCCTGGCTGGCGTTTCGGTTGTCCCCCATCACGAAGTAGTGACCCGGCGGCACGGTCTGCGGCTCGTAGTTGGACCTGGGCGCTTCCTTGATATACGGCTCATCCAGCGGCTCTCCGTTGATGAAGACAGTGCAGTCGCGGATCTCCACCGACTCCCCCGGCACGGCGATCACCCGCTTTATGTAATCGCGCTCGGGCGCCCCTCGGGGCTGGCCCGGGGCTTTGAAGACGATGACGTCGCCGCGCTTCGGACCCCGGAAGATGTATCGCGTGGGGTCGTCGCCGGGATCGATGAAGGGAAGGAACTTGTGGACCGTCTCCAGGTTGATCTCCCAGTAGATCGCCTTGTTCACCAGCAGGTACCAGCCCGTCTCCAGCGTGGGCTCCATGCTCCTGCCTTCCACCTGGAAGTTCTGCACCACCGCCCGCACCAGCAGGAAGATGAGCAGCGCCAGGATGATCGTCTCCGCCACCTCGCGCAGCCCGCGGGCGAACGGGCGAATCGTGGAACGACGATCGGTCGGCGGAGCGGCCACGGCCTCTCCGCCCGTGCCCGCTCCGGGGTCGTACGGAAAGTGAGGCGGCACGGCCGGCGGTGAGTAGTGCGGCACGCCGGTGGTACTGGCCGAGATCGTGCCCGCGGACGACCCGCCGACGCCGATCATTGGCGAATCGCTCCGGGTCGCCTCCCCTGACGGGCCGCCGGGCAGCGGCGCGCTGGGTGACGCCGACCCGGGCTGCAACCCCTCGACCGGCTCCGCTGAGAACCCTTGAGCCGAAGGCCCCGCACCGGCTTCTTCCCCCGTACGCGAGGTCATTCGCGTGTCTTGCCGCATCGCCCCGAGATCGGCGCGCAACGGCCAGTCCAGGGGAGCGGACGAAGGCGCCTCTTCCTCGGATTGCTGCGGGTTGCGCTCGGGCGGGGGAACTTCTGGCATAGTGCGTCCGTCTATTTAGAATAGCACAGAGGCGTTTTGCTCACCTGCAAAGCGCCCCATCAGGAATGTCGGCCGCTCTCGCCTGCTCGGCCAGAGCGGCATGGATAGGAGGAACACATGATGAACGGCAGAGTAGTGGGGTTGGTGGTGGGAGCCGCGGCGCTGGCGCTGCTGACGCTCGCCTGCAGGACCGAAACGACGGTGCTGCCCCCGGGCCAGGAGGCGCCCGGCGTCGCCGTCACCGGTGAAGGATCGGTGTTCG
Organism: uncultured Dehalococcoidia bacterium; assembly: GCA_964406605.1. Taxonomy (GTDB): domain Bacteria; phylum Chloroflexota; class Dehalococcoidia; order DSTF01; family RBG-16-68-14; genus CAYOSF01. The sequence goes on along the minus strand of CAYOSF010000008.1, from coordinate 194,375 downwards.
GCGAGCCAGACGTGGCGGTGGTCTCGCTGGGCGTCGAGGCGGAGGCTGTTAGCGTGGGCGACGCGCGCGCGCAGGCGGCGGAGGCGATGGACAAGACGCTGGCGGCCCTCAAGGACGGGGGCGTGGCGGACGAGGACATCCAGACCAGCCGCTTCTCCGTCCAGCCCCGCTACGACTACAGCGGTGACAAGGAGGAGCTGATAGGATTCGTCGTCACCAACCTCGTCACGGCCAAGATCCGGAACATCGACGACACCGGCGACCTGATCGACGCCGCCGTCAAGGCGGGCGGAAACCTGGCGCGCGTGCAGGACCTGCAGTTCACCATCGACGACCCGTCGTCCCTCGAGGACCAGGCGCGACAAGAGGCCATGGAGCAGGCGCGCGGCAAGGCGCAGACACTGGCCGATGCTGCCGGCGTCAACCTGGGACCGCCGCAGTCCATCTCCGAGAGCGGCGGCGTGACGCCGGACGTTTACCGGTACGGTGCGGCAGCCGTCGACATGGCCGAGCAAGCCGGGACCCCCATCGAGGCGGGCGAACTGGAGGTTGTCGTCCAGGTGCAGGTGGTGTACGGGCTGGAGTGACCGGAACCGGCGACCGACCGGAGCCGGCCCGTGGCGCGGGGCCGGCTCCAGCGCGAGACCGCTGGACTTCCACGGGGCGCGAGGTATACTTCTCTGTGGCCTCCAGCGCATCGGGGCGCATTTCTGCTAGGCCCGAGGCGAGGGAGGAAGGCCCGCGTGGCGCAATGGTAGCGCAACCGATTTGTAATCGGTAGGTTAGTGGGTTCGAATCCCCTCGCGGGCTCCACGCCTCCGGGGAGGGGTGGGTGAGTGGCTAAAACCGACGGTCTGTAAAATCGTTGCCCTGACGGGCTACGCAGGTTCGAATCCTGCCCCCTCCACCACTGCCAGTTGACGCCGGGCGCCGGACGGCCGAAGATCCCAGGGAGAGGCCTCCGGCCTCCGGTGTGAATAGGGCCCACATAGCTCAGTTGGTAGAGCACGCCCTTGGTAAGGGCGAGGTCTCCGGTTCGAGTCCGGATGTGGGCTCCACACGCTCTGCCGGCCGGTCACCGACGGCGCCGCGAGCGCGGGCACGTGGCGGCCTTCTGTCCGGCGAGCGTCCCTCAAACGAACAGCACGTCGCGCAGCCTGGCAAGTGAGGCCACCGGCGGAGTTGGAGTTGTTGACCTAGGGCTGGCCGCTCACAGCTCCGGGCGCTCGTCGTGCCAGGGGGTCGCCTGCTCGTAGGCGTAAGCCGCGCGGAACAGTGTCTCCTCGTCGAAGGGGCGGGCCAGGAACTGGATCCCCACGGGCAGCCGCTCGCCTGACGTCCCGCCGGCGAAACCCGCCGGTATCGAAATAGCGGGGATGCCGGCGATGTTGACCGGCAGCGTGAAGATGTCGCTCAGGTACATCTGGAGGGGATCGTCCACCTTCTCTCCAATCCGGAAGGCCGGCGTCGGGGAAGTGAGCCCGAACAGCAGATCGAAGCGCTCGAACGCCTCGTCGAACTCCCGGCGGATGAGCGTGCGGACTTTGAGCGCCTTAAGATAGTAGGCATCGTAGTAGCCGGCGGAAAGGGCATAGGTGCCGAGCATGATCCGCCGCTTCACCTCGTCGCCGAAGCCCAACTGACGGGTCTTCTCCATGTTCTCCCACATGCTCTCGCCGTCCTGATAGGCGAAGCCGTACTTCACCCCGTCGTAGCGCGCCAGGTTCGCCGACGCCTCGCTCGGCGCGATGATGTAGTAGCAGGCAAGGGCGTAGGGGGTGCTCGGAAGCGAGACGCCCCACTCCACGGTCGCGCCCAGGCTCTCCAGTTGCCGCACGGCTTCCTCCGCAACGCCGCGCACGGCGGGATCCAGGTCCTCCGGCACATATTCCTGGACCACGCCCACACGCAGGCCCCGGATGTCTCCCGTGAGCGCATCCGTGAAGTCCGGCACCTCCACCGGCGCGGATGTCGCGTCCCGCAGGTCGTGCCCGGCAATGACGTTCATCAGCAGAGCAGCGTCGCGCACGTCCTTCGTCATCGGGCCGATCTGGTCGAGCGAGCTGGCAAAGGCGACCAGACCGTAGCGGCTCACCCGCCCGTAGGTCGGCTTGAGCCCGACGATCCCGCAGAGGGACGCCGGCTGCCGGATGCTGCCGCCGGTGTCGGAACCCAAGGCCACGATCGTCTCGTCGGCGGCCACCGCCGCCGCCGAGCCACCCGATGAACCGCCCGGCACCCGGTCGAGCGCCCACGGATTGTGGGTCGGGAAGAAGGCCGAGTGCTCCACCGACGAACCCATCGCGAACTCGTCCATGTTCGCTTTGCCCACCACCACGGCACCGGCATCGCGCAGTCGCTCGACGACGTGGGCGTCGTACGGCGGCACGTACTTCTCCAGCATGCGGGACCCGCAGGTGGTGCGCAGCCCCTTGGTGGACAGAACGTCCTTGAGAGCGATCGGCACGCCGGTGAGAGGGCCGTCACCCCCACCCGCCAGGCGCTCGTCCGCCTCCGCCGCCTGCCGCAGCGCCAGATCCTCGTCGACCGTAATGTAGGCCCGGACCCGGTCGTCCACAGCCCGTATGCGATCGAGCACGGCCTGCGTCAGCTCCCGGGAGGAGACCTCGCGACTTGCCAGCAGTTCGTGCGCTTCGTGCGCCGTGAGCTGGAAGAGCTGAGCGGATGCCGGGGCCACGTTACTCCTCTAGCACCGCCCGCACCCGGAACGCATCTTCGTCGGCCGAGGGCGCGTTGGCCAGGACGTCGGGCCGGTCCAGAGAAGGCTTGACGGCGTCCGGCCGCACCACGCCTTCCAGCGGCAGCGGGTGGGATGTCGGCGGCACACCCTCGGTGTCCAGTTCCTGCAGCGCGTCGAAGTGCTCCAGTATCTGCGAAAGCTGCTCCTGGAACATGGCCACGTCGTCCTCGCTCAGACCGACCCGGGCGAGTAGGGCGACGTGCAGCACCTGCTCTCTCGTGAGACTCATCCAACGTGCTCCTGAGGGCTGTGCTGGCGAGTATACCACGGCCGACCTCGCGGAGATATCGACGGCCCGCGCCTCCCGCCGGCGCGCGAGCGGGATAGGAAGCGGGCCCCTAGAGACCGGCTCCGCCTTCTGCGATCTCGCAGGAACGGCGCTGTCCGTCCCCCGGCTGTTCCGGCCCACCCCGCGATCCGCACCATAGACCATAGCCGCGCATGTCTGCTACACTTCGAATGGCCCCACGAACGCCAGGGCTGCCGTTCGCGGCATGCACTAGTTGAGTGTGCATCCGATTGAGTCCCTGGCAAAGGTGAGGCTGCCAGTCCGAGCCCGGTTCGGGGCTCAGTATTTCGACAGCGACGCGAGTGCCGATCGCTAGAGGCAAGGCCGCGGGCAAGAAGCTGCGGAGGAAGAACAGTAAGGAGGGACCACCGCTATGGCCAAGCAGAAGTTCGAGCGGACAAAGCCCCACATCAACGTGGGCACGATTGGCCACGTTGACCACGGGAAGACGACGCTCACCTCGGCCATGACCAAACTGCTCTCGTTCAAGGGCTTGGCGCCCTATCGCGACTTCTTCAGCATCGACAACGCGCCCGAAGAAAAGGAACGCGGCATCACCATCGCCATTGCCCACGTGGAGTACGAGACGGAGAACCGTCACTACGCGCACGTGGACTGTCCCGGGCACGCCGACTACATCAAGAACATGATCACCGGCGCCGCCCAGATGGACGGGGCCATCCTGGTGGTGGCCGCGCCCGACGGTCCCATGCCCCAGACGCGGGAGCACATCCTGCTCGCCCGACAGGTGGAAGTGCCGAGCATGGTCGTCTACCTCAACAAGGTGGACATGATGGACGACCCGGAGTTGCTGGACCTCGTCGAGCTGGAACTGCGGGAGTTGCTGACCAATTACCAGTTCCCCGGTGACGATATCCCGATCGTCCGGGGCAGCGCTCTTAAGGCGCTTGAGTGCCCGAGCGAGGACCCGGACGACGAAGCATACAAGAGTATCTGGGAGATCCTGAACGTATTGGACGAGTACATCCCTCTGCCCGTCAGGGCGAAGGATCGGCCGTTCCTCATGCCTGTGGAGGACGTCTTCGGCATCAAGGGACGCGGGACAGTCGTCACCGGCCGCGTCGAGCGCGGAGTCGTCAACGTGGGCGACGAGGTCGAGATCGTCGGCATCAAGGAGACGACGAAGACCGTCGTGACCGGCGTGGAGATGTTCAGGAAGACCCTGGACACGGGGGAGGCAGGTGACAACGTAGGCTGCCTTCTCCGCGGCGTAGAGCGTGATGAGGTGCAGCGAGGCCAGGTTCTGGCCGCCCCGGGCAGCATCACGCCGCACACCTACTGCGAAGGCGAGGTGTACATCCTCTCCAAGGATGAGGGCGGCCGCCACACGCCGTTCTTCGCCGGCTATCGCCCGCAGTTCTACATCCGTACCACTGACGTCACCGGGGCCATCGAGCTCGAGGAGGGCATAGAGATGGTGATGCCGGGCGATAGTGTAACCAAGATGAGAATCAGGCTGATTCAGCCGGTGGCCATGGAGGAAGGGCTGCGCTTCGCTATCCGCGAGGGCGGCCGCACCGTCGGCGCCGGCGTGTTCACAAAGATCCTGGAGTAGAGAGGAGCAACTGGGGCCGCCGTGGCTAAGAAGGAAGACCGCGTCGTTATCACGCTCGCCTGCCCCGATTGTCGCGAGCGTACGTACACGACGACCAAGAATCGCCGCAACGACCCCGATCGTTTGGAGTTGAACAAGTACTGCCCTCGCTGCCGTCGCCACCGGATGCACCGAGAGGTCCGGTAGCGGAGAAGAGGCACGAAGATGAGCAGAGCCATCAGACGCCATCCTGTATCCGCCAAGGCCGCCCGGCGAAAGGGGAGGCGTCCCCCGTCGGTCCGGCCCGCGCCGGTGCGGCGTCCCCAGCGGGAGACGCGGGAAGGGCGAGGCCTGACCGGGCTCCTCCGGCCCCGCTGGGCGGAGGACATCGTCGGCGAGCTGCGTAAGGTTACCTGGCCCACCCGGGAGGACACCTGGTACCTGACGTTCGTCGTGGTGGTCGTCTCCGCCGCGTTCGGCGTCTTCTTGGGCGGCATCGACATGTTCTTCAACTGGGCCATCGATCACACGCTGCTCCGCTGAAGTTGGCCGGGAAGACTATGAAAGCTCAGACCGAAGACTCGCAAGTCGCCGCCGAGGAACTGGCGGAGGAAGAGAAGGACGCCCACCCGGAGATCCCCTCAGAGGAGGAGGCGTTCCAAGAGGGGCGCGTCTGGTACATCATCCACACCTATTCCGGGCACGAGAACAAAGTGAAGACCAACCTCGAGCACCGCATCGCCTCGATGGACGCGCAGGACCTTGTGTTCCGGGTGGTGGTGCCCACTGAGGACGAGATCGAGATCCGCGAAGGGCAGCGGCGCACCGTGTCCAGGAAGATCTTCCCCGGCTACATCCTGGTCCAGATGGTCGAGCTGCGCGACGACGACCCCAATTCCAACCAGGCTTGGTTCGTCGTGCGCAACACGCCCGGCGTGACCGGGTTCGTCGGCTCAGGCAACCGGCCGGTGCCGTTGGAGGACGAGGAAGTGCGGCGGATCCTGCGCCAGATGCGGATTGAGGAACCCCGCGTCAAGGTAGGCTTCAGTATGGGAGAGAGCGTTCGAATCGTGGACGGCCCCTTCCAAGACTTCGTCGGCGAGGTGGACGAGCTCAACTTGGAGAAGGGCAAAGTGAAGGTGCTCGTGTCGTTCTTCGGACGGGAGACCCCGGTGGAGCTGGACTTCCTGCAGGTGGAGCGGCTGTAGCATGGCCAAGAAGGTCCGGTCCATCATCAAGCTCCAGATCGAGGCGGGCAAGGCGAATCCGGCGCCGCCCGTTGGGCCCGCTCTGGGCCAGCACGGCGTGAACATCATGGCGTTCTGCAAGGACTACAACGAGAAGACCGCCTCCCAGGCCGGCACCATCGTGCCGGCCGAGATCACCGTGTTCGAGGACCGATCCTTCACCTTTGTTCTGAAGACCCCGCCCGCGTCTGACATGCTGAAGCGCGCTGCCGGCATCGAGAAGGGAAGCTCCGTACAGCTCCGGGAGAAGGCCGGCCAGGTCACGCGCGACCAGATCCGGGAAATCGCGGAGGTCAAGATGCGAGACCTCAACGCCTACGACGTTGAGGCGGCCATGCAGCAAATCGAAGGCACCGCACGCAGCATGGGCATTGAGGTAGTGTAGACCATGCGACGAGGCAAGAAGTACAGAGAGCGGGCCGCGCTGATCGAACGTTCCCACCCCTATCCGCCGGACGAGGCCGTGCGCGCGGCCAAAGAGGCCGCCTTCGCTGGCTTCGACGAGACGGTCGAGTTGCACGTGCGCACTACGCTCGACCCCCGCCACGCGGAGCAGCAGCTCCGCGGCACGGCCCTGCTGCCCCACGGTCTGGGAAAGAAAGTGCGCGTCCTGGTCTTTGCCGAAGGCGAGCCCGCCCGGGCCGCGGAGGAAGCCGGCGCTGAGTTCGTGGGCAGCGACGACTTGGTCAAGCGGATCGAAGGCGGCTGGACCGACTTCGATGCGGCGATCGCCCAGCGGGAGCTGATGGGCAAGGTGGGCCGCCTGGGACGGATCCTGGGCCCACGAGGGCTCATGCCCAACCCCCGCGCCGGCACCGTCGTCGACGGCGAGGACATCGGCAAGGCCGTGCGGGACGCCACCCAGGGTCGGGTGGAGTTTCGCCTGGATCGCACGTCCATCCTCCACGTCCCCATCGGCAAGGTGAGCTTCGATGAGGAGAAGCTGCTGGAGAACCTTGCCACGTTGGTCCAGGAGGTCGTGAAGGCGAAGCCTTCCGGCGCCAAGGGCCAGTTCGTTCGCAGCATGAGCCTGACGACGACGATGGGACCCGGCATCAAGCTGGACCTCACGCCTACCCTCGCGCTGAGCCCCGGATAACCTGCCCGCCGCTTGCGCGCGGCTTCCTATTCTGTCACGATACGATCGCTGAAGACAGCGGGTCTCCCGCCCCGTCGGGAGTTAAGGCAAATGCGCCCGCCGAGGCAGGTCGAGCGAACCACGAACGCGGTCTGATCGCCGCGTTGTTGTGCATCCGGCTCGCGCTCCGTCTTCGGCAGGACGGAGCGCGTTCTCACGTTCGGGAGGACAGATGGCCACCGAGAAGAAGATCGAAACCGTCGAGGAGCTTCGCGACCGGATCCAACGGTGCACCATCGCCATCGCGGCCGACTTCCGGGGTCTGAAGGTGACGGAGATGGTCCAGCTTCGGCGTGCCATCCGGGATGCTGGCCAGGAACTCCGAGTCGTGAAGAACAGGCTGTTTCTGCGCGCGGCGCAGGCAGCGGGCCAGCCCGAGATGGTGGAGCTGGCGGAGGGACCCACAGCCATCATCTTCGGCTACGACGACGCCGTCACGCCCGCCCGGGCGGCCACCCAGTACATGCGCTCCGCCCGCAACGCCTTCGCCGTGCGGAAGGGCGTCATGGACGGGCAGGTTCTCAGCTTGGCCGTCCTGCAGGAGCTTGCGGACCTCCCACCGAAGCCGGTCCTGGCAGGCCAGCTAGCGGGGGCTCTCCAGGCGCCGGTGGCGCGGCTCTCCTGGCTCCTGGGCAGCCTGCTCGCTAGTCCGCCGGGCCGCCTCCTGAACGATAGCCTGTACACCTTCACCGGCCTCCTGGAGGCCCGGAGCAAGCAACTGGAAGGAGCATGAGCAATGGCCGAAGAGGAGACCCAAACGCCCGAAGCGGAGGCCGAGACGCCCGAGCCGGAGACCCAGGCGCCCGAAGCGGAAGCCGAGACGCCCGAGCAGGAGACCCAGGCACCCGAAGCGGAAGCCGAGACCCCAGAAGCGGAGGCCGAGACGCCCGAGGCGGAAGCCCAGAAGCCGGAAGAGGAGAAGGCTGCCCCCGCTGAGAAAGAGAAGAAGCCGAAATCGGCACGAGGAGGAAAGTCGAGCATGAGTAAGATCGATCAGGCGTTCGATCTCATCAAGGAGATGACGGTCCTGGAGCTGCGCGACCTGAACAAGCGCATCGAGGAAGAGTTCGGCGTAACAGCCGCCGCTCCGGTCGCCGTCGCCGCAGTCCCCGCCGGCGCGCCGGGCGCTGCCCCGGGGGCCGCCCCGGCAGAGGCCGAGGAGGAGAAGACCGAGTTCACGGTGCTCATCAAGGACATCGGCGCCAACAAGATCAACGTGATCAAGGCCGTCCGCGAGGTCACCACCCTGGGCCTGAAGGAAGCCAAAGACCTGGTGGAATCCGCTCCCGTCGCCGTCAAGGAGGATGTCGGCAAGGAGGAAGCGGAGAACGTGAAGAAGAAGCTGGAGGAAGCCGGCGCCACCGCCGAGCTCCAGTAGGCAGCCGCGTTCGCGGCTGGGCCGTCGCCGCGCGAACTTGATATAGTTGCGCCGATGGAATGCTACGCCTGTTCCAATGAGGCCACCCGCCAGTGTCGCCGCTGCGCGCGGGTGTACTGTGAAGTTCACGGCGGCGACCTGTGCGCCGAGTGCCTCAGCCCGGCCAGTTCGCTGCCGTCCTTCAACCTCTATCGGGGCTCGCTCCTGGCGTTGCTGGTGGGTACCGCGATCGCCCTGTGGCTGCTGGTGAGACCGCCGGGATCGGGCGACGGCAAAGAGGTCGTCATATACAATACCACCACCACGCCTATCGTCACCGAAGTCGTCGAGACGCCCACGCCATCGACGCCAGTCCCAACCACGAGGACTCCCGCAACGGCGGTGACTGGAACGCCCGTGGCGACCGTGACTACCGAGCCCCGCCAGTACGTCGTGCAGGAAGGCGATACCCTGATCGCGATTGCCGAGTTGTTCGCACCCCCGGGGGTTGACCCATTCGAATACGCGGCGCAGATCGTCGCGGCGAGCGACAGCCTGACCTCCGTCGAGGACCCGCTCACCCCGGGACAGACGCTCGTGCTCCCCTAGCGAGGCCCAACCGTGCCAGCAACAAGCTCCTCGGCCCGGGCGGCGGTCCTCCGGAGCGCCCTGCTCTTCACCCCGTTCCTGGCGGTCGTGCTGGTGGCGCTGGTCTTCATTGCCCGCGAGACAGTGAACGAGGGGACCAGCGCCGGCCGTGTGGTCGGTCTCGTGCTGGTGGGTTCGGTGGCGCTGCTCCTCGCGTACCAGGTAGTGCAGTCAGTGCGCGACCTCTTCGCTCAGCCTGTGGAAACCACCGGCCTGGTCGAGCGTCGCTGGAGCCGAGCCGACTTCTTCCTCTTCCGTAACAGCTACATCTTCGTGGGCAGAGACGTCTTCCGGCTCGAGCCGGAGGAGTTCGTGCAGGTGGACCTGGGCGACACGGTGCGCGTCCTCCATTACCCCCACACCAGCACGGTGGAGGCGATCGAGGTGGTGCAACGCGCGGGCCAGGAAAGGAGGCAGGAGGATGGCTGAGTCCGACCCCGCCGTCTCATATCAGGCACGGATCCGCGACCTGCCCTCCGGCGACCGGCCGCGGGAGCGGCTACGGGACGCCGGGCCGGGCGCACTCTCCAATCAGGAGCTGCTGGCGATCCTTCTGCGCACCGGCGCCGCCCGTGAGAGCGCCCTGGCGATGGCTTCGAGGCTGCTGGGCCGGTTCGATGGCCTGGTGGGCCTCGCCCGAACAGGGTTTTCGGAGCTCTGCGCGGAGCGCGGTCTAGGCGAGGCCAAGGCCGCCCAGGTGCAGGCGGCGCTCGAGCTGGGGAAGCGGCTGGTCGCCACGCAGCCGCAAGAGCGGGCCGTCATTCGCTTCCCGGAGGACGTCTCCAACCTGCTCCAGGGCGAGATGGGACTGCTCGATCAGGAGCACATGCGCGTGCTCCTCCTGAACACCCGTAACCAGGTGCTCGGCGTGTCCGAGGTCTATCGGGGCAGCGTGCACACTGCCGTCATCCGCATCGCCGAGCTGTTCCGGGAGGCGCTCCGCCAGAACGCTCCCTCCATCATCCTCGTGCACAACCACCCCTCGGGCGACCCCGCGCCGTCGGCGGAGGACATCGCCATGACCAGGCAGGCCATCGAGGCGGGCAAGCTGCTGGACGTGGACGTCCTGGACCACGTGATCCTCGCCCACGGACGTTTCGAGAGCATGAAGACGCTGAAGGTGGCGTTCGACTGATCAGTCTCAACCTTCCTCTTCGGCCCAACGCTCGTACATGTCTTCAAGCCTTCCGGCGTGCTGCTCCAACTGCTTGGCCACGCGGGTGCCCTCGCGGTGATCGCCCCGGGTAAACGCTTCCGCGACGCGTCTCTCGAGTGCCAGCTTCTCTTGTTCCGCCTCGGCGATCTTCGTCTGCAGTTCGCTGGGAGGAGCAGCGGGAGCCGCCTTGCGACTGACCGTTCGGCGCGGCCTCTGGCGCTCCCGTGCACGCCGGCGAGTGGAGACCCGGGCCGTTTCCGGGCCGGGGGCCTGGCTGGCGTGCCAGAACTCGGAAAAGCTACCGGGATACGACACGAGTTGTCTATCCCGCACTTCGATCACGCGGCCAGCAACCTTGTCCAGCAGGTAGCGATCGTGCGAAACGATGAGGATGGTCCCTTCGAAGTCGGCCAGTACTTCCTCTACGGCCTCCCGGGCGGGGATGTCCAGGGGATTCGTGGGCTCATCGAGAATGAGGAAGTTCGGCTTGCGCAGCAACACCTTCGCGAGCTGGAGGCGGTTGCGCTCGCCGCCTGAAAGGTCACCGACGCGTTTGTCCCAATCGTCCGGGCCGAATAAGAACCGGGCGAGCACGCTGAACGCGCCCTGGCGGGTGACGAGGCCGTCCGCCAGCAGCTCATCCAGCACCGACCGCCCGTCGTCCAGCACTTCTTGCTCCTGCGCGCAGTAGCCGATGCGAAGGCTGGGTCCGACCCGAATCGTAGGGTGATCCCACGCCCCGTACTCCATGACATCGCGCAGGAGCGTGGTCTTGCCGCTGCCGTTCGGTCCGATAAGGGCCACACTCTCGCCGCAGGCGATGTCCGCGTCGGCATCCCCGAACAGATGCAGCTCACCGAACGATCTGGTGTATGCACGGATCTGCAGGGCGATGTCCGCCCGGCTGGCCTCCGCCGTGATGCTCATCCGCAGGCCCGAATCCACCGGCGCCGGCTTCTCGACCGCCTGCCGCTTCTCACGCTCCAACTGGGACCGTCGGGCGCGGAGCCGCTTGCCCCACGCCGCATCCCCGGTGCGGCGCGCGATCTCTTCGAAGCGTCTTACGAGGGCCTCCAACTGCGCGAGACGCTTCTGATTCGCCATGTAGTCCGCGCGTTGGGACAGTTTCTCTCGAAGCATCGTGGCGCGGTATTCGGAGTAGTTGCCGACGTAGGTACGGATGCGACCGCCCTCCAAGTGCAGAATGCCGTCGACCACGCGGTCGAGCAGGTAGCGATTGTGCGAGACGATAAGCAGGGAGCCTTTGAAGCTCGCGAGAAACCTCTCGAGCCATGCGAGGCCAGCAAAGTCCAGATGGTTGTCCGGTTCATCCAGCAGGAGCAAGTCGGGGTCGGCAAGCAGGGCCTGAGTGAGTGAGAGGATGTTCTTCTCCCCGCCGGAGAGCGAACCCACCAGTTGATCGCCGCGCCCAGCGAGGCCGAGCGAGTCGAGAATCGAAGTTGCCCGCTGGGGGAGCCCGTCGCCACCTGCGCGCTCGTATGCTTCTCGCGCTGTCTCGTAGGCCTCTTCCGCTTCGGGCAGGGCGCCCACCGGCGCTCGGGCCAGGTGCTCCTCCTGCTCACGCAGGGCCCGACGTGCCTTGGTGTGCTCGGCAAGAGCACAGGCCAGCACCGTCTGGGCGTCCTCGTACTCCACTTGTTGTGGGACGTACCCGATGCGCAGGCCATGGGACTTCGTGATCACCCCGCCTGTCGGCGGCTCCTCACCGGTGATAAGGCGCAGGATCGATGTCTTCCCGGTACCGTTCGCGCCTATGAGCCCCAGCTTCCGGCCGGCATTGACGCGGAATGAGACGCCGGTGAGTACCGACCGGTAGCCGTAGTCCTTTGACACGTTGTTGACGTTGACGAGTTCCACGACGGTAATTCTCTGCCGTTTGAGACGTGGGCGTTGCCCTCATGATCATAGCGCGGCTGGCCAATCTCCACTGCGCGGCATGGTCGCCGCCGCTCAGCTCCTGCCGCCGGCGTGCAGCGTGTCAGTTGCTATGATGGATTGCGGAGATGGAAGCTCGCTCACCCATGACGAAAGCCAAGCCGGCGTTCCAGTGATCCGCCTCATCGCCCTCGACCTGGACGGCACGCTGTTCGGCCCCGACTGGCGTGTCGGCGAGGCGGACGAGGCGGCGCTGATCGCCGCGCGCGACCGCGGCGTACAGATCTCCCTCGCCACCTCCCGTTGGTACGGCAGCGCTCATGGCACCGCGGAGCGGTTCGAACTACGGGCACCGTTAATCTGCCAGAACGGCGCCCACGTCAAGGAGCCGAACGACGGCGCCGAGCTGCTCCACCTCCGCATCCCGACGGAGGTGGCCCGGGAGATCGCCGCCTTCTGCGACGAGGGTGGTTTCGAGACGTACACCACGGTCGATGGTGTCACCTACCTGCGCACTCCCAGGGCGGAACAGATGGAAGCGAGACAGCTCCCCGCTGGCATGCGCCTCGCCCAAACGCACGCCGAGTTCGTCACCGGCCCGGCCTCAGCTAGACCCGGCCGACGGATCCCGCATTGCAGGGGTGCACGCTTCCAGACGCAGACAGAATCTCATTGCGCGCCGGAGTCGCACGACATGGACACCCTATTCGCGCAGCCGACGGTTCTCCTGCGGCAGGGACTCCGCGATCCGAACCTCGTACACCCGTACTGGGTGCTTAACACCTCTTAGCTTCTGCTCGCCTCGGTCCTGGAAGATCACGTCCGCGGACGTTCGGGCGAGAGCGCGTACAGTGTCCGACACCAGTATCTGACCAGGTACTGCAGTCTCCGCGAGCCTCGCAGCGATATTCACTGTTCCGCCATACACGTTCCGGCGCTCGCTGATCACGTCTCCAGCATGAATACCCTTGTGGAGCTTCAGCCGTACGGCGTTCTCGGCTGCCGTACAGCGCAGCGCGCACTCGATCGCCTGCTGGGCAGACGGGAATCGTGCCATCACACCATCGCCAAGCAGCACTCCATCAATGACCTCACCGCCTGCTCCGTTTATCGCAGTGCATAGCAACTCCTCAAGTTGACGCGCCTGCGCCCGGAAGGCCGCGTCACCTATCTCCTCCGTGGCAGCCGTGGACTCTGCGATGTCCGCGAATAGTATTACTGACGTAGAACTGCTCGACTCGTAAGCACAATCCGGGACGGCTTGCTCAGCTAGAAACCGCTCAATGGCGTGTGCCATCGCTGTAGAGTCGTCCAAGTACGGTACCAGCGATTCCCCTGGCAGAATCTCGAGACGCGCGTTTCGGATGCGCGACGCTAGGTCCCTGGCGACACCCAGATCTAGCCAAGGAATGTCAGACCGATAGAGTACTAGGGTAGGGCAGCAGACCTCCGTCAGCATTGCTGCGACATCAAAGTCGCCGAACGACGCGTACGCAGCTCGGACCTGGTCCCGATTGGACCACTCCAGTACATAGATCTCGAAGCGAGCGGCTTCACACTTACCTACCGAGCGAAGCGTCAAGTTTTGGACGTACAACCTCCAGTCCTGGTCGAGGAGCGACCGGCTCGCGTCCACAACGGGTGATCGGGTGTATGCTGCTGGCGTGGCGTACGTGTTGCAAAGTACCAGGCGATGCACGCGCCCCGGGTGACGGGCCGCATAGGCGACAGCGACGGGGCCAGAATGCGCAACTCCCACGAGGTCCAGTGTGTCAAGGCCCAGGCGGTCCACGACAGCCTCGATATCCAAGACGCGCGCATCAAGTGATAGGTCTGGCACGCTGTGGTCCGACAGTCCCACTTCCCGGGCGTCGAAGCGTATCACTCGCCTCTTGCGACCGAGGAGTTCATACCATTGGCGGCACTCGGGTATGCTCCATTCCCCGTATACGTGACTGAGTGGTGGGGAGGAGAGATGCACTAGGGCCGCACCTTGACCAATGCTCCAGTACGCAATCTTCACCCCATCGGCTGTTTGGGCGTACTGAATCGGTGGCGTCGCAACTACACCGTGCGCTAGCCCGCTGGTGGTTTCGCCCGACACAGGTTGGAGCTCGGCAGCGGCCTCAATCTGCAACCCCTCTGCGCGACGGGACCCATTGGCTCGCTGATCTACCATAGTTACCTCCTACCCAGCGCAGATTCCGACAGAAGCATAAGCTCTAGCTGGCGGCTGGCCCCGCAACTTCGAAGCCCGATCCGCAAGTTGCGGTACATGGGTCGCATCGACAGCGATCAGCCGGGCAAGGAGTTCGTGATCGCCGAGCACCTGTGCACTTCTGCGAAGCTTGCAGCGCAAGCACCAAGTCCTCGAGGAAGATACGTCACGTCGTGGGAGGCGCATTGTACCAGTATCGAGGCTACTTCGGCGCGAACGCAGATCGCAGCGCATGGGCTTCATGTCGAGACCCTTGTGTCGCGCATTTCTCAGTCACCGCGGTGATCACAACCCGTGTCGTGTGAGCGAGGCCAAAGAAGAACGGGGTCGCTTCCTGGCTAGCCTTGCTCACCGAGACCACCATCAGCGAATCACCAACAACGGGACAAAGGAAGTCAGCGGATGGAGCCCGCTGAGACCTTCGAGCCGCATGGCGCTTGCCTCCTACTTCGACGGCTAAAGGCTTCCAAGTTACAGTGACGTGGGGCCGAGGTCGCCCGGGCCATCGCATTGGCACGACGCGCCCAGGCTCCGCGCCCCATGGGACAGAGCCGCATCTAGAAGAAGCCAGGTAGTGCAACCGCCCCAGGGCGCTTGAAAACGGAATCAGCCGGAACAGTGAGTGACGTACTTGAGGACATCCGGGACGCGGCTCGCGCTCGTCACGCAATCTCGCACGGATCCCTGAACCCACAACTCCCGGGAACGTAGGTGGTTTGGCGGGACAACCACCACACGACGGATCGGTCGCTGGAGCCGGAGACACCATGCTACACCACCTCGCCTTGCGCAATCATAGCAGGCTACGCATGCCATGTCAAGTTGCGCAAGTCCCGGATTTGTTGACATACGTTCTAAATCACTCTAGACTGTGCTCAGATGATTGTAGCACCCGAGGGGGACTTCGCCGACTGGCTGCTCCGCCAACTGCAAACGAGCGGCCTGTCAGCCGCGTCCTTGTCCCGCGTTACAAAGGTATCCGCGTCTACAATCTCGCGCATCGTTCACCGGCGCAGCCGCCCCACAAAGGCAGTAGCAAGCCGGCTCGGTGAGCAATTCTCCGCGGTTGACGAAGCGCTGATAGTCGCTGGCTATTCTGCTGGTTCCAGGACGCCCAGGCCGCCTACGGTGTCAGCGCACGCCCTCGCCGAGCAGATGGAGAAGAGATTTGCGACATGGCTCTGGCGTCTCGGGCTTTTCGGCAGATCCTCTGGAGCTGAGCAGTCGTTGGACCTACAGGATGTTCTTTCTTCGCTTGTGGAGCAGGTGTTCGCTAGACACGAGTCTCGCCCAGCGATAACTGGTCGCAGCGAACCTCTTCTGCACTTTCGCAGTGTATTGTTCGATGCGGCCAGGACCGTGACGAATGGTGATTCCTCAGCGCAGCTTGAGGAAGCGATTGCTGGTATCGAGAGAGCGGTGCCAGATGCTCAGGTTCGCATCCCTGGTGAACTTGACGACCCACGTATCCAAGCGCTCGACGGCGTGGGGCTCCTCCGCGACCTTCGAGGCAGGAATAGGCTGACTCTTGCGGCTTGTCCTGCCCTGCTCCCTCTCGACTTCATGACCCTCACCGATAGGCGTAGATGGGACATGATGTCCAGGCAGGTTCACTCGGAGGTGCAAATGGAGGCCTCTCCTCGCCTGTCTCGCGAAGCTCAAGCGCTCTTGGAGGGAATCCACGACAGGTTCCACGGCTCGTCACCCGAGTTCCGTGGCCTGAGCGACGAAGAGAGGCAAGCCGCGTGGCTGGTAGCCAAGGTCGTTGGCCGTCTACTGTGGAGCTTGCTCGGGTGGCAAGTCAACGCCCTAGGGGACCCAAGACGATTCTTCACGGAGGCAAGAGCCTTATTTGCACCGCCCACAAACTGTGTCTATGTCTTCGCTAGCACTCCCGGCCTAGTCCTGCCCGAGGATCTTTACGGCGCTCTTCTAGAGCAGGAGGTGCCCATCTTCGGCCCACGCTCCACAGAGGTCGTCGATGGAAACGCTCGTCGCCTGGCTGATTCTTGGAGAAGGATGAGCCCTGCGAGGAACGGCTACTTCACTCACGGCATCATTCATGGCTGCCGTGGTGGGACCAGTGTTCTATATCAATGGGATAAGGATATGGTTGCGGAAACTCTCCGGACGACCAAGAACACGCTTGGTCCCGGCAAAGCGTGGGACGCCTATAGAAGCCTAGCTGTCGATGCACTAGCAGGATTCTTGGAACTACCCAACTTGGAGATCAGGGCGGACTCCTTTGCAGAATCGGAGATTCCTTTTGGGAGGTGGCGGCATTGGCTGACTCACGTTAGCGAAGATTTCGCCGTTGTGTCCGTCCGCGGGGGTCAAGACCAGATAAGCCACGGACTAATGTTCGACGGCTCGCTTTTCGATTCTCTGCTACCAGAAAGCGCGGGGGGCGGGCTCCAATCGGGTGCACCCTCCGCAGCCGTGGTGCTCGCGGATCGCGTGTTTCGGCAGGGAGAGGTGATAAAGCCCTTGAACAGTGCTTTGCCCTCCGACAGAGCACACAGCAAAGCAGAATCAGTGATTGCAGAGATGGTAGGCAGGTGAACGAGGAGTGAAGCCCGGCTCACTCAGGAGGCTTCGGTAGTCTTGTTGTAGATTCTCACAATTGCGGGTTTCGGAAGTGGATGCCCGCGTTGCGTTTTGGACGGATGCAGCGGGCGATTGAGGCGGGTTCCGCCTGTCTGGCGGGAAGGAGCAATACCCCGAAGGGCGACCTGTCGCGACAAACGCTACCGCCCTCTGTGTCAGCATTGCTGCGGCCATGGCTGGCAGGCAGCGCCCTCAAAGTGCGCGAACCGCCCTTTGCGGGTCCTAGCCACGACCGGCCACGTACCAGCGATTTCCAGTTCGCACACTGGGGAGTTGTCCTTGCTTGAGCCTTGGCCAGTCGGTAGGATACGCCACGCCTGACAGCCGCCTATTCTGGAAGAGCAATCGGAGGGAAACCCGTGACAGCCAAGCCGGCGTTCCAGTGATCCGCCTCATCGCCCTCGATCTGGACGGCACGCTCTTCGGCCCCGACTGGCGCGTCGGCGAGGCGGACGAGGCGGCGCTGATCGCCGCGCGCGACCGCGGCGTTCAGATCTCGCTCGCCACCTCCCGCTGGTACGGCAGCGCTCATGGCACCGCGGAGCAGTTCGAACTACGGGCGCCGCTCATCTGCCAGAACGGCGCACACGTCAAGGAGCCGAACGACGGCGCCGAGCTGCTCCACCTCCGCATCCCGACGGAGGTGGCCCGGGAGATCGCCGCCTTCTGCGACGAGGGTGGTTTCGAGACGTACACCACGGTCGACGGTGTCACCTACCTGCGCACGCCGAGGGCGGAACAGATGGAAGCGAGACACCTCCCCGCGGGCATGCGCCTCGCCCAAACGCACGCCGAGTTCGTCACCGGCCCCGCGTCCGGCTTCGTCGTCTTCGGCCGGGAGGCCGTCCGCACCGTGATCGATGCCTTCGCCGAGCGCTACGCGGGCGTCCTCGCCATGCCCGCCGGCGTGAGCGAGACGTTTCCACCCTACGTGACCATCACCGCCGCCGGCAGCGACAAGGGCCGCGCGCTGGAACTGGTCTGCCGGCACCTGGGCGTGCCGCTCGAGGAGACGATGGCGATAGGCGATGCGGCCCCCGACGTCGCCATGTTCGAGGCCGCCGCGATCGGCGTGGCGATGGGGAACGCGCCGGAGGAGGTACGGGCGAAGGCGGACGCCGTGGCGCCCTCCAACGCCGAGGCGGGAGTCGCCTGGGCCATCCGCCGTTTCGTGCTGGACGCCGGGTAGGCTAGCCGGCCTCCGGCCTCGCGAAGCCGCCGACCCGCTCCAGGCGCTCGATCTGCACCTTGGAGGGATCGAAGAGCTCGGCGAACCGGGCCCGCAGCTCGCCCATGTGTGGCGTCTGGGCGTGGGCCTGGAAGGCGGCGTCGTCGGTGTACACTTCGACGAACACGATCTCCGACGGTTCGTTCTGGGAGCGATGGACCAGGTAGGCCAGAACCCCCGGCTCCTCCGCCTTCACGGACTCCCCCATCTTGGTTGCGCTCTCCAGCGCCTCTTCCTCCTTGCCTGCCTGCATCTTGAATCGCGCGATGATGGTGATCATCCTGGCATCCTCTCCTCACGCTGAGTTGTCGCTGGCGTTCGGCGGGCAGTATAGCACGGCGAGGCCTTGCTACCCGCCGGCCACGCTGCGTTCCTGTTCCGCCGACTGCACCGGGAGGATCGATTCCACGGTGCTCCGCTTCTGCAGCCAGCTCGCGGCGAAGAGCACGGCGAAGACCAGCAGGCCGGCCTCCGCCAGCCCTCCCCCGACCGCCATGGGCCAGTACCGGTCCAGGCTCACCCAGTGCGGCGTCGCTACCGCCGCCGCGACCCGCAGGGCCGTCGCCGCGTTCAGCAGCGCCAGCATCAGGAGCGGCAGCATCCGCTCCGCCGGATGTCGCATCCTCCGGATGGCGAACTCCGGCACGATCAGCATCGCCATGCCGGCGATCATCATCGTGGCGACACCGATACCTACGTCATGACGCACAGCGTCGATGCCGTGGTAATCGATCGGTTTCCCGCCGGCCGCCGCCCGCACCCCATAGTAGGCGGCCAGCCCGCCGGCGACGAGGAGCCAGCCGAACGCCGCTCTCAAGAACCAGATGTGCCGCTGCGAGGCGGCCGCGACCCGATTCGCGGAGGGCCGGAAGATGCCGACCAGCCACGTCCCAGCCACGAACAGCGGCCCGAGCGCGGCAAACGCCGCCGCCTCCACTCGGTAGAGCGTCGCGCTCCTGGCGCCGCTCCCGACCCATACCGCACAGACCACGTAGGCGACCACGACCACCGACAGGGCGAGGGCAAGCGCCTTCGCTTGGGTCTCGGGACGGGGCAGTCCCGAAAGCGTCGGCACCACCCGCGACGACACCCCCAGGATGAACATCACGATGAAGCCGTAGAGCTGGAGATGGATCATTCCAAACGACTCCACCGGCCTGAGCATGTCCTGCCCTCGCTGCGCCGCCAGCGCGGCCAGCACCAGACCGAGGACCGACTGGGCGGCGAACGCACCCGCGCCCAGCACGACGAAATACGCCGTCGCCCCGGCCCGGCTCTTCGGGTGCAGGACCGTAGCGACCACGACCAGCGCGAACGCCGCGCCCGAGACCGCTCCCAGCGCCGCGGAGCCCACCAGCACGGCCCGCTGCCACGCGTCCTCGCCCTCCAGCAGAGGGACAAGCCGAAGGACCAGCGCCGCCGAGAGCGCCGCCCAGGACGTCCAGACCAGCGCGGGGAACCGCAGGGGCCGGCCGGAGAATCGAGGGATCAGCCGATACGCCATACCGAGGATGAACATCCCGACCCAGCCCAGGATCTGCACCTGTCCGTGTACCTGCGCGACGGGCCGGTATCGCCCGCCCCATCCCCAGTCCAGCACCATGCTCAGGGGTACCAACGTGGCCAGCGCGAAGCCGGCTCCGAGAGCGAGGGTCAGGCCGGTGAGGATGAAGAGGTGGTAAGGCGGCTCCTCCACCAGCGCCCGAACGGAGGGTGACGTTCCCTGCATGGGCGTCAGCGAGCTCTCCCCATGAGGTTTGACTCGGTCGTCACCGGTTCTAGCTCGTCGCTTCGCCGCGACGGCGACCGCCCGGCCCGAACGTGAAGGCCAAGCAGCCTATCGACCGTCCGCCAGATGACGGTGGGCCTCCTCCTGAACGAGGCGGTAGACCTCGAGCAGCGGCAGGCCGCGTTCGCGGGCGATGCGGGCGCACGCTTCGTACTCCGGCGCGACGGCGGCCGGCTGGCCCGGGAGGCGTTTCACTTTGACCATCGCCGGACCCAGGCTCGACTCGAACTCCAGCATCTCGCGCTCGGCCTCGTGGCGGTAGACCCCCCTCACCCGCATGCCGAGGGTGGAGGTTTCGCGAAGGAGAACCGCGGCAACGGCGTGCTCCCGCTCGATCGGGCAGAGTACCGAGAGCAGCGCCCCGGGCCGGTTCTTCTTCATCTGGATGGCTGTCAGCCACACGTCGGCGGCGCCGGCCTCAAAGAGGCGCTCCTGCGCGTAGCCGTAGAGCTCCGGGTTCATGTCATCGATGTTCGTCTCGATCAGCAGCATCGCGGCGGGCCGGTCGGCCAGCGCCTGGCCAAGCCAGAGGCGAAGCACGTTCGGGTGGCCCTCGATCTCGCGGGCGCCGGCGCCGTAGCCGACGGCGCTGACCGTCATCGCCGGCCGCTCGAAACGCGCCAGCACCGTGACGATGGCCGCACCGGTGGGCGTGACCAGCTCCATGTCCGGGTCGGGGCCGGACCTGAGCGGCGCGGCCGCCTCGGCCAGCAGGGCGAGCGTCGCGGGCGCGGGCACCGGCAGCCGCCCGTGCGCGCCTTTGGCCGTGCCGCCGCCCGCGGGCAGCGGCGAGCAGTAGAGCGTCTCGATTCCGAGCAGCCGGAGGCCGGCCACCGCTCCCATCACGTCGACCAGCGCGTCGACCGCGCCCACCTCATGGAAGTCCACCGCCTCCGTCTCGACGCCGTGGACGCGTCCCTCCGCCTCGGCCAGCCGGCGGAAGACCGATGCACCCCGCTCCTTGTCCTCTGCGGGCAGGGCGCTCCCCTCGATGGCGGCCAGCACGTCCGGAAGGCGCCGGTGCGGCTGTGTCTTCTCGTCGAGGACGACGGCGACCCGCGTCGCCGCCAGCCCCGCCCGCTGCGTCTGCTCCACATCGATGCGATAGCCGCTCACCGGCAGCGCCGATAACTCCGAGCGCAGATCGTCCGGCGAGAGGCCGGCAGCGACCAGGGCGCCCAGCAGCATGTCGCCGCTGATGCCGGAGAAGCAGTCCAGGTAGGCGATCCGGGTCATGCCGTCGTCACCACTCGGTCCAGGGTGTAGAAGTCGCGCTCGTACCAGGTGCCGTCCGGGTATCGCGCCATCAGCTCGACACGCTTCAGAGAGAAAGACAGGTCTGGCTTGTCCGCTTCCTCCTCCCGCTGTACCACCTTCATCTCGTCCGGATAGGCCACTCGGGCAACCACGACCCGCGGCCGGTAGTCTCCATCGTCGCGGGGCGGCGCATGCCTGCCGGTCAAGAGCACCTCCCGCAGCGCCATCAGACTGTCGGCGCCGGATGTGACGTCGTAGCAGGCAAGCTCTTCGTCCTCATCGAACAGGAGCGGGCCCAGCTCGACCGCGAACGCGGCGGTATCATGGCAGACCTGCCAGCAGTGCTGCTCCAGCGGCAGGAAGGACGGTTGAGCCTGAAACGGCGCAACCAGAGGTATGTGCGGTGGCATGCCGCCGTCCCCGGACCGGCCGACGCGACGCCGCAGCCGGTTCATCCGACGGCTGGGAGGACCGGGGATGAGAGCGGCGATGGCCATGGTGGTGGTGGCCACGGCTCGGGTCAGTCGGGCCGTTCGCTCAGCGCGAGCCGGTTGATGACTGCGGCCAGATACCCCGCCCCGAAGCCGTTATCGATGTTGACCACCGCTACGCCCGTCGCGCAGGCGTTCAGCATCGCCAGCAGCGGTGCGATGCCGCCGAAGCTCGCGCCGTACCCTGTCGAGGTGGGTACCGCGATAACCGGCACCGAGACCAGCCCCGCGACGACGCTCGGTAGTGCCCCCTCCATACCCGCCACGGCCACCACCGCACGGGCATCGCGCAGAGCCGACAGATGGTCGAGCAGCCGGTGGATGCCGGCCACCCCAACGTCGTACACCCGCTCCACCGCGCTGCCCATCAGCTCGGCCGTCACGGCGGCCTCATCGGCGACGGGCAGGTCGGCGGTACCGCCGCAGAGCACCGTCACACCGGGCTGCATCGGCTCCCGGCGCCGATCGAGCGTGAGCGCGCGCGCTCGCTCGTGATAGGTCACCTCCGGCAGCGCCGCGCGCACCGCCTCGTAGCACGGGCGGTCGGCGCGGGTGATAAGAACCCGGTCGGCGCGCTCCGCCAGTCGGGTGGCGATCTCGGCTGTCTGCTCGGGCGTCTTGCCCTCCGCCAGTACCACCTCGGGCAGCGAGTCGCGCAACGCTCGATGGTGGTCGACCTTGGCGAAGCCGATGTCCTCGTAGGGGAGCAGCCGCAGTTCGTCGACGGCGGCCTCCACGCCTACCGTGCCCGCAGCGACCCCTTCGAGCAGCTCCCGCAGCTTCTGTTGGTCGATTGTCGCGCCTCCTGAGAGATGTGCTTCGATTATAGCAGCGGGCGCCGAGGGGCGAACTCAGCGCTTCCGCCCTTCCATCTCCAAACCGTTCCCGTGCACGGTGAGGCCCGTCGCATCGCCGGTCGCGTCCCGGTGGAAGCTGATTTCGGCGGGCAACTCCGTGAGGAAGAAGTCGGTCTCGGACTCAGCATGCAGCTCCAGCTTGCCGAATCCCGGGGCCTCGCCGACAAGACGTTTCCCGTCACGGGTGATGGTGATGACGAACTGCTCGTTGACCTCATACTCGCCCGCGTAGCGGTCATACAGCGAAGGATCAAGCGCGATCGCGGTTCTCACCCGAGAGAACGGCCAGCCGTAGACGTCCGCGACGGCGTTGAGCACCTCGGTGACGAGTGGTTGGCCCCCGTCGGAATTGGCCATGACGACGGCGCCCTGTCCTCGCTCGAGCACGCCGACCAACTCGCACCGATAGCCTTCGTTGCTCCCCGAATGGAAGAAACACGCCGAGGGACCGCTGCCCTCAAGGAACGGTCCCAGTCCCACGGGACCGCCCTCTTGCAGCGTCAGCATCTCGCGGGCCGTGTCCTGTGCCAGGATCCTGGTGGACCTCCCCGACCATCCTGCCAGGAGCTCGATGGCAAAGCGGGCGAGGTCGGAGGGTGTCGTCCACAGCCCCGCCGCCGCCATCTCCGGATACACGTGCCACCCCCCTTCCACAACGTTGCCGTCGGCGCGATGTCCGACGGCGGCGGCTGCCCGAAGTCGGTCCGGCAAGGGCTGCTGGAAGGTGCTGAGCCCCATCTCCAGGGGCGCCAGGACGGCCTCGCTCATCACGTCGGGAAACGGCTGCCCGGTCACGTCGCAGATCACCTGCTGCAGGATGGTTGTGCCGCCCCCCGAGTACTCGAACCTGCTGCCGGGCTCCTGCACCACCCGCACGGCGTCCGTGTTGGCCGGCCCGACGCCGTCCAGGATCTGGGGCAGCGTCGGCAGCTCGGAGCCGGGCGGGTAGCCGGGGAAGCCGGACACGTTCAGTCCCGCGGTGTGGCTCAAGATCCTTCGCAGGCTGACCGGATGGCCGTGCGTTAGCTCGTTCTGCGGCAGCTTCCACGACCTGAGCGGTCCGTTGACGTCGCCGTCCAGGCTGAGCGCGCCGCGCTGGACCAGGCTCAGCGCCCCCAGAGCCGTCACCGGCTTGCTGATGGAAGCAGCCTGGAACAGCGCATTGACGTCGACCGGCGCAGACCGACCCGCCTCCAGCACGCCGTAGCCCCTGGCCCATTCCACCCGGTACGCGTCGATCACAGCGATGCTCAAGCCGGGAACGCCATAGTATTCCATCCGCCCACCCAGTGCCATGCGCTTCGGGGCCTCCCCCTCCATCACGACCGCCTGGAGCAAGCCGTTCTCTACGCTCTCGACTCGCGCCTCAGTCCGCTTTCCCATGCTGAGTTCCGCTCTGCCCGGTCTCGGGCGCCGCTACACGCTGATCTCGCCGTCGATGGTCGTTACCGCGTGGCCGCCGATCTCGATCCTGCGGCCCCCGTCTCCGACCCTCACGTAGACCCGACCGTCGCGGCCCATCTCCTGCCCCTGACTGGCAACGTATTCGTCGCCGGTCCTCGCAAGGAGGCCGGTTTCCACGAGATATGCGGCCAGGGCGACGTTACAGCTCCCGCACACCGGGTCCTCCGGCACCCCCGCGGCGGGCGCGAAGGTGCGCAGATGCACCGGAGCATCGCGGCCGGCGTCCAGGCCGAAGACGGTCAGGCCGATCACGTTCGCCTCGCGGCTGAGCCTGTCTATGGCGACCATGTCGGGCCGCAGCCGGGCGACCGCCCGCGCGTCCTCCACGTAGACCACCAGCCAGATGGGCCCCACGTCGATGGCCGTCGGCGCGGGGCTCGTTGCCACGTTCGTTCCCAGGGCCGCCGTCAATGCATCGACCGTCTGCTCGTGACCGCGGACCACCTTGGCCTCCGGGGCGCGAACGAAGATGCGCCGGTCGGCTCCGGCCCCTTCCACCGTCAGGGCGAGGGTGCCGGCCCCACACTCCTGCCTCAGGCTGGTCGTTGCCGCGGCGACCAGACCGCCCTCCAGAACGGCGTGGGCCGAGCCCACCGTCGGGTGGCCCGCGAAGGGAAGTTCCCGGTCGGGCGTGAAGATCCGAAGACGGTAGTCCGCCTCCGGGGAGGTCGGCCGCTCCACGAAGGTCGTTTCGGACAGCTTGGCCCAGGCGGCGATCCGTTGCATCCTGTCGGGACCGATCCCGTCCGCGGCCAGCACCACGGCCACCGGGTTGCCCAGGAAACGCTCCACCGTGAAGACGTCGACTTGCTTGAAGCGGCACGTGGCCATCGTCCTTACTCCCCTCTACATCTCCGTCAGGGCAGCCTCGAGATCCGCGATGGTGCGGTCGGCCCGGCCGGATGCCGGCACATCAAAGGGCGAACCGCGGAGGAGGAACGGGGTGAGTGGCTACGCCCCGCGCCGATGCCAACGCCACGAGCGCGGACGTACGTGCTGTCGAACAGGGGGAACGGCCTGTCCTCCACAGCGCCAGTATAGCGCGCTCGGATCGGACGGCCCCGGGAGCGGTCTAGATCTGTGGCACCGGCTGGTCGCGTGTCCGGCGACGGGTCGGCCGCAGCTCTTCCCTGTCCACGCGCACGTGAGCGGGCGCCTCAATACCCAGCTTGACACGACCGCGGTGGACGCTCAGAACCGTGACGTACACATCGTCGCCGATCCAGATACCTTGCCGACCCATGCGGCTAAGGACCAACATTCGTGCTACCTCTTCTCGCTCCAACCGCCGCCGACCGCTGCACTCCACCCCGCGCACGCCGTCTCTGGCGGCCTACTGTAATAAGTATAGCGCAAACGTCTCGCCGCCCGCCCGCAACAACCGCCGACGAACCGCTGGCCGTCGCCGCCTCCTCCCTGCTAGGATCGAAGCATCAGGCAAACGACTAACCGCGCGCCTTCGGTTCCGAAAGCCGCAGTCTTCACGTGGAGGAGACGCTGGCAAACCGAAGGCGGTGCCGGTCCGGAAACGAGGAGAAGATGACCTCTGAGGCTGAGCGACCTGCCGCGAAACGACCGAAGGTGGCGGTCCTGTACACCAAGTCCGAGACCGTGCTGGACGACTACGAGCGGCTCATGGAGTTGGCTGAGTTCCGCCGGTACCTCGATCCGGCCGCGACGACCATCCTCAAGGACAACATCTCCTGGCATTTCCCCTTTCCCTCGGCCAACACCACGCCCTGGCAGCTTGAGGCCTCGATCGTCGCGCTGCGCCGGGCCGGCTACGACGACGTGGTCTGCGTCCAGAACAAGACGGTCGTCACCGACGCGTTCAAGGGCGAGGACCTGAACCACTACGTGCCCATCTTCCGGCACCACGAGGTGCCCGTGAAGTTCAATTTCCGGGACGCGGACATGCGCTGGGAGATCTTCCGGCCCAAGCGCCCCATGCTGGCCCTCGACCGGATCTATCCCGATGGCATCAAGATCCCGGACTTCTTCCACGGCAAGAACATCGTCCACCTGCCGACGGCCAAGTGTCACATCTACACGACCACGACGGGCGCTATGAAGAACGCCTTCGGCGGCCTCCTCAACGTCAACCGCCACTACACGCACAGCTTCATCCACGAGACGCTCGTGGACCTGCTCGCGATCCAGAAGGAGATCCACCCCGGCGTCTTCGCCGTCATGGACGGCACGATGGCGGGCAACGGCCCCGGCCCGCGCATCATGGAGCCGGTGGAGAAGAACGTGATCCTTGCGTCCGGAGACCAAGTGGCGGTCGACGCGGTCGCGGCGAAGATGATGGGCTTCGATCCGATGAGCATTCCCTACATCGGCATCGCCCACCGCGAAGGGCTGGGGGTGGGCGACCCGCGGGAGATCGAGGTCGTCGGCGACGACGTCTCGGGCGAATCATGGGGGTTCGAGGTGGGCTCGTCGATGCACGCCTTCATGGGGTGGCTCGCCTGGTACGGGCCGACCCGGGTGTTTCAGAAGGCCGTGCTGCACACGCCGCTGGTGCACATCGCCAACTTCTGGTCAGAGGCCTACCACGACTACTTCCACTGGCCCCTGAAGGAGAAGAAGGTCTACGAGCGTTGGCTCGTCGATTCGCAGTGGGGCCGGCTGTTCGCGAAGTACGCCGAGGAAGGTGCGCTGGTACCCTCCACCGCGCCGGTGGCCAGCGCCTAGAGAGTCGCCTCCCGCTGCGCGGGATTGTCCCTCACCATGCCTCCGCGGCCTCCATCCGCGCCCACCCAAACGCCTGCTGCAAGCAATCGGCCGGCTCTTTGGCGCTGCGCTGTGCTCCCTCCTCCGTCACCCGCCGCGCGGCCATGGAATTCCCTACCATACTGGTTGCACGGGAACGAACCGACGTTACATTCGATACCAGCGCGTCGGGGCTCGGTTCGACGCTACGGGCGATGCCTTCCTTCCCCGACTCGTAGTAGTATAGTAGCGCCGTGAACGTCGGAAACCTGCGCAACCGGCTCCTCTTCTCGCTACTCCTGGGCGTGGTGGTCTATGCCGGGATCTCCTTCTACTCCGACTTCCGGGAGCTGGCGCGCAGCCTCGGCGATTTCAACTGGCCGCTCCTTCCCTTCATCCTGGCCCTCACGTGTGTCAACTACCTCGTACGTTTCGTGAAGTGGGACTACTACTTGCGCCTGATCGGGGTGCGAGACCTGCCCAAGCGCGACAGCTTCCTTATCTTCTTCTCCGGCCTCGGGATGGTGATCACGCCCGGGAAGGTGGGCGAGTGGATCAAGAGCTATCTCCTGCGTGAGGTGCACGGCACCCCCTTCGCCCGGTCCGCGCCGATTCTCATTGCCGAGCGGCTGACCGACAGCATCGCCCTGCTGATCATCTGCGGCGTCGGCGTCTTCGTCTTCGGGAACCTGTGGCAGGCCTTCGTGGCGGTCGCGCTCGGCTCCGTCGTATTGGTCGCTGTGGCGCGCCACCGACCCACAGCCATGGCGCTGCTGCGGCTGGGCGGGCGGCTGCCCCTGGTGCGACGTTTCGTTCCCCAAATCACGGAGTTCTACGAATCCACCTACGTCCTGCTTGCCCCCCGCGCAGTGCTGGCCATGGCCGCAATGAGCGCCTTCTCCTGGTTCTTCGAGGTGCTGGCGTTCTACTTCACACTCATCGGGCTAGGGCTGCACGGCGGCGGTTCCCTTATGCTGCACGCGGCCTTCATCCTGCCTATCGCCACGCTGGCCAGCGCCATCTTGATGACGCCGGGCGGCCTGGGAACCGCGGAGGCGGCCATCATCGCCCTCTCACAGACCTTGCTCGACATGAGCAAGAGCGCGGCCGCCGTCGGCACGCTCATCATTCGCTTCGGCACCCTCTGGTTCGGTGTGATCGTCGGGCTCGTGGCGTTCGCCGCGCTCAGCCGACGGCTCGCGCTGGGAGAACGGCTGGAGCCCGCGCCTGTGGACGTTGAGCGTCGCGACGAGTCCGTGACGCCAGCCGAAACGCTGCCGGAATCAACCCCGTAGCCCCGCGCCATGAGCCGCTTCCCCTTGGACCGCTTCCTCGCCTTCCGCCTCGATCTTGCGTCGCGGGCCGCGGCGCTCTCCTTCACCTCCAACCTGAGCCTCATGATCTTGAAGCTCGTGGTCGGGGTCCTCACCGGCAGCATCGCCGTCCTCTCCGACGCCGTGGACAGCGCCGAGGACGCCATTGCCTCCAGTTTCGCCTTCCTCAGCATCCGCCTTGCCGCCCGTCCCGCCGACGAGGACCACCCGTACGGCCACGGCAAGGCGGAGAGCCTCGCCGCCGGCGGCCAGGCCCTCCTCATCGCAGGCGGAGGGGGCTTCATCATGTACCAAGCGGTGCGCCGCCTGATCGAGCGCGACGTCGATATCGATACACCGCCCGGGCTCATCGCCATGGGCGTCACGGCGTTGGTGAACGTCGCGGTGCTGTTCTACGTGGCGCGCGCGGCACGACTGACGGGTTCCGTCGCCCTCAAGGCGGATACCCGCCACCTCTGGACGAACATCGTCCAGGCGGGCGCCGTCAGCCTCGCGCTCGCTCTCGTCGCCTTCACCGGCCACACTGAGTTCGACCCGATCGTGGCGCTGCTCCTGGCGACCTTCCTCCTGTTCACGGCCGGCCAGGTGTTCACGGCCGGTCTGGCGGAGATCATGGACGTGCGGCTGCCCCAGGATGAGGAGTTGCTCGTGCGCGCCTGTCTGGAGGAGTACGAGGGCATTGGCGCGCGCGGCTACCACCGCCTGCGCTCACGCAAAGCGGGACGCCAGCGATACATCGATTTCCACCTACTGGTAGACCCGGAGCAGACGGTGGCGGCTGCGCACGGGCTGTGCGACGCGCTGGAGGGGGCGATCCAGGCCAGACTGCCGGGGGCGGTCGTCACGGTCCACCTCGAGCCGGACGACGGCCGCCTTCGCCGCCCCTCCCACGAGGAACACGTGCGGATGGGCAGCGGCGGGCATGAGCCCACCCCGAAACGAGAGGAATAGGGAAGAGCGACAACGCGAGCGGTTCTGACCGCTCGCTTCCTGCGGGCGACTCTACTCCCGCGCCCCCGCCGGCTCCAGTACCCACACAACGCCGCTGCCGAAGTCCGGCAGCGTTTCGACGTTGAGCTCCACGGTCGATCCCTTTTGTTCGACGATCTTGCCCTCTAGGAAGGCATCGACGGGCGCGAGTTCGGACATGTTCACCCACTGGGTCTTGTAGTGCATCGGAATGCTCACACGCGGTTGGAGCTGGTTCACGACCTCCGTCGCTCCAGCCGCGTCTATCGTGAAATGCCCGCCGACCGGCACCAGCAGCACGTCTACGGGGCCGATGGCGTCGATCTGCTCCTGCGACAGCGTGTGCCCGAGATCGCCCAGGTGGACGACCCGCAGCCCGCCAAGCTCAACCACGAAGATGGCGTTGCGGCCCCGCTCCGAGCCCTCGCTGTCGTCGTGCCAGCTCTCCACCGTCCTGATGGTCCCCCCGCCCGTGATGCTCCCGTTAATCGGATTGAAGCCGTCCTCGGTCAGGCCGCGAAGGACTCTGGCCGCGCCGGCCGCCTCGACGTTGTTGTGGTCGTCGTGCTCGTGGCTCACGGTCACGAAGGCGATGTTCAGCTCTTCCGGATCGGGAATACGGTAGCCGATATCCCCATACGGATCGAATAGTATGTTGGCGCCCGTGGGGCTTTCGAGAACGAACATGGACTGGCCCCACCAGGTGAGATCGAGGGGGAAGGTCGCCTCCACCTCCGGCGTGGTGGTGGCCTCGACGGGAGTCAACGCTCCCGTCGGGGTCGCAGCCGGTGTCTCCTCATCGCCATTGCAACCCACCAGCAAGAAGCCCAGGCCCAGTACCAGCAGAGCCCATGCCAGAACGCGCCCTGTCATGGCAGTCTCCTTTCTATCCCACCACCGGCTTCTCTTCAGCAGTGATGGCGAACACGCGACCCGTCTCGACGAAGCCGTGCCTGTCCTGTTGAAGGACTCCGCAGGCCGACGAACTCATCACCTATATCACCTTACAACGCCCGCAGCTCCCGCAAGGTCCGGGGTAGCTCCGGCAGCAAGTCACCGGCCAGGATGCCGGCGTCGCCCAGATCGCGCCGCAGGCCTTCGGCGGCGGCGCCGTGCAGGTAAGCGCCGCAGCAGGCCGCCTCGAACGGGGCAAGGCCCTGTGCCATCAGGCCCGCCACCGCGCCGGCCAGCACGTCGCCCGTGCCACCCGATGCCAGACCCGGGTTGGCGTACGGGTTCACCCCCGCCCGCCCGTCCGCAGCCGCGATCACAGTGTATGCCCCCTTCAGAGCCACCGTCTGTCCCCACTCCGCAGCGGCCTCACGCGCCGCCGACATCCGGTCCCCTTGGATCTCGCCTATCGAGCGACCCGTAAGGCGGGCGTGCTCGCCCGGGTGCGGCGTGAGGACGCAGCGAGCGGTCATACGCTCCCACCAGCGGGGCAGCTTGGCCAGGTTGTTCAGCCCGTCTGCGTCGACGAGTACCTCCGGGCCCTCCTCCCGAAGCGAGTAGAGAACCTGGCGGATGAAGGACTCCTGGTGTGGCCCCTGGCCCAAACCGGGGCCGAGCAAGAGAACGTTGTGGTCCTCCAGGGCGCGCGCGACCTCGACGGCCGCCTCACCCGCCACAAAGCCCTCCGCTCCGGGGGCATCGGGAAGCGGCAGATATGTGGCCTCGTTCATGCCGGCCGCTACGAGTGGTTGAACGCTCGCGGGGCAGGCGAGCGTCACCAGACCGGCGCCGACCCGCAGTGCGCCCACGGACGCGAGCCGTGCTGCGCCCACGTACAGCCTCGAGCCGGCAACCACCAGCACCCGGCCGAAGGTGCCCTTGTTCGCTCCGGCCGGCCGCGCCGGGAGTCGCTCGCGCACCCAACGGGCGTTGAGCAGCTCCACCGGCAGCGCCTCGACGGCCTGCGCCGGCAGGCCGATATCGACCACTTCCACCCTGCCGGCATACTCCGCTCCCGGCAGCGAGTGCAGGCCCACCTTTGAGCAGCCCAGCGCGACCGTCACGTCCGCCCGCAGCGCGAGCGGATCGACAACGCCGGTATCGCCGTTCAGTCCGGTCGGCAAGTCGACCGCGAAGACCTTCAGGCCGATGGGACCCCGGCCTCGGGCTTCCGAGACACGGCCCAACGCCTCCGCGAATGTGCCTCCCAGCGGCCTCCCACGGCCCGTGCCCAGGACAGCATCGATCACGGCATCGGCGCCTTCAAGCGCTTCATCGAGCGCAGCCAATCCGTCGCCGTCGGCAACGCTATGCACCGGCACGCCCCGTTCGACGACCTGCTTCAGGTTCGCGTCGTCGTCGCTTCGCGACGACAGCAGGATCACCGTGACCTGCACTCCCCAGTCATGCAGGTGCCGGGCAGCCACCAGGCCGTCGCCTCCGTTGTTGCCCGGACCGACCAGCACCACGGCCTTCCGATCGGGCGCGGTGCCCATGTCGATCCACACCTCCTGCGCCACCCCCAGGCCGGCGTCCTCCATGAGGACCGGCGGGGGACGCCCGTTCGCCGCCGCGCTCTTCTCCAGCGCCCCCATCTCAGCCGCGGTGACGAGCTTCACAGCAGTCCTCGCTCCTTGAGGCGCCGCACCAGCCGGTCGCGGCTCTCCTGGGGGTCATCCGCGGCGTCTCGCACACCGACGACTGCGGCGATGGCGAAGTCGCCCTCATGGCTCAGGCTCACGTCCAGCCCCCGCAACCCAATGTGTTCGGCCCGCTCGCGGGCGCGCCCGTAGAGATACACCAGCGGCTTGCCGCGGCGGTTCGGCAGCACCTCTACCTCGCGCCACGCGACGCCCCGTGCGCCGGTTCCCAGCGCCTTCATCACCGCCTCCTTCGCGGCGAAACGGGCAGCAAGCTCAGGCACCCGACCACGACAGAACGCCACCTCCTCCGGCGTGTACACGCGGCGCAGAAACCGGTCACGGTACCGCTCCAGCACTCCCCGCACCCGCGACACAGCGAGCATGTCGATACCAACCGCGCAAGTGTCCACAACAGGGGATTATACTCGTCAACGCGGTTAGGCGCCGTATGCCCGATTGCCCATCCTCGATACCGGGGCTGCGAAATCCGCGTCTACCTCACACCGCGGTCCGTAGCCGTGACCGCCGAGAGCATACCCATCACTCCAAGTGAAGCCGTGTGCCGATGCGCGCAGCGATGTCCGGACGGCCATCGCATGACAGCAATTTGGGTTCCTCTCATCCCTCCAGGAACTCACCGGCGTTGAGGTCCAGAATGGCCGTCGTGAAACGCGCGATGACTTCTGACCACAGCGTCTGCGCGCGCTCGTCGTAGACGCGGATGTCCAAGTTTTCCTGGTTCGTGACCAGGAAGATCATGAGAAACAGCGCCGATGCCCGGTAGTCCTCCAGGCACGAATTCCAGTCATAGCCCGTCACGCCGCCGGCCAGGAGCGCACTCAGGTATTCGCGCAGGAGCGCCGTCTCGTGACGCCGGCGGACCTCGGGCGGGAAGGACCCGGCCAGGAAGTACGCCACGTCGAACATGCCCCAGCTCCGGTGGGCGAGCTGCCAGTCGATGACGGCGAGCGGGCTCCCGTCAGCCAGCCCGAAGAACATGTTGTCCAGCCGGTAGTCGGTATGGACGATCGTGGGCGGCCGGTCTCCCGTGGCCGCGATCAGGTCGAAGAAGTCGGCGCCGAAGCGTTCCCCCAGGTCGATAATCTCCCCGGGCACCTGATCGCGGTATTTCTCGACGAACGCCTGCCACGACTGCCGGTAGACCGTCGCCAGGGTTTGCTGCAGGGACAGGTCGACGGTCGAGGGCATCCATTCCAGCGTTTCCAGACGGGGATGGTTCCACCAGGCGGCGTGGAGCTTCGCGACCTCGGTGATGGCCAACCGCGCCTCGTCCAGCGAGCAGGACGCGAGCTGGTCCCCGCAGCGGCCCGGCGCCAGGTCCTCCAGCACCAGCACGTAGGAGCCGGATGGCGCGTCCACGGCGCTGTAGTAGCGCGCGGGCGTCCGCATCTCGATGTCGTCCGCGATCTCCTCGTAGAAGCGGATCTCGCGCTCGTACAGGTTGAGGAGCAGCGCGATGTTCCGATAGGGCTCATCGTCAGTCGGCAGCTTCGTAATCAACGAGGCGGAGGCGCGCGCGTCCGGACGGTCGTAACTCAGCCGGAAACGCGTCATCTCACCGACAAACCCCGCGCCGGCGCCGATGGGTTCCCTCTCGAACGAGGTGATGACCGCTCCCCCGGTGAGCCCCGACTCGCCGAGGGCCTCGTTGAGCCACTCGGCCGTGATCTCCGAGGAGCTACTGGGATGCGGCAGCGCCGTCACAGCGCCGTCTGTTGCTCCGGATAGCCGCGGGCGGTTACCGGCCAGACCTCCACCACCTCGACGCCGTCTACGGCATACAACACGTCGTGCAGGTTGATCGTGGGGTCGATGTGCGACGGCCACAGCTCGATACGGTCGCCCACGGCGACGGCGCTGTCCGCCGGCAGCGTGATCGACGCATGCTCATCGCTCAGGAACAGCACCGACGCGCCCTCGATGCCCTTCACGGCCGGGTTCCCGTGGTCCATCGAGCAGGCCTTGTGCCCGTTGTCCGCAGCGCACAGCTCCGGCCTGGGACGGCTGAGCACCGTTCCCAACACGCTGAACGCCAGCTCGAAGGGGATGTCCAGCTTCGCGTACGCGGTATCCATGAGCACGTACGAGCCCGCCTGGATCTCCGTGATCCCATCCATGCGGCCCGTGATGTCGTAGGTGCCGGTGCCGCCGGCACTGACGATCTCGCAGGGCAGGCCGTCCGCCCGCAGCATCTTGGCCGTGCCGAGCAGCCGTCCCATCGCCTTCGCCGCGCGGGCCTCGCGCTCCTCCCGGTCCTCGATGCCGACCACGTGCCCCTCGTACCCCATGAGCCCGTGCAGCCGCACGCCCTCGGTCGCATCCACCTGCTTCGCCAACTCCAGCGTGGGGTGGCCCGGCCCGATGCCGCAGCGCGGGAGGCCGACGTTCACGTCGACCACCACGCCGACCTCCGTGCCCTCCGCCCGCGCGGCCTGTGCCAGGTCCTCCAGACCGGCCTGCGAGTCCACAGCGACTTTCAGTTCGGCGCGCGCGGCCAGCTTGGCGACTCGCGCCGCCTTGCCCGGCCCCACGACCTGGTTGGCGATCAGGATGTCGTCCGTGAGCTGCTCCGCCACGACGATCTCCGCCTCCCCGACCGTCGCGCAGGTGAGGCCGGTGCACGAGCCGGCGGCGAGCTGGCGCCGGGCGATGGCGGGCGTCTTGTGCGCTTTGAAATGCGGCCGCAGCTTGCACGCGCTCTCCGCGAAGAACTCCGCCATCCGCCGGATATTCCGCTCCATGGCGTCGACATCGACGACGAGGGCGGGGGTCGGTATCTCGCGCAGCTTCATGGCAGGCTCCTCATTCGCGGACGTTGATCACAAGAACAGGACGCTGTGTCTAGGTCGGGCCCCCGTCCTCCAGCAGCATGCTCTCGATGATCGAGAGCGGATACGGCAGCTTGATCAGCGCGTCGTGGAACGCGAGTTGGTCGTAGCTCGCGCCCTCCTTCGCCTTCATCCGCTCGCGCAGCGCCAGCACCTCGTGCTTGCCGAGCGTGTAGGCGTAGTACTGGGGTCCGACGATGCCTCGCCGCGACTCACGCTCGGCGATGGGCCTGGTGGCGAAGCCCTCTCGTTCGAAGAAGGCGACCGCTTCCTCAAAGCTCCAGCCCTGCGTATGCAGGCCGATAGAGGCCAGGTAGCGACAGAGTCGGAGCAGCGCCTCCCGCAACTGCATGATGTGATAGCGGGGGTCGCCGTCGCCGTAGCCCTGCTCAACCAGTACTTGTTCGATGTAGTGCGCCCAGCCCTCGGTGGTGGTGGCCGTCTGCAGGAAGTGGGGAAGCTTGCCCTCGGCCTTGTGCAACCAGGAGATGTGAACGTAGTGGCCGGGATACGCCTCATGGGCGGTGATGCCGGGCAGGCTGTAGCGGTTGAAGAACTTCAGGTACGCCTCGGTCCGCTCCGGCGGCCAGGACGGGTCGGGCGGAGTGACGTAGTAGAACGCCTCGGTGGCCTTCGTCTCGAACGCGCCCGGCGTGCTGCAGGCCGCCTGCGTCGTCATCCGGGCGAACGAGGGCGTCTCCGTTACCCGGATGCGCACGTCGGTAGGCATCGTCGCCATGCGGTGGTCGATGGCGAACTGGCGCATCTCCTCCAGCAGCGCGTCCGTGTCCGGCAGCAGCCGCTCCGGAGCTGGGTGGTCCTGAGAGATGAGGTCGACCACCTCGGCAGGTGACTTCGATGAGTCCACCTGCGCTGACAGCTCGCGCAACTGTTCCTGGCAAGACTGGAGGTCGTCTCGGCCGCGCTCCTCCAGTTCGTCGAGCGGGCGGTCGACGAAGTCGGCGTAGGAGAGCAGCTTGCGGAAGCGGTCGGGGCCGTAGGCGTAGTCGGCGTTGGAGCGGGGCAGTAGATCGTCCTTGAGCCACACCGCAAAGGCGTCGAGAGCGGCGGATGCCGTCTCTCGGGCCTCGCCGAACTCAGAGAGGAGGGAGCCGTCTTCCAGCCCGGACAGCGCGTCCGGAAGGTCGCGCTCTAGGAGGACGCGCACCCCAGCCGCCTGCTCGATGGCCATCTCGACCGGGACGCGTGGGCACTCTCCCAGGTTCTCCTTGCCTTGGTCGAGGAGTCTGGGCACCTGGCCCAGCCGCGATATGAGGCTCCGCGCCCGCTCCGGAAGCGGTGCGAAGTCTCGGATGATGAGGCCGTTGCAGCCGCCGCCGATGGCGCCCAGGTACCCGCCCGGCGAGCGTCGCCACGTCTGCAGATCCTCGATCGCCACCAGCTCCCAAAGCATCCGCCGGCGCAGGAGCTCGTGCTCGGCCCGTTCGTTCGCTCCCAGCCCGGTGGGATCGATCGCCTGCAGCGCATCGAGCAAGCCGTGCAGCTTCCGCCCGCGCTCCTCGATGCCTGCGCGGCTGCGGTCGCCCAGCTCCCCGTCATGTTCGTGGAGGCCGAGGCGTGTTGCAGTCCCCGGGCTGTGTGCCAGCGTCGCTTGGATCCACTCCTCGGCAAGCTGGGCGAAAGCGTTTGCAGCCATGCTGAATGCTCCTTCCTCGTGCGGACCGGCAGAGCGATTGTAGCACAGCGGACCTCGGGACGATCAGTATCCGGACCAGCGCGCGGGGAGGCACACGAACGGCGTCTTGCATGTTATCATCTATAAAAGCAGCGAATGCACTATTAAAGGAGGCCCCATGGCTAAGACCCGAACCACCAACGGCAAGGTAACCTTCATCGATCCGTACATCCGGGTGAAGAACGTCGGCCGCTCGACGGACTGGTACAAGCGGATGCTCGGCTTCAAGGTCGGGATGGCGATGCCCGACAAGAAGAGGCCAGCGTTCGTCCGCATGCGCGTCGACGGTCCTGCCGGTGCCGCACTGATGGTCGGCGACGGATCGGACCCCATGTCCGGGAAGAAGGTCCCGAAGGCGATCTCAGAGGCGGTGGCCGCGCGAAAGGCGCAACGGGTGGTGAGCTTCTACTACCGCGTCGACAAGGGCATCGATGACCTCTTCCGGTCGGTAAAGCGCAAGAAGGCGAAGGTAGTCCTGCCTCTCCAGGACATGGACTACGGCATGCGCGAGTTCACCATCCTGGACCCGGATGGCTACGAGGTCTCGGTCGGGCAGGAGTTGTAGCCCAAGCCGCCGGCGGTCCTTCGGCTGCTCCCCCTAACGAGCCCGGGCGGCGACATCGCATGTCGTCGCCCGGGAGTCATCTTCGCCCGCGCCAATGCTGCCCATTCGGTTGGCCAGCGTGAGGGGACCTTCCGACAGGGCGACCAAGGACAGGGTAGTGAGGTCTGCCGCTTGGTTCCGGAGCCGGATCGGGCGGGCTATGTCCCCTGTTCTTGCCTGAACATCAGCAGGCCGCCGACGGCCAGCGCCGCTGCCGCGACAATGCCCAAGTAGAAGCCGAAACCCATGTAGTCGGACTCGTTCAGCAGCTTGATGAGCACGAATACGATGGCCACCGCGCCGCCGCCCAGGTAGATCTTCGGCCAAGTCACGCCGCTCACGTTGTCGGGGATGGCCGCGTCCGTAAAGGCCTTCACCGCGATCACACCTGCCATCGCCAGGCCGATAAGGACGGCGACGATAGACCAAAACGCCCCAGGCGATTCCCATCCGTTTCGAGTGAAGCTTACGATTCCGAGGTCAACGCTGTACCAGGGCAAGAACCCGTCTATGAACAGAATGATGCCCGCCACGATAATGATCTTCTCCCCGATGCCCAGGGCGTTGAAGCGTTCCAGCAGCTTGTCCATGCGGTCCTCCTTGCCTAGCAACTGCCTGGATCGCCCCGGATGCCGCGCTTCCTGTTCGCGGCCGTAGGTGTCTCCAGGGCGCAACGTTATCACCAAGGTAGAGGGCGCGCGGGACAGTGTCAATCGGGGTCTTCGCTGAGAACGTGGCGAAGGTCGTCGTCGCCGGATCCCTACGCCTGTTGCGCCGGATCCCGCGGCGGCGGGTCTTCTATGGCAGCCCTGTCACCAGTCCCGCCGACGATAGACAACGCCCCCGCCCACGACGGTCGCGTCCACCCGCGTCTCGATGATCCCCATTGGGTCGGGCAGCTCGAACAGGTTCTGCGACAGGACGGCGAGATCAGCGACGTAACCGGTGGCGATCCTCCCCGCCCTCCCGTCTTCTCGCACGGCCGTCGCGCAGCCCGTCGTGTACGCGGCGATCGCCAATTCCAGCGATATCCGTTCTTCGGGGTACCAGCCGTCGGGCGGCGCACCCTGGGCATTGCGGCGCGTAACCGCGGCATGAACGCCGGCCAGCGGGCTCATCGTCTCGACCGGTGAGTCGGAGCCGAACGCCAGCGTGGCGCCGCTGGCGACGAGAGACGCGAACGGGTACGCCGTCCGGCCTCGCTCGCCCCACCAGCGGTCGACCTTCGCCATGTCCTGTGTAGCGTGGATCGGCTGCGCGGACGCCGCTACGCCGAGCGACCCGAAGCGGGCGATGTCTTCGGGGGCCAGAATCTGGGCGTGCTCGATGCGCCGCGGCAGCTCCGGCGAAAGCTCGCACGTCCGCTCCAGGATCGATACCACCTCCTGGTTCGCGCGGTCGCCGATGGCGTGTACCGCCGGCGCGAGCCCTCCTTCCAGGGAGATCCGCACCTGCCCCTCCAGTTCCTCGACCGGCACCATCGCCAGCCCCGTGTCCTGCGTTCCCTCATAGGGCTCCAGCATCCACGCCGTCAACGAGCCGAGCGCGCCGTCCGCCAAGAACTTGGTGCCGCCGATCCGGAGCATGTGGTCTCCGTCCCCCGTGCGGAGGTTGCCAAGCCAATCGTCCATCCGGTCGGCGTTCAGGTAGGTGCGGACGCGCAGGCGGAGGCCCCCTTCCTCGTGAATCGTTCGGAGCGAGCGCAGCTCGCCTCGGCTCACGCTCATCGCGTGGACACCGGTCACGCCGAGGCTGTGGGCGTGATCGATGGCCTCCCGAAGCGCGGCGACTCGGTCATCGTGCGTCTCCTTCGGCACGGCGTCGTAGACCACCCGCGCCGCGGCATCCCGCAGGATGCCGGCCGGCTCGCCGTCCTCGCCCAAGTCGATCGCTCCGCCGAAGGGCGCCTCGGTGTCGCGCGTGACGCCGGCAGCCCGCAGCGCGGCGCTGTTCACCCAGACGCAATGGCCGGAGGTGTGCACCAGCACGACGGGATGGTCCGGCGACACGGCGTCGAGCTCCCGGCGGCCCGGGAAACGTCCGCCCGGCCAGAGGTTC
Organism: uncultured Dehalococcoidia bacterium; assembly: GCA_964406605.1. Taxonomy (GTDB): domain Bacteria; phylum Chloroflexota; class Dehalococcoidia; order DSTF01; family RBG-16-68-14; genus CAYOSF01. Next base: position 155,598 of record CAYOSF010000008.1, on the reverse strand, counting down.
TGGTCCCAGCCTGCGCCTCGCACCCAGCCGCCTTCCGGGGTGGCCGCCACGCGCTCGGCCACCCGCCGCACCGCCTCCTCAACGCTCGCGACATCCTTCAGGTTCACCGCGCGCATGGCAAGGCCGGTCTGCAGCAGGTGTGCGTGTCCGTCCACGAAGCCGGGCACAACTAGCCGGCCGCCGGCGTCCAGCGTCTCGACGCCGGCCGGCGCCTCCACGTCCCGCTCACGCCCGACGAAGACGAAACGGCCGTCCTGCACCAGCGCCGCCTCGGCCCACGGCGCGCCGGCGACGCCCGTCCAGATGCGTGCATTGCGGAGGAAGAGGTCGGTCACGACAAGGGATTCTAGCACAAGGCGAGAGGCCCACCAGAGATCTCATGTATACTCCAATTTAGGTTAGATTGATGCCACCTTTCGTCGAACGTCCAAACGTGCATCCACGGGGGTTCAACCACCAGCTCAGCCTCCCGTATGGGCTGCGCGTAGCCGAGGTGCGGGCGGCCATGGAAGACATCTACGATTTCCTGCACAATGTCAACCGCTTTCTGACAGAGAAGGGATGGGATCGCCTAGAAGAAATCCTCGAAGCCGCTACGTTCAGCGGCGTACTGAGCGAGCTGGCGGTGCAGTCCACGTCGAGACAGAGCGCCTCTCTCGTCAAGAACCAGTTCCACAACGGGCGGCCGGATCTCTTGCCAATAGGTACATACCCAGGGGACGCCGTGCTTCAAGGAGGCCAAGGAATCGAAGTGAAAGCGTCTCGCCACGAGAGTTGGCAGGGTCACAATATCGAAAGTGGCTGGATCATGATCTTCCAGCACCAGGTCGATACACAAACCCAGCCCATCGAGAACAGACAACCGACGAGATTCGTGCGCGTACTGATCGCCCAACTGCAAGAAGAAGACTGGAGTTTCAGCGGGCGCCGAGGAACGTCACGACGAACGCCTACGGCATCGATTCTTCGCTCTGGGAAGGAAAAACTGCTTGCAAACCCGCTGTATCTTGATCCAACGTATGGACCACAACCGCGGAGTAGACAGCAGGCCTAGCTGTTGCGAGGCGCGGAATGGCCTCCTTCGCCATCTCGACGTACCGATCGTCTGACTCGACGCCGATTGCTTTGTAGCCGATCGCCTGGGCCGCAGCGAGTGTGGAACCACTTCCCGCGAACGGGTCCAAGACGATCCCTTGCCCAAGCGGTAACGCGCCATGCACGACCTGCCGCAAGAACGCTTGCGGTTTCAGGCTCGGGTGAGGAGCCATGCGCTTCTCGTCTCTGGGAGTCCTGCCACTCGCAATGACATCCGGAAACGGGACGTCTTCCGAAGGGCGGCGCAGGGCGCCCGTCCCCCAGGTTCGCAGGTTATGTGCGAGGGTTCCTTCCAGCCGCTTCCGGAATACGAGCCATGGCTCCCAGCAGGAGCGAGGCATCGCGCTCACCTGCCGGAACTCAGCTTCGGCGCCCTTCGGGCGATCGCCACCCCGAAGGGTACGTACTAACCGGACAACCTCTCCGCGCTTCTCGAATCCGGCGCTAACAAGTGCCTGCGACACGACGTAGTTGAGCAACGGGCTTGTGGCAAGGAGTACGTGCCCGCCAGGAGTGAGCACGCGGATGACTAGTTCTGCCCATTCCTGAAAGAACTCAAACAGGTAGGTGAGTTCAGACTCCGAGAGAACCGTGAATCGTGGCAAGGGAGCCCGCTTGCTCCCGCCGATCGTCGGAGGGATGCGCCACACCCCACCCCGGCCAGCGCGCAGCTTTGTGAGTTCCTTGCGAGAGTACTCAAGCATGCCGTAAGGAGGATCGGTAACGACCGCATGAATCGAATTGTCGTGCCGCTCTCCCAGCCAACTGCGGCAATCCATGTGATACAGCTCGATCAAATCAGTTTGATACGCTGGCTCCATGGTCTCTCAAGTTTAGCTCATACGTCCGAAACCTGACAGGGATAACTCGTCAACTAAACGTAGTTTTCATTCCCCTTCCAGCCAAGCAGGCGACCGCCGCGTTGCCTCCGCCCGGACAGCCAACCCCTGTACCCTCCCTCCACCTTGGGCTATACTCGCATTGGAGGTGCCCCGCCCGCAGTCCACCGCGTTCTTTCCGTCCGGGCAGCCAGCCCCCTTCTCCCTCTCTCCACCTTGGGCCATATTCGCATTGGAGGCGCTCCGCCCGCAGTCTACCGCGTTCTCTCGGCCCAGGCAGCCGGCCCCCTTCACCCTCGCTCCAACCTTGGGCCATACTCGCATTGGAGGTGCCATGACCGCTGAGATCATCGACGGAAACGCCATCGCCCAGCAGATCCGGGAAGATCTGAAGCCGAGGGTGGAGACGCTGCGTGCCCGCGGCATCGAGCCCGGCCTCGCCGTCGTCCTCGTCGGCGAGAACCCCGCCTCAGTGACCTACGTGCGCCACAAGGAGCGTGACTGCGCCGAGTTGGGCATCACGTCCCACGTTCACCGCGTACCGGAGTCCACCTCGCAGGAGGAGATCATCGAGCTCGTCCAGCGCATCAACGCCGACCCGGCCTGGCACGGCCAGATCGTGCAGACGCCCCTGCCCGATCACGTCGACGAGGACACGGTCATCGCCGCCGTCGACCCGGCCAAGGACGTCGATGGCCTCCATCCCGCCAGCCAGGGCAAGATGTTGCGCGGCCTGCCGACCTTCCTTCCCGCGACGCCCTCCGGGGTCCAGCAGCTCCTCATCCGCAGCGGCCACTCGCCGGAAGGCAAGCACGTCGTGGTCTGCGGGCGCTCGAACCTGGTCGGCAGGCCGCTCGCCGTCCTGCTGATGCAGAAGCGCCCCGGCGCGAACGCCACCGTAACGGTCTGCCACACCGGGACACCGGACCTCGCGGAGATGACCCGCCGGGGCGAGATCCTGGTCGCCGCCATGGGCCAACCGGGATCGATCACCGCGGACATGGTACGGGACGGTGCCGTGGTCATCGATGTGGGCACCACGCCCGTGCCGGACCCCTCCAAGAAGAGTGGACGCCGCCTGGCGGGCGACGTGGACTTCGCCGCCGTAAGCGAGAAGGCGAGCGCGATCACGCCCGTTCCGGGCGGCGTCGGGCCGATGACCCGCGCCATGCTCCTCGTGAACACGGTTCTGGCGGCCGAGGGAGGGCCAACGGCAGCCTAGGCCGTCGCATTCCTCCGGCCCCGATAGACAACCACGAGACGAACCGCTCGGCTGCGGCTAGTCGGTGGCGGTCAGGTCCTCCGCCAGAGCCCGCCGCACATCGTCCGGCATCTCGGCCCGCGCCTGGAGGTTCGGGTGGTCGATCTCGACCACCACGGGCTCCACACCGGCTCTGAACGCCTCGCTCTGCTCCGCCGTCAGCTGGAACTTGACGTACTGCACGGCGGCCACCCGGTCCTCCCGGCTCCAGCCGGGCTCGAACACGCCCGGGATCGCGTGGTCGCCGCCGATCCGAAGCACGAGCGACTCGTTCACGCCTATCAGCCGGTCCAGCTCCTCCCGTACGGCATCCCCCTCCGTGATCTCGATGAACATCGTCGCGCTCAGCTCGCCGGCCCCGGGGACCGACTTGTTGTAGACGTCGATCTCCTCCTGCATGGCGTCGGGGGCCGTGATGCGCTCCGCCCTTACCATCTCCTGGATCTGGAAGAGCACGGTGTCCCGGTTCTCAAACACCAGAGAGACGCGGTCGCCCACTGACAGGCGCCGGCGCTTCTTCAGGTCGATGATCCGACGGCGGAAGTCCTCCCGCAGCGGTTCATATTCAGTAGGGTCCTTGACTTCCGCCAGCGTTATCTCTTTCATTTCTCGCCTTTCACCTCCCGGGGGCCGTACGCGGCCTGCAGCACCTGCACGGGGTGGACAGGCTTGACACCTGTACCCTGTTCGATCTGCGTCGCCGCCAGCGGGCAATCGGTAGCCGCCATGGCCGGCTGCGCCTCCGTCACGTCCTCGAAGAGCCGCCGCCCCACCTTCATCGATAGGTCGAAATACTCTTTCTTGACGCCCCAGGTCCCGTCGTGTCCCGAGCAGCGCTCCACCATCTCCACGGTCGTGCCTGGGATGAGGCCCATGAGGTCCCGAGACGGGAAGCCGATGTTCTGGGCCAGCAGATGGCACGGCAAGTGATAGACCACTTTGCCGGGGCTTCCGGCGAACGAGGTGTCTAGACCTCCCTGTCCGTGCAGCCTCATCAGGTACTCGGAGAGGTCGAACGTGTGAGACGAGACCGCCCTGGCCTCCTCTCCCAACAACCCTGGGTACTCCTGCTTGAGCATGTAGCTGCAGGTCGGACCCGGAACGACAACGTCGAATCCTTCCTCCACCGCCGCGCCAAGAGAGCTGACGTTGAAGCGCGCCTTCTTGGTCGCCGCCTCGATGTCGCCGCCGTCCAGGTACGGCATGCCACAGCACTGCTGCTCGGGGCAGGCGACCTCAAGACCGTTACGCTCCAGCACCTCCACCGCGGCCTTGCCGACCTCCGGATCGTTATAGTTGACGTAGCACGTATAGAAGAGCGCCACCTTCCCCTTCGTCTCCCCGGCTTCCGCCGGCGGCGTCCGCTTGCGGAACCAGGCGGCGAAACTCTGCCGGTGGAAACGGGGCATGAGCCGCCGACGGTGCACGCCCAGGGTCTTCTCCATGACGAACCGGGCCGGCCCTATGCTGCTCGGCCAGTTCGACATGGGCGCGGCCATGCCGCCCAGCGTACCGAGCCGGTCCGTGTCCCCCATCACGCGGTCCTGGAGCTTCATGCCGTGCTTGCGGACGTAGAGCGCCTTCGCCCGCAGCATCATCCGGGGGAAGTCCAGCTCGTACCTGTGCGGCGGGGTGTACGGACACCGCACATAGCAGAGCTTGCACTGGTAGCAGAGGTCGATGACGTCCTTGTAGTCGGGGGCGCTCAGCTGCTCCAGGTCGCCGTCCACTCCGTCCGTTATCTCTAAGAGCCGGGGAAACGCGGGGCAGAGAGTCGCACAGAGTCGGCACCCGTGGCAGACCTCATAGACCCTGCGCGACTCTTCCTCGTACGCCTCCTCGTCCCAGTAGAGCTCGGTGGTCGGTTCAATAGTCATGTCAACTGGGAGTCCTTTCCCCTCGCGCCGTCAGCGCGCACGGCGAACCTCCCGCGCTGCGCCGCCAGCGTCCGTCGTCAACCATGATGCTCCCTGCCGTGCCGCCGGATCGTGCGAGGGCCTACCGACTACTGCATTACCGCGTCGGCGGGCTCCTTGCCGGCTACCGCCTCGAGGCCCTTCGTGAACCGCCCGGCGTGAGAGCGCTCCGCCCTCGCCAGCGTTTCGAACCACTCGGCCAGCTCCTCGAATCCCTCCTCCCGCGCGGTCTTGGCGAACCCGGGGTACATCTGCGTGTACTCATAGGTCTCGCCCTCCACGCCGGACTTCAGGTTGTCCTCGGTGTGCCCGATCGGCGTGTCGGTCACCGGGTCCCCGACTTCCTTCAGGAAGTCCAGGTGGCCAAACGCGTGGCCCGTCTCAGCCTCCGCGGTGTCGCGGAACAGCCCACCGATGTCGGGGTACCCTTCGATGTCAGCCGCCCGAGCGAAGTAGAGATATCGCCGGTTCGCTTGTGATTCTCCGGCAAACGCCTCCTTCAGATTGTCGAGGCTCTTGCTTCCTGCCAGACTCTTCGCCATTGTCATACTCTCCTTCCTTGCGATGCGATGTTTCCTGGCCGCAACCGCGGCGCGAATCGATATATAGCCGCACCCGGAAATCCCGCCGCCACGACCCGCCGATCCTTGTCAATACCCGCAAGCGCTGGGTTGTCAGCGCAGATTCCACAAGTACGTGCTTTTGCTAACAGTTTAATAACAGGAGCACCGGTCCGGCAACCTCACACGAGGCAACGAACCTGCGCAAGGGTGACATCGCGGCGCTCTGCCGCGCGTGGTCGGTCCTCGTCGCACGCGCCGCTCGCGTCGTTCTACCGTCCCAACACGGCCCCCCGGCGATGGCGAGAACCGATCAAACGCTTGATCCCTTTCTCCGTCTCTGGTAGCATTTCGCCAGCCGGACGGCCGTGTGCTTCCCGGGTGCCAGCCAGTACCCGGATGGGAAGGAGGCAGACAGACATGGCGATCCAACTGGGATTCCAACCAGAGGATTTCACTCTCAGGACGTGGCGCTCGGTGGCGGCGGAATTCATCGCGACGGGGCTGTTCGTCTTCCTCGGCACGGGCGCCTTCGTGGTTGCCAACGCCTGGTACGCCGAGGTGCGCTCCGCGACCAGCATTCCGGCGCCCGGCTTCGTGGTCACAGTCGCCATCGCGAACGGCTTGGCGTTGATGGCGATGATGGCGGCCGTCGTGAAGATCTCGGGCGGCCACATCAACCCGGCGGTCACCTTCGCCGCCGCTATCACCGGCAAGATCAAGGTGTCGACGGCCGCCCTCTTCGTCGGCGGGCAGATCCTCGCCGCCGTCCTCGGCTCGCTGCTCCTCAAAGGTGTCATCGCGGCGCCGATGGAACTCGGCCTCGGTGCCAGCAGCCTGGGGTCCACCACCGAGCCCGCAATCCTCCTCGAGGACCAGCTTGGTAACGGTGCCGGGGCCGGCCTGCTCATTGAGGCTGTGCTCACCTTCGCGCTGGTCTTCGTCTTCTTCGCTGCCGTCCTGGACCCGAAAGGGCTCACTCACTTGGCCCCGGTGGCCGTCGGCGTCACCTACTTGGTGGGCCAACTGGTGGCCATCCCGCTCACCGGTGGCTCGATGAACCCGGCGCGCTCATTCGGCCCGGCGGTCGCGGCCAACGTCTGGAGCGACCACTGGATTTACTGGCTGGGACCGCTCATCGGCGCGGGCATCGCCGCCATCGTGTACGAGTTCGTCTTCTTGCAGCGTAGCGACGAGTGACGCCTACGTCCCGGTAGAGCCGTGGCCGCCGGTGCCCCGCGCGCTCGCGGTCAGCGCTTCTACCTCGACCACCGGCAGGTCCGCCAGCGACGTCACCACCAACTGAGCGATCCGGTCGCCGTGCCGCACCAAGTGCTCTCCGCGCGACCCGAACGCCCACATCGTCACCAGTACCTCGCCTCGGTAGTCGCTATCGATGGTGCCGAAGGCCACGCTCACGCCCCGCAGCGAGAGACCGGAGCGAGGGCGCACCTGCACGTCGTAGCCGGCAGGGAACTCCAGCGCCACTCCCGCCGGCACCCGCACCGGGTCCGGTCCAAGCACGACATCCCCGTCCGGGAGGCAGGCGTAGAGGTCCAGGCCGGACGCGCCGGCCGTTGCCCGCGTGGGAATGCGCGCCTCCGGGTGGAGCCGTTGCACCTTAAGCTTCAAGGTCTCGGCCACGCTGGGAAGATAGCAAAACCCCCGTGGCGGTGCACAGGAGTCCGTGAGGATTACTCGCTCGGAAGCTAGCCTGCGGGTACCTCCGCCGGCTCCGCGGCCGCCTCACTCACCCAAGCGTCCTTTTTGAGCAGCTCCCGCGGTGGGTCGATGAAGATGGCGCCCCAGCCGCAGGAGTCCTCACACAGCCGGCAGCCCGTGCAGCGCCTCTCGTTGAGCACCGCCACGCCGAAGTAGTCGTTCACCTGTCGCTTCGTATCCCCCAGCGACAAGGCGTCGAAAGGACAGATCTGGATGCACAGCTCGCACCCGCTGCCGATGCAGTTGTCCTCTATGACGATGGCCTTCGGCCACTCCTTGCGCGGGAAGTGCCGGCAGAGGTCGCCCACCTCGTCCAGGATCGACTCCGGCGGACAGACGACACCGCAGGCGCCGCACTCGATGCACAGGTCGGCGTCGATAACATGGATCTCGTTCCGCACGCCGGAGATCGCTTCCGTCGGGCAGCGTTTCGTGCAGGCCGTGCAGCCGATGCAGGTATCGATGATCGTATACGGCACGCGAGGTTCCTCTCCGCAGATAGCATGATAGCGAAACCGCACAGTTGGGAAAGGCTCGTGGACGCGCTGCGTCGGCTACCCCGCCCCACCAAGCCTGGGCCAAGCTCGCTTGATTCCCTTCGTCGCCCCTCCATATGATGAGTAGACAGGCCCAGAAAGCTTGAAAGGACAGTAATGGCCCTCAACATCCTTCGCCGATCTGACCGCGAGCGCGAGCTCCATGGCGACCGCGTGCCTCCCGGCCAGAGGCTGACCGAGCGCTTCCCCGTCCTGACCCAAGGCATGACGCCGCACATCGACCTGAAGGAATGGCGGCTCGCCATCGTGGGTGCGGTGGAAGAAGAACTCACCCTTACGTGGGAGGAACTGCTGGCGCTCCCCCGGACCACCTCGGTGGCCGACATCCACTGCGTTACCGGCTGGAGCAGGCTGGACAACGAGTGGGAAGGCGTCTCGTTTCGGGACCTGATGGAACACGTCCGGCCGAAGCCTGAGGCGCGCCACGTGATGGTCCACTCGTACGGCGGCTACACCACCAACGTTTCCCTCCAGGATCTGATGGAGGATGGTGTGATGCTGGCCCGCAGCCACAACGGCGAGCCGCTCACGCCGGAGCACGGCGGCCCGCTGCGGCTCGTGATCCCACATCTGTACTTCTGGAAGAGCGCCAAATGGGTGCGCGGCCTGCAGTTCATGGCCGACGAGCACCCCGGCTTCTGGGAGATGTACGGCTATCACATCCGCGGCGACCCGTGGAAAGAGGAGCGCTACTCCTAGACGACCACGACGCGGCCGCGCGCAGCGACCGCAAACCCGCGTCCAAGAATGGCGCAGCTTCTATCCGGGGTGGAGCAGCGCCCTGGGCCGGGCACTCGCGCGACCATCGGGGCCGATCCGGTTTCTGGATTTCAAGTCCGCCATCGACCACAATGGGTAAGCGCATCGCATTGTGTGGAGGCGAGAACATGAGCTGGATACCGCCACCCGTCGACGAGCTACTCAGAGCGGCGCTTGTGAGCGAACTGACCGTGATCGGAGCCAGGGGTCAGCCGGTCACGCACCCGCTCATTCCTCTGTGGGACGGCGACCGCATCTACATGACCTCCAGCGTCCTCTTCTCGAAGAAGCTGGAGCATATTAAGCGCAACGGCAAGGTGAGCGTCGCGATCACCGATCCGGTCGCCTGCGGCGGCCTCACCACCCGCTGCACGGTCCAGGGCGATGCCAGAGTGATCGAGGACGACCCGCACGAGACCTGGACCCAGGTCCTTCCGCTGTGGCGCGAGAAGGAGCCGAGCATCGACTTCTTTCTCGGCAAGCGCATCGCCCTGCCGCTCTTCTTCGAGCGCTCGCTTATCGAGATCACTCCCCGCCGGCTCACATGGTGGGAGGAGGGCGACGTTCAGAACGAGCCCCAACAGGCAGTCGCTCCGGAGGTCCGATGAATATCGACAGCGAGCTCTTCGCCAAACTCGACGACTACCCACACCTGACTGTCTCCTGGATCGGCGACGACGGTTATCCCATGCAGACCCCCGCTCAATTCCGTACCGACGCGGCCCGCGGCGAGGTCCGCATCGGGCGGACGGGCGTATCGCTGCCGGCAGACCGCGAAGTGAATCTCACCGCCAGCCACATCCAGCCGCAGCCCGGTGTCGGCTACGACGAGCGCCGCTACCTGTCGCTCTGGGGTCGCCTCTCTCCCGAGGGCGACGAGATGGTCATGCGGCCGGAGCGCGCCTGGGGATGGGATGAGGCCGAGACGCCCTTCTTCGAATACTCGGAACGGTCCAACGCCCAGGCCAGGCGCTACATGGCTCGACTGTCGCGAGAGCGCGACGCCGCGGTGAAGCCGCGTCTTCCCCCGTTGTGGACCTTCTTCCTCGCCACGCGCCTCCCGTTCCTCACGGCGACCATCGTCCCGGTTCTCCTGGGCATCGGCATCGCGGCCAATGACGGTTTCTTTAGCTGGTGGCTCGCCATTGCCACGATGATCGCGGCGGCGGCGATCCACATCGGCCTGAACGTGGCGAACGACGTCTTCGATGCGCTCTCCGGCGCCGACGAGGCCAACGTCACCCCGACCCAGTACAGCGGCGGATCGCGTGTCATCCAGTACGGCCTGGTCACGCTGCCTCGGATGATCGCGATCTCGGCCGCCGCATACGCCGTCGGCATCGGCCTGGGGCTCTATCTGGTAGTTACCCGCGCCTCCACCGAGCTCCTGATCATCGGCATAGTGGGCGTGGTGATCAGCATCGTCTACACGGCCCCGCCGTTCCGCCTCGTCCACCGCGGTCTCGGCGAGCTGACGGTCGCCCTGGGCTTCGGGCCCGTCATGGTGCTCGGCGCCTACGTGGTGCAGACGCAGAGCCTCACGGTGGAGCCGTTTGTCGCGTCGATCCCCGTCGCGATACTGATCGCAATGGTCCTGTACGTCAACGAGATCCCAGATCGAAGCAGCGACGCCGCGGTGGGGAAGCGCACGCTCCCGGTTCGCTTCAGCCAGTTCGTGGTCACGCAGGGGTTCCTTTTCGCCGTGGGCGGCGCCTTCGTCGCCGTGGCGATCGCGGCCTCTTTGGGCGTCATGGCGCGCCCAACGCTGATCGCTCTGCTGGCGATCCCGCTCGCGCTGAAGGTATATCAGGGCATCCGCGCGCAGTACGACAACCCGTACGCCCTCATGCCCGCCATGGGCCAGAACGTGCAGCTCCATCTCCTGGTCGGCCTGCTGCTCTTCGCCGGGTACATGGTCTCGGTGGTAACGGATCGCGTCACGGATTCCCCGCCGGCGATCCTCACCTGATACGGCGGCCGGCCTCAGCAAGGGGTGCCGGACTCGGGCGGCGGGACGTTCTGACCGGGCCGCCTACCTTGACGGTGTGCCTTTCCGCGCCACTATCACCATCAGGTCGTCCTGTGGTCCGTCTGTGTCTCCGGTCAGCGAGGGATAGAACTCGACGTTCCCGAACCCGCACTCAGCCATGAGCAAGCGGTACTCGTCATCCGAGTAGGCCTGCGTCGTCCCCGCGTAGAGGCTGACCTCGCCGGTCGCCGCGTCGACGATGAAGTAACGGTCCGTGGCGGTGTTCGTGGCAGCGTCCCACGAGCGCTCCTGGAGGCAGAGATGCGGCTCGTCCGAGAACAGGCCCCGCTCAGCCGAGTACCACGATGACGACGGTACGCCGGAACCCCGTACCGCATCGAACATGTGCGGTTCGAGCAAGAGCGTCCCACCGTCGGCCAGCGCATCGTGCGCCATCCGCAGGATCGTCTTCGCGTCCTCCGGCCGGAATACGTTGAGTTCGCCGTTGATGAGCATAACCAGATCGAACCCGGTGCCGTAGTCCGCCCGCCGGATATCCTCCTCGCGGTATTCGCACGCCAGGCTCTCTCTTTGAGCGCAATCGACGGCGTACGCTATCGATGCGGGTGAGAAGTCGATGCCTACGCATTCGTGCCCCAGGCGGGCCAGGCGGCTCGTGTAGAGGCCGGGTCCGCATCCAAGATCGAGCACCCGCGCCGGCCTTCCTTCCAGGACGCGCCGGTGAATCCACTCCACGTGGACGTCAATGATCTTGAAGCGCCTGCTGGCGCGGTCGTGGCGTTGCGTCAAATGCTCGATGAGCATCCTCTCGCTGAAGGCGGGATCGTGCCACGGGATCTTCTCGCCGTCCCGCCACGGCGCGGGAGCCGGCCTCCGAACCAGGTCCAGGAGCGATGCCACTTGACTCACCTCCGTTGCGCGTGCTGATCACGAAGCCTACCGACCCCAGGCTACAGCATTCGTGCGGTGCCCGGGTGTCCGGCGGTCAGCCGGGCACCGGTAGGACTCGGATCGCCACCTCACCCTCGACGCGGCACACGTACTCGCAGATGCCGCAGCCCGTACACAGGTCAGACACCACGATAGGTTCCCCCCTCCCACCGCCGCGGCCGAAGCCTCTCCCGCCCTCCGCCGACGTGCGAATCGCCCCTTCGGGCACGGGACAGGCTTTCGCGCAATCGAGATCGCAATGATCCCCACGGCCCCCGGCCCAAGCCAAACAGCGCTCCTCGTCGAACACGGCCACGCCGATCACGGTGCGCTGCTTCTCCTCCAGCGACAACCCGCGGATCGCCCCGGTGGGGCAGACCTGGCCGCAGGAGTTGCACGAATAGTCGCAGTAGCCGCGGCGCGGCTGGAGTGCCGGCGTCCACAGCACGTCCCAAAGAGCGGAGGAGTAGGTCGGCTGGAGGCCGCCTGTCGGGCAGACTCTGACACATTCGCCACAGCGGATGCACTGGTCTGAAAGGCGATCCTCGTCGGTGCCGGGCGGCCTGATGACCTGTGCGTTCTTCTTGTTCAGCGCGGGGAGGGTCCACAGGAGCGCAGCGCCGATCGCGCCCGCCCCCAGCGAGTACACGAAGCTACGGCGTGATAGGTCCTGCGGTGCAAGGACGGGCAGCCCCCACCGCCCGCTGAAGGAGATCGCTCCCCTGGGACACGCATCCACGCAATTCAGGCACGTCGTGCACTCGGCGGCGCTGGCCGCGAAGCCCGCGTCCGGGTCAACGGCGCCTGTCGGACAACTCAAGGTGCACAGACGGCAGGGCTGGCACTTCCCCTCGTCCACCTTGTGCCGAATCTGAGCGACGTTGGATACGAGCCCAAGCAGGCCGCCCAGAGGGCAGAGAAAGCGGCACCAGAAGCGCGGCCGGACGACGTTGAGAGCCAGGACGGCAGCGAGCAAGACGGCCATGAGCAGATTCGGCAGGAAGAAGTCCTGCTCGGCCGGCACGGAGCCTTGAGCTTCCGGCCCAACGCCCAAGGCCGGTAGCACCACCCCCGCCACGGTTCTGAACACGATGGTGATCGGGTCCAGGACGAGCAACGTCAGGCCGCCCGCCAGAGCGGCAAGCAGGACAGTGAAGAACAGGAAGTACTTGCCCTGGCGCCAGTAGGAGGGGATGTCCGGCCTCTTCCAGCGAGGACGCCGCGCCGGCGTCCAATCGATGAGCGTGCCCAGCGGACATATCCAGCCGCACCAGGCACGCCCTACCGCCAGCGCAAGCAGGAGCGTGGCAAGGCCCAACGCCAGCGGAGCGATCCATCTCCGGCTGGACAGCATGGCCGAGATCCCCGCCAGCGGGTCGAGCCGGAAGTAGAGGTCGTGGGGCAGGAAGGTGCCGCCGTCCCCCGACGTACCTAGAAGCAGATACAGGAAGAGCAGTAACGCCGTTATCTGCACCGCCTGACGCACTCGACGCCACCCCTGGAACCGCTTCATCTCCCTCCTTGGCTTAGTATTCATCTTGGCTTAATCTGCCGCTATGTCCATCCTACCCGCGGTGGGGCGGAGAGCGTGTTGCAAGAATGTTACGGCCCCGACGAGCCCAAGGCTGGCGTCGCCGAACGTCCGGCCGGGATCTGAGCGAAGCCCTCGCCCTACATCCTTAGCCGCCTCGGCGGGTGGTATGATCTCAGTGTCGGGACCATGATCTACGCGCTCACTATCACCATCGCTGCCGGCCTGCTGTTGCTTGGGCTGTTGACAGGCGTTGTGCTGCTGGCCCGTCGTGTCGCCGGCCCCGGCGGCCTGCGCAACCTCGCGGGCTGGCGCTGGTACCCAAGCCCCGTGGGGCTGCTTATCCTCCTGCCCCTGGCCGCGCTGGTGCTCTGGCGGCTCTTTCCCGCGGTACTGCTCATTCCCGTCGTCTTGCCCTTCTTCTGGCGTGGACGTCGCACAGCGGGGCCTCTGCGCTTCATCTGGAGCAGGGGACGGCGCCCGCCCCCACCCCGGGACGACGGCGACGACGACCGGTCCATTGACGCCCAGTACCGACCGCTGGACGACGACTAGGGGAGTGTTCAATTGGCCAGGCGTCGCCAAGGGCGAGCCGCATGCGACGCGTGCCTGGGTAAGGATCCTTCAGTCTGGCCCCGCGCTCAAGCGGCGTTCCCTACCCCACCCTTTCGCCGCACTCGCCGCAGTACTTGTTCGACTCCGGCACCATTGCACCGCACTTGGGGCAGGCTTCTCGAGCCGGCAACGTCCGCCCTGAGTCCTTCCGGCTTCGGCTCGACTCAAGTCTGGCCACCGCATCGACCACATCTCGTGCCACCAAGTGTCCCGACGATCTTCGATTCCATGTCACAACTACCTCGTCAGGGAACACAGTGACCGAGGCCGTGTCGGTCTCGCGCCAGAGAACCATGTAGAGAAGCGCGGGCAGGATGAACACGACTGCCAGTGCTGCGGCCAGGCAGCAACTAGGCCGTGACTCCCGCACGAACGTTACCTGGTTGCCGCTACGCGAAGTAGTAGACCACCCCGCCATCGCATAGACGACAACAGCCTGCTCGATCACTTCCTGTGGCGGAACCTCGGTGTCGAATGCGAACGCCCCCGGGCGGGAATTGTAGATTACCCACACGATTGCCGCCCCTATCACCAGAAGGAGAAGTACAATAGCTAGGATATCCACCGCTAGGCCACCCTTCTTACCGACGTGTTTGCCAGTGCCAAGGCGCGCAGATGAGCCATTATACTTCGCCAATCCGATGGCGGCCATTCACCGTCCAGATCGATCGATCGTGGCCTCCCTTCTGTGAGTCCGTTACCGGTGTGGGTGCTCCATGCACCTAGTGGATTGGGCGGCATCGCACCGTGCGCGGGTCAGACTTCTGCGATTTCGTCTTGACCTTCTTGCGTGGCAGAAACTCGTGTCCCTGCTTCGTTTCGCAGAGGCGATGAGGCATCGCCCGCTCCGTGCACCACGCCGTTATTGTTAGGGGCCCGTTCCTCGTGCCGGCAGTGGGTCAGTTTGAAATGCTGCGAGGTTGCGAGTGTGCTCCTGACAGGCCTAGCGATCCGGCTTCCCACGGCGCGCTAGGCTCATTGTCCGAGTGGCGTCCCCGAATAGTCGGTTCGGTACGCTGGCCCCCAGAATTCCTTGAACTGCACGGAACACCCCTGCATAGCCGGGTTGTAACTGTCCATGACCTTGTAGGGCGACGACTGCCCTGGCAGTAACGGCCTATAGTCAATCAAGGCGGAACTGGAACTGATCGGCGTTCCATTCGCATCCGAAAAGATCCCTACCGCCTCTACGTCTTCCAGCCTCGCCCCACCAACGTTCTCTACGAATCCCTCTACGATGATGAAGCCATATTCGACGGTGCAACTGAAGGAGACCAGTCTTAGGTCATAGTGGGGCTTGGGTGTCGGTCTTGGTGTTCTTGTGGGCTTGGGAGTGGCGGTCGGTGCCGCTAGCGTTTGTAGCGCATTGACATACGCCTGCTCTGTGGTTTCCGCCACCACTGTCTGCACTTTGGCGATCGATGTTGCGTCGGCCGTTGACGTTGCCGTGACCTGTGCCCCAGCGACCTCCGCATCACGCTCTTTGGTGTCTCTACCAGTGGCCAAAGCTACAGCCAGGAACGCGATCACGATGGCGGATAGCGCACCCCACGCCAACAGCAGGAAGGAAATCCAAGCCGGTATGCGCAATTCCACGCCCTCCTTGTCTTCTCCGCCTGCCAAGCGTACACATCATACATGACCTAGACAGCCTGCCGCGACGCTCCGAGCACCAGTCGCATTTCTGTGATGCATCCGTAGGCCCGTATCGGCGCTCTTGGTCAAGAGCTGGCGCGGTTGCTCCGTAGGCCGCACCCTGCAAGGTCGTCTCCACTTTGCTGTGGCCCATGAGCCTCGTGCCTCCTCCCAGGCGGTCTGTTACAATGAGCGCGTCGCCGGTGCCTGCCTGCCGCACTTGGGGGCAGCGCCGGCGAAAGTTTGCGGAGGAGGCATGCGCGCTATCGGCCTTACCGGCGGCATCGCCGGCGGCAAATCACTCGTCTCCCAGCAGCTCGCCGAGTACGGCGCCGTCATCATCGACGCCGACAAGGTGGGCCACGAGGCGTATCGCAAGGGCACCGAAACGTATCGGGCGGTGGTCGAGGCCTTCGGCCCCGAGGTGGTGGGGCCGGACGGAGAAATCGACCGCCGTGCGCTGGGCGGGAAGGTCTTTGGCGACCCGGAAGCGCGCCGGCGGCTGGAGGAGATCGTCTGGCCCGCCATGCGGGCGATGATGCAGGAGCGGCTGGAGGAGCTGCGTGCGGAGGGTGCCTCCGTTGCCGTGCTGGAAGCCGCGGTCCTGATCGAGGCCCACTGGGTGCCCTTGGTAGACGAGGTATGGCTGGTGATGGCCTCGCCGGAGACGGTCCGCCGGCGGCTGTTCGAGCGCAACGGACTGACGCCGGAGCAGGCCGAGACGCGTATCCGGGCGCAGCTCTCCAACGAGAAGCGGCGCTCCTACGCGGACGTCGTGATCGAGAATGACGGCTCCCTCGAGGACCTGCGGCGGGTCGTGGAGGAGTCGTGGTCGAAGTTGCAGACGCGGGTGGGATGACGAGATGACGCTGACAGAGGAAGAGACCGAGGGCGCGTACCGACAGTACGCCATCGAAGAGTACCATCCTGTAAAGGAGCCGTTCTATCTGCCTATCTCCGATGAGATAGACCTCTTCAGCGCCGCCTTCCGTCAGAGGATCCCGGTCCTTCTGAAGGGGCCCACGGGCGTGGGCAAGACCCGCTTCATCGAATACATGGCGTGGAAGCTCGGCCGGCCCCTCACCATCATCAAGGACGTCACGAGCGGGTCTAAGTCGGGGTCGGGCGCCACCGAGACCACGCAGGCGCTGCCTCTGGTGACCGTGGCCTGCCACGAAGACCTGACGGCATCGGACCTCGTCGGCCGCTACCTGCTGGAGGGCGAGACGACCCGCTGGATCGACGGCCCCCTCACCCGCGGAGTGAAGGCGGGCGCTATCTGCTACCTGGACGAGGTGGTGGAGGCCCGGAAGGACACCACCGTGCTCATCCACCCGCTCACAGACCACCGTCGCATTCTTCCCATCGAGAAGAAGGGACAGGTGCTGGAGGCGGCCGAGGGTTTCCTGCTGGTCATCTCCTACAACCCGGGCTACCAGAGCGCGCTCAAGGACCTGAAGCACAGCACCAGGCAGCGGTTCATCTCGATCGAGTTCGGCCATCCGCCGCGGGAGATCGAGGCGCGCATCATCGAGCACGAGAGCGGCGTGGACATGGCGACGGCCGAGGACCTAGCCAAGCTCGGCGAGAAGGTCCGCAACCTGAAAGAGCACGGTCTGAGCGAGGGCGTAAGCGCTCGCCTTCTGATCTACGCCGGGCGCATGATCGCGGAAGGCATCACGCCGCGGCGGGCCTGCCAGGTGGCCGTCGTCTGGGCGCTCACGGACGACCTGGATGTGCAGCGCAGCATCGAAGAAGTGGTGAGCGCGATCTTCGAATAGACGGGACGGCCTGATGAAAAGACTCCTCGTTCTGGCCGTCGCCGCCGCCATCCTGGCGTTTTTCGTAGCGGCATGCGGCGGCAACGGAGGTGATGAATCGACCGGCGACACGCCGACTGAAGGAGGAACCATGAGCTTCGCCGACCAGTGCCAGAAGTCCGGCGAGAAGCAGTTCTCGGCGGCGCCTGACATAATGATCGACACGAACAAAACGTACGTCGCCACCATCAGCACCGCGAAGGGCGACATCGAACTGGAGCTGTCGCCCGAGGACGCACCGATCACCGTCAACAGCTTCGTCTTCCTGTCCTGCAAGGGCTTCTACGACGGCCTAACCTTCCATCGGGTGGAGCCCGGCTTCGTCATTCAGGGCGGCGACCCTACGGGAACGGGGACCGGTGGCCCGGGGTACACCATTCCCGGTGAGTTCGAGGGGTCCAGCTTCGAGACGGGAGTGTTGGGCATGGCTCGAAGCCGCGATCCGGATTCAGGCGGCAGCCAGTTCTTCATCATGCTGGGGGCTTCCCATGCGCTGGACGGCCAGTATACGGCCTTCGGCCACGTCATTTCCGGCATGGACATCGTCCAGCAGATCGCGGTCGGGGACGTGATCGACACGATAACGATACAAGAGCGCTAGCCCGCCCTCCCCTCCACCCCGAAGCGCCACCGTCCGCCCGCCCTCCAGGCCTTGCGGTAGACTGATAGAGATGGATGGCTACCTCTACATGCTGCGGTGCGCGGACGGGTCGTACTACACGGGCTCGACCACCAACTTGGAGGTCCGCCTTGCGCAGCATCAGGCCGGGGAGGGAGGCGCCTACACAGCCCGCCGCCTGCCGGTTGTGCTCGTCTACTCGTGCGGGTTGCCTTCGCCGTACGAGGCATTCCTCCGTGAGCGTCAGGTCAAGACTTGGTCACGAAGAAAGAAGGAAGCGCTGATTCGCGGCGATTACGAGGCCCTTGTGGAGCTTTCCCGGGGCAGCAGACGTGGCGAACAACCAACGACGACGAATCGGGAGAAGCGGATCCAACGCTCCATCCCGAGCCCGTCGAGGGACGCCATCCCGAGCCCGTCGAGGGACCCTTCGACAGGCTCAGGGTGATCATGATGTGCAGAGCCAATTCTGAGGTCTTGCGCAATCGAGTGCCAGTTGAGTGCTGTGAGTGCCAGCTATGAAGCTCGGTATCGTCGGCGACCTGCACTGCAACATTGAGGGGCTGCGCATCGCCCTGGAGCTCATGGGGCCTGTCGATGAGCTGCTCTGCCTGGGCGACGCCGTCTACCAGGTCCGCTTCTCAAACGAGATCATGGAGCTTCTGCGCGAGCGCGACGCCTGGTATGTGCTGGGAAACCACGAACGGGTCCTCCTGGGTCCGTGGGGAGAGGCCGCCCGTTCCGCCGCCAGGGCCCGGCAGGATCTCGTCGACTACATGGCCGGCCGGCCCTACCGGATCGAGAGGCAGGTAAACGGCCGCAGGCTGGTCGTGGTGCACGGCAGCCCCTTCGAGCCCGACGACGAGTATCTCTACCCGAACAGCCCCAACCTGCGGAAGCTCGCCCGCATCGAGGCCGACTTCGTCATCCTCGGCCATACCCACTATCACATGGCGGAGCAGGTCGGCCGGGCGCTGGTCGTGAACCCAGGCTCGGCCGGGGAAGCCCGCGACCACCGCAACGGCTTCCGGCTTTCCTGTGCCGTCCTCGACACCGAGTCCGGTGAGGTCGTCTTCCACCACTTCGACGACCCGACGCGCCCCAGGGTGCACCCCGCCATCGTGCCCAGGCCGGCGGGTAACCATCCGACGGAGTACCGCCAGCCCGCGAAGATGTCTTGGTGGCCCCTGGGATAGGGGAGTCAATCGCACTGACGTTCGTTTCCTTGCTCCCCGATCGCTCCCGCTCGCTACAATACCCCTGCCATGGGCCTTGAAGCTTTCCTCGCGGACGCCGACCGCCGCCTCGCGACCTATAGCGCCTCGCTGACGGAGGAATTCCGCCGCGCCCTCGACGAGTTGCGCCCAACGCGCTCGGAGCAAGAGCTGCGTTCCTGGGTGGAGGAAGGCCTGGCGTTGGCGGAGCACTCGCTCCGCTCCTGGGAGGCCGCCGTCGAGTACTTCCGGGTCAGCCCGCAGGTGGTGAGCGCGCTCGGGCCGGATGAGTTCCGGCGCTGGGTGCATGCCGGCCGCGACCTGGCAGACCAATCATCGGCAGTTGCGACCGCCTATTTCCGTGCCAGCCCAGATACGGTTCCACGCCTGGACGGGCATCAGATCACCGAATGGGCCATGCTCGGCCGGCACGTCTATCGAGGCCACTGGAAGTCGATCTCGCTGGCCTCGATGTTTTTCGCGGCCGGGCCAAGCCTGCTGTCGCTGCTGACGATGGAACAGATCGCCCGTCTGACGAAGCTCATCGATACCGTCGCCGACCGCTCATACGAACTGGCAACCGACTGCATGGACGCGGCGCCAACCGTCTTCGCGGCCATGGAACGAGAGCAGCGCGCCCCGTTCCTCGTCCTGGCCGCTGCCGTCGCCGACGGCAACTGGGCCGACGTCCGCCAGCTCTTCCAACGAGGGGCCTCACTCCTGGAGCCCGTGGAGGCGTGCGAGCGCGGCCGGCTCCTCGAGCTGGGCGGCCAGGTAGCGGGCCGCCTGGGACGGCATGCCTACACCCTCTTCGCGGAGGCCGCCGAGGCGCTGGCGCACGTACCGTGTGAGGCTCATGGTGACCTGCTCGGGCTGGCCGAGGAGCTGGCCGTCGGCTCGCCCACGGCCGCAATGGAGTTCCTCAAGAGCGCTCCGGCCGTGCTGAACCGCGTTCGTTCGGACGACCTGCACCGCTGGCACGCCGCCGGCCACCGGATCCTGGAGGGGAGCGAGGCTGGGGGCGAGGCGTACTTCCGCCTGGAGTCCGGCAAGGGCGAGGAGGTGCTTCAGTCGCTCTCCTCCCGCGTGG
Source organism: uncultured Dehalococcoidia bacterium (assembly GCA_964406605.1). Lineage (GTDB taxonomy): Bacteria > Chloroflexota > Dehalococcoidia > DSTF01 > RBG-16-68-14 > CAYOSF01. The sequence goes on along the minus strand of CAYOSF010000008.1, from coordinate 135,445 downwards.
AGCTGAGCCAGGTCGGCGGGGTGTTGCGGCTCTACTGCAAGGCCCTCACCGGCAGCAACATCTCCATCCAGGCGGTGACCACGCTCGCGGAGAAGGGCATCGGCTGGGTATCTGAGGAGCGCCCCAGCACTGAGGGCACCACCGTCTACCTGCCCGAGTACGCGGACGAACACGTGGAGAAACAGCAGAACTTCGCCGTCTACAAGGTGTACGCCACGCACCAGGCGGCGCACTTGGAGTTCGGCAGCTTCTGGTTCCGTTTCGCGCGCAGGGGAAAGGTGCTGCCCCGCAAGCGGCACCTCGTAGAACGCGAACGCCGCAAAGCGCAGCGGCAGGCCGGCGGCCGCGCGAAGCGTAAGAAGCCTCTCACCGACATGGAGCGCTTCTTCGACCTGTTCGATGAGCGGCAGCTCGCGCTGGACATCTTCACCATCGTCGAGGACGCCCGCATCGACGCGTCGGTGCGTCGCGAGTATAGCGGCATCCGTCGGGCGTGGGCGCGGACACAGGAGGCGGAGCTGGAGCGGCGTCCGGATCCGCGTGCCCTGCCGCTGCGCCAGGCGCTGCTGGAGAACCTGATGCGGGCCAGCCTGGACGGCGCCCACACCATCGTCTGGCCCCCGAATCTCGGCCGTGTGCTGGGCGAGGCGCTGCAGCTCCTGTTCCGCATGCAGGAGCCCGCCGCCACCGTGGAGGACGCCGCGGAGTGCACGCTGCTCCTCTACGAGCTGGTCTCCCGTGTCCCCAACCTGCCGCCCGAGCTGATACCGCTCGACTGGGAGGACCTCACGGAGGAGACGCTCGACATCTTGCTCTCCACGCCGTCCGGCAGCGGCGAGGCGGACCTCACCTCCATGCCGGCCGGGGAGGAGCAGACGTACGAGAGTCCCCGACCCGCAGACTTCCGGGGCGACTTCAAGCCGGAGCTGGTCCAGCTCCTCATGCGGCTGCGACTCAAGGAGGGAGAGAACGCGCCCGGCGACCTTTCGCCCCTCACCGCGGAGCAGCTCCGGGAGCTGATGGAAAAGAGCGTGGAGATCAACATCACCTCCCAGGTCGAGGGCGACCTGGCCTCCACCGTCGGCCTCTTCCTCTCCAACCTGGAGAAGGAGGCGGGCACCCCCATCCCCGACCAGCAGCTTCCGCCCCAGGACGGCACGCCGGTCGAGGAGGTGGGAGGCGAGGACGAGGGCGAGCTGACCAAGGAAGTGAAGCTGTACTACTACGACGAGTGGGACTTCCGCGCGGCCGACTACAAGCCCGGCTGGTGTTGCGTCCGGGAGCAGGTGCTCGAGGAAGGGTCCCCCGAGTACGTGGACGAGGTGCTGCGGGAGAACGCCGCCCTCGTCGCGGAGACGCGCCGCCAGTTCGAGCTGCTGCGCCCGGAGCTCTTCCGCAAGATCAAGCGCCTCCTCGACGGCGAGGAGTTCGACCTCGACCTGGTCATGGACTACATGATTGAGAAGAAGGCCGGCCACCCCCATACCGACAAGGTCTACTGGCGGCGGAACAAGGTGGAGCGCGACGTGGCCCTGGGCTTCGTGCTGGATATGAGCGCCTCTACCGACGAGGAGATCGAGAAGCGCAAGCAGAAGTACGGCGACGAGCCGGACTTCAGCAACGACCCGCGCCGCTACTTCCAGTGGCTGGCCCAGCGCCGCGCCCAGCAGACCGTCATCCCGCCCAAGCGGATCATCGACCTGGAGAAGGAGAGCATCGTCCTCCTGATCAAGGCGCTGGAGACCATCGGCGACACCTACGGCATCTACGGCTTCTCCGGCTACGGCCGCGAGAACGTCGAGTTCTACGTGATCAAGGACCTGGAGGAGCCATACTCAGACCGCGTAACGCGCCGCATCGACAAGGTCGCTCCCATTCGCTCCACGCGCATGGGGCCGGCGATCCGGCACGCCACCTACAAGCTCTCCGAGTACGACGCCAAGGTCAGGATCCTCTTCCTGGTCTCCGACGGCCGGCCCCAGGACCACGGCTACGGCCGCGACCGCACCGAGAAGGAGTACGCCATCCACGACACCAAGCAGGCGCTGGTCGAGGCGCGCCGCAAGGGCATCACGCCCTTCGCGCTCACGGTGGACAAGGAAGGGCACGACTACCTGGGCCAGATGTGCGAAGACATGGGCTACGAGGTGCTGGCGGACATCGAAGCGCTCCCGAGCCGGCTGCCCACGCTGTACCGCCGGCTCACGGAGTAGACTTTCCCGTCGAAACGGGCAGAGCGCGTTCCGCGTTGCGGACCCATCCCGGCTACAGCAGTCTTGGAAGGCTTTGCGCCCGCCGCCCGCCGCCTTCCGCCCTGGTCGGCATCGCCTGCGTCCTGGGGAACAGCAAAGCCGCCGGCGCGCGAAGCGGCCGGCGGCTGGGAAGATGCAGCGAGGGCCTGCGCCGGCTGGTGGCGGGGAATCGGCTCTGGCCCTCGCAACACGCTGCGGGGACACGCTCCTCCGCGTATCTCCCATCTCTACTTTCGACCGCCCGGCCGGAATCTGAAGGGGCCCCGCACATGCTTCGACCCTACCTGCGGCCTGCCGGCAGGCAGGCCCCGTACGGCGACCTCGCAGGCGGCCGGAGTTGGCTATACCCCTGGAGAGGAAAGGGCCGGCCCGAAGGCCGGCCCTAGGCCGCAATCCTTGCGAGGAGCCCTCGCGAACAGCCCCGCTTCTGTCGCAGAGAGCGTCACCCCGGTCTGGGGTGAGGCGTCCTACCCAGGCATGATTGTACCATCCCTGTCAAATTCGGTCGAAAGCCGGCCCCCCGGGCCGCTTGACGCCAGCCGCCGCGATGCTAGACTTGCTGGAGGGAGCGACGGAAGGAGGCCCCCATGTCCCTAGCACTTCGAGTCGCCGCGATCCTCGCCTTCGTGGGAGCGGCCCTGACGATACCATCGTCCACCTCCGCCGACGCGACGGTCGCTATCGGCCACGGCGATTTCTGGATCACCACCAGCCAGCCAAGCGTCGAGGCGGGGAATATCACCTTCAGCATCGCCAACCAGGGCAGGGTCATCCACGAGTTCAAGGTGGTCCAGTCGGACCTGGCGCCGGGCAGCCTGCCGCTTATCGAGGAGGAGTTCAAGGTCGACGAGAGCCAGGTCAACGTCCTCGGCGCCACGGACATCATGCAGCCAGGCGACACGCGGACGCTGGTCCTCAACATGCCGCCCGGCAACTACGTGCTCATTTGCAACATCGCCAGCCACTACCAGGCGGGCAGCTACACTGGGTTCCAGGTGACCGCCCCCCCCGAGCCGACGGCGCCGCCTGACGGCGGCCCTGCCCCTACGGCCGGACCCGCCCCCACGCAGGCGAGCTTCCCCACCGTGGGTGGGGGACCCCAAGGAGGCAGCGCCGGGAGCTGGTGGGTGCTGGCGACGCTGGCCGGGCTCGGCGCCGCGCTCGCTGCGGCGGGCGCCCTCTCGCATCGCTTCGCCCGCTAGGAGAGAGACGGCCACCGGGCCAAACGCCCAGTTCAGGGGAGAGAAGACAAAAGGGGGAGTCCACAGGGGCTTCCCCTTTCTGTGACTCCGTTCGGCGGGAGGACCCTAGTTCCTCTTCGCTCCGTCCGGATCGCGCACGCGCACCCGCTCGGCCGCCGACAGTCCCAGCACGACCGCCTCGCCGCCCACCTCGATCGTGATCGTGGAGTTGTAGGCGGCCACCTCCACGACGCGCAGGGACGCGCCCGGCGTGAGGCCGTTCTGCTGCAGGAAGCGCATCAGCTCCGGGTCCTCCTCCGCATCCTCGTTCACGCTGTCGATCTCGCGCTCGTCGCCCTCGCTCAGCGTCGACAGCAGCACCGTGGGGTGACGGGCCACGCCGGGCAGCGGGTTCCCGTGCGGGCAGGTGGTGGGGTCGTCCAGCAGCGCCTTGATCCGCTCCTCCACCCGCGGTGAGACGGCGTGCTCGATGCGGTGCGCCTCCTCGTGGACCTCGGCCCAGTCGAGCCCGAGGACGTCCACCAGCAGCCGTTCGACGAGGAAGTGGCGACGCTTGATCGACGCCGCCGCCTCCCTGCCCTGCTTCGTCAGATGGATATCGTGGTGTTCGCCCAGCTTCACCAGCCCGTCGCGCTGCATGCGCTGGAGCGTAGCCCATGACGTGGGCGGCGAGACGCCGATGCGCTCCGCGAGCCGCGCCGCGATCGCGGTCTTGCCTTCCTCCCACAGGTTGTAGATCTGCTGGAGGTAGTCCTCGACGGTTGGGGTGGGACGCTCGGAGCGCTCCTTCATGGCCTAGCCTCGGCGGCGAGGCTACCCTGCCTTGCCGTCCCCCATTCTACCAGACCCATCCAGGCCCGGGTGGCATGCTGCCCTCCCCCGTGGCGCAGGCCTCGACCGTCGCTCGCCCTCCTCCCCCGTAGCGCAGGCCTTCAGCCTGCGCCCCAGGCCACGACCGCCGCTCGCCCTCCTCCCCCGTAGCGCAGGCCTTCAGCCCGCGCCCCAGACCACGACCGCCGCATGCCCTCCTCCCCCGTAGCGCAGGCCTTCAGCCCGCGCCCCCCCCCCCCCCCGGCCCACCCCCCCCCAAAAGGCCCGGTGGCCGGGGGGGCCCCCCCCGCCGGGGGGGCGGGGGGGGGTGACCCCAGATCCAGTTGTCCAGGCCGCGAGCCGTCCTTCCTTGGAAGGACGGCGACGTGGCCGTATCCAACTACAACGCCACCGGCTCGCGGGACGAGAACCGGTAGAGCCGGGCCGGCCGTCCCGCCCCCTCCGCCTGCCGCTCCTCCGTCGCCTCGATGATCTCCAGCGAGAGCATCCGCTTGCGGAAGTTCCGCTTGTCCAGCTCGCGGCCCAGGATTCTCTCGTACACGCGCTGGAGCTGGCTGAGCGTGAACCGTTCCGGCAGCAGGCTGTAGGCGACGTTGGTGTACTGCAGCTTGTTGCGCAGGCGCTCCAGCGCATAGGCCAGCACCTCCTCGTTGCGGAAGGCCAGCTCCGGCAGGCGGCTCGTGCTGAACCAGGCCGGCTGCCAGTCGGTGCGCTCGGCCAGGCGCACCCGGTCGTGGTCGACCAGGGCGAAGTAGGTGACGGCCACCGAGCCGCCGGGCGTCACCTCGTCCAGGTGGTTGAACGTGTAGAGCTGCTCCAGGTAGACGTCCCGCACGCCCGTCTCGTCGACGAGCTTGCGGGTGGCCGCGTCGACCAGCGCCTCGCCGGGGTTGAGCAGGCCGCCCGGGATCGCCCAGAGTCCGTGGTGCGGATCGGCGCTGCGCTTGATCAGCAGCGCCCGGAGATCGCCGTCGACGACGGTGAAGATGACGACCAGCACCGCGATGAGCGGCCTGGGCGAACCGCCACGAGCGGTCGCGCGGCCGGCGCCCCGGGAGCGACGTGTCACGGCCATGGCAAGGCTATGGTACGCGCCACCGCCGCCGGACTCAACCGCGGGTGGTGCATGGTGCGCCCGCCGGCTGGATCGGGGGTGACATGGCCGCCTTGGCCGGGGGCCCGCGGCGATGCGGTCCAAGGCGGCGTTTGATTGATTTCGGTTGCGATGATCGATTCGTATCTGGCCCGTGCAGTTCTTGCAGGGTTCGTTCGATTGTTTGGTGCGGTGGGAAGCGGAAAACGCCACCCCAGCCTGAAGGCCGGGGCATAGTGGGGCTCTCGGCAAGCCCCTCGACAGGCTCGGGACAGGCCCTTCGACAAGCCCCTCGACGGGCTCGGGACAAGCCCCTCGACAGGCTCGGGACAAGCTCAGGACAAGGAATTCGTTTTGCAGAATCATGTTTTTTCTATGTACGCGTATTCGCATTTCGTATCTGGCCTCGGTCCCAGGGCGTGGCCGTGAAGGGCAAGCATCCGCCGGAGGCGGACACGGCGGGGGCTTGCCCCTACAAAGGCGGTTGTACGGCGCTAGGATACGCCGCGGGCGGGAGAGCGCCAAGGGGCAGGTGGCGCACGAAGGCACGGGGCGCGGAGCACAGATGGCGACCTGAAGGTCGCCGCTACGGGATCTGGGGGCGGCGCAGGCGGACAGACCTGAAGGTCTGTCTCTACGGGGTCGCCCAGAACATGGGCCGTTCTATCCCACCCTCCCACCCAGAGAGATTTGTGAATCTGGGGGTCGCCCCCAGACCCCCGGGACGTGCGGGTCTGTGCGGCGGTGGCCCAATGTATCCCTCCAGCCGGGCATCTCGTCCCTACTGGTAGCGGAAGGAATCGGCGTCGAGCGCGGAAACGCGCAGAGGGAGGTATGGAACGATGGCAGAGCTAGCGGACAGGGACAGGGAGCTGCTAGCGATAGGAACGTCGATCGGGGCGGGATGTCAGCCGTGCACGCAATACCACGTGCGGGCCGCACAGGAGGCCGGGCTGCCGGCCGACGAGGTGCGCCGGGCTATCGAGGGCGGGCTGGCGGTCCGGATTGCGGGCGGGAACGCGGTCGCGGACGTCGGGAGGCGGCTGCTGGGCGATGAGTCGGGTGTCACACGGAACGGCGGGCCGTCTCCGTCCGGCCGAGCGGACGTGTTGGCGTACCTGGGCGCGGCCGCCGGCTGCAACGCCGGGGGCCTGCTGGGCGGCTACCTGGCCTCGGCACGCGGCCTGGGCGTCACGGACGATGAGCTGCGGGCGGCGCTGGAGGTGACGGGAGCGGTCAAGAGCATGGCGGCGACGTTCCTGGACCGGGAGGCCGAGCGCGCCTTGGGCAAGGCCGCCGCGCCCGAGCCGGCGGCGACACCACGGGGTTGTTGCGGGCCGGGGAGGGAGTGTTGAGGCGACAGCCGTCTCAACCGTCCAGCGATTCCAGGTTCTTTCGAACCATGACCACATTGGGATGATCGTCACCTAGCACCTTGCGAAGAACGGCTAGCGCCCGCTCAAAGTGGTCCCGCGCTCCCGCGATGTCCCCCTGGGCGTGCAGCACGCTCCCCAGGTTGTTGACATCTGTCGCCACTTCAGGATGGTCGGGCCCGTAGACTCCCTCGTCGATGAGCAGTGCCCGCTCGAAGTGCGCCCGCGCGCCCGCCAGGTCCCCCAGGCCCGAGACCACGTTCCCCAGGTGAGCTAGATCGATCGCCACGTCGGGGTGGTCGGGGCCGTAGACTTGCTCGTCGATGCGCAGCGCCCGCTCGAAGTGCGCCCGCGCGCCCGGCAGATCCCCGAGCTGATTGAGGACTGAGCCCAGGATTGATGCGCTTGTTGCGACTATTGGATGATCACCGCCGTAGGACTTCTCGTGGATTGCGAGCGCACGCTCGACGAGCTCCCGAGCCTCCCGGAGCTCACCGAGCTGCGCAAGCACCTTCGCCAGATTCCCAAGCGGCATCCCGACGTTGGGGTGGTCGGGGCCGTAGGCCTTCTCCACGATGCGCAGCGCCCGCTCGAAGTGCGCCCGCGCGGGCTCAAGTTCACCCAGGGCTTGCAGCAGGCTCCCCAGGTTGTTGACACTTCTCGCCACGTTGGGGTGGTCGGGGCCGTAGGCCTTCTCGTGGATGCGCAGCGCGCGCTGGAAGTGCGCCTGCGCGCCCGCCAGGTCCCCCAGGTCTTCTAGCACGAGCCCCAGGTTGTTGACAGCGGTGGCGACCTCCGGGTAGTCGGGGCCGTAGGTCTCCTCGTCGATGCGCAGTGCCCGCTCGAAGTGCGGCCGCGCGCCTGCCGGGTCCCCCAGGGCCCGCACGACGGTGCCCAAGTTGTTTGCTGCTGATGCGACCGTGGGGTGGTGGGGGCCGTAGGTGCGCTCGGCCGTTCTCAGCGCGCGGTGATGCGCTGCTTTGGCATCGTCAAACTGGCCCCTTTCCTGGAGGTACAGGCCAATTTGGTTGAGCAGATGGCCTGCGGTTTCGGGGGCCACCTCAAGCTGCTCGGTTCTTGCTGCGGCCGCGAGGGCGTGGGACAGAAGCCGCTCGCACGCGGGCCACGCCTGCGGTTGATCCTGGATGTCGCCCGGGGGGTAGGCACTATTGACAACCTTTACCGCGGCCTCGGCGCACGTCCGCGTAGCATCTGTGTCCAGCCGCCCGCAGGTCACGGCCTGTACGAGGCGGTGGACGGAAAGGGCGTCGCCGGCCACCTCCGCCAGTGAGTAGCGCCGGAGCGCAGCCAGGGCGTCGTTCCAGGCCATGTCATCCTTCGCCGCCGTTGCGAGACGTTCGGGTAGGTGCTCGGCACCGTCGCTTATCACATCGAGCGGAATGTCGTCGGGCGCGAAGAAGGCGCAGAGGTTCAGTAGGTCGGCCGCCTCGGGTGACTCATCTTCGAGTCGCTGGAAGGCGAGGTCCCAGGTGGTCGCCACGGTGAACGGATACTGCGATGATTCGGAACCCTTCGCCATCAGCTCCTTCTGATGCTCGCCGAACACGCGGAGGTACTCCGCCATGGAACACCCTGTGGCGTCCATGTACGCCGCGGCCTGCTCCAGCGCCAGCGGCAGATCGCCCAGCTCGTTCGCCAGGGCGGCCGCCGCGTTCTGGTCATCCAGTCCTGTGCGCTTCAGGAGGAAGTCTACCGACTCGTCTCGCGGCCACACCTGCACCGAGAGCGGGCTGGCGACGCCGCCCCAGGCGGCGTGCCGCGAGGTGATGATCACATGGCCCCCGCCGCCCTTCGGCAGGTAGTCGCGCACGTCCTGTGGTGCGGGCACGTTGTCAAAGACGAGGAGCCAGCCCGTGTTGTGCTCCAGCCAGCGGCACACGGCGTCGATGGCCTGCTGCTGCTCCTGCGCGTCCTTCTCCGGCAGGCCGAGTGGCGTCGCCAGCCCCGCGTAGTCGGAGGCGAGCTGCGCCGCCTCCTCGGACCGCACCCACCAGATCAGCCCGTAGTCTGAGGCGTGGCGATAGGCGTACTCGGTAGCGAGCTGCGTCTTCCCCACACCCCCAAGGCCCGCGATCGCCTGCGTCAGGGCCGCGTGCTCGCCGGACGTTAGCTTGTCGCGCAGTGCGGTCAGCAAGTCCTCGCGCCCGGTGAAGTTGGGGTTGCGGCGGTGCGGGACGTTCCAGATGGGTGGGAGGCCACCGGGGAAGGAGGGTTGTGCCGCCGCGGCCGCTCCCGGGAAACCAGGGGCCTTCTTTGGCTTGGCGCGTTCACGGCGAGCCGCTGCGAGGACGCGATGCCGCGCGGCATCCTCCTCCAACCCAACCAAGTCCACGTACACGATCTGAGGGAGGAGGCCTTTGGGGTCGCACTCCCCTATGCGGATTGGCAGAAGCATGCCCTTCTCACCCGTGGGATCCTGGGCGAACGCTGCAGCCCACTCCGGCTGGGTGAAGTGCGATTCGAGGAAGGCCTGGGAAAGTACGGCAACCGTCCGTTCCGCCTCAGCCGTCCCTTTCTGCATCTCTAGGACGAAATTGGAGCTGGGAAGAAAGTCCCAGGCCTGGAGGAATACGGAATACCCGTCGCTCTCGAGCTGCCACGCTATCCACTCCGCCCAGCGTTCGTCCTTGCTGGCGTAGCTAATGAAGAAGTCCTTCTTCGCCTCCGGCATCCTACCGCCTCCTCTCGTTCTCTCCTTACGCCATTTCCGCTACTCGCTCCCTTGCCGTGCCGGTCAAAGGCCACGGGCTCGCCCGCTCGATGCGGACCCGCACCAGGTCGCCCGGCTGGACATCGCCCCGGAAGTCTACCAGCTTGTCGCTCCGCGTGCGGCCGTACCAGCGGCTTGCCGGGCCGGACCCAGCCCGCGGCTCGCGGCCCGGTCGGGACTGCTCAGGAAGCTGGGCAATCCTATCCCGCCCACCCGCCCAGAGAGATTTGTGAATCTGGGGGTCACCCCCAGACCCCCGGCAGAGGGGGCCAGCCCCCTCTGCACTCCCCCTTTGTCAGCGCTCTCACATGGCCGCAAGAGCTTCTGTCCCTCGACCAGCACTTCGAGATGCCAGCCCAACAGGCGGGCGTTAATACGGCTGGCCGACTTGGTCAGCGAATGGGCTACGTTCTCACCACGACCGATCCGGCTGCCTTGTCGTGCCAGGTCTGTTTGTCGTCGTCCCAGATGCACCACAGGTAGCCGATGAGTATGGCCAGGCCGCCTACGACGGCGACCGCGTAGCGGGTGAGCGCCCTCGCAAGACCGATGGTGTCTCTCGTAGCGTAGTCTTCCACTCGCAATCCGACCATGCGCTTGCCGAACGTGCCGCCCCTGGCGTTGAGGGGCACATAGTAGCCAATCGCGAGCACGACAGCGACGATTGGGCCGGCGATCCGCGCGTTTCTCTGCGCCTCGTGCAGTTGTTCCACTTGTTCCGGGGTGAGCCCGGCGTCCGACGCCGAGCGCAGGTACCAGGCAAGCTGCGCGTCCTCGGGCGCCTGGGTCAGGTAGATGATTGAGCTGACCATGAGGGCAGGGAAACCCGCTATGAAGAGGACGGCTATCGCGTCTATGACGTAGCCGCCGAAGCGCCGCCAGAACCCGCCGTATTCCGTGGCCGTGAGCTCCCCGCCGCACTGCGAACAGGTTTCGGCGTCAGGAGCGGCTATCCGACGGCACGCTTTGCACCACACCTTGGCTCGTGCTGCCGTCGCTGAATCTTCGGCGGCGCCGCTCGCCTCACCGAGGACCCACCCGTCCTCTCCTTGCGGCACCGGCTCTCGCTCAGCGGCAGCCGCTGCGTCTCTCTCGAAGTCGCGGGCGGACAGCTCATTCCCGCAGTCGCGGCAGAGCCGGGCATCGTCCTCATTCTCGGTTCCGCACCGGGAGCATCTGAGCATAGCCGTTCATCCCCCTCCCGCGACTATCGTGGCCATCGCGTCCGGCTTGAACCTGTCGTCCCGCCGCCCCGAGGTGAGCGCGGTGACGAACACCGCCCGGCGGGCCCCGCCGCTGCCTTTCGATACTGCCGCCATGGCTCCGCCTCCGTAGTCCTCCTTACGCCAACTCTGTTACTCGCTCCCTTACCGTGCCGGCCAGCGACCACGGGCTCGCCCGCTCGATGCGGACCCGCACCAGGTTGCCCGGCTCCACGTCGCCTCGGAAGTGTACCAGCTTGTCGCTCCGCGTGCGGCCGTAGGGGGCGAGGTCCCCGTCCGGGCCGGGCTCCGCCCTGAGCTGCTGGCCGAAGGGCTTCTGGCCCTCCACCAGCACCTCAACATCTTGCCCCACCAGCCGCGCGTTGATGCGGCCGCTGATCTCCGCCTCGAGCTGCTCGACCGCGTGCAGCCGCATCATCTTGACCTCCTGCGGCACGTCGTCCGGCAGCTCCCGGTGGGCGATGGTGCCCGGCCGCGGCGAGTAGGCGGCCACGTGCACCTTGTCGAACTGCAGCTCCGCCAGCAGGTCGTAGGTGCGCCGGAACTGCTCCTCGGTCTCGCCGCAGAAGCCGACGATGACGTCGGTGGTGATGGCGGCGTCCGGCATCCGGCGCCGGATCAGCTCCACCTTCTCGCGGAACAGCGCCACGTCGTAGCCGCGGCGCATGCGGGCCAGGACGGCGTCGTCACCCGACTGGACCGGTATGTTGAAGTACTCGCAGACCTTGGGCAGCTCGGCGACGGCGTCGACGATGCGCTCCGTCATGTCCTTGGGGTGCGAGGTGAGGAAGCGGAGGCGGTGGATGCCCTTGATGTCGTGCAGGGCGCGGAGGAGGTCGGCCAGGTCGGGCGGGCGGCCGCTGCCCGCCTCAGGTATGGCGCCGGCCGTGTCGGTGGACGAAGGAAGTACACCGCCGACTGAAGTCGGCGGCATGGTCTGCCCATCGGGAAGGTCGTGGCCGTAGGCCTCGACGGTGGGTGGCGATTCTACTGCACCGCCGACTGAAGTCGGCGGCATAGTCTGCGTATCGGGAAGCCGCGGACTTTCAGTCCGCGGGCTCGCAAATCCCCTCCATCCTCTGTCTTCCGGCATCTCCCGACCCGAATAGACCGGTGCCATCACAGGCGGAAGATCGTGGCCGTAGGCCTCGACGGTCTGGCCCAGGAGGGTCAGCTCGCGCACGCCGCGCGCCGCCAGGTGCTCGACCTCGGCCCGGATCTCCTCGATACTGCGGCTGCGCTCGCGCCCGCGCCGGTAGGGGACGATGCAGAAGGTGCAGAACTTGTCGCAGCCGTGGATGACCGGCACGTAGGCGGTGACGCCGTCGGCACGGGCGAAGGTCTCAGGCCAGAACTCGCCGCCCAGATCGTCGTACCCGACCGCCTCCAGGACCGGCCCGAACTGCTGCGGGCGCGCGAAGACGTCGACGAAGGGGAAGCGCCGCCGGAGGTCGTCCGTCTTCGGGCCCACCATGCAGCCCATGACGGCGATCTTGAGCCCGCTGCCCCCGGCGCGCATCTTCTTCAGCGTGCCGAGCTTGCTGACCGCGCGCTGCTCCGCGTGGCCGCGCACCGAGCAGGTGTTGAGCACCACCAGGTCGGCGTCGTGCGGCTTCGCGACCTCGACCCAGCCGAGGCGGTCGAGGCCCGCGGCCAGCTTGAGCGAGTCCGCCTTGTTCATCTGGCAGCCGACGGTCCAGATGTGGTAGCGCATTCCCTCTCCCCGTCCCTTCCGGACGGAAAGGGGCTGGAGGTCGTTCGGCCTCTAGCCCCGGCGTGCGAGTTCGATGGTGGCGGAGGGAATGGGATTCGAACCCATGACCCAGGTTTCCCCAGGTAACCGCTTAGCAGGCGGCCGCACTAGACCACTATGCGATCCCTCCGTTTCGCATCTTAGCACGGGCCGGTAGGCTTTCAAAGGCGGGAGCTGAACGGGCACCGTAGCCGAGGCTTTCCAGCCTCGGCTCGAAGAATCCTGTCGAAGCATCTCACAGAGCGCAGCACTTATGCGCCACTGCGACCGTGCGAGACTCCTCCCTCGAGCGCGAGGGAGAGGGGTGGCCGAAGGCCGGCCGTGCCCGCCCCAGGAGGGAATGAGGGAGTACCCGCAGCGACATGCTGACTAGCTCTCCATTGGGCCGGCACACCGCCGCCAGCCGCCGCCCGGCCGTTAGAATGAAGCGTCCGTTACGCCGATGAACACACACGCATGCCAGCCGACATGAGCGCGCCCGCCGTCCACGACCTCCGTCGCTTCGAGGAGGACGTCCTGTCGCTGATCGGGCGGCACCAGCTCGGGCACGCCGGCAGATATCGCCGCTGGACCCTGCCGGACGCCGAGGGCACGCGCGACCTCGGCCTCAACCCCTACGGCTGCGCCGATGCCGCGAACCTGCTCTACACCCTGGGAAGGTTCCCGCGCGACCCGGCCACCCGCCGGCGCTTCGTCGAGACGCTTCAGGGATTCCAGAGCGCGGACGACGGCCTCTTTCACGAGGCCACCCACCATCCGATCCACACCACGGCTCACTGCCTCGGCGCGCTGGAGCTGTTCGACGCCGGGCCGCTCCATCGGCTCGCCGGGCTCGATGCCTGGCGTGAGCCCGAGGCGATGGAGGCCATGCTGGGCGGCCTCGACTGGAGCACGAACCCGTGGATCGAGTCGCACAAGGGAGCGGGCCTGTTCGCGGCCATGCACCTGGCGGGCGAGAGCACGCCGGAGTGGGAGGACCGCTACTTCGCCTGGATCGAGAAAGCGACCGATCCCTCCACCGGCATGCCGCGCGGCGAGACGCTGGGCACGGGCCGCAACCGAGAGCTGTTCCTCTTCCCCGCCCTGGCCGGCGCCTTCCACTACCTCTTCAACCAGCAGCACATGCGGCGCCCGCTGCCGTACCCCGAAGCGCTCGTCGACACCTGCATGGAGATCCGGGAGCGCCGGCTCTTCCCCCTCTGCCGGCACGTGGGCTTCGCCGAGATCGACTGGGTCTACTGCCTCAATCGAGCGCTCCGTCAGTGCGGCCATCGGTTCGACGAGGCGCGCGAGGCCATGCGCGATTTCGGCGCCGAGCTGGTCGCGTTCCTGACCGGTCTGGACCCCGGGAGCGACCCCGGCCTGGACGACTTGCACGACCTCTTCGGCGCGGTCTGCGCCATCGCCGAGCTGCAGCAGGCGCTTCCCGGCGAGTACCGCACCGCCCGCCCCTGGCGACTCGTCCTCGACCGCCGGCCGTTCATCTAGGGCGGCCGACGTCGGCGCCGGGCCCGCCCGCGACACCGCGCGATCCCTGGCGGGAAAATACCCACGAAAAAAGAACCGCTGGATGATTGACGGCCCGACCTGGCGGTGCTAGCGTATGAGAAGACGCATACGCTCGTTACTAGAAAGGAGACGTGGATGCCAGTCAAGAAGACAGCGGCCAAGAAGAAGGCCCCCGCCAAGAAGGCCACCACGAGAGCGAAGAAGCCTGCAGCGAAGACAACGAAGAAGCGCTAAGACACCGCGTGGTCCAATCATCCGCAACGCCGACCTCCACAGGTCGGCGTTAGAATGTAGGCGGCAAGACTCGATCCTTCCCCTCCCGCGGACGGCGGGGCTTCGCAGAGACCGACTGGGTCTACCGCCTTAATCGAGCGCTCCGTCAGCGCGGCCGCCTGCTCTACGAGGCGCGCGAGGCCATGCGCGACTTCGGCCTGGACGACCTCGACGACCACTTCGGCTCGGTCTGCGCCGTCGCCGAGCTGCAGCAGGCGCTGCCCGGCGAGCACCGCACCGCACGCCCCGGGCGCCCCGTCCCCGATCGCCGGTCGTTCATTTAGGGCGGATGAGCCGTTGTTCGCTCGCGAACCTCACATGCTACGATCCGGCCGGGATGGAGCTGCCCTCCGAGTTTCGCCAACGAATCGCCGAGGTGCATGGGGACGCCGGCGTCACCTGGCTGGCGGGACTTCCTGATCTGCTGCGCGAGTGCGAGGCGGCCTGGGGCCTGACGCTCCAAGGACACTTCCCGCTCTCCTACAGCTATGTCGCGCCGGGGACACTTGGAGACGGAACGGATGTCGTCCTCAAAGCCAGTCCGCCCCATCGCGAGCTGCGTACCGAGACCGCCGCCCTTCGCGTCTACGACGGCAGAGGCTGTGTCAAGCTAATCGAAGCCGACCCCGACCGCGGGCTCCTGCTCCTGGAGCGCATCACCCCCGGAACGCCGCTCGTCGAGCTAGACGAAGGTGATGTGGCGACAGGGATCGCGGCTGATCTGATGCGCGAGCTCTGGAGGCCGCCGCCGCCCGACCACGATTTCCCCACGGTGGCCGAGTGGGCTCGCGGCCTGCAGCGGCTTCGCGCTCGCTTCGACGGCGGGACGGGGCCCCTGCCCGGCGCGCTCGTCGAGGCGGCGGAGGAACTGTTCCCCGACCTGCTGCGCTCTCAGGATCGCCCTGTGCTACTCCACGGCGACCTGCATCACTGGAACATCCTGCGGTCGTCGTCGCGCCGGCCATGGCTGGCGCTCGATCCCAAGGGCGTCGTGGGTGAAGCGGCATACGAGGTAGGCGCCTTCCTGAGGAATCCCCTGCCCAGGCTGCTCCATGAAGGCGACGCGAAACGCACGCTGGCACGGCGCGTGGATCTCCTCTCGGAGCGCCTGGGCTTCGAGCGCGAGCGACTCCTCGCGTGGGGCCTGGCGCAAGCCGTCCTGGCCGCGTGGTGGAGCATCGAAGATCAGGGTAGCGGCTGGGAACCACTTGTCGCCGTCGCGCAGTCCCTGTTGGAGATAGAGGGCGGACGCTCTCTCCGGCGAGCAGGCGGCAGAGGCTAGGCCCGAGGTTGAGGAGCGCCGTCCAGGCCGGCGGGTCGATTTCAACCACAGCCTTGCGTGCCGGACGCGACCGCCGGAGCGGAAGAAGGGACTAGACCTGGCCGCCGCCGTGCGCTGCGCCGCACGACTCAGGACGTGCGCAGACGGCTCCGTCCCGGCGCCGGGGCAGGAAGACCGGTTACTGGATCGGATCGAGAACGATTACCGGGATCTGTCGCTCGGTCCTGGCCTGGTAGTCCTCGTACGCCGGCCACGCCTCGACAGCCACCGCCCACCAGCTCGCTTTCTCGTCCCCGTGCACTTCACGGGCGGTCAACTCGTAGACGTTCGGCCCGTCCTGGAGCGTCACCTCCGGTGAGGCGATCAGGTTGAGGTACCAGACCGGATGCTTCGGAGCGCCGCCCATCGAGGCGACCACGGCGTAGGTTCCATCCTTCTCGACGCGCATCAGGGGCGCCTTGCGCACCTTGCCGGTGCGGCGGCCCCGCGTGGTGAGGATGACGACCGGCTTGCCCTCGAGCGTGTCACCTTCCTTGCCGCCGGTAGCCTCGTAGAGCGCCACCTGGTCGGCGGCGAACTTCCACGGGCTCGGCTCGTACTCTCCTTGAACAGGCACGCGGCGATGGTAGCGCGAAGCCCGCCTCGCCGCAAGCGCGTGCATCGATACCGTACAGAGACGGCCCCGCCCTGTCCCCTGCCGCCGCAGCCTTCGCTATGCTGCACCCGTGGGGCAGGACGACGTCGGAGCGGAATGTATGGACTACAGCATCACGCACGCCACCGAAGCCGATGCGGAGCTGCTGGCCTCCCTTATCCGCGCCTCGTTCGCCGACGTCGCCGAGCGCTTCGGCCTGACGCCCGAGAATAGCCCGACTCACCCATCGAACTGCACGCCGGAGTGGATCCATTCCGCCTTTGCCAGGGGACACAGGTACTTCATCATGCGGACGCCCCAGGGACCCGCCGGCTGCGTCGCCCTCGAACACGCGAACGCCGAGGTGTGCTACCTGGAACGGCTTGCCGTGCTGCCGCGCTTGAGGAGGCGGGGCTTTGGCGAAGCCCTGGTGAATCACGTCATGGAGGGGGCGCGAGAACTGGGCGCGGACCGTGTCGAGATCGGGACCATCTCCGACGACGTGGCGCTACGGGTATGGTACGAGAAGCTGGGATTCTCGGTGACGAGCACCGCGCGGTTCGAGCACCTGCCGTTCGAGGTGACGTTCATGCGCAGGCCCGTGGCGGAGGATGCGGGGTCTGAAGCGGGAGACTGACGGCAAGGGCGCGTCCACGCTTGGACGCCGCGGGACTTCCGCGGTCGTGCCTATTACGGAAGCTGGACGTAGCTCCGAAGCGTGGCACGGTGTTGGGTGCGGTCTACGCCGCCGCAGGATCGCGCCAGGCGCGGCAGAGTGAGGACCGCCGTGCGAGCAACACCCCCTCGGCCCCGGGACCCGGCCGCTTTACATCCCGTGCCGCCTGTACTACGCTGGCCATAGCTCATGAGGAAAGCCAAGCTTCTTGTCTGGTCGCTGCTGGAGCGAGGAATCGACGGAGTGGACCACGCAGTCTTGGCTAACCATCTTCGGGGCTACCTGAACGAATATGCGTGGCGTTACAATCACCGCCAGGATGGACGGGCTCAGTTTGAGACGCTACTTCTTCGGTCGGCGCTTCCGAGTTGACGCCTTCGGCGTGGCTGCCTTCTTGAGATTGCGAAGGAAGTCGACGCGGTTGGGAACGGGGATTTCCTCGCCCTTCGGTGTCCGGTGCTTGGGTTGCATCGTCCTCACCCCCTGAGTCTGGCAGATGGGTCCACTCTACGGGGCCATGCTTAAGGTCCTTCGGGTCAGAGAACAACTCGATCTCCTGAAAAGCGACTTCAGTGGGTTCCTTGCTGATGAAAGTTACGCCCTGGGCCAAAAGCACGACGATGAGACGGGCGAGGATGTATTGTTCATCGATGCCGGGAACCGCGAACCTCCCTTGATGTGGTCTGTCAGGATCGGCGAGATGCTCTACGATCTCCGATCCGCGCTCGACCATATGGTCTGGCAACTCGTTATTCATGACGGCGGGACACCGGGGGAGCATACCGAGTTTCCTATCTTCTTCGAGCGGCATAAGTACCTCAGCACGACGCGCGGGGGAGGACTCTACAAACTGACCGGCGTCGGCACCAAGGGTCTGGCGTTTATCAGTGCGTTGCAGCCGTACCACGCTCGGGATGACGCCAAAGTCCTCCATCCCTTGGGCGTGCTGCACCAGCTCTCGAACATCGACAAGCACCGCTTCCTGCATCTGTCGTGCGCGTTCTTCAAGATTTCTGGCAAGCTCAAGTTCACACCGTTCGGCAATGCGGGTGTCAGTCGCTTCGACATCACTGACGCCCAGCGGATTCATGGTTATACAGAAGTTGCCCGCCTGACCGTCTTTGGTGATAGGGGCTCGAAGATGGAAGTGAACTTCCCACACACCCTTGAGATCGCATTCGATGATGCTCCGGCCGTGAAGGGCCGGTTCGTGCGTGAGGTTCTCAGCGTTCTCATCGAGAACGTCAACAAGATCCTGGTAGCCGCTGACCGCGACCTGTTTGCCTAGATTATTGGCTGCGTCTGCATGGCGCTTCTTTCTAGCCTTAACGTCCTCTACAGCAAAGGGATAGTTGCGAAAGACGTCGTAGGCGCGGCTTTCCAGCCGCGCCCGCCTGAGACCGGCCGCGCCGTGAATTCGAGCCGAGGCTCGAAAGCCTCGGCTACGCTGCCTTCTCGACAGCCGCCGTAGCTGGCAGCGCCTCCGGTGCGAAACGATGAGCGCAGACCTCAAGCCGCCGGGGTTGGCGCCCGCGCCTACGCCCGCGGCTTGGCCAGGAACTCCGCCGACTCCGGCGTCACGTCGATCATGCCGGCGTTGCCGCGCTCGGCGTAGTAGCGGATCCGGTCGAGCAGCCTGCTCACGTTGGCGAAGGTGTCGCGCAGGTCGCCCCAGGTCAGGATGTACTTGCGCGCGAAGAGCAGGCCCTCTCCCCGCACGGCGCTTCCTCTGTGCAGGACGGCTGTGCCCATCATTCGCAGCACCCGGTCCGGCGCCTTGCCGTCCGCGGTCTCGAAGAGCAGGACGGCGCGCGGGTTGGCGACGACGTTCCGCGCCGCCGGCGACTCGGCCCGCGCGCCCATAAGGATGCGGCCGTCGGCCACCACGAACCAGAGCGGTGTGATGTGCGGCGTGCCCTTCGCCGAGAGCGTCGCAATGCGCACCACGCGGCAGCGGGCGAGGAAGCGCCGGACCTCCGGGTCCTCCGGGCTCACTCGCCCGTCCTCCGCCGCATGCGCCCGTAGTGCCAGGCGACGGTTTTCTCCGCCGAGAGCTCGAACCAGTCGAGGCCGGCGTCCGCGCCCTCGGGCGGCCGCGGCGCGGCTGCCATGCGCCCGCGCACCCAGAAGCCGCGCAGATCGTGATAGCGGTGGCCGTCGTCCACGATCAGCTTGACGACCTCGCCCGCGGCGGGGAGAGGCCCCGCGTCCTGCCGCGGCAGTCCCACCCAGTAGCGCCCGCTCCAGAAGCGGAACGCGACGGGCGCCGCGGCCGGCGCGCTCTGGTACGCGAACGCGATGTTCGCCCGGGGCGGCCGCTCTAGCAGGTCCGGCAGGTCCTCGGGCGTGACCTTGCGCGTGATCCGGGTCGGAGATGGCTCGGGCACGATGAACACCCGCCGCCTAGGTCTCGATCAGCACGAAGGCGAGCACGCCGAGCCCCGCCAGCGCCGCAAGCGCCCCTGTCAAGACGAGCATCAGCCACCTGGCAGGAGGCTCGACACGATGCTGCGTGGCGAACACGGGCACCCACACGGCAACGAGCGCCGCCGGCAGGATCGGCAGCGCGTCCGTCATGACCATGGCCGCCCCGATGACTGCAAGGCTCGTCACGAGAGCGGCTGCCACCCGCCCCTTGGTCGATCGCAAGAACTCCACCACCGGTGCCCTCCTCTGCTATCTCCCAAGCGGGCTACATCGCCCACCTGCCCATAGATGCTATCACTTCTCGCGCCGGTCCGGCGATAGCCGGGAGGATTAGGTCGCGCAGGCTCGGTTGGACGAGTCCACCTCGGCGAGGTTCGCTTCGGCAGCGCGACGCCGCGTCGCCGCGCCACCGAGGCGGCGTTGCCGGCATGGCAGCACGATTGATATAATTGTATCAATTGATACACCGGAGGAAGGTTGTGAAACGAACAGTGTCCGCCCTGGAGGCGCGGAGAAGGCTAGGCGAGATCCTGGAGAGCGTGTACTACCGCGGAGACGAAGTGGTCATCGAGCGCGCCGGCAAGGTCATGGCCGTGATCGTGCCCGCCGAGCGGTATCAGGCCATGGAAAGCTCGCGCGAGCGCATCTTCCAGCTTGTCGAGAAGAACTGGGAACGGAACAGAGACCTGCCCTACGAGACGGTTGAGGAGGAAGTCGGCAGGGCGATCGCGCAGGTGAGGGGACGGAGTCGCGCCAGGCGGGGTCGCTGAGGTGGAGGCGGTCCTCGACACGAACGTCGTCGTCAGCGCTCTTCTGAGCCCTAGAGGCGCTCCCGCGGGCGTCCTCTCCGCCTGGCGGGCCGGCCGCTTCACCTTCGTCACGTCCGCGCCCCTCCTCGACGAGCTCGCGCGCGTCCTCGCGCAGGCTCGCATCCGCCGGCACCTTGCCTGGAGCGAAGCCGAGCGCGGCGAATTCCTGGAGAACGTCGCATCCGCGGCGAGAGTCGTGATGCCGGAAGTGGAGCTAGACGTGATCGAGGATGACCCCGACGACAACCGCGTGCTGGAAGCGGCAGTCGCCGGTGCGGCCGGGCACATCGTAACGGGCGACGGGCACCTGCTCGCGTTGGGCACCTTCGAGCAGGTAGAGATCGTGTCGCCGGCGCGCTTCCTCGCCCACCTCTCCTTGGAGGCTACGTAGCACGGCTCACTGGGCCCGGCGCCCACGGCACCCCGGCTGCGCGCCGGTTCGCCGCTCTCGAGTGAATCGCCCTCGGCCGCGCCGGCGGTCATGGTATGTTGGAAGGAGAGGAGGTGCGCGTGATGCCTGACAGCGGCTTGGAAGGGACGAAATACTGGCCCACCAGACGATACCTCGAGATCTATGAACGGTCCTTGAGGGATCCCGAGGGCTTCTGGGCAGAGGAGGCACGCAAGCTGGAGTGGTTCCGCACCTGGGACCGCGTCCTGGACTGGTCGCCGCCCTTCGCGCGCTGGTTCGTCGGCGGCCGGCTCAACGCCTCCTACCTCTGCGTGGACCGCCACGCCAAGACCTGGCGAAGGAACAAGGTGGCGATCTACTGGGTGGGAGAGGACGGGAGCACCCGCGTCTTCAGCTACGCCGCTCTCTACCGGGAAGTCAACCGGTTCGCGTCGATCCTGAAGAAGCTTGGCGTTGCCAAGGGCGATACGGTCGCCCTTTACCTCCCCATGATCCCCGAGCTGCCCATCTTCATGCTCGCGTGCGCACGGATCGGGGCCATCCACACCGTCGTCTTCTCGGGCTTCAGCGGCCAAGCCCTGGCCGACCGCATCAACGACACCGAGGCCAAGGTGGTCGTAACCGCCGACGCGGCTCTGCGGCGGGGGAAGCGCATCCCTTTGAAGGCCGCGGTCGACGAAGCGCTGCGGCTCGCCCCGTCGATCCAGAAGGCCATCGTAGTGAACCGGACTGGAGCCGAGATCGAGATGGTCGCCGGGCGGGACGCGTGGCTTCACGACCTCCTGGCCGACGCGGAAGCATCGGTGCCTCCAGAGCCGGTGGAGGCCACCCACCCGCTGTACGTGCTCTACACGTCCGGCACCACCGGAAAGCCCAAGGGCATCGTGCACAGCACGGGCGGCTACATGGTGTTCAATCACTCAGTCTACCAATGGGCGTTCGACATCAAGGAGGAATCGGTCTACTGGTGCGCGGCCGACATCGGCTGGGTGACCGGCCACAGCGCTATCGTTTACGCACCGCTCGCCCGTGGGGCCACCTCCGTGATCTACGAGGGCGCGCCGGACTACCCCAATCTCGATCGCTGGTGGGAGATCGTAGAGGCGTACGGCGTGACCGTCCTCTACACGTCACCGACGGCCATCCGGATGTTCATGCAGCACGGCGCGGAGTGGCCCGCGAGGCACGACCTCACCAGCTTGGAGGTGCTGGGGAGCGTGGGCGAGCCGATCAACCCGGAGGCGTGGCAGTGGTACTACCAGAACATCGGAGGTGAGCGCTGCCCGATCGTCGACACCTGGTGGCAGACGGAGACGGGGGGGTTCATGATTGCGTCCGCCCCGGGGATCGAACTGCTGCCCCTGAAGCCGGGAGCGGCCGGGCTGCCTCTGCCCGGCATCAGCGCCGACGTGGTGGACGAATGGGGCGAGCCGCTGGGACCGGGTGAGAAGGGGGTGCTGGTCATCAGGCAGCCCTGGCCGGGCATGCTGTTGGGCATTCACAACGACCCGGAGCGCTACGAGGAGCAGTACTGGACTCGGTTCCCCGGCCTTTACTACGCAGGCGACTACGCCATCAAAGACGACGAGGGTTACTTCCGGATCCTTGGGCGCTCCGACGAGACGCTCAAGATAGCCGGGCATCGCCTGGGTAGTCTGGAGATCGAGAACGCGGCCGTCGCTCATCCCGCTGTTGCCGAAGCGGCGGCCGTCGGCGTGCCGGACGCCGTCAAGGGAGAGGAGATCGTCATCTTCGCCGTAGTCATGGACGGCACGGAACCGTCGGCCGCGCTGGCGGACGATCTGTCCAGGCACGTGCGAGACGTGATAGGCGCCTTCGCCACACCGAAGTCCGTCTTTCTCGTGAAGTCACTCCCCAAGACGCGCAGCGGCAAGATCATGCGGCGCGTGCTGCGCTCCGTGGCAAGCGACCAGCAGATCGGCGACGTCACGACGCTCGAAGACGAGGCGTCGGTCGATGAAGTGCAGAACGCATTCGAAGCGCTGAAGCAACAGCTCTAGCATCTTCCGGGCCTTGGCTCCCAGGCGGTGCCATACCGCCCTTGGGGCCGCCACCACAACCGTGCTACCATCCACCACGTACTAGACCGTCTGTTCTTCCGCGGGCGGAGGCGGGTATTTGTATATACAGAAAAGACCCCATTTCTGCGAAACAAATTCCTCCTCGCCAGACTCGAATCGAATCTAAAAAGATCTTTCGAAATCCCCCGGAAAACCGCTTGACAAAGCGCCTGCAGTATGCCATCATAGTGCCATCATGCTGCTGGCACGACGCAGGCACACACCCATCCGCCGCTCGGCGCGAATCTGCCCGAGCACCCTTGTACGGAAGGAGGAGCCATGCCAGACCTGACCTTCCGCAAGGCGATGACCAAGGACACCGAGCGCATCGCCGAAATCATGGTCAGCGAGCCTCCTCCCAATTGGCTCGGCATCTGCGGCAGCGTCGAGCGTGCCAGAAAGATGGGATACGCGAAAGTACGGGTCGAAGGCGCGCAGGGATGGGAGTCCAGCTTCGTCGGCGAGCTCGACGGGGAGGTCGTCATTCTCCTCCAGGTCGGCGGTCAACCGGGCGGTCTCCGTGTACCGCCCACGCTCGCCCTCCAGGCCCTGCGCATCTTCGGCCCAATCGGCGCCATCCGGCTGCTGTCACGGGTCAAGACGGAGCAGAAGGTATCGACGGGGGCGCCCCCCGGCGCCTATCACATCGCCGAGCTGCACACCCACCCGCAGCACAGGAACCGGGGCTACGGCGCCGCCGCGCTCGACTTCGCAGAGAACGAGGCGCGACAGGAGGGACACCGGCAGATGTCGCTCGTCACCGACTCGACGAATCCGGCACGGCACCTCTACGAGCGGCACGGTTTCCGCGTGGTGGAGACGCGCACGGACCCGGACTACGAGCGGATCACGGGCATCCCCGGCAGGCACCTGATGGTAAAGGAGCTGACATGACCGAGTTCACCACCGAGAGCATCTTCGAGGCGCTGAAGAGCATCCTGGGCATCGTCGACAACGAAGAGCGCCGCAGTCAGCTCGAGAGCTACATCGAGGCGGCCCGGCTCCCCCTCGAACGCTCCGTCTCCGACCTGCTGTCGCAGTTCACAGAGGCGGTGAACGTCGAGGTCGCGACCCACTACGAGGTCACGCTGGGCTACCGGCCCGGCGTCCTCGATCTGGAGGTGCGAACGCGCGAGCCGGGCGAGCCGCCCGAGGAAGTGTGGACGCTGGCCGAAGGCGAGGTCGAGAAGATCACCCTTCGCATCCCGGCCGAGCTGAAGGACCTGGCGACCGAGGCCGCGGCCAAGGCCGGGCTCTCCGTCAACGCCTGGTTCGTGCGGGTGCTCGCGCGGGCGCTGCGCGGCGCCGAAGGAATGGAGTTCCCGACCGCCCAGCGCCATCGCCGCCACGAGCACCGTCACATTGGAGGACGGCGTCTCACGGGCTGGGTGGGACCGGACACGGAATAAACGGGCGGCCGTTGCGGTCGCCGTGAGGAGGAAGAACGATGGATAGCTTGGACTGGCTTCTTACCGACCTGCTCCTGGAGCAGAGGCTGCGAGACCGTGGCCTCCCCCCGCACAACCAACCCCTGCGGCCGGTTCAGCGGCGGGAGACGCTGGGCCGCCTGAAGCGCAATCTCGCGTCTACCCTCGTGCGCCTGGGCCTTCGCCTTGACCCCGCAGCGGGCGAAGGCCTGGGCGCGTTCGACCTGACGCTGGCCCGGCCGCACGCGAGGCCGCAGGCATGATCGCGCTCGCGGTCTTCGTCATCGCCCTGCTGCTGGCCATCGAGACGATCGAGCCGACCGGCGGCTGGCTGGTCACCCTGACCGTCCTTTCCGGCGTCGAAGCGTTCGGCGGAGGCGGCATCGGCGGGCCCGTTCCCATCCGCCCCTGGATGCCGGCCCTGATCAACCGACGGCACCGGTTCGCCGTCGGGCTGACCATGTTCATCATCGCCCTATTGCTGGCCGTCGACGCGGTGGAACCGACGCCACCCTGGTTGGTGACCATCACCGTCCTCTCCGGCATCCAGGCCTTCATCCCGCGCAGGTCCGGCCGGCTCTGGTCCCGCAGGATGCGCGCCTGGACGGGCGGGTCTTGGAGCGATGACGACGACTGGTAGCTAAGGCCATGGAATTCATCCGAACCCTGACGCGGGAGCTGGAGGTGGGCGAACGGTCGGAGCTGCGCGTCGAGAACCGCTCCGGCACGGTATCCGTTCGAGGCGAGGACACGCACCAAGTACGCGTCGAGGTGGTCGCCCGGATCTGGGCCGAGAGCGACGACGAGGCCGACGACCAGATGGAGCTCATCGCCCGCGGCATCCGGCACGACGGTTCGCACGTGGCCATCCGCGCCCCCACCCTCGTTCGGCCGCCTGGCTTGCTGGCCATCTTCGGCCGCGGCACCCGCGTCGACTATCAGTTGACGGTGCCGCGCGCGACCAAAGCCCGCGTCGCCACCCGAAGCGGCCGCGTGGAGGTCACGAGTGTAGCGGGGCCGTTGGAGGCGGAAGCGAGAAGCGGGCAGATCGTGGTGGAAGGCATCGGCGCCGACACGACGATCTCGGCACGCACCGGTCGCGTGCAGGCGGAAGCGATCGCGGGCTCTCTGACCATCGACGCCCGCAGCGGCAGGGTGCAGGTCCGCCGTTGCGAAGGCGACGTCTTGGTGAGTTCGCGGAGCGGCGCCCATCAGATCGAGGACGTCGGCGGGAGCCTCCGCGTCGAGAGCAGCAGCGGCTCCGTGTCCGTCTCAAACGTCGGTGGGGCCTGCACGATCCGGTCGAGGACCGGCGCCGTGCGCTACTCCGGCCCCGTGCGGGGCCCCTTCGACATCGATGTCGCAACCGGGGCCGTCGTCCTGGCCGTCGACCCTGACAGCACCTTCTTCCTCGACGCCGAGACGACGACCGGCGCCATCCATCAGGGGCTGAACCTCCGCCGCACGTCGCCCAGCGGCGCAGCGGCCCCCGGCAAAGGACCCCCGGTCCGCATACGCACCCGCACCGGCAGCATCAGCATCGTGCCGAGGTAACAAGCGACACATCCTCGATCCGCGGCGGTCGAGAATGCCGGGCCGCCGTCGCCACACGGCCCATGAGCGGCCGGCGCCGGCCGGGATTTCCTTCGGATCGGGGCCTCAGTACACTGAATCCATGCACGGGACTCGCCGGTGGATCGCCGGTCTGCTCATATTGACGGCCGCAGCTCTGGGCGCCCTCGCCTGCAACGGCGACGGCGCGGCGGACGAAGCGGTCGAACCGGCGCTGCCGGAGGGCGGCACCGGCGGCGTGTACCTGGCGTTGGGTGACTCCGTCGCGGCCGGGAGCGGCGCCTCCGACGCGATCGGCACGAGCTACGTTGCGCTGGTGGCCGATGCGCTCCGCGCGAGGTATGGCGAGACGCTGGAGGTCCGGTCGCTGGCCGTCTCCGGCCACACGACCCAACAGCTCATCGACGAGCAACTGCCCGCCGCCGTCGCAGCGCTCGAGCAGGGCGACGTGCGGCTGGTGACCGTAACGATCAGCGGCAACGACCTTGCCCCATACATGGCCGAGCCGGCCTGCAGGCCGGACCCCTCCAACCCCGCCTGTCCCCTCGAGGACGGCCTGCTCGAGGTGGAGCGCCGCCTCAGCCTCATCCTCCGCGAGCTGCGGAGCGCGGGCCCCGAGGCGGTCATCGTCATCCAGCTCTACCCGAACCTGTTCTCCGGCACCGGCCACGAGTTCGAGCGGCCCGCAGACATCGCGTTCGACATGCTCAACGGCGTCATCACCGGCGTGGCGCACCGGCACGGCGTGCTGGTGGCCGACCCCCGACGGGCTTTCGTCGCCGAGGGCCGCTACCTCACGCATCTTGACGACCCGACGCCGGACGCACATCCGAATGACGACGGCTATCGCGCGATTGCCGACGCCTTCCTGGAAGTGCTGGGGCTCGACTCCGGCTGACGGAGAGAACTCCTCGAAGGCTGGAACCTGCCGTCCGGCGTCCGGGCTCAGGCCTCGGCCAGGATGACGCGCACCTGCTCGGCGTGGTCCCGGTCGTGCTGGGCTACGTGTTGCAGCAACGCCAGCACGCTGCACTCCACGCCGTCCACGGAGCGTTGCCGGTAGAGAGCGTCCTCATCCACACCAACCACAACCGCCAGCAGCCCCTCTCGCGACGCCTGGAGCCGGGCCACAGCGCCGGCCACGGACGATGGCGGGCCCGATACCATGTCGCCGGGCATGCCCGGCAGCTCACGGACGCGCGCCACGAGCCTTGCGTACTCCCACTCCGAATCGATGAGATGCTCCAGGACGCGGCGCACCCTCCAGCCGCCGCCGAGGGCCCGGTCGAGGTCGGAGTCGCTCATTACCTCCACGACGCCGAGCAGCTCTGCGCGCGCGGCTTCCAGCTCGCCCTGGGCGTTGCGTAGGTCTCGCTCGAATTCGCCGGTCAAGTTCTTCTCACCTCGTTCGGCGGCACGCCAGGCGAGGCCGCGCGGTGGGCGGGGCGCTTTCGCGCCAGCGCCCGCCAGTGGACGGACCGATAGCCGCGCTCCTCGAAGTCGGAGCCTCGCTCACGCTTCTCGTGGAGCCACTCAAGCTCGAAATCCGCCAGGAAGCGATCTCGTATCTCCCCCTCCGTCGAGTAGTGGTGCGGCAGCGCTTTGTCGGTGGTGGCGTCCTCCGGAATGATGAAGGTACCGGGCTCCAGCTCCGAAGCCCGACTTTCGGCGACAAGCTCACGGCTGCGCGCGCACTGTCCGTCGGCGGTCGAGATGAAGGTGGCCAGCAGGTATCCTCCCTCGGTCAGCTTGTCCTGGATCGCGCCGATAGCCCGATCCATGTCCTGGACGGTGCCGTGATAGAGCACGTGCCAGGCGATAACCGCATCGAGGTAGCCGTCGGGGTGAGGGATCGCCGTCATGTCGCTGCGCGTGACCGTTGCCGAAAGGCCCGCCTCCCGCAGACGCCGCCGACACGTCTCCACCGCCGTCGGTGATATGTCGGACCCGTATGTCTCGAAGCCCTCGGCGGCCAGGAGAAGCAGATGCCTGCCCACGCCACAGCCGAGATCGTGCACCCGACGCCGGCCCTCGTCCTTGAGACGCCGGGCCAGGTCGACAACCAGCAACTCAGGCTCTTGAAGCTCCCACTGGGCGCCGTGCTTCCGCCAGATAGGCTCCCAACCCAGGCTCACAACAGGCCGGCGTCCTTGAGTGCCCGCTCCGTCGTCGAGCCGATCTCGCCGGGCGCTTCGCAGATCACAGCGCCGGCCTCGGCCAGCGCCTCCTTCTTCGCGGCGGCGGTACCGCTGGCGCCGGCGATGATGGCGCCGGCGTGGCCCATGCGCCGGCCCGGCGGGGCGGTCGCCCCGGCCACGAAAGCGATGACCGGCTTGCTCATGCCCCGTATGTACTCCGACGCCTGCTGCTCCGCATTCCCGCCGATCTCGCCGATGAGAACAACGGCCGCCGTGTCCGGGTCTTTGTCGAACAGCTCCAGCGCCTCCCTCGGGGTCGTTCCGATGATCGGATCGCCGCCCGCGCCCACGCAGGTAGACTGTCCGATGTCCCGCTCGGTGAGCTGGGCGACCGCCTCGTAGACCAGGGTGCCGCTGCGCGATACGACGCCGACGGAGCCCCCCTTGAAGACGTCGCCCGGCATGATGCCGACCCGGCACTCTCCCGGAGTGATCACGCCCGGGCAGTTGGGGCCGATGAGGCGCGTCGAGCTGCCGCCCAGCGCCCGCTTCACGGTCACCATGTCGAGCGTCGGGATGCCCTCGGTGATGCAGACGACCAGGTCAATGCCCGCGTCGGCCGCCTCGAGGATCGCGTCTGCTGCGAACGCCGCCGGCACGAAGATCAGGGAGCAGTCCGGCTGGGTCTCGCGGACGGCATCGCTGACGGTGTTAAAGACGGGCACGCCGTCGAACGACTCGCCTCCGCGACCGGGGGTGACGCCGGCGACGACGTTCGTTCCGTACTCGATACAGCGGCGCGTCTGGAAGCCGCCCTCACGGCCGGTGATGCCCTGGACGAGGACGCGCGTGGACTTGTTGATGAGAATGCTCATACTTCCTCCTGTACTAGGGTCGGGGGTCGCGGGTCAGGGGTCGAGAGGTGAGGGTCATGGGTCGCGGGTCGCGGGTCAGGGGTCGTCCAGAGTTCAGTGTCACCACCAGGACCATATGGTGCCACATCCTCGCGAACCTTGCCGATCCTACCGCCGCCCTCCTTGGCCTGAAGCGAGCGGATCAGGCCCAACAGCAAGCTCCCGGTGTCGTTGACCAGGACGCCCAGCTCTTCGAGCTTTTCGGAAGCCGACAGGTTGGCGTCTCGGGCAAACAGGACGTAGTACTCCACTTCCGCAAGCGAGCCTCTGGCGATATTCAAGAAGTGCAGGTACTGCCGAAGGGAACCACGGTTGTAGCCCTCCGCAATATTCGCCGGGACGGACACAGCCGACCGCACAAGCTGATCGGCGAACCATCGGTGCCCCGCACGGATGGACTTGCCCAGGCGGAAAGCCGCCAACGCCAATTCGTGCGAGCTCTGCCAAGCGCGCAACTGTTGGTAGCCGCGACCCGGGACCCCCGGTCCACGACCCGCCGGAGCTCCCTGCGTCACCTCCGTCGCGCCTTTCTCTTCGTTCTGGGCCTCACTGAAGTCGCACCCTTCACGTAGTCGTAAGCCGCCTTCACGCCTTCGAGGACCGTGGCCAGCTCCTTCTTCTTCGCCAGATTGAGGCGCGTCCATTCGCCGAAGCCGCGGCCCTGCGGCCCCTGGAACAGCACGCCCGCCTTACGGTCCAGGAACTCCTGCCGCGTGCGGTCGGACAGCTTCGCGACCAGGCCGTCGCCGACCCAGAAGGCGAACATGCGGCCCCGCACCATGTAGGCGGTAGTGCCCATCATATCGCGGGGCGTCACCTCGTCCCGGCTCAGGATCGCCGCCTCGACCTGCTCCCGAAGCTCAGTCTTCACGACCATACGCACCGGACCCCATGATACGTCCAGCGACCCTCAGACGCCGCGCCGGGCCGATCCCGGGCTGGGCCCCTTCAGGAAGACCCGTCACCGAGACATGCACCGAACGCTCCCCCGCTGATTGCCAGCCGCTGCGCTACTCCAGCTTCACAGCCGTGCCGTAGGCGAGGATTTCGGCGGAGCTTCCCATGATCTGAGACGTGGCGAAGCGCACGTTCACGATGGCGTCGGCGCCTTCCTCCTGCGCCCGTTCGACCATGCGCTCGACCGCCTGGTCCCGCGCCTGCGAGAGCATCTCAGTGTATCCCTTGATCTCACCACCGACGATCTGCTTGCCCAGCGCGCCGATGTCCTGGCCGAACCATCGGACGCGGACGGTGTTGCCCCAGACGACGCCGAGCACCTCCGATACCTGCTTGCCGCGAAGCGTCTCGGTGCTGCTCAGTTGCACGGCACTCGGCCGCCTATCCCGCGGCCGCCTCAACCGCCTTCTTGGCGGCCTCACCCAGATTAGCGGCGCGGATCACCGACAGACCGGACTCGTTGAGGATCCGCTCTCCGTCCTCCAGATTCGTTCCCTCCAGTCGGACGACGACCGGCACCTTGACGTCCAGCTCCTTCTGCGCGTCCACGACTCCTTGCGCGATGACGTCCACCCGTGCCATGCCGCCGAAGATGTTGATCAGGATAGCCTTGACGCTCGGGTCGGCGACCAGGAGGCGGAAGGCGTTCACGACGCGGGTCACGTCGTTCACCGTGGCGATGTCGAGGAAATTGGCCGGTTCGCCGCCGGCCAGCTTGATGCTGTCCATGGTTGCCATCGCCAGCCCGGCGCCGTTCACCACGCAGCCGATGTTGCCGTCCAGCTTCACGTAGTTGTTGATCCCCAGCTCCTCGGCCTGCACCTCAAGCGGGTCTTCCTCGGCGGGGTCGCGCATGGCGACGATCTCCTCGCGTCGGAAGAGAGCGTTGTCGTCGAAGTTGACCTTTGCGTCGAGCGCGATCAGGTCGCCGGAGGCGGAAACGACGAGGGGATTGATCTCCACCAGCGAGCAGTCCTTCTCGACGAAGCAGCGATGGAGCGCCGTCATGAGGGCGACGGCCGGGCGCAGCAGATCGCCGTCGAGCCCGAGGGCGAAGGCCAGCTCCCGTCCCGCGTGCGGCTGGAAGCCGGCAGCCGGGTCGATCGCGATGCGGTGGATCGCCTCCGGCTGGTTGGCGGCCACCTCCTCGATCTCCATACCACCGGCGGCGCTGGCGATCATCGTCGCGCGTCCGGCCGCGCCGTCCACCAGCACGGAGACGTAGAGCTCCCGCGCGACGTCGGTCTGTTCCTCGACGAGGACGCGAGAGACCAGCTTGCCCTCGGCCCCGGTCTGCGGGGTGACGAGCTGCATCCCGATGATCTCTCCGGCGGCCTTCTCCGCCTCCTCCGGGGTGCCGGCCAGCTTGATGCCGCCGCCCTTGCCGCGGCCGCCGGCGTGCACCTGCGCCTTCACCACGACCGGCCGGCCCAGCTCCTCGGCGACCTGGCGGGCCTCCTCCGGAGTGGCGGCGACGCGGCCCTGCGGCACCGGCACCCCATATTCAGCGAGAAGTTTCTTGGCTTGGAATTCGTGTATTTTCATAACTCCTCTATCTTAGGGGGTGGGGACGTAAGGGTCGAGGGTCGAGGACTGAGGGTCGAGGGTCAAGGGTGGGAGGGCGGTGAAGAGCCGCCGGCACGGACCGCGGGGCGGCCAGATGCCCGTGGTATACTCCGGATGCCGGAGGGGTGGCCGAGTGGACGAAGGCGGCGGTCTTGAAAACCGCTGTGCGCCTTGTGCGTACCGGGGGTTCGAATCCCTCCCCCTCCGCCATCTGGGCTCTGGATCCCTTTCCACGCGATCCCCAGCGGGGGCGCTCGGATTGGCAAGGGGAGTCGCCGGTCAAGGATGGCCGCCAACACACGCGGAGGCGTCCAACCGTGCGGCCAACATCGATTCAGAGCTACTTGAGAGGGCCCAGCATTCCACGCATGCTTGGCGCGGCCCAGGGAGTGCCCAAGGATGAAGGACAAACCTATAGGCAATTGGCTAATAACCTTGGCCATGCGCGCACACGACCCCGAGGCCATCGTGCCGAAGCCACTCTTCAGCTTCCAAGCTGGCTATGGGTCCACGGTCCTGCTCGTGTCCGTTGACGAAGGTCCACTACGTGAGGAAGTGGGTGGCTTCGACGCATTCAGGATCACCGAGCGCAAGGGACACGTGGAGGTGATAACGGCGCACAAGGACGCCAAGGATCAGTGGCACGAGCTAGTCTTGCTGGAGTTCGACCTGCAGCGTGATCAGCTTTCGCCCGTAGAATTCGCCAAGGGAATGGTCTGGCCAAGCGTGGTACGTTGCTGGGAAAACCTAGAGGCAGATGATGACTACGACCAGGAAGAGCCGTTTTTCGCTGCCTGTGTCGACTTCGACACGGACTTCGTGATTGAGCACTCGTCGCCTGAATTGGCGGTCGCTGCGCTTTGTGATGCGCTTGTCAACTGGCTGCAAGCGCTCCCAAGGGTCGATGACTTCGAGTCCCTCGTGAAGCCGTACGGGGTGAGCCTCGTGGCAAACATCGCCGCACCCAAGGCAATCGACATCGACGCCCTAAGGGCTGCCGTCGAGCGTCACCAGAAAACCAGCCTTCACGAGGTACTGCTGGACGTCAAGCGCGAGCAGGCTCAGACTGCCCCGGCCTCTGACGAACGCGGTCGAAAGCTACCGTCGGTGGTGGCTGTGCCCTACGCCACGATCGACTCGCATAAGTCGCTGCACTCGAAATTCACGGCCACGCTGGCAGCCTTCGAGTCGGCGGTCCGGTACCTTGCGTCCCTCGCGCTAGCACCGGTACCTGGGAACAACACCGAAGAGCGTCTTCAAGAACTCGCGTCCGTGCTAGCTCCGAGGCCGACGCTTGGCGTGTACGTTGAGACGGTTCGCAAGCGTATCGAAGGTCTTCGCACACTTTTGCCCGAGACGATCGGAGCCTTGCAGTCGAAGTCGGGCAAGCGCAGCGAGATCGGTAGGTTCGTCTTCGAGTCGCTCACCAAGATGCGCAATGACCAGAGCGCCCACGCGGGGACCATGCCCGAAGCAGCCTATGTGGATCCCTTCGAGCAGTCGCGCAAACCCCTTGATGCCCTCCTGGACGTGCTGGCTGCCGAGACGCACGCTCTCCCGCTCGTCGTGCAAACTGAACTGAGATTCCCCCAAGACGACCCCGGGGACGACCGCTACGACTACAAGCTCACCAAACTCGTAGGCGACACGGTGGGGCTCCCCTCAGAGCGTACTGTGAGCAGACGCCGGTTGGCGGAGGGCAAGGTTTACCTCTGGCAGCCGAAGATCGACGAGTTCATCGACATGGACCCGTTGATCGTCTATCGCATGTGCGCCCGATGCCAATTTGAGGAGGGCTTCTTCATAGACCATATCGACCCCAGGAAGCCAAGTTGGCTCTCGTTTCGAGCCAACCATCGCTACCCTTAGCCGCTGACTGTACGGTGGATTCGCAACGGTACTCATGAAGAGCGACCGCGCAGCCGGAAAGCTCTACGTCGGCCTGGACATGGTGGACGGGACGAAGGTTCCGCCGCGACCGGTAGACTGGGCGTGCTTAGACGACTCCCTGAACTGCAGATTCGGCCAGTGGGACTTCAACTCGGAGGGGAAGGGTCTCTATCCGGGTGAACTGGCACTGGCTGGGTTCGTGCTGGCCATCGACGGCCCACAGGGTCTCGCCGGTGCACCTGGTCGGAAGATGCGGGAGTGCGAGCGAGAAGGGGGAACGCCGGGGAAGAGCCCCTATGATTTCCCTCCGCCCCGCCAAATCTTCTCCGGGTACCTGACAAGCAGCATTCGCCTGTTTGCGACCCTGTGGCAGAGCGGCCTGTTCCACCTCCATGGCATGCCCAGGGAACCTTCTCATCAGGCGACTCTCATCGAGGTCTACCCCGGCAAGGCCTGGCCTGAGCTGGCCACCTCGACGCAGATGCCGCTGGAAGGGAAGAAGAGAAGCCTTCAGGGTCGCAGGGAGCGGAAGGCCATCCTAGGGGCGGCAGGGCTCAGCCTCCCCTCGACGGGTATCCCTTCGCACGACCAGCTGGATGCAGCTCTGGAAGCATTCATCGCCTACCGGTTCGCTGCGGGCAGGTACGTGCAGCACGGCGATCCTCCGGTCTGGGATTCGACCAAGGGCGTGCTGCGGGAAGGCTTCATCATCTATCCCTGAGGGCATCCTGCGGGAGGCGGCTCCCATCGAAGCGTTCGAACCCTTCGCTCCACCGGCAGATCAGCCCACCGCTGCCTAGATAGCCCGCAGCCGGGGAGCAGCCGGAGCTAGCGCTTCAACGCTTCTCACGCTCTTCTGACCTGGGAAGCTCCATTGTGCTCCGGGCCCGTCAGCCTAATTCGGCTAGGGTGAAAGCCTCAAGCCGTTCGGTGAGCGTCTCCGCCTCTGTCTCGCCCGTCTGGGTCCCTGGATGTTGGCGAAGGGCCAGCGGCCATAGCGATCCTTGAACTCAAGCAGCGTGCAGCGCTCAACATCGAAGGGATCGCGGCCTGCGCTCGGAAGCCAGGCGACGAGGAACGCTTCATGACCCCTGACCTGCCAAAGGAAGCGACCACCCCAGTGGCCAACCCGCCTGCCCTTGGCGAATTCGCACAGCGCCGTGATTCGCTCCTTCAGCTCATCTGCCTTGCCCACGTAGAGCAGGTCAGTGCTGTCGACCCACCTCGCCTTCAGCCGTCTGGTCGATACGGTCGGGTCTCGCCCCCTGAATCGGCCTCCTCGGCTTCGGCGTAAGAACGATGGCGGAGTCTTCTCTGTCCGCAGAACAACATAGACACCAGGTGCCGTCGGCACTTGCTCGATCCAGCTCGGCCACCGACCCACCAGACGGAAGCCGTGGAAATCCCTTGCCTCAAGCTCCGCGCGAATCATCATGCACCCGTTCCCGCCAGATTCATCAGCTAACGTTCTCAAGGCTTCCATCGAGATTTGTGGAGCCTGTGAACGTCAGCGCTAGCGTCGCCATCCTGAGGGGGATACCCACTTTCTCGGATCCGATCTCCACGACCAGCTCAAACTCTCCTTGAGATTGCGGGAACGTCGGGAGCACCGGCCGCGTGTCCGAACCTGAAATGCTAGGCGTCCACAGGAGGTCCGGATCTAGATTGTTGGTAATCGCCGAGAAGGCGACATCCAGGTAGTCCTCGCTGCCAGCGGGTATCGTCGCCAGTAGTCGTCTTGGACCTCCCCAACTCCTCCACGGGAGCTTGTGTCCCGGCTTCGGCGGAGGGAGCCCTGCTGCTGACGACGCACCGACGCGCCGATAACTCCTGAGCTTCCCGTAGCATCCCTCCACCGGCATCTGGTTGGGATTGCGGACTCGCAGATTGATCCAGTTTTCACCCGGCGCGGATGTCTTCACGAGTTCAACATCCAGGGGTTGCTCCGGGGCATTTCCCCGGCGTGGAATGACCCGACGCCACACTTCAACCGGCACTCCGTGGACAACCAAGAACATGGCAACACCGATAATCACCACCAACCACCGCCCCAGGTTCCCGTCCAGTGGACTCAGCCACTCCGCCCACCGCGGCAAGTCATCGGGCAGACCTGCCAGACCTATGATGGCCAACACCGCGAATACCATTGATGCCGCGCCTGTGACGATTCGGCGTGCCATGCGACGATCTTACCATCCACAAACGAACAGAGTGCTGGTGACAGACCGGGGCGAGATTTCCAGAACTCCGCCAGAATCGCGGCGGTCCCACTCCGCACTGGAATCCTGGGCTGGCGTTGGGTCCCATAGTAGCGTCTCGGCTAAGGAGTCAAGGCTTCGTTTGGCAAACCTCGACATCGCCCGGCACCCGGGCACGCTAATCTGAAAACCGCTGTGCGCCTTGTGCGTACCGGGGGTTCGAATCCCTCCCCCTCCGCCACCTAGATACGAAGCATGACATTATGGCGGCTATCTCAGCCTGTGGGGGCCAAGAATTCCATCCGAATCTGACTGATCCCCCGAAGACGGCGTCGGCGCGAGCCTTATTACGTCCGTACTAGATGGAGGCCGCGCTTTGCTCACCTACCTTCACCTCGCCTGCCGCTTGCTGCGCAGCGCCCTACGCTCCCACTTCGACGTCGGCTTGGAGAACCTCGCCCTGCAGCAGCAGCTCATGGTCCTCACACGCTCGTCGCGACGCCCGCGCCTTACGCCCGCAGACCGTCTCTTCTGGTCGTGGATCTCCCGGATCTGGTCGCCCTGGCGTTCCGCCCTCGTCCTCGTCCAGCCCGACACGGTCGTCCACTGGCACCGCAGTGCCTGGCGCCACTTCTGGACCCGGAAAAGCCGCCGCCACCCGGGACGACCACACCTCCCCATAGAGCTGCAGCAACTGATCCAGCGGATGGCTCGCGAGAACCCGCGCTGGGGCGGCGTGCGCATCCGCGGCGAGCTGCGCAAGCTCGGCCTCGAGGTCAGTGCGGAGTCTGTCCGCTGTTATCGCCACTCAGCAAGGCGGCCGCCGCCCTCCCAGTCCTGGCACCCCTTCCTCAGGAACCACGCGCCGCCCGGATCGCCATCGAGACGATCCTGACGCCCGTTCGGGCGCCCAAGGCGAACGCCATCGGCGAGCGCGCTCCCTCGCCGGAACGAATGTCGGTGGGAAGACTGAACCGCGATACTTCTTCCATGATCCACACTTCCAAATTGCGACGTGGGTACGCTGTCACTTTGATGTCGGTCCGGCGAGGAAATCAAGCCCGTTCGGAGGCAAGTCCCATTTCTTGCTTCCAGCGATCCCGGCCAGTATCATGACCGCGCTTCACAATCTACAGGTTGCTGGAGAAGTCGGAGGATGTACCGTGCTCAAGGCGCCCGTTCGTGCGGTCACGTTTGACTTGTGGGATTGCCTCTTCATCGACGATTCCGACGAACCGAAACGGGCGGCGGCGGGCGAGAAACCGAAACCGGAGGCGCGGCGAGATTTGCTTCATACGTTTCTCGCGCGGCATGCGCCGATCCCCCGGGAAACCGTCGATCTCGCCTACGACATCACCGACGCGGCGTTTCGCAAGGTTTGGCACGATCAGTGCGTGACGTGGACCGTCCGCGACCGACTCGACGTGGTCCTCACCGGCCTGGGGCGAACGTTGCCCGATGGCGAACTCGCCGAACTCGTCAAGTTGCACGAAGAGATGGAACTCGATTTTCGTCCCGATCCCGTGCCCGGCGTACACGCGGCATTGGCCGCGCTGAAAGAAAAATACAAACTCGGCGTCCTCTCTGACGCCATATTCAGCCCGGGCCGCGTGCTGCGCGAACTCCTGGCGGGCGAAGGGCTCGTGGACTACTTCGACGCGTTCGTCTTTTCGGATGAATGCGGGCGGTCGAAGCCGGCACCGGCAGTATTCGTGGCCGCCGCGGAGCGACTGGCCGTTTCGCTCGATGAAATGGTGCATGTCGGAGACCGACCGTACAACGATGTCGAGGGGGCGGACCGCGTCGGAGCGCGGGCCGTCTTGCTCACCGTCGTCAAAGACCGAAGCGCCGCCGATTGCCCGGCGGCCGCGGTCTGCGATCACTACAGCAAACTTCCATCGATCCTCGAGGATCTTGACAAGCGGTAGCAAGAGGGAAAGGGCCAGTGCCAAAGAAACTGCGATTCTTGATCACCGACGGATATCCCGAGCCGAGCCGCGAAAAGTTCAACGACGTGGGGATGCGGCTGGCGTGGGAGTTGTATCGCGACATGCTCGGAAACTACGTCCCGGATGCGGAGGTTGACGTCTGGTTCGCCAGCGATGCGCCGTCGGACGCGCCCGCGGAACTCGCATCGTACGACGGGCTCTTGTGGCCGGGATGCAACCTCACGGTGTTCGACGTTGAGAAAGAGAGTGTCACGAGCCAGCACGACCTCGTCCGGCGCGCGTACGAGGAAGGCATTCCGCAGTTCGGGAGCTGCTGGGGCATCCAGATTGCCGTGTACGTCGCCG
Source organism: uncultured Dehalococcoidia bacterium (assembly GCA_964406605.1). Classification (GTDB taxonomy): domain Bacteria; phylum Chloroflexota; class Dehalococcoidia; order DSTF01; family RBG-16-68-14; genus CAYOSF01. The sequence goes on along the minus strand of CAYOSF010000008.1, from coordinate 97,928 downwards.
GCGGCACAGTCCGTCCCAATCCGCGCGGTCGGGAGATGGGGATCGGTCAAAAGATGCGCCTCACAGAAGCGGGACGGAATCATCCCATGTTCCGGGGCAAGCCGCTCGTGTACAGCCACTTCGTTAGCCATGACGACGAGGTCAGCGAGCTTCCACCGGGCGCGACATTACTGGCAGGAAACGATTTCAGCCGCGTGCAGGCCGTCGAGGTCAAGTACGAACGAGGTGTCTTTTGGGGCATTCAATACCATCCGGAGTACGATCTGCACGAGATGGCGCGGCTCATCGTGGCGCGAGAAGAGAGACTCGTGAAGCAGGGACTCTTCCGAGATCACGACGACCTCGTGCAGCACGTCGACCGCCTCGAAGCGCTCGCGGCGGATCCAGAACGCAAAGATCTGCGTTGGCAGCTGGGCATCGATGACGACATCCTCCGCGACGACATCCGCCGGTGCGAGTTTGTCAATTGGCTGCGCGATCAAGTGGGGGTGGACGTATGACAGAACGCGCGTGGATCATACTCCTCGACGGCATGATGCAGGCGGAGCCGCTACTTGAGGGTGAGACTCGCCCTTGACCTGCCCCCATGAACGCTACCACTTGCCATGTAAGTCCGACCACAACCATGGTTCCAGGCGGAGAGCGGCCTGGGGATTCCGGGGGCTTCCAGATGGGCACGGTCACCGGCCCCACTGCTTGACCGCGGCCTTCGCGCCGGGCATGATTGGTGCACGCCGCGGAGCGGTATTGGGTTGCCATGATGACAACTTGTCCACGCGACGGGCCGCGACGAATCCGATGGCCTGGAGGGCCTGAAGACTAGACCATCGGACATCGGTTGCTTTCGGCGGTCAAGACCGCGGGTTTCGTATCTGGGAGAGGGGCGAGGGCGGCGATCTTCGGATGAGGGACTCTCGATCCGATGGTTCTGTTTGTGACCGGCCAGACCATCGGACTCAGTCATGGGCATCCAGATGAGGGTACCCCAACCCAGCCACGAAGAGCGCGTTCCGAGCACCCAGCAGCCGTAGGGGAACGTTGGTACGGACTCTCCTCCACCTCCAGCAGCCGCGGATGGCGAAATGGACCCGCACCAGGCCCGGTCGTGCGGCCAGCCACTGAGGTGCCTCCCAACGCCCTCTTGCCAGTGGCCTTCGGAAGCTCGCTACCCTGGGCTGCGTATGCAGAGCAGAGAGTACATTTCGCCAAGAAAACTCGACGGAATCGTTGCGAGGGTGCGGCAGTCAGCAAAGCCGAGCCGCTCGGCCAGACGTTTGCAGGAGGGAAGGTCCATCGGGTAGGGGACCCAGGGATTTCCGGAATTCGTGTTGTATTCAACGATGATCAGCCTTCCCCCGCGCCTGAGATAGGACATGACGAGCTCAAGGACGAGGTCTTTCGTCTCGATGAAGTGCAAAGAATTGGCCATCAGGACCCCATCGAGCGGAGGCAACGGGAGCGGCTCCGTGAAGTCCGCCCCGAGAAACTCTAGTGTGGCGTGCTGCGCAATTCGACGAAACATCTCTTCTTGTGCTGACAGGGCCGCACGGTCCTTGTCCACAGAGTAGATTCGACCCTCTGGGCCGATGAGGTTGCTGAGGGCGAGCGTGAAGATCCCAGTTCCAGAGCCGAGGTCTGCCCAGCAGCCACCGCGCTTGGGAATCCCCGGGCTGATAAGACCTTGCTCCTTTGCCACATTCATCGTTCGTCTTTGCTAGAAGAGGCGACGAGCGCTGCGAACATGAGGAATGAAGACCCCCGGAACATACAGCACCTGCTTAGCGAGCACAGGGGGATAGCACTACCCTTCCAGACAAGGATGGAGGTTCGCCGCCCCACAGGTCAACGAGCAGACCCGGATGAGTCTTGAGCCCCCACATGATGCTGGGGGAGGTGTGGAGTGCGCGGCGACTCGTGACGGAGAGACATCCAGTGGCAGGACTTTGCGGCCCACGTCATCGGACGCCTGTCAATACTTCCCGTTCTCCGCGCCAGGAATCCGCTGTCTGAATGCGCGGCTGCTTGTCATTTGTCGCCATCTTGTTGCCATACGTGGCAACACGGGAGCGGACGAGACGGGACGAACCGGGACAACAGGGACGGGCCTCAGATACGAAACCGACCATAACAGGACGAGGCAGGACGGTCCGGGACGGACCTTCGCGGTCTTGAAAACCGCTGTGCGCCTTGTGCGCACCGGGGGTTCGAACCCCTCCCCCTCCGCCAGCACCGGTCCGTTCTTGCCGTCGCCGCTATCCGCCAGGGCGGGCCGCCAGCCCACGAGCCAACCTGCGCGGCCTGGGGGCGGGGAGTCGGCGGTCAAGGGGGGAAGAGCGTGTGGCCGCCGAGAAGATCCCGCTGATCTGCTGCCGATTGCGGCAGGAGGCAACCGCCCCGCAGCTCACTCTGGAACTCCGGGGCGACTGGTGTTGCGAGGAGAACCCCTAGCCGACCAATGGGCTCACCGCCAGATTGCTATGGCCGGCCCGAGCGCTCATCCAGCGCTCCTGGGATTGCGCCCTCCGTACGACAGTGACTACGTCTCTCTCTCGCACGTGTCTCCAAGCTGGAGCAAAACGATCCACAGGTCTGCGACGTCTATTCGCCCGTCGCGGTTCAGGTCGTACCAGGGATCGTAACGGCGGTCGCCTTCTTCAGATCTCATTTGCCGCGCTACGGCAGCAAGGTCGCGCGAGGTTACCCATCCGTCCCCAGTCACATCGGCGCACTCGACATCTGGTGTGGGCGTGTCGAAAGGAGGCGTCTTGTGCCCCGCGCAATCCGCGTCCCCACAGTGGAGCACCTTGAGATCGGCGCTGCTGGCATCGTAGTAGCTGACCACTGGGTGGCCTGAGTCGTCCAGCGCAAGCGAGGTATGCTGGCCCACGCTTCCTCCCGTGTCGGGCGAGGTGGTGCTGTCACCACCACCGCTGCAGTTGGAATCGTTGCAGTGCAGCACCTTGAGGTCGTAGTCGCTCAGGTCCGAGTAGCTGACCACCGGATTGCCGTGTGCGTCTAGCGCGAGCGACGTGTAGAAGCCGACATAGCCGTCGGTATCGGGCGAGGTGATATTCTCATCGCCTCCAGCGCAGTTCGGGTCGTTGCAGTGCAGGAGCTTCAGATCGACATTGGTGCCGTCGTAGTAGCTCACCGCCGGGTAGCCGGAGCCGTCCAACACCAGCGAGGTGTATTCACCGACGGTGCCACCTGTGTCAGGTGAAGTGATGCTCTCGTCACCGCCTAGGCAGTCCGGGTCGTTGCAGTGCAGTAGCTTCAGGTCACCGTTCGTGTCGTCATAGTAGCTCACCACCGGATTGCCGTCCGAGTCCAACGCCAGCGAGGTGTAGCGACCTACCACGCCCCCCGTGTCCGGCGAGCTAATGCTCTCGTCGCCCCCCGAGCAGTTGGCATCATTACAGTGCAGCACTTTCAGGTCGCCGTTCGTGTCGTCGTGGTAGCTGACTACGGGGTTGCCCGCGTTGTCTAGTTCGAGCGATGTATAGCGTCCCACAACACCGGAAACGTCTGGATAGGCCGAGCTCTCATCGCCGCCTGAGCAGTCCGCGTCGTTGCAGTGCAATACCCCTAGGTTAGCGTTCGTGGCATCGTAGTGGCTTACTACCGGGTACCCGGAGCCGTCCAACGCTAGCGAGGTGTACTGGCCGACGTTGCCCCCTGTCTCCGGTGAGACGATACTCTCGTCACCGCCCGAGCAGCCGGCATCGTTGCAGTGGAGCACCTTCAAGTCGCCGTTCGTCGTGTCGTAGTAGCTGACAACCGGGTACCCGCTCGCATCCAGCAGAAGCGACGAGTTAGTGCCGACAGCCCCCTCGGTGTCCGGCGAAGTGATGCTCTGGTCCCCGAAGGCAGAGCCAGCCTTGGGCCAGAGGAGTGCGGCGAGCACCGCCAGCGCGACAACGCCCAGCACGAGCGCGGTGCGCCGTGGCGAGGTCGCTAGCCCCTGTCGTACAAGCATTCGTCTCCCCCTCTCACGGACGCCATGGGCTGGGCGGGGACAACACCAGGCGCAGCTAGACAATGTGGAGCACCAGTCGAGCCATTGTACCATGGACGGGCTGTCCCCACGGCTCATGCTGTCACCTCCTACCCCGATGTGCTGGCATTCGACCACGGAGGCCACCACCCCGGGAACCTAGCGTTGAAATCCTTCCCTCCGCTGCCTGGGATAGCCCGCAGCCCGAGAGCAGGCCGAGCTAGCGCTTCAACACTTCTGTGGGCGAGTTGTGTGGGAGTCTGAGCCCGACTCCTAGCCCACGAGGCGTCTCCTCGCGTACCAGGCTAGCTCCGCCGTGATGGGCCGGTCAGAGCCAATAGGCCCCTGGCCCGCGGTCCGCTCGGACTGCCTTTTGGAGGGGGAGCCGTTGTTGCGTCCGTGCGGCGCTAGCTCAGGTCCCTCCTCAGGACGAGAGCGAAGCCCGCCAGCCCGACGATCGCCGCCGCGATGGCGATCCCGACCCATTGCGCAGTCGGCTGCTTATACGTCAGGCCGCCGCCGCCCACATCGGTTGAACCAGTTTCGTCCGTCGTGCCGCTTGGCGCGGTGACGCTCAGGTCAGTGGACTCGTCGTCATCGGCACCCGCGGCCCTCACCGAATAGGTGCCGGGCGAGAGGTCGCCGGCCAGTGTCACCGCGAATGTCCCTGCACCGTCGGCGTCCGTCGTCAGGCTGCCCAGTGCAACCGATCCGTTTACGCCTTCCAGCGTGACGCTCACGAGCGTGTCGGGCTCGTAGCCTTCGACGGTCACGGTGATCGTCGCGCCGGGCGCGGCCGCCGTTGGGTCTACGGCGACCGCGGCGCCTTCGTGAGCGAATGCTTGGCCGCCGGCCAGAACCACCGCCGACGCGGCGAATGCCGCAATCAACCATTCTCTCATTGACACCCTCCACTTCTACGCAGCTCGCCGCGACCCCAAACAACGTAGAGCATTCGCGTCAGGAGAAGGGCGGCCAGCATGAACGCTGCGAAGCTGCTTACTGCAGTTGCGATCTGCGCCGCCGCGATCGCACCGCCACGCATGGCACCGGCACTCAAGAGGAGCTCCGTGAGAGCAATGCTCGCGATCAGCAGGAGCAGGAGAAACGTTGCGTAGAATCGATTCATCGCTCCGCTCACATCAAATGATGGCCGTGCGGCGCCACCCTGCCATAGATGACGAACGCCAGATATGCCAGCGCGAACACGAGACCCAGCGCAAGAAGCGGCCAGCGCCGTCGCAGGCTCGATGTCGGCGCTCGGTCGATGAAGGGGACGGCCGCCAGTCCGGCTGCGACGATGATCGGCGCCCACAGGAGGGCCCGGATCCCGAACCAGTTCTCGAACGGATAGAGCACGACGAAGATCCACGTCGGCTTCGTGATCTCCTCTCCCTGCACGATCGCTTGGCCGAGCGGCGCCGCCATCACCAGGGCCAGCGCCGCGCCCAGCGCGCCGAGCATGAGGCCGAAGCCCGTTATGAGCCGCAGATGCGCGCTGAACGGCGAGGCGCCCTCCTCCTCGATCGCGTGTTGCGTGTCGGTCTCTCCTCGTCGCTCCGGCTCATGCCCCGGCAGACCCGAGATGCCGTGGTGCTTGATTAGGAAGAAGTGCGCGCCCAGCAACACCGTCAGTAGCGCCGGCAGGATGCTGATATGCGCTATGTAGAGCCGGGTGAGGATGGGCACGCTCTTCGTGTAGGACGAGGTGAACCACGCGCCTGTGCTTCCCAGGAGCTTGCCCACATCCTCGTTGTGCTGCAGCGCCTCGTACCCTTCCTGATCCCACTTGAGCACCGTGCCGGTGAACGCAAAACCGAAAAGGATGAACAGCAACACGACGCCGGTCACCCAGGTCACCTCGCGAGGCGGCCGGTAGGCGCCGGTGACGAACACGCGAACGAGGTGCAGCATGGCGATGATGACCACGAGATTCGCCATCCAGAAGTGGAACGAGCGCACGAACTCCCCAAAGCGCGCCGTTTCCACGATGAAGATCACGCTCGACCGGGCGGAGGCGGGGTTTGGATTGTAGAACTGGGCCAGGTAGATCCCAGAAGCGACGAGCAGCAGGATGCCGATGAAGGTGATCCCGCCCAGGACGTAGAGGATGTTGTTTGCGTGCTGCGGGACATCGTACCTGAGTTCGGTCAAGCCCAGCCGTTCGTCCACCCAGCGCCAGGCGCCCATTCGAAGCTCTGCCGGGTTCCGGCCGGGTTGCCTGCCAACGACGCGTTCGACCATCGAACTACCCATCCTCTGCGAAGGCGAGGGATGCCGGTTCGCCGACTCCACGCCGTGCCTTGCCACGCGAGCAGATCGTGCCCGGAGTCACGAGAGCGGCCTCCTTGCCTCGATCAGTTTCACGATGTTGAACAGGTGGCTGGACACACGCTCCAGCTCAAATCCGGCGAGCGTCACGTTCTCGACCGTCCGCCGGTTGATGTTAGCACCGCTCAGGCGGACAGCGATCGGATTCAGCCAGTCCATGAACTTGCCGACTAGGACGTTCTCGCCGCGCACGTGTTCCAAGAGCAACAGCTGGCCGCCGGGCTTGAGCACACGCAGCGCCTCCCTGAGCCCGGCAACCGGGTCCGGGACGAAACAGAACACGAACGTCGCGACGGCAGTATCGAACGAGGCGTCGCCGAACGGTCAGGTGCTGTGCGTCCATCAGGTTGAGCTCTACCGGCGTACCCAACCGCTCTGCTCGGACCTTCGCGCGATCCAGCATGCGCTCGGCGATGTCGATCGCGCTCAGACTGGCCGCGGCTGGGTAGTGCGCCATGTTGACGCCCGTTCCAACGCCTATCTCCAGCACGCGGGCACCCTGGGGAACCTTGTCCCAGAGCTCCCGACGGAGCCGATCCACGCGGAGCGCACCCGTCCCGCCCGGGGTGTGAGCCGTGGCGCCGCGCCCTTCCGCAACGATGCCGTGGCCATCGCCCAACATCGGCTTCCGCACCAGACTTCCATAGGTCGGATCGCCGGGCATCGGAAGATAGGACTTGGTCGTCTCACCTTCGAGCAGGCGTCGCTCGGCCTCCTTGACTGTCGCGAACACCGGCGTCTTGCCGCTCCCGTCCTTGTACACGCCGACCGACAGGTTGATCTTGTCGGGGTTGGGGTCCTGGTTGAAAGCCTCGGTGAGACCGAGGATGGGGTCGGCAGAGGCGGTCTTGACTGTCTCGAACATGGTGGATCCACTTTCTCGATGTACCCGGGAGCCGAGCGGCGGTTGAGATCAGGGGGTTACGGCAACACCTGCAAGACGACGCCGATGGAGCCACCGGCTCCCGTCGGAATCAGATAACTCGCCTGCTTGGCTCCTCTCTGGGATACATTACAACTATACATCACCGGATCGACCTCGCACGAACGGCTGGAGAGCGCGCTGCCCCGCCCCTTCAGGCAGATTCCGTGCCCGACCCTTCGGGTGGCATGCCCGAGGGGAACCTCCCGCCAGAGTCCCTGAGCGTCTCGGACAAGGCGGCGCCGCGAGGCGTCCTCAGCCGCAGTCGTGGTAGTACGAATGGACCGCGCGGAGGATGTCGTCTACCAGGACCCGGCCATCTGGAGGTCCGAGTCGCCGCGGTTGGGTTCACAGAGGGCATCGCGATCGACATGTACATGTTCGTTCGCGGGGAGCGGATGCTGACGGTGATAGTGATGTGGCTAGCGGGTGAGGCGTCCGCTATTGATGGATACGACCTGGCCGAGGTCATGGACGGAAGGGCATAGGACATCCCTGATTGAAGCGTTGAAACCCTTCGTTCCACGACGAGATCAGCCGTCCACTGCCTGGATAGTCAACAAGGCCGGAACAGGCGGCGGCTAGCGCTTCGACGCTTCTGCGAGGAAGCCGGGGTGCGAGCGAGGCTATGATGCCAGCGCCCGGCCTGTCGGAGGCACGAGGAAACAGACCACTGCCCGGCGGTGAGGCCGACAGCGGCTTCGCCCAAGCCCGTGTCGTGTCGGCTGGGACGCCTACGCGGGTGCTGCCGCTGCCCTCGGGCTGCCGGTCATGGCGCTGAGCTCCTCCAGCACATCGAACTGCAGGATCTTGAAGTCCGAGAAGGCTGGATTGGAGGTCAGCCCAGCGACCATCTCGCTATTCAAGTAGCTGTCAGCGGCCTCGCGGCTCGTGAAGACGTAGAACCCGCCGATAGTAGACCCGTCCTGAATCCAGGTCTTCGCCACAAAGCCGCCAACGTCCTTGAGCGCCTTGGCGAAGTCGGTGAACGGCCCCTTCAGCTCTTCGGCTCCGACTGAGGATGTGAACCTGATTAGCACTGCATGCATGGAACGTCGCTCCTTCCCCTCGTCTCTTGCCACTATGGATGGCGACGGTATACCACTGCGACTCCTGCCCTGTCAACCGGTAGAACCTGCCCGCAGCTCTTTGCCCGTTGGCCGAGCCGAGACGGGCGTAGCCTAGCGCTTCAACGCTTCTGTGGGGAGCTGGGGTCCGAGCGAAGGTTCAGCCGAAGTCGTGGAAGTACGAGTTCACTGCGTGGAGAATATCACTAACGGACATCTCATCATTCGGTGAACCGACTTCGCAGTCAGAGCTGGTCCACCAAGTAGCGACGCTTCTCCTCAAACTCTTCAGGGGTGATGAGACCTTCGTCACGCAGCTTGGCCAACCGTCGAATCTCCTCCGGGATGCTGTGAGACTGTACTTCCGCCGGGTCCAGCCTTGCTGAGGAGGGCATTGTCAATCCAGTAGAAGGGCTAGGCGGCGGCTCGGATCTGGGTCGCAGCGTGGGCTCCCCTGATGGCTGCAATCCAACCCTGCCTTCGGTTTCAGCCTTCGCACCTCCGAAGGCACCGAGAGCCGCACCGGCCATTCCCACGCCTCCAGCAAGAGCCGTTACGTAGAGACCAGAGCCGATCCGGACCAGGCCACCAGATTCACCAACTATTCTTCCCACATCGGCGATGTCGACCAGGGCAACCAGAAGCACGAAGCCACAGAGTAGAAGTCCTCCCACCACCGACACCCACTTCCAGATGCGGCTTCCGGGCCGAAGAAGACGCACAACAGCGATGGCCGCCACAGCCAGGCCCGCAACGAGCGTGAGCGCTCCGTCTCCTTCTACGCCGGACTTGGAGATGCCGAATGGCGCTTCGGCCCACGGTAGGACGGCTCCCACCAACGCCAGAAGGCCTGCACCAACCAGCCCAACGCCAGACAGAATCGCGGCTCCACTGAGTTTCATGAATCTGGCCACTCCTTCCCAAGCGAGTCTCGCCAGGCGATCCACCGGCGATGAAGCGCCCCCAGCATAGCAGAAAACGCCACGTGCTCAGGCTCTGTCCGGGCAAGAGCCGAGCGGCGGGCCGCCAGCCCACGTCAATCGTCCCAGGGGATCTCCACCTGCAACAGCGGGGCATGCTGCTGGCCACCGTAGGTGTCCCTGTCGCCGGGACCGCCGGAGACCGCCGGCCTGTCCATGGTGATCTTCACGCCCCTGGCGAGGTCGTGCCAGACCACGTCCCTCACGCGGTCCTCCGGCATGCTGTAGAGCTCGGCGACGAGCTGCCTGGTCAGCACGCCTGAGTCCTTGACCCTTCGATACGTCTCTTCGTCGTCGAACATGATGTCGAACGTCAGCTCGAACGGCCCGGCGTTCTTGCTCCGGATCTCGTCCGCGATGTCGAGAAGCGAGACCGTCTTGCGCATGACCTAGGACGCCCTCCTCATCTCGATGGGGAAGTGCTCGAGGGGACCGGTGACTCCCATCAGGTGATGGATCGTGAACTTGTAGACGGGCCCCGCCGGTATGTCGGAGGGCGCGGTGGGGAACGCCAGGTTGGCGGCCGTCGCCTTGATCCCCTGGTAATGATAGTGCTGCATGAACGAGCGGGCGTGCGCGCAGACGGCATCGGCCAGCTCCTGGGTATCCCCAATGACGTCCAGCACGACGCATATCTCATGCGAGGTGATGACCGGGGTGGGCTCGAGGGCGCCCATGACCCCGTCCCTGCCGTAGACGATGAAGTCGAGACGGTAGCTCCCTTTCTCCCGTTCGAATTCCTTGTCCGTTATCTCCCTGACCGCGCCGGTGACCTCATCGATCCGGGAGATCAGGATAGGGTCCCTGATGCCGGCCACCACTAACGTTCGGTACCCCGCCCGCGCGGCGCCTTCCACCAGGATCTCGTACTTCTCGGCGGGATCCCACTCGCTGCCCGTCACCTTCACCCATCTCTCGTCCACCTGCTCGAACCTGCAGTCCGAGGTGACCACGGTCCCGCCGGGCACCTGCAGGCGGGACGGGTGAGGCTCCTCGTAGAACCCATGCGCCGCGACGGACCTGGGCGTGCACCTGATCTCCTCTCTCGGCGCGCCCACCAGGAAATGGTCCTCTCGCACGATCCCCATAACGCAGTCGGCGGTGCCGTACTCCCCTCCCGAACACATCGCGCCGCACTCGATGATCTGGCCCATATGCCAGGCGGGCCCCCTGGGGAAGCCGTTCTTGATCGCAAGCGAGGCGAAAATCGCCGCATCGCAGCACCGCCCCGCGATGACGAGGTCAGGCTGCTGCTCCAACGCCTGGATGATCGGCTCCGTCCCCATCATGCCGACGATGCGGGCGGTCTCATCGACCGTCTTCTCGTCCAGCGGCGGCTCCGGCCCCAGGGGCCTGATCTTCCCCTGTTTGATCTTCTCCTTGACCAAGGACTTGCCGAGCTCAGCGCGGATGACCGCAGTGTTCAGCTTCAGGCCCTTCTCTCGTTCGATTTCCCTAACGATGTCGAGAGTCCAATCGATGTGGGGGTCGGCGCCGGACCCGCCGGCGGAGCCGACGATCACGGGTATCTTTCGTTCCTGGCCGGCCTCCAGGATATGGGCCAGGTCGCGCTTGGTGGCGCGTCTGCTGACGGCGGCGACGCCGGCCCCCAGTTTGTGCGGGCCCGCGTCGGTGGACCCGGCGTCGACACCGATCATGTCGGGATTCAACTCCAGCCCCTTCCGAAAGCTCTCGAGGGGGAACTGAAAACCCAGCATGCCGTTGGGGACGAGAATCCGAAGCTCTTTCATGGGCACCTACTCTCGTGACTCACCGTCCTGAACATTACCACACCCCATGTCCATCTGCCGCCAATCGATGCCAGATACGCGGACCTCGACGCTGGCCTCAGCGCGCCGGGCGGGGGCGGGCCGACCTGCTCAGGTTGGAACGCGCGGATGGCCAGGGCGAGCGCCTCTCCAATCTGATGCGTGTCACAGGACTGCCCGTGTGCCGTTCAAGGGAGCAACTTGTCATGCTGAGCAGCGCGAAGCACTTGGCGCGTCGAGGCAGGCTAGACCCTTCCCGCCTGGGGCGGGCAGGCAGCTCCGCTCAGGGTGACGAGAGAAGTGCGCCCTCCCCAGAATCAAGTTGGAGCAACACTCGCTACTCCGCCGGGGGGTATCTCACGCTGAGGAACGTCTTCATCCGAAACAGACGGAGTAGAAGCCGGTGCACGACCGGGAACACAGGCAACGCGACCGACGCGTCGATCACCCGCGGCTCCGTGACTTCGTAGATCTGTCCATCCGACTCGATCGTGCAGCCGCCGCGCGCCCGCACATTGCGCGCCCAGTCGGCGTCCTCCCCATAGGTAAGGGGGATAATGAACCCGTCCTCGACGCGCTTCGCCAGCAGCGGCGTGGCATACGCGCGCCCAGTCCGGCGTCCCAGATGCCGCACGGTCGCGTACGGGCTGAAGCGGCGTCCCGAGAACCTGAGCGTCACCGGATTGAGAATGCGCCTGTTGAATCGACGAACCGCGCGTCCGATCATCGCACCGACATCCCCTCCCTCGACCTCGCAACCTGGAGCGGTCACGACCGCCTCCAAGCGATATTCTCCTCACGGCCCCGTCCCGTGTCAACGCGGCGCCTCCCGCCGACGGGGCGACCGCGTCGCCGGGGTTCGCTCCGGCTCGACACTGCTATACTGGCCGCCGTGAAGCTGCGCGACCTGCATCCCTGGAACGTGGCGCCGAAGGAGGCCGTGGCCGTCCAGCGCCGGCTGGCCGCGCGGGTGTTACGCGAGGGCGATCCGGTCAACGTGCGACGCATCGCCGGCGTGGACATCTCAGTCGACAGGGCCCGGGCGCGCGGCACCGGCGCGGTCGTGGTGCTGTCCTACCCGGCCCTGGAGCCAGTGGTGGTGGTCGTGGAGGAAGCGCCCCTCACCTTTCCCTACGTGCCCGGCCTCCTCTCCTTCCGCGAGATACCGGTCCTGCAGGCAGCCTTCCGCCGAGTCAGTGGGCCCATCGACCTGCTGCTGGTGGACGGACAGGGGCTCGCCCACCCCCGGCGCTTCGGCCTCGCCTGCCACCTGGGACTGCTCCTGGACGTGCCGACGATCGGCTGCGCCAAGTCCCGGCTCACGGGCGAACACACCGCGCCCGACGAGGACGCGGGCAGCCGTTCCGATCTGATCGACAACGACGAGGTTATCGGCGCGGTGCTGCGCACGCGCAGCGGCGTGAAGCCGCTCTTCGTTTCCGTCGGCCACCGCATCGGCCAGGCACAGGCCGAGGCGTGGGTGCTGCGTTGCTGCCGGGGATACCGTTTGCCGGAACCGACCCGTCTCGCCCACCAGGCTGCGGGCGGGCGCCTCCCCGCCGTGGTTGCGTCCGAGTAGGTGCCGGCCGCTGCCAGGCGCCTGGAGTACAGAACCGATCGCACTCAGCGTCACTTCGGCGGAACGGCCCCAGGACGCGTGTGGAACCGCCGCCGGCGGGCGCTCAGCGCCCGCTGAGACAATGACCGACCACATCATCTGTTGTACAGTGATAGCGGCATGGAACAGCTCAAGGAACGGCTCAAAGGGATCACGGAGCGCATCACCCACGTCCTGATGCGTCTTTGACGTCGCCGCGCTGGAACGAGAGGCGAAGCGGCTCGAACGCGAATCGGCCAAGCCCGGGTTCTGGGACGACCAACAGGCCGCCCAGAGCACGATGAAGCGCCTGGCCGACCTGACTGAGAGCATCGAGACCTGGCGCGGTCTGGAACAGCGCAGCGCCGAAATCCGCGAGTTCATCGACCTGGCGGAGGCGGAGGGCGACGACGCGCTCGGCCAGGACTTGGAACGAGAGATAGACCAGCTTGCCGCGACGCTCGAACGGCTGGAGTTCGAGCTCACCTTCTCGGGTCCCTATGACGCCCGGAACGCCATCCTCGCCATCCACGCCGGCGCGGGCGGCACCGAATCCCAGGACTGGGCGGAGATGCTGCTGCGCATGTACTTGCGCTGGGTGGAACGGCGCGGCTCCCAGTCCACCGTGCTGGACATGATGCCGGGCGAGGAGGCGGGGCTGAAGAGCGTAACGGTTGAGGTGCACGGCTCCCTTGCCTACGGCTATCTCAAGGCCGAGCGAGGCGTTCACCGGCTCGTGCGCCTCTCCCCGTTCGACCAGGCCCACGCCCGGCACACCTCATTCGCCCTGGTCGAGGTGATGCCCGAGGCGCGGAGCGACGCCGAGGTGAAGATCGACCCGGAGGACCTGCGCATCGACGTGTTCCGCGCGAGCGGCCACGGCGGTCAGAACGTGCAGAAGAACGCGACGGCCGTCCGCATCACCCACCTGCCGTCGGAGCTCACCGTCGTCTGTCAGAACGAGCGCTCTCAGCACCGCAACAAGGAGAGCGCCATGCGCGTACTGGAGGCCCGGTTGCTGGAGCGGGAGCTGGAGCGGCAGGCGGAGGAACGGGCGCGGCTGAAGGGCGAACACGTGGCGGCGGGATGGGGCAACCAGATCCGGAGCTACGTCCTCCATCCCTACAAGATGGTCAAAGACCACCGCTCGGACTTCGAGACGAGCGATGCGGAGTCCGTCCTGGACGGCGATCTGGACCCCTTCATGACGGCGTACCTCAAGGCGACGCTGGGGACGGACGAGGCATGAAGCGGATCCTCTTGGCCCTCATGGCGACGCTCGTTGCCGTCCTAGCGTCGACCTCGGCCGCGGGCGCTCAACCGAGCATCGACGTACGAGGCAGCAGCGCGCAAAGCGATTTCCCCAACGGCCTCGTCTTCACCCTGGACGCCGCCACCGATGCTGGATTCGACGACATCCGGCTCGTCTATCAGGTGGCGCCGGACGGCGTTCGCACGAGCGCCGTCCCGGACTGCAGCGGCGGCACGGTGGTGGGCTGTACTTTCGAACTGGCCGCGGCACGGCCCAACGTCCTCATCCCCGGCGCCGAGGTGACGTACTTCTGGCGGCTGACCGCGGGCGGCGCTACGGAGGAGACTTCGCCCGACGTCATCGAATACGAAGACAGCCGCTTCGAGTGGAGCTCGCTGACCGAGGGCAACCTCACCATCTGGTACCACGGCGGCGAGGACGAGGCACGCAGCATCCTGGCCGCGGGACGGGAGAGCCTGGAAAGGATCAGCGAGCTGCTGGAGACGTCCGTCGACTTCCCGGTCAAGATCTTCTACTACGAATCGGCCGAAGAGATGCAGCCGGCTATCCTCGCCGACGACCGCGAGGGCGTGGTGACTCTTGGCGAGGTCGTCTATTCGGACACGGCCATGGTCTCGGCGGACTCGGCGCCTCTTGAGATCGCCCGCCACGAGATCGCTCACATCGTCGTGCGGCAGGCGCTGGCGGGACCGTTCGATGTCCCAGCCTGGCTGAACGAAGGCACGGCGGTCTTCGCGCAGACACAGCCGCTGGATGGACAGCGCCGAGCGCTGGAGCAGGCCATCGAGAGCGGTCACGTGATGTCGGTGCGCAGCCTTAGCTCGGCCAGCAGCGGCTCGCTCGGAGACACGGTATTCCTCTTCTACGGACAATCCTGGAGCTTGGTGAAGTTTCTCGTGGATACCTACGGGCAGGAGGAGTTCGCCCAGCTCTTCCGCGCCTTCAAGGAGGGCACAAGCACCGCCGAGGCCCTGGAGCAAGTGTACGGCTTCAACCAGGACGGCCTGGAGGACGCGTGGCGCGATAGCGTCGGGCTGCCGCCACGGGACGTCCCCACGCCAGGCGACGACGGCGACCAGGTGGAACCGACGGCGTCGCATCCAACACCCGAGACGGCGAGCGGGAACTCCAGCGCCGACAACGACGGCATGCCAATCGGCCTCATCGCGGCGATAGCTGCGCTCACGGTAGCCCTGGCCGGGGGGCTGGCGGTGGCCGGGGTGATGATATCCCGTCGCTACCGCTAGCGATCGGTTTCTGCGGTTCCTTCGCCGAGCGAAGGGTTGTCGCGGCTGAGCGGCAACTCGACCGCCCCGAAGTACGCCGGTCGATATCCATATACGGCCATGGTGCTGCGCTCGGCGTCCGCAGTGACGTAGACGGTGGTTCCGTCATCTTGGAACGCCTCGAAGTCCTCGAAGTCGAGCAGCCAGACGTACGAAATGTCCCTCTCCGCGTCCGTCGCCAGACCCTTGTCGGAGAGCTGGCTGATCGCCTCCACGTCGTCCTCAAGCACGCCGATGGTAAGCTCGTCATGGTAGAGCACGACCATTTCCGGATAGATAAAGCCAACCGCCACCACCGCGGGCTTCTCTACATGGCGATTCGTTGTCGTCAGTTGCCGCAACTCACGGGCGAAACCCATCTGGTTTTGGAGCGTATCGAGATCGGAGAGCAGCATCCCCTTGCCGATACGCGCACTTGTAAACGTGCTCGCCCCGATTCCGCTGGTGTCGTTTGGCGTCGTGATGTCGACGAAGCCGGCCAGCACAACCACCGCCAGAGCCGCTACCAAGAGCCCACGACTCAGGTAGCGGGACATCAGGAAGAAGCCGAAGGGGAAGAGCGGGACCAAGTAGGCGATCTCGTGAGGCAGCCGGGTGTAGGAGGCAAAGAAGACGGCGATCGCCGCCGTCCAGGTGAGCACGTGAGGGTCCTTTACAAGGTCCCTGGGAAAGCGGCGAAGCCGCTGGAAGGAAAGCACCAGGACGACGAGCAGCGCGAGTGCGCCGACGATGCCCAGGCCGTCCTTGCCCAGACGCTTGATGAACTCGTCCAGCGGCACCTTCTGGTCGTAGAAATTCAGCAGATTGACGCCGTATCGCATCAGGACGGGCGTGTAGGCGACCAGCGTGACCGCCGCGCCGCTCAGTGTCAGCGGCCAGATCTGCCCTCGCTGGCGCGTGCGCCATATCAGTAACCAGAAGACCGGAAGCATGAGCAGCGACGTGAGCCGGAAACCGGCCGCGATGCCCAGGCAGATGCCCGCAACCGTCGGCGCCCGGTAGAGCATGGCGAGATATGCCGCCAGCAGGAACGTCAGCGCCCACATGTAGTCCATTGTCATGACGCTGTTGATCCAGAGGAGGGGCGCGAACGCGAAACCCACCGTGAGCGCACCACGATTCTGCAGCTCCAGCTTCTTCGCCAGCCAGGCGAAGAGGTACACGCCGACCAGCGAAACGACGACGGTGGTCAGATTGGTCCAGACCCAACCCCCCTTGATCACCAAGGCGGTAACGAATTCGTGGAGCGGATAGCCGGGCAGCCGGGAAGGCAGATACTCCCCTTTGGACCAAAGGTAGTCCGCGGTGAGCGCCACCCGCCAGGCATCCGGGTCGGTGCCGTAGCCCCGGTCCAGCCATGCGACGCGGGAGCCGACGTACGCGAGAGACAGGAAAGCGAACGGCAGCGGTCTCGTGAAGTCCAGGTCGATGAGCCGGCTCAGCCGCTCGCGAAAGCTAGACCGCCCGCCGTTCCGTTCTGAGGTGACGTCCTTCCTCGTCTCCATGCCTAGCGGGGCAGGATCAACCCACTGCTGGGCGAGGGACCGGTTCGCGGCGCGGCATCCGTGGTGCCACCGCCCCGGGACGCCGACGCCCCCAAGGCGCCCGCCTCCACAGCCTTGAGCACCGCTTCCAGCAGGCCGGCCTCGTCCACCGCCCCCGCTATCGTCGCCCTGTCGTTGATGACCGTTAGGGGCACCGCCCGCACTCCCAACTGCTGCGCCAGACGCGGGAACTCACCGACCTCAACCGCCGCCGAGCGGATGCGGGCACTGGCGAGCGCCAGCCGGTAGGCCGCGCGCACCACGCCGGGACAGTGCGGGCACGTCGGGGTCACATACACGGTGATCGAGACGTCCTCCTTAAGCTTCTTCAACTGCTTCGCCGTCTCTGGGCTCGGCTTGAACGTCGACTTCGACGCCTCGATGATCGACTCGATGAAGTTTGGGAACTCGTTCCCGCCGGGGATACCGAAAAAGCGCAGGGCCCGGTTGGCCGGCCCGCGCAGAACGATGCCCGGCACCTTGTCGACGCCGAGCTTCTTCGCCTCCTCCTGCGCGTCGGCAAGCTCGCGCACCGTCAGCGATATCTTGTCGCTCAAGGCGGCCAGTTCCTCCAGGAGCTGTCGCGCGTCCTCACAGGTGACGCACTCCTCCCGCCCCGGAACGTAGAGCGGGGACGGCCTCTGGGTGAAGAAATCGATCTTCACCTTGCCTCCCAGCTCGCGCCCGAACCGCTCGCGAATGTAGTCCTGCTCTCGAAGAGGGATCACTGCTGCTGCTCCTCGTCCGTTGGCGTGTGTGCCGGCGGCATTCGCTCACCCTCGCGCCGGAACCCATCCCAGGCGGCATACAGCCGCTGCAGGGCGGTCGCAATGGCCAGAACGGCCAGGATCCAGAGGGCGATGCGCACCTGACTTATGATAAGGCCCCCGCCCAGTAGAATCACCCTCTCGGCTCGGGTGAACAGTCCTTCCCGCACATCCAGGCCGCGCGCCATCGCGTGGGCCCGCACGTAACTCACCAGAACGGAGCCCGCCAACGCGGCGAAGCAGAGCATGACCTCCTCGCGGTCGTTTCTCTGCGCGAAGTAGAACGCAAGACCGGCCAGGACAGCAGCCTCCGAGAGCCTGTCCAGCGCCGCATCAAACACGGCCCCGAACGCGCTCACACGTCCGGTGGCCCGAGCGAGCGCCCCATCCAGCAGGTCCAGCGCGCTGGCGGCAAGCATCACCAACCCGGCCGGCAGGAAATCGCCCCGAGCCGCGAGCGCGGCCGCCCCCACGTTGCCCACGAAGCCAAGCAGCGAAATGTGGTTGGGCGCGACGCCGGTGCGCGCGACGACCGCGACGATGGGATCGGTAAGCCATCTGGGGACCGAGTGCGGCAGCAGCGTGAACGACCTGGGTCGGCTCATGGCTAGCTTAGTTGACCGGCACACGCTCCCGCCGCGGGCTCGCCAGGCCGTGCTCGTAGAGCAACCGCTCGTAGTAGGAGAGGACCTGCTGCGAGACGCGCTGCCAACTGAACTCCTCTGCCCGCTGTCGGGCGCGCTCGCCCATCTCGCGGCGCAGGTCCGCGTCATCCACGAGAGCCAGCAGCGCCTCCGCCAGCCCCTCCTCGTCGCCCGGAAGCACCAGCAGCCCCTCGACGCCATGGGTGAGCACACCCGCGTACCCCTCGATGTTGCTGGCAACGATCGGGAGCCTCGAGGCCATCGCCTCCAGCAGCACGATGCCCTGGCTCTCGAAACCGGTGGCGGGAGCGCAGAACACGTGGGCCGTCCGGTGGTACCGCGGCAGGTCTTCATGCGACGCGAAACCGCAGAAGACAACGTCCGCAAGCTTCAGCGACCGAACGCGCCGCTCGAACCGGTCGAACTTGCCTGCCCCGACGATGATCAGCCTTGTGTCCGGGCGCCGGTTCTTGAGCCGCGCGTAAGCGCGAATCAGGTATTCAAGGCCCTTGCGCTTCTCCGGCCGGCCGACGAAGAGGATGTTCAGCTTGCCGTCCTGGTACTCAGGCAGCGGCCGCGCCTCCGCAGAGAACCGCTCGACGTCCACGCCGTTCGGGATGATGTTGTAGTAGCCGGGGAAGTACTGCTCCGCGAAGCTGGCCGCAACGGACGATACGGCGATCTTGCCGTCCAGCCTGCGGAACCAGCGGCGCACATGACGCCCACCCCAGGTGTAGAAGAACTGCCGCTTCTCCCGGCTGGCATGGAACGTGCCCACTTTCACCGCCTCCGCGTAGCGCAAGAAGTGGATCGGCAGGACGGGCATGAACGGCTCGTGCACGTGCACGACGTCAAAACGCCCTTCCGCCAAGACCTGCCGCACGGGCGGTCCCAGAGTGAGCGAGAGCGAGATGCGCGCGAGCGATCCGCTGGCCGGTACGCTGACCGGCCGTTTGCCGATGGTGATCACGCCTTCCTGGTCGACGGGACGGGACGCGGGGGCGATTACCCGCACGTCGTGTCCCCGATTCAAGAACTGCTCCCGCAGGTGGGCGCAATGGCTGTTCACGCCTCCCGGGACCGCCCAGTCATACGGCGAAACGAGCGCGATCTTCATGACCACGGCGGCCGGAGAAAGCTGGCGATCGTGGGCAGCCAGCCCATCTTTCGCGGCGTCACCAGCATGCCTCGCCACTGCTGTCGCACGACTTGGCCCAGGCCGATCTGACGCATGGACGGGTAGCGCCCGGCGGCGGCGCGCGTCGTCCGCGCCAGGATCGCCGTCCGAAGCTCATCCGGCGTGGTTCCGTCAAAGACAGTGAAGGAGGTGCCCACCGCCTCAAGGAAGTGAGCGTCGCTGCCGCCGACTTCCGCCAGATGGTAGCGCTCTCGATTCAGCCGCCGCGCCTTGTCGCGGCCCATCCTCGCCGCCGGACCCACTCCCGCCGTCTCGATGCCGTCGAACGACACGCCCTCGCGGCCTTCGCGGATAATGCGCTCGATCCTGCGCTGTCCGATGCTGCGCGTGAACCAGGTCATGGGGTGCGGAATGATGCACAGTCCGCCCTGTCGGTGCACCTCCTCCAGGCTTGGCGCCAGCGGTTTGAGCCCGGGCACCGGTTCCTCGATGAACAAGGCCAGCAGGTGGCCTTGAAGCGTGGTCACCTCCTCTCCGAGGATTACCTCAAATCGGTAGTTTCCTCGCCCCCAGGCTTCGCGTGCGGTGTAGGCGGCGCGGAGATCGTCGTGGTCGGTGACGGCGATGATGGAGAGGTCCGTCTGCTCCTCCACGTAGGCGAGGAGTTCGGGGATCTCCGCCATGCCATCGCCCAAGGCGGTGTGGATGTGTAGGTCGGCTGTTCCCACGGGCGCTCCGCCCTATTGTACCGCACCCCTCGAAGCGGGCGGCCGGGCCTTCCGCGTCCGCCAAATGGGCTCCAATACCGCCCACTGCCCGGGGTCGGACCTGAGGCGCGTCTCGAACTGGGCGAGCAGGCGCTGAGCGTTGATCTTCACGTCCTCGTCCAGGTTTCCGCCACGCACGAGCTCCAGCGGCGGGCCGATGCGGATGCGGAAGCGGTAACCGCCGATACGCCACGCCCAGGCCGGAATGAGGTAGGCGCCGGTGCGAAGGGCAATATCGATACCTCCCAGCGGGATTGCGGTCTCCGCGCCGCAGAACTGCATGGGGACGCCCGTGCCCCCCACGTCTCGGTCGAGAAGGATGGCGACCAGGCCGCCGCGCTTGACGCGACGTATCGCCTCTTTGACGGCACCGAACCCCACTCGGCGGTACTCATGACCGTGCCGAGAGCGAAGCCAGTCAGTGAAATCGGAGAGCTTGCGCGGTTCGAGCGGCTCCGTGAGGCCCAGAACGTAGAAACCGGCCGCAGCAACCCCCTGAACCGCCATCTCCGGGTTCCCGAAGTGGGCACCCACTACCACGGCACCGCGACCGGACTCCGTGGCCTCCTGCAGGTACTCCAGTCCTTCCACATCGATTCGGTCCCGAAAGAACCGCTGCACGTCCATGTGGGGAATGTGGAACAGGTCGGCGTAGTAGCGCGTGGCGTTGCGAAACACCTCGCGCGCCGCCCGGCGCAGCTCTCGTTCCGATGCGTCCGGACCCATCACCTGCCGCATGTTGGCGATCACGGCCCGCCGGGTGCCCGAACGGAGCAGGAAGGCGCCATCGCCCACCATGTGGGCGATGCCGTACAGAGCAGGCAGGGGCAACCTGCCGAGCAGCAGATACGACAAGCGCAACACGTAGTACTTCCACATCGCGTCTGATGTCATCCCTCCTGCGCCGGCCCATGTTGGGGGGAGGATCGAGACACCCCGGGCCACATTGGCCGGAAGATGAACCATTGCTCCGGGTGCTCTCGCACCACCGACTCAAACGATCTCATGATAAGCGAAGTCACGGTACGCACATCCCGGTCTTCGTCTCCAGTGGGCTCATAGCGGACGCCCCGTACGTCCAAGATGGGCCTGATAATGGTATCCTTCTGGGGCCCGCGCACAACCATGGCCGGTACCACCCACGCCCCGGTGCGCAGGGCGATGCGGGCCGGCGTCGACGATACCTCCGCCGGCGCGCCGAGGAAGTCGACGGTGATCGTCTGGTCGGGCGGCGGCACGTCGACGAGAAAGGCCAGGATCTCGCCCCGCTTCAGGGCACGCAGCACGCGCGGACCTACCCTGTCCACGGGGATCACCTTCATTCCTATCTTCTCCCGAGAGCCGTGCACCAAGTCGTTCATCTTCCCATAGCCGTAGTTGTCGGCGATGGCGTTGACAGGGTAGCCGTACGCTGCCAGCGAAGCGCCGCCCAGGTCCCACACACCGAAGTGCATGGTCACGATGAGGACGCCGCGGCCGGCGTCCATCACCTCGTCCAGCTCCGTCCACTGGGAGAAGACGAGGCGCCGGTGCACTTCCTCGCGGGTCATAGCCGGGAAATGGATGAAGTCGATGACGAACTTGCCGAAGTTACGGAAGGCCCGCCTGGCAACGGCATCGACTTGGCGACGATCGCTCGTCCCCAATACCCAGGCGAGGTTCTCGTTCAGCGCGCGCCGTTGTCGATGGAAGAAGTGGTAACAGATCTCCGCCACGGCGGCGGCCACTCGGTACCCGAGCCAGAGGGGTAGGGGTCTCGTGAGGAGGATCGTCAGCCGGAACAGCCAGTAGACGACCACCCGTTACCCCCGGGCAATGAACGCCTCCACCATCTGCCGCGCCTGCTCGTCCGTGTGCTGCTTGGGCGGCGATTTCATGAAATAGGCGGAGGGGCCCTCGAGCGCACCCGTGATGCCCCGGTCCAGGGCGAGCTTGCAGCAGCGAATGGCATCGATCACAACGCCGGCGGAGTTGGGGCTGTCCCACACCTCCATCTTCAGCTCGACGTTGAGCGGAACATTGCCGAAGGTGGTGCCCTCCAGCCGGATGTGGGCCCATTTCCGATCCAGCAGCCAGGGAACGTAGTCGCTCGGCCCGATGTGGATGTCCTCCGTCGGCATCTCGTAGTCCAGCTGTGACGCAACGGCGTTGGTCTTGGAGATCTTCTTCGAAACCAGTCGCTCGCGCTCCAGCATGTTCAGGAAGTCGGTGTTTCCTCCAAAGTTTAGCTGGTACGTGCGATCCAAGCGGACCCCCCTGTCCCGAAGGAGGCGCGTGAGCACCCGGTGGACGATGGTGGAGCCCACTTGCGACTTGATGTCGTCGCCGATAACAGGCAGGTTCCGATCCTGGAAGCGCTGCTGCCAGTAGGGCTCGCGGGCGATGAAGACCGGAATGCAGTTGACGAACGCGCAGCCCGCCGCCAGCACCTGTTCGACGTACCACTTCGTGGCCTCCTCCGATCCCACGGGCAGGTAGTTCACCACGACGTGGGTCTCGGTCTCCTCCAGGATGCGTACGATATCCGCGGTGGGCCCGGGAGCCTTGTGGATCACGTCCTTCAGGTACTTGCCCAGCCCATCGTGCGTCATCCCGCGGGCCACGCGGACGCCGGTCGACGGCACCTCGGTGAACTGATAGGTGTTGTTGGGGGGAGTGAAGATCGCCTCCGCGATATCCTTCCCCACCTTGTTGGCATCGATATCGATGGCAGCGACGAACTTCACGTCCCTCACGTGGTAGCCGTCCATGTTGACGTGCATCAGACCGGGGACAGACTCATCGTCCCGCGCATCGCGGTAGAAATGGACGCCCTGGACGAGGGAGGAAGCGCAGTTGCCCACCCCGATGATCGCGACGTTGATCGGACCCTTCTCTCCCGCTTTCGTCATGGTTACCTCCTCGGCCGCGCCACGCGGTTCGGCATCGGACCCTACCTCGAACAGTTCCTCCTCGGGTAGCCCCAAGACAGCGCACACTCCCTCCACGAAGCGGCGGCTCGGCGTCTTGGCCCCGGACTTGACCTGCGAGACATACGTCTCGCTGAAGCGGTAGCCCTCACTTCGTAGCTGTGTCAGCAGCCACCGCTGCGTGTGTCCCCGCCGACCCATCACCTCAAAGAGCTTCGGGGTTCTCATCTCTTCGTCCTCGGAGTGAAGTTTTCGTTACCAGCAGCAGTCTATACCGAGGGCGTCACCGCCGTCAACGGTGAAGTAATCTTTACCTACCGGCGGGCACGATCGGGTTTCGAGAGGATGGATGGGGCCGGCAGCCCCAACGCCTCAGGGTCGCTGGACCGAGTCACCCCGGGCAACAGAGCCCCACCAAGTATCCAAGACCCGCCCGTCCGCGACAGAGGGAGTTCGCGCCCCTCCCTCGGAGCCGGCACGCAACTGCCGGATATGCCCTGCCGGGATGGCGCGAACGCCATCCCGACAGATCAACGCTGGATAGAGCGCCGCGCCTCTAGCTCTTGCCGATGCGGTACATCTTGGTCCCGCACTCGGGGCACTCGCCCTTGGTGGCCGGCTTGCCGTTCTTCATGGTAACCGGCTGAGGATTCCGCATCTCACGCTTGGTTCGGCACTTGAGACAGTACGCTTCCATTCGACGTTCTCTCCCTTCTTCCCGTTGCCCTGCGGCACCCGCCCTCCCACAGGGTCAGGTTGCCTCCAGATGCGTCCGCGGATTCGTTAGCTAGAATCATAGAGCTTTTCCGGCCCGTGTCAAGGGAATTTGCGGTTGATTTTTCACAGCGCTGCGAAAACTCTCTCTGGATGCCAGCGTCCGCCGCCCCGATATCGAAGGATAGCCAGGAATTCGCCTGCACACGAATACGCCCGACAAGGAGCGTCCAGCGCGACCTCGTTGAACTCCGGACGCGTCGGAACCAGGGACAGCAGCCGCCCCTGGCGGACGTCCAGAGAGTGCTGCTCGCCGAGCAGCGCGGCGTGCCATGACTCGAGGACACGGTCGGCCGGGTGGAGCAGATCCTGCCAAGCACCGCGCCCAGCTTCCTCCTCGATCCGATCCAACTCGACGGAGTCTTCCAGAACAAAGGGACCGCTCCGGAGCCGTGTGAGTCCCTCAAGGTGGGCGCCGCAGCCGAGCCTCTCCCCCAAGTCGTGTGCCACCGTACGCACGTAGGCGCCACGCCCGACCTCCATCTCGACCTCCAGAACCGGCAGCTCGAAGCGGCGGACGTCCAGCCGGTGGATCGCGACCGTGCGCGGCTGCCGGGGCACCGTCTTCCCCTCCCGAGCGTAGCGGTACAGGGGCCGGCCTTCATGTTTGAGAGCGCTGTACATGGGGGGAAGCTGCTGGATCCGGCCGATGAAGCCGGCCAGCGCCTTCTCCACATCATCCCGCGTCACGCCACTTGGGTCGGCCACGCGCACCACCGTACCTTCGCTGTCGTGCGTGTCCGTGGCCGCCCCTAGGCGAATGACGGCGTAATACACCTTCGGCGCGCCCACCAGGTATTCCACAACCCGAGCCGCTTGGCCCAGACAGACAGGGAGAACGCCATCCGCTATCGGATCCAGCGTGCCGGCATGGCCGACCCGCCGCACCCCAGTCAAGCGCCGCACCGTTGACACGACGGCGAATGAGGCCATTCCCCGGGGCTTGTTGACGTTCAGGATGCCGCTGACCATCACTGCTGCGAGCCGCCGTCATCCCGCGCTTCTTCGAGCAGGGCGAGGATGCGCGCGCCGCGCTCCAGGGAATCGTCGGGGCAGAACTCGAGCTCCGGTGTCCGGCGGATGGTGAGGCGCCGGCGCAGCTCACGCTGGAGGAAGTGAGCGGCAGCGCCGAGCGCACGGTAGGTGGACGCCTTCTCCTTATCGGTACCCATGACGCTGACATAGACCTTTGCCCGCCTGAGATCCGGCGAGACGTCGACGTCAGTGATGGTCACGAGTCCGATAACGCGCGGGTCCTTCACCCCGCGGCGAAGGAGGTCACTGATCTCCTCCCGGAGCAGGTCGTTGAGCCGCTCGGTTCTGCGGGTCATGGCGTGGCTCCAGAAGAGCGCTGCCGTGCTAGGTCTCGCGCTCGCGGTGGTACAGTTCCAGAACGTCGCCCTGCTGGAAGTCGCTGAAACCCTCTAGGACGACGCCGCACTCGAAGCCGGCCTGCACGTCGCGCACATCGTCTTGGAAGCGACGCAGGCTGGCCACACTGGTATCGGCCAGCACTTCATCGCCTCTGAATACGTGCACCAAGTCGTTCCGCGAAATGGCCCCGTCGCGCACGTAACAGCCTGCGACCTGCGCCCGACGTCTGAATTGGAACACCTCGCGCACTTCGGCGTGCCCGCTGACCACATCTACGTACGACGGTTCCAGCATGCCCTGGAGCGCCCTCTGGACGTCCTCCGTCACGTTGTAGATGACATCGTACTGACGGAGGTCCACGCCCTCTTGCTCTATCAGGCGCTGGGCGCCCGGCTCCGGCCGGGTGTTGAAAGCGATGATGATGCCCCTGGAGGCCAGGGCCAGCATGACGTCCGACTCGTTCACGGAACTCGACGCCGAGTGGATGATCTTTACCCGCACCTGCTCCGTACTCAGCCGCTCCAGGGACTGGCGGATGGGCTCGATGCTCCCCTGCACGTCGGTCTTCAAGATCAGGTCCAGCTCTTTCACCTTGCCAGCGCTGATCTCGCCGAACAGAGTATCCAGTGTGACTCGAGGTTGGACATGGAGCGCGGCCGCTTCGCGTTCGCGCAGCCGCTGGATGACGATCTGGCGCGCCGCCTTGTCGTCCGCCACCACCCTCAACACGTCCCCGGCGTGCGGCACCTCCTGCAGGCCGAGAATGGCGGCCGGCTCACCCGGCCCGGCCGACTTGATGCGCCGGCCGTCTTCATTGAACATCGCCTTTAGCCGGCCCCAGGTCTCGCTCACCACGACCACGTCACCCACCCGGAGCGTCCCGGCCTGCACCAGAACGGTCGCCGTCGGTCCACGCGTGCGGTCCATCTCCGCCTCAACGACGGTGCCGACGGCCTTCCGATCCGGGTTCGCCCGGAGCTCCAGAACCTCTGCAGCAACGAGGATGTTCTCCAGCAGCTCCGGGATCCCTTCGCCGCTCTTGGCAGAGACAGGAACGGCGATGACATCGCCGCCATACTCTTCGATAGTGAGCCCCTGCTGCGCGAGCTGCTGCTTCACGCGGTCCACGTTGGCGTTCGGCAGATCGATCTTGCTGATGGCGACGACGATGGGGACGCCGGCGGCACGCGCGTGGTCGATGGCCTCCAGCGTCTGCGGCATGATGCCGTCATCGGCCGCGATGACCAGCACGGCCAGGTCGGTCACGCGGGCGCCCCTGGCACGCATGGCGGTGAACGCCTCATGTCCCGGCGTATCCAGGAACGTGATGTGCTGGCCGTTCACGTTGACGCGATAGGCCCCGATGTGCTGCGTGATGCCTCCCGCCTCGCCGGCCATGACGTTCGCCCGACGGATGGCGTCCAGCAGGCTCGTCTTCCCATGATCGACATGGCCCAGCACCGTCACCACGGGAGGTTTCGGCTGAAGAGCGGCGTCATCCTCTTCCTCAACGACGGGGCCAGAGCCCTCCGCCACAACCACTTCCTCCTGCTCCTCCGCGGTCGCTTCCAGCGGTTCGAAGCCCAGGTCATGGGCAACGACAGCGGCGGTCTCGAAATCGATGCTCTGGTTGATGGTGGCCATCACCCCGTTCTTCATCAGTTCCTTGATGACGTCCACGGGCGACATCCGCATGAGCTCGCCGAGCTCTTTAACGGTGAGAACGCGAGGTATCTGGATAGTGCGCGTTCCGGCGCCCTCAGAACCAGCGCTCTTTCCGCTGGCGGCCGTCTCTGCCCGGTCACTTCTGGTGGCCATGATCCCGTTAGCTTCCTGAGGCGACAGGGGCCCGATCGAACTGCTCCGCGTGTCGCCGCAACCTCTCGATCTCGCTGGACGAAATGGTAGTGCGCAGGGCACGAGCCAGGCGGTCCTTCTTCAAGGCCTGCTCCCAGCACGCCGACTGCGGGCACAGATACGCGCCTCGACCGGCGCGCTTACCCGTAAGGTCTATCTCCACCGTCCCCACGGGAGTGCGGACGGCGCGTACGAAATCACGTTTCTCTCCGGTGACCCGGCAGCCCACGCAGGTGCGTTTCGGAATGTGCTTGGCCTGACTCACAACGCGCTCCCGTTAGCGGACCGGGAAGTCGTACTCCTCGTCCTCTTCCTCCACGGCGATGCGCTTCGGCCTGCGCGCCTTCTTGCCTTTCGCCGCCTCCTCCTCCTCACCCTTGCCCGCGGCCTTCTTCGCCTTAGCCTTCTTGCTGGGCTCCTCGCGGTCTTCAGTCAGGATCTCCTCTGCGAAGCGCACCTGCGGCCCTGTTCGACTGCGTGCGGCAGCGACCGCCTCTACGGGCGCCTCGCCCGCACCGGGCGCTACCGCTGCTTCCTCCACAACAGCAGCCTCTTCCTTCACTTCCACTTCCTCTTGAGGAGCGACTTCCGCCTCCGCCTTAACGGCTTCCGCCGCCGGCTCTTCGGCCACCTCCTCCTCGGGAAGCTCCACCGTCGCCATGACGGCGTCATACAGAGACTGGCTCTTGATGTCGATGCGCCAGCCCGTGAGCTTGGCCGCCAGACGCGCGTTCTGCCCTTCCTTCCCAATGGCCAACGAGAGCTGCCGGTCCGGCACCACCACTTCGGCGGTGTTGTTCGCTTCGTCCACCTGCACGTTCACGACCTGCGCGGGGCTGAGAGCATGGGCAACGAACCGCCCCGGCTCCGGATCCCACAACACCACGTCGATCCGCTCGCCGTTGAGCTCGTTGACGACGTTCTGGATCCGTATGCCGCGAAGCCCGACGCACGCGCCTACCGGATCGACGCCTTCCTGAGTCGACCAGACGGCGACCTTGCTCCGGTGCCCGGCCTCACGCGCGATAGCCTTGATCTCGACGGCGCCTTTGAAGATCTCGGGGACCTCCAGCTCGAACAGGCGTCGAATGAGGTTCTTGTGCGTACGGGAGACCACGACCTGAGGCCCCTTGGCCGCCTTGTAGACCTCCAACACGTAGAACTTGAGCCGCTGACCGGAGCGGTAATGCTCGATGCGGACCTGCTCCGAAGCGGGGAGAAGCGCCTCGGCCTTGCCGAGATCGATGATCACGTTGCGCCCCTCCATGCGCGCCATCTCGCCGGACACGATGTCTCCCTCGCGGCCGGAGTACTCCTCGAACACCACCTCCCGCTCGACGTCCCGCAGGCGTTGCAACACCACCTGCTTCGCCGTCTGGGCAGCGACTCGGCCGGCGTACTGGGGCGCCACTTCCGTGTCGATCCCGTCGCCTATCTGCACTCCGGGCTGGAGCTTGCGCCCCTCCTCCAGAGTCGTCTCCGTTTCCGGATCGGTGACCTCCTCCACGACCGTCACTCGAGAGAACACCCGGGTCATCCCCGTCTCCGGATCGATCTTGACGACGACGTTGCTGTTCGCCAGGTTGTCTTTCTTGTAAGCGGACGCCAGCGCGGCCTCCACCGCGTCGAAGACCACGTCCTTCGGCAGGTTCTTCTCCGCGGCTAGCTGCGTGATGGCAACGAGCAATTCGTTCTTAGCCATATCCGTCTCACCTCACGCGAGGAACGACTTGCGCCACTTGAACAAAGAAGTGGGCAGAACCCACTTCTTTTTGGAAGCGCTTAGGTCAGCGTCACTATAGCACGCGGACCCAAGGGTAGCAAGGTCGTCGCCGCACCGGCTAGTGCCCCGCGCTCCTCTCCGCTCCCTCGGGCACCTGCACGTACCGGCGCAGGACGTCCAGCACCTCGCTGCGAATCGCGTCCAGCCGCTCCTGCGATCTGCCCTCGAAGCGCAGCGTCAGGTTGGGGCCGGTGTTCGACGCACGAACCAGCGCCCAGCCGTCGGGCATGGTGGCCCTGGTGCCGTCGGTCTCCAGACATGGATAGCGCTCACGCAGGTACGCGGACACCTCCGCCACGACGTCCCACTTCTTGTCATCCGGGCAGGGAACGCGAAGCTCCGGGCTGGCGAACCAGCGCGGGAAGCCCTCCAGGTGCGCGGTGAAGGGCTGGTCGCTCCTGGAGAGGAAGGTGAGGAGCTTGCAGGCGGCGAAGAGAGCGTCGTCGCTGTAGTAGTTGTCGCCGTAGAAGAGATGGCCGCTCGCCTCGCCGGCCAGCGGCGCCCGCTCCTCGCGCATCTTCAGCTTGATGAAGGAGTGGCCCGTCCTCCAGATCAGCGGCTTGCCCCCGTGCTTCGCGATGTCGTCCATCACGGGCTGCGAGACCTTGACGTCCATGATCACGGGCGAGCCCGGCCGCTCCCGGAGCAGGTCGCGCGCGAGCAGCATCAGGACGTAATCGGCCTCGTGGCGCTCGCCGAGCTGGTCGATGACACCCAGCCGGTCGCCGTCGCCGTCGAAGGCGAGGCCCAGCTCCGCGCCGCTCTCGCGCACCTTCTCCTGGAGACAACGCACGTTCTCCGGCATCTGCGGGTCCGGCAGATGGTTCGGGAAGGTGCTGTCGAGGTCAGTGTGGATCTCGATAACCTCGCAGCCCAGCTCTCTCAGCAGGACCGGCGCGAAGAGGCCGGCCACGCCGTTCCCGGTATCGACGGCGACACGGAACGGCCGGGCAAGATGAGCGGCCTCCTTCAGGTGGGCGAAGTACTCAGGCTTCACGTCGCGTTCCTCGACCCGCCCGTCGCCGCTGCGGAAGGAGGCGGCGTCGATGATCTCCTTCACCTTCAGGATCTCGTCGCCGGCGATAGGGAGATTCCCCTCGCCGACCAGCTTGAAGCCGTTCTCGTCCGGCGGGTTGTGGCTGCCCGTCACGTTGATGCCGCCGCGCAGGCCCCAGCGGCCGACCGAAAAGTAGAGCGCCGGCGACGTGCTCATCCCGATGTCGTACACGGTGCAGCCGGCCGAAACCAGGCCGCGCTTCAGGCCCGACTGGAGCTCCTCGCCGGAGCTACGGTTGTCCCGGCCGACGGCGACCTCCGTCCCGCCGTCGGCGGCGACGTAGGTGCCGAAGGCGCGACCGAGCGCCTCGGCCACATCGGCGTTGATGCTGGGGCCCACTTTGCCCCGTATGTCGTAGGCTCGAAAGATGCCCGGATCGATGGCCATGCGGCTGCTCCCTCTACGCCTTCCCTGCAGGCTGGAGTCGATTATACTACGACCGAACAGATGGAGACGAAAGCAGAAGCGACGCGGGAGCGGATCGGGTTCATCGGCCTGGGCATCATGGGGCGGCCCATGGCCCGCAACCTGCTCAAGGCAGGCTATCCGGTCACCGCCTGGAACCGGAGCCGGCCGGGCATCGAGGCGATGGTGGAGGCAGGCGCGGAGGAGGCGGATTCGGCCCGTGCCGTGGCGGGGCGTTCGGACATCGTCGTCACCATCGTGGGCGATTCGCCGGACGTGGAGCAGGTCGCGCTCGGGGAGGGCGGGATCATCGAGGGAGCGCGCAAGGGGCTCGTGCACATCGACATGTCCACGATCTCGCCCGCCGTCACCAAGTCCATCGCCGACCGCTACGCCGAGGGCGGCGTCGATCTGCTCGACGCGCCGGTGAGCGGCGGCGAGCAGGGCGCCATCGACGGCACGCTGTCGATCATGGTGGGCGGACGTCGAGAGGCTTTCGACCACTGCCGCCCCGTACTGGACGCGATGGGCCGAAAGGTCGTCTACTGCGGGCCGAGCGGGTCCGGCCAGGTGGTCAAGCTGTGCAACCAGGTCGTCGCCACCCTGAACATCCTGGGCATGTGCGAGGCCATGGTGCTATCCGCCAGGGCCGGCGTCGATCCGGCGACGATGCTCGAAGCGGTGAGCGCCGGCGCCGCTTCGTCCTGGATGCTGCAGAACCTGGCCCCGCGCATCCTCGCGGGCGATTTCCGGCCCGGATTCAAGGTGTGGCACCAGCAGAAGGACCTGCGGCTGGCGCTGGAGCTGGCCAATCAGCGCTCGACCCCCTTGCCGGGCGCGGCGCTCGTCCACCAGCTCTTCGCCGTTCTGGAGGCGGAAGGGCTGGGGGAAGACGGCACGCAGAGCCTGGTCAAAGCCGTGGAGAAGCTGGCCAACACCTCTCTTCGATCCTGAAGCCGCACCAATGCCTGTGCTACGCTGACCTCATGGACGAACGGCCGCGCCCAGAAGACGGTCCGTCAGGACCCTCCGTGACCGCCCGACCTCGGCCCGGTCTCGGCTTCTTCCTCATCGCGGCCGCCGTTGTGACGCTCGATCAGATGACCAAGATCATCATTCGGGCCACGCTCTCGCCGGGCGAAGCATGGCCGGACCGGGACTGGCTGCTCAACATCATCAACGTGAGCAACAGCGGCGCCGCCTTCGGCATCCTCCAGGGACAGACCGTCTTCCTGATCGCGACGTCGCTCGTCGGAGTCGCCGCCATCGTCCTCTACTACCTGTTTCCGCCGATGGAACACGGTCTGCTGCGCGTCGCCCTGGGGCTCCAGTTGGGAGGCGCGGCCAGCAACCTGTTCGACCGCATCAGGTTCGGCGAGGTGACGGACTTCATCAATTTCGACTTCTGGCCCGCCTTCAACGTCGCCGACGCTTCCATCAGCATCGGCGTGGTCACGATCATCTGGTTCTTCCTCGTGCTGGAGGGCGAGTACATTCGGGGCAAGCCCGCAGCCGGTGGCTGACGTCCACGATCTCACCGCAGAGCTAGGCAAAGAGCGGCTCGACGTCTTCGTTGCGCGTCGCCTGCCGAGCCTCACGCGCTCCCGCGTGCGGCGTCTCATCGATGAGGGTCTCGTAACCGTAGACGGACGGATGGCGCCCAAGGCGGGCGTGAAGCTGGAGGGCGGCGAGCGCGTGCGCGTGACCGTACCGCCGCCGGAGCCGGCAAGGCCGGAGCCCGAGCCGATCCCGCTCCGCATCGTGTACGAGGACGACGATCTGCTGGTGGTGGACAAACCGGCCGGCCTGGCCGTCCACCCCTCGCCGGGTCACAGCAGCCACACGCTGGTGAACGCCGTCCTCGCCCACTGTCCGAACCTTTCCGGAGTCGGGGGCCAGCGGCGGCCCGGCATCGTACACCGGCTCGACAAGGACACGTCCGGCCTGATCATCGTCGCCAAGAACGATGCCGCCCACCTCTCGCTGTCGCGTCAGCTCAAGGAGCGGCGCGTGGAGAAGACCTACGTGGCGCTGGTCGAAGGACGGCTCGCGCCGGAGGGCACGATCGACGCGCCGATCGCGCGCGACCCGCGCCATCGCAAACGAATGGCGGTCGTCGAGGGCGGGCGTGAGGCGCGGACCCGCTATCGTCTGCTGCGCCCGGTCGACGGATGCTCGCTCGCCGAGGTGCGACCGGAGACCGGCCGCACGCACCAGATCCGCGTCCACTTCGCCTCCATAGGCCATCCCCTGGTCGGCGACACGGTGTACGGGCGCCGCAAGGAGGACTCTCCCGTGAGACGCCAGTTCCTGCACGCCCAGCGTCTGGCCTTTCACCATCCTCGCACCGGCGAACGTCTCGAACTGGAGGCGCCGCTGCCGGAGGACCTGCTGCACGCTCTGGCGGACCTGGAGGCCGCACCGACCGGGCCCTTCCGCCGATCTTGAAGGCCGGGCAGGCCCTCTGATACAATCCGGCCAACAAAATCGCGCCTTCGAGGGAAGGCGAGTCCGGCAAGGAGGTCGGCAGTGGAATTCTTCATCACCTGGGCAATCATCCTCGGGCTGCTCGTCGTCCCCGCCCTCGTGAACTACTACGTGAACCGGTACTACGCGCCTCCGGGCACGTCGCACGCGCCGACGATCGAGCTGCTCGGCGCCAGCCTCACCATGATGTTCGCCTTCCTCGTGATCGACGTGCTTGTCGTTCTCCTGATCGCGCTGGCGTGGGATAGCCTGAAGGAGCAGATCGCGGACTTCGTGCAGATGGGTCTGGTGGACTTCGCGGGTGACCGCCCGATCGCGTTGACCGGGGTGCTCTCGGCCTACTCGGTGTTCTGCCTGGCGGTGATGGCGCTCCTGGGCGCCCTGCGCGTCCCCGGCCGCTTCGTCCGGTAAGGGGAGGCTGCGCCCGCTCTGAGCAGGGCGCGCGGCCTTGCTACAATGGCCACGCCATGACCGTGCGCGTCCGTTACGCTCCCAGCCCCACCGGCATCCCCCACGTCGGGAACATCCGCACCGCCCTCTTCGACTGGCTGTTCGCCCGGCGCGAGGGCGGGCAGTTCGTCTTGCGCATCGAGGATACCGACCGCGCCCGCTACGACGAACAGGCGCTCGGAGCGATCCTGGAGAGCCTGCGCTGGCTGGGACTGGACTGGGACGAGGGTCCTGAGGCGGGCGGCCCCTTCGGCCCTTACTTCCAGTCGGAGCGGCTGGAGCACTACCAGGCGGCGGCCCGCCGGCTCATCGACGGCGGCCACGCGTACGAGTGCTTCTGCTCCCCGGAGCGGCTGGAGAGCGTCCGCGCGGACCAGCAGCGGCGCAAGCAGCCGCCTCGCTACGACCGGCACTGCCGCAACCTCTCAGAAGCCGACCGCGAGGCGAAGCGAGCGGAGGGCGTCGCATCCGTGGTGCGCTTCCGGACGCCAGACGAAGGCCGGACGTCCTTCGCGGACGTTGTCCGCAGCGACGTGTCGTTCGACAACTCCACCATCGATGACTTCATCATGCTCAAGTCGGACGGCTACCCGACCGCCCACCTGGCGCACGTCACCGACGACCACCTGATGGAGATCAGCCACGTGCTGCGCGGCGACGAATGGGTCTCCAGCACGCCCCGGCAGGTACTCATGTACGAGGCGCTCGGCTGGGAGCCGCCGCGGTTCGCCCACATGTCGGTCATCCTCGGCCCCGACAAGGCCAAGCTCAGCAAACGCCACGGCGCCCTCTCCGTCCTCGATTACCGCGACCAGGGCTACCTGCCGGAGGCGATGTTCAACTTCCTGGGCCTCATCGGCTGGTCGCTGGACGACCACACGGTCATCATCCCCCGCGAGCAGTTCGTCGAGCACTTCAGCCTGGAGCGGCTGGGCAAGAACCCGGCGGTCTTCGACCTGCAGAAGCTGACCTGGATGAACGGCGTCTACCTACGCGATCTACCCGATGAGCGCCTAGCCGAGCTGGTCGCGGAGCGCCTCGAACAGGACCTGCCCGCCTCGGCGCCCCGGCCGCTCGACGGCAAGACGGTGCGGGGACTGGTGCCGCTCATCCGGGAGCGCATCCAGCGCCTCGATGAGGTCGCCCGCATGACCGAGGGCTTCTTTACCGACGACCTGCCGTACACCGTCGAAGAGCTGTTAGGGAAGGGCTTCAAGGGCAACGCCGAGGGCGCCGGGAAAGCTCTCCAGGCGGCGAAGGAACGCATCGAGACGGTGCCATCGTGGGAGCACGAGCCGCTGGAGGCCGCTCTGCGCGCGCTGGCGGAAGAGCTGTCGCTGAAGGCCGGCGACCTGTTCATGCCGCTGCGGGTGGCGACGACGGGCCGGCCCGTCTCACCGCCCCTCTTCGAGAGCATGGAGGTGCTGGGCCGTGAGCGCTGCCTGCGCCGCATCGATGAGGCGATCGAGCGGCTCTCCTCGCAGAACTGAAGCGACGGGGCAGTCCCACGGGGGCTCGCCCCCCTTCGGAGACGACCTCAGAGGCGTCTCCCCGGCTTTGCGGCGGTTTTCGAGCCTATGGTATTCTGTTTAGCGAACGTTGGGGAATCGTCTAACGGTAGGACAGCGGATTCTGGATCCGTATGTGGGGGTTCGAATCCTCCTTCCCCAGCCAACCAGCGGTTAGGGTGATCCGTCCGCCAGAGGCGGACGCTGACCAACGGGGCGCATTCGTCTAGTGGCCCAGGACACCGCCCTCTCAAGGCGGAGATCGGGGGTTCGAATCCCCCATGCGCTACCAGATCACCGATAGGCAGGCCCCCGCCTGAGGCGGGGGCCTGTCGCTCTTGTCAGTCCCGCCCCAATTGCCCCCACCCGCACCCTCCGCTACACTCGCCTCACGCATGGAGCAGCAGCGGACGGCCGGAGCGGGCACGATAGCGAGCGCGCATGACATCGGCGCGCTGCTGCGCCCGCGGTCGATAGCCGTCGTGGGCGCCTCGGCCAACACCGACAGGCCGGGGTACGACTACCTCCGCTGCCTGATCGACTTCGGGTTCCAGGGGCCGGTCTACCCGGTGCATCCGCGCGAGCGGGAGATCCTGGGCCTGGCCGTCTATCCGGACCTGCGGGCGATCCCCGGCCGGGCCGACTTCGTCATCTCCTGCATCCCCTCCGGCGGCGTGCCGGAGATGCTGGACGCCTGTGCCGAGAAGGGCGTGCGCGCCGTGCAGCTCTTCACCGGACGCTTCAGCGAGACGGGCCGCCCGGACGCGGCCGATCTGGAGCGCGAGGTGCTGCGCCACGCCCGCGAAGCGGGCGTCCGGCTCATCGGGCCCAACTGCATGGGACTGCACGACCCGGCCTGGGGCCTCTCCTTCCGGCCCGACCTGCCGCGGCGCGTCGGGAACGCCGCCTTCATCTCCCAGAGCGGGAACAACACCACTGAGGTCCTCCTCCACAGCGACGTGCGCGGGGTCGGGTACCGGCTCGCCCTCAGCTACGGCAACGCGCTGGACCTGGACGAGGCGGACTTCCTCTCCTACCTGGCCCAGGACCCGGAGACGGAGGTGATCTCCGCCTACATCGAGGGCACGCGCGACGGGCGCCGCCTCCTGGACGCCCTCCGCTCGGCCGCCGCGGCGAAGCCCACGGTCATCCTCAAGGCCGGACGGACGGCGGCCGGCGCGCGCTCCGCCGTCTCGCACACGGCCGCGCTGGCCGGATCCCACGACGTGTGGCGAGGCGCACTCCGCCAGGCGGGCGCGCTGGAGGTGGAGACGCAGGACGAGCTCATCGACCTGCTGGTCGCCTTCGCGCTGCTGCCGCGTCCCGCCGGAGCGCCCGGACGCCGGGTAGGCGCCGTCGGCGGGGGTGGGGGCCGCGCCGTCCAGTGCGCCGACATCTGCACGGAGTTGGGGCTGCCGGTGCCACCGCTGACGGACGGGATCCGCGCGGAGCTGCGCGAGCGCTCGCCTCAGCTCTGGGACTGGGTGGGCAACCCCGTCGATCAGTCGATCCTGGCGGGCGCGGGGGCCGGGGTCTCAGGCGCGGCCATCCTGGAGATGATGCTGGAGAGTCCCGCGTACGACCTCCTCATCGCGAACGTAGGAGAGGACTGGGTGCTGGGCCGGCCCGACTTCGCGCGCCGTCTGAGCCATATCGTCGGGCGCTTCGCCGACATCGGCAGGCGCTCTCGCAAGCCGATCGCGTTTGTGCTCGGGCCGGCCGACTCGCCGAAGGAGAACCGCTGGCGCGCCGTCAACGACGCGCGTTCGCTTTTGGTGGAGGCGGGCCTGGCCGTCTTCCCGACTGTGGAGCGCGCCGCCTGGGCCCTGAGCCGGTACGCGGCCTACTGGGAGTGGAGAGCGGCACGGTGAAGGTTCCGGGATGCTGCATCAAGGCGATCGAGGGCCGTCTTGCACGGGTGTGGGGCCTGTGCTACCTTCGCCGTGAGCGGCCCAGAGGGCCGGCCGCCTCCCCGATAGACCCAGCCCGGCTCGGTCCCGAGGCATCGGGGCAGGCCGGGCTCGTCATACGAGATTGAGACGGTATCGATGTCTACAGAAGAACTGCTTAGCCATCTCGAAGAACTCAAAGAACAGGCCAAGCTGGGCGGCGGCCAGAAGCGCGTCGACGCCCAGCACGAGCGGGGGAAGCTGA
This sequence comes from uncultured Dehalococcoidia bacterium, assembly GCA_964406605.1. Taxonomy (GTDB): domain Bacteria; phylum Chloroflexota; class Dehalococcoidia; order DSTF01; family RBG-16-68-14; genus CAYOSF01. The sequence goes on along the minus strand of CAYOSF010000008.1, from coordinate 61,091 downwards.
CCGCCCGCGAACGGCTGAAGCTGCTCCTGGACGAAGGCAGCTTCGAGGAGTTCGATGAACTTGTCCTCCACCGCGGCACGGAGTTCGGCGTAGCTCAGCAGAGGTACCTCGGCGACGCCGTGGTCACCGGCTGGGGCAAGATCGAGGGGCGTCCCGTGTACGTCTTCTCCCAGGACTTCACGGTGTTCGGCGGCTCCCTGTCCGAGGTGGTGGGTGAGAAGATGGCGAAGGTCATGGACCTGGCCGTAAGGAACGGCGCGCCGATGATCGGCATCAACGACGGGGGAGGTGCCCGCATCCAGGAGGGCGTGGACTCGCTCGCCAGCTACGGCGACATCTTCCTGCGTAACACCCTCGCCTCCGGCGTGATCCCGCAGATCTCCGTGATCATGGGGCCCTGCGCGGGCGGCGGCGTCTACTCCCCGGCCATCACGGACTTCATCTTCATGAGCGAGGGGCGGTCGCAGATGTACATCACGGGCCCGGACGTCATCAAGGCCGTGACGGGCGAGGACATCACCCACGAAGAGCTGGGCGGCGCCATGGCCCACGCTACCCGCAGCGGCATCTGCCACTTCGCCGTCGAAGGCGAAGAGGAATGCCTGCAGGAGGTGCGCCGGCTCGTCTCATTCTTGCCCCTGAACAACATGGATGATCCGCCGCTCATGGAGACGGGAGACGACCCCAAGCGCAGGGACGAGGATCTGCTGCGCATCATCCCGGACGATGAGAGGAAGCCGTTCGACATCCGGGAGGTGATCTACCGCGTCGTGGACGCGGGCGACTTCATGGAGGTGCAAGAGCACTTCGCCCAGAACATGATCGTCGGCTTTGCCCGGGTGATGGGGCGCACCGTCGGCATCGTGGGCAACCAGCCCCTCTACCTCGCCGGCGTGCTGGACATCGATTCCTCCCGCAAGGCGGCCCGCTTCGTTCGCTTCTGTGACGCCTTCAACATCCCGATCCTCACCTTTGTGGACACGGGAGGATACCTCCCGGGCAAGTCCCAGGAGTACGGGGGCATCATCGCCCATGGCGCCAAGCTCGTCTACGCGTACTCCGAGGCGACGGTACCCAAGGTGACCGTCATCGTCCGCAAGGCCTACGGCGGCGCCTATGACGCCATGGGCTCCAAGCACCTACGCGCGGACGTGAACCTCTCCTGGCCCACCGCGGAGATCGCGGTCATGGGGCCGGACGCCGCGGTCAACATCATCCACCGCGCCGAGCTGGGCAGGGCGAAGAAGGTGGAAGAGACCCGGCAGCGCCTGATAGACGAGTACAAGGCACGGTTCGCCAGCCCGTACGTGGCCGCTTCGCGCGGCTACATCGATGACGTCATCGACCCGCGTGACACCCGAATCAAAGTGGTCCGCGCGCTCGAGATGTTGCGGGACAAGACCGACGAAATACCTCGCAAGAAGCACGGCAACATCCCGCTCTAGCCGTCTCTGAGCGATCCCTTCAGCGCCAGCCCTTTCCAGTTGGAACGAACGCGCCCCTGCAGCGTTAGTAGGTGTGACGCGGCCGGAAACTCCCCGCCCTAGAATGTTCCCCGGCCTAGAAGGCTATCGTGGACGTATCCGTTGGTGAGGTATTGTACCTTGTGCTCGTCGTGGGCGTCGCCTGGTGGGCGTACAGCTCGCTGAAGGAGTTCTTCTAGCCTACGGCGTGACCCCGGCCGCTATCAGGAGTTGGGCGGCGGTCTGACCCAGCCCTTCGCCCTCGAACGCCTCGTCGATGATGCGCGCCGTCTCGTCCGGCAGCAACTGCACCAGCGCCGCCGAACATCGGGTGCACGAGACCGCGGCGTCTCCCAGCGACCGGGTGACGATACGGTCCGTTCCGATGCGCTTGAGAAACACGAATAGCCCGGCGCTCTGCCTCAGATTCAGGTCGGTCTCCACCGCGTCGCGGTAAGCGTCCCAGACACCTGGGAGCCGGCGCAGACTCGTGGGCGACGAGAGCTGCTCCACCAATCCCTCGGCCACCTGCTGCTGGCGCCTGATCCGGTCGAAGTCGCTCGTTCCCTCCCGGATGCGCCCGTACGCGACCGCCTCGTACCCGTTCAGATGCTGCTTTCCCTGTTCGAAGAACTGGGGAACCACGTTGACGTCGTCGTCCGAGTAGTCGTCCTGACCGAACGCCTCGAGCACCATCACGGTGACGCCACCTGCCGCATCGATCACGCTTGCCGCGCCGCGCTGGTCGAAGGTGACGTAGTAGTCCACTTTCAGCCCCAGGTTGTGCTCAATGGTTTGCGCCAGGGCGGCCACTGCCAGGTCGGGATCATCGGCCGTCCAGTTGTACACGAACGCCGTGTTGACCCGATCCTCGACGTAGCCGCCATCCTCGAGTGGCACCTCCATCATCGTGTCGCGCGGGATGCTCAGAATACCGGCGCGGTTCCTCCCGGGGTCGACGCGCAGCAGGAGGATGGAATCGGTACGCGAGGGGCCGTCCTGCGTCGGCCGGATGTCCAGCCCGACAACGAGCACGGTGAACGGGCGGTCCGGCAGCCCGAAGAGCAGGGCGGGCGAGACGCCGGGGATCGGCACCGTGAGCGAGACGCCGGCGACGGACACCGGCTGCACGAGCGTGACGAGCACCAGGAAGAAGTACACGACCAGGGCGACCGGGACGGCGAGCCACCAGCGGCGAGAACGTCGCTCAGGAAGAGGCGGCCCCACGGTCGGCCGGGGCGCCCGCTCCGCGTCGAATTCCAGCGGCGGCGGGGGAGCCGGCGGCCCTTCGAGTTCCGGCGGCGGGGGTTCCTGCGCCATGGCTGCGCTGAAGGGTACGATCGCGGCGAACTAGGCGCAAGGCAGGACCCGCGCCTGTCCGGAGGGACACAAGACGGCGCCCAACGCACGACTCGAGAGTCCGTGAGGCCGGCGCGAACACCGCAAGTGGGACGGAAGAGGGACCTCGAAGTGAAGGGGCTAGCCTTCGGCCACCAGGAGCACGGGGAGCCGCGAACGCCACGCGACCTCCTCAGCCACGCTGCCCGACTCGGACCGCGCGAACCGGCCGCGGTGCAGCGTGGTCATCCCTATCAGATCGCAGCGGAGCTCGAGCGCTGCGCGCAGGATCTCCTCCACCGGCTCGCCCCGGCGGATGTGGCCGCCTGCCTGGACACCCAGGACCTGCAACTCCTCAATGTGCCGCGCCACGTGACGCTCGTGGTCGGTCCTCGTGCGCTCGGGGGTGGGTTCGCCCATGACCGGGCTCCCAGACTCCCCACCGCCGGGCTCCCGCCGCGGCGGCCCGGCGCCGTTCCCGTCTTCCACCAGCACCAGGTCGACCCGACACCCGAGCGCGTTGGCCAGTTCTGCAATATAGGGAATGACCGACGTTGAGCTACGGCTGCCATCGATAGGGACCAGGATTCTTCTTAGCATTCCTCCACCTCCACAAGGACCGGGCCAGGCCGCAGGCCACGCGGGCGGCTATTCGTGGTCCTGTGGGTGGCTGACGGTCTTGCCGGGCGCGCCCAGCCGCGCCTGCCTCCCTCCATTTGATCATCGACCGAGACCACTCCCATCTTCACCGTTGCCATCCCCGGAGGGCTCCGCCGATAGGGCGGGAACCACGCCGTGGCGGCGCGATTCGGGACGCAGCTTGGCCTGATTGTCAGTCTCGGAAGACGACGAGCACCGTCGCCGCCGTGGTCAGCCAGAGGAGGATATCGATGATCAACGGCCAATCGCGGAGGAGGATCTCCTCCGGGCTGCCCCCCTCGTGCCGCTGGTGCACCAGATACAGATACCGGAGCAGCCCGTAGAGCACGAAGGGAATGGTGAGCATCATCGAGTTGTTCTCGGGCAGATTCTCCGCGGTGAACGTGTAGAGCCCGTATGAGATGAGGGTCGACGCCGTCACCAACGACGCCATCTGGTCGAGCAATCCCGCCGAGTATTCGCCCAGGATGGGCCGATGATTGATCGCGCCGGATTGGAGCAACGTCAGCTCCGCCCGGCGCTTGTGGATGACGAGGAAGAGCGCCCCCAATGCCGTCACCACATACAACCAAGGCGAGATGGGCACGTCGATGGCCAGCGCGCCGGTCATCGCGCGCAGCATGAAACCGGCACCGATGGTCATCATGTCCAGCAATACCATGTGCTTGAGTACGAAGGTGTAGGCCAGCATGAGAACAACGTAGCCCGCCAGCGCCGCTCCCACATGCCACTTGACGGCGAAGCCGCCGCCCACCGCCAGCACAGCCAGCAGCACCGCCCAAATCAAGGCGGCGCGCGTCGAGACCAGCCCCGCGGCGATCGGCCGACGCCGCTTCTCGGGATGCTGGCGGTCACTCTCCCGGTCGATCACGTCGTTCACCAGGTAGTCCGCGCTGGAGATGAGGCAGAACAGGACGAAGGCCAGCGAGCTCCAGCCAAGCAACGGTCCCCAAGAGGAAGGATCGGCGACCTCCCACTCCTGATCGATGGAGAAGAGCATCGCCATGAAGACGACGAGGTTCTTCGTCCACTGGCGGGGGCGCATGGACCGGAAGACGTAGCGCAGGTGCATCGCGACACCGGCCGCCGGCGCCTGGGCGGCCGGCGCCTCAAGGACAGGGGCAGACGCGTCAGCGGAAGACAACGGCTCGACGGACGCGCCGGTCAGGGCTTCGTCTTGAGGATCAGCCCGAAGGACGCGCTCCTCTTCCGACATGTCACGTCGATGATAGCCGCGTCTCGCTGGGGGCGTCAAACGGCGCGGGGCAGAAGCCCCCTCGTTTGCCCCATCACCGCACCCTCGCCGGCGCCGAGGTTGGGGAGGGAGAAGAGTAGGGGCGCACGGCCGTGCGCCCCTACGAGGCGGTAGCGAGGAAGGCGTGACGGGGACACGCAGGACGGCGCACCCACCAGGAGGCACCGTGGGAAGGATTCCCGCAGGTTTCAGCTTGACAAGCGGGGGGTGCCAGAGTACAATAGCCGTGTTTCGGGTCACAAGGGTTGGCCTGGTGGCACAGATGAGAGCGATCTGGCAGGGTTTGGGACAGGCAGCGGGGGTCGGTCCAGGGGTGGACAGGTTCACGCTTTCCCACACTTCAATTGCGGCATGGGCCTGCGTGGCCGCCGTGGTCGCGGTGGGTTACGTGGTGTTTTCGGCAGTTGCGTTCGCGCAGACGCCGATGAGCCCAGTTCCCGGTTCCACGCCGCTGAGCGACGTCGTGACGCCGGTAGAGCAAACGGTCGTGCCCCGCAGCGAGGGCGTCGTTTCCGAACAGGCACAGGCAGAGGCAAGCACAGAGGACTCTGCGCCCGCTGTGTTCAGCGGCGTGCGGGGCGGCCTGATTGCAGCCGCGATTGCCGTGGCGGCGCTTGCCGCGGTCGGGGCTGGGGCGGCAGGATTGCGCGCATTCGTGCGGCGCCCGGGGCGCTAGGGGAACGTCCCTGGGGGACAGGAGGTTGCCATGTGGAAGAAGAGCTTGTTGAGGTGGCGGTGGTGGCTGGGGTTGTGCCTGGCAGCGGGGATCGTGGCAGGGGCAGGCGTGGCGACACCGTTGCTGGCCCAGAACGCCACCCACAGCAAGTGGACGCTGCCCGAGGACGCCTACGGCCTCACCCTCGATCCGTCGGGCAACATCTGGACTACCGCGTTCGGGGACCTCTATAGGCTGAACCCCGGGACGAACCAGCTCACCACGTACAGCCACGCGGTGGCCTTTGGCACGTCCTATGGGGCCGCCTCGGACTCCTCCGGCAACATCTGGTTCACGAACCGGGTGTCCGACCAGTGCCGGATCAACAAGTTCGACCCAACGACCAGGGACATCGATTCGTGGACGTATACCACGTCGGACTGCTCCGGGAACTACGCCCTGGCCGTGGACGGGTCGGGCGACGCCTGGTTCGGCAAACTGAACGCGGTGGCGCGGCTGACGCCCGGTACCGACACGATCACCACGTGGCCGCTCGCGACAACGCCCTGCTCTCTGGACGTCGACTCCTCCGGGAAGGTCTGGTTGCTGGAATGCGCGACCAACACCGTCGGGCTGCTTGACCCCGGCACGAACAACTTGAAGGAATGGCCGGCACCGGGCACGCAGGTGAGCACCCGCCCGCGCGCAATCTCGGTGGACGGCAGCGACCGCGCGTGGTTCGGCGCGTGGAACGTGTTCCTGGACCCGGAGACGGTCAACGTGATCGCGCGCCTGGACGCGGCCAGCAACGAGATGACGAAGTGGGTGTGCCCGCCCGGCCTCTGCACCAAACCAGGCAGCGTCGCCGCGGACGACCCCGGAGGGAAGGTGTGGTTCACGGAAGAGGGGGGCGGGTACCAGGAGAACTACGTTTACTATGTCCAGAGGCTGGACCCTGCGGCCAGCCCCCCGGAGTTCACGCGGTGGGACGTGAACCACGGCCCCTGCCCGTTTGCCTGGCAGGTGGCGGCCGACGGGAGCGGTGGGGCCTGGTTCATCTTCTACGAGGCATATGGATGGCAAGGCTCGCCGTACAACGCCTGCCGAATAGGCGGCGGCTATGAACAGCCTTGGCTTGAGCGGCTGCAACCGTTCTAGCGGCGCCATGTCCGTACCCGCTGGGGGTCCAGAGTCCGTGAGAGCAGGGTTTGCTGGCAATGCCTGGCAGCGTGCCGTGGTGCTCGCCGCGCTGGCCGCTCTGGGAGTGTCGGCGGCGGCTATCACCTTGATCGGCGCGAGTGGGGGGATCTCCTTGCAGACGACGACCAAGGTTCCCTACTTGGGCGGTGCCCTCGCGCCGGACAGCGAGACGGTCGATCCAAGCCAGGCGGGGGTGGCCGGGCAGAGCACCACGGCCGAGCAGTACGTGGGTGGGGCGCACGCGCCGGAGACGGACAGTGCGATACCCTCCTCGACAGGGGCGGGCCAGTCGCAGCGCACGAAGACCGCGTACACGGACGGGGCGTACCCCCCGTTCACCGACACCGTCACTCCGTCGAGCGCCACCCGCACTGCCTCCGATACGATCGTCACGCCGGACACGCAAACGGCGACCGAGTCTTCACAGAGCCTGAGCCCGTCGACGTCGGTGAACACGGGGGCACAGGCGGGTGTGCCCGCGACATACTCCAGCGTCACGTCCGCGCCAGCGGTCTCCACGAACGCCGGGGCCCAGGCGGGCGTTCCGGCGGGCCTGTCGGCACAGGCTTCCCCGCCGTCCGTGTCCACCAACGTGGGGGCACGGGCGGGCGTGGGTGCCCAGCAATCGTCCCAGACCTCCAGCCCGTCCACATCCACGAACACCGGCGCGCAAGCCGGGAAGCCCGCAACGTTCGCGGTCTCCACCCTCCCCCCTTCCGTATCTGTGAATTCCGGACCCGTTACCACGAGCGAGACGGTGTCGGACCCAGCAACCCCCGATGAGGCGACCCGGGTACCCTCGTCTACGGCGGCGGACCACACCTACGGGAACGGCACGGACCTGCCGTATGACCGCGACAACGACCGCTGTCCGGATCAGAACGAGCTGGGCCCAGACGAGAAGCTGGGTGGCCGCCGCGATCCCACCAACCCGTGGGATTACTTCAATCCCACCAAGGACGGCGTGAACCGCGTCGACGATATCCTCAAGGTGGTCGGGCAATACTTTAAGGACCAGTACCTGCCGACCGGCAAGCCTAACCCTGAGTACAACGTCAACACGGACCGGACCTACGTGGGACCCAACCGCTGGAACCTGGGGCCGCCGAACGGCCAGCAACGGGTGGACGACATCCGTAACGCCGTCTACTCGTACTTCCACGACTGTCCGTAGAACACGCCTGCTGGCGCGTCCGGCGAAAGAGCGCGGTCTACGGCGTCGGTGTCACTGCGGCCGTGATAGTGATGTCCGTGCTGATCGCGTTGTTGTCGTCGTCCGGGGTCAGGCACTTGACGGTATAGGGACCGGGGCGATCCGGGGCGGAGAAATCCGCCTCGATAGTGCCGTACACCGGCGTCGCCTCGGCCGGCGGAGCTTCCTGCGGGTTGGCGGGTAGCCCCTCCCTCAGGATGGTGAGCACCTTGTTTGCGGGCGTCGGCCTTGGTCTGGGGATGGGAGCCTGCGTCGGCGTCCGTTCCGCCGCCGGCGTGCTGGTCGGCGTCGGCGTCACCTCCGGCGTTGCGGTGCTCTCCGGGTTCACCTCCAGAAGAATGCACTCCACCTCAACCTCCACCGGATATGGCTGCGCGTAATCCAGCGTCAGTCTCAGCCGGCCGCCGGCGTTGAAATGTCCCTCCACTGTGAGCCCCTCGAAGATCTCCGTTCCGTCTTCTCCCGCGCCCAGGCTGACGCCGCACGCCGTCAGCGTGAACACGAGAACAGTTGACACCAGAATGGCGCCGACGAGGTGCAGGCGGGCAGGCGGTCTCCGCGGTTCCCGTGTCGGGGGCTTCATGCGATCAATGTCGATGTTTCTTCGGTGTGGAACCCTTCAGTGCGACCCGCCCCTTCCGCCATGACCTTCCTCCACTCGGAGGGCTGAGGGGCCGGGCCCGGCTTTCGGGACGACGGCTACAGCGTACCCCGTGGTCGATGACCGGACAAGACTGGCCTCCCGGGCCGACAAATCAAGCGGCGGTTGGTGGCAGGAAGCTCCATGGCGTCCAAGCCGCCACGGCCCTCCTCCGGGCGCCGCCGCCGAGCCATGGCGGGGTTTCCCCTGCTGTGCCGTACTCCCACGACCGAGTATCGTTAATGAGATGCCAGTTCTCTATCTCGCTCTGATCGGCATCCCTGTCGGCCTGGCGCTCGATGCGCTCATCGTCCAACTCGCCGTTGCTCCGGAGGAAGACTCAACGGAGGAGGCCGACGCCCCCGAGGAAGAAGATGCCCCCGCCGAGCCCGAGGCAGGCGAGAGCATCCCTGGGACCGGCGAGCCGGGAGGCGACCGTCCCCAACGGTACGCGTCCGTTCACGCCGAGGCCGGCGCACTGGTCGTCCAGGTCGATACGCCCATGAGATCGTGGGCGCGGCGGCTCCTCGTGGTCGCCGTCACAGTGGGGCTGTTCGCGGCCGTGGGCGCCCGCTTCGACGACACCTCCCATTTGGCTGTGGTAGCAGCCTACGTCTGTGTGCTCTTGGTCTGCGCCGCGACCGACACGCTGGCCTTTCGAGTGCCGAACATCGTCACCTATCCAGCCCTCGTCGGCGCGTTCGCCATCGGAGCGACGATGCCTGGGGCCGACCTCCTCGAGGTCGTGGCCGGCGGTGCGCTGGCGGGCGGTGTCCTCCTCCTGCCGGCGCTGTTCACCGGCGGCGTCGGGATGGGCATGGGCGATGTCAAGCTTGCCGCCTTCGTTGGGCTGACCCTGGGTTTCGCGAACACGGCGCCGGCCCTGCTCCTCATGGCGCTGGGCGGCGGCGTGGCAGCCCTCCTGCTCCTCGTCACGGGCCTGCGGAAACGCGGCGATCCCATCCCCTACGCGCCCTTCATCTCCGCTGGGGCGCTCGCGGCGCTCCTGTGGCGGGGAACGGCCTTCGTGGACCTCGCCTAGCACACACCGGTGAGTCACACAGCACCCACGCCCCGCCGCGCCCGCGGCCGCAATGCCTACCCGGCGATCCGCATGAGCGGACCCTTTCCGTACGAGAGGTAGGAAAGAAAGCCGCCGCCGCCGGCGCCCACGCCGACACCGCCCATAGACGCAAGCGCGTGGGGCGGCATCATCACGGTCCACAAACGGATTGTCCGGTAGCGGGTTGCCCTCCCAATCGGTGCGCAGCACCTTGCCGGCGATGGAGTCGTCGGGGCAACTCACGCGACGACGTTGGGCTCACGCTTTCTGCGCCGGGACGCGCTACAATGGCCTTCTAGAAGACTCACTTCGCCCCGGGAGGAGTACCGCACTCGGATGGCCATTCAGGTCAAGCTGCTGGATCACACGCACGATCCCACCAAGACCCTCTATCTGGCATATCGCACCGCGTATTCATCCCTGACGCCGATGCAGATCGAGCGGAGGGTCCAGGACGGACGCATCAGCCGCAAGGAGATGGAGGAATTCATCCAGCGACGGCTCCAGACAGGCCACGCCTCGCCCCTGGAGCAGGTCTGGTTCGAGTTCGGCATCGCCGGGGTGAGCCGGAGCTTCAGCCACCAGTTCGTGCGGCACCGCATCGGCATCAGCTTCGAGCAGCAGAGCCAGCGCTACGTGAGGTTCAAGAACGAGCGGTTCCCCTTCACCCTGCCCGAGTCCGTGGAGCGGGCCGGCATGGGAGACAAGATGGAAGCCGCCTTCGGCGAACTCGGCAAGCTCTACCAGCAGCTGCTGGACGCCGGCGTGCCTCCGGAAGACGCCCGCTTCCTTCTGCCCAACGCCGCCAACACCAACTTCAAGATCGTCGTCAACTTCCAAGAGCTGCTCCACATCTGCGACCTGCGGCTGTGCACGCGGTCCCAATGGGAGTTCCGTAGAGTTGCCTCGAAGCTCCGGGCCGAGGTGAACCGGAGCTTCCCGGAGCTGGGCATGTACCTCCAGCCCAAGTGCGGCGAGCGGCGTTGGGGCTACTGCGACGAGGACTACGAGGCGTGGCAGGCCTGCCCGGTCGGCCGCAAACGGCCGCACAAGCGGGACGTGTTCCAGCTCTTTGATTCCTACCGGAAGGGCGAGCTCATCCCCTTGGAAGAGGCCGACTTCAGACTCATCGAGCGCGAAGAGGCGAACGTACGGTAGCGCCCCGCAGCGCCCCGCCGGCGCTCCGGCCGTTCCTGAGACTCCCCGGCTACGCGCCGGCTACTCCCACCAGACAACCTCGAAGAGCCGGCGGCGGCGGCGCAGACCTCTCAGCCGGCGACGGCCGGTGTCGATGAATCGGACACCCTCCACGTGTCCCGCAAGGACGCGCGTAGCCTCGGACACCAACACCTGGCCCCCGGCGGCCCGGCCGGTGATGCGCGAGGCGACGTTCACCGTATGGCCGAAGAAGTCGTTGCCCTCGCGGATGGCGTCGCCGCTGTTGATGCCGACGCGCAGCCGGATCGACGGCGCGAGGGGATTCTCCATCGCCCGCTGCATGTCGGACGCGCACCTGACCGCGCGGGCGGGGCTCGAGAACGCGAGCATGAAGCCATCACCCATCTGCTTCACCTCGAACCCGCCGTGGCGCTCCACATGCTCCCGCACCAAACGGTGGAAGGCGAAGATGAGCCCTCGTACCTCGTCCCTCTCCGTTCGGCTCGCAAACGTAGTGAAGCCCTCCAGATCGAAGAACGCGATCGTGACCAGACCGCCCGTGACGGACGCAAGCGAGGCGCCCAGGGCGCGCCCGCACTGTCCGCAGAAGCGAGAGCCCTGCGGCAGAGCGGCCCCGCACGTCGGGCAGCGCTCACCCGGCCCGGCGCGTTCCTGCTCCCGGCGGGTCTGAGGCATCTCCGTTCGCGTCTCCACGGTGGTCACGCCTATCTCCCTACATACAAACGGCCCACCGCCTGCGGGCAGTGGGCCTGCTGGACGGACAACCCGGATTCGTTAGGTCCGGTGACCCACGCCTGCGCCCCCTCGAATCCCCGCGGTGGGCGACTCGACGGCACACATCGTCCTGCAACTCGTATCGTTCATCATTCCTTCTCGCGCGGCGTACTCTTACGGTACCGACAGCGGCATGCGGGCGTCAAGTTAGGTGAAGATGTCCGTTCGTCCGGGCTACGAAGAGGCCGGACGAGACGCCGGCTGTCCGGGAAGCTCAGCTTCCCGCTCGCCATCCCGTTCCTGGTAGGTCATCCTGTACAGCTTGGCGTACAGGCCGCCCAGCGCCAGCAACTCCTCATGCGCCCCCTGCTCGGCGATGCGCCCCTCTTCCATGACGATGACGCGATCCGCGTTGCGGATGGTCGACAGTCGGTGGGCAATGACAAAGGACGTGCGGTTGCGCAACAGCTCCGCCAGCGCGCGCTGAATCACCGCCTCCGTGCGCGTGTCGACGTTGGCCGTAGCTTCGTCCAGGATGAGAATGCGCGGATCGGCGAGCACGGCCCGGGCGAAGCTGATGAGCTGGCGCTGTCCGACCGAGAGGTTCTGGCCGCGTTCCTGCAGCTCGGTATGGTATCCGTCCTCCAGCCGCATGATGAAGTCGTGGGCGCCCACCGCACGCGCCGCCTTCTCGATCTCCTCCTCAGTGGCGCCCGGGCGGCCGTAGCCGATGTTCTCCAGTACGGTTCCGGAGAAGAGGAAAGGCTCCTGGAGCACCAGCCCAAGGCGTCGGGTGAGCGATTGGCGCTTCACGTGACGAACGTCGTGACCGTCCACCAGCACGCGACCCTCGGTGGCGTCATAGAAGCGGACGGCCAGTGCCGTGACGGTGGTCTTGCCCGCCCCCGTTGGGCCGACGAACGCGACCGTCTCTCCCGGCTCAACATGCAAATCGAAATCGCGCAGCGCCTGCACACCCGGTACGTACTCATGCGTCACGTGATCGAACGCGACCTCACCGCGCACGTCCTCCAGATCGATGGCGTCGGGCGCGTCCTGGATCTCCGGCACGGTGTCCAAGACCTCGAAGATGCGTTCGCCGCCGGCCATCGCGCGCTGGAGCTGTGTGTACTGCAGCACCAAGTCGCGAATCGGATCGTAGAAGCGCTGTATCTCGAAGGCGAAGAATGCCATGGTGCCGACGGTCATGCTGCCGTCCAGCACCTTGAACCCACCGTAGATGATAACGAGGCAGGTCGAGACGGCGACCGTGAGCTCCACCAGGGGCATCACCATGGCCGCGACGCGCCCCGCCCATACGTTGGCCGTCAGGTTCTCGCGGTTGACGTTGTCGAAACGACGGGTGTTCTCTTCCTCACGCGAAAGGCTCTGGATCACGCGCACGCCGGAGACGTTCTCCTGAAGGTTGGCGTTCACGATAGCGATCGCCTGTCGCACCCGGATGAAGGCCCGTCGGGCGTAGATCTGCCATACGGCCATCGCGGTCACCAGGAACGGCACCACGGCGAACGTGATGAGGGCCATCTCCGCGTCCTTGTAGATCATGAGGCTGACGACCAGCAGGAGACCGACGAAGTCGGCGAGGATCGTCAGCACGCCCGAAGTGAGCAGCTCCTGGAGCGTGGTCACGTCGCTGGTGACGCGGGACATCACCCTGCCCACCTCGTTGTTGTCATAGAAGCGAAGCGACAGCTTCTGGAGATGGTTGAACATTTGGGTGCGCAGGGTGAAGAGGACACGATGCCCGATCCAGCCCGTGTGGACGAGCTGCATGAATTGGGCGCCCCAGGAAGCCAGAACCAGGAACAAGAAGATGAAACCCGCCTGGTTGACGCCGCTCAGGTTTCCGTGGGTGGCAGCGTCGATCAGATTACTGACGATGAGGGGCTGGAACTCGCGGGTGGCGATGTACGCGAACATGCCGATGAGGGCGAGGGCTGCCCGACCCTTGAACGGCTTGAGGTAGGGGACCAGCCGGCTCATCACCCGCTGGCTGTAGACGCTTCCGAACTCCTCGTCGTCCCAGTAGTCGACGCTGCGCCGCAAGCGGTGCGTATCCAGCATCGTCGGCCGGCCAGCGCCGCTCCACCCGGCTGCTCCGCCTCCACCCCAGTACGCCATCCTAGGTCACACTCCCGGCAGGGGAGGGGCCGGTTTGGGCAGCCTCCACTCTCGCCTGCTCAAACGCCTCCTCCTGATCGCGTAGCTCCAAGTCGTAGATCTGGCGGTACAGCCCGCCCCGCTCCAGCAACTCCTCGTGGCGTCCCCGCTCGACGATCCGGCCGCCCTGGAGCACCAGGATCTGGTCGGCGGCCTTCACCGTGCGCAACCGCTGTGCGATGACGAACGTCGTGCGGCCCTTCATGAGGTCCGCGAGAGCCTGCTGGATGAGATACTCCGTTTCCGTATCCACGCTGGAGGTCGAGTCGTCGAAGATGAGGATGCGCGGGTCTGTGAGCAACGTGCGGGCAATGGCGACGCGCTGTCGCTGGCCCCCGGAGAGGGTGATGCCGCGCTCCCCCACCCACGTGTCGTACCCGTCCGGCTGGCTCACGATGAACTCGTGGATGCGCGCCGCCTTCGCCACCCGCTCGATGTCCTCCTGCGAGGCATCGACCACGCCGTAGGCGATGTTCTCGCGCATCGTGGCGGAGAACAGGAACACGTCCTGCTGGACGATGCTGAAGTTCCGTCGAAGCGAGGCCAGCGTCACATCGCGGATGTCTATGCCGTCGATGGTAATTCTCCCCGCCGTGACATCGTAGAAGCGCGGCATGAGGTTCACCACGGTAGTCTTGCCAGAACCGGTGGGGCCCAGGAGAGCGACGATCTCCCCCGGCTTCGCCTCGATGTCGATGCCCCGCAGCACGGGACTGACGGCATCGTAGGAGAAGGAGACGTCCTCGAATCGCACGTGCCCTTCGACGCGGGCAAGCTCGGTGGCGCCCGGGCTCTCCTGCACCGCCGATTCGGCGTCGAGTATGTCGTAGATGCGCTGGCCGGAGGACTGGGCGCGGGCAAAGAGGTTGACGATCCAGCCCAAGGCCCGCACCGGCATCTGCAAGAGGGTGATGAAGAGCACGAACTTGGTGAGGTCACCGGCGGTAAGCCTGCCCGCGTTGATCTCGTAGGCTCCCAGCCAGGCCACCGCCACCATCGAGAGCAGCCACATGCCGGTCAGCATAGGGGCGTTGAACGCCTGAATACGGTTGGTCTCATAGCCACGCTCGAAGAGCTCCTTGGCCTCCTTCGAGAACTTCACGCTCTCATACTGCTCGCGGGCGAAGGCCTTCACCACGCGCATGCCGGAGAGGTTCTCCTGGAGCACGGTGCCGAGCCGGCCCTGGAGATTCTGCACCTCCAACCAGACGGGTCGCAGACGCAGGCTCACCTGCATGGAGCGCGCGGCCACGACCGGCAAGAAGAGCCAGGTCACGAGAGCCAGCTTCCAACTGGTAGTGACCATCAGGATCAGGACGACCACCAGGAGAATGATCAGGTAGAGCAGCCTAAGAAGGCCCATGCTGATGAAGAACCGCACGCCTTCCACGTCTTGCGTCGCGCGCGACATGATCTGGCCCGTCTGCGCCTTGTCGTGGTAGGCGAAGCTCAGCCGCTGGAGGTGGTTATAGATCTCATTACGGATATCGTAGGCGACCCTCTGCGAGATCCACTCGCCCAGGTAGGTCTGCCCGTACGAAAAGGCGCCGCGCGCCACCGCCGAGGCAACGACGCCAAGGCCGAAGAAGATGAGTATCTTCCTGTCGCCCGTGACGACAGGCGTCTTGTCGACGATCTTGAGATCGAGACCTTTGTCGATGGCCAGCCCGATCAACTGGGGCATGGCCAGCACGAAGCCGGCAGAGGCAGCCACGCACAGGAACGCCAGGAGGACGGTGCGCCAGTACGGCACCGCGTAGGAGATAAGCCGGACATGAATAGGCATCGACCGGCGTCGCATAGCACAGGAGTATATCTAATCTTTACGCTAACGTCAAGTTTTGCATGGGAACGGCGCGAGCCGAACCCCGGCCAAGCGCCTATGGTAGAATGAGTCACCCTGCCATTTCTTCCGGGAGAGCGCATGCGCTCCACTGCCCTTCGCTGCCGAGTCCGCCCCATGGAGCAGGGCGATATCCCGCAGGTGGTGGACATCGAGCGGCAGTCCTTCCCCACCATGTGGCCGCAGACCGCCTACCAGCGCGAGCTGAAGAACGAGCTGGCCCGCTACCTCGTGGCCTACGAGCCAGTCGACAAGGATGCTCCCACCGACGAGCCGCCGGAGGAATCGGCCGCCGACCGCGGCATCCGCCGCCTGATGCGCCGCATCCTTGGTAACCCGCCCCCATCAGCCCGGGAGCGAATCCTCGGCTTGGTCGGCCTCTGGTGCATGATGGGCGAGGGGCACATCGTCACCATCGCCGTGCGGCCGGAGCTTCGCCGCCAGGGCATCGGCGAGGTGCTGCTGGTGGCCGCAATGGAGGCCGCGCTCGAATCGGGCCAGGAAGAGGTTACGCTGGAGTATCGGATCTCGAACCAGGCCGCCCGGTCCATGTACGACAAGTACGGCTTCAGCCAGGTGGGAGTGCGGGCACACTACTACACCGACAACCAGGAAGACGCTGTCCTCATGACCACGCCGCCCTTCAAGTCCGCTGCTTTTCGCCGGCTTCTCGAGACGCGTATCGCCGACCAGCGGGCGAACTGGGGAGACGAGTACCCCCTGGCGGGCAGGCTCAAGCGCTTGGCCAATATCACTCCACAGCGCTGAAGCGACAACCCGACGCCGCGTACCGCATCGAATCTCCCGAGACGGCGCGCCAGCTTCCCGACCTCGATCGCCCCTTTCGCAGCCCTCGAAGATAACTCAGCCGGCATCGGTATCTGAACAAGGGCGCCGCGCACGGGCGAACTGCCGGTCGGCCCGAGCGACGCAGGCATGAATCTGGGCGCCTTGGGGAGTTGTGGCGTCCTCCAGGGATACTCAGCTCCAGGCGGTATGGTAGATTGACCTGGTGCGGGCCTCGGCACGGGCTTCCGACCCACGCCCGCGGCCTTGCCGGAACGCAAGCGCCAAGACAGGAGGAGGGACAGGACCGCTGGTGCACGGCATCGAGACCTGGCTGCTCGATTTCATCAACGCCACCTACGACGCCATCGAGTGGCCGGGGGTGGTGGTGATGATGGCCGTCGAGAGCGCCTGCATCCCACTTCCCAGCGAGATCATCATGCCGCTTGCCGGCTGGATGCTCGTGAAAGACCGCGGCTTGGGGTGGGAGTGGCTGCTGCTGGCGGCGCTCTTCGGCGCGGTCGGCAACGTGCTTGGATCGCTCATCGCCTACTACGTCGGAGCTTGGGGCGGACGGCCCCTCGTGGCGAAGTACGGACGGTACGTGTTGATCTCCCACCACGACCTCGACCTCGCGGACCGCTTCTTTCAGCGCTGGGGCAACCTGGCGGTGTTCGCCTCCCGCCTCATGCCGGTGGTGAGGACGTTTATCAGCCTGCCGGCGGGCATCGCGCGCATGCCCGTGTGGCAGTTCGCCACCTACAGCTTCGTCGGGGCATTCGTCTGGTCCTTCTGGCTCGCGTGGGCGGGTTTCATGCTGGGCGAGAACTGGGAGAAGCTGCGGGATTGGATGCGGCCGGCGGACATACCGATCGTCATCGTGATCCTGGTCCTGGCTGCCTGGTACGTCTACCGGCACGTCAAGCGAGCATGGGGCGATGCGCCTGAAGGCGGGACCGGCGGCCGGCAATAGACCGAAAGCAGTAAGGTCGCGAGCCGGGTCATGTCGCGCGAAGGCAGGAGAGACGATCAGGCCGTGGCGGCCGCGTTTCAGCAGCGAAAGCTGGGGCTCATCTGGGCCGCCATCATCGCCGCGATCTTCATCGTCGGCCGCTTCTCGCCTATCGAGCCGGTGCGCGACTTCTTCGACAACTTCGGCTGGCTGACGGAACAGGCGCTGCGCATCGCGGAGAACGTCCTCGAATCCTACGGATACCTCGTGGTGTTCCTTGCGCCTCTGACCGAGAACACGCTGTTCCTCGGCGCCCTCATCCCCGGCACGTTGATCATGCTTCTGGCCGGCCTGGGCGCGCGCGACGGTCTGATAAACATCTGGCCGGCGATCGGCCTCGGCGTCCTGGGGGCCATGATCGGGGACACGATCAGCTACGGGATGGGACGCTTCGGATGGCGGTGGCTCGGCCCTGAGTCGAGCCTGGTGCGCTGGGCGGAGCGGATGCGGGAGCCGCTGCTCGAACACAGCGTCTGGCTGGTCTTGAGCTACCACTTCGCCGGCTACTCCCGCCTCGTCGGACCGGCGGCGTCGGGCTTCATACGAATGCCCTTGCTCCGCTGGATGCTGCTGGACTACATCGGCGTCACGCTCTGGGTGATCTTCTTCATCATGGGGGGCTACCTCCTGGGCGTGTTCGGCCTGAGCCTGGAGGACTCCGACCAGAACGTGCGCGTCTTCGAGATCATCCTCTTCGTCCTCTTCCTGTTCGCGGTGATCACCATCCTCAACCGCGCCGACCGCATGCAGCGCGACCAGAACGACACGCCTTCAGACGAAGACCAGGACGCGGCGTCCCGAGATGGCGCAGACCCGACCGGCGCGGCCGTCGCCGACGGCGCCGAGAACCCATCTGAGGAAGGGACTCGCGAGCGCGTCACCTAGGCACTCACTCCTCCTGCACAAGCCGCCCCCCTTGAGACCTCCCCCGCGCTGCGATACGCTTTGCCCACAGTATCCCCTCACCCACAGGAGGACGCCTCATGACCACCGACACTCCAACGCGCGCTCCCACGGTTGCCAAGCCGAAGAGCTGGCAGGTAACGACAGGTGCGGAGCGAGCGCCCAACCGGTCGTACTTCTACGCGATGGGGCTCACAGACGAAGACATCACGCGGCCCATCGTCGCCGTGGGGCACGCCGGCAACGAGGCGATGCCCTGCAACATCCACCTGGGCGGCCTGGCGCAGCACGTCAAGGCAGGAGTGAAAGAAGCGGGCGGCACGCCGCGCGAGTTTGCGACCATCGCCGTCGGCGATGGGATGGCGATGGGCCACGAAGGGATGAAGGCGTCGCTGGTGAGCCGCGAGATCATCGCCGACTCCGTCGAGGTGATGATGCTGGGACACGCCTACGACGGCCTGGCCGCCATCGCGGGCTGCGACAAGAGCCTGCCCGGGATGATGATGGCGATGGCCCGAGTGAACCTGCCGGCCGTCTTCCTCTACGGCGGCACCATCCTGCCCGGCACCTTCCAGGGCCGCGACGTCACGGTCCTGGACGTGTTCGAGGGCGTCGGCGCGCACAGCGCCGGCTCCATGAGCGACGAGGATCTGCGCGAGCTGGAGCACGTGGCCTGTCCCGGCCCGGGCTCCTGCGGCGGGATGTACACCGCCAACACGATGGCCTGCGTGAGCGAGGGGCTGGGACTCGCCCTGCCGGGGAGCGCGGCGGTGCCCGCCGTCGACCCCGCGCGGACCGACGTCTGCCGGCGGACCGGCGAGGCCGCGCTCCGGTTGCTGGAGGCCAACATCCGGCCCCGCGACACCCTGACGAAGGACGCGTTCGAGAACGGTATGGCGGTGGCCGTGGCCGTCGGCGGCTCCACCAACGCCGTCCTGCACCTGCTCGCCATCGCCCGTGAGGCCGGGGTCGGCCTGACGATCGACGACCTGGACCGGGTCAGCGAGCGCGCCCCGCACCTAGGCGACTTCAAGCCGGGCGGCCGCTTCGTCATGTCCGACCTGCACCGAGTGGGCGGCGTGCCCGTCGTGATGAAGGAGCTGCTCAACGCGGGCGTCCTCCACGGCGACACGCTGACCGTCACGGGCAAGACGCTGGCCGAGAACCTTGCCGACTTCAACATCGGTCCGGACGGCGACGTCGTGCGGCCGGTCGACCAAGCGCTCAGCGGCGGCAGCACGATCGTCGTCCTGCGGGGCAACCTGGCGCCCGAGGGGTCCGTGGCCAAGGTGGCGAGCGTCGAGCGCCTCGAGCGAACCGGGCCGGCGCGGGTCTTCGACGGCGAGGAGCAATGCTTCGCCGCCATCGAGCGCAGGGAGATCAAGCCCGGCGACGTCGTCGTGATCCGCTACGAGGGCCCGAAGGGCGGCCCCGGCATGCGCGAAATGTTGGCCGTAACGGCCGCGCTGATCGGGCAGGGCCTGGGCGACCAGATCGCGATGGTGACCGACGGGCGCTTCTCCGGCGCGACCCGCGGCCTGATGGTGGGCCACGTCGCCCCCGAGGCCGTGGTCGGCGGGCCGATCGCGGTGGTGCAGGACGGCGACGAAATCACCGTGGACGCGGGGAACCGCCGGCTGGAGCTGCGCGTCCCGAAGGAGGAGATCGACCGGCGGCTGGCCGCCTGGACGCCGCCCCCGCCCCGTTACGAGCGCGGCGCACTCGCCAAGTACGCACGCCTGGTGTCCTCGGCGTCCGAGGGCGCCGTGTGCGGATAGCGAAGGCAACATGGCCCCGCTCCATCCGGCGATCGCGGGCGAGGCGGCGTGGCAGCGCGCCGTCCGTGAGTACATAGAGCGGCTCCGACAGCACTACCGCGAGCGGCTCGCTGCCGTCGTGCTGTACGGCTCGCGCGCCCGCGGCGACGCCGACCCGGAGTCGGATGCCGATGTTCTGGTCGTCCTCAAGGATGGCTGTGGCGATCGCACCGAGGAACGCGTCGTCTGGGACATGGCGCAGGAGGTGAACGAGACAACCGGCTACCACCTCACGGGTCCGATCGTCGTTGCGGAACGCGATTACCGTCACCGCATGCTCCCCCTTCTGATGAATATCCGCAGAGAGGGGATCGAGCTGTGGACAGCTAAGCGGAAGGCGGTACGCGAAGAACGAGAGCAGTACCAAGCGGAAGCCGCCGACGAGGTCGCTCTGATCCGGCGCCACATGAGGGAAGCACTCGAGGACGCGGAGGCTGCCTTGGCCCAGCGTCGTTACAACAGCGCCGCCAACCGCGCCTACTACGCGATGTTCCATGCGGCGACAGCGTTGCTGCTCTCGAAGGGCCTCGCGTTCTCGCGTCACAGGACCGTCATCGGTGCGTTTGCAGACCAGTTTGTGAGGACGGGGGTGTTTCCAGCAGGGGTCGGCAAGGCCCTCGGCGACGGATTCCGCCTGCGCAATATCGCGGACTACTCGTACGCCGAGGAGGTGGTGCCCGCCGAGATTGAGAAGCTCGTCTCTAGCGCCGCCGCCTTCGTCGCGGAGGCGGAGCGTCTGCTCGACCGGTGATGTCTACGATCCGTCCCGGCGGTGGTGCGCCTCGCCTCCTCGGCGTCGCAGGGGGCTGTGTGCGGGTAGCGATACCACGTGCCTGAGCTCGAGGACTACCGCGAGGTCGTCGTCGTCGACTACGACGACGCGTGGCCCCTGCGGTTCGAGGAAGAGAAGAGGCTCATCGCCGAGGCGCTGCGAGACGTGGCGGACCGCATCGTCGCCGTCGAGCACGTCGACAGCACGGCGGTCCCCGGCCTGGCGGCAAAGCCGATCATCGACATCATGCTCGGCGTCCGCGACCTGAGCGCCGTCGAGCGGTGCGTCCGCCCGCTGGAGGCCATCGGCTACCAGTACCGGGGCGAGGCCGGCATCCCCGGTCGCCTCTTCTTCCGCAAGGGCCAGCCCCGCTCACATCATCTCCACATGGTCCCGCAGGATGGCAAGTTCTGGGAGCGGCACATTCGCTTCCGGGATCTCCTGCGTCAACGGCCGGAACTGGCAGCGAAGTACGGCGCCCTGAAGAAGGAGCTCGCGGTCAGGTACCGGACCCGACGCCTCGAGTACACGGAGGCGAAGACGCCGTTCATCGAAGGGGCTCTGGCGGAGGTCGGGAGAGGCCGCTAGTCCCCATCCGGCCGAGAGCCGCCGGCGGCCATCCGCCGATAGACAGCTCGGTCGCTCTTCGAGTACTATCAGCGCAAGGAAGCTCCGCTCTTGGTCGAAAGGAGGGTCTCCATGGCCTACCCCGTCACCTTCGATATCCAGCCGCCGGAACGTTTCCAGAAGCCCCACGTCTTCATCCGAATCCTCATCGTGGTCATCCTGTGCCTCCTCGCGGGAGCGATCGGGTGGTTCCTCGGAGCCGTCTACCTCATCTTCCCCGTCCTGGCGGCGATCATGATCTCGCAGAAGGGCGCCGAGCAGTTTCTGGCCGAGAGCGAGTCGAATCTGACGAAATGGCTGCGCTACGTGGTCGCGGTCTACGCCTACATGGGCTGCCTCACCGACCGGCTGCCCAACGAAGAACCCACTGAGACGTTCCAGCTCTCAGTGCAGCCCGGCGGCAGCCCGACGGCCGGATCAGCGCTCCTACGCATCATCTACGGCATTCCGAGCGCCATCGTGCTGGCGATCATCAGCCTGGCGTTCATCGTCGTGCTGCCGGTGGCCGTGATCAGCATCCTGATCAACGAGACCGTTCCGGACTGGGCGTACAGCTTCACCCGCGGGTACATGCGCTGGGAAGCGCGGCTGCTCGCGTACATGTCCTCGCTTGTGGACGAGTACCCGCCCTTCTCGTTCGAGAGCGGCGGCGCGCCCGCTCCTCCGGAGAGCCTGCCCGAGCCGCCGTCGGAGCCGCAGGCATAGCGGTCGGCCTTGCCCTAGCGCCCAACCCCCTCCGGCAGCCAGGCGCCGGACTTCACGAGCGCCCGCTGCAGCTCCGGAACTCTCACGTCCGGTAGCAGAACGTCCTGTCGCAGCGAGAGCGCCGCCGCGACGCCGGCGGCCTCGCCGGTGGCGAAGCAGGCCGGGATCTCCTTCGTCGCGTGGTGGACACGATGGTCGACACTGATGCAGCGGCCGGCCGCCAGCAGGTTCGTCGCCCGCTGCGGCAGCAGGCTGCGGTACGGGATCTGATAGGTGCAGCCGTACTTGGTCCAGTGGCCGGTGACCGCCACCACGTCGTCGAACGGCCGGTCGAGGTCCTCCCTTCGCAGGACGTATCTTCCTATCAGCCGGCGCGACTCGGTGATGCCGAGCGTCTGCGCCACGTCCGCCAGGTAGGCGTTCTCGAAGCCGGGCACCTGGCCGCGCAGCCGCTCCACCTCCTCCGTCACCATGCGCCGGCACTCAACCTCCGCGTGCGTCAGGTCGTCCGGGTCCGTGGCGTCGATGCGCCGGTCGATGCGTCCGGCGGCGCCCCAGGGCATGAGGACTTGCCCGGGACGGACGGTGCGGAAGAAGAGGCCACCTTCCGCGTCTTGGGCCGCCCCGACGTCCTCGACGCCCGACATGCGGAACCAGAGCCAGGGGTGCACCTTCTCCAGCTCGAACGGCTCCGCTGCGAGCGCGAACAGGTCGCCGTCGCCGGTAGCGTCGATGACGGCACCGCAGGCCACGGCCTGCCGGCCCGCCTTCGACGTGAAGACTATGTGCGTGATGCGGTCTCCGTCCCGGACCAGGTCCGAGGCCCAGCGATGGTACATCAGTCGGACGCCGGTTCCGGTCACCCACTCGTCGGCGACGAACTTGAATTCCTCCGGGTCGAAGGAGACCGAGTAGCGCACCTTGTGCGGCCCGGAGCCCCAGACCAACCCCCAGCGGCGGTAGCGTTCCACGAGCGCGGCGTCCGCGCTGCCCCACTCTCCGCGCGGCGGGTAGGAGCACGCACCGCGGGCTTCCAGCCGCTCGACCAGCTCCTGGCAGAGCCCGCCGACGACCTGCCGGCCGGCGCCGTCGTCCAGGGTGAGCAGCAGGCTGATCAGGCCGCCCGAGGCGAGGCCGCCCAGGTAGCCGTACCTCTCGACCAGGACCACGTCGGCGCCCTGCCTGCGGGCGGCTATGGCGGCGGACAGCCCGGCCGCGCCTCCGCCGACGACCAGCACGTCACAGCGGGCGACGACGGGCACCCACTGGGCGGGCAACTCGACCGAATCGCGGCCACCGGTCATGCCCCGACCGTCTCGGGCCGGCGCAGCAGTCCTGCCGAGGCCATGAGGAGCAGCGCCGCCGCCAGCCCCGTGACAGAGCCCAGGGCGAAGGGAGCGGCCGGCCCCACCTGATCCCAGAGCACGCCGGCCAGCACGCTCGCGACCACGGCGGTCAGGCCTATCGTGGTGTGGTAGAGCCCCAGGAACGAGCCCCGCCGGTCGGACGGGGCAAGGTCCGAGACGACGGCTCGAGCGACGCCCTCCGTCAGAGCCATCGTGACGCCGTACGCCGCGAACAGAGGCCACACGGCGCCGGTTCCGTTCGTACCGGCGAATCCCAGGTACACGAGCCCGAAGATCAGGAATCCACCTGCCAGCACCGGGCGCGGGCCGATCCTATCGGCGACGATGCCCGCCGGAAACGAAAGCAGCGCGTAGGCGACGTTGTACACGACGTAGGCCAGGATCACCGCCGTCAGTCCCATGCCCAGGTCGCGGGCGCGCAGCAGGAGGAAGGCGTCGCTGGAGTTGCCGAAGGCGAAGAGAAAGCTCACGCCAAGGAACAGCCAATAGGCGGGCGGCGCCCCGCCGAGCCTGAAGCGGAACCGCTCGCCGCTTCGGGGAGTCACGGCGCGAGCGCGCTCCCGCGCCAGGCCGACCAGCGCCACGCTGATCACGGCGGGCAGCAGCGCGACGAGGAACACCACGCGGAGCCGGTCCTGCCCCAGCAACGCTATCAGGGCGAGCCCCAGCAGCGGCCCGACCACCGCCCCCAGCGTGTCGAGCGTCCGGTGGAAGCCGAAGACCCGGCCCCGCGACCCGACGGTCGACGAGTCCGCGATGAGGGCGTCCCGGGGCGCCGTGCGGGTCCCTTTGCCCAGCCGGTCGCAGAACCGGGCCGCCAGCGCCTGCGGCCAGACAAACGACAGGGCGAGCAACAGTTTGCCCAGCGCGGAGACCGAGTACCCGGCCATCACCAACGGTCGCCGGTGCGCCACCCGGTCGGACCAAGCGCCCGCCGCCACCTTCGAGGTGCCGGCCGTGCCCTCGGCGATGCCCTCGATGGCACCCACCAGCGACACCGGCGCGCCCAGCGTCGTGGTGAGGAAGATGGGCAGGACGGGGTAGAGCATCTCCGAAGAGATGTCCGTCGCGAAGCTGACCAAACCGAGGACGAAGACGTTTCGGGAGATACCCGGCACCGGAGACGGCTCGTCAGGCAGCTCAGCCGAGGTCTCAGGGGAGGACATGGCTAGCCTGGCCGGGCCACCCCATAGATCGCCCACGTCCCCGGGCCAACGTGCATCCGTTCCAACCACCGGATGCCGAAGCCGGCGTTTTCGATAGCCTGCCGGGTGCGACGGTTCGAGTGGCAGCCACCATTGAGCCAGCTCCAGACCGGCGCAACCAGGTCCTGCGTCACACCCCAGAAGCGGCTCTCGTCGTTGCGCACGTGCTCCAGGAAACGGAGCGTGCCGGCGGGCTTGAGAACGCGCCGCACCTCCTCCAGGGACCGCCCCAGGTCGCGAACGGTGCAGAGGACCAGGCTGCAGACGACGTGGTCGAAGGAATCGTCCTCGAAGGGAAGCGCTTCTGCCAGCCCCTGGTGAAGCTCGATGTGACCGGCGCCAATCTTCTCTTGCCGGCGTCGCGCGCGCTCCAGCATGTAAGGATCCGGCTCGGTGCCCATCACGCGCGCCTCAACGGGGTAGTAGGCGAAGCTGGCGCCGGTGCCGACGCCGACCTCAAGCACGCAACCCTGCACCTCACCCATAATCCGAGGCCGGACCTTCCTGAACGCCCTCTCGTTGGGATGGGTGATGTGATCGTATACCGCCGCGAACCAGCGGCGGCCCATCTCTCCCCGATACGCGCTCATCTCACGTCGAGCCCCTCAGGTACCATGCAGACCGCCAACGTATTTCACCGAAAGCGAAATCGGGGCACGCCCGCCTGCTGAGCCCAGCCTAGATCAACCCGACCAGCGAGTAGCCCCCGTCCGCCAGGAGAACGTGGCCGACGATCATAGCGGCGGCGTCGCTGCAGAGGAACGCCACGGCTTCCGCCACCTCCTCCGGTCTCACCAGGCGGCCCGCCGGCACCGTCTGCCGGTAGCGTTCAAGGATCTTCTCTCCCATCAGGCGCACCCCGTCGCTGCCCTCCACGAATCCGGCGGCGACTCCGTTGACCCGGATACCGCGGGGCGCCAGCTCAACCGCCAGGTACGTCGTCAGCGACGTTAAGGCCCCTTTCGAAACGCCCACCGGCGCGTAGCGCGGAAGGTAGCGCTGCGCCCCCGGGCTCAGCAAGTTGACGATGGCGCCGCCCTCCACCATGAGCTTGGCCGCCTCCTGGGCGCAGAACCAGGGCCCGAAGAGGTTCACGTCCATGCTGTGCTTGAGGTGGCGCGGCAGCGAATCGACGGCGCCTCGCGGCCGCTCCAAGCCCCGCGCGGCGCTGTTCACCAGCAGGTCGAGCCGTCCGAATTCGCCTTTCAGGCGCTCGAACAGCCCCACGATGGCCTCACGGTCGCCCACGTCGGCCCGCAGCGGGACGCCCTGCACGCCCAGCTCCCGCACATCGCGGGCGACCGCCTCGGCGTCGTCATCGCTGCGAGAGTAGTTGATTGCCACGTGCGCGCCGAGCTGTGCCAGCTTGAGCACGCAGGCCCGACCGATGCCGCGGCTCCCGCCCGTCACCAACGCCACCTTGCCCTCGAACGGTCGCTCTGCCATCGGCCGCAGTATGCGACGCTCCGGCGGCCCGCGCAAGCAGACCGCGCTGCGACAACTCGACCGAAGCCCTCGTTGGCAGGCAAGGGCCCTCGTGCTACGCTGAGCCCGCGGTGGAGCTGCAAGGACGGACGGCACTGGTGACAGGCGCCTCGGGTCGAGGCATGGGCCGCAGCATCGCCCTCACGCTCGCCCGAGAGGGCGCCGACATCGCGGTCAACTTCAAGGAGCGCCGGGACCGGGCCGAGGAGGTGGCGCGCCTTATCGAGGCTGTTGGCCGCCGGACGCTCGTCCACCAGGCGGACGTCTCGGACCCAGCCGCGGTGCAGGACATGGTGCGGGCGATCGAATCCCAGTTCGGCCAGCTCGACATCGTCGTCGCCAGCGCGGGGGGCTCGTGGGAGCCCCGCGACCTCCCGGACATCGAGCCGGAGCACTGGCGTACTGTCCTCTCGGAGGAGGTGGATTCGACCTACGCCCTGCTCCGGGCGGCGCTACCGGGCATGCGCCGCCGCGGCTGGGGCCGGTTCGTGATCATCGGCGGGTACCTGGCCGACGACTGGCGCGCCGGACCGCCGGCGACGCCGCTCGACTACCCCCTGGGCAAGGCGGCGCGCCACTGGCTGGCCCGGACCGTGGGGCCGCTGGAGCTACGCCACGGCATTACCGTCAACGCCGTCGCGCCGGGGCCTATCGAGTACGTCACGCTGGACCAGGCGCGCACGATGGCGGAGGAGGGCATCAAGGACGCCAACGACCCGACACCCCAGGACGTGGCCGAGGTCGTCGCGTTCCTCTGCTCGGAGCGGGCCCGGTTCGTCACCGGCGCGGTCATCCCCGTGGCGGGGCATAGGGAGATGTGACGTGGCGTTTTCCGTTCACGTCGACGCCATCGTCCGCCGCGAGGAGCAGATGCTGATCATGAAGCGGGCCACGGGCGTCCTGATGGACAAGCAGGGTTCCCGGACCACGCGCCGGAGGCAGTTGTCGCCGGACGAGAGAACACTGAGTCGTCAGAAACGGAAGACAGTCTTCCCGAGATGGTGAACACGAGGCATCTCGAGTCCGGCCAACGCAGCCGTCATCGTGGCGCGCGCTTCGAAGGGTCAACCACTGGCTGACCAGTCGGAGCGACATCCGGTCCGACCGTCGGTTCTGCCACCGGCCGGACAATCACAGTAGGGGCTGGCACGATCACCGTTGTGTCCGTACGCGCAGCGAAGGCCATCGCCAGCACTACCGCGGCAACAATGGCTACCACGGAGACGACCGCTTGGCCGACCGCTACCCGAAGCTGCATACGTTGCGTCTGTTCCGACATTCGTTCTAGTTGGGCTATTTTCAGCTCTTCCAGATGCTCCTTGGGAGTGAAACCTGGAGTGTATGGGTACCACTTGCAGCAGTCTCGGTCCTTGCGGATGACCGCCTGGGAAATTCTCTCGCCGTCTGCGCCCTCCTGTAGCTCTTTGCGGAGATCCTCAACGAAATCTGGTACAAGTCGGAAGCAGATAACTACCGCGTCGGTCCCCTTCGACGAGCCAGGCTGAGACCACACCCCGCCGATGTCCCGCTCGCCGTATGCGATCTCTTGGAATGGCGGAATTGACGTGTACTTGCTTTCGACTGCGGGAGCCTTGGCCAGAAAACCGCAGGACAGACACCAACCCGAGCGCGGCCCTTCTTCCGGACTATTGCCATCCACGCGCTCATCCTACGCGCGTGATCACGCGCTGTCAAGCCCAACACCCGGAGCATCCTAGAGCCAACGATCCACGGCGCAAGCGTATGAGCGTCTTCGATTCCGTTGCACTGTGGCTTGACATTTCCTGCACTCATGCTATAATGTCGTTGCGTCATGCAAGGTGAGCGGGGGGTGTTGCGCTGTGAGAACATTCAACGATGGGTTGCAACTTGCCCTCACATGGACTATCATTGCTCTGGGAACATCACCGGGACTGGTAGGACCAAGAGAGCCAGATTTCCATGGATCTAGGCTGGGCGAGAGCAGCGCGGCGACGTCTAGAGTCCCTGTGGGAGCTCATGGCTCCTCCCTGGTCGCCGAATCGCCAAGGTGTTTGGGTCAAGCCAGCCGTCATGACCCGCTGGAATAGTGGGAACACCGAGACAAGCCAGCGCGCACTGCGGAAATGCGAAATGGAGATACGGAACGAGATGGACAACTTGCTGATCCAGGGAGGCACGAATGCTGCCAACCACCGCGACAGCCATGCCACGATGGAGTCGGTGATTCGCCGGGGTTTCCTTTACGACGTCTCACACCCCAGCAAGAACGTGGTACTTTGGGTGGGAATGGATCTTCAGGATCGCCTTCGTTACTGCACCCTGCGTAAGACGCCGGAGGGATCGTGGCTGCTTCAGCACTTGACGGCGCCAATTCTGAATGCCTTCCGTTGGAAGGACAGTCAAACCTTGGAGATTAACTGACCAGCCATGTTCCCAAAGGGAAAGGAAACGCAGGTTCGCGATCTGCTGCCGTTGCGCCCGAAGTTGCCGGAGTGCCCTCACCAGTCCCTGCATCCTGAGGTCAAGTCGATCGAATACAACGGCTCGTCTTTGGGCCCATTCAGGGTAGAGGGGGCCTCACTCCTTCGCTGCGAGTGCGGGGAAGTATTCTACACACGCGGCGAATCTCGGCGTTGGGAAATCATGAAGGCGCTTGAGCTCATCTCAAACGACACGGAACTGGCACCCCAGCACGCGCGGTTTCTCCGCGAAACCATGGGTTTGTCGCTATCGGAGTTCGCGGACGCCCTACAAATAGACACGTCTACCCTTTCGCGCTGGGAGACAAAGAAACTGCCGGCGCACGCCGATCGTACCCTCCGAGCCTTCTTCATTGCCAGTCTGTACCTGACAGACTCAAGAGGCCTCGTGGCAGCGCGATTTCCCATGTTCTTCATTCAACACGTGGCCGCGTCGCGCGTCACGCTGATTCAGAAAGCACTGCCCAAGATCGCTCCGGCCAACCTCGCAACTGCCACCGGGTCACTCCCGTCCGCCGGTCATGACGTTGAAAGCGAACTCACCAGAGATCTTCAAGTACATGAACGTGCCAGCATCGACCGGATCCAAAGGGGCGACGAGTTGGGATTCCACTACTTTGCCAACGCAAGGCAGTTCAGCGGGAGGGGGCTGAGGGAATTTCTGGACATGGCGGCATCTCCTGAGGCACTCGGCGCTATCAAGCACTTCCGCCGACAGGACCCCGACAACACAAAGGAGGAATAGCCCAGCGTGGTTCGTGCAGAGCCTGAAAGCCCGCCCGAGGCTACCCCCGTGTCGCCTCTCGGGGAGGATTCGTCACTCCTAGGCACGCAGCTTCTGCACGATCTGCAGATTGCGACGCAGGCATTGCTGAACGCGATTGAGAACATTGAAGAAGACCTCGCAGAGGAAACCGAAGTTCGCAAGGATTGGCGTTGGCTCGCGCAGAATGTCGAGAAGTTGAAGCTGAGGACCCTGGAACTCTCGACTTCGCTGCAGAGCCTGCAGAGCGGGGAGTATCTAGGCGATTACAGGTTCTCTCTCTGTCCCCTGGTCTTCCTCGTGCATAGCAGTGTCCAGACTTTCCAGGAGCAAGCCCGGCGTCGTGACATATCCCTCGATGCGTCAGGCGTGAAACACCTGATGGTCTGGGTTTCAGAGGAGCACGCCAAACTCCTCCTGAACAACGTCATCCAGAATGCTATCAAGTACTCGTATGGGGGAGGTGACGGGCGCGCCCGCACGGTGAAGATCTCCGCATCCCAACAACGAGGGGTTTTCGCTCGGCTAGTCATCTCCAATTACGGAGTGGGGATCCTTGCCGAAGAGATGTACCGGCTGTTCACGCCGGGCTTTCGCGGCGCGATGGCTCGGGCCGAAGGCCGAACGGGGACCGGCATGGGGTTATTCACAGCACAGAAGATAGCCAAGGATATGGGGGGTGACCTTCAGATAACAAGCCGTCAGGTTGGGGAGGGCGAAACCGCACCGTATCTCACAGAGGCCATAGTCGACTTGCCTTGCGGGAGGACGAAGTAGCCGTGGCAAGAATCGCGTGGATAGAGGATGACGCGCGGGACATCGCGGAGGTGGTACGGCCGCTAGAACGTGCCGGCCATGCAATTGACGTGTACACCAACTTGAGGGAAACTGTTGAGCGCGCTGACGACCTGAAGACCTCGGATCTCCTACTCCTCGATATTCTGCTCCCGTCTGGGGATCCCCTTTCTCCCACCGCTGATCTTTCCGCCGGCCTCAACCTGCTTCTCAAGCTAAGGCAGCTGGGCGTGTCCGCTCCGGCGGTCGTGTTCTCCGCGCGCAGCCAGCGCCAGCACGAGTCGGAGCTGACTCCCGAGATGGACATCCGCGACTGGGTTCAGAAGCCTGTCTCCAGGTACGTGCTAGCCGCGCGGGTCGAGGCAGTATTGCAGAGTTCCGCCTAGTTCGGCCTCCTCTCGACCCGCCGTTACCGGAACAGGTCGCGCTCCGCGTCCCGCAGGAGGTCGCGGGCGCTCCCCTCCCCGCGCGGATACGAATACCCCCGCACGACCGCGACCGGCGTCCGGTCGAGCTTCCCCTGGACAAGCTCGGCCGCGGCGGCCAGCTCGTCCGCCACGGCCATCTGCGTGACGCGCAGCTCGTAGCCCGCCGGATCGGTCTGACCTGAGTAGTCCATCACGGGCGCCATCCTCGTTGCGAGGCACCGGGACACATAATGGAACGACCCGGCTAGCGATGCGCGCAGGCCTAGCGCTTCACCAGTTCTAGGCTCGCGACTACAACCTCTTTCGATCCCGCCTCACGAACCTGGCATCCGTCCTGTCTGTGCTACAATCCGGTTGCCTGGCGGCAGCGATAGCCGCCATGCGACGGCGAAAGAGAGGTGGCCCATGCACAAACGCACTGTCATCGTCTGGTTGTGCGCGCTGGCCATGGCGGCCGGCCTGTTGCCGGCCGGTGGAGCGCGGGCCGAGCCCGCAGGCAAGGTCTACTGGACAGAGGACGGCGAGATCCTGCGCGCGAACCTGGACGGCAGCGACATGGAGGTCCTCGTTTCTGGACTCGGCGTGGTCCCCTACCTCAAGCTCGACACGAACGGCGGCAAGATCTACTGGGCCGACTTCACGAACTACAAGATCCAGCGCGCCAACCTCGACGGCAGCGGCACAGAGGACTTGGTCACGGACGCCAGCGCCATTGGGGGAATCGCACTGGACGTAGCTGCCAACAAGATGTATTGGACGAAGCACCAGGCCGGAAAGATTCGCCGCGCGAACCTGGACGGGACCAACGTGGAGGAAGTGATCGCGCTCGAAGACTGCATGATCCCTGCGGGCTGTCCCGGAGCAATCGCGGTTGATCCCAGTGGGGGCAAGCTCTACTGGACGAGAATCTCCCAGCCCATTCAACGGGCGAACCTCGACGGGTCCGATATGGAAGACCTGGTAGGTGTAACGGTCTTCTCGTCGGGCCTAGCCGTCGACAGCGGGGGGAATAAGCTGTACTGGACCGTGTCGATCCCCCCCGGTCCCGGCTATTGGTCGCAGAGTGGTGGGCTCAGACGAAGCACGCTCGACGGCGCCGGCGCCGAGACGCTCTTGTATGAGGACGGCAGCGATCCGGGCGACATCGCGCTGGATGTACCCGGAGGGAAGGTGTACTGGGCGGACGCCGGCCTCCACAGGATCAGGCGGGCGAACCTCGACGGCAGCGGCGTGGAGGACGTCATCGCTCGCCCGGACGTGAGTCATGGGATCGCAGTGGACGCAGAGGCAGGCGCGCCTGTGGGCGGCATCGCCGAGTTGCCCAGCGCTGCCGACATGCCGCTGGAGTCGCCCGGCTCCTCGGGCATGCACCAGACCGCGCGGTTGTGGGTCGCGGCGGCCATCGCGGCGAGTGCCGCCGCCGTCGCAGGCGCAGCCTGGTACGCACGAACGCGCCGGTCGAGGTAGGTCGAGCCCGTTACCGGAACAGGTCGCGCCCCGCGTCCCGCAGGAGGTCGCGGGCGCTCCCCTCCCCGCGCGGATACGAATACCCCCGCACGACCGCGACCGGCGTCCGGTCGAGCTTCCCCTGGACAAGCTCGGCCGCGGCGGCCAGCTCGTCCGCCACGGCCATCTGCGTGACGCGCAGCTCGTAGCCCGCCGGGTCGGTCTGACCTGAGTAGTCCATCACCGGCGCCATCCCGGACAGCCCGATGGCGAAGTTGACGTGGCCCTCACGCCAGGGCCGGCCGAACGTATCCGTGATCAGGACGGCTATCGACAGGCCGGTCGCATCCTGGATGCGGTGCCGTATCGCCCGGGCGGAGGCGTCCGGGTCCTCCGGCAGGAGCGAGACTGTGCCCGCCCGCTCGACGTTGGAGGAGTCCACACCGGCGTTGGCGCAGATCAGGCCGTGCCTCGTCTCGCAGATGATCACGCCGTGGTCCATCCGGACGATGCGCGCGCTCTCCCTCAGCACGACCTCCACCACCCGGGCGTCCTTCTCCCACTGCTCGGCGATCTGGCGGGCGAACGGGCCCGGCTCCACGTCGTCGAGGTCGACCGTGCGTCCCTCCGCCTTCGAGACCACCTTCTGCGTGACGACTAGGACATCGCCTTCTTCGAACGCGAGTCCCTGGCGTTCGGCGGCCTCGAGAATCAGGCCGGCCAGCTTGTCTCCGGTCCGCACCTCCGGCATGCCCTCGACGCCGATAATGCGCACCTCGGGAGCCATCACACCCCCACGACGCGAATGCCGGCGACCGTCTTGTACCGCCGGTTGATGGCCAGAAGTAGGACCGTGATCGCCTCGACGTGGTGTGCGCTCGCCAGCGGCCCGCCGTCCACGGCACGCGCTCCGCGGATCTCCTCGGACAGCGCCATCACCTGCTTCTTCGCCTCGGCGTCGTCCGCGCAGACGATGATGTCCTGCTCCAGCGGCACGTCCCCGTCCCAAAGCTTGCCGGCGCCCAGGTTCTGGAACGCGGCCACCACGCGGGCGTCCGGCAGCAGCGCCTGAGCCTGCTGGGACGCCGATCCCTCCGGCACGGACAGCATCGAGGGGCGGCCCTTGTCGAACGATACCGGCACGGCTGTGCTGACGACGACCTTGCCGCCGATGCCTCCACGCAATCCCGGAAGCGTGTCCGCCTGCGCCCCATACGGCACCGTCAGGACGACCATCGCCGACTCGCTCGCGGCATCACCGTTCAGCAGGCCCCGCACCGTCGCAGCGGGGACGCGCTCGCCTACTTCCCGCGCGGCCGTCTGGGCCCGCTCGAGCGTGCGCGAGCCGACGATCACCTCGTATCCGGCGAGAGCGAACCGGTAGGCGAGCCCTTTTCCTTCGGGCCCGGTACCGCCGATGAAAGCGAGCGTCGTCATGGCTGCCATTCTAGCGCCCGCAGCGCGGCCCTTGCCACCGCCTCCTTGGTAGAGGCGTCGCGCATCACGGTGTCGGCCACCACCGGTTCCAGACCCAACTCGCGCACCTGAGGCGCCAGGCGTTCGTCCTGCCGGTCAAGAACGAAGGCGCGCGCCAGATCCCGGTACAGGCGGGCGACACCCAGGGCGCTGACTTCGTGGCCCAGGCCGGCCATCATCTCGGCCGCCGGCGGCTGCAGGGACCGTCCGGCGATGATCGGGCTGACCGCGCCCACCCGATCCTTCCGCGCCTCCAATACCTCGCGGACGCCCGGCAGCGCCAGGATGGGACCGACGCTCCCGAGCGGGTTGCTGGGCGCGATCAGGATCGCTTCCGCGTCACGCAGCGCCTCCAGTACCCCCGGCGCCGGCCGCGCCCGCTCGACACCCTCGAAGCGCAGGCCGGCAACCCGGTCACGGGCGCCGCGCTGCACCAGGTACTGCTGGAAAGAGAACGTCCCGCTCTCCGTTTCCACGACCGTGCGCACCCGTTCGTCCGACATGGGAAGGACCCGCGTCGATACGCCCAGACGGCCGACCAGCTCGCGCGTCACCTGGGAGAGCGTCGCTCCCTCGGCCAGGCGGCGCGTACGGAGAAGATGCGTCGCCAGATCGCGGTCTCCGATCTGGAACCAGGTATCGTGCCCGAAGCGACGCATCGCCTCCAGCCAGCGGAACGTGTCGCCCCGCACGCCCCAGCCGCGTTCCTCGTCCATGATGCCGGCCAGGGCGTAGGTGACGATGTCCGGGTCCGGACTGACGTAGAGCCCGAAGAACTGCTCGTCGTCGCCGGTGTTCACGACGGCGACCACGTCCCGCGGGGGCGCGGCCAGCGCCATCCCCTGGAGGAAGCGTGAGCCGCCCGTCCCGCCTGAGAGCACGGCGATCACGGCGCGGCTCCCGAACGGCGCACCGCGCCCGCGGCGTTTCCCGCGGCAGCCAAGCGGTCGCCGAGTCTATCCGCTCCCTGCGGACCGGCCGTTGTCCGCGTCAGAGGGCAGCGCCTACAATGGAACTCCAGCACGCCGACCATCCTACGGAGTGCGCCAACTGGAGACAAGCCCGCGTGAGCCGAACGAGCGCACGGATCTACGTCTTCGACGGTCAACGCCTGTCCGCGACCGACACCGGCGTCGGCCGCCCGCTGCGTTGGGCGGCCTGGCACCCCAGCGGCTCGCACTGCCTCCTCGTCGGCAACGGAGGCACCATCGTCCGCTACGACGGCCGCCGCTTCGAGCCGATCAACGCAGGCACCAGACACAATCTGCGGGGCGTCTCCTTCTCCGCTGACGGCGACCGGGCCCTCCTCGTGGGCAACCAGGGCGCCGTGTTCCTCTTCGACAGCAGTTCGGTGCGGGCTCTGCCGTCGCCCGCCGGCGACAACCTGCGACGGGCGGCCTGGCATCCTCAGGGCGACTCTGCCCTGATCGTCGGCAACGGCGGAACAGTGCTGCGCTACCATGACGGCGCGCTCACCCCCGTCCCCGGCGACCGCGCCCACACGCTGCGGACGGTCGCCTGGCGTCCCGACGGCGCATACGCGCTGGTCGGCGCGTACGCCAGCCGCTGGGCCGGCTACCCCCGGCCCCACCCCCTCTACAAGTGCGACGGGCTCTACCTCCAGGCGCTGCTGGCAAGCGACGAGGAGGACGACTTCGTGGCCGTGGACTGGCGCCCTCACGGCCAGGAGGCGCTCATCGCGGGCTACGCCTTCCGCGGCGGGACGGGGAGAGTCGCGAACAAGCTGTTGACGTACGACGGCGGCGGGTTCAGCTACCGGCCGGTGGAAGCACCGGGGTCATTGCTGGGCGCGGCTTGGCACCCGAGCGGCGAGTACGCACTGCTCTGCGGCGAGGCGGGCGCGCTCATCCGCTTCGACGGCGAAGACTGCCAGCAACTGCCGAGCGATACGAATGACAACCTGGTCGGCCCCTTCTGGCGCCCCGACGGGTCGATCGCCCTGCTGCTGCAGGGGCCGGGCGAGCGCGTCTTCACGGTGTGAGAGTCTCGCTGTGCATAGAGACCTGCAGTCGCAACAAGGACGGAGAAGACAGGGGGACCCTTGAACTGCTCGCAGGACTCGGCGTAAGGTGGGGGGGAAAGCGTTCAAGAGGAGCTCGCACAATGGCGCAGCACGGAACAGAC
Source organism: uncultured Dehalococcoidia bacterium (assembly GCA_964406605.1). Classification (GTDB taxonomy): domain Bacteria; phylum Chloroflexota; class Dehalococcoidia; order DSTF01; family RBG-16-68-14; genus CAYOSF01. The sequence continues at coordinate 25,493 of CAYOSF010000008.1, read as the reverse complement.
GGGAGGGCAGAACAGCTCACGCTGTCCTCACTAGGCGCAACCGGTCGACGAGGGGTGAGGAGGAGTGCGGCGAAGATCGACGACACGTTCCGGCGACGGGTGCCTCGGCTGAGCCGCAGTAGCACCTACGATCCACAGGCCGATGCAGTACTGTACCATGGCCCGTGCAAACAGCTAATTCGGGCGATGCCGGACAATTCGGTGCAGCTCGTGGTTACTTCTCCCCCATACAACATTGGGAAGGTTTACGAGACGCGCAGCAGCCTCGAAGACTACATAATGGCGCAGCGGGAAACCATAACAGAGGTTGCACGGTTAGTCGCTGATGGCGGAAGCATCTGTTGGCAGGTTGGCAATCACGTATACAAAGGCGAAGTGTTTCCCCTGGACTCAGAGCTCTACCCGGTCTTCAAGAGTCTGGGTCTGCAAATGCGCAATCGCATCGTGTGGCACTATGAGCACGGCCTTCATGCGTCCAAGCGCTTCAGTGGCCGGTACGAAGTCATCGTCTGGTACACAAAGGGGAAGGCGGGCTACTACTTTGATGTGGACCCACTTCGGATCCCTCAGAAGTACCCGAGAAAGCGCTATTTCCGAGGGCCCCGAACAGGTCAGCTATCAGGAAACCCGAAGGGCAAGAACCCAAGCGACGTGTGGATCATTCCCAATGTGAAATGGAACCACGTCGAGAAGACCATCCATCCCTGTCAGTTTCCCGTGGAACTGGTTGAGCGACTGGTACTCTCCATGACGCGCCCCGGGGACACGGTGTTCGACCCATACGGGGGAGTTGGCTCGTCGGTCCTGGCCGCCATCCTAAACGAGCGCAAGGGAGTCATGGCCGAGACCGTCCGTGAGTACATCGACATTGCGGCGGGGCGACTCGACGCGGCTGAGCAAGGACAACTGCGCACCAGGCCAATGACGCGGCCTGTTTACCAGCCATCGTAGATGCAGATAGCAGAGCTGTATTCGCACTTGAACGGACAGGAGCACATCCTCGTCCACAAGCCCTCAATATGGGCAGAGCTTGCGTCGGTAATCGCGGGTGTTGATGCGAACACCTGCAAGACCAAGAAATCCAAAGAAAAGCGAAAGCGTGGAGCTATGCTCTATAGCCCAGTGGCGATGAATGAAGAGTTTGCCAAGCGGCTGACCAAGCTCGGATGGAAGCAATCTGTCACATCGTATTGGGTAACCTCTGACGCGCAGTTGATTCGCAAGACGCTTCCCTTGTCCCCCGAGGAACAGCGCGAAGAGATTGTTGCTGCTGGCAAGATACCGATCGGATCCTTCAATCAGACGGACTTTGTGAAAGACCGGATCGCCGTCGAAGTCCAATTTGGGAAGTACGCGTTCGTCGCGTACGATCTCTTTGTGAAGCACATGGCCTTCTACGTTGGCGATGTTATCGATGTCGGGATCGAGATCCTTCCGACCAAGCGACTTCAAGGGGAAATGTCTTCGGGAGTTGCCTACTACGAGCGCGAACTGTACAACGTGATTCGTCAGGGGCGCGGAGTACCCGCAGTTCCTCTGGTTCTAGTAGGCGTCGGGCCGTAGGTCCTTACTCGCCTATCCCCAACCGCACCCGGTAGTGCTCGATAGTCCGCCGGAGGCCTTCTTCCATCTCCACCTGGGGCTCCCAGCCGAGCTGTGAGCGCAGTCTCTCGGACGAGGCGTAGTTGGCCTCCACGTCGCCGGGCCGTTCCCCCAGGTCATCGATGGGTACCCGGTAGCCCAGCACCCGGAACACCGCCTCCGCCACGTCGATCACCTTCGTGCCCACCGACGTGCCGACGTTGAAGACCTGAAAGCCGCTCAACTCCAGTGGGGCGATGTGCGCCCTTGCCAGGTCCTCCACATAGATGAAGTCGCGCACCTGCTCGCCCCGCCAGTGGAGGGGGATCGGCCTCCGCTCCAGGGCGGCGCGGACGATGTTGGGCACGGCGTGCGTCTCCGGATCGCACAGCTCGTTCGGACCGTAGGGGTTGAAGTAGCGGAGGAGCACGCAGTCAAAGCCGTAGAGGTGGTGGTAGACGCCCAGATACGTCTCGACGGCCACCTTGGAGGCGCCGTACGGGTTCGCCTGCATCCCGAGCGGGTCGTCCTCCCGCAGGGGCAGGCGCTTCGGTACGCCGTAGACCGTGGCGGAGGACGAGAAGACGATCTTCCTCACGCCCACGCGCTGCATCGCCTCCAGCAGCCGCACGGAGTTCACCACGTTGTTCTCCGTGTACTCCACCGGCCGCTCTATGGAGACGCCGACCTCCAGGAAGCCCGCCAGGTGGATCACCGCATCCTGGCCGCGAAGCGCCTCCGTCGTGGCGGCCTCGTCGGCCAGGTCCGCATGGACGAAAGCCGCCCCTTCCGGGACCAGATCGCGCCGGCCGCGCGAGAGGTTGTCCAACACGGTCACCTCGTGGCGCTCCTGCAGCAGCACGCGGCCCACGTGGGAGCCGATGAAGCCCGCGCCGCCGGTGACTAGGACGCGCAACCGGCTATTCCTCGAAGCGCCGGAACACCAGGCAGGCGTTCTGTCCGCCGAAGCCGAAGCTGTTCTTCAGGATGACCCGGACGTCCCCATTGCGGGCGTCATTCGGGACGTAGTCCAGGTCGCATTCGGGATCGGGGAATTCGTAGTTGATCGTGGGATGGATGATCCCGGTCTGCAGCGTCTTCACGCAGGCGACGGACTCCAGCGCGCCCGATGCGGCCAGCGCATGGCCGATCATCGACTTCGTCGAGCTGATCGGCACCCGGTATGCATGCTCGCCGAACACGCTCTTGATGGCCAGCGTCTCCGAAACGTCGTTCAGGGGCGTCGAGGTGCCGTGGGCGTTGATGTAGTCTACCTCCTCCGGCTTGACACCGGCGTCCTCCAGGGCGAATCGCATGCAGCGGGCAGCGCCCTCGCCATCGGGGCAGGGGGCGACTATGTGATGGGCGTCCGCGCTGACGCCCACGCCGATGATCTCGGCCAGAATCGATGCCCCACGGGCCTGGGCGTGCTCCACGCTCTCCACCACGAAGATGCCGGAGCCCTCCGCCGAGACGAACCCGTCGCGCTTGGCGTCGAACGGGCGGCTCGCCCTGGTCGGGTCGTCGTCTCGAGTGGACAGCACCTTCATCACGCAGAAGGCGGCCATGCCGAGCTCGCAGACGCCCGCTTCGGCGCCTCCGGTGAGCATCACGTCGGCATCGCCCCGCCGGATCACCATCACCGCCTCTCCGATCGCCTGGGTGGCGGCGGCGCAGGCCGTGGTAATGGTGCCGGTGTAGCCTTTCGCCTGGTGGCGCATGCTCAGGTGGGAGGCCGCCATGTTCGGAAGCATCTTCAGCATGAAGAAGGGATCCACCCGCATCCCCCCTTTCTCGACGATCGTGCGAACGGCGGCGTCCGTGTTCGGAAAGCCGCCGATGCCGTTGCCAAGCACCACGCCCATCCGCTCCGGGTCCGTACCATTCGTGTCCAGACCGGCGTTGCGGACTGCCTCCTGGGAGGCGGCCACCGCGAAGTGGCTGAAGCGAGCCATTCGCCGCGCTTCCTTGCGCTCCATGTACTGCTCGGGCTCGAAACCCCGCACCTCCGCAGCCATCTTCACGGGGTAGCTCTGGAATTCCGGCTGGGTCAGCCAATCGATGCCGGAGTGCCCGGCCACGAGCTCCCGCCAGAAGTCCTCCACGTTCAGTCCCAGTGGCGCGATCGCCCCCATGCCGGTGATGACCACCCGCCGACCGTTGCTTCCCCCGTTCACGCAATCACCTCGCTCTCCCCTTGTCGGGCACTCGACGCCGCCATCTCCAGGGGCGGATCATAGGAGACGCCCAGGACGTACTCCCTCGCTTCGGCCGCCACGAACAGAGAGCCGCAGACCACGACGGTTCCGTCCGGTTCGGCCAGCGCAACCGCCGCCTCCAGCCCGCCCGCCACGGAACCGGACATCGACACGGGCACTTCCCGCTCCGAGAAGACACGCGCAACATCGGGCGTATCCATCGCGCGCGGGTGCCTGGAACGTGTCGCGACGACATGTGTCGCCAGCGGCGCCAGCTCGTCGGCAAGCGCCTCCACGTCCTTGTCCCCCGAGCAGCCGACCACCAGGACCGCACTCGGTCGCCCGAGCTCATCGCGAACCGTCTGCGCCAGCGCACGGGCCGAGTCACGGTTGTGCGCGCCGTCGGCCACCACCAGCGGGCGCTTGCGCAGCAGCTCGATCCGGCACGGCCAGCGCACGGCCGCGAGTCCCGTCCGGATGGTCGCCTCCTCGATCACGGAACCGTCCGGCGCAAGATGCTCCAGCGCCAGCACCGCCGTCGCCGCGTTGTCGAGCTGGTGGCGTCCCAGGAGCGGAACGCGCAATCTGTACGTGGCACGAGGCGTTCGCAGCGCTAAGTCCTGGCCTTCCCAATTCGACCCGGTGCGCCTCAAGGCGCAGACCTCCGCCACCTCGACCAGCCTTGCGCCTCGCTCCCTGCAGGTTTCTCTGATGACGTCCGCGGCCGACTCGCGCTGCGGCGCCATGACGACGGTAGTGCCGGGGACGATAATGCCCGCCTTCTCTTTCGCTATCTGGGCGACGGTGTCGCCCAGAACGGCCGTGTGCTCCAGTCCGAGCGACGTGATCACGCAGGCCTCTTTTTCTTCGAACACGTTCGTGGCGTCGAGACGGCCCCCCAAACCCACCTCCAACACCTGCCAGCGCACGTCCCGCTCCCGGAACCACAGGAACGCGAGAGCGGTCACGGCCTCAAAGGTGCTGACGGCGGCGTACGGGCCCTCCGCGTCCTCAGCCTCGATGTGCGGCGCGAGCTCTCCCATGAGACGCCCGAAGTCGCTCTCTGCGATCGGCTCGCCGTCCACGGCGATGCGCTCAACGAACCGGTGCAGATGCGGCTTCGTATAGAGACCAATCGAACCACCCGCGGCCTGCAGCACAGAAGCGATCATCGACGCGACGCTCCCCTTGCCCTTGCTTCCCGCAATATGGACCGTTCTGCGACCGAGGTGAGGGTCGTTGAGCCGCGCGAGCAGGGAGCGCATCCGCCCCAGGTCCCATCTCGCCACATCCCTCGCGGAGCCGCTGCGCTCCCAGTCGTCTCGACGCTGGAGCAGTTCTAGGGCTTCAACGTAATCCACAGGGAGTTGTCCGGTCGGAATCGCGCTCACGGGCCAGTATAGCATCGGCCCCTAGGCGGTGGTAGGCGAGAACCGCCGCGTCGCCGCGCCGGCCTGTGTGCGTAGGATCGGGCACACGAGCGCCTTTCGCCGCTCCGGCGGGAGTACCCGGAACCATCCGGCGATCGGCTCTCAACCAGGTTGGAACGGCACTTGCTCTAGCGAGCAGAGACAGGCTGGCCCCCACGAACGCGGAACGTGCAGGCGCCGTCGTCCCGCAGCAGGCTCGTGCTGAGGCGGGCGTCGGTGCCGATTAGCAACCGCACGAACTCGACGTCCAAGGCGCAGACGCAGCTATTCCGCCGGGCAACCTTGGGGAACGGGCACGTGTACTGCCTGATCAGCCAATCCTCGCCCTGCCGGACGCAGTCGACCTGGGAGCCGCGCTCCTGGATGATCCGCGTGGCCGCACTGACCCGATCGGATAGATGTCTCTCCTCCAACTGCCCCCTATAGGGCTCGGCGAAGCCCGCGGCCACCCTGCGCAGGAGGGTCTGTAGGGCCTGGGCCCCGGCTACCTCGCGCACTTCATCGAGCAGGATGCCGGCGAGCTCATCGTACTTCTTGGGGTAGAGGTCATCGCCCTGCTCGGTGAGCCGGTAGACGAGGGCAGGGCGGCCGACGCGGCCACGCTCCTCCTGCGCCTCGACGAAGCCCTCTCGCTCCAGCACTGTGAGGTGCTGCCGAACGCCGGTAGAGGTGAGACCGAGATGACCGTCCAGTTCCCTGACCGTCGCCCGGCCATGACGGCGCAAGTAGTCGAGGATCTGCTGTCGGGTCACCTGCATAAAGGAACTTCCTGATGTTACATCATACCATATAGCATCTAGCGTGCTATTCCCGCCCGGTCCTTGCCCCCGCCGTGCTGCCGGACAGATCGAGAGATTCGCGCGCCGCAGCGCCCTATCCAGCCGCAGCGGCACGGCGGTCCAGCCGGCCGGCCTTGCCACCCTCATGCACTGTTGCTAGCATGAGTACGCGGTGGGGCTGTAGCTCAATTGGGAGAGCGTTTGTCTGGCAGACAAAAGGTCGGGGGTTCGACTCCCCCCAGCTCCACCAAGACCAAGTTCAATCGGGGCCGCTTCGGCGGCCTTTATTGTTGAGATCGCAGCAGTTCCTGACCAACTGCGAGGCGGACCCACAGGAGGGAACGCACCACGAGCCTGGCGGCCATTTGCCCGGGATTCCCGTTTCCAGCCCCTACCCAGCCAAGCGCCTCCTCGCATACCCGGCCGCTCCGGCCAACCAAGTCCGCCGCCGTATCAGCACTTGCTCGTGTCTGCCACGGAAACCTCCTCTCCTGGATGTCCTGAGCGGCTCAGTCGCCGATCCACCGCATGCAAGTACCCTTCAATGATTCCTTGGAGACGACGCCGGATGAATCCAGGCTAGGTTCGTCCCGCCCAGTGTTGGCAGCCTTTCGCACCCTAGGAATCGGACATGGAGTATCCTCAGTCGCTAGTGCTGAGCCAGGCCGCACGTCTGCGTCTCATTGCTGCACTCCACCGATTCTAGGAGCCACACGGGGTCAAGGCCTGCTTCTTGCGCGGCTTGGGCAATCAATAGCATCCCCCAGTAGACCGAATAGTCTGCTTCAGCATAGTCTTGTTCGGCCTTGCGCAACTCCTCTAGGTCGCTGGTGTTAATGAAGTTGGCGAGGTGGCCCATCGCGTCCCCGCGGTTCCTGAGCCCATACGAAATCTCATCGCGTGCTTCGTACAATCCCTCTGGCGCGGGGACATCCTGCATAGCATCGGCGGCTGCGTGGTGCAGCTCACCTACTCGCACGACAAGAGTGTAGTAGTCGTAGAGATTCGGTTGACCGCGGCGCGCGAAATCGGAAGCGTCCTGAAACACACTGTGGTTTGCGTCGGAGGGCGAAACGACCTGATTCACGCCCATCCAAAACATGAAGATCTCGGCGTGGCGATCACTACAGAAGTGAACCTCGCCCCCCCGCACTTCGGGTATGGGACATGGTGTCGGCGTTGTGGTAGGTCGGGCCTGGTAGGTCGCTAGCGCCTCGACATACGCTTGCTCCGTCGTCGCCTGGGCCTCCGCCTTCACCACTGCTGCCACATAGGCGGCCACCATCGTTGGATCGGGAGTCGGCGTGCCCGGGATCTCGGTGGCCTCCTCCGCTGGCGTCTTGTCCACTAAATCCTTGTCCGGCGTCCTAGCAGCCGCAGCCTCAGTCTTGTCGTCCCGGTCTCCGTCATCAAAAGCACTCGAGATGCCAGCTGCAACCACAAGCATGATGAACAACGGGGTGAGCGCCCATGCCCACTTCATGTGTTTGGGCCAGCCAGCATGACGCAACATCATAAGGAGCCCGAGTGGGTACAGCAGTAGCAAGAGCGTGACTATCCCCCAGTCTCGCTGATACCACTTTCTGGATACCTGGATGCTCTCCGGCTGTGCTCTGGGAGTTGCGCTGCCCGGCTGGTCGCGAGGTGCTGCGGCACCTACAGTGCTCCCCTCCTGCGGTACACGAGCCGGTTCGGCTAGGGGTTCGGGGCTGCGTTCACCATCTCCTGCCGCATCTGCGCCTCGCCCGTCTTGGGCTTCGTAGGCCTCAACGCAACGGCGGTCGCAGAACTGCAAGTTGCCGACGAATCGGCGTCGCCAGAAGGAGGTCCTCTTCCCGCACTGTGCGCATTCAGCCATCGCCAGCAACCCTCCCTTCACGGTTCTTCCACCATCGTGCTTCGGGCTGGTAGCGTACCAGTTGGCGCAGAGCCGGACAAGCACCTGCCGGGTCAGATCTTCACGCGCCTCATCGAAGTGTTCAAAACTGTTCGCTCCCGCTTCAGATCAGCCTGCCGCTGCCTAGCCAGTCACGAAGGCCTCAGCAGGCGGAGCTAGCGCTTCAACGCTTCTGTGGGGAAGCTAGGGTCGAAGTGTCGTCCTACCTCCTAGCCCATCGCCTCCTCGCGTTCCAGGCTGCTCCGGCCACGGCCACGAAACCTGCTGCCGCAATCACCGCTGACAAGACGGCTCCCGTGTTGCCGCTTGATTCATCGCCCATGTCTGGGAACACGCCGACGCCTCCGACCGGAGGCTCGGGTGTGTACGTGGGTGTGCTGGTCGCCGTGTCCGTGGATGTCTCTGTCGGCGTACTCGTAGGCGGCGGCTTCGGTCCTAGCCCGACCACATCCATCGGGTTTGGATGAGGCTCGGTGCCCGAGATGTAGCCTACGCCGAGCTGCCCCTCCTCGTTCATGCCCCAGCACTTGACACCACCTGATGTCGCTGCGCAGGTGTGAGCGGCTCCCGCACCGACCGCAGTCGCACCATCCCCCGCAGTGAAGATCTGCACGGGGGTGAGTCGATTCGTCGTTGTCCCGTCGCCCACCTGCCCCTTCCAATTCCATCCCCAGCAGTCAAGGCTGCCGCCCGCCAGTACTGCACATGTATGGTGGTTGCCAGCGGCCAGGGCCACAGCACTGTCCCCAAGATCAACCACATCCGTGGGCTCATAGCAGCGCGTCCCGCAGCCTTGTCCGTCCCCAAGCTGGCCGTAGTCGTTAAGGCCCCAGCACTTGACTCCTCCCTCTTCATCCAAAGCGCAAGTGTGTGCATCCCCTGCCGCAAGTGCCCAGACGATTGAGTCTTCCAAGCCCACTACATCCACTGGCACTCTGCTGGTCAGTGTTGTTCCGTCGCCCAGTTGGCCGAAATCGTTGTTCCCCCAGCACTCAACCCCTCCCGTTGCAAGCGCTGCGCACGTGTGGTGCCGCCCCGCTGCCACCACCGTCACGGGATCGGATAGGTCCTGTACTCGAACGGGACTTGCGCTGTCGGTCGTCGTGCCGTCGCCGAGCTGGCCATAATGATTGTAGCCCCAGCACATGACACCACCGGGTTCCAACGCGCCACACGCATGAAAGCCACCCGCTGCGATTGTGGTGACGGCTGACTCGAAGCCAGGAAGCTCCACAGGCACGGGACCGTACGTTGTGGCCGTATCGGAGCCCCAGCACAGTACATCGGCCTCCAATGTCAGGGCGCAACTGATGAACGTGCCTACGGCAATGCGGGTGATCTGACTAAGCTTGCCATCGCCAGAACAGCCACCATCCGAGATGCTCGCGCACACGTCTACGGGAACCGCACGGTCGCTTGTTCCACCGTAGCCGAGCTGACCGACCACGCCGTATCCCCAGCACTTGACCCCGCCCGAGACCGTGAGCGCGCAAAAGTGCCCACCTCCGCGTCCGCCAGCAATGTCGTCGATGCTTCCTGTGCCGCGGGCCAGCCTCCCAGTCGGCGGTAGGAGCACCAAGGCCCCAACCAATAGGACTGCAAAGGCCACCTTTGTCATGCCGCATCCTCCCACCGTGAACCCACCAGATTCCGCACCCACTATGGCAGCAGATCCAGGGCGCGTCAAGCCGAGATTTCCAGAACTGCGCCAAAACCGCGGGGGTCCCACTCTACACCGAAATCCAAGGCTGGGGTTGGGTTCCATAATCGCCTCTTGCTTGCGGAGTCAAGAGGCTATGGGCTGGCTACACCCATGTGTCGACGGCGCATCCTACGCCTTCGCCTGATCTGCTGTCTACTTCTCCATTCTGCAACCGACCTGCAGCCAAACTCGCTACCACAGGCTGTCAGCCGACGGCACCGAGAGTCACCGTCCCTTCTGCATCACGGATACGGACTGGCCTTTTGCTGCACATCCTAGCATTCGCTACCACACTGGTGTGTTCATTGGCAGACAAAAGGTCGGGGGTTCGACTCCCCCCAGCTCCACCAAATTCAGATTCGATTTGGGCCGCCTCGGCGGCCTTTGCTGTTGAGGATCGCAGCAGTCCCTGCCCAACCGCGAGGCGGACCCACGGGAGGGAGCGCACCACGAGACTGGGAAGGCTTCTCGCGGGCCAGGGCGTCCACGGTGCTTAAGGCCATTCGGCCGGAAGTCCCCCTCCGGACCCTACCCAGCCCAACGCCTCCTCGCACACCAGGCCGCTCCGGCGAGTGCGATGAGACCTGATCCCGCCAAGGCCACGATGAACCAGATTGTCAACCCCTGTCCGCGCAGATCTGACGCACTTCCGCCGCTGCTCGGCAGCGCGACCAGAGGCCTCCAGTCGGGCGAAGCGTCCCACGCCGGGCTCGTGGTGAGGTTCCTCTGTCCGCTCCCATCCGCGTTCATCACGTAGATCTCGCTCGATTCCGACGAGGTTTGCGCGAACGCGATTCTTGAGCCATCAGGCGACCAGGTGGGCGAGAAATCGTCTTCCGCGCTACGGGTCAAGTTGACGAGCCCGGTTCCATCGGCGTTGATGGTGAAGATCTCATAGTTGCGCGCGTCTTCGCCGTCCATCGACCCCGCCGAGAAGGCGAGCCTGGACCCATCCGGGGACCAAACCAGCGAGGGCAGTCCACATCCCACCCCAGCACAGCAGTCCGTCGGCACGTCTGCCACGTACTCCTTCGGACCACCGGCTGAGGCTATGGCGTACACAGCGATTCGGCAATCCCGCTCGCCCTGGCCTGTCCCTTCATAGAAGTAGATGCTGTCGCCGGCAGGGGACCACGCGGGCATGAAACCGTCGGTGAGGTACCGCAGACCGGTGCCATCAGCATCGACCACATAGAGACCTTCTGGCTCGCGCATGGAGTGGAAGACCAGCCGTTCGCCGTCTCCAGACCAGGCATACCCGCCCGGCTGAGCGTCCGTGGCGCAGAGGGCAACGTCCGCTTCCGGGTGATTCGAGACGTTCACGAGCCCGCTGCCATCCGAGTTGATCACGAGGAGCTCAGCAGGGATCCCTCTGTCAGGGCACCTCACGAACGCCACCCTGCTGCCATCCGGCGACCAGTTGGGCGACAAGTCGTACCCATCGCCACCTGGCACCAATGTCTGGAGGGTGCCATCGGCGTCCAGCACGCGGATATCGGAGCCCCCACGCCGATAGTGGACATACAAGATCTTCGAGCCGTCCGGAGACCAAAGAGGACCATAGTTGGATTCCGGATCATAGGTGATCCGGGTCTGCCCGGAACCGTCGGCTCCCATGACGTAGATCTCTGGGCCGCCGTCCCGATTACTCATGAACGCGATCTGTGCGTCCCGCCCAAACGGCACCGCGAAAGGCGTCGCGGGTGGGATTGTCGGCGTGGGCCTCGGCGTCGGATGCACCTGGGTTGGCGTTGGCGCCGTGCACGTAATCTCCCCGTGCTCCACCTCCACATCGATAGGCTGCGGATCACCGATGGTCCCGTCGGCAAAGACGTGCACATCGAGGATCAGAGGGCTGACGCCAGCCGCCTCGCACGTGAAGGAAAGAGACGCAAGTATCGTATCACCCGCCAAGCCGGTGCCGCTGGCGCTGGCCCCGGCCAACCGCACCGTATCCTCGCCAAACTTGCTATTGCACGCGCCGAAGTCCGCCTCGCTGCTACAGTGTCTCACCGAAACCACAGCCGGGTCGTAAGCGATATCGATCTCCCACGCACCGAGGCCGGGCGGTGTGACGCCGATCGCTTCCACCTCGACGGAGACCCTCTGACCGACAGGCCCGGCGGCCGATCCGATACGGACCGTGCCGGTAGCGGCCGTGACCGCCGGGGTTTCTACCTGCGCCAAGGTCGGGGTACTCAGAGTGACACTTGAGAGACAAGCCAGGATCACCAGGGACGCAAGCGGCAATCTACGCATGTCTCACCTCCGCCCTACCCGGTATCACCAAGCTCGCGGCTACTATGCCGGCAGGGCCCGCAGTCGCCAACTCACGGCTTCCCAGGGCCAAACGTTGAACCCCTTACCATCCACAAGTAGGCCAACCACCTGCTATCTGATAGGCCCGGCGGCCTGACTCAGCCGTCAGCTAGCTTTCCAACGCCTCTCTGCGAATTGCGCGGGGTTCCCGCTCCGGCCCCTACCCAGCCCAGCGCCTCCTCGCGTACCAGGCCGCTCCAGCCAGGACCAGCAAACCTGCCGTCGCACTTGGGACAAGCACACGCGCAAGAGAGGCTGCACCTCCTCCGGAGCTACCACCTACATCTGGGAAGACCCCAGCACCGCCCACCGGAGGTTCACCGGCAACTTGGATGACCACCGGTTCCGCGTGAACCCACACGAAGTAGGTCGAGCAACGAGGCGGATCCCCCTCGCAGAAGGGCTTGTCGTATTCCACCGCAATCGACAGGGTCGCCTCACCCTTCCGAACCGCCGTCAGATGCCAGACAGCTGGGAAGCCCAGCGAGGGCGAGGGCCACTCCCCCTCCGGCCCTGAATCCACACTCAAGGGAGCTGATTCCCCTTCTGGAGCCACGGACAAGTAGTACGCCGGAATGAAGCCAATGCCCGACGCCACCACGGTCAGGACCACGGAATCGCCGACGGTCGGCTCGGGCGGATCGACCTCTATCGTCCAGACGACGTCCGAGCCGTCCAGAGCAAGGACGCGTTGCGGTATAGCTGAGGGCCGGTGGATGCCAAGTGGGGCAGCCGCCATGAACGCAAGCACCGCGATGGTCGGGAACAGTAGAGCCTTCTTCCGCATCGCACACCTCCTACGGAAACGGCCTCGACGTGGCGGGGCTCCATTATACCACCGGCTCCCGCCATGTCAATGTCGAGTGGCGGCCGGCGCTACGGCGGCCAGGCGAGATCGCCCACGGTGCCGCTGCGGTTGCGGTACTCCCAGCTCCTCCCCAGGTCGCTGTACCGCCAGTACTCGGTGTTGGCGATCTTGAACTCGCGCAGGAACGGCACCGCCGAGTTCTCAATGCGCTGCGGATTCGCGCCGTCCCTGCCCCTGGTCAGCGATCCCTTGAGCTCGCCGAAGGGCATGGTGACGTGATAGCCGGGGCCGTCCAGCTTGATGTCGATGGGCACGAACTTGACGCCCCGTAGCTGGCGGACCGGCAGCGGAAGCCCCACGACGACGAACGCCTCGAGGATCGGCCGTTGCTCCGGAGTCGCGTTCTCGCTCACGTAGACGGCCGCCGCCGTGCCCGAGGTCGGCAGGTCCGCGGCCCTCGTGGAGAGGATGTCCGCCACGCTGATGATCCTGATGCCGGCCATGTCGACACCGTTTATCCGCCCCTCCGTGATGTCATACACGGCGAAGTTGCGGCACGGGTTCTCCATGTCGCGCCCGAAGTAGAGCGGGCAGTGTCCTTCCGAGGCGCACCCTTCGTACCACGTTCCCCGTACTTGCCAGCCCGGCTCGATAGTGATCTCCTGCGCTCCCATCTTCAGCCTTCCTTTCAGCTCGTTGGTCGTCCGAGCATCGCTCCGCTTGCGGTCGCTCCCACCTACGGCGTCGACGACTCCAGCATGGAGGCGCCCTGCTTCTCTCGAAACACTGCTCCCACGGCGCCTGCCGGGATGAGCCCCGCCCATTCCGCCTCCGGGTCGGCTTGAATCGTCACCGTCCCGGCCAGGGACGTCGTGCGGGTGTCCCGCGAGGTGACGTCGTTCACCTCGTTGACCGCCGGCCCCTCGGCGGGAGGCACGAGCTGGAACAGGCTCACGCGGCCGCCTCCGGTCTCCTCCTGCGGCGTCGCACCCGACGCGGGCGTGAAGCTGACGCCCAGCACGGTCCGGCCCTCGTGCATGACGCGTCCCACCCAGCCGTCACCGTCCTGTTCCAGCGTGATCTCGTCCGCCACGTACTTGGGAAAGCCCAGCCGCCGCCCGGCCTCGTTTGCGGTGTCATCGTCCACGGGCATGGTGATGGTGTGCAATCCCGTCCGGCCCTGGTACTCACACTGCAGGAGAACCGCGCCTTCCAGGTAAGGCACCATGTCCGGCAGGCCCCCGTTCGGCTGCAGAACGGACAACGGAATGTTGATGTCGTAGTAGTCCGCGACGAACACGACGACCAGAGGGGCCTGCGGCATGTCGAACTGCGGGGGGAGCAGTGCGCGGTAGAGTTCCAGGTCGGCCGGCGCGAACCACGCGTAGATACCGTGCTGGCCGAGGAAGCCGATCGGCCGCTCCGCCTCAGCAGTTGCGGTCGGGGACGGTGACGTCGCCTGCTGCGTCGGCTCAGCCTCCGTGGGCTCGGCCGTTGCTCCGCCATCGTCGGATCCGCCCCCGCAGCCCGCGAGGATGGCGAGTGCACCGAATGCGAGCACCATCACCGCCAGAGCGCGAACGATGCGCTGCGCCTTCGCCCCCCAAGTCGACGTCGCAAAGCCCATGAGATCCTCCTCTGCCACCTGCTGGCTCGTTCCACCGTCCTCAGGGGCGGCCCGGCCGCTGCCGCACACAACCCTCCCCTAGAGCAGTTTCCCCGCCTTGAGGCCGTCGAGCGTGGACTCGAGCATCCTCCCCGGCGCGCGACACTGGCCCACGGCATGGACCTCGCGCCCCGAGCTAGCCAGCGCCCGCAGCAGCTCGTCGTTTGGGACGCTGCCCATGGAGAGCACCACCGTGTCCACTCTCCCAATGCGTCGCTCTTCACCGTTCCGCGTATGGTGGGCCACGACCACGTTCCCCTCTATGGCACTCACCGTGGTCTCCGGGCGGAGCACTACCCCGTTCTTCGCCAGCCGGCCCTGAATGACGGCGCTGGTGATGTTATCCACGTCCTGAGCCACCAGGGTCTCAGGAACGAGAACTTCCACTTCCCTACCTTGCTCAGCCAGGAAGTCAGCCGTGGTGAGCCCTTCCATCCCGCGATCAGCGGCCACGATCACCACCTTGTGGCCCGTCGTAGCCGCGCCGGTTAGGACATCCCGGGCCTGGACGACGTTCGCGCCGTCGCCCCCAGGCACCGCCAGCGGACCGGGCAGACCGCCCGTCGCGACGATGAGCGAGTCCGGGTCCTCTTGCTCCACCAGCTCCGGCGTGACTGCAGAACCCAGGCGAACGCCGACGCCCAACAGCTCGAACTGTCGCCTGTAGTACCCGACGGGCGTCGCCATCTCCTGGCGGCCGGGCGCCTTCGCCGCGACCACGAGCTGGCCGCCAAGCTCACCGCCCCTCTCGAAGAGCGTCACTGTATGTCCCCGCAGCGCGGCCACCCGCGCCGCCTCCATGCCCGCGAGGCCGGCTCCTATCACCATCACCCGCTTCTTGACGCTGGCGGGCTCTATCGCCAGCTCCCTCTCGTGGCCCGCCGTTGGGTTGAGGCAGCACGTAATGCCCTCCGGGTGTCCCACGCGGCCCCAGCAGTTGTTGGTGCCGATACACTGACGGATCTCGTCGAAGCGTCCCTCGCGTGTCTTGTTCGGCAGCTCTGGGTCGGCGAGATTGGCCCGCGTCATGCCCACCATGTCGGCTTGCCCGTTGGCCACGACTGACGCCGCCAGCGCCGGGTCGACAATCCGTCCGATGCAGAACACCGGCAGGTCCACGACCTCCTTGATGCTGGCTGCCAGATAGATGTACGCTCCCCACTTCGTGTACATGGGCGCGATAATGTTGACGCCGGAGAGGCTGACGTTCACGTAGTCCAGCTTGCCTGATTCCGTCAGCTTCGGGACGATCCGCTTCATGTCCTCCAGAGTGAGGCCGCCCTCCCGGAACTCGTCCCCGCTCACGCGAATGCCCACCGTGAAGTCGGGACCCACCGCCGTGCGCACCGAGTCGATGATCTGGTGCGCGAAGCGGAGGCGGTTCTCCTCGCTGCCTCCGTAGTCGTCGCTGCGAAGGTTGGAGAGCGGCGACACGAACTGCTGGGGCAGATAGCCGTGCGCGCAGTGGATCTCCACGCCGTCCAGGCCCGCCTCGCGCATGCGGCGCGCGCCGTCGCCGTAGCCGCGCACCACTTCCTGGATCTCCTCCACGGTTATCTCCCGGGGCTGGCCGCCATAGAACGGGTCGGGAATCGGCGAGGGAGCGACGAAGTCACTTACGAGAGCGCTGTCGATCGCCCTGCCCGGGTGCCAGAGCTGGGCCATGATCTTGGCGCCGTATTCGTGGACCGCAGCCACCACGGCCCGGAAAGGCTCGATGCAGTCGTCCTTGTAGGTATGGATCATGTGCAAATACGTACCGGCTGTCGGGTGGATGGGCTGCACCTCTGTGATGATCAGCCCGATGCCGCCCTTGGACTTGGAGGACCAGTAGTCGGCGTGCCGCTGGGAAGGAAGCGCGTTCTGGGCGAAGCCGGTGAAGTGGGCGGTGCTCAGGATGCGGTTGCGCACGGTGTACGTGCCGATGGTAAGGGGGGTGAACAGATGCGCGAAGAAGGCTTCGCTGCGGTCCTCTTCTGTGCTTTCTTCCGCTTCGCCGCCGTCGTCACAGGCGGCCGCGAGGGCCCCTCCGGCAGCCGCGAGCCCCGCCGCCCTCAGGACCTGCCGTCGAGACAGCGGACGCCGCAGCCAAGGACGAACCTCGTCGTCGAGAGACGCGCCGCACCCCGTGCAGAGCCCCTCGCCCGGCTCATTCTCAGTTCCACAAGAACTGCAGCGCACGATCACGTCCCTCCGAACGGATTGCCGGGTCTATAGTATACACGTGCTCGATCGACGCCGTGGGGCACCGGGTGGCCAGGTTGTGGCCCAGCTCAAGCGGCGTGGAATGCGCTAGGCGGGCTACCGAAGGCGGCTAGCGGACGTTTGCGCCGAGTCTCTCCGCTTCCTGCCTGGTGACGCATCGCCCCTCTTGTGTGAGGGGATCCCAATCTGTGTGCCAGAGAAGTATTCCCTTCCCTGGCTCACCGTCTACGAGATCGCACGGCGCCGCCAGCGCATCGTCCTTGCTCAGGGCAGGCGGCGTCGGCAAGGCCGGCAGCGCCAGCGGTCGGCAGGGGTTGGTGGTGCAGAAGAGCCACGGGCTATCCTCGTCGCCGTCACACGCCATGGCCCCGATGACAAGCACAGCCGTCGCGCCCATGGCGGCAAGCACCACCCTACGGTGTCTCATCTCTGCATGCAGGCACGTGAGACTACCACGCACAGAAACGCCGGACGCGCTGTCTGTACGCGCCCATCTGCTGCCGAGGAATACGCACCTCTACGGCGCCGGGTGGTCCTCGCAGCCGCCGGCAAACGCAGGCGACCCAAAGACCGTGGTGCTTGCAGGAATGCCACTTACAGCCTGGCACGCGTGGTTGTCAGGCTTTGCCGCGACTGAGCCCGCGATCCCCACCGTGAGCGAGATTGCGAGTACCAGGCCGATCATGATCCGCTTCATCCTCTTCACCTCCTTCCAGCGGGGAGACTTCTCATCCTCTTAGAAAACGTCGGCCGGTTGAGGATGTTGCCACCGACCCGCAGTACTATTGCACCGTAAACGTGCTTGCATAGCTGAATGCATACCAGGACACCCCTCCTTTGGCTTCAACCAGATAGGTACCTGCGCCGAAGCTCCTGACCGGGGTAAACGACAGCGTAACCTCGCCCCTGGAATCCGTAACGCCTCCACCCGAGAGTACGATTCCGCTCGGCGTGGTGACTTGTATCAGCACGCTCGCATCCATCAGCGGCGACCCGGCTGCAAACACGGCGAGGCCGAGCGTTACTTGCCCATTGAAGCCACAGGGCTCGCAACTAGCAGTGGTGCTTGCCACATCGAACGCACGGGTGGCACTGCCCGATAATTCGGACTTCGTGGCCGTGGCCGTCACCGAGTATGTCCCCGCCCCATGGGCAGGCTCGGGCTGGAACGCGAATGTCACTAGTCCCGACCTGTTGGTGCTGCCATCCTGGACTACGGGCACGCCCGAGGCGGTCACGATCTCCAAGTGAACGTTCGCCCGGCTCACGGGCTGGCCGGAGGTGTCCGTCACAGTGACCGTAATGAACACCCACTCACCGAACGTGTAGGTGGGCGGTTCCTTGTTGAACGTTATCGCGACGTTCAGACCTCCAGCCGATGCGGTCGGTGTTGCAGTCAGCGTCGCCGTACCTGCCGGCGTCACGGTTGCGGTCTGCGTCGGGCTTGCCGTCGGCACCGGCGTGCTCGTGGCCGTAGCCGTCGGTGTCGGCGTGCTGGTCGAGGTCGCGGTCGGTACCGGCGTGCTCGTGGCGGTAGCCGTAGGTGTCGCCGTGGCCGTCGCCGTCGGCGTACTCGTCGAGGTCGCGGTTGGAGTCGGCGTGCTCGTAGCGGTAGCCGTAGGTGTCGCCGTCGGCGTGCTGGTCGAGGTTGCGGTCGCAGTCGGCGTGCTCGTGGCAGTAGCCGTGGGTGTGGGCGTGCTCGTAGCGGTAGCTGTGGGCGTCGCCGTCGCCGTACTGGTCGCCGTGGGCGTGCTGGTCGAGGTCGCGGTCGGAGTCGGCGTGCTCGTAGCGGTAGCCGTCGGCGTCGCCGTGGCCGTAGCCGTCGCTGTACTGGTCGCGGTCGGTACCGGCGTGCTCGTGGCGGTAGCCGTAGGTGTCGCCGTGGCCGTCGCCGTCGGCGTACTCGTCGAGGTCGCGGTTGGAGTCGGCGTGCTCGTAGCGGTAGCCGTAGGTGTCGCCGTCGGCGTGCTGGTCGAGGTTGCGGTCGCAGTCGGCGTGCTCGTGGCAGTAGCCGTGGGCGTCGCCGTCGCCGTCGGCGTGCTGGTCACGGTTGCGGTCGCAGTCGGCGTACTCGTGGCGGTAGCCGTAGGCGTCGCTGTGGCCGTGGGCGTCGCCGTAGCCGTAGCCGTGGGCGTCGCCGTGCTGGTCGCGGTCGGTACCGGCGTGCTCGTGGCCGTAGCCGTCGGCGTCGCCGTGGCCGTAGCCGTGGGCGTCGCCGTGCTGGTCGCGGTCGGTACCGGCGTGCTCGTGG
>CAYOSF010000008.1:0-6557 GCA_964406605.1 uncultured Dehalococcoidia bacterium | reverse complement strand
CCGTAGCCGTCGGCGTCGCCGTACTGGTCGCGGTCGGTACCGGCGTGCTCGTGGCGGTAGCCGTAGGCGTCGCTGTGGCCGTGGGCGTCGCCGTGGCCGTAGCCGTGGGCGTCGCCGTGCTGGTCGCGGTCGCCGCTGGAGTGATCGTGGGCGTTGCCGTACCGCCGGATCCCGCAGTTGGTGTTGGTGTCGGCGTCGTTTCGGTGAAGAAGACGCGGGCCGGCACCCAATCCAGTGAGAAATCACGGTTCCCTCCGCCAGCCGCGACGTTCGTGAGACGGACTGCGAACGAACCTACGGCAAGATCGGACGGGCTCCAAGTACGGCCCCACGTATCGCCCGGGCCTCCGAGAAGAAAGATCCCCTCGGAGGTTCCCAACTGTCCCGTAGTCCTTGGGCTGGTCCAGCTCGTGCCGCCGTCCCATGAGAGCTCGACGCACGTGAACGGGCTACCGCCGTTACCGTCCGTGAGGGCGTCAAGTCGCACCAGGATGCCATCGATAGCCGCCGACGCCGGGAGACCGAAACTGTAGCCGCTGAACACGTGACGATCTTTGGCCGGGCTGGCGCACGTCGTTTCGTTGTTCGTTCCGCTGTTCACGTCTTGGGCCAATAGCCCCCCGTCCAAGAACGCATTGGATGGATTGAGCTCAAAGCCGTCATTGTCGCCGCCGCTGGCGGGCCATTCCGAGCTAGGGTTCCGAAGCCCAGTGTCCCCAATCGGTGTCCCCGTTGGGGTCGGCGTGACGGTGAACGTCGGCGTCACGGTGGCCGTGGGTGTACTGGTTGCAGTTGCGGTAACAGTGACCGTGCTTGTCGCCGTCGATGTTGGCGTGGGAGTGAGTGTGGCTGTGTCCGTCGGCGTCGGCGTGCTGGTCGCGGTCGCGGTTGGCACGGGCGTGCTCGTAGCGGTAGCGGTGGGTGTAACCGTCCCTGCCGGTGTAGGTGTGACGGTCGGTGACTCGGTGACGGTTGGCGGGGGCGTATTCGTTGGCGTGTTCGTCGGGGTCGCTGTCGGGGTGGGCATCGAGGTTGCCGTGGCGGTGGGAGTGGCGTCGCCCTCCCCGCTGTGTGTCGTCAGGGGGCCCAGCTCGCTCGCCATCTGCACGTTCGCAATCGGGCTGTAGACGAACTCTGAGCCGCTGGAAGAACCGCCCCAGAGGATGCCGTATAGGGTCACATTGCCGTTGGCAATTTCGCCGAAGACCGGCGAGCCGCTGTCGCCGCTGTCCACACCGGCGGCCACGATATCCTGACAGAGCTGCGTAATGTCGCTGCCGGACACGTTCACATCGACACAGCTGTTCGTCACTTCGCCCTGAGTCCAGCCGGTGGTACGTCCCACCTTGTTCAGCGTCGTTCCGGGGGCCGCGTTCCCTGCCGCCTCAGCCACGATTTCGAATGTGGGACTGCTGGGATCGATCTCCAATGACCCGTTGTTGGGGCCGGTCGTGCGGGCAATCTTTCCAAGGGCCCACTCCCCGGCGGGTAACTCGAGTGTGTCGAAGGCAGAGTCTGAGTATCGGCAGCGTCGGGTGGGCGGACACCCGCCGCCGGTGAAATACTGCGGGTCGGCCGCCTCCGTGCCGATCAGGTTGCCGGAGCTGCCGTCGGGCTGAGAGTGCTGTGTGCCTTCCACGCCGCCCTGGGTTTCGGTGCAGTGTGAGTTGGTCACGAAGCCATTTGCACCGCCTCTAACCGAATTGAAGCCGAGCGTGCAAAGGTAGGCGAAAGGGAACCGCTCGAAGTAGATCTGTATACCGCCCTCTATCGGACGGATCCTGTCGCGCAGTGTGGCCGCGAAGACTATCGGCGAGGTCTCTTGAATTTCCACCTGCTCAGTCGGGATACCCAGAGCGGCGAGCCTGGCCTTCACGGAGGTTGCCAGGCCGCGATTCTCCACACCCACAACCAGTCGGTTGGTCCTCTCGTCGGCGTCGGTGAAGACCACGCCGTCCATATCCAGCACAGGTCGCATCTGCCGTTTCAACTCTTCGAGACCCGGACGGTCCAGCGTTGAAGATGCTTGCTGGGGTTGAACGAGGCCTGATGCCGGCGAACTGAAGACCCCGTCGACGTGGGCAGCCAGCACCACTGCACTCACCGCGAGGACGGAGAGGGGTAGCAACAGCTTCGTCAACGGCATGCTCTTACTCGTACGAACGATCCGGCGGGGTTACTAATACAGACCCTGCCGCCGTGACCGGGCGGGCCAGGTCTTCTTCCGAGAGTCGCAGCAGCGCCCCAGTCGAACGCTCTGCTGAGTTGATCTTAGCATTTCTTGCTTTGGCCCCGCTGGTTCCACCAGCTCAACGTGTGGTACTGGAGTCCAACTCGCGTTGAAGAGGTCACCCTTGCCCCTGCTAGTCCACGACCTCGTCCACAAGCACCTCACGCCCCTCGCGGGACGAGCGGTGGGCGGCGAGTGAGAACTGGAGCACTTCCCGGGCCTCTTCGCCGGTGAGGGAGCACCGGCGCCCCTCCTGGACCGCGGCGATGAAGTCCTGCCCGGCGCGAATGAAGCTGCTTGCCCAGTCCGTCTCCAGATCGTGGTAGGCCCTCGTCTCACCGTCGCGGTAGAGCACGAGAGCAGGAACCTCCAGCATCTCCCCAGAGCAGCGATTGAGCCAGATGACGCCCTTGGTACCGGTGATATCGACCAGCTCGTCGCTGGCGTAGTACTTGGAGCGGATCACGAGATCCCCGGAGGCCAGCGACTCCCAGGAGCCATATCTCGTGCCTTCGCGATGCTTCCAGGTGATCATCGCGGGGTCGTCCAGGATGAGGCCGGGACCGACCTCCTTCCGCCCGATCCAGGCAAAGACCTTCTCCACCGCTCCCAGGAAGAACAGGACGATGGAAAAGATGTGGTAGCCATGGTCGAACACGACCGGACCGCCGCCGCATTCGCCCTCCGTCATGCGCCAGCGCCAGGCGTCGCCGGGAACCGGCCAGCCGCCTTGCAGCGCACCGCTCAGCACCTTGACCCGGATCGACAGCGGCTCACCGATGGCCCCGCCTTCGATCAACTCCAGCGCCCGGACGTAGGGAGGATAGTGGCGGAAGTTCTCGCAGACCCTGAACAGCTTGCCCGAGCGCTGCGCCGCCGCGATCATGGCGTCGGCCTCGGTCAGGTTCATCGCCATCGGCTTCTGGAGGGAGACGTGCTTGCCCGCCTCCAGGGCGGCGATGGTCATCTCGGCATGCAAATGGTGCGGCGTTAGGATCTCGACCGCCTCCACCGCTTCGTCCGCCAGGACCTCGCGGTAGTCGGTGCACCAGCGCGCCGCCCCCCATTCCTCAGCGCGGCGCCGGGCTACCTCCTCCGCCGTGTCGCAGACCACGTGGATCTCGGCGTCCGGCCTGTCTTTGTAGGCGAGCGCGTGCAGGTCGGAGATACGACCGCAGCCGATGAAACCCACTCGCAGCTTGCTCATGGCATCCTCCTATCGAAGCACCGCTCCCTTATCCGCCGGACCGACGCGGTCGGCATAGAGCGACAAGAATCCGGATGGAACAGGCGACTCCCGCCTCCGCCATCGCCTGCGACGCTGGGTCAGTACCTCCTCGTCCACCAGCAGATCGAGCCGGCGCTCGGGGAGGTCGATGTCGATGACGTCGCCGTCCTCCACCAGGGCGATCGGTCCGCCCTCGTACGCTTCGGGGGCGACGTGGCCGATGCAGGGACCGCGGGTGGCTCCGGAGAAGCGCCCGTCCGTGACCATCGCGACGCTGCGCTCCAGGCCCATGCCCGCCATGACGGCGGCCGGGATCGACAGCTCCCGCATGCCGGGCCCGCCGCGCGGCCCCTCGTTGCGGACGAGGAGGACGTCGCCCGGTTGCACCTTCTGGGCCAGCAGGTGGTCCCGGACCGCCTCCTCGTCCTCGAACACCCGGGCCGGCCCCCGGTGGCGGAGCATCGCCGGGTCTACACCGCTCTGCTTCACCACCGCCCCATCCGGCGCGAGCGAGCCGTACACCACGGCGATCCCGCCCTCCGGGGCCAGCGGGTCGTCGAGCGTCCGCAGGACGCCCGCCCCGTTCGGTTTGGCCCCGGCCGCGACCTGGCCTATCGTGTGCCCGCCCACCGTGGGGAGATCCAGTTCCAGCAACGGCGACAGCAGGTGCAGCACCGCCGGCACGCCGCCCGCTTCATCCAGATCGACCACCGTGAGCGGCGAGGACGGCTTGAACTTCCCCAACAGCGGTGTCTCCCGTCCGATCTCGTCAAACGCCCTGAGCGACAGGTCAATACCCAACTCCGACGCCAGAGCCGACAGGTGGAGCACGGCGTTGGTCGAGCCGCCGAGGGCCTGCAGCACGCCTATGGCATTCTCCAACGCCCCGCGCGAGACGATCTCGCGGAACTGCGCTCCGCCGCGCCACAGATCGACGACAGCGCGGCCGCTCGCCCGCGCCAGCTCCGCCCGCCGGGAATCCACCGCCGGCATGGTGGCGCAGCCGGGCAGCGACAGGCCCATCGCCTCCACGAGACAGCTCATGGTGTTGGCCGTACCCAGGAAGGCGCAGGCCCCCGGCCCGCCGCACGCGTTGCACTCCAGCGTGCGAAACTCCTCCTGCGTCAGCCGGCCCGCCTTGCGCGCACCCATCCCCTCCTTCACGTCGCTGAGGACGACGCCGCGTGCCCCGTCGCGCCACGGGAGCATCGGTCCCCCCGTCAGGAAGACGCTGGGCAGGTTGAGCCGGGCGGCGGCCATCAGCATGCCGGGCACGATCTTGTCACAGGTACCCAGGAATAGCGCGGCGTCGAAGCGGTGGGCCTCCACCATCAGTTCCACCGACGCGGCGATGATGTCGCGGAGGGGCAGAACATAGTGCATGCCGGGCCCCTGGGCAATCCCGTCGCAAGGAGCGACAGTATTGAACTCGACGGGCATGCCGCCCGCCTCCCTTACGCCCTCCTTGGCCGCCGCCGCGAGCTCGCGCAGATGATGGTGGCCGGGCGTCGTCTCCGCCCAGGAGTTGACGACGGCGACGGTCGGGCCCTTGAAGTCCTCGTCGCCGAAGCCCATGGCGCGATAGAGGGCACGGGGATAGGCTCCCGTGAGGCCCTCCAGCAGCCCTCTGCTGCCTCCCCTCCGGCGCTCTTCGGTCAGTGCAGCCTCTCCTCGTCCCGCTCCCGCTCGTAGGTGGCGCGGCGCTCCTCCAGGTAGGCGGGCACCGGCACGTCCCACCAGCCGGTGACCAGGCCGCCGGAATAGGGGTGCTCACGGGCGACCAGCACCTCGATGAGGCTCGGGCGGCCCGACTGGAAGGCTCGGTCGAGCGCCGGGCCGACCTCCTCACCGGACTGGATACGCTCCGCGTGGCAGCCGAAGGCGCGGCCGATGTCGCAGAAGTCCGGGCTGTAGGGCTCTCCCCCGCGCAGGAACTCCGTGGCCAGCACCCGCTCCGGGCCGAAGGCCGAAATCTGGAGGTCACGGATGGACTGCCAGCCGAAGTTGTTGAGCACGGCCATGACCACAGGCACGTCGTGCTGAACCGCCGTCGCCAGCTCCTGCATCGTCATCATGAAGTCGCCGTCGCCCACGACGCCGACCACCTGACGGTCGGGCGCCGCCAGCTTCGCGCCTATGGCCGCGGGCAAGGCGAAGCCCATCGTGGAGAAACCGGCGGAGGTGACGTTGGTTCGAGGCTCGTAGAAGGCGAACTCCTGGAGCACCTGCGCCTGGGGATGGCCGGCGGAGGTAACCACGATGGCGTCTCGATCCAGCGCACCCCGCAGCTCCCTGATGAAGCGCGAGATGGTGACGGGCACGCGATCCGAGTCACGGAACGGGCTCAGCTCCTGCAGCCACTTCTCCTTCGCGCGCTGGATGTCGTGAAAGTAGGGAGAGGCCGCGTACTCGCGAACCGGCGTCCGCTCGGACACCTCCGCGACGAGCTGCTCCAATACGCTGCGGGCGTCACCCACCAGGCCCACGGCCGTCGGGTAGTTCTTGCCGATCTCGCCGGGGTCGACATCGGCGTGGATGAGCTTCGTGGGCGGGATGGCGAAGCTGACCCCGTGGCGGAAGGACGATGTCGTCTCGTCCGCGAAGCGGCAGCCCACCGCCAACAGCACGTCCGCGGTGCGGGCCAGGTAGTTGCCGCTGCTGGTCCCCTTCGAGCCCGCGTGCCAGCCGTACAGCGGATGATCCTCGGGGAAGGCGCTCTTGCCGGCAAAGGTGGTGATTACCGCGGCGCCCACGAGTTCCGCCAGCGCGCGCAGCGGCCCCGACGCCTCCGCGGCCAGCACCCCGCCGCCGGCCAGGATGACCGGCCGCTCCGCCGCCACCACCAGTTCGGCGGCCCTGCCGATATCCAGCGGATCGGCGGCCGTCCGCCCGATGGGCTCCGCAGCCTCGACGGTCGGCATCTCAAGCTCGGCCGCTTGGGCCTGCACATCCATGGGCAGCGAGATCGCCACCGGCCCCCGCCGACTGGTCAGCATCTCGCTGAAAGCGCGGTTCATGACGCCCGGGAGCTGCTCGACCCGGCCGACCTGCCAGTAGCGCTTGGTCACCGGCTCGAAGATGCGGGCCAGGTTCGCCCAG
>CAYOSF010000007.1:0-254224 GCA_964406605.1 uncultured Dehalococcoidia bacterium | reverse complement strand
GGGACCCATATGTGTACTTCTACAGTGACCGGTGGTCCTTCGATTACGAGACGCGGCGCTACCTGGCGCCCGACCGAGAAGGGGAGGACCGTTCGGACGCGTTTGGCACGTTCGACCTTGTCCCCGACCGTCCAGGCGATGTGGTGTACCTCTTCCTCGCCCCGTATCAGGAACAGGCCGATGAAGTGGAGCAAGTATTCACCAGCGGCACCCGCTACGACTCAGTCGCCAGCGACGGCACCGTTCAGTTCTCCGCGTACCTGCTGCCAGGCGAGGGGAGACAAGCGCAAGGTCCAATCAGCTTCGACACCATCCCTACTCCACCCGGCGGGGACACGCGTGACGCGGCCCGCTGGCAGGACCTGGAGGCGATCCAGCAGGCGCTGGAAGAGTACCACCGGGAGCACGGCAGCTATCCAGACACCGGAAGCGGCATCCAGAGCGTCTGTGTCTACCCGGCCATCGATGCCGGCTGCGGCCTGGAGCGGATAATGGACACGATACCGGTGGACCCTCTGGGCAACCCGGCCGAGAACGGCTACTGGTACGCTTCCAACGGAGCCTCCTACACCATCTGGGCCCAACGGGAATCAGACCAGCTAGAGGCGTGCCCTGAACACCCGGACCACCTGAGGCAATTCGAATCGCTCCTCTGCATCCAGGGCCCGTAGGGGCCCCGGGTCACCGCCAGCTTGGCCGCCTCTGCCGCTACGCAGCGACGCTCGGCGAATCAAGAAGAAGCCACCGACCACGGCCGATCAGACTACACTCCACGCCTGGCCGCCTCGTCAGGCCGGGCCCTCACGGGACATCGGCAAGTACGGTGCGGGCAGCCGGGGCGGGCGGATAAAGAGGACCAGAACAGCGGCCAGGCAGTCAATCGCAATGAAGACGAGGAAGGCCAGGGTGTAGCTGCCCAATAGGTCATGCATGAAGCCGGCGAAGATAGGGCCCAGGGCACTGAACAGGCTGCTGAAGGCCGTCATCGCGCCCACGATGGTCGCTACGGACACCGTCCCGAAGTAGTGCGCCACCACCAGGGGCTGGAGCGCCACCACTCCCCCCATCGAGAAGCCAAAGACGAGCACGAATGCCGCCACGCCGGCGGTGCTCTCCGTGGCGATCAGGACGGCCAGGCCGGCGGCTTCCATCAGGAATATGCCGGCGAGCACCAACTGCGGCGGAACCCGGTCCGCCATGTAGCCCGAGCCCACCTTGCCCAGGACGCCCATGCCGGAGACTAGCCCCAGGATCAGCCCCGCCAGCTCGGGAGCCACGCCTCGGTCCTCCATGAAGGGCGAGGTGTGGAGCAGCACTGCTCCCACGCTGGCGAAGCCCAAGCTTATCGCCAGGGTAGACAGGATGAAAGCCCTGGTCCGAACCGCGTCGCCCGCCCGCCACACCTCGATCTCTGGGGCGGATTGCACGGACACCTGACCTCCGGGCCGGAAAGGGCGTTCTGCCGGTTCAACACCGTCGGGCAGGAGTCCGCGATCGGCGGGACGCTGCCGAATCAACAGCAGCGCCAGGGGAACGCCCACGACGACAACCAAGATACCCAAGATGAAGAACGTGGATCGCCACCCCACCGAGGAGATAAGCACCTTGCTCAGGGGCGCCATTACCAGCCCCCCGAAGCCGATGCCTGTCGTCGTGACACCCATGGCCAGGCCTCGCTGCCGGTCGAACCAGTTGGATACCACCTGGGAGATGGGCACCATCATGAGGCCGGACCGCCACATAGCCATGACGACAAACATGACGTACAGGTACAGCAGAGACCATGTTAGGCCCAGCAGGGCGAAGCAGACTCCCATGCCGGCGGCACCGACAGCGAGCACCGTTCTCGCCCCCAGCCGCCCAACCGCCAGACCCACAAGCGGACCGAGCAGACCGCTCGTGATGGTGCCCAGGGAGATGCCTATCGACACTTGTCCCCGGCTCCAGCCGAATTCCTCCTCCAACGGAGTAACGAAGACGCCCAGCGAGTAGAAGCCCAAGCCGGCGCTGAGAAACATGATGGTGGCAAGCGAAGCGACAATCCACCATCCGTAGAAGACCTTGGACGGTAGAGAAAGGAGTGTCATGGGATGTCGGAACGCGTGCCGGCCCGCAGGGTCGCGGGGACTGGCCATGCGGCGGAGCGTCAGCCCCGATGGTAGCCAAGAAGCCGTGCGAGCGGCAAGGATACCGGGCGCCCCGGCAGGCGTGAGCCGGCCCGCGATGAATCCAGGCGAGCCGAGGTGCGGGCAGATCGCAACGGCTCGTGCAGGTGTGACTTGGGAGAGTGAATCGCGGACGCCCCACGGTGCGGCCGGTTCCAGCCATCGCCTCACTTCCCGCCCAACCTCGACAGGCAGCGCCCACGGGGCTAGTCTGGTATGGTGCGTGGCACGATGACTTTCAACACCTCGCAGCATAGGAGGGCGAGATGACGAATTCCAACAGCAGCGGCACTCACTGGCGACGGCGCACGATCTCGCGACGCGCGATGCTTCGGGCCGCCGCCGGCGCCGCCGCCGGTTCTGCGGCATTGGCTCTGGCGGCCTGTGGGGACGACGAAGCGCAGGACGATTCCTCCGGGATCGCCACGGCAACCGACACCGGCACCTCAGATCTCATCGGACCGGTCGAGCAGCAGAAGCAGCGGCGACTGGGGACCGGCCTCACGGGCTGGGACCCCAGCCAGACCTACGATGGCTATACGCTGTTCGCCCCCAACGGCAGCACGAGCGCCTATCTGATCGACATGCGCGGAGAGGTTGTCCACACCTGGGACATCGCCGATCCGTCCGGGCCGGACTCGGCATGGTACGTGAGCCTCCTGGAGAACGGCAATCTCCTCGTGCTGCTGGACCGGCCCGCGGCCGATGCCCCCGTTTTCGTCTGGAAGGGCGGCGCGGTGATGGAAGTCGATTGGCAGGGCAACGTGCTGTGGGAATTCGAGGACCCCGCTCAGCACCACGACGCGCGCCTCCTCGCCAACGGGAACCTGCTCCTCCTGCGCACGGAGCTGACACCGCCCGACGTGGCCGAGCGGGTGCAAGGAGGCCAACCTGGCAGCGGGGGGAACGGCATGTGGTGTGATTGGGTCGCCGAGGTCACCCTGGACGGAGAGACGGTGTGGGAGTGGCACGCCTGGGAGCACCTGAACCCCGAAACGGACCGCGTCAACTGGCAGGACTTCAGGGCCGAGTGGACGCACGGCAACTCCGTGGAGCAGATGCCGGACGGGAACATCCTCATCAGCTTCCGGAACATCAACACGGTCGCGATCGTAGACCGGGAGAGCGGAGCCATCACCTGGAAGCTCGCGGCTCCGGTCATCGCGCAGCAGCACGACGCGACCTGCCTGGCCAACGGCAACATCCTGATCTTCGATAACGGCGCGCACCGGCTCAACGTCTCGCTACCGTACTCCAGGGTGATCGAGGTCGACCGTGAGACCAAGGAGATCGTCTGGCAGTACACTGACAGAGCACCGATGAACTTCTTCAGCCCCTTCATCTCGGGCGCCCAGAGGCTGCCGAACGGGAACACGCTGGTCACCGAAGGCAACTTCGGTCGCCTGTTCGAGGTGACGCCGGAAGGCGGACTCGTCTGGGAGTACATCAGCGGGTTCATCACTGTGAGGCCCATTCAGGGCGAGTCCAACGCCATCTTCCGCGCCTACCGCTACGGACCCGAGGCCTTTCCGCAACTCCAAGCGTAGTGGCTAGCAGCCGCGGCAGGAGCTCGTCAGCGTCGACGACGGCCGCCCAAGCGCTCCGGCGGCTGTGGTCGCAGAGGGAGCTGCGCTGGCTGGCGGCCATCCTGATGCTGGCGGCGGCGTTGCGCATCGTCTGGGTGCTCTACGCCACCCGAGAGCCCAGTGGATTCCACGACCCACTCTTCTACTTCTTCTACGCCGGGCGGATAGCAGAGGGCCACGGCTACCGGCTGCAGGACGGCTCCCCGACCGCGTACTACCCCATCGGCTATCCGGCCGCGTTGGGAGCCGTCTTCGCCCTGGTGGAACACTCGCCGATACCGGACAACCTGGAGCTCGCGGGCGGCTTCTTCCAAATGTTCCTGGGCGTCGGTACCACCGCTTTGGCATACGAGGCCGGTCGGAGGCTGTTCAACTCGATGGTGGGTTTGGTGGCGGCGCTGTGGCTGGCGCTCTTCCCCAACTTGATCTTCCACACCGCCACGTTTCTCAGCGAAACGCTGTTCAGCTTCCTCGTGATGGCAGCCCTGGTCGTGATCGCATCCGCGGATCTTGGCGGGGGACATGTGCGCCGACGCCGGTTGCTGCTCTTCGCCGTGCTTCTCGGCCTTTCCGCCCTCGTAAGGCCGATCTCCCTCCTCTTCTTACCGGTCCTGCTCATCGTTCTGCTCGCAGCGGGCGCCGGTTGGCGACGGTCGCTGGAGCATACGGTTGTGGCGCTGGCCGTCGCGGCTGCCGTCGTTGCTCCGTGGGCAATCCGCAACGCGGTGGTCATGAGGGCGCCCATCATCATCTCTGCGAACGTGGGCGACGATCTCTGCATCGGCCACTATCCGGGTGCGCCGGGGCACTTCGCCCTGCCTGACTACTGCTTTGCCGGTTACGAGGATCTGGAACGCCCGGAGTTTGAAGTGCGGCGCAACAACGAGAACATCTCGAAGGCCGTCAAGTTCGCGCTCAAGAACCCCGCGTACGAGTTGCGGCTGATCCCCAGGAAGGCCCACTGGCTCTGGGAACACGACCACGACGGGCTGTGGGCAGTGGAATCGTACGGCGACGACCCGTTCATCGATCCGGGGCTGCGAACGGCTTTGATGCGGGCGGCGGATATCTTCTTCTTCGTGACCATCAGCCTCGGCGGCCTGGGACTGGTCACGTTCGTGCTGCCACCTCGAAGTCCGCCGAGACTCTTCTTCCTCATGGCGCTGCTTGCGCTCGCCGCCGTTCCGCTCGCCTTCTTCGGCGACGCACGCTTCCACGTGCCGGTGACGCCCTTGCTCGCGGTATCTGCCGCCTCGTTGGTCGTCAACATTCGGCGCGTGCCGCGGCTGCTGAATGCCCTGGCAGGCGCACCCGCGCCTGCGGGCGCCGCGCAACCGCTAGGACCTGTAGAAATCGCTGAAGGAGAACCTTCTGTGACGGAGCAGGATACTCTGCAGGATGCCCAGCCCAATGAATAAGGTGATGAGTGAGCTGCCCCCTTGACTGACAAAAGGCAGAGGGATGCCGGTCACCGGGAGCAACCCGACGTTTACCCCAACGTTGATGAACGTCTGAAGCAGGATGAAGATCACAATGCCCGTAGCCAGCAGGCGGCCAAAGAGATCGCGGGAGAGCTCAGCAACCCGTAGCCCGCGCCACAGCAGAATGATGAACAGCGCAAAGAGCAGCACCGCACCCACAAAGCCCATCTCCTCGCCCAGGACACTGAAGACGTAGTCCGTGGTCTCGGTGCGCAGATAGTCGAGTTGGGTCTGGGTGCCCTCGGTCAGTCCTTTGCCGAAGATGCCGCCCGAACCGATGCTGATCTTCCCCTGCAGAATGTTGAATCCGGCGCCCTGCGGGTCGCTGTCCGGATTCAGCCACAGGGCGATTCGATCGCGCTGGTAGTCCGTCACCAGTCCGATGAAGACGAACGGCACGGAGACGAGCGCCGACCCGAACAGGCCCAGCAAGTGCGACCACTTGGCGCCCGCTATCGTTACCATGCCTACCCAGATGGCGGCGAAGATGACCGCGGACCCCAGGTCCGGCTCGGCGAACACGAGCGCCGCCGGCACGGCCGCCATCACCAGGGAAGTGAGAAACACCCGCAGGTTGGTGATGGACTCCTGATGGTCCGCTAAGTACTTCGCCAGGGCGATGATCACGACGAGCTTGGCGATCTCCGCCGGCTGGACCGGCGTGTCTCCCACGAGGATCCAGCGCCGCGATCCGTAGGTCGTCTCGCCCGCTGTCACAACGAACAGCAGCGTGGCGATGCTGGCGACATAAAGGCCGACGCTGAGGGTGCCCAGCAATCGGTAGTCGAGACGGGCAGCAAGGAGAGCGAGCAGCAGGCCGACGACGGCGAAGGCGGCCTGACGCACTACAGGGTGGGAGAAGTTGGACGCGGTTGGCTCGCCAAACCGGCTGAGACTGCCGCTGTAGATGAGTAGCGCCCCCAGCGCCACCAACCCCAACGCTGCCAGCAGGAGGATCGGATCGAAGTCCCGAATCCTAAACGTGCGAGCGTTCATGGTGACGATCCCCCTTCCGCCAGGTGCTGACGACCGAAGTAGTAATCCAGTATCTCCTTCGCGACGGGCCCGGCGTTGGTCGCGCCAATGCCCTTCTCCAAGAAGACGACGACGGCGATCTCAGGGTCGTCGAATGGGGCGTAGGCGGTGTACCATGCGTGGCTCTTTGTGTATGTGCCGTCGGCGAGCTGCTGGCCGAACTCAGCCGTTCCGGTCTTCGCCGCTATCGTAACCAGGCTGCTGGCGCCTGTGTTGGCCGGGCCATAATCCGCCGCCTGACGCAGCGCCTCCCGCATGATGGCCAAGTTCTCGTCCGAGATGCTGAGCTTGTGGGCGACCTCACGTTCCACTTGCTGGACGACGTTGCCGTCCTCATCCACTATCTCGCTGACGACGTGCGGGACCAACACGTCGCCCCCATTGGCGATCGCGACGATCACCCGAAGGAGCTGAAGAGGCGTCAGCGTGAGATAGCCCTGGCCGATTCCGAAATTGTACGTATCGCCGAGCGTCCATGCTTCACCGATGGCTTCTTCCTTCCACGCCGGATCCGGCACCAGGCCGGCCGCCTCTCCCGGCAGATCGATGCCCGTGAGCGCACCAAGCCCGTACTCGCGGGCGTACCTTGCCAACCGGTCGGCCCCGAGGCCGCGAAACACCTGGGCGCCGTTCTCGTAGAAACCACCCGAGAGGTAGTAGAAGTACACGTCGGACGACATGGCGAGGCCGCGGTAGAAGTCCATGGTCCCGAGAACCGCCCAGTCCTTCATGATCCATACCCTGTCCGGGTTGTACTCATCCTGCACGCTGATGGAGCCATAGCTGGTGATCGTGGTGTCCGCCGTTGCTACCCCCTCCTGCAGAGCGGCTGTGCCCGTAACCTGCTTGAACGTGCTGCCCGGCGGGTGGACCTCACTGATGGCATGGTTCACCATCGGCTTCGTCGGATCGTCGAGCAGGGCCGGCAGCGCCGTCTGGTCGACCGGGTCGGTGAGGATGTTGTTGTCATATGACGGAAGCGAGACCATAGATAGGATGCCGCCGGTGCGCACGTCCATCACAATAGCGACGGCGTTGAGCGAATCGCCCTGCGCCTTCTTGAGGATCTCCTCCACATGACGTTGGAGATCGAGATCGAGGGCGAGCACCAGGTTCCCTGCCGGTCGAGGGGACACGGAGCGGATTGTCTTGATCTCCTTGCCGGAAGCGTCAATCTCCACTTGGCGGTAGCCGGGTGTTCCCCTGAGCACAGACTCATACGTCAGCTCCACCCCCGCCTTGCCCAGCCGGTCGTTCATCAGGTACCCGTCGTCGTGCAGGTTCTCATACTCCGTCTCGTCGATGCGGCCCACATAGCCCAGGATGTGGGAGACCAGGGACCGCTCGGGATACTCACGGATGGATTCCACCATCACCTGGACTCCCGGCATGAACGGCTGCTGCTCGCGAAGGCGGAAGGCGGTCTCCTCGCTTAGATTCTGCTTCACGATGATGGGCGTGAAGGGATCACTGCTCTTCTGCGCTTCCACGATCTGCATCGCGATTTCCTGAGGTGAACCATCGGTGATGTCCGCCAGCTTCGCGACAATCCCAAGGAACTGGTCATCCGGCACGTCGGCCGGGACCACTGCGGCGGAATAGATGGGCAGGTTTCGCACCAATTGCGCGCCATTCCGGTCGTAGATGAGGCCCCGAGCAGGCAGCTGTGGGATCGTCCGCAGGCGGTTGGATTGGGCGCGGGCGTCGTAGGCATCGTGCTCTACGATCTGCATGCGACCCAACTGGACGAGCAGAATGCCGAAGAGCAGCACGATCAAAGCCTTGAGGATGAGGGAGCGCCCCCGAAAGATCTCTGCGGGCCGTTCCTTCGGCTGGCGGGACCGCCAGCGTCGTTGGTGATTGGTGGGGAGCAGTTGCATGTCCCTTGCGTGGTTTGAACGCGTCCTTGCAGCGGTCGCGCTAGAGCGCGTGCTGACGCCGACGATCCAGGCTTGCGAGCCGGACTACGCCATACACCGGTACCAACAACAGGACATTGGCTATGGCAGCCGGCACCAGGACATCCAGCACACTGGCGAGCCAATCGGGTCGCTCGCCGGTTGCTGCCAAGGTTAGCAGAATCGCGGTCTCGTAGACCAGGGTCGCAAGCGCGCAGACGACTACCGCCGGCACCAAGTCTGATTCGACCAGCTTCAGCTCCCCCACCTCTGTCATCAGGATCAGCGGGGCCAGAGCCAGCATGGCCAATCCCAGGGGTTGGCTGTCCAGGAGCCCTTGCACCAGCCCCGCGGCCGGAATGAGCAGCAGCACCTCCTGCTGGCCCCGCACCGCCATCCAGGCGACCAGAAGAACGATGATGAGGTTGGGCTGCACGCCGAAGATGGAAAACGCCGGCAGAATGGACATCTGCGCTATGACGGCGACGAGAATGGCGAGGAGACCCACCGCGACACTCACGGCTCGCCGACCTCAAGGGGAACGAAGCTCTCCAGGACCAGCACCGTTTCCAGGCGCGAAAGGTCGGCCAGCGGCTGCACCGTAACCGACTGGAACAGGTCCTGTGCTGCCTGCTCCACATTGACGACCTGGCCGATCAGTTCCCCTGGTGGGTGACGGCCACCGATGCCGGAGGTCAGTACAAGGTCACCTTCCTTCACATCCGCCGTCTCCTCCACGAACTCCATCGTTAGCGTGCCATCAACCGCGCCGACGACGACTCCCTGTACCCGTGACTCCTGGATCCGGGCGCTGACAGCGCTGTCGGGATCGGTAATAAGCGTGACCCAGGAGACATCATGAAGCACCTGGGAGACGGAGCCGACCAGGCTTCCTTGTCTGGTGAGCGCTACCATCCCTTTCTGCACGCCGTCCGCGCGGCCTCGGTCGATGGCGATGACATCCCTTTGGTTGCCGACGTCGTATGCGAAGACGTTGGCTTCGACAAAGCTGGCGTCCGACCTGTCACTCAGCTCCAGTAACTGTCTTAGCTGCTGGAGCTCCCGTTCCATCTCCTGCAGGCGGGCGACTTTGGCGGCCAGCCGTTCGTTCTCCTCGCGCAGCAACTGGTTCTCATCGGAGAGACGGTTGATGTCGGTCAGATTGTTGACGAAATCGGCCACCGGGCTTGTGATCCCTCGAAGCGCGGATTCCACGGGCGAAGCGACCGTCAGCAAGGCGTTCTCCAGCGGGTCGAACACGGAGAACCGACTCGCCACCATGAAGAGGAGGCTGGCCGCAACGACGAGGCCGAACCAGGTACGGGTGCGGACGTGCATGGGAGCCGTTCCTCTCCTACGGAACTGGGCCTCAGCGCATCCCGGGGGGACGCCTGCCGCAGGGCTCCGCAGCTATTCTAACGGGGCGGCTTGCGACTTGCCAGGCTGGCCTGCACCTTCGCCAGCATTTCCGTCTCCTCCAGCATCTCGCCGGTACCTTGGACGACGCTGGAGAGCGGTTCGTCGGCTACGTAGACGGGGAACTTGGTATCCTGGGCCAGCCGCCGGTCCAGCCCACGCAAGAGCGCTCCTCCGCCCGCAAGCGCGATCCCTCTGTGCATGAGGTCCGCCACCAGCTCCGGCGGCGTGATCTCGATCGTAGAGCGCACCGCCTCGACGATCGCGCCGATAGACCCAGAGAGAGCGTCTCGCAACTCCACGGTGCTCACCTCGACGGACTTGGGAAGACCGGTGGCCAAGTCGCGCCCCCGAATCTCGACCGTCTCTTCCTCCTCCAGAGGGAACGCGGAACCAGCCTGAATCTTGATCTCTTCCGCCATCCGCTCGCCGATGAGCATGTTGTGCACTTGACGGGCGTAAGCGATGATCTCCTGGTCCATCTCGTCGCCTGCTACGCGGATGGACGTGCTGACCACGATGCCGCCGAGGGCGATGACGGCCACCTCAGTAGTGCCGCCCCCGATGTCCACGATCATGCAACCGTTGGGCTCCATGACGGGCAAGCCCGCACCGATCGCGGCCGCCATCGGTTCCTCCACCAGAAACGCGGCACGGGCACCGGCGTTCAGAGCGGCATCATGTACGGCCCGCTTCTCCACCTCCGTGACGCCGCTTGGGATACCGAGGACGACTCGCGGCCTGGGGTTGCCAAGACCGAAGTGGTCGTGAGCCGCGCGGATAAAGTAGTGGAGCATCCGTTCCGTGACCTCGAAGTCGGAGATCACGCCGTCCTTCAGTGGGCGCACAGCGATAATGTTCGCGGGCGTCCGGCCCACCATCCTCTTCGCCTCCTGACCGATGGCCAGTATCTTCTTCGAAACCTTGTCGATTGCGACCACGGAGGGCTCATCAATCACCACGCCGCGACCACGCACCATGACCAGAGTGTTCGCCGTCCCTAGATCGATACCGATATCGTGGGAGAAGATGCCCAACAGGGCATTCAATGGATTGAGCACGACGCGTCCCTACGCTTGGTAGCCACTCACCGACGAACCATGTGCGAACCGATTATACCGGAGCGCCAGTCATTTGAGAAGAGGAACAGTGGAAAAGAGGAGATCTACGCTTCGGGATTGGTAGGGTCGATTCCCGAAGCGCCTAATCCCTTATCCGTCGGCCCCGTGTCGGCGTAACAGCTCCATGAACTCGGCCTCTGCCAGGATGGCGATTCCGTATTGCCGGGCCCGCTCCAGTTTGGAGCCCGGTTTCTCACCAATGACCAGATAGTCCGTGGACCGGGTCACGTTGGAGACCGCCGTGCCGCCCAACCCTCGAATGCGCGCCTCGGCCTCGGCGCGGGGAAACGCGGCGAGCGTGCCACTGATGACGAAGGTCCGGCCGGTTAGCGGACCCTGCGCTGGGGGCACTGCCTCACCCTCCATACGAACGCCGCCCCTGCGCAGCTTCTCAATGAGCCGCTGGTTCTCGCTGCCCTGGAAATAAACGTGGACGCTCTCGGCCACGACCGGTCCTATGGAGGGCACTTCC
Organism: uncultured Dehalococcoidia bacterium; assembly: GCA_964406605.1. Taxonomy (GTDB): domain Bacteria; phylum Chloroflexota; class Dehalococcoidia; order DSTF01; family RBG-16-68-14; genus CAYOSF01. The sequence continues at coordinate 243,050 of CAYOSF010000007.1, read as the reverse complement.
GCCAGCTCTTCCACGGTCGCCTTCGCGACGGCCTCCATGGTCCCGAAGTGGCGCGCCAGCAGCGCGGCCGTCTCGAACCCTACGTGCCGGATACCCAGGGCGAAGAGGACGCGCTGAAGCGGTCGCTCTCGGCTGGCGTCGATGGCGTCCAGCACATTCTGAGCGCTCTTGTCCGCCATGCGCTCCAGGCCGAGCAGATCGTCCTTGGTCAGCGAGTACAGGTCCGCCGGATCCCTCACCAGACCCTCCCTGATCAGCGACAGCGAGAGTCGCTCGCCGATGCCATCGATGTCCATTGCCCCGCGCGAGACGAAATGGGTGAGCAGTCGAAAGGCCTGAGCGGGGCAGGCGGGATTGACACAGTAGCGCATTACTTCGCCCTCGGGTCGGATGACCTTCGTACCGCAGGCGGGGCACTTCGTCGGTGGCACGAAACGCCGCTCCTTGCCGGTGCGCTTGCTGACCACGGGCCCCACGACCTGGGGTATCACGTCGCCTGCTCGCTGGACGATAACCGTATCACCTACCCGTAGGTCCTTGCGTTCGATGACGTCCTCGTTGTGGAGGGTGGCCATCTTCACCGTGGCGCCGCCGATGTTCACCGGCTCCAGGATGGCATACGGATTGATGCTGCCGGTGCGGCCCACGTTGGTTCCGATGTCCAGCAACGTGGTGGTGCGCTGCGTCGGCGGAAACTTGAACGCGATGGCCCATCGCGGCTCCCGTCCGGCCACTCCCAATACTTCCTGCAGGCGCAGATCGTCCACCTTGACAACGATGCCGTCTATCTCGTAGTCCAGCTTTTCGCGCTTCTCCACCCACTGCTCGCAGTGCCGCCAGACATCGTTGATGGTCTCGTAGCGCGCAATGTGGGGATTGGTCTTGAACCCCAGCGTGCCGAGCCACTCCAGCACCTCCGAGTGCGTTGGCGGTACATTGCCGCCTTCCGCCCAGCCGAGACCGTAGAGGTAGCAATCCAGCGGGCGGCCGGCGGTGATCTGCGGGTCGAGCTGGCGGACCGAGCCGGCGGCGGAGTTACGCGGGTTGGCGAAGAGCGGCTCTCCGCGCTCCGCCCGCTCCTCGTTCATTTGCTCGAACCCGGCGCGCGTCAGGAAGACCTCGCCGCGAACTTCGAACCGTGGCGGCAGCCGCTTTGCTGAGACACTCAGTGGGATACTCCGGACCGTTCGCAGGTTCTGCGTGATGTTCTCACCCCGGCGGCCGTCGCCGCGCGTGGAACCAACGGCAAACCGGCCGCCCTCATAGACCAGCGCAACCGCCAGGCCGTCGATCTTGGGCTCACAGACCATGGCGAGTCCCTCGGTCTCCGTCAGGCCGGTGACGCGCCGATACCAGGCACGCAGTTCCTCCTCGCCAAACGCATTCGCCAGGCTCAGAAGCGGGACCTGATGCTCCACGATGCCGAACGCCTGCACCGGCTCTCCGCCAACCCGCTGCGTGGGCGAATCCGGAGTGATGAGCTGAGGGTGGCGCTCCTCCAGGCCGCGCAGCTCGCGCATCAGCTCGTCATACTCGGCGTCGCTGATCTCGGGCTGGTCTAGGACGAAGTAGCGATGGTTGTGATACGAGATCTCGGCGCGCAGTTCCTCAACGCGCAGCTTGGCGCGCTGAAGGTCCTGGTCGGCGTCAGTGGCCATGAGCGCCTCCGGGCGTGCAGATATGTATCCGAAGGCGAGTATAGCAGGCAGAGGGCCACCCGCTCACCACGGAAGGGGAGCCGGTTGCCCTTCTACGCTCTTCGCGCCTTGCGCCTCGCGGGCTCCCTTTCCTGCACCCGCCAGTCGGGTCCGCAGCCCATGGTCTGGTGCCAGACCTTGTTCCTGGGCATGGCCAGAATCTCCTTCACCTGAAAGCGGCGCTCCGGCTGCAGGCTGAAGAAGCAGTTAGCGAACGTGCTCACCAAGACGGCGGCCGTGTCGGCACCACGGTCCGTCCCTGCGACGGCAACGACCTCGGTAAACGGCGGGACGACTCCGGCGTCCGTCGCCATCACTGTGGCCTCGATGGCCGTCTTTAGCCCGTAGCCACCCACGCCCACCAACGTCTCGACTATCAGCCACGACGGCGGAACCAAGCCGAAGCGCGCGGCGCTGTAGTCCACTGTGTCGCTGAACGAGGAGATCGTGCGGTCGACGACCGTAGCGCCCAACTCCTCCAGTTGGCGGCGGATGCCGGCCTCCGGACGAGGACTTTCATACTCAGGGAAGACATCCCAGGACGGAGGGCCCGTGACGCAAACGACGGAGACATCCATCTGGGCCACTATTCGGGCGAAGCGCAACGCGGTGCGACCGCTGATGGATGCGACCACCAGATGCGACGGCCCGCCCCGCTCCAGCCGCCGGCGCACTGCTTCCAGGACGCCGGCCGTGCAGGCCGGGCCCGGCTTCTCGAAGAGCAACAGAGGTTGTTCCGGCATCTCTCCTTCCCCCTCTCGGCGCCACTGACGATCGGGGCCGGCAGCCATGCCGCCTTGAAAGGCACGACCTGGGGCCGCCCGGCATGCCGACAAGCCTGCCCGCGCTGGTGTGTCTCCAGAGTACGCCGCTGCCGCGACAGCGGGTTGTCAGTAGTGGTCGCAGACGAGAGATACGCCGACTACGCCTCGGCGTAGGTCCGAACGAGCGCCTCGGCCTCCCGGCGGACGCGTGCCACGACCTCCGCCGGCGAAAGCACGCGAGCCGACACGCCCCAACTGAGGATCCACGCCACCAATCGCCGGAAGCCCCAGGGCCGAAACACAAAGACGCAGCCGCCTTCCGCTGTCTCCCATCTGTCAAGGCCCGGCGCCGGTGACTCGCGCGCCCAGGGCACGGCGGACTCTTCAATCCAGACCCGCACCTCCGGCGGCGCTGGACGATCGTCCTCCATCTCCGGCTCCACATGCTCCGGCCGATCGAAACGTTCAGGGAGCAGCTCGGCCTCACGTATGCGGCTGGCTCGGAAATCCCGGATTTCTTCCCTCAGGCGGCAGCGGCCCACGACGTGCCAATCGTCCCCGTAGAAGACAAGGAAGTATGGCTCCACTTGACGTTCGGTGAGCTCGTCCGAACTGAAGGAGTGGTAGCGGAGCCAAATAACGCGGTCGTGGATCACAGCCTGTTGGAGGATCGGGAGCCACGAGGATCTCTGTATGTGCATCCAGTCTGACACGCGAATGCGTTCCCGCAGATGGTCGACCTGTCGGCGTGTCTCCGGACCTAGCACGGCCTCGACCTTCGCCGCGGCCGTCCGAGCGGCATCTCGCTCACCTGCCGTCCCCAACCTGAGCGCCAGGTCGCCGCCCAGCAGCAACTGCACCGCCTCCTCCGTAGTAAAGGCGACCGGCGCCAAGTGATAGCCGGGCGCGAGCCGGTATCCCTCGCCGGGCATGGCCGCAACCGGCACGCCGGCCTGGCAGAGCGCGTCGATGTCTCGGTACACGGTGCGCACCGAGCACTCACACTCCACGGCCAGATCCTCAGCGCGCACCGGCGTCTCCTCTCGGAGGCGCATCAAGATCAGCAGCCGGCGGTCCATCTGCTTCACAGGGCCTTCATTATACGGATACGCAGCCGGTTTCGACGGGGCGGTTTGCTGCAGACGAGCGCGTCGGAGCGCCATGCTACAATGGGCGCACCATGGGCGGCAAGCGAGTCGTCGTCCTCGATTACGGCGCCGGGAACCTGCGCAGCGTGGCCCGCGCCGTCCAGCACGTCGGGTTCGAGCCGGACGTGACGGCGGACCCCCGCGCCCTCGACCGGGCCGAGGCAGTCGTCATGCCCGGCGTGGGCGCGGCCGCCGACACGATGCGCCACCTCCAGGAGCGGGGTTTCGTAGAGCCGCTACGGGAGTACTTCCGGGAGGAGCGCCCCTTCCTGGGAATATGCATGGGCCTGCAGGTGCTTCTCACTGTTAGCGAGGAGGGCGGGGAGCACGCCTGTCTGGACATCGTCCCCGGCCGGGTGCGGCGGTTCGACCGCGCGGGGCATGATCCGCAGTCCGGAGGAGCACTCAAGGTACCGCACATGGGCTGGAACCGAGTCGAGCAGCTCCGCGAGCATCCGGTCTTTGCCGGCGTCCCCAACGGCAGCTACTTCTACTTCGTGCACGGCTACTACCCGGACCCGGAGGACTCATCGGTGATCATCGGCCGGACGGAGTATGGGGTATCCTTCGCTTCGGTGATCGCCCGGGACGGGCTGGTTGCCACGCAGTTTCACCCAGAGAAGAGCGGTCAGGTGGGACTGCAACTCTATCGCAACTTCTTGACGGGCTGCTGACGGCGGAACGCAGACCGGTGATTCCGGAGGCACCGTATGAGTCCGAGAGACGACGAACAGGTCGACATCGACTTCCCCTTCTTCCACGTCCATGTGGGCGGGGGCAGGCGAGGTCGTGTCAGCATCGGGCCCTGGGATGAGGAGGACGTCATCGACATGGAGAGCGACGATTCCGGAGAGTACCGGGTTGTGCGCAAGCAGGTGCGCCGCCGCCTGCGCTTTTTCCGGCATGCCTTCACCTTTCTCGCCCTCAACGGTGTCTTCGTGCTTATCGACTGGCTGACGGGAGGCAGCGGCAGTGGCGTGAACTGGTCCAAATGGGTGGCTCTCGTGTGGGGCGTCTTCCTGGCCTGGGAGTTCGTGTCCACCTTCGTCGCCCCGCTCCTTTGGGGGCGGGACATGGAGGAGCGCCTGATCCAGCGTGAGTTGCGCCGGCGCCGGGACGGCTGACGAAGGATACCCCGGTGGAGGTGATCCCGGCCATCGATCTGCGCGGCGGCCGCTGCGTCCGTCTGGTGCAGGGCGACTACGATAGGGAGATCGTCTTCTCCGATGACCCGGTGGCGATCGCCCGGCGCTGGGCGGCGGAGGGAGCGCGCCGCCTGCATGTGGTCGACCTGGACGGCGCCCGGGAGGGACGGTCCGTCAACGCGGACAGCGCGCAGCGCATCATTGAAACCGTGGACCTGCCGGTGCAGGTGGGCGGCGGCATCCGTGACCTGGACGCGGTCGATTACTGGGTGGCGGCGGGGGCGGACCGAGTCGTGATGGGCACGGCCGCGGTCCGCGACCCCGATCTGGCGGCCGAGGCCTGCCGCCGTCACGGGGAGCGAATCGTGGTCTCCATCGACGCCCGCGACGGTATCGTCGCGGCGGAGGGCTGGCGGGAGACGACCGGCGAACGCGCGGCGACGCTGCTGCACCGGCTCGCGGACGCGGGAGTAGGGCGCTTCGTGTACACGGACATCGCCCGCGACGGCATGCTCACCTCCCCCAACTTCGAGGCGGTCCGGGCGCTGACGGAGGCGACGGAGACGCCGATTATCGCCGCCGGCGGGGTGGCCGAAGTGGTGCATCTGGTGCGCCTGGCCGAACTCGGCGTCGAAGGCGCTATCGTCGGCCGCGCCCTCTACGACGGACGAGTTGACCTGAAAGAGGCGCTGGCGGCGGTACGGTAGAATTCTATCCGTCATGCTCACCAAACGTATCATCCCCTGTTTCGACGTCGACCGCGGGCGCGTGGTGAAAGGCATCTCATTCGTCGAGCTTCGCGACGCCGGCGATCCGGTCGAACTGGCGAGCGTCTACGAGGAGCAAGGAGCGGATGAACTGGTCTTCCTCGACATCACCGCCTCCTCGGACGACCGCCAGACGGTGTACGACATGGTTGCCCGCGTTGCGGACCAGGTCTTCATTCCGTTCACCGTCGGCGGCGGCGTGCGCAGCGCCGACGACGTCCGCGTGCTGCTGGAGCTGGGCGCCGACAAGGTATCGCTCAACACGGCCGCGGTCGCGGACCCGCAGGTGGTGGCGCGCTGCGCGGAGCGTTTCGGCAGCCAGAACATCGTTGTTGCCGTCGACGGCAAGGGAGTGGCAGAGGGCAAGTGGGAAGTGTATACGCATGGCGGTCGGCAGCCCACGGGGCTGGATGCGCTCGAGTGGACGAGGCGCGTTGTCGAGTTGGGCGCGGGCGAGCTGCTGCTCACCTCAATGGACACCGACGGTCACCTTACCGGATACGATCTACCGTTCACTCGGGCGGTGTCTGAGGCGGTCGAGGTACCGGTCATCGCCTCCGGTGGGTGCGGGGAGCCACGCCACATGGCGGAGGCGGTTCTGGAGGGAAAGGCGGATGCGGTGCTGGCGGCCAGCATCTTCCACTTCGGCACCTACAGCATTCGTGAGACGAAGGAGTACCTGGCCGCGCGCGGGATCCCGGTGCGGCTCTAGCGAGGACGGGCGCAACATGAGCGGAGACCGGACGGTGGAGGTGGATTTCACAAAAGGCGACGGACTGATCCCGGCCATCATTCAGGACGCACAGACGGGCGAGGTGCTCACACTGTTCTACATGGATGAGGAAGCGCTTCGCCGCACGCGCGAGTCGAAGCAGGTGTGGCGGTTCAGCCGGTCCCACAATCAGCTCATGCGCAAAGGCGACACGTCCGGCAACGTTCAGCACGTCGAGAGCATTGCCGTCGACTGCGACGGCGACGCCGTAGTCGTGCGCGTGCGCCCCATGGGTCCGGCCTGCCACACCGGGGAGCGAACCTGCTTCCACAATCCGTTGGGGCTAGGTTAGGCGCGCGCCCTTGCGACCCGTGAAGTCACGATCTCAGGATCGTTGTCGGGTGCATGGATGGCCCGGCCAGCTCGCCGGCCTGCGCGAGGCACTTCCGCTCTAGGAGACGTAGATGCTCTTCCTCCTCGTCCTGTTCGCCGCGATCGTCCCCCTCGTGGTCGTGGCTCCTCTCCAGGACGACGTGGTGCTGCCCAAGCTGGTGACGACAGCCACCTTCACCGGCGTTGCCCTCATCTGGGGCGCCGTCGTGGTGGCGCGCGAGCGCTGGCCGGCCGGTCGCTGGCCGGCAACGCTCTGGCTGCCCGCGGTCGCGTTCCTCGTCGTCAATGTGCTCGCCCTTGTCTTCGCGATCGACTGGCGGCGGAGCTTGATGGGCGAGCACCTCCGCTACCAGGGTCTAGCGGCCACGCTCCTCTACATGCTGCTCTTCATCATCGCCGCGACCGCCGTGCGCACGCCCCGGGACCTGCGTTGGCTGCTGCTCGGCCTCTTCGCCGGCGGGTTGGCAACGGCAATCTATGCCCTGATCCAGAAGGCTGGGCTGGACTGGATCGAGTGGTCAGGCCAGGCGCTGAACAGACCCGCCGCAACATTGGGCCAGGCGAACGCCTTCGGCGCCTATCTCGTCGCCGTCATCAACGCTTCGGCCTTCCTCATTCTGATCGCACGGGAGCGATGGCAGCGCGCGGCACTGGGGATCGGCATGTTGGCGATGCTCCTCGCCCTCTTGTTCACGCTCAGCCGGGCCGCGTACGTGGCCGCGTCCGTGTCCATCGTGATCTGGACAGTGGCCGCCATCCTCTGGTTCCGCTACTTCCGCATCGGCGCGCATCCGCGGCCTTCGCAATGGGCGCTGGCCGGCACCGCGGGGATCGCGGTCGTGCTGCTGCTTGTGACGCTTGGGTCGCTCCTGTTCGTCGGACTGCCAAAGGGACGCGCCGCGCTGGGGCAGGCGACCGCACGCGGCGGGCCGCTCAGTGCGCCCCGGGACGACTCCGCGGGAACCCGGCTCAGCCTTTGGCGAATGGCGATACGGATGACAGCGGACCGGCCGCTGCTGGGCCACGGGCAGGACGCCTTCACCATACGCTTCGCCGAGTATCGCGACCGCCCCGACCTGGAAGGCATTGGCACGGCCAACGTTGCTCCGGAGAGCGCCCACAACCTGCTCCTGGATCTCGCCTCGGGAACCGGAGTGCTGGGCTTCCTTGCTTTCCTTGCGCTCGTCGGAGCCGTTCTCTGGCACGCGGGACGCCGGACACTGGCCACGGACGACTTCGCCTCGCGCGCGGCGCTCCTCGCCCTGGCCGCAGCAATCGTGGGCTACCTCATGGCTCTCTTCTTCGGTTTCAGCGAAGCCATGACCACCTGGGTCTTGTGGCTACTCCTCGGGGCGACGGCCGGCCTCCTGGCGACTCCGTCGCCCGGCAGCGGTCGGGAAGCTGGCGAGCCGCCAGAGTCCGGCACGTTGGCCGCCGGGACGGCCGCCGTGGCGCTGGCGCTGGTCGGTGTGATGTCACTCGGCTGGGCCGCCACCATGACCGCCGCCGACCTGTCGGCCGCTCAGGCAAGGAGCGCGATCGGCCGGGGCGACTACGCGGAGGCGGCGCGGCTGGCCGGGCGAGCCGTCACCCTCAATCCGCTCCAGGACGATTATCTGATCATGGAAGGACAGGCACGCGAGCGCTCCGCAGCGGGAGCGATCGAGCCGGCCGACGCGCTCGGACGGGCCATCGAAACGTACGAGACACTCCTATCTCGATTCGAGCCGAGTGCCTATCACACCCTGCTCCTCGCGATGGCCACCTTCCAGCTCGCGCAGGTGGACAGGACGCCCGTCGAAGACACCTTCGACTTGCTGGAGGACGCGGTTAGGCTGGACCCGTACAACGCGCCGGTCCGCCAATTCGTGGGTGACCACTACGCGAGATTGGGCTTCGAAGACCGAGCGCTGGAACACCGGCTCGAAGTGTACTGCTGGACCATGGCCTGCGACTAGCTCGGCCGGAATCGGTCGGTCATCTCGGCCCGCGTGTCATTTGACGGCTACCACGCGCCCGGCTACGGTAGAGCGCGTGAGCAGCTATGCATCGCTGATGGCCGCGCTCAGGGACGGAGATGGCAGCATCATCGCCGCCCTCGACTGAACCGAACGCTGACGATTCACGGCCCACGCTCCCAGGCGGGGCCTCTCTCCTTGCCCCCGCGCTTGGCCTGGGCACGGTCTGCATTGCCGCGTCCTGGCTCGGCTACTACCTGATCACACCGCTTCCGTTCCTCGAACTGGACGCGTTCCCAGCGACGGTGAAACTGCATCTGGTGACCGGCCTGGTCCTCATCCCGTACCTCATCTTCCTTATAGCCACGCGACGTCTTCCCGGCGGGAGCGTGCTCGACGTGCCGCTCGTGGCGCTGCTGGGAGTCTACCTTCTGACCACGGCCACCTCGCTCGATTGGCGGGTCAGCCTGGAAGTGACTCTCACCGCCCTCATGGCCATCGCCGTCTTCTACGTCCTGTCGGACGGCGGGCTGCTCCAACGCTGGCAGTTGGAGATGGCGCTGATGCTGGCGATGCTCGCCGCCGCCGTTAAGGCGGTCTGGGTCGTGGGAAGCGACTACGTCGACTGGCTCCAGCTCACGGACGCGGTGCGGGGCAGCCTATCCCTGGGTGACCTGGTACCGGCGACCGTGCCCAAGGTGCACGACGTGGGCGACCATCCGAACCTGCTCGGCGGCATCCTGGCGATGAGCGTGCCCTTCTTCCTGGTGACGGTGCTCCGTCCGCTGCCGAAAGCGGTAAGGGCGCTGGCAGCGCTGGCAGCACTGGTAGTCGTGCTGGCCATCTTTCTGTCCCTCACGCGGTCCGCGTGGCTAGCCGTCGCTGCAGGCAGCCTGACGACAGTGGGGCTGCTGGCCGGCGTCACGCCAGGCGGCCGAACCTTGCTCCGAGAGCTTCGCCCTGCGACGCCTCAGCAACGGTTCATCGCGGGAGCATCGGCGCTGCTGCTGGCACTGGCGGTACTGGTAGCGGCCTTCGTGGTGCAGCACGTGCAGGCGAGGCCCCTCTGGCTATTCCGTCCGTCCGGCGTGCCCCGTCTGGACGTCATGCAGGCGGGGACCGAGATGATCGCCGACTACCCGATGCTGGGCACGGGCCCTGGCATCTATGCTCTCCTCTACCCGGAATACAGCGGCCAGTATCCAAATCACGCGTTCCACTCTCACAATGGATTCCTGCAGACGACCGTCGACATGGGCGCACTTGGGGTGCTGGCCGCGGCGGCGCTGGCAGGCGTGCTGACCTGGCTGCTCGTTCGGGGCATGCGCAAGACCGAAGGCGACGCCCGGCTCAGTATCGTAGCATGCGCGGGCTCCCTCGCCGCCTTCGCCACCTTCAGCCTGTTCGACGCACCCAACGGGTTCAAGGGACCGCTTGTGGCTCTGGCGGCCGTGGGCGCGATCGCGGTCCTCAGCCTGCGGGAACAGGACGCAAACGTGGAGCGGGCGGACGTAGCTGGGGCGCCCTGGCCCAGTCTGGGCGGGGCGCTGCACATGGCTGCGCGCACCGCCATACCTGTTGCGCTGGCGGGCCTGCTCATCACGTGGGGCCGGCTGGACATCGCCCACTTTCACTACAGCAACGGCCTGTCCAATGCCAACGCCCAGCGCTGGCCGGAGGCAGTGGAGGACGCCCAGCGGGCAGTGGACCTGGACCCGCAGTTCGCGATCTACCGATTCCAGCTGGGCCTGGTCCAGGGTCAGTGGTACCTCACCACCAGGAACCCGACTCTGCTAGACGAGGCCATCGGCCAGTTGGAGAAGGGCCTGGATCTGGAGCCACGCAGCGCCATCGGTCACACCAACCTGGCCCTGCTGTATGCCGAGGCGGGCGAACGACAGGAGGCGCGAACGGAGGCCCTGGCGGCGCTCGAATTCGCGAGCAAGGACCCGGCCGTGGTGCTGGCCGCCGGAACAGCGTTGGAGAAGACCAACTGGGGTGACGACGCGGTCAGGGCCTACTCGAAAGCCCTCTTCCTGGACATGGGCCTTGCCGATTCCTCCTTCTGGAGCGAGAGCCCCTTTCGCCTGGCACGATTCCCGGACATCGTCGGGCAGTCTGCGATCATCTTCAACCCGTGCGGGCTTCTTCGGCTCACGGTGGCAGGTGTACCGGCCGGGCCTCTCACCAGAGAAGAGGCGCTGGTCGCTTGCCGAGATGACGTGGCAGCCCACCCCGGGAACGAGGACGGCAAAGTAACGCTGGCGGAGGCGCTCATCGATGACGGCATGCTGGACGAGGCGCTCGTCCTCCTCGACCAAGTGCTCGATCTTCAGCCGGACCACGGTAGGGCCCGGACGGCGCTTGGCCGTTGGTATGCCGCCCGCGGCGAGTTGGAGAAGGCCCGCGAGCAGTGGCTTCGGGCGGGCCAGCTCGACGAAGTGGAGGCGCTGGTGCTCCTGGGCGACTCCTATCCGGCGGGAGAGGTGCCGGCGGAAGTGGTGGACGCGCTGCGGTCCGAGCTGCGCCTGGCGACCAGCCAGGTCCAGTTCCACCTGACCGGCATCCTCTACTATCGTTTCAAGTTCTTCCGGGGTTCGCCTCAAACCATCCTTCTGCCCGGCGAGTGGCAGCGAGCCGTGCCCGGTCGCTACGCGCGGGCGGAGATGGCGCTCGAACGTTGGACCAGCGAGACAGACACCCCTTGATGCGCGCAGGGCCCGCACCGGAGACGGGTCACTCCGGCGCTGCCTCTTTGCGCGCCGCCAAGTAGCCCGACCGTTCGAGTGCACGCGCGTACTCGCGCTCGCGGCGCTCCTGCGCCTTGTCGAAGGGCGCACTCCGCCCGAACCGTCGCCAGGCACGCAACGTCGCCTTCAGAGTCTCTTGGTCAGGAGCATCACCTTCCACCGACATCCGCATCAGCTCCGCGACCACGCGCTCCAGGTTCAGCCGGAGCTCGGTCAGCTCATGATACTGCCGGAACCCAGGCGGGCATTCCAGCGCCTCCAGGCGTTCCTGAGCCTCCCTCAGGACTGACGCATATTCGGCCGAGGCCGACCGCGTTTCCTCCATCGCCTCCGGCAGGGTCATGCCGAGCTCTTCCGGCCGCTGGAGCTTGGCGCGCGGCAGACCTACCCGCAAGGTCCAAACAGCCTTTGCCGCGCCGGTCCGAGCGTCTATGTCGTCGACCTCTCTGACATAGGCATTGATCGCCTCCACTCCTTCGCCGCCAATGGGCTCCATGGCTGCCTCGCGCTCACGAGGCTCCGCCACTGGAGCGATCCCGCCCTCCGCGTCGGCTCCCGCCCCTCGGCCTGCGAAGGGAAGCAGCGGGCCGTCTCTCCCCAGCGCGAGAACCTCCCGGTACAGGCCGACGTACTTCTTCGCCACCGGACGAGCGTGGTGCCGGAGCGGCGGGTTGATGAATTCAGCTCTTAGGGGATGGCCTATGAACTCCGCCAGGGCGGCCGTTGTTTCCTGCGGATGCTCCACCAGCGTATCGAATTCCACGCAGGTCGCCTCCAGCTTGTAGTCGCGCACAACGTCCAGGATCCGATGGTAGTGCTTCGCCCACTGGCGCTCTACCGCGTCCCGACCTACGAACCCGTAGATGCGAATTGTCGAATCAGCGTACGCGCGCGGGCTTCGCAGGCAGACCACGATCTTCGGCGGCGCCGGCAAGACGGGAAGCCAGGCCTCAAGGGTGATGGCGAAGTGCGGACCCTTCCAGCCGCCGCCGGCCTTCGAAACGAGTTCGGCCATTTCGTCCCGATACCTCCTGGCCACAGCCAGGACGGTCGATCGCCAGGACCACCGCCCCCGGTTCCGACGCCATACGCCGGACATGCCCAGCTCGGCCATAAGCCGCTCGTTCAGCCACAGGACGTCCAAGTCCTCGTAGTAGCCCTCGGGGTTGGACTCTGACGCCTCGCCCATTTCGCTCCCCATGCTCACGCCGGACTCGTGGAGGACGCGGGCGACCGCGCTGGTGCCGGACCGGCCGGCGCCCGTGACGATCACCAACTGCTTGCCACCGGGCCAGCTGGCGGCGAGGGCGGCGAGGCCACCGGGGCGCAGCCTGCGGGCAGTATCGAGCAGGAGTTGCCGGGCGATAGCCGGAGCGTAGTCGAGACGAGAAGCCATGCGCGTTTCCGGGCGCGCCGCTAGGGCGCGCTGCCGCACGCATCATAGCGAACCGGCACGTTGGGTGCCCGCTATCTTGGGGCCGTCAGGGTGAGGTCGATGAGTCCTCGATGATGGCCTCTATCTGCCGCTCGATGCCATCTTCATCGAAGGCCCAGTCCTCAGAAGTGATCGACACTACAACGCCGGGGGTGATGTCAACCCTAGCGGATATGACTCTGGCGTCCGTGATGAGGCTGGGCACCTTCGAGTACTCCGGGAACTCGCTGTAGCATCCCTGCGCCGGATCGACGTAGCCTTCATCCGACTGTCCAGCGCAAGGATTCGATGAGGACCAGACCTCACCTTCGTAGTAGACCGGATTCGCGAACACCAGGTCCGCCATCGCGCCATCGCCGCCCATCCATGGAGCGGTCTTGGGCGTCAGCCTCAACCAGTAGTCCTCGCCCTCCCGGCCCTCGCCAACCATGGCCTGGATCGCGGGGTCCTCCATCAGGATCTCCCGGATTCTCTCATCCAGGGAAAGCGGCGTCGGCTGCGGCCTCAGCTCCTCGATCACCTCCCGGACGAACTCCCGGCACGTTGGATCCTGGACATCGCAGTACTTGCCGGGGTCCTCGATGAGGGCGATCCTCCAGTCGTAGGGCTCGGGCTCACCGTCGCCCTCGCCGCCGCAAGACGGCCCGGCGAGGGTCAGCACCAGAACGCCAAGCGCCATCACCACGACGCGCGCGCCGCAACTCTTCGTCAGCAGGCTTCCGAAACGGGCCATCACTAGAGACCTTCTGCGCGTCTGCCTACCACAAGCTCGTTTCCGCAACGGTATGACGCCCTCCAAGGCTTGTCAAGAGGACGGGCGCACGGCGGCGCGCCCCCGCTGCACAAGGCGGGGGTTGCGCTACTCAGCGCCCGCCAGCACCTGCCCTATCGTCTCCCGTACCTCGCGCACGCCGAAGGGCTTGGGAAGGCAGGGGTTCGTCACGCTTCGGAGGAAGTCTCGCGTGTCCGGATTCACCGTGTCGCCGGTGATGAAGATGGTGCGCCGCGCCAGCTCAGGGTCGGTATCGAGCAGCCGCTGGTACAGGCTCCGGCCGTCCATGTCCGGCATCTTGATGTCCGTGACGATCACGTCGTAGCGGCGGTGGGCGAGGTGTTCCAGCGCCTCCTTGCCGTTGCCCGCCGTATCGACGTGGTGGCCGTCGTCCCGGAGGATGCTCCCCAGCAGCCGCCGGATGCTCTCCTCATCGTCCACCACCAGGAAGGAGCGACCTCCCGCGGCCGGCTCCGGCTGCTCCTCAGGACCAGAGGGAGCTTGGGCGCCCTCCAGGATGGGCAGCTCCACCGTGAAGCTGGTGCCGCGGCCGGGCTGACTCTCGGCCCAGATGCGCCCTCCGTGATCCTCCATGATGCCGTAGCAGATGGTCAGGCCCAGGCCGGTGCCTTCGCCGGTCTCCTTGGTAGTGAAGAAGGGGTCGAAGATGCGCCGGAGCGTCTCGGGCGCCATGCCCGGCCCGTCATCGTGAAACGTCAGGCGAACGACATCCTTCTCCCGCCACGACCGTACGGACAGCGTGCCGTGGCCGTTGGCACCCACCATCGCGTGCTCGGCGTTGATGATGATGTTGAAGAAGACCTGCTGGATCTGGTTGGCGTCGACCATCGTCTCGGGCAGTCTTGGGTCCAGATCGAGCTCCAGCCCGATGTCCTTGACCGCCAGTTCGTACGAGCACAACTCCAGCACCCGCTCCAGCAGCACGTTCAGGTTGGCCATCTCCTTCTCGGCCTTCTTGCGCCGCGCGAACGAGAGCAGGTTCTGGACTATCTTGGCGGCCCGTTCCGCTTCCGTGTGGATGGTGTTGACGTCGCGCTTGGTCGATTCGTCCAGGTCCCGCGCCAGGAGGAGCTGAGCGAAGCCCATGATGCCGGTGAGCGGGTTATTCAGCTCGTGGGCGACGCCGGAGACGAGCTGGCCGACAGAGACCATCTTTTCCGACTGGAGGAGCCGTTCCTGCATGAGCCGTTCCTCCGTGACATCGCGCAGGATCACAACCGCCTGTGAGCCCTCGTTTGAACCAGCCAGGGGCGCGGCCATCGCCATCAAGTAGCGTCGCTCGACGGACGCGGGGCTGGCGGGGAGTTCTCGCAGCGACGTCGGCTTCTGTGAGGAGAGTGCCTCCCTCGCCAAATCGACCAGAGCGGGGTCGTCCAGCGCGCCGCCCTCGGCCGCGACCGCCCCGCCCAGGGAGGACAGATGCTGGCGGGCGGCTTCGTTCAGTGACGTGACTCGCAGCTCCGCGTCCACCAACACAACGCCGTCGCTCAAGCTCTCGGCCAGAGACGCCAGGTGCGCGCGCTGAGCCTCGCGTTGTGCCGCTTCGCGCTCAAGCGCCAGCGAGATCTGGTTCGCGACCGTGTAGAAGACCCGCTCCTTCTGGGCGTCAAGAGCATCCGGCCGGGCCAAGCCGATCCGAAGCAGCCCCGTCACCTCGCCGCCCGCTACCATCGGTGCATCCAGCACGCTGCGCAGGCGACCGTCCGCAGCACCGGGAGGAGCCTCGGCTGCCAGCGTCACAGTCTGGGACGGTGGCCGCTCGCAGGAAAGGTGCTTTCCTCCCGTGAGTTCAACGAAGGCGTCGAGGGCATCCTTGGCGGCACTGCCGGCTTGATCGGCCGGCGCGTTCCTGGGCAGGTAGACGGTCGCGACGTCCTCCTTGCCCCGACATGAGACAGCCACCGCTACCCCAATGGGCAGAGCCGTCGCCAACACCTCCAGTCCGGTGCTCACGATCTCCTCGCCCTTGAGGGAGTAGCTGAGCCTTCGGGTCAATTCATGGAAGAGAGACTGGTCGGCGTCGCCGGCCTCCCCGAGGCCGCCACGAGTGGGTGTCGCCTGCTCCTCCGGCCCGCGCCGGCGCAGCCCGGCACCGACCTGAAGGGCCAGCTCCCAGGCCGCGGCTGCGGCGCGTTCCTCGAGCGCCCGAGAGGTGAGGCAAAGGACGGCGCCACGGTCGCGGTCGAGGCGCATCGGCGCAACGATGAGGGTGCCGCCTACCGCCCGCGTCAGCAGCCCGCGCCGCGTCCCGCCCGTGCCCGTTTCGGTGAAAGCATCATCGATATCGGCGTGCGACGTTGGTCGACCGCCGGTCAGCGCGGCGTTCAGCCGAGGCAGTCGTAGCGGTCGGCCCCAGACATCCGGCACCAGGGGAAGCGTAGCCCGTTCCAGCCGGAGATCCGGTCCGTCGGCATCCTGGACGAAGAGAGCGCAAGCGACGCCGAGGTCCGCCAAGCCCTGTGTGAGCCGGTTCAGTACGTCGTCGGCCTCCGCCACCCCCTCCAGGGAGGCAGCCAGGGCGACCAACGCATCGGGTAGGGGATCCTGGGTCTCTTGATCGCGTCGCTTGACCACAGGTTAGCCTCCTGCTTGTCCTGAGCGGCAAGCCGTAGCTTCATTATGAACTATGCCCATACTGTGTCAATCGGCAGGGGTCTGATTGACGCTCGATAGTGGACTTGCCTACACTCGAAGAGGCACGCTGGAAGAAATACACTGAACACATGAAGAACTCGACCGGCTGGGCGCCCGTCTGGGGTGGTGCGTTCTGATTGCGGGGTCTGCGGCCGAAAGAGATCGACCTTCTGGACATGACTGCTGAGCCGCCTGAACTCGAGGCATTGGGACGCCGCACCCACAGGACGCCGATCGTCGGGGCCTCCATCGCGGTTCTCTCGGGCGCCGTCGTGTCGGTCATTGCGGTCACCAGTTGCTTTGGCACCGGCTTCGTCTGGACGCCCTCCGTTCCCACTCCAACGCCGACCCCGACAGCGACCGCCACGCCCACGGAGACCCCCACGCCGACTCCCACGGCGACGCCAACAGCCACGGCCACTGACACTCCGCCTCCTACGCCCACGCCTCTGCCGCCCGTCGCGCTTCCGCCGCCGGGTCCCGAAGAGCGCTGGGTAGACGTAGACCTGAGCGACCAGACGGCGACGGCCATGGTGGGTGACACACCCTGGCATACGGCGCTGGTCACCACCGGCAAGGACGGGTGGGAGACGCCAACGGGGGAGTTTCGCATCGGCTACCGGGTCTACGATGAGACGATGACCTCCGCTTCAATCGGCGCCGAGGAATACTACGTGCTGGAGCACGTTCTGTTCACGCAGTACTTCACAAGCGAGGGCCATGCCCTGCACCTCAACTACTGGCGCCCCGACTGGTACTTCGGAAACGAGCGGAGCAGCCACGGCTGCGTGGGAATGCGTTACGCGGACGCCGAATTCTTCTGGTACTTCGCCAACACTGGCACCCGCGTGGTGATCCACGAATGACTTGGAACGAGTAGGCCTCCCGGTGCCGCACTGTGAG
The DNA here is from genome assembly GCA_964406605.1 of uncultured Dehalococcoidia bacterium. Lineage (GTDB taxonomy): Bacteria > Chloroflexota > Dehalococcoidia > DSTF01 > RBG-16-68-14 > CAYOSF01. The sequence continues at coordinate 225,951 of CAYOSF010000007.1, read as the reverse complement.
GACGCCCACACTCACCCCGCCGCTGATGCAGCGGACCGCGAGGTGAGTCAATAGCGCCGATGACTGCGCCCGCCGTTGTCACGCTCGCTCTCTACCTGGTTGCCGCGGCGGTGTACATCACGCTCGGCGTCTTCTTCCCCAAGATCCTGCTTTCCTGGGTGGAGGGCGCCGGGTTCCTGCTTCTGGCAGTCTGGGTCTTGCCCGCGCTGGTGGGCCTGAGGCGATGAGCTGGGCGGCCCATGACTTGGAGCCCTACGCGTTCCAGCGCCACCTGGGCGGTCGGATTGCCATCATCCCCCTTCTGATCGGCTCCTACGCCCCAGACCTGGCCACCAAGTGGTTCGTCTACGGGATCAACGTCTTCGGCGTGGAACTCAAAGCGGACGACCCGACCCAGTTCCATCGCGGCTGGCCCGGCGTGGGCTTCACCCACTCGCTCCCGTTCGGCGTCGCCATCGCCGTCGCCATCCTACTCATATCGGGCAGCCGTATCTGGGCGTTCAGCTTCCTCCTGGGCCAATGGTCCCACGCCCTGACCGACATGGGCGATACGGTAGGGACCATGCTGTTCTTTCCCTTTACGACGCATCAGTTCAGCCTTGACGCCTGGGCTTATGCCGGGCAATTGGGTCGCGCCGACGACGCCGGCGCGTACTACAGCGGCCTCGGCTTCGTTTGGGATGGCGTCTGGATAGTCTATGGGCTGCTCAACTGGCGGATCCTGACGCGCAGCTACTTCCAGAACACGATCCTTCCCGCGGACGGCGTCTGGAGCTGGGGCGGCCGCTTCCTGCCGGAGACGGCGCTGTTGGCGCTCTATCGTGCCAGCTTCTTCTATGGAACCACACGCTGGATCGCGTGGATCCTCTGGGCGCACGTCGCCAACAGCTACAGTTTCGATCTCACTTGGGGTGGTCCGCACTGGGTGTGGGCACTCGCGGTGACGCCGCTCCGGGACTTGATCTCCTTGCGCCGCGGGCCGGGCTAGGTGCCGGCCGCCGCTTCCAGAACGTCCCGCACCTCGCGGGGGCAACCAGTGACGATGCCATTGAGGCCCGCGGCCGCCTTCTTTGCGACCGTGTCCAAGTCGTGGTTCAGCGAGTAGACCTTCAGCCCGCGCTCGTGGGCCTGCCCCACAAACTGAGGGTTGATGACGCGCCAATCGGCCGACACGCCTCGCGCGCCGGTTCTGGCGGCGTCCTCCAAGAAGCGCCGCAGCCCCTCGGGGTCGATGTCACCCCGCGTGAGTGATACCTCGATCTCCGGGGCCTCGCGGGTGAAGTAGCGAACGGCCTTCTCTTGGTTGGACCAAACGAGGACGCGGCTTTCCATCTGCCGCTCGCGGATGAGGCGGAGCGCGGGGACCGCCGCCCCGGCATCCTTCACATCAAGGACCGCGAACAATCCCTCGGGCAGGCAATCGAGCACGTCCGCCAGCAGCGGGATACGTTCCTCGCTTCCTCGCAGGCGAATCCGCCGCAGCAAGGACGAGGGGTAGATCTGGATCGGCCCCGGCCAGCGGGTCATGCGTCCGAGCGACCAGTCGTGGAAGACCACCGGCGCTCCGTCGGCGGCCCGCCGGATATCGATCTCAACGCCGTCTGCGCCCATCTCTGCCGCCCTGCGGATCGCGGCGAGGCTGTTCTCCGGTGCGTGCGGCGAACAGCCTCGATGACCGATGATCGAGATCGTCATGCGCGGCCATCATAGCGCGCCGCTGCCTTAGCGAGAATGCGCGCGGCCTACCCGCGTGCCACTCCGTACCGCGGCGCGGTAAGATCGACCGAGACAAGGAGGGCAGAGCACTGGCGCGAGTCTTCTTGGACGGCATCGGCAAGCGGTTCGGCAGGGTGTTCGCCTTGCGTGAGCTCACCCTGGAGGTGGAGGACCGTGAGTTCTTCGTCCTGCTGGGGCCGTCCGGCTGCGGCAAGACCACGGCCCTGCGCATCGTGGCCGGTCTGGAAGAACCGAGCGAAGGCACTGTTCACATCGGCGACCGGCTGGTGAACGAGGTGCCCGCGAAGGACCGGGACCTGGCGATGGTCTTCCAGAACTACGCCCTCTATCCCCACATGACCGTCTACGACAACGTGGCTTTCGGTCTGCGAATGCGGAAGCTCGCCCGCGGCGAGATCGACCAGCTCGTGCGCGAGGCGGCGGCTGCGTTGCGCATCCAGGAGTTGCTCAAGAGGCGGCCGGGTGAGCTCTCCGGGGGCCAGCAGCAGCGGGTGGCGCTGGGCCGGGCCATCGTCAGGCGGCCCCAGGCCTTCCTGATGGACGAGCCCCTCTCAAACCTGGACTCGAAGATGCGCGTTCAGATGCGCACCGAGCTGATCAGGCTGCACCGGGAGCTGGGCGCCACCTTCATCTACGTCACCCACGACCAAGTGGAGGCGATGACCATGGGCGAGCGCGTCGCGGTGCTGGAGGGTGGCCTGCTCCAGCAGGTGGGGCCGCCTCAGGAGGTGTACGATCGGCCGGCCAACCTGTTCGTCGCCGAGTTCATCGGCAGCCCGGCGATGAATCTCCTTGACGCAGAGCCCGCCCAGGACGACGGGCAGCCGGGCGTCCAGACACCTGACGCCTTCGTGCGTCTGCCGCCGGCGCTCGAGACGGCGCTGCGTTCGTCGGCGGTGGAGCGCATCATCGTCGGCATCCGGCCCGAGCACCTGGCACCCTGCGAGGGCGAAAGCGGCAACTTCGCGGCATCGTTCGACGGCCGGGTGGACGTGGTCGAATCACTTGGGAGCGAACAGCACGTGACGGTATCGCTTACCCACGGCTCGCTGGTCGCGCGGCTGCCCACCACGCTGCGGCTCGACCATGGAGCGCCGCTCCGGCTGGCGGTGGCACCGGAGCACCTGCACCTCTTCGACGGGGCGACCGGACGCAGGATCGGCCCATGACGGCGCGGGGAGAGCGGCTGGGCGGTGGTGGGTCGATGCTTCCCCGCGGGGTCAAGCAGCTCCTGGGCGCGCTCCCCTTCCTGGCCCCCTCGCTCATCCTGTTCGGGACGTTCATCTTTTACCCGCTCGCCAAGTCTGTCTATCTGGGCTTCTTCATCAGCAATCCGTTCGGCACGCGCCAAGTCTACGTCGGCTTCGACCAGTATGTAGACGTGCTCACCTCGTCCTCATTCATCAGCAGCCTCCTGGTGACGGGCACGTTCGCCCTCTACACAGTCGTGCCGGCGATCGCCATCGGGACCTTCCTGGCGGTGCTGGCGAACCAGAAGCTGCCCGGCATCGTCATCTTCCGCACGATCTTCTCTTCGACGCTGGCGGCATCGGTCGCGATAGCGGCGGTGCTGTGGCTCGTGCTCCTCCACCCGACGATCGGCGTGATGAACGAGATGCTGGCGAGCATCGGCGTCCCCGAAGTGAGCTGGCTACAAGACGGAGGCTGGGCGGTGAACGAGCACCAAGGCGTCGTGGACCAGGTCGGATCCTGGTTCATCGACCCGAACTGGGCGCTCATCTCCGTATCGCTCACAACCATTTGGATGAACATCGGGCTCTTCACCATCATCGTGCTCGCCGGTCTCCAGACCATCCCGGACGAGCTGTATGAGAGCGCGAGCGTGGACGGGGCCGGCCGCTGGTCGCAGTTCTGGCACGTCACCCTGCCCATGCTCTCGCCGACCCTCTTCTTTGCTTCCGTAATCGGGACGATCTTCGCCTTCCAGTCCTTCGGCCAGATCGACATCCTGACCAGAGGCGGACCGGTCGACGCGAGCAACGTGCTCCTCTACTCGATCTACACGGATGGTTTCGAGAACTTCCAGAAGGGCGCCGCCTCAGTGGAGGCGATCGCGCTCTTCTTGATCATGCTGGTGCTGACGCTTGCCCAGTTCCGTCTGCTGGCGGGGAGGGTGTTCTACCGATGACGCTCCGCCGCTGGCTCCGCCGCATGCCCGCCTACGCCGTCCTGATCCTCTGCGCGGCGGTGCTGCTCTTCCCCATCTACGTGACAGTGGTCAACAGCCTCCACCCGATTTCGCAGTTCCTCGACCATCCCCCACCCAGTCTGTGGCCGTCAAGTCCGCAGTGGGGCAACTACTTCTCGAGTAGCTCCGGCGTGGCCGATACGCCGCTGGGCCGCTACCTGTTCAACAGCGTGGTGATGGCGACCGCGATCACGGCGGGCCAGCTCGTCACGGCCACGCTGGCCGCATACGCGTTCGCCTTCCTGCGCTTCCCCGGTCGCAACGTCCTCTTCATGCTATTCCTCGCAACGATGATGGTGCCGCTGGAGGTGGCCATCATCCCCAATTTCCAGACCATCCAGTGGTTGGGCTGGACGGATACCTACCAAGGATTGGTGGCGCCCTTCCTCGCGACAGGCTTCGGCACCTTCCTGCTCCGCCAGTACTTCATGACCATCCCGCAGGAGCTGAAGGACGCGGCGGAAATGGACGGCTATGGCCACCTGCGCTTTCTCCTCTTCGTCGTGGTTCCTCTGGCGAGAGGCGCGCTGGCGACGCTGGCCATCTTCGCATTCCTGCAGGCCTGGAACCAGTACCTCTGGCCACTGCTGGTCACGAACGACCCCGACATGCGAACCGTGCAGATCGGCCTCGCGAGCGAGGCGCAGAACCTCCAGCGCATCAACGTGGCGTTCGCCAGCACCATCATCGCCTTCGCGCCGATGCTGCTGCTCGTCGTGGCCTTCCAGCGCTACCTGGTGCGCGGCCTGTTCGCGGGATCCATCAAGGGCTAGGCACCAACAAGCGCGGCGCAGTCCATCTCCACCAGCTCGACGCCGGGCGTCAGTCTCGGTCGGTGCGCCCCTGCGAGGTCAGAGGACGGAGGCGATCGCGTCGCAGAGCTGGCCCATGTTCGCCTCGGTCATGCCCGCGACGTTGATGCGGCCGGAGCCGACGATGTAGATCGAGTGCTTCTCCCGCAGCTCCTCGACCTGCTCCCTGGTCAAGCCGGAGAAGCTGAACATGCCGCGCTGCTGGGTGATGGCGGAGAAGTCGCGGGTAACGCCCTTGGCCTTGAGCGTCTCGACGAAGAGATGACGCATGCCGTTGATGCGGTCGCGAATCTCGGCGACCTCGAGCTCCCACTTGGCCCGAAGCTCGGGGTCCTGCAGCACGGTCATGACGATCGCGCCGCCATGCGCGGGGGGATTCGAGTAGTTGGCGCGGATGACCAGCTTCACCTGACTCATCACGGTCTGAGCCTGCTCGGCCGTGGACCCGATGATGGTCAAGGCACCGGTGCGCTCGCGATACAGGCCGAAGTTCTTGGAGAAGCTGGAGGAGATGAGCAGTTGGTCGACATGCTCGACCAGCGCGCGCAGCCCCGCACCGTCCTGGTCGATGCCATCGGCCAGGCCCTGATACGCGAAGTCCACCAGCGGCAGCACGCCTCGGCGGCGGATCAGCTCGCCGACCTGCGACCACTGCTCGACGGTCGGGTCGATGCCGGTTGGGTTGTGGCAACAGCCGTGCAGCAGCACCACGTCTCCCGCCGGAACCTGCTCGAGCGACTCGATCATCGCGTTGAAGTCGAGCCCGTTGGTGGCCGGATCGCGGTAGGCGTAGGTCTTGACCTCGAGGCCGGCCGCTCCGAACACGGTGGGGTGGTTGGCCCAGGTCGGGTCGCTCAGCCAGATAGCGGATCCCGGATGCACCTTATGGATATAGTCGCCGGCCACGCGCAGCGCACCCGTCCCGCCCGGAGTGTGTGCCGTGGCGCCGCGCCCTTCCGCAACGATGCCGTGGCCATCGCCCAACATCAGCTTCTGCACCAGACTTCCATAGGTCGGATCACCGGGCATCGGAAGATAGGACTTGGTCGTCTCACCTTCGAGCAGGCGTCGCTCGGCCTCCTTGACTGTCGCGAACACCGGCGTCTTGCCGCTCCCGTCCTTGTACACGCCGACCGACAGGTTGATCTTGTCGGGGCTGGGGTCCTGGTTGAAAGCCTCGGTGAGACCGAGGATGGGGTCGGCGGGGGCGGTCTTGACTGTCTCGAACATGGTGGGTCCTCCTTCTCGATGTGCCCGGGAGCCGAGCGGCGGCTAAGACTAGCGGGTTACGGCGACACCTGCAAGACGACGCCGATGGCACCACCGGCTCCCGTGGGAATCAGATGACTCGCCTGCTTGGCTCCTCTCTGGGATACATCACACTATACATCACCGGGTCGATTTCACACGAGCGGCCGGAGAGAGAGTCGCTCCGCCCACTCAGGCAGACTCCGCACCCGACCCTCCGGCCGGCATGCCCGAGGGGAACCTCCCACCAGAGTCCCTGAGCCTCTCGGACAAGGCGGATCACGTCAGCCTGCAGTGTCGCTTCCGGAGATCGACGCTCGGCGAGCGGTGGAGCGAGTTCAGCCACGGCCCGAACGCGCTCGTCGCACCGGTCCGGGCCGAGGTGTTCGTGGGTTAGCGCGCTCGTGGGTCCGCTCGGTGAGCGACGGCCACGTTGACATCGCCATCCCCATCGAGCACCATTGGGTTGCCGTCGGAACGGTGCCGACGCGAGGGCAGAACGAGGAGGAGAGATGGCAGCCAGTGCGATCCTGGAGACAGGCCCAAGAGAGACGGAACAAGGCGTCACGACCAGGCACCTGTGGATCGCCGGTCATGAGGGGAGGCGCGTCCCGGCCCTGATCTTTACGCCGGAGGGCGCCCACGGGCCGCGCCCCGTCGTCATGCTGGGCCACGGCGCCGGCGGCCGGAAGGCCGAGCCGCAGATGCTCGCCATCGCCCAGTGGCTCGTGCGGGGCGAGGGCTGGGCCTGTGCCGTGATCGACGGCCCTGTACACGGGGAGCGGCGCTCGGACGGCCGCACCGACGTCGAGCAGGAGGCGCTGGCGGCCCTCATGGACAGGGAGACGTTCCCGGCCATGGTCGCCGACTGGCAGCGCACGGTCGATGCCTGCGGCGAACTGCCGGACGTGGGCAACGAGTCCGCCGCCTATCTGGGCTTCTCGATGGGCGCCGTGCTGGGCATTCCAACGGTCGCGGAGGAGCCCCGGTTCCGCTGCGCCGTCTTCGCCATCGGGGGCATCCAGGCGGAACGCCCGAACCTGCTCAGCCGGGCGGCAGCGCGAATCGACCGGCCGGTCCTGCTCGTCAACCAGTCCGAGGACGAGATGTTCTCGCGGGAGGCCGTCTTTCGCCTCTTCGACCCGCTGGCCGGCCCCAAGAGCGTCACGTTCTACCCGGGCGCACATGGTGAGGTCCCGCGCGAGGCTATGGAGCAGATGCGCGGATTCCTGCGCGTCTGTCTCTCCGGTAACGGCGGGGAAAGCGACACACCGCCCGGGGTATCATGAGCAGCCCCGCCAGTCCCGCATTACGCGAGCGGTGTGGGATGTGCCTGTGATGGAGCCGAACATCCCAGGTCCGCCGACCCGTCCCTGGAAGGAGGCTCAGCCATGACCACCAAGACCAAGCGATACTGGGGCACCATGCCCGCGAACCTACCCGCATCCGTGCTCGCCGCGCATGCCAAGGGGCAGGAGGAAGCGGGCCTGGAGGGGCTGATGGCTGTGCAGGTCAACACGACGCCGTTCATTCCACTGGCGGCCGCCGCCGCTGCGACGGAGCACATACGCCTCGCGACCGGCGTCGCCCTCGCCTTCACCCGGAGCCCGTTCGAGACGGCGCTGGCCGCGATGGACCTGGACCGCATCAGCGGCGGACGCTTCACGCTAGGACTGGGATGCAGCGTCCGCTCGTGGATCGAGGGGATGTACGGCATGCCGTACGGCAAGCCGCTGGACCACATGCGCGAGGTGGTGGAGATCGTTCGGCTGGTGATCGAAAAGGCGCATACCGGGGAGCTGAAGAGCTACGAGGGCACCTACCACAAGCACGACTTCAGCGAAATGCAGACACCGCCGCCTCCGTTGCGGACCGACCTGCCGATCTGGGTGGCCGCCCTGCGCGGCCCGCTGGTGAGCCTGGCGGCGGAGATCGCCGACGGCGTGATGGGCCATCCCATCTGGTCGATCCCCTGGGCGACCACGAAGATACCGGAGTACCTGGAACGCGGGCTGAAGCGCGGCGGCAAGCAGCGCTCGGACATCGAGTATCAGATGGGCTTCTTCGTATCGATCAACAACGACCGCGCCGAGGCGATCAACGACGCGCGGGGCACCGTCGCCTTCTACGGCGGCGCGAGCCAGTACGAGGAGTACTTCGCGGCGCACGGCTTCCGAGAGGAGGCGCGCCGTCTGCAGGAGGGCGTCCGTCGGGGCGACTACCTGTCGGTCAGGGAGCTGGTGCCGGACGAGATGGCGGAGACGTTCGTCGTCTGCGGGACGGCGGACGAGGTACGGAGGAAGATGGAACCGGTGTGGGAGGTGGCCGACTCGCTGTGGCTGGTCCCGCCGGCCTACGGCCTAACGCAGGAGAAGCTACTGGCCCACATGGGCGCCATCGCCGCCACGTTCTACGGGTGAGGGAAGGGCCGCCCCTACTCCCCAGCGAGCCCAGCCATCAGGTCGCCCATCTCTGAGGTGCTCATCCCCATCTGCCCCGCCTGGAGCGACTTGATCTTGCCGGAGGCGAGCGCGCGGGCCACCCCCTGTTCGATGCGCTGAGCCGTCTCCTCTTCGCCCAGCGTCTCCATCATCATCTGAGCCGCGCTGATGGCCGCGATGGGGCAGGCGACGTTCAAGCCGGTGTACTTGGGCGCGGAGCCGCCGATGGGCTCGAACATGGAGACGCCCTCCGGATTGATGTTGCCGCCGGCGGCCACGCCCAGCCCGCCCTGGATCATCGCCCCCAGGTCGGTGATGATGTCGCCGAACATGTTCTCGGTCACGATGACGTCGAACCACTCGGGGTTCTTCACCATCCACATCGATGTCGCGTCCACGTGGGCGTAGTCGCGTTTGATGTCGGGATAGTCGGCCTCGCCCACCTCCTCGAACGCGCGCCACCAGGTGTCGTGAACGAAGGTGAGGACGTTCGTCTTGGCGGATAGAGTGAGCTTCTTCTCCCGGTCCCGCTTGCGGCAGAACTCGAAGGCGTAGCGGATGCAGCGCTCCGCGCCGTGCCGGGTCGTCATGTGGATCTGCGTCGATACCTCGTGGGGCGTGCCCTTGTACTGGATGCCGCCCATGCCGCTGTACAGCCCCTCCGTGTTCTCCCGCACGATGACGAAGTCGATCTCTTTCGGGCCCTTGTCCTTGAGCGGCGTGTCGACACCTTCGTAGAGCTTCACCGGGCGCAGGTTGATGTACTGGTCCAGCTCGAACCGGATGCGCAGCAGCAGTCCCTTCTCCAGGATGCCCGGCGCAACCTCCGGGTGACCCACAGCGCCCAGGTAGATCGTGTCGAAGCCGCGCAGCTCATCGAGGACCGAGTCCGGCAGCACCTCACCGGTGGCCAGGTAGCGATCCCCACCCACGTCGTAGTGCTCCAACTCGTACTTGACGCCGGTCTTGGCAGCCGCGGCCTCCAGTACCTTCAGCCCCTCACGGACCACCTCCGCACCAATGCCATCACCCGGAATCACCGCGATACGATACATCGTTCCTCCTCAGTATTCATTCTCGTTCTGAGCGAAGCGGTCGGGGCCGGACAGACCTTCCGCCAGAGGCGGACCCGCCTTCGGCGGGGAAGGTCTGTCCCTCCTCCCGCTGGACCCCTCGCTCGTCTCAGAGTCACTCTCCTACACGACAGCGCTCGCGCTGCCAACGATGATCTTGGTGCCGTCGGCCTTCTCGGCCCAGATCTCGCACTTGGCACGTTGACGCTTGCCCTCCGGCGTGAACTCGCGCACCACGCCGCGGCAGACGGCGGCCCCGTCCCCACCCCACAGAACGTTGACCAGGTTGACCAGCATCCGGCCGCCGACGTACCAGCCCTCACCGAAGCGACGCGTCATCATCTCCGACAGGAAGCAGATGGGCATCATTCCCTGCACGACGATGTCCGGAAAGCCCATCTTCTTCGCCTCTTCGACGTCGTTGTGGTAGTTCGTGCCCGGGGAGAACTTCTTGCACATGGCCGGCGTCACGGTCTTCTCGAGCGGCGGGACCTCCTCCTCATACTCACCAGCGCCCATCTCGAAGCGGCGTCCCGCCGACTTCTCGCGGCTCTTGTCGACGGCCAGCTCCTCCTTCGTTTCTTCCAGGACGAAGCTCTGATGGATGCGGCTACGGCTGATCAGACGGCCGTCGGCGCCGAAGACCTGGGTCTCGTTGACCACGTAGTCCCGGTTGCGCTTCAGGAAGCGGTCGACGATCGTGCTGCGCGCGGTCACGGTATCGCCAACCATGATGGGCGCGAAGAGCTCCCACTCCTGTCGGGCGTGCAGGTTGCCGTAGACGGGAGAGAGATACCAGCCGCCGAAACCGTACCCCGCTGAGTGGAGGAGGAGCGCGGGCGCCGCCGGCCCGCCGAACGGCGAGGGGCCGGAGTACCATTCGTGCCGGTCATCGACGGATTCGGAGTAATCGCCGATGAGCTGCGGCGTGATCTCATACTTCATCGAGCCCAAGTCGTGCCCGACCTGTACACCACCTTCAGCCACGGAAGGCATGGCAATACCTCCTAGCGCCGGCGGGCGTGCTCGCTTCTCCAACCGGCGAGGTCGATCCTAGCACACCTGGCGCGTAGGCGGGGGCTAGCTGCCGGCCCCGGCATCGCCGGGTGGCTCAGGCTTTCTTGGCTCGTGGTGGTGGAACAGGCCGAGTACGGCACGAACGACCGTCTCGCGCAGCGGGCTCTGCTCCTTCGGACGGGCCTCCGCGTCGTCATAGTCGCCGCGAAGCACGCGCGGGTACTCGGACGCCAGCTCCGCCCCGATCAGCAGGATGTTCGAGGTGAGATACGTCCACAGGAGGAAGAGCAGGATGCCGCCCAGAGCCCCATATGCCACGTCGTAGTTGTTGAAATTGGCGATGTAGATCGCGAAGCCGTTCTTCAAGACCTCGAACAGGACGGCGGCGAGCAGCGCCCCCGGCCAGACTTCACGGAAGCCCGCCGGCGCATTGGGCACGTAGCGATAGACGAGCATGAACACGACGAACGACAAGATCGCGGGCAGGAAGAACGGCACGACGGCCCAGAAGAAGCCCGTGCCCTCAGAAAGCGGGGTCAGGTTCTGGTCGCTCAGCGTTCGGAGCGTGCGCAACGCCGCCGTGCCCGCCACCGACGCGCCCAGCAGCGCCCCCAGCCCAACCACCATCCCCAGGTCGATCAGCTTCTGCTGGACGACGGGTCGGTGCACCTCGGTGTCCCAGGCAACATTGAGCGACTTGCGGATGGCGCCGAACATGGCCGAGGCAGCCCAGGCCATGCCCACGAGCCCAACAATTGTCAGCGGCGCGCTTACGTTGGATACGCCCTTCACTGTATCCGTCACGATGTTGTTGCTGCGGGCGGCCAGCTCCTTCTTGCCCAGCGTCCAGCCGGCCACGTTGACCGTTCCTCCCTGATCGATCGTCGCCGCCAAAGCCTCGGCATCCGGGTCGGGCAGCTCGGCGAGCGCGGCAGCGATCTCCTCCAGCGCCTTGGTGCCATACTTCCTCTCGATGGCGTCACGGTTCGGCATGATTACGGGGACTCCTCGCTCGACATTGAGGAAGTCCACGATCCCATTGGCCACGTCCTGTTGGAGCGACTGGTTGCGCACCACCATCCCAAAGATGGAGACGGTGAAGATCGCCAGCGGAACGACGGAGAACAGGACATAGTAGGAGATGGCCGCGGCCATGTGCGAGCAGTTGTCGGCGCCGTACTCCCGCACGGTCCGTCTGATCAGCAACCAGAGCGTCCTCACGGGGACAAGTGTCGCAGCGCGGGGTGCATGCTGTCAAAGCGGTTGACAGGCCGGGGAACCACCGCTATCGTTGCAGCCGAGGAGGCGGGACCCCATGGTAGAAAAAGGATCGGGCCAGACGCCGGGCATTCGGGTGGCAGCGGCAGCGCTTGCTGTCTCTGCGGTTCTCGTCTTTCTACCGGGCTGGGCATCGGGCGCGAGTGGCGACGGCGATTCCTCCGCCGACCTGACGTTCGAGGGTCCGGCTGAGCAAGGCGGCACGATCAGCATCACGACCACCGCCGACCATACAGGCATCGTTCGAGCAGAGGCCGATGCGGTTGAGTTCCGCCTTCTCCCGCCCACCGGTCCGGCAATCGAGACCACGTTCTCAAGGACGCTTTACTTCCAGCCGCCCGCATCCATCACGGACGGCCATTTCGAGTTTGGACTCCCTGGAAGCCTGGCCGGCATGGTGCGCGGAGCTGCGAGCATAGAAGGAACCCTTCTTACCGACACGGAGGCGGCCGGCACCGCCACGTACGTCATTTGCATGGTCGGCGGCTGCTCCGACGCAGGGCAAGTCGATTGGACGGCTGAAGGCCCGGTAGATACGCCGCCTGGCCCCGACGATGTCGCCTATTACCCTACGCTGGAAGGCTCCGAAGGAAGCCTTGTCCTCACCATGGACCCGTCCGGCGAGGGCGTGACATCGCTCGGCCTCAAGGGCGTATCGTTCGAGCCATGCATACCTGGGGACAACTCAGTCAGCATTCGCATGTTCTTCGAGCCTCCGGAGCCCCTCGAAGCCAGCCCGGGCGGTCTGGTCCAGTTGGTGCAGCTATCCACGGGACTACACTTGATCAGGTTTGATGGTGCCCGCTTGGACGGGCGGACGCTAGCTGGAGCGGTTGCTTTGGTGGAGGCCCCCTACGGTGATTGCTCAGCCACGATTCGCTGGACAACGGGCGCGTTCCCGACGGCAACAGAGACCGCGACCCTGCCCACCAGCACGGCCTCGCCAGTTCGAAGCTCTACGCCGCCTCCAACACCCGGCGCAAGCCAACTCCCGGCCGCGGGCGCCGGACGCGGGCAGCCGTCCCCGCTGGCTCCGCTGATCGTCGTGGGCTGCCTGCTCTCTCTCGCCACGGTTGTCGCGGCAGGCGCGGTATGGCGATTGCAGCGCGGGTAGCACTAGTCGCGAACCAGGTTCCTACAGCACCGGGATGGACTCCAGCGCCGATCCCACCACGTCCTCGCCCGAGACGTCCTCCGGCCCGGCATATACGTGACCAGGACGCGGGTCGCCTGCTCTCCCTCGCCGTGGCTGCCGGGGCAGGCACGGTGCTGCGGCGGTGGCAACCGTAGCGCAGAAGGCTGCGCTGCACGGCGCGAGACCGACATTCTACCCCGTGCTGGCACCATGGAAGTGCACTGACATTGGGCGCAAGCCGCAGAGGCCAACAAACGCCCATGCCGCAAGCAGACAGAACAGCGGAACCACTGGGAAGAAGGATCGAGGGTCTGGCGGGCGCGACCCGGTCGTTCATCGCCCATGTATTGACCGTAGCAGCGGCGCCTAAGAGGCTGGACGCGGGACCGATGGCGCCCGTCAGCCGGGCGCCTCGTATGCCACGACGCCCTCCGCCAGCGCGGTCTCAAGGAAATCATTTCCCTCGTCCAGCATCTGCGCAAGCTCTGCCGGCGTGTACACCAGGGGCCGCACGTCCACATTAACGTCTGCGCAGGCGTCCCGCACGCGGCCGATGCGGTCGAAGAACCGCTCGTCCGTCTGCGCGACGACGATGAGATCGAGGTCACTCAGCTCGTGCGTGTCGCCGCGCGCAAACGATCCGAAGACGATGATGCGCTGCGGCCGGCAGCGTTGAGCGATGGCAGCAACGGCCCGTTCTACGACGGCCGGATCCGGTCGATAACGGCGAGCACCGACCGGGCTAGCTCGAGGCATTCGTCGGCCTCCTCCTCATCGTAGAACTCATGGGGGCGGGTGGTACCAGGCAGTCCGTTCGGGTAACGAGTTGGGATGTAGTACTCATCAAGGCGTCTTGCCCTTGTCACATCCCGGAATGCCTCGTCGAGCTCCTGGGCCTCCCTCAGCAGGTGCTGGACCGAGTGTGAGATGAACTGCCGCTTCCCCTGCAAGAAGAGAAACGCCTTCAGTGCCTTTTCGGCCGCCTGCTGCGCCTGGAAGCAGGCCCATTCGTGGTGACCACTGGCTTTGCTGTCGCTGGCGGCGCTCAAGTCGTCCCGCGCCTGCCCAAACCAGCGGGCGAACTCTGCCTCGTTCTTGCTCACGTGCCCATTCTAGCACGCACGAAGCGGCCCGCCGTGACCAGACACGCGCGTGCGTCCGATACCAGGACGCAGCCTGCCCTACTTCTTCTGTTCCTTGGGAGGGAACAGGTTGGTGAGGCCCTTGGTCACCTTCTCCGGCATCAGCTTCGATACCTCCTCAATGTCCCACCCGTGGTCGGAGGTGATGTCGGCGACGATCTCCGGCTCGCTGTAGAGCCCGATCTGGTTGCCGGCGACCAGGAAGGTGCGGCCGTTCACGTTGGCCGACTCGTCGCTGCAGAGCCAGACCACGAGCGGGCCGATCGCCTCCGGCGGGTTCGCTTTCTCGAAGCCCTCGAGCATCTCCAGCGTCATCCCCGCGGCGCGGCCGCGCTCCGCGGCGGCCTTCATCTCGTCGCTGATCGTGAGCCGCGTCGCCGCGCGTGGCCGGATCGCGTTGCAGCGCACGCCGTAGCGGCCCATGTCGCGGGCTGTCGTGCGCGTGAGACCGACGATCCCCTCCTTGGCCGCGGCGTAGTTCGCCTGTCCCATGTTGCCGAGTCCCGACTCCGACGACGTGTTGACGATGACGCCGGAGCGCTGCCGCCGAAAGACGTTGCAGGCGTGGCGCGTGAGGTTGAAGTGGCCCTTCAGGTGAACAGCAACCACCACGTCCCACTCTTCCTCGCTCATGTTGAAGACCATCCGGTCGCGCAGGATGCCGGCGTTGTTCACGACGATGTCCAGCCGGCCGAAGGAGTCGACCGCCTGCTTCACCATCTCCTCGCACACGGCATAGTCGGCGACACTGCCGTAGTTGGCGACGGCCCTGCCGCCGGCCGCCGTGATCTCCGACACCACCTCGTCGGCGGGCGCCTTGTCGCCGCCCTCGCCGGAGCCGGTGCCCCCGAAGTCGTTCACGACGACGGCCGCGCCCTCCTGCGCCAGCAGAACCGCTTCGCCCCTGCCGATGCCGCGCCCCGCTCCGGTAACGATGGCCACGCGATCCTTCAGTCGGTCACCCATGATCCTCCTCCTCCTGAGCTGTGTGTACGCACGGGTTGGTGGCCCTACCCCACCGTCGGGCGGGCGCGAGCCTATCTAAGCCCACATGAGCTTGTAGGCGCAAGGGCCGAACGGTCCGCGCCTCCCGAGAGCCGCATACCACCAAGCGGTCCAGGCCGGGCACCGAGCAACCAGTGTCCTGGTGCGAACCGGCTCATCGACCTCTGCAGCGTGGTGTATAGTCCGTGATGACTGGCACGTTACTGGGGTTGTAAGCACTGCATGATCAGCCGGGGAGGTTTCAGGAGGTGTTGGCGACCATTCAAGAGCTGATGGCCAGGCCGTGGTCACGCTGGGTACTGGGCGCGGCGATGGCCGTGCACCTGCTCCTAATGGGATCGCTGTTCTGGGGCTACCTGGATCCCGTCTTCTACTCCTCCGACGGCTCGCCACGCGGCGTCGACTTCTTCGCCATCTACGAAGCCGGGCACCGGGCCCTGGAGAACCGGTCCGTGTACGAGTACGATCTGACCAGTTCGTCCGGAACGCCCTTCTATTCTCCGTACCGTTACGTCCCCCTCTTTGCTTACGCGTTCGCCGTGCCCGCGAACGTCCTGCCGCCGTGGTGGGCCTACTGGGGCTGGGTTGCCTTCAACGAGCTGCTTCTGCTCGCGAACGCCATTGCGACACTGGTGATCGCCGGCAAAGGGCGCTGGGGCATCATAGCCACAGCGATGTGGCTCGTGTTCCCGCTGTTCTACCTGGAGCAGCACATGGGCCAGTTTTCCTTTCTCATGGCAACGGCGCTGTTCTGGTTGGGAATCGGTATCCTCCGCGGGCGCGAAGCGCTGGGCGGGGTGCCCTGGGCAATCTCGCTGGTGGCAAAGAGCAACAGCGCTCTGGTCGCGCCCATTCTCGTGCGCATCGGCTGGTGGAGGTCGCTCATCGCAGGGGCGGTCCTGGTCGGGCTGAACGTACCCTACTTCCTCTGGCGCCCTGGCGACCTGGAGGTCTTCTTCCGAAAGAACTTCACGACCTTCCTCAACGAGGACTACCTGCCCTATTCGCCGGGCGATCACGGGGCACTTGGCCTCCTGCAGAACTCGGTGAGGGCGCTGGGTTCCCCCACCACCAACGCGCCGGCGGCCGCCACGGTGGCGCTCATGATCGCAGTCGTGGCGCTTTCTCTATGCGCCACCTTCCTGGCACGGAAGGCCGATCCGGTGGCGCTCCTTGCCATCTGGGTGTCGGCCTTCTTCCTGTCCTACGGCGTCGTGTGGGAGTTCCATTATGTCATGTTGCTGCCCGCCCTGGTGCTCCTCGTGGCGCTCCGTCCAGCTGCGCGAGCGTGGGCGCTTGTCGTGTTCGCGCTGCTGGCCGTACCCACACCCTACTGGCTGCTGAACCACGTGTGGAACACAGGGCCGTTGCCGGACTCTACCATCGCCGTGCAGCACGTGTGGCCGGCCTGGGGCGTAGTGCTCTACCACGCGGCGAAGCCCGCTCCGGTCGCACTGCTCTGGGCATACCTGGTGGTCGCACAGTTGCGACAGGGCGTGAGTCTGGACTGGATGCGAACGATCGGCAGGCCCGCACCGTGCGCGGGCTAGCTCCGCAGGCTCACTACCAAGGAACGCCGCGGCCGGGCACGTCCCCGGCCGAGCCGGCTCCGCCGCAAGCGGTGCACCGGCCGGTCTAGAAACTCCAGCCGTAGATCCGCCCGGCCTGCTCCTTCAGCTCCGGTAGGCAGTCCGGATGGGCGACGGCGAGGAGCTCGCCGATCCGCTCACGCAGGGTCTTGCCCCGCAGTGTGGCGATGCCTCGTTCCGTCACGACATAGTCCACGGCGGTACGCGGCACCGTCACCGGCGCGGCCTCGTCCAGCGCCGCCACGATGCGCGACCCGCGGTCGCCTCTTCGCAGATACGACGAGGGGAGCACGACGACGCTCCTTCCCTCGTCGGCATGGGCGGCCGTGACGGCAAAGGCGGTCTGGCCGCCGGGGCCCGTGTAGGGCCAGGGACCCACCGCCTCGCCGTTCACCTGCCCGGTGAGGTCCACCTGCATTGCGTTGTTGACCGCCACCAGTCGCGGCTCCCGCCTCAGCACGTCAATGTCGTCCGTGTAGGTGAAGTCATACAGCTCGAAGGCGGGGTTGCCGTCGATGCGCTCCATCTCCTCATCGGGGAGGAGCGCGATACCCGTCGCGACGACCTTGGCGGGATGGGTGCCCTTGCGCCGGCCTGTCACGACGCCCCTCTCCACCAGCTCGACGATGCCGCCCGGCAGCAGTTCGGTGTGGATGCCAAGGTCACGGCGGTGGCCCAGGAACAGCGCCAGGGCGGCCGAGACGGCGCCAGTACCGATCTGGAGCGTATCCCCGTCGCGGATCAGCTCCATGCCCACGAGGGTGCAGATCACCTCGGCGGCGGCCTGCTCCTCGTCGGTACGCTCTTGGGCACGGGCCATGGCGCGCCGCACCTTGCCACGCGCAACGGGGTCCGGTTCCACCAGGCGCGAGACACGGTCGATGTGGATGCGGTTGTGTCCGCCGGTGCGGATGGCCCCTTCGTCCACCTCCGCGATCGTCGTTCGGCTGTGGTCGGCAAAAGTGGGGTTCATCCAGACCGAGTTGCCGAACGAGCACCAGCCATCCGCGTCCGGCGGCGAGATGGTGCAGAGGTGGTAATCGAACGGGCCCACGCCGTAGGGCAACTGCCCGCTCCGCCAGAGCCCGACCGGCACGTACTCCATCTTGCCTTCCCGCACTGCGGCGCGGTCCACGTTGGTGGCGAAGGGCGTGAGCTGGCGGAAGGCTGGAGGCCTGCCGGGCGGTCGGCCCTCGTTGAACTTGAACCAAGCGAACGGCGTCACGAAGTGGAAGACCGTCACGTCCTCTAGCTCCGGCGCCCGATTGGCCAGCGCGGTGCAGAGCGACGGCGGCATGCCGTCGAACATACCGATGGTGACCGACTGGCCGGACTGAACGCCAGCGACGGCCTCCTCGGCCGTCACCAGCTTGTCGGCGTAGCGCTTGCGCCAGTCCACGACGGCTCAGGATACGCGGCCAGGGGAATGAGGGGCAAGAAGTCCAGCTAGCCGCCGTTCACAATCCGGGCCTCGCCGGCGCCCTCCAGCACCTCGCTCAGGCGCGCGGTCAGCTCCGGACAGGCGCGGGCGGGCGGCAGCGCCACCTGCTGCGCCTCACCCTCCAGCGTGTGTACCGTCACCCGAACGTCGTCCTCGCCTGCGAAGTCCCGCAGCGCCGCCATGACCAGCCGAAGCCGGTCGCGGTCCGCCGCCTCGTCCTCCGTCTCCCGCAGCTCGATCCGGAGGGTGCCGCGAACGGCCGTGGCGACGCCACCCGCCTCCCGTCCGGTCGGGGCCGGCTCCTCCGCAGGCGAGGAGTCATCTTGGACCTGGGCCTGCGGTTCATCAGCCGGCCCTTCCGCCGCCGCCGGCTCTTGGCTCTTGGCCCTGGTCTCAGTCTCCTGATGCGGCTTCCCGTTGCCTCGCTCACCGTTCCTGCCTCCCGGCTGCTTCGACAGCCAGGGCGGCGGTACGAAACCGAAGGAAACTCCATCGGCTGCCTGGTAGAGCTCCACCTGCTGGACGGCGATCTGCAGGCGCCCGCCCCGCTCCCGCACCCTCACCTGCATCACGACGATGTTCCCCTCCAGCCAGAGGTCCTGCGTGCGCTCGAAGAGCTCCGGCCAGACGGTGACCTCCACGCTTCCGGAGAGGTCCTCCACCTCCGCGGCGCAGAAGGGCCGGCCGTCGCGCGTGTACAGCCGGCGCGTATTGCCCACCATGCCGGCGACCGTGGCCTCTCGGCCCTGCCGTGGCAGTGCCGCCGTTCCCGTCTCGACTTCCGCTTCGCCGTTGGCTCCGGGCGGCTGAGACGGGCGCCCCTCGGCGGCCAGCTCGGCGCAGACGGCATTGACCTGGGGCAACAGAACGCCGGCCGCAGCCTTGAAAGGGTGCTCAGAGACGTACACGCCCAGCAGCTCCTTCTCCCACATGAGCTCCTCGGCGCGCGGCACGGGCGCTTCCTCCAGACGCAGGGGCGGCATCGGCGTGGCAACCTGGTCACCGAACAGGTCGAACATCGTCGCCTGGCCCGACTCCTTCAGCCGTTGCTCCCGCTGTGCCAGCGAGACGAGCCGGTCCAGGTTCGCCAGGTGCGTGCCACGATCGCCGAAGGCGGTTAGAGCGCCCGCCTTGATCAGACCCTCCAGCGCCCGCTTGTTGACCGTCTTCAGATCGACACGACGGCAGAAGTCCTCGATGGAGGCAAAGGGACCCTCCCGGTCTCGCTCCTCCACGATGGTCTCGGCGGCGCCCGCGCCGACGTTCTTGATCTGCTGCAGCCCGAAGCGGATCGTCGCGCCGCCTTCCTCCCGCGACTCCAGTGCGAAGTTCGCCTGGCTGCGGTTGACGTCCGGCGGCGCGACCGAGATACCCAGCTTCGCGCACTCCGCCACGGCGGCCGCGATACGGTCCTGGGCGCCCGTCGGGTGGCTGGCCGCGAGCGCGAGCACGGCCGTCATGTACTCGGCGGGGTAGTGCGCCTTGAGATAGGCCGTCTGGTAGGCGATGGTCGCGTAGCAGACGGCGTGGGCCTTGTTGAACGCGTAGCCGGCGAACGGCAGGATGAGCTCGAAGATCTCCTGGGCTTCCCCTTCGTTGTAGCCGTTGCGCTTGGCGCCCTTGACGAACCTGTCCCGCTCTGCGCGCATCACCTCCGGGATCTTCTTGCCCATCGCCTTGCGCATGACGTCGGCCTCGCCCAGGGTGTAGCCGGCGAACTTCTGCGCGATGAGCAGCACCTGGTCCTGATAGGTGATGACGCCGTAGGTCTCGTCCAGGATGTCGGCCAGGTCGGCGTGCGGGTAGACGATCTTCTGCTCGCCGTGCTTGGCGGCGCAGAAGATCGGGATGTGCTGGATCGGGCCGGGCCGGTAGAGCGCGACCATGGCGGCCAGGTCGCCGAGGCTGTTGGGCCTGAGCTCCTGGATGGACCGTCGCATCCCGGCCGACTCCAACTGGAACACGCCGAAGGTCTCGCCCTTCGACAGCAGCGCGTACGTCTCCGGGTCGCCGTCGGGCAGGCTGCGCAGGTCCAGCTCGACACCGCGTGAGCGGCGGATGTGCTCGACGGCGCGGCCGAGGATGGTGAGGTTCACCAGCCCCAGCAGATCCAGCTTGAGCAGGCCGATCTGCGCCACCTGTTCCATGGCGTACTGGGTGGTCGGGATGGCCGACTCGTCGCCGCGGGGCGGGCGCTGGAGCGGCACGTGCTCCACCAGGGGCTCTCGAGAGATGACGAGACCCGCCGCGTGGGTGCTGGCGTGGCGGGCGATGCCCTCCAGCCGTCGGGCGGTGTCCACGAGCTTCTGGACCTGTTCGTCAGCCTCGTAGGCGAGGGCCAGGTCCCGGCTCTCGTCCAGCGCCCGGTCGAGGGTCATGTTGAGCAGGCTGGGCACCAGGCGGGCGACGCGGTCGGTCTCGCCGTAGGTCATGCCGAGGGCGCGGCCGGTGTCCCGGATGGCCGCTTTCGCCCCGAGCGTCCCGAAGGTGATGATCTGGGCGACGTGGTCGTGGCCGTAGCGCTCCGCGGCGTAGCGGATCACCTCGTCGCGGCGGTCGTCGGCGAAGTCGAAGTCCACGTCCGGCATCTCGCGCCGCTCCACGTTGAGGAACCGCTCGAAGACGAGGCGGTGGGCCAGCGGCTCGACGTCGGTCACGTCCAGGCAGTAGAGCAGGACGCTGGCGGCGGCTGAGCCGCGCACGCCCATGGCGATGCCATTGCTGCGCGCGAACTGCGCAAAATCGTACACGACGAGGATGTAGTTCGTGAAGCCGGTCTCGCGCACGACATCCAGCTCGTACTGGAGGAGGCGGCGGACGGCCTCGGCGGCGTTCGGGTACCGGCGCTCCAGTCCGTCCCAGGCCAGCTTCGCCAGGTGCTCGTCCGGGCTGATGCCCGACGGCAACTCGGCGTCCGGCAGGTGGAGTCGGCCGAACTCCAGGGTCAGGTCGCAGGACTCCGCGACGTGCTGGGTGTTGTCGACCGCCTCCGGCAGGCCGTCGAAGCGGGCGCGCATCTCCTCCTCGGACAGCACGTAGTAGACCGGAGCGTTCATGCGCATGCGCTTCTCGTCCAGCATCGACGAGTTGGTGCCGATGCAGAGGAGGACTTCGTGGTCGGGGGCATCTTCCGAGCAGACGTAGTGGCTGTCGGCGGTGGCGACGACAGGGATGCCGTGCTCGCGCGAGAGCTCCACGAGCTGCTTGTTGACCGCCGTCACCTCGGGCAGGCCGTTCTCCTGCAGCTCGAAGTAGTAGCCGTCGAAGACCTCGCGCGACCAGTTCGCCAGCGCCAGGGCGTCGTCGCGGCGGCCGTCCATGAGCAGGCGGCGTATCTCGCCGGACTGACAGCCGGAGAGGGCGATGATGCCCGCGCCGTGCTGCTCGAACAGCTCGCGGTCCATGCGCGGCTTGTAGTAGTAGCCCTCCAAGTTGGCCTTGGTGACCAGAGCCAGCAGGTTCCGATAGCCCTCCTGGTTGCGGGCGAGCAGCGTCAGGTGGTGGGGCGACTTCTCCTTCGCGTCGTGCGACCGGCGCTTGCCGTGCGCCACGTACGCCTCGACCCCGATGATCGGCTTGATGTGGCGGCTGCGCGCCTCCTGGTAGAAATCGATGGCGCCGTAGAGGGCGCCGTGGTCGGTGATGGCGCATGCCTCCTGCCCCATCTCACGCACCCGGTCGAGGAGCTGGGGGATGCGGGAGAGGCCGTCGAGGAGGCTGTACTCAGTGTGAAGGTGAAGGTGCGTAAACATTCTAGCGCTTTAGAGGGTCCCAGCAAGGCCATTATAGCAGGGCCGGGCGCCTGGTTGAGGGGAAATTATGTTGGATTGGGGGGAGAGGATGGTGGGGGCGCACGGCCGTGCGCCCGTAGCCCGGGGACCGCCCGCCGACGGGCGATACCTCGACAGGCTCGGCATGGCAGGAACGGTGCGTGCCTGTCCTTCCAGCGTCCTGATGTGCCATGGCCATGTTGGGCCGCCTCGCCAGCGGCTAGATCCTTCGCTTCGCTCAGGATGACGGATGGCGTGATGGACGAGGTCGGCCCCTAAGATGAGGGCGGATGTAGGGGCGCACGGCCGTGCGCCCCTACGCCGGGGGTGCCCGCCAGCAGCCGGCGCCTCGACAGGCTCGGCATGGCACAGCGGAGCGAGTCCTCTTTTCAACGTCCTGATGTGCCATAGCCATGTAGGGGCGCATCGCGATGCGCCCCTGCGGTGTGCGGGGGACAGGCCGGTCCGCTAGATCCTCCCCGCCTCAGGCGCACAGGCTGTTTGGTTCAGGGTGACGAAAGACGTGGTAGGCTCGGCTACGGTGTTTCTTCAACGGGCCGCCTTCCACCAGGCACGCTTGATCGCCACGGGGCGGAAGCCCATGGCGGCGTACATGTCCTTGGGGGTATCGTCCGGGTCGCAGACGATGACGACGGGCCCAGCGCCGCGCTCCCGGCAATCGGCGACGCTGCGATGGATGAGCGCGGTCGCGAGGCCGCGGTGGCGGAAGCCGGGATGGGTGAACAGGTCCTCCACCTGCCCCATGCCGTCGTCCGACACCCAGGACGACCCGTACGAGCGCGGCTCGCCGTCGAGGTAGACGAGCCAGTAGCGCATGGGAGGCGACTTGATCCGGCGCGCCTGCAGCATCGCGCGGGCGACCTGGTCGCTCTCGTCCTGGCTGGAGCGCTGCTGGTACTCCCGCCAGTCGATCCCATACAGCGAAGCATAGGCCGCCCAGCCGGCCTCGTCCTCGACCTCCCGGACGTCATGCGGCCGGGCCTCGCCGACGAGGTCGCCTTCGAGCACCATAATCAGGACATCGTTCCGCCGGTAGCCTTCATGGGCGAGGCGCGCCTCAAGTTCGGGCGGCGCGGTGAAGTCGAGGTCGAATCGACGGTGGGGCAGGCCGTCGAACTCGCGTTCCACGCGGGCCAGCAGCCGGTCGATCTCCTCCGGGGTCGAGGCGGTGACGTGCGCGACGTGGTTACAGTCGCGGACCGCCGGCAGCGAGCGGTTGCGCACGAAGACGGCGCCCTCCGCCTCGAAGCGCTCGTTGCCGAGCGCGAGGAACGCCTGGTTCACGGCAAGGGCGCGTCGAATGAGGTCGGTCACGCGCACATCGTAACGCATCCGCGCCCGGACACAGTGCGCGAAAGAAGAGCGTTGACAGCGTCGAAAGCGCTGGGATAGGGTAAGACCGGAACGGTGCTTGCAGAGCTCAGCAAGGAGAGAA
Organism: uncultured Dehalococcoidia bacterium; assembly: GCA_964406605.1. Taxonomy (GTDB): domain Bacteria; phylum Chloroflexota; class Dehalococcoidia; order DSTF01; family RBG-16-68-14; genus CAYOSF01. Next base: position 202,598 of record CAYOSF010000007.1, on the reverse strand, counting down.
CGCATGGCAGACGTCACGATCACCCCTTCCGACAACGGGCCGTATGTCGTGAAGGGCGGCGCGAAGCTCGTCGACGCGGACGGCAAGGAGTTCGAAACGAAGGACACCATCCTCCTGTGCCGCTGCGGCCAGTCGTCCAACAAGCCGTTCTGCGACAGCACGCACAACAAGGTAGGTTTCGAGAGCAAAGCCCGGGCGGGTTAGGCCGACGCGCGCCCGCCCGAAGGCCTCTCCAAGTATGCGGAAGAGGGGTCTTTGAGTCGCTTACGCCCCTGTGTTACCCTCGAAACAACGATGGACAAGATGACGCGCCCGCAGCGCAGGAGGCTGGCAAGCCAGGTCGACCGGATCCTGAACGAGATCCGGCCCTACATCCAGTCGCACGGCGGCGACGTGAAGGTGCTGGAGGTGACGCAGGAGGGGGTAGCCCGCCTCCAGCTACTGGGAGCCTGCAACGGCTGCCCCATGAGCGCGATGACGATGCGCATGGGCATCGAACGGCTGCTGGCGGATACGGTGCCCGACCTTAAGGGCGCGGAAGCCGTCCCCGTGGACGACTTCGACCTCCCCGACATCGGACCCAAGGAGTAGAAAGCAATCGAGATCGTGGCCGATACGGCCTAGCGCCGGCATTATCGATTGTTTCGATGTTTGCGATACCCGTGCTATAGTTATCCATCAAATTGACGAGCGGCCCGCCGGATTCGGGCCGCGGGAGACCATGCGGTGACCAAGGAAGCTTCACCCGACACCGCGTCAACCGACGAGCAGCCGACCGGGGCGCCTGAAGAGCAGCCCCGTCGGGGCCTGGCGCTGCTCTTTCCCGGCCAGGGCTCGCAACACACGGAGATGGGCAAGCGCATCGCCGAGGTCTCGCGGGCGGCGCGCGAGGTCTTCGCCCAGGCCGATGAGGTGCTGGGGTTCCGCATCTCCCACCTCTGCTTCGAGGGCTCCGAGGAGGAGCTGAAGGATACCGTCAACACGCAGCCCGCCGTCCTCACCACCAGCGTCGCCTACCTGGCCTATCTGCGCGAGCGTCTGCAGGAGAAGGGACGCCGTCTGCGGCCGTCGCTCATGGCCGGCCATAGCCTCGGTCAGTTCAGCGCCGCCGTTGCGGCGGACTCCATCGACTTCAGCGACGGGCTTCGGCTGGTGCGCGAGCGCGGGCGCGTGATGGCCGAGTGGGCGCGCAACCGGCCGGGCGGGCTGGTCACGATACTGGGACTGAGCGATCACGAGGTGGACGAGGCGTGCCGGGAGGCATCGCCCGAAGGGAAAGTGGGCGTGGCGGTGCTCAATGCGCCCGACCAGACCGTTATCTCCGGCGAGACGGGCGCGCTCCAGCGGGCCATGGCCCTGCTCAAGGAGCGAGGCGGGCGGGCGCTGCCCCTCCGCATCAGCGTTCCCGGCCATACCCCTCTCATGAAAGACGCCGCCCACGAGCTATCGCGCTTCATCTCGGCGCTCCACTTTCGCGACCCCGACCCGCCTCTGGTATCCAACATCTCCGCGAGGCTGCTGACGACGGCGGAGGAGGTGCGCGACGAACTCTCCAATCAGATCTGCGCGGCAGTGCAGTGGGCGCGCTGCGTCGTCACCATGGCCAACGAAGGCGCGAGCCCGTTCGTGGAGGTCGGGCCGGGACACGCGCTCTCGAAGCTGGTCAGCCGCATCAAGGGAGACGCGCAAGTCCTGCGCGCCGACGACGACTCGACCTACGACGTCCTGGCAGCCACGGTTCCCGTCGTCGGGCCGGCGGATACCGATGGACACGAGCCGGAGCCGACCACTCGACAAGAGGTCGAGGTCGCTCCGTGACGCGGGCGCCACGCAGCCTCCTCGTTCCCAGACAGGCGCCGGCGCGACCGGACCGACCTCCCCACACCACGGCCCTGGGCCGCCGCCGATGAACCAGACATCCTCGTATCCTCCCTTCTTTGAGCTGCCCGCCGAGCAACGGGTGGTGGTTACCGGCCTGGGAGCCGTCTGCCCGGTGGGCAACGACGCGCCCACGGCGTGGGCGGCGATGGTTGGCGGCCGCTCCGGCGTCGGCCGACTCACCAAGTTCGACGCCTCGCCCTTCGAAAACGACATCGTAGCGGAAGTGCGTGATTTTCACCCCGAGGAGGTCATTCCGGCCAAGGAGCTACGGCGCATGACGGTCCCCGCGCGGTACGGGGTCGTCACCGCGCTGGAGGCCGTTGCCGACGCGGGGCTGGTCGTGGACGAATCGAACGCGGAGGAGGTGGGCGTGTTCTTCGGCTCTGCCGGCGGCAGCTACACGTTCCTTATGGAGCAGGAGAGCATCCTCCGTGAGCGGGGCGCTCGGCGGGTCAGCCCGTTCCTGATCTCGCATATGATCCCCGATGCCACGTCCGGTCATATCGCGATCACGCTGGGAGCACAGGGACCGAATTTCTGCCCGGCCTCGGCCTGCGCCACCGGCACCTCAGCCGTCGGCGAGGCGATGGAAACCATCCGGCGCGGAGACGCGCGAGCCATCATCTGCGGCGGTACCGACGAACCGATCATTCCCATCCTCGTGGCCGGATTCCAGGCGCTGCGCGGGGTGGCCACCGATCCGGACCCCGCGAAGGCCTGCAAGCCGTTCGACGCCCGGCGCAACGGATTCGTCGTAGGCGAGGGAGCGGCCGCGCTCGTCCTGGAGAGCCTGGCGTCGGCTCGCGCCCGCGGCGCCCGCTGCTACGCCGAGGTCGTCGGCTACGGCTCCAGCAATGACGCGCACGACATGGAGGCTCCGCACGAGTCGGCCAGGGGGCCGGTGCTGGCCACGCGCATGGCGGTCCGGAAATCGGGCCTGCCGCTGGAGGAGATCGACTACATCAACCCCCACGGGACGGGCACGCCGCTCAACGACAGGGTGGAGACGGCCGCCATCAAGGCCGTCTTCGGCGAGCACGCGTACCGGCTGGCGGTCAGTTCGACCAAGTCGATGGTCGGCCACCTGATGGGCGGCGCGGGCGCGCTCGAAGCGCTGGTGGCCGTAAAGGCCGTCCATGAGGGCCTGATCCCGCCCACGATCAACTACGAGGTGCCCGATCCGGACTGTGACCTGGACTACGTGCCGAACGTGGCGCGGCAGGCGGGGGTGCGGGCGGCGCTCTCCAATTCCGTCGGGCTGGGCGGCCACAACGCGACGGTGGTCTTCCGGCGGCTGGAAGAGTAGACTGAGCGCATCGAGCGGGGCTACCGAAGCGGGGTGGCCCGGTGGGCCGGCCATGCCACGGGGCCGGCAGGCAGCACACTTCTGAGGAGGACCACTATCATGACGACGCGTGAGGAGCTCATCGACGGCCTTCGGATGATTATCCGGGAGGGCTTGCGCACCACCGGCAGTTTCGGGCCCGAGGACTGGAAGGCGCAAGTCCACGACGAAGAGGGCGGCTGGAACGTCAAGCAGATCTACTGCCACCTGACGGCGACCGTGGACGCGCTGCCGGGGTTCGCGGCGCTGCTGGCGCAGGCGCAGGAGGGGCAGAACCCGGGAGCAGGCTTTGACATCGACTCCTTCAACGCCCAGGGCGTCGCAGACCGCGAGGGCATGAGCGAGTCCGAGCTGATGGAGACCTTCAAGGCATCGCACGAGAAGGCCATCGAAATAGTGCAGGGCATGCCGCAGGAGCAACTCGAGCAGCGGCGCAGCTTCGGGCCGATCAACGGCACGATCGCTGAGATCGCGGACACGGCGCTGGTGCTGCACGCCCTCTCCCACATCTACCACGCCGCGGACCGGCCGCAGAGCTAGACTCCCACGCCCCCGCCGGGACGGCCGGCTGCGAGGACGCTGAGTACGATGCACTGGTCGCTGCGCCCCGATCCGGAGGCGGTGCCCGCGGGCGACTGGCCGCCGCTCATCGCGCGGCTGCTGGCGCTTAGGGGAGTGCGTACACCCGCGGAGGCGGACGCATTCCTGGACGCGGCGCCGGCGGCGCCGCTCGCCCTGCCGGACCTTGATATCGCGGTCGCACGGCTCGCCCGGGCCTGCAACGACGGCGAGACCGTCGCCGTCTTCGGCGACTTCGACGTCGACGGCGTGACGGCGGCCGCCCTGCTGACCGAGGGGCTCGCATCGCTCGGAGCGCGGACGATCCCCTACCTGCCCCACCGGGTCAACGAGGGGTACGGTCTCAACGCTGCCGCCATAGAGTCGCTTCATGGTCTTGGCGCCACCCTGCTGGTCACCGCCGACTGCGGGACCAGCTCCCTCCGCGAGGTCGCCTTCGCCCGCGAGCAGGGTATGGACGTGCTGATCCTGGACCATCACACCGTGCCACCGCTCCTCCCCGCCGCCACCGCGATCGTCAACCCCAAGCGGGACGAGTCCTCGACCGGCGAGCCGGCCGCGTGCGGCGTCGCCTACTACGTGTTGCTGGCGCTGGACCAGGCGCTCCGCCGGCAGGCGGACGAGCCGTCGATGCTCGAGCTCGTCGCCCTGGGCACTGTCTGCGACCTGGCTCCCCTGGTCCAAGAGAACCGCCGGCTGGTCCGCGAGGGGCTGTCCGCGCTGGCCGACACGAAGCGGCCGGGGCTGCGAGCGCTCTTCGACGTGTCGGGCACCGACGCGAAACACATCGACACCGAGGGCATCGCCTTCGGTCTGGGGCCGCGGCTGAACGCCGCCGGGCGCCTGGCCCACGCGCGCCTCGCTTTCGACCTGCTGGTCTGCGCAAACGATGACCGCGCGCGGGAACTCGCCGGCGAGCTGGACGCCCTCAACCGCGACCGCCAGCAGGCCACGGAGGACGCCCTACAGCTGGCGGAAGGCCTCGTCGCCGAGGAAGGCGACGCGCCGCTGCTCATGATAGGCCACCCGGAGTTCCATCCAGGCATCGTCGGTTTGGTGGCGTCCAGGCTGGCGGAGTCACACAGCCGCCCTGCCGTCGTCTACCAGAAAGGCGCGAGCACCAGCCGGGCCAGCGCGCGCAGCATCGAAGCGTTCGACATGGCTGCGGCGCTGCGCATCTGTGAGGATCTGTTTGAGCGCTTCGGCGGCCACCGGATGGCAGCAGGGTATACAGCTAAGAACGAGAACTTGGCGGCCATCAAGGAGCGGTTGCTGGCCCACGCCGAGCAACAGCTCGCCGGGGTGGACCTGACGCCGACCATCGACATCGACGCGGAACTGCCGCTCTCGGCGCTGCGAGGGGAGGAGATTCGCTGGCTGGGCCGGCTGGCGCCTCACGGGCCCGGCAACCCGGAGCCGGTCTTCCTCAGCCGGGGCGCAGTGGTGACGGAGCGGTGGCTGATCGGGCAGGACGGCCAGCACCTGCGCCTCAAGCTCCGCGACGGCGCGATCACCTGGCCGGCGATCGCCTTCCGGCAGCAGGGGGAAGGCATCGAGGAAGGCAGCCGCACCGACCTGGTCTACACACTCTCGGCGGACCGCCGCGCGGCGGGCGGCCTGGAGCTGCGGGTACTGGACCTGAGGCCGGCGGACGGCCAGACGAGCGTTAGAACGGCGGGAAGTGTTCGATAAGCCGCGCGGTGTACTCAAGCACGAGGGCCGCATCCTCTGCCGTTATGTCGCCGTCCACGTTCACGTCGCCGAGGTATCTGCAGGGCAGACTCGGGGCCAGTCCCGCAACGTACTGCAGAATGAGCAAGGCATCAATGCTGCTGAGCTGCCTACCGGGGAAAGGGCCGAACGGCTCGGTTGGGCATCTTACGATGCCTCGGCCGAACAGCGCATGAACGCCGACGAATGTCCCCCCGGGCGAGTCTTCCAATGTCCACGTGCCGTCCGCCGGATAGTAGCTCTCGGGTGAATCGAAGGTCCCGGTCATACTCAAGGTGCGGTCCCAGAGCTGACCCGAAAGGCTGAAGGTGCCATCGGCCTTGTCTCTCGTTCCAGCGAGCTGCACGAACCCGATCTCGCAACTCATGATATTCGACAGCCCCGATTGCTCCGGAATCAGAGACGCAATACAGAGAAACGTCGGACCGCTCGTCCCGCCAACTGTAAAACCGAAGCCCCATTCACCCCGGATGTCCGGCTCCGTTTCGGCTGCGAGCTCCGCGTGACCCAGCACGCCGCTCACCACCACGGTGCTACATAGCAACCCTACGAGTGCTGCCCGGGCGCTCAAGCGTATCTTGTTGCGCGTCATGGCGAAGGCGCTATGGTGCAGCCGGCCGCGACTCGTGCTCGTCGCATGTTCTCGTCAAGCATGAAACGCATACTCGCGCTCGCCCTCCAGCACGCCGACCTCGTAGCCGAGGTCGGCCCTCGCGTCGTCCTGATTCATGCCGAGCTCTCCAGAGATGGCAGCAACGTCATCGGCGCCTGCAAGGACACGAAGATCGCTTGCATCCGCACCCGTGGGGCGGCGGTCACAGGCTTCCCTCGCGTGGTCGTGCGATCGTTGGCGGTCCATTTCTGCCAGCTTGTGCCAGCATTGTACCATCACATGCAAGAGCCAACGTGGCCTTCTAACCAAGCTAGCGGCGGACCCCCGCTCAACGAGTGGTCTAGAGCTGCAGGTGCTGGTCCCAGGGCAGGCAGCGAAGCCCACGCCCAGGCGGGCTACCCTACGGATTCTCGAAGTCGATCAGATAGCAGCGGTCAGCGCGGAACCAGGTCACGCGGAGGTCCCGCGCCTCGGACGGAATCAAGTCGGTCGGCGGCTCGGTCTCGTAGAGCGGGTTCAGTCGCAACAGCAGCCGGTTGCGAAACGAAGGGGGCTTGTTGGGGTTCACGCCCTCATCGGCGATGACGACCTTAGCGCCGGGCTTCGCCACCCGCGCCATCTCCTCCACCGCCCCCTTCTTGTCACCGAACTCATTGATGCCGCCGAAATGCAGCACCGCATCGAACGCGCCGTCGGGGAAGGGCAGATGCGCCGCCTCACCTTCAATCAGGCAAGCAGCCAGCCCCTGACGCCGAGCCTTCTTCTCGCACTGCCTGAGCATGCCGCGGGAAAGATCGAGACCTACCAACCGGCCCGCTGCGCCGACGGCATCCGCCATGAACGGCAGGTTGGTCCCTGTGCCGACGCTCACCTCCAGGGCCCGCTGGCCCGGCTGCAGCTCAAGGCGCCCCACCATCGTCCGGCGCTCTCTCGTGTCCGAGAAGCCCCCCAGAAGCGCTCCCAGCCGCATGGTCCAGTCATACCAGGGGGCCAGGCGGTCGTAGAGGCGGCGCACGCGCCGTTCACTCTGGTGCGACGTGTCTACACCTCTCGGTACTCGCCCTCTACAGTACCTTCTTCGGGCTTGCCCTCGCCTTCGCCCTCAGCAGCCGGCCCCTCGCCCGGCCCGCCGGCGGCCTCGGGACCACCCTCGGCGCCCGGCTCGCCGTACATGGCCGCACCGATCTTCTGGATCGACTCGCCCAGCGCCGCCGCCGCCTGCCGCACGGCCTCCGGGTCCTGGCCTTGCAGAGCGTCGCGCACCGCCTTCACCTTCTCCTCCACCTCGGACTTCACCTCGGCGGGCACCTTCTCGCCCTGCTCGCGCAGCGTCTTCTCAGCGGTGTAGGCCAGCGTGTCCGCCTGGTTCCGCAGCTCTATCTCCTCGCGGCGCCGGCGGTCGTCCTCGGCGTGGGCCTCGGCCTCCTGGCGGAGCTTCTCCACCTCTTCCTTGCTCAGGCCGGAGGCGGCGGTGATGGTGATCTTCTGCTCACGCCCGGTCGCCTTGTCCTGAGCGTTCACGTTGAGGATGCCGTTCGCATCGAGATCGAAGGTGACCTCGACCTGGGGGATACCGCGCGGCGCGGGGGGGATGCCGTCGAGGATGAACCGCCCCAACGACTTGTTGTCCTGGGCCATGGAGCGCTCGCCCTGGAGCACGTGGATCTCCACGCTGGGCTGGTTGTCCGCCGCGGTGGAGAAGGTCTGGCCCTTGCTGGTCGGGATGGTCGTGTTCCGCGGGATGATGGGCGTGGCGACACCGCCCAGCGTCTCGATGCCCAGCGTCAGCGGCGTGACGTCCAGGAGCAGCACGTCGCTCACGTCGCCCTTGAGGACGCCGGCCTGGATAGCGGCGCCGACGGCGACCACCTCGTCGGGGTTCACGCCCTTGTGCGGCTCCTTGCCGAAGAACTGCCGGACGGTCTCCTGCACCTTTGGCATGCGGGTCTGGCCCCCGACGAGCACCACCTCGTCCACCTGGGCGGCGGTCATGCCGGCGTCGGAGAGCGCCTGCTGGCAGGGGCCCAGCGTGCCCTCGATCAGGTCGCCCACCAGTTGCTCGAGCTTGGCCCGGGTGAGGGTGATGTTCATGTGCTTGGGGCCGGAGGCATCGGCCGTGACGAACGGCAGGTTCACGTCCGTCTGGAGCACCGTGGATAGCTCGATCTTCGCCTTCTCCGCCCCCTCCCTGAGGCGCTGCAGGGCCATGGGGTCCTGCCTGAGGTCGATGCCCTGGTCGCGCCTGAACTCGTCCACCAGCCAATCGATGATGCGCTGGTCCAGGTCGTCTCCTCCGAGATGGGTATCGCCGCTCGTCGACTTCACCTGGAACGTGCCCTCGCCGAGCTCCAGGATCGAGATGTCGAACGTGCCGCCGCCCAGGTCATAGACGGCGATGACCTCGTCCGACTTCTTCTCAAGGCCATAGGCGAGGGAAGCGGCCGTGGGCTCGTTGATGATACGCAAGACCTCAAGTCCCGCGATGGCACCAGCGTCCTTGGTGGCCTGACGCTGGCTATCGTTGAAATAAGCCGGGACCGTGATCACCGCCTCGGTGACGGAATCACCCAGGTAGGCCTCAGCGTCGGTCTTGAGCTTCTGGAGGACCATGGCCGAGACCTCCGCCGGGGAGTAGGTCTTGCCGCCCATGGTCACCTGGGCGTCGCCGTTGGGCGCCTTCTCGATCTTGTAGGAGAGCAGCGTGACATCGCGCTGCACCTCCTCATCCTCGAACCGGCGTCCCATGAGGCGCTTGATCGAGTAGATCGTGTTCTCCGGGTTCGTCACCGCCTGTCGTTTGGCGACGGTGCCCACCAACCGCTCACCCGCCTTGCTGACCGCGACGACGGACGGTGTGACGCGCCCACCCTCGGAGTTTGGGATCACCGTCGGCTCGCCCGCCTCCATGACGGCGACGGCGCTGTTGGTGGTTCCAAGGTCGATTCCAATTACCCTAGGCATGGTTCCCTCCTGCAGACCGGCTTGACCTTTTCATCGAAGGGTTCACATCTCAGATGTCCGCTCAATGTCCCCGGCTTCATGTCACGTTACGAACGAGCCCTGCGCCGAGAGCATACCCCGGAACCGGGATGAGGCGTTTGCCAACGGGGTCTGCGGCCAAGCCCAGTCCTTCCAGCGTGTAGGCTCCCAATAGCGGCATCGAGCCGTCATCGCCGAAGACCACCATGGTCGTCCGCTCCTGACCATCGTAGCGAACCCTGGTCTCGGCCATGTCTCGCTCGATGGCGCGGCCATCGGCCGTAATGAACTGTCTCCGGAACTCGGGCTCAACCCCCAACCTCGCCAGCACATCGCGGGGGACCCAAGTGTAGGTGGCGCCAGTGTCCACCATCGCTTCTATGGCTTCGTATCTCCCTCGTTGGGAGTCGGCAATTTCAATGCTAGCTCGGAAGGTGCCCATGTCTATCGCTCCGCAGCAGCGACGTCACTGGCCGCGGCGCCGAGACCGACGGCCGCAACTCTAAGCATTACGGTCTTTCCTTCTGGCGAACGAGCCCTTTCAAGTCACGCAAGGCCTGGTCACGAGCGGCACTGGCTCCGCGCCGTGCCAAGCGCCGCGCGGCATCGCCGGGTTCCGGCGATATCGGAACTCCCGGCACCAATTCGCATACATCAAGGGTGAGCTCATCCAAGCGAGCTTGCGTATCCGCAAACCGTCTGAACGCGGCTTGAAGACGTCTTTCTTCGTGCGCGTAAACCATTACTAGTCTCCGTCCTGCTCAGATTGAGGCTCCTCGCCATCCGCCTTCCTTCCCACGATGACCATGCTCGGGCGGATGACGCGTTCACCGAGCATGTAGCCTTTCTGCACGACGGAGACCACCTTTCCCTCTTCGCCGGGCGCCTCGCTGATCGCCTCGTGCACATTCGGGTCGAACGGCAGGCCGTCGGCCTCGATCTCCTTGACGCCCGCGTTCTCCAGCACGGCCTGGAACTTCCGGTAGATGAGCCACACGCCGTCGATCCAGGTGAGACCGGCCAGCTTCGTGTCGACGGTGCGCAGGGCCCGCTCCAGATCGTCCAGGAGCGGCAGCAGGTTGATCACCAACGAGGCGTTGGCCAGCCGGCCCACCTCGGAGCGCTCCTGCTCCATGCGCCGCTTCAGGTTCTGGTAGTCGGCGGCGGCCCGCTGCCAGCTGGAGAGATGAGTCTGAGCCTTCTCGGTCTCCTCCCGAAGGCGCCTTCTCCATCCCTCCAGGTCCGTCGGCTCTGCTTCCTCCGGCGCCTCAGGCGCGGCCCATTCCGACTCCTCCGGCGCTTCCCCTCGCTTCTTCTTGTCCGTCACTTCCGCTCACCTATCGCAGCGCTAGTCCTGATACTCCGAGAGCAACTCGCTCATCACGTTCGACAGGTAGCGAACGGTCGAGATCGCGCGCGGATAGCGCATGCGCACCGGCCCCAGGACCGCGAGGGCGCCCGAGGCCATCTCCGGAGCGCCATACGCCCCCACGACAACGCTGCACGCCCGCATCGCCTCCCCCGCCGCAGCAAGGCGGGGGTTGTCGGCGCCGATAATGACCGTCACTCCCTCCCTGGCGAGAGCTCGGAGAGGAATGGCGCGACTCAGATTGTGCTCATCCAGCAGCTCCAAAAGGCCAAGCGTCCGCTCGCTGCTCGCGAACTCCGGCTGGCCCAGTACGTGCCGCAACCCTTCCAGATACGCCTCCTCGACCCCACCCTCGTCCACGGACCGCATGATCGCTGCCACGGCATCAATCACGCGGCGCTCGAATGGATCCAGATCTGCCTCCTTGGAGGCCACCTCGCCCACGCTTAGCCCGGCGAAGAGGCGGTTGAGCCGTCCCGCCATCTCGGTCAGCTTGTCCTGGCTGCGGGCCTCCTCCAGCGGAAGGATCTGCTGCTCGAGCCGGCCCTCGTCCAGCACCAGGACGAGAAGCAGCGTGTAGTCGTGCAGGCTCACCAGCTCCAGATGCTTGATGTGACAGGCGTCCCTGCGAGGGGCCGTCACCACGGCGGCATTCTCGGCCAACCTCGCCAGAAGGGAAGCGGCCAGATGCATCCACGCCTCCTGGCCTCGCGCGACCTGATGAAACTGGTGTCGAATGGTCTGCTGAGCCTCCCAGGGCAGCTCTTCCTCCCGCATCAACCCTTCTACGTAGAAGCGGAACCCCATATTCGTGGGAATACGCCCGGACGAGGTGTGCGGCTGCCTCAGATAGCCCTGCGCCTCCAGTTCCGCCATCTCGTTGCGGATCGTGGCGGCGGAGGCCCCAAGCTTGTACTTGCGCCGGATGAACTGCGACGCCACGGGCGCGGCGGTCTCCACGTACTCGCTGATCACGAATTCCAGGATGCGAGACTGGCGCTCCGTTAGCATTGGGATCCCGTCCTGATAGCCGATTAGCACTCTACAGGTGAGAGTGCTAATCCTCAAGATTCAATCTAACAGCCAGCTTCCGGCCTGTCAAGCCGACCGGCCGGATCGTGCCGCAGCGCTAGATTATGTACAGTACATGTCCCGTTCGCGGCCGGTCACTGTGACGGCTCGATCCATCGAGCCAACTTCTTACACATGCCGCCGCTTAGCCCAGTCATAAGAGAACTTTTATCTGTCATAAGGGATCGCCGTGGTATACTGCGTGCCATAGAATCCTGGATCAGCGGCTAGACCAGCAGGGGAGCGAACTCCGTTGAACACTCGCGCCCGCATCGCCGGTGTCGGCAAATACCTGCCGGATCGAGTTCTCACGAACTTCGATCTGGAACGGATGGTTGACACCTCCGACACCTGGATCCAGGAGCGCACCGGGGTTCGCGAGCGCCACATCGCCGCCGCCAACGAAACTGCCAGCACGATGGGCATCGAGGCGGCCAGGCAGGCGATCGCGCAGGCTGAGATAGACCCTGATGACCTGGATCTCATCATCACCGCCACCACCACGCCGGACGGCATGTTCCCGGCCGTCTCCTCACTGGTGCAAGAGGGACTGGGCGCCCGGCGGGCTGGGGCCTTCGACGTAAACGCGGCCTGTGTCGGCTTCCTTTCCGCCCTTGCCACCGCCTCCCAGTTCATCGCGAGCGGCACGTACCGCCGGGCGCTGGTCATTGGCAGCGACGTCCTCTCGCGCATCATCGACTGGAAGGACCGGGGCACGTGCGTCCTGTTCGGCGACGGCGCAGGCGCGGTCGTGCTGGAGGCCTCGGATCGCGGCGGACCGCTGTCCTTCGTCCTCCACAGCGAAGGCAGCGGCGCCCGAGCGCTCTACGCGCCGGGCCCGTGCGGCCCGGCAGGCTCCACCGAGCCAGGCCGGTACCTCGTATCGATGGACGGACGCCAGATCTTCAAGTTCGCCGTCCACGCGATGGAGTCGTCCACCAGGGAGGCGGTGGAGGCCGCCGGCCTCACGCTGGACGACATCGACCTGCTCATCCCCCATCAGGCGAACCTGCGCATCATCAATGCCACCGCCAAGGCATTGGGACTGCCGATGGAGCGGGCGATGGTGAACGTTGACCGCGTCGGCAATACCTCGTCCGCCTCGATCCCCATGGCGCTGCAGGAGGCGCTGGAGCAAGGCCGCCTGCGCGACGGCGACCGACTGGTATTGGTGGCCTTCGGCGGGGGGCTCGTCTGGGGCGCGCTGGTACTCGAGTGGGTGCCCGTGGGGCGAGTGCACCTGAAGGCGCAAGCAGCCCACGTCAGTACCGGCGGCAGCTAGCCACCGACAATATCGAACGGGCAATTCCCGCCCTCGGGCTGCTCCCGCAAGCCGCCGCCTGAGCCCGAGCTGATCCACTCGGCGCAAGTGGACCCGACAGCCCGCCATGCGGGGCGCGCTTCCCGACCGCGAGAGCGGGAGGTGATGGCGCCACGCCCCTCGCCGTCGTAAGCTGGGAGAGAGGAGTCGCTCATGGAGATCACCTGGCTCGGCCACTCATGCTTTCGGCTACGCGGCCGTGAGGCGGCCATCGTCATCGACCCATGCGCCAAGAGCACGGGCTACGCCATCGGTCGGCCCACGGCGGACATCGTTACCGTCAGCCATGACCACCCCGGCCACAGCAACGTCGCGGCCGTGGCCGGCACGCCCCGCGTCGTCCAGGGCCCGGGCGAGTTCGAGATAGCGGGCGTGCTGATCAAGGGTATCCGCACCTACCACGACAAGGAGAACGGGACGCGGCTGGGCAAGAACACGGCCTACGTCTTCGAGCTGGACGACATGCGGGTCTGCCACCTTGGTGACCTGGGCCACGTGCCGACGCCCGCGCAGGTGGAAGAGCTCGGCAGCGTCGATATTCTGCTCACGCCGGTGGGCGGGAGCAACACCATCGGCGCCGCCTCGGCCGCCGAGACAGTGAGCCTCCTGGAGCCCAAGCTGGTGCTCCCGATGCACTACCAGACCCCGGCCGCCAGGGCGAAGCTCGACCCACTGGACCGTTTCCTCAAGGAGATCGGCGCGCCGGGCGCCTTTGACGAGCGACAGCCGAAGCTCTCCGTCACCAAGAGCACGCTTCCCCACGAGACGAAGACGCAAGTGCTGGACTACCGCGGCTAGCACGGAGTTCTCTCTGGTTGGCGGATGAGGAGAAGGGCTCTCGCCTACGGTAGGTACGCTAAGGGGTTGACGCGGACCCCGTTATCGATCACCTCGAAGTGGAGGTGGTTGCCGGTGCAGTAGCCGGTGCAGCCCGCGTTCCCGATCGTCTGCCCCTGCGATACCTGCTGGCCCACGGAGACGGCAATGCTGGAGAAGTGCCCGTACAGAGTCTCGATGCCGTCCGGGCTGACGATAACGACGTACAGGCCGTAGGAGCAGCAGGGATCGCCTCCGGCGAAGGTGACCGTGCCCGAGGTGGCCGCCGCGATCGGCGCAAACGGGTTGCTGTACAGATCGATGTCGATGCCCAGGGGGTGCGAACCATCCATATAGCTGGAGATGGGACCGTACACCGGCCAGATCAGTCCGCTGCTCGCCACGGGCGGGGCGGGCGCCGCCGCTACCGGCGCAGGGGCGGGGGCCGGCGCTGGGGCAGGCGCCTCCACGGCCACCGGTTGCTCGACCGTCGGTTCCGGTACCGGCAGCACAGGCAGCACGCCTCCCGGCACGAAGACCATCTGATCCTCCACTACCTGGTCCGGCGAACCGATCCCGTTGCCCGGCCACGCCACGATCTCATCCACCGTCACCCCGTAGCGCATCGCGATATCGCTCAGCGTCTCCCCGTACCGCACGTCGTGCAGAATACCGTTCGCGGCGGGAACGATCAGCAATTGACCCAAGACCAGAAACTCGCCGTCGCGCAGGTCCGGATTCGCCCATAACAAGTACTGCAGGTCCACGCCGTAGCGCGCCGCAATCGAACTGGCCGTATCGCCCTCCACCACGGTGTACAGGTGGTACGGCAGCGCGGGCGCGGGCGTCGCCAGCTCCATCGCCTCCAGCTTTGCCTCCACGTCTGCAACGGGCTGTCCGTCCAGCGCGACCAGCCCCGCCTCCATCTCCTCCCGACTGACGGTGGCCGGCAGCACCGCGGACATCAGCACCGGGTCCTCCGGCCGCAGAGCACCGATGCCCGGCAGTGAAAGCCCCGTGACGGGAGCCGTATTATCAAGCTGCAAGGAGAACGTCTTGGAGGCGAAGAAGGAGAGGAAGGCGCCGAATAGGATCAGGCCCAGCACCAGCCCGTGCAGCACGGGCCTGCGTCGCTCCCTGGCCAACGCGTACACCTGTGCTCCATTCGCCATAGACACAGCGTCTCTCGTGCCGGAGCCGCCGGCGGCGAGCAGTACGCGCTTTTCGAATTCGTGAATAAGCCCGCTCCCTCGGTCTCTCCCCTATCCCTAGGGATTTCCCCTAAGTCCGTAGTATTAGACACTGTTTGCCTCGCTCTGTCAAGAGGGCAAAGCGGATTCATTCCTATTTGTTGATGCTTATGTCGCCTCTGCTCGAAGAGCGCCGTGAGACACAACAGGGGCCGGAGCAGGAACCCATCGTCCGCGGCCGAACGGGGAAGACAGCGCGGGCCCGGCCCATGATCGCCAGCACGGGGCCAGGCCGGTCCGGTTCCACAGCGGCGGCCGCGCGAGCGCGCGGCAGGTGTACATCAGGACAGCGGAGATAGCAGCTACAATCGAAGGAGATCGGGAGCGTTGCGCCCACCTGGGAGCGCCGCGGGGACGGTGCAGGACACTACCGGGCGCGGAGGCGCGACCGTCTACATCTCGTCCTTGAGGGTGGTGAGGAACTCCTGGTTGTTGCTGCTGCGCGCCAGCCGCTCGAGCAGCCGCTCCGTGGCCTCGGTAGGGTTGGGCGAGTTGCCCCCGATCATGGCCATCATGCGGCGCACCAACCACACCTGTTGGAGCGTCTTCTCATCCATGAGCAGCTCCTCACGACGGGTGCTGCTGCGCATGATGTCGATCGAGGGGTAGATGCGCCTGTCTGCCAGCCGCCGGTCTAGGTGCGCCTCCATGTTGCCGGTGCCCTTGAACTCCTCGAAGATCACCTCGTCCATGCGGCTATTCGTGTCGACGAGACAGGTGGCGACTACGGTGAGGCTGCCGCTCTCCTCGGTGTTGCGCGCCGCGCCGAAGAATCGCTTGGGCGGGTACAGCGCCACCGGGTCGATCCCACCTGAGAGCGTGCGCCCGCTGGGGGGCATTGCCACGTTGTATGCGCGGGTAAGGCGGGTGATACTATCGAGCAGAATCACGACGTCCTGGCCGCCCTCCACCAGCCGCTTTGCGCGGTCCAGGGCCATCTCCGCCACCCTTGTGTGGTCCTCCACCGGCTCGTCAAAGGTGGACGCGATCACGTCTCCCGCCACGGAGCGCTTCATGTCCGTCACTTCCTCCGGCCGCTCGCCGATGAGGACGACCATCAGGTGGATGTCCTCATAGTTGGCCATGATGCCGTGAGCGATCGCCTTGAGGAGGAAGGTCTTGCCGGCCTTGGGGGGCGAGACGACGAGGGCACGCTGGCCCCGGCCGATGGGGGCGATGAGATTAAGCACCCGCTGTGACAGATCGTCTATGCCCGGATGGCCGGTCTCCAAATCGATCAGCTCGTCAGGAAAGATGGCCGTCAAGCTCTCGAAGACCGGACGCTGCTTGGCAACCTCCGGGTCAAGGCCGTTCACCGCCTCTACTCGAAGCAGGCCGTAGTACTTCTCGCTGTCCTTGGGCGGCCGCACCTGTCCCATGACTTGATCGCCGGTGCGCAACGCGAACCGACGGACCTGAGACTGGGAGACGTACACATCGTTGACGGTGGGCAGCATCGAGTCTCCCCGGAGGAAGCCGTAGCCGTCGTCTACCGTCTGCAGGATCCCCTGGGCGAAGATGTTGCCCTCTTGCTCCGTCCGAGCCTGGATCACTCGAACGACGAGGTCTTGCTTCTTCATCGTGCTGTAGCCTGTCACGCCCAGGTTCTTGGCCAGGTCCAACAGGTCTTCTCGTGTCTTGCTCTCTAGTTCGCTAATGGTCAATTGGCGCTCCATGTCTACACAGCCTCGTGCCGCACAGCGGCGTCGTTTCCGGTTATCGTCGTCAGGCTTCCGGTTCAGTTGGGGAATTCATCGGGCGCCGGGAGATGCAGGCGCCGACGGCTAACAACTCTATGGTGAATGAATTTCTCTACTACTGCAATACCGCATGTCCCGCTGAAATGTCAAGGGTTCACGCGCTCCCGCGCTGGTCCTCTCGCGTAGCTTCGAGCGCCTGCGGCGAAGCGCTCGATTCCGACATCCGTCAGCGGGCGCTTCACCGTACACGGTACCGCGTGCCCGTCGTGCCCGAACATCAGGGATTCCCCTCGTTCTCGCTCTTCCGTCTCGCTAGGAGCCACCGCCCACGACAACACCGTGAACATCTGATGCCACACGCTCCGCCGCGGTCCCCGCTCGCGAAGAGGACCTTCGAGCTGCGTAGGCCACGGCGGCCGCCATGAAGTCACGGAACAGCGGGTGGGGCCGCAGAGGTCGCGACTGGAACTCCGGATGGAACTGCGAGCCCACCATGAACGGGTGTCCCCTGATCTCGCAGATTTCAACCAGTTGGCCGTCGGGCGAGAGGCCGCTCGCAACGAGACCGGCCTCCGCAAGCACCTCGCGATACGCATTGTTGAACTCATAGCGATGGCGATGGCGCTCATTCACTTCGTCCACGCCATACGCCTGGTGGGCCTTCGTGCCGGGAACCAGCCGGCACGGATAATGTCCGAGACGCATGGTGGCCCCCTTGTCGGTGACCCCCTCCTGCTCGGACAGAAGGCTGATGACCGGGTGGCGTGTTCCGGGCGCAAACTCGCTCGAGTTCGCGCCGTCGGTCGCCAGCGCGCTGCGGGCTGCCTCAACGACCATCACCTGCATGCCCAAGCAGAGACCCAGGTAAGGCACGCTCTGAGTCCGGGCCAAACGCGCCGCGCGAACCTTGCCCTCGATGCCCCGCTCGCCGAAACCGCCCGGCACCACAATGCCGTCCACTCCCTCCAGCGAACTGAGGTCGCCCCTTTCCAGCAACTCCGAGTGGACCCACCGGATCTCAACCGCTACGTCGTGATGGACGCCGGCGTGAATCAGCGCCTCCCTGACCGAGATGTAGGCGTCGTGCAACTCCACGTACTTCCCTACGACAGCGACGGTCACCCGACCGGCTGGGTGCTGCAGCCGATCCACAAGCTGGCGCCAGTCCGCCAGGTCGCGCCGAGTGCCGGAGATGCACATCAGCTCCAGGATATACTCGTCCAGACCTGCCTCTTCCAGCACCAGGGGCACCTGATAGATGCTGGGCATCGTCACCAGAGGGATGACCCCCCGCTGCTCCACGTCGCAGAAGAGTGAGATCTTCGCCCTCAGCTCGTCGTCCACGGGGTAATCGCTCCGGCAGATGATGACGTCGGGCTGGATGCCCATGCTCCGGAGCTCGCGCACGCTGTGCTGCGTGGGTTTGGTCTTTAATTCACCGGTAGCCGCTATGTAGGGCATGAGCGTCACGTGGATAGAGAGCGTGTCGTCAGTGCTCTCCTCTTTCCGCATCTGGCGGATCGCCTCGAGGAAAGGTTGTCCCTCAATGTCACCGACCGTGCCCCCTACTTCCACGATGACCGCGTCCGCCCCGCTCTCCCGGCCGACGCCGCGAATGCGGCCCTTGATCTCGTTGGTAAGGTGG
Source organism: uncultured Dehalococcoidia bacterium (assembly GCA_964406605.1). Lineage (GTDB taxonomy): Bacteria > Chloroflexota > Dehalococcoidia > DSTF01 > RBG-16-68-14 > CAYOSF01. Next base: position 184,298 of record CAYOSF010000007.1, on the reverse strand, counting down.
GGGATCGGCTGGATGGTGCCGCCCAGGAAGTCGCCGCGCCGCTCCCCGGCCAGCACCGCCTGGTAGATCTGGCCGGTGGTGACGGAGCTACTCCGCGTCAGGTCCGCGTCCAAGAACCTCTCGTAGTGACCGAGGTCCAGGTCCGTCTCGCTGCCGTCCGTGGTGACGAACACCTCACCATGCTGGTAGGGAGACATAGTGCCCGGGTCGACGTTGAGGTATGGGTCGAGTTTCTGGATGGCGACGGAGAGGCCGCGAGACTTGAGGATCCTGCCGATGGCCGCGCAGGCGATCCCCTTACCGACGGAGCTTACGACCCCGCCCGTGACGAATATGTACTTCGTCATGCAATACAACTGGCGGCACCCGGGGGTGCCGCCCGTCATGCATACTAGCGGTCTATCGAAATACTGTCAAGCGGATGTCCCGATCAACAATAATCGCCCGAGATCGAGCTTGAGGCCGCCCAACTCGCAGAGCACTGCCCGGCACGCAGGCCATCATCGAAGCCTCTCAGAATCCGCTCCCAAGAACCCCGGTCCGAGATGACGGGCACGCGAGAAGGCGACTGCCCCAGCGCAACCTGCCGGCCACGCGCCCGTCACCTGGACGCTACCGCACTCATCTCCTATCATTGTCCGGGACTTTGCGAGCCGACGGAAGGAAAGCGCCGGGAGGTGCACTGTGACAACCGACAGCCGCTGGATGGACATCGAGAAGCTCCTGCAGCCGGCCCCCAAGAGCCGTGAGGAGCTGCACCAGCGGGCAGTCCAAGACATCGCCAAGGCGCGCTTCGAGTTGCCGACGCCGCAGTTCCCCTCCTACCGCGCCTTTGTCAACGTTCCCGAGGTGACCATGCCGGTGACGGCGGAGGACGGGAACGAGCTGACGCCGGACATCGTGGTAGTGGAGACGCCCGGCAACCTCCTCCGGATGCTGGCGCGGGTCGAGACGGGCGACACCGTAACCGAGGAGCAGGCGGAGCAGGTCTGGACGCCCCTGGCACGGCTGCCCGACGTCGCCTTCTATCTCTACGTTCCCGTCGGCCAGGGCGGCCTGGCGAAGCGAATCTGCAGGATGCTGGAGATCGACGTGTACGGGTTCCGCACCTGGCGCTACACGCCCCAGGGGCTGGAGATCAACGATATCTCGGAGCCGCCGGGCGTCATCACGGGGCTCATGCCACCCTTCCTCCGCAAGATCATGCGGGGGCCGTAGGCGTTTCCCAGGCACGCCGGCCCGCAGTCCGCGTGCCGTCTGCCAGCCCTCCTCCTTCTTCCAGCAACGCCTTCAGCAAGGAGCGGTGGCAGCGCGAATCATCCTCTTCGGTGCAGAGCAGCGTGACAGTGCCGCGCCGGGCACGGCGCGACAGCTCAGCCAGCAGCTCGGGCTTCTCCGCCATCTCCGCCCGATAGCGTTCCGCGAACGCCTCCCAACCGATAGCCCGGGAACGGTAGGCACGCAGCAGCTCAAGACTCGGACCCAGCTCCTTCTCCCAACCGCCCACGGAATCCCTTTTCACGCCTCTCGGCCAGAGGCGCATGACCAGGAGCCGGTAGCCGTCGTCGGGAGACGGGGGATCGTAGACTCGCCTCGTCCGGATCACGGGGTCGCGGGAGAAGGCTCGACGGCCAGGGCCCGCTCGATCTCCTCCCCATGCTCCGGGTAGCGCGCGCCGAAGGCGCGGACGAGGCCGAAGCAGCCGCTCACCATCATGTCCCCGTGAGGAGTGGCGAAGTACGGCTCCAGCCGGCTGCCCCGCAGCCGTCCGCGCTGAGGGCCGGTAACGGCGAGGAAGGGGCGGCCGCCGTCCGCCGACCGGTCGGCGTAGAACGCGCCGTGGCCCTTGCTCCCGAAGACCTCCTCGTGGGCCAGCGTTCCCTGAGCAAGACGCTCGGTGAAGTCCTCGATGCGCTCCGTGGTCATCTCGCCCGTGTGGTGCTCGTACAGGCTATAGATGTGCGTCCCGTGAAGGTGGAAGCCGAGCGCGTGCATGTTGCCCAGGTTCAGCACGAGCTGCTTCTCTGCGGCAGCTACATGCGGATCCTGGAGCGCTCCCAGCGCCGCGGCCGGCCCCGTATCCAGGAAGACGATGTGCTCCTCCCCTGCCGCGCAGCCCAACATGGCGCGCGCGCGGGTGAGATACTCCGGTAGTTCTTCGGGAAGGTAGGCGAACGCGAGGAGGTCGTTCTTCCGCTCCACCACTCGCCGGAGATGATCGAAGCGGAAGAGACGGTCCGAGTAGTCCGGCGGCGAGTCACCGTGATCGAGGCAGCCGAGCGCCAGCCCGTCGAAGTCGCCCGATACGTCGAACGCGGCCAGCGCGCCCCGGATAGCGGCCAAGTCCAGGTCGCGAAGCTCGACGCGCAGCACGCCGTCTCCACCCAGAACCGACACAACCTCGTCCTCGCCGACGACGCGCACGCCCATCGCCCGGACGCGCTCCAAGTCGTCGTCGAACGTGCGCGCCGCCTCCGGCGTGGCATACGCCTCACAGCCTGCCTTGAGGTGGTCCTCCAGCGCCCAATGACACGGGCCGCCGCCCTGGATGACGCCGGTGAGCAGCACCGGACGGCGAGCTTCTGTCGCGCGCCTGATCCGCCCGGCCGCTATTGCGGTAGCGCTGGGCATCACCAGCTTAACGCTGTTCTCGGGCGGCCCGGACGAGTCGAAGAGGACGATGTCCTGGGTGCCGGTGCCCATGTCGACGGCGAGGATGCGCATGAACTGGTGCTCCGCTGCTTTCGGCAGACGAGCCTAGCTTCATTCTAGCAGCGGGCAGGGAGGAGAGCGCCGAGTCAGGCGTGCGGCGCCCGCCGGCCTAGGATGACAGTTCGGGCCGTTCACGGCCCAGTGGGACGACCGACGGGCGCCGTGGCCGGGATTCGCACCCAGCCGCTACAGAGGAGGCTCCTGCACCTGCTCCGTGTACCACTGGTGGAAGAGGTAGACACCGGAGAACAGCAGCACGAGCAGTAACGCAAGCACGAAGGCCATAGGAACGTCCCTTCCGAAATCCGGGCTCAGAGCGCGGAACAGAATGTTTGTCCTAACCGAACATGCGTACTATAGAACATGCATGCTGTTTGTGTCAAGCGCTGCGAAGGAGAAATTTGGGAGAATCTAGGCCTATCGCCTCGCCAAGGGCACACGGTTACCCAATTGTCACGCTCGGAGGAGCGGAGGGTCTCCGGTATCGTACCGGAGCATTCCGGTGCGGGCAGAAGTCGCTACGGTTGCGCCTTGATCGCGAGGACTAGTGACCGCCTCCGTCGCTGTCCCCCTCTGCCGACTGCGGTGAGGGCTGGTACGAGCCAAGCTTCTCAGGCTGGCGCCACTGCGCCTTGCCTTCGAGCAGCAGGTCGCCGCCGTGCATGTCGCAGCAGACGATGGCCGGGAAGCCGTCTACCTCCAGGCGTTTGATCGACTCGGTCCCGAGGTCCTCGTAGGCGATCACTTCCAGGCTCTTGACGGCCTGAGACAGCAGCGCTCCCGCGCCGCCGACGGCCAGGCAGTAGGCGGCCTTGCGCTCCTTGAGGGCTTCCTTCACCTTGGGCCCCCGGCCACCCTTGCCGATGATCATCTTCAGGCCCAGCTCCAGCATGCGCGGAGTGAAGGGGTCCAGGCGCATGGATGTCGTCGGGCCCGCGGCGCCGATGGCCCGCCCCGGGCGGGCCGGCGTCGGCCCCACGTAGTAGATGACCTGACCCTTGATATCGAAGGGCAGCGCCTCGCCCTTGTTCGCAGCCTCCAGCATGCGGCGGTGGGCGGCGTCGCGGGCCGTGTAGATGGTGCCGTAGAAACGCACGTGGTCGCCCGCCTTGAGCTGCGCGATGTCATCCTCGGTCAGGGGTGCGGTGAGACGGATCTCGCCGTTTCGTCGTTCAATCGACATGGCTATCCTTCCTCTTCCTTCCGGTCAACGCTGCCAACGGCGCTCTCCAGGCCGGTCCGCACCTGGAGCGCATTCGCCCGGCACCTTCGCGTCCCGGCGATTCTCCTGGCTCTCGTCCCTCTACAGTTCCGCCTCGTGCTGGCGGGCGCTGTGACACTGAAGGTTCACCGCCACCGGCAGTGACGTAATGTGCGTGGGGTAGGTCTCAACGTTCACCGTCAGCGCCGTGTTCAACCCCCCGACGGCCTGCGGTCCCACACCCAGCGCGTTCACCTTCTCCAGCAGCTCCTTCTCGAACTCGGCCGTCTCCGGGTCCTCGTTGTGGCCGGTGGCGCCGCGCGCGACCGCCTTCTTCGCAAGGAACATAGCGTACTCGGATGAGCCGCCGATGCCTACACCCACAACGAGGGGCGGGCAGGCGTTGCCGCCGGAGTCCTCAACGGTCCGCAGCACGAACTCGGTGATCGCCTCCTTGCCCGCTGCCGGGAGCAGAATGGTGAACCGGGTCATGTTCTCACAGCCGCCGCCCTTGGGCAGCAGCTTGATCTTCAGTCCGTCACCGGGCACCAGCTCGACGTGCATGACGGCGGGGGTGTTGTCCTTGGTGTTGACCCGCTTGGAGAATGGTTGCTCGACGATCGAGGCGCGCAGATAGCTGTCAGTGTAGCCCTTCGACACGCCCTTGTTCACCGCCTCGCTGAGCGAGCCGCCCACGATGTGCACGTCCTGGCCCAACTCCACCAGGACTACCGCTGTGCCGGTATCCTGGCAGAGCGGTATCATCTCCTTCTTCGCGAGGTCTACGTTCTCTCGGAGCTCTGCCAGCACCTGCTTCCCCAGCTCCGACTGCTCCGTGTCCCTCGCTCGTTCCAGTGCGGCGACGATGTCATCCGGTAGAACGTGGGTGGCCGTCTCGCAGAGCTCCGCCACCTTCTCCGTGATACGGTCGACATGGACCTCGCGTACCTTGGTCGCTGCGTCTGTGGTCATAGCAGTCCTGCCTCTCTAGTTTCTCCCGGCCACGATGAGGTTCGCCGTACCGTGCCACGCCCAGACGTGCCGGCCTTCCTCAAAGTCGCGCAGCCGTAGTACATGCTCTTCTTCCACGAGCCGTCGAAGCTCCTCCCGATCGCTGTCGTGGAGGCCGTGCCGGCCGTAGACCTCGCTCCAGTCCGCCCACCCTTGATCGAGCCCAGCCAACTCCTCCTCAACGATTCGACTGAGGAACCAGCGCCTCTCCTCCATGGTATACGTTTCGTCGCTCGTCGAGAAGGTTGAGAAGAAACCCCTCAGGCGAATATCCGTGAGACCGACCGACTCAAAGAGGAGCGGCAGCTCAACTACCTCACCTTCCCACCCGAAGCCGTGCTTCTCCTTCTCCAACGGGAGGACGTGCTCCCGCGTGATCCGGTCCCACCTCTCCCGCAGAGACGAGAGCCTCTTCGCCTGCTCGGCCGGCATGGCCGAGGGCGACCGGCCGCCGAATCGGGCATCGGACTTCACGACCTCCATGCCCGAGACTACCCCGCCCCGCTTGGTTACGCGCATCTGCTCTCGCAGCGCCTCAGCGGGATCCGGAAGGACGGCGAGCAGCGTGTAGCTTGTTGTTCCATCCAGCTTGCCGTTGGCGAGAGGGAGGGCGCAGGCGTCGCCCGCGACGAAATCGACGTTGGGAAGATCGCGGTGATTTCCCCTCGCAAAGCTGACGAACTCCGCAGTGATGTCCACGCCCAGCACGAATCCGGCGGGCATGCCTCCAGCCAGATAGCCGGCCAGGACGCCCGTTCCACAGCCGACCTCCGCAACGAACGAATCCTCTGCAATCCCCAAATAGGCGAGCAGAGTGCCCCGCTCTTCGAGCCTGAAGCGGAACGCTCGCGATGCCTCCAGCGTGCCGATCGACTGGACACTCCTCCAATCAAGACAGCGACCCGCCTTGGCTTGTGACACGCATACGCTCCATACCGGTCCGCCCCTGCCAGGGCAAATATCGCTTGGCCGGCTTCGTCAGGTTGTCAGCCGGAAACCCGGCCGATCTTCGGGACGGTCCCGGCGATCGCGGTCCTGGACTCCGAGCGTCAGCAGGTGGGGACGGACTCCTGCGTCTGTCCGCCCCCGCCTGCCGGCATATGTCTCGCCTGTCCGGTTGGACGCGGATGGCAACCTGCCGGAGCGGCTACTTGATGTCTCCGAGCAGCCCCCGGGTGACTTCCGCGGCCTTCTTGACGGCCTCCAGCTCCGCGTCGGAGAGGGGTACCTCGTACACCTCCTGGATGCCCCCCGCGCCCAGCCGGCAAATCGTGCCGGAGAAGACGTCCTTGATGCCGTACTCGCCCTGGTGCAGGACGGAGCAGGGCAGCAGGCGCTGTTCGTCCATCAGGATCGCCTCTACCATCGTGACGGTGGCGGAGGAGGGCGCCTGGTAGGCGCTGCCCGACTTCAGGAGCCCCAGCACTTCCGCCCCGCCCTTCATCGTTCGCTCCACCAACGCCTGGACGCGGTCGGCGGGCAGCAGCTTGGTGAGCGGGATGCCGCCCACCATGGTGGCGCTCGCCACCGGCACCATCGTCGTGTCGGTGTGGCCGCCGATGACGTAGCCGTTCACGTCGCGGATCGAAACTCCCAACTCGCGCGAGACGAAAGTGCGGTATCGCGAGCTGTCCAGCATGCCGCCCTGGCCGATGACGCGCTCTCGGGGGAACTTCGTCGCTTCGAACGCCACGTGGCACATGGCGTCCATGGGGTTGGAGAACACGATCAGTACGGCGTTTGGCGACTGCTTGGCAGCCGCGGCCGTCTGCTCACGGACGATGCCCGCGTTGGTGTTAAGGAGCTCCTCCCGGCTCATGCCCGGCTTGCGGGGAGCGCCGGCGGTCATAACGATGACCTCAGAGCCCGCCGTGTCCTTCCAATCGTCGGTGGCCGAGATGGTGTTGTCCCACCCCGCGAATGCCGCCGACTGTGCGATGTCCAGGGCCTTGCCGTGGTGCATCGTCTCGACGATGCTCGGCTCGTCCTTGAGCATCACGTCGCAGATGGCCCTGCCGGCCAGCCGCTCCGCGATGGCGCCGCCGGTCATGCCCGCCCCGATGATCGTGACCTTCTTCCGTGCACTCATGACGTTCGATTCCTCCTTGCCTATCCCTTGACTCTCTGTTTCCGGGACTCCTCGATGGCTGTGAGCATGGCCTGCTTCGTGCCGGCCGCACCCACCCCGCCGGCCTTCATGCCATCGGCGACGGCGACCGGGCGCGCCATCCGAGGCGTCTCATTTCCTCTCCTGTCCGTCAGCTTATTCCCGTCTCCAGCACCGCTCCCCATTCTACGCCCATGGAACGTCCACCGCCACTCCGCCCCATTTTGTCCCTTGATCCCGCTCGCTGCCACTAGCGAGCGGCCCGCCAGCGCACCCACGACAGGGATGCGATTTCCGGGCGCGGGAATCCACGGCCACAAGAGTGTAGCGTACCCCGGCGTCGCTGCCCAGGGCCATCTCGCCCTTCATTTGACCCAGAGGTCAGCCGACAATCCTATGGAATGCCACCAAGACGCGCCACCGCGAAGCACGCGCCGGAGCATGGCCTGACCAAGACCGAGGCATGCAAGGTCCTTCAGATCGCGCCCACGGCCGACGAAGAGCTGATCATGCAGGCATACTGGCACCAGGCGCGCAAGTTCCGCGCCACGGCCCGCATCGATCCGGAGTCCCGGGTCCGGCTCGACGAGCTGAACCGGGCCTACCTCGTGCTCAACCCCGCCCGGGGCGAGGCGCCACTCTCGGGTGAGATACCTCCGATCCCCCAGAAGTCTTCTCTGGTGGACGATGTGGCCGCCTGGCTGCGCCGGCTGTTCGAGGAGATCGCGGCGCGCTGGCCGGGGCGCACCACGGAGGTGGCCGCATTGGGCGGCGCCACGGGCGTGCTCACGTACCTTGCGCTCGCTGCGGGAGCCAGCCCGCTCGGCACACTGCTGGCCGCCGGTGTGGCGGCTCTCGCCATCTGGGCGCCCTGGCGGAAAGCCTAGCCTACCCTCTGCCGACGCGGTCTATCAAGGTCCGCCGTGTCCAGCACGAGCGTGACCGGACCTTCGTTCTCCAAGTCGACCAGCATTCGAGCGCCGAAACGACCCGTCGCCACGGACAATCCCAGCGCGCGCAACGCTTCGACGAAGACGTCGACCAGTTCCGACGCTTCCTCGGGTGGTGCTGCCGCCGCGAAGCTGGGGCGCCTCCCCTTGCGCATGTCAGCCAGGAGAGTGAACTGGCTCACCACGAGAGCCTGACGGCCGGTCTCCAGCAGCGAGCTGTTGAAGCGGCTTTCGTCGTCAGCGAAGATGCGTAGTTCGGCCGTCTTGGCCGCCAGTCTACGCGCCTGCTCCGGCCCGTCGCCGCGGGCCACGCCCAACAGCACGACCAGCCCGGGGCCGATCGACCCCACGATCTCGTCATCGACGGTAACGGCGGCGCGGGTGACCCGTTGGAGAACGGCCCGCATGGGAACGGGGACTATCCGGCGGCGGCCGGCTCGACGTCCTTGGCTCCGGAGTCGCCGTCCGACTTCGCCGGCTCCGCTGTCCGTTCGAACTCGGTATCCGGAGGCGCCTTGCGGCTGTCAGTTACGTAGAAGCCGCTGCCCTTGAAGACGATGGGTGCGGCATGGAACACGCGGCGAGCGGTGCCTCCGCATACGGGGCACTTCTGCATCGAGGGCGCGTCGAAGCCCTCCCGTTTCTCGTATTCGTGGTTGCACTTCACGCAGGCGTATTCGTAGGTCGGCACTGTTACTTCTCTCCCGGCAGGGTCCGTAGATCTTCAGCTTATCTAACCGATGCGTTGACGAGCAACCACGCCATCCGGCGCCGGCAATGCGTCGCGCCTCGGGCGCCGCCCCTCAGGCAACGTCAGCGTGTCCCGTCTAGGCCTTCGGCTGGTAGCCCTGCCACTTCTCCTCGAGCTTGGGATCCTGGATGGTCTCCATGAGGTAGTCGGCGAACTCCGAGCCTTTCGCCCCCGTGTCGCGGCCTGTCACCACGAGCTTCTTCTCGTAGTTTCCGCAGATGTCCAGCGCCATCTCAAGCTTCTTGCCTCGATCCGTGAAACCGATGTGGTTCAGCATCATGGCGCCTGCCCGAATCAGGCTGCTGGCGTCGGCGTACTCGGCGCGGCCTTCGTTCACCATGCGCGGCGCGCTGCCGTGGATGGCCTCGAACATCGCGTACCGCTTGCCGATGTTGCCGCTGCCGGCGGTGCCGACGCCGCCCTGGAACTCCGCCGCCTCGTCCGTCAGGATGTCACCGTAGAGGTTGGGCAGCGCCATCACCCGGAACTCCGTCCGCCTCTTCTTGTCCACCAGCTTCGCCGTCATGATGTCGATGTACCAGTCGTCCCACTGGACCTCCGGGTAGTCCTTGGAGACCTCCCGGGCCAGGTCCAGGAACTTGCCGTCCGTGGTCTTCACCACGTTGGCCTTGGTCACCACCGTTAGCTTGTTGATCCCGTTCCTGTGGGCGTAGTCGAAGGCCAGCCGAAGGATCCGCTCGGCGCCCTGGGCGGTTGTGACCGTGAAGTCGACGGACAGATCATCCGTGACGTGGATTCCGCGACTGCCAAGCGCATAGGCCCCTTCCGTGTTCTCGCGGAAGAACATCCAGTCAATACCTTCCTCGGGAACCTTCACCGGCCTCACGTTGGCGAACAGGTCCAATGCCTTCCTCATCGCGACATTCGCGCTCTCGATGTTGGGCCAGGGGTCTCCCTCGCGCGGCGTCGTCGTCGGCGCCTTCAGGATCACGTGACACTTCTTCAGTTCTTCCAGCACGTCATCCGGAATGGCCGCGTTCTTGGCCGCCCGGTTCTCGATGGTCAACCCCTCTATGGTCTTGAAGACGACCTTCCCGCTACCCAGCTCCGGCTGAAGGAGGAACTCCAACACTCTCTGCGCCTCGCGCGAAATGTAGGGACCGATGCCGTCTCCCCAGCACACACCGATGATGATCGGCTTGACCTTCCCGTAGTCGACCCAGTCCTCCCCCTTCTTCATCCGCTCAATACGCTCGAGCTGCTCTTCGACCACCTGCCCGAAGTGCTCCTTCGCCCGTTCCACTGCCTGTTTGTCCATGTTCTTCGTTCCTTCTGCCTCCATCACACAGCGCTGAGAATTGGCCGGGATTGACCCGGCCAACCTGTTGACTCCAAAGCGGGCCGCGCCCCCACCGGACTGTACCCTACCAATGACTCAATACCCGGTCAACCTCCCGCCCGCTCCTTGCGAACCACCGCGGCGCTGTGTCGGAGTCCGGCCGGCTCAAGGAACGCGCCTCCCTTCCGGATGATCTCTCCGGAAGCCCCGCGGGCAGACGAAACGCCGGCCCAGCGGCACATTCCTCGCACCTGCTGCTGTGTATCGTCCGGAGAGCAAGACGCCCGGTGAACCGGCTTCGGTCCGGTCCCTCTACTCACCGCGCACGCAGAGCAGCGATTCGAACTCCCTCAGGTGCTCCGGCTGTTCCGGACACGCCTCTAGCTGGTCCGATTCCCGCAGGGCATAGAGCGTGTAGTGGCTGCCGTCCGAGGCGTACCAATAGCCGTTAAGAGTGGGATCGCCCAGGGGATCCCCGGGCAGCGGCGCGAGCACCTCCTCAAGAGCGCAGCCGACATCCAGTTCCTGGTAGGCGCACAGAGTCTGAATACCCCCGCCCGTGTCCGGGTAGCTGCCGTTCTCGTCGCGATACTGCTCCAACGCCCGCGCGATGGTCTCCAGGTCCTGACGGCGGGCGACATCACGACCTTCGCCTCCGGGCACCGGGCCGGCAGGAGTCGGCGTGGCGATCGGCGCCTCCGATTCGCCCGGACCCTCGCCGAATCCCTCCGTCCGCGGCAGCACGTATGCGGAGAATTCAACGGCGCCGTCACTGGAGAGGGATTCGTAGCGAGTGCCGCCCGGGTACAGTCTTTCGACCTCATCGATCCGGTCCAGGTAGGGCGCAAAGAAGAGATAGACCACCTCTCCATCGCGGTCCCGCGTCAGGCTGAACGTGCCGAACACGTCCGAGCGGTCCTCGCCTTCTCGGTCGGGCGCCAGGTAGCGGCGCGTCTCGTAATCGAAGGACCACCGGTCACTGTAGAAGTACACATATGGGTCCCCGGGGAGATCGTTCAGGTAGCGCGAGGCGTCGGCGAGCTCGTAGCCGAACGTGAACCGGGCCAAGTCCGTATCGCGATACTCGCCGAAGTAGAAGCTGAAGTTCAGGTAGCAGATGGCGGCGAGCACAAGAGCGACACCCACGTAGGAGGCACGGCGCCAGACGGCGCTGAGCCGCTTCGATCGCTCCCACCAGAGGTCAAGCGGCGCCGCCGCGAGCGCTGCCAGGAACGGCACCATGCCCAGCGTCTGCCGAAACGTGCCTTGCACGCTCATGATGGTTCCGAGTGGAATGACCGCCACCATGAGCAGGACGGCCACGCTGGCAAGCCGCCGCCAGCGCCAGAGCAGCACGCCGATGCCGGCCACCATCAGCACCAACGACACCCGATCCACCATCGCCTCGGCGCCCGCTCCGTCGGCGTTGTCCGGCGCCCCGCTCCAGAACGTCGCCGAGATGAAGTCGCGCGTCCGGTCCAGCACCAGGTCCGCTCGGTCCAGCAGTCCACTGGACTCCCACTGGTCCGTCTCCATCAGGGAGACGGCGTGGTGGTGGTTCAGGTAGCCGTTGTCCGGGTCGGCCGCGTAGAGGATCAGGGGCAGGGCGGCCAGGACGGCGAGCGCGATCATCAGACCCACCTGGCCACCGAACCTGAGCAACCCGCGGCCGCGCTGCCAAAGGGCCGCCCAGATGAGAAAGAGGGCCAGCGGGACGGCGAAGATCGGATAGGCGTTGTAGGTGTAGACGCCCAGGCCGAGCGCCAGACCGGCGAGCCCGAAGAAGAGCCAGCGCCGGGTCCTGAGGCCGAGGAACAGGAAGAGGAGGGTGGCAAGCTCCGCCAGGGGCCAGGAGATCACCATGAAGGCGATCCGGCTGTAGTGGAGATGCCACATGCTCACTGCCAGCAACAGGGCGGCGAAGGTCGCCAGCGGCCGGTCGAACATGACCCGGAAGGTGAGGTAGGCCAGCGGGATGGTGGCGATGCCCAGGACGGCCATCGCGAGCCGGACGGAGAAGACCGTGTGGCCGAAGACCCCAACGAAAGGAGCGGCGAAGTAGAGCGGGCCGCTCGGCTGTCCCAGCGCGCTGGTCACGTACGGGCCGATCCAGCCCTCGTCGAGGACCCGCTGCGCGTCGAGACCCGTCCACGCCTCGTCTCCGTGCAGGCCGCCGGGTATCTTGTCCAGCAGCACGACGCGGAGAATGGCGGCGATCACGGTGAGAACAGCCAGAGTGGCCAGATCCATGCGCGCCGCCACAAGCCAGGCGGAGATGCCGCGGGCCGATGGAATTGGCGGGAGGGAGAACGTGAGCCTTCCCCCGCTGGCCGGGCCGTCAGGCTTCGGCTGAGCTACCATGCTTGCGGCCCATCAGCGCGCCCAAAAGGCCCGCGCTCTTGGAGAACCCAGGTTCGTGCCGCTCGACACCAGCGGGCGCTACGCGGTCACCTGCTCAGGAATGAGGCTGGCGATGCGCCCGCGCGCCTCCACCGCCTCCTCCACCACGCGGTCGATGAACTCCTTGACCGTCGGCACGTCGTGGATGAGGCCCACGCACTGGCCCATGCTGGTGAAGCCGGACTCCACGTCCCCTTTCTCGAAGGCGGCGTTGGGGTTTCCGCCGAGCACCGGCAGCAGTTCCTCAATGGTGGCCCCCTTCCTCTCCATCTCGAGCACCTTTTCGGACGTGGCGCTCTTCACGACGCGGCTGGGGTTGCCGACCGACTGCATGACGTAGGCTGTGTCCGCCTCGGTGGCGTTGACCAAGTACTCCTTCCACTTCGGGTGGCCCAGGCATTCCTTGGTCGCCATGAAGCGCGTACCCATGAGCACGGCATCGGCGCCGAGAGCCAGCGCGGCAGCCAGTCCTCGCCCGTCGGCGAAGCCACCGGCGGCCACCAAGGGGATGCTGACCGCGTCCGCCGCGGCAGGGACCATGACGAGCGTGGTCACCTGGTCCATGCCGGGATGGCCGCCGCACTCGAAGCCGACCACGCACACGGCATCGCACCCAATCCGCTCGGCCGTGCGCGCGTACCGCACGCCGGGGACCTTGTGGAGGACCTTGACGCCCCCCTTCTGCAGGTCGCCCAGGATGGGCTCAGGGCTGCGCCCGGAGGTCTCCACCACCGGGATCTTCTCTTCGACAGCCACCTGCACCCACTCCTCAATGGGCTGAGGTCGCGCGGCGGGGAACAGGTTAATGTTGAGCCCGATCGGCTTGTCCGTCAGGTCGCGGGCCTTCCGGATCTCCGCGCGCAGATCCTCGATCTTCGGGAACGTGGCGGCGGTCATGAAGCAGAGGCCGCCAGCGTTGGCTACCGCCGCGGTAAGGTCCGCATTGCCCAGGTAGAACATCCCCCCGCAGATGATGGGGTACTTGATGCCGAACAGCTTCGTGATACGCGTCTCGAACATGTCTACAAACCTCCAGTTCCTCAGTGGCGGCGATTCTGGGCCATCTTAGGCGCTGGAACGGCGCCCTGGCAAGGGCCGTTCGGCCCCGGGGCTTTCAGAGCGGGCCGCGGCGCGCGACCGACGGATAGAGGGACTGCCCTGCCCCACTCTGTCGAGCACCGCAGGTGCGTCAGAGAACAACCAGCCGCGCGGAGTGGCGTCCCTTCTCGTTCGCGGGCGAGGTAGGCTGTACCTAGAGCAACGCCCGGCCGAAACATCTCACAGAGAGAGAACAAAGCCCATGGTCTACGATCGCATGGACGACCGCCCCGCCTTCGCGGGCGTTCCGACCTTCATGGGTGTGCCGGGCCTCTCCGATGCCGAGGCATTGCGACGGGAGCAGCCCGATGTAGTGATCGTTGGGGCCCCCACGGACGCCGCCGTCACCCACCGGCCAGGCGCTCGCTTCGGGCCGCGCGCCATCCGCGCCGCGTCTAACCTGCGCCGAGACATCCATCACTTGGAGCTGGACGTGCAGCCGCTGAAGCACCTCCGCGTCTTCGACTACGGCGACGCCAAGGTCATCCCCAGCGACATCGAGCGAACGAACGAGGCGATCCAGGCCAAGGTAGGCGAAGTCGCCCAGGCGGGCGCAACCCCGATCATCCTCGGCGGCGACCACTCCATCGCGTTTCCCGGCGCCTCGGCCGTGGCCGATGCCGTCGGCCGGGGTCGACTGGGCATGGTCCACTTCGACGCACACGCGGACACCGCGAACGACGCCTGGGGCGTTCTGCTCAGCCACGGCACTCCCATGCGACGGCTCATCGAGTCGGGCGCGGTGCCCGGCCACGCCTTCGTGCAGGTCGGCTTGCGAGGCTATTGGCCGCCGCCTTCGGTCTTCGACTGGATGCGCGAGCAGGGAATGCGCTGGCACACCATCCACGACATAGAGCGGCGCGGGTTTGACGCTGTGTTGGAAGAAGCCATCCAACAGGCGCTGGACGGCCCGGACCGGATCTACCTCTCCGTGGACGTCGACGTCCTCGATCCGTCCTGCGCCCCCGGCACCGGCACGCCGGAGCCGGGAGGGCTCACGGCCCGCGAGCTGCTGCGGGCCGTCCGCCAGGTGACGCTCCAGGCCGAGCTGGCGGGCGCCGACGTGGTCGAGGTATCGCCGCCTTACGACGCCGCCGGCATCACGGCCGAGGTTGCCCACCGGGTCGTGCTGGAGATGCTGAGCGCGCTGGCGGCGAAGCGCACGAAGAAGTAGGCGGCGGCCCGCCCCGCGGCTCTCCCCGTCAGGTCCGTCTGCCGGACCGCCGCACGGCGCTCTGGCGGCCAGCGGAAGCAATGCCGTGCATTTGCGCCAACATGCCCCGATCTTTGCCCCGTCCGCGTCCATGATGTAGTCTAGGTTCTTGGGTGCCGGGGGCTAGCCGATCAATCTAGCTCGATTGGCCCCAGGGTGAGCCGGCGATCGCGGGTACGCGCCGACCGGCTCGGGCGCCCGCGAACCGACCTCGCAGCGCTTATGCGAGGAAGACTAAAGCGAGGCGAACGATGAAGGACAGATTCGTCATCTCCCACGACAGCCCATGCGTCATCCGCGTGGGCGACCCATCAGTTCAGAGCTTCGAGGCCGCGCAAGTGAGCGGGCTCAAACCGTGCCCGTTCTACCCCGAGCGCCGCGATTGCTCGCCCCCGGACGTCGCGTGCGTGCATCTGGCCGGCGCCGCGATGGCCCGGTATGTCCTGCAGTTCTACGACGAGGCATCAGAGGAGGCCCTGGCTACGGAGCGGGAGGAGTTCCGCCAGCGGGCGCCGCTGCCGCCGGACAAGGTGAAGGCCTACGTTGAGCCGCAGGACCACGATCTGCAGCGGATTGAGGAGCCAGACCAAGTAGTGCAGCACGTCTACGACTACGCGCGGGCAGTCCTGGCTCTCAAGCCTGGGGAGCGCATCTCGCGCAGTGCAGAGAAACGGTGGGCCCCGGCTCAGGAGGCTGACCCTGAGGATGCCGGCGGGAAGGCGCCGTCTGAGGCCTAGCGCTACCGTAGGGGAGGCTTCGACCCTAGTTCACAGCGGGTGATAGAATGGGGCAGAGTATGGGAGCATCGGAAGGCACGGAAACAGTCGAATCCGCAAGGGGCGGACCGCGGAGTTCCCGCAGTTTCATGTTTGAAGGAGGGGCAGCAGCCCCCGCGACCACGTGGGAGGCAGGCGCCGGCCTGACTTGGCGCCCAACCCAGATCGCCCGGCCATCCATGACGAGCAGCGTCATCGAGCTGGCCACCAGTGTCACCGGGCTGGGGCTGGCAGTCTTCATGGTCATGCATATGGGGCTGCTGTTCACCGTGCTGATAGGCACGGGGGCTTTCGATGGCCTGGCGTCATTCCTGGAAGGCTACTATCTGCTGCACGCCGTGGCGCCCTTCCTGGTTCTCGGCATCATCGCCCACATCGCACTGACATTTCGTAGGGCGCCCACGACGTTTCGCCAGCAAGGAGCGCTGCTCCGCTCGCTGGGCCAGACACGGCACCTGGACACCTACACATGGGTGTTCCAGGTGGTGAGCGGTGTGGCGGTGATAGCTCTGGCCGCCATTCACCTGTGGGTCATCCTGTCGACGTTGCCCATCGAAGCGGTCAAGAGCGGCTACCGGGTCAGCCACGACTACCTGTGGCTCTACATTCCGTTCCTGCTGCTCATCGAAGGGCACATCTCCTTGGGGCTCTATCGGATTGCCGTGAAGTGGGGGATCATGGAACGGCTGCGGGCCCACCTGATTCTGCTGGGATACAGCGGCGTCTTTCTGGGGTTAGGCTTCGCCATCCTGGCCTCGTTCTACCGGATCTGAGGGGGTTTACGATGACCATCACGACCGATGTGCTTGTCATAGGTGCGGGCCTGGCGGGTGAACGCGCCGCCGTCGAGGCAGCCTCCCGAGGCCTGCGAGTCACGCTGACCTCTCTCGTTCCGCCGAAGCGATCGCACTCCACGGCCGCTCAGGGCGGCATGCAGGCGTCCCTCGCCAACATGGCGAGGGGTGAGGGAGACAACCCGGACGTCCACTTCGACGACACGGTGAAGGGCTCCGACTGGGGCTGCAACCAGGACGTGGCCCGCCGCTTCGTCACCCTCGCTCCCGTGATCATCCGCCAGATGGCGTACTGGGGCGTGCCCTGGAACCGAGTCGTCCCCGGTCCGCGAGAGCTCCCGGACGGGGACGTCGTGGTAGAGGCCAAGGAGAAGGAGGGGCTCATCGCCGCCCGCAACTTCGGCGGCACCAAGAAATGGCGGGCCTGCTTCTGCTCCGACGGCACCGGCCACTCCCTCGTTTACACCATGGACAACGTCGTCCGCCAGTCGGGCATCGAAGTCCACGACCGGGTCGAGGCGGTGGGCCTGATCCACGACGGACAGCGCTGCTACGGGGCAATCTTCCGCGATCTCCGCACCGGCGAGCTGCGTACCTACGTCGCTCGCGCCACCGTCATCGCCACCGGCGGCCACGGCCGCATCTACGGACAGTCAACAAACGCGGTCATCAACGAAGGCACGGGGATGGCTATCGCTCAGGACACCGGCGTGGTGCCCCTGGGGAACATGGAGGCCGTGCAGTTCCACCCGACGGGCGTCGTTCCCGGCGACATCCTGGTGACCGAGGGCTGCCGCGGAGACGGCGGCTACCTGCTCGACAAGAACGAGCACCGCTTCATGCCCGACTACGAACCCGAGAAGAAGGAGCTGGCGTCCCGCGACGTGGTCAGCCGCCGGATGATGCACCACATGCAGCAGGGCAACGCTGTCGAGACGCCCTACGGGCCTCATCTGTGGTTGGACATCCGGCACCTGGGCCAGGACCACATCGAGAAGAACTTGAGAGACGTGGCCGATATCTGCCGCACCTTCCTGGGCGTCGATCCGGTGCACGAGCTGATACCGGTGCGGCCGACGCAGCACTACAGCATGGGCGGGATTCGAACCGACATCGACGGCCGGGCCTACGGCCTCAAGGGACTGTACGCCGCCGGCGAGGTGGCCTGTTGGGACATGCACGGCTTCAACCGCCTGGGCGGCAACTCCCTGGCCGAGACGCTGGTCATGGGCCACGTCGTCGGGCGGAGCGTCATCGAGGACCTCGAGGGCTCGGAGGGCCTCGCCCCTCAGAGCGCGATCCGGGAGGCGGAAACGAGGATGGAGGAGCGCCTGCGGAGCCTCTCCTCCTACGGCAACGAGCACGTGTACAGCCTTCGGAAGGAGATGTCGCAGGTCCTCATCAGCAAGGTCGCCGTCTTCCGCAACGGCCAGCAGCTCACCGAGGCCGTCGATGAGCTGCAGAAGATCCAGGAGCGCGCGACCAGGCTGGGGCTGCGGTCCAGTGGGCGCGGGCCAAACCCGGAGGTGGCGGATGCGTTGAAGCTTCGCGGCATGATCCGGCTCGCGCTGTCCATAGCGTACGGAGCGCTGCAGCGCACGGAGAGCCGCGGCAGCCACTACCGGGAGGACTTCCCGAGCCGCGACGACAAGAACTGGCTCAACAGGACCCTGGCGACGTGGCCCGAGGGAGCCGACCTGCCCAAGCTCGACTATGAAGACGTCGTGATCACGGAATCGCCGCCGGGAGAGCGCGGCTACGGCGAATCGCAGCCGCAGGCAAAACCAGAAGAGAAGGAGACGGAGACCGTCCATGGCAGCTCGTAGACTTCACCTACCCATCTTCCGCCACAATCCCTACGACCCGGGCTCCGAGCCGCGGATGCAGGAGTACGTCATCGAGGAGACCCCCAGGATGACGCTCTTCACCGCCCTGACCTGGATCCGCGAGGAGATGGACCCGTCCCTCCAGTTCGATTTCGTCTGCCGGTCCGCGATCTGCGGGTCGTGCGGCATGCTCGTGAACGGCCAACCGCGACTGGCCTGCCAGACCCGCACCGAGCAGCTCCCCGAGAAGATCACGCTCATGCCGCTGCCCTTCTTCCGCCTGGTGGGCGACCTCTCGGTGGACACCGGAAGCTGGTTCGCCGCGATGGAGCAGCGGATCGAGTCCTGGGTCCACACTGCCGAGGCCTTCGACCCCCAGGCCGAAGAGCAGCGCATGTCGAACGTGGAGGCGCAAGCGATCTATGAGGTGGAGCGCTGCATCGAATGCGGCTGCTGTCTGGCGGGCTGCGGCACCGCGCTCATGCGGGACGACTTCGTCGGCGCCGCGGGGCTGCTGCGCGTCGCGCGCTTCCTGCTCGACCCCCGCGACCAGCGGCCCGACGCCGAGGTCTTCGATGTCGTGGGGACGGAGGATGGCGCGTTCGGCTGCATCGGTCTCCTCGGCTGCGACGATTTCTGCCCCAAGGACCTGCCCCTCGCGGAACAGCTCGCCTACGTCCGGCGCAAGATGCTGATGGCCGGCCTACGCCTGGGCGCCAACAAGGAACGAGAAGGGGCCTCCGCCGGAGCAACAAGCTAGCTATAGGGGCGACCCGTCGGGTCGCCCCTACGAAACGCTCCCCCCATACGCCGTCGGGCAGGCACAGCCGTCAGATGCGCCATGCGTCGACAGGTTCCGGCGCCGCGGCCTGTGGGTTCTCCGGATCGGAGGCCCAGCGGGCCGGGTTGTCGACGATGTACTGCCGGATGCGGTCGAGGGAAGCCTCGTCGCGGATGATGTGTTCGTAGTAGTTGCGCTGCCAGACGCGCGCACCCGGCGTTCCGCGCTGTTCATTGATGTGTTTCGTGGACTGGTATTTGAAATACGCCACGATTTGTCCCAACGTCGGCCGTTCCACCCCCGGTAGGGGCGCGGTTTCCGCGCCCGTGGCGGTTTCCGCACCCGTTGGGCGGGGCGACCCCGCCCCTACGGCGTCATCGGCAATGACCACGATCCCATGCACATGATTCGGCATCACCACGAAGGCAGCCGTCTCCACGCCACGGTAATGGTGGGGCAGATCGTCCCATGCCTGACGTGCAATCTCGCCACATTCGTTCAACCGCATCTCGTCACCCGCCACGGCTCCGAACAGGCACTCCCGGTGGTGCGTGCAGACAGTGACGAAGTACGCACCCGCCTGCGCGTAGTCGTAGCCTTTGAGGCGCAGGGACCGGCGATGGTGCCTTTCAGAATAGTGCTTGATGGGCGGGCGTCCTCCCGCATGTGCGGTAGGGGCCCGTTTGAAACCCGCCCCTACACCCTCGACCCCTGTACCTTCCCCCTCCGACCTCACTGCACCGTCTCCGTAGGGGCGACCCGGCGGGTCGCCCCTACGTTCCCCCCTGCTTCTGGCGGAACAGCTCGCCTACGTGTGGCGCAGGATGCTGCTGTCCTGCCCGCGCCTGGGCTCAAACAGGGAACGGGAAGGAGCCTCCGCCGGAGCAACAAGCTAGGCCAACCAGTGAGCCAGTAGTCGAAGAAGCTTCCTTCTTCATTGCGCCGCTGGATGGCGCTAGCTGGAGTATACGCTTCGTTTCTCTTGCCTGCGACCGCCTCAGGCCGATCGCGCGGCTCTAGCTCACCAGGGGATCTCGTCTTCACGGACGAGCGGCCGCAAAGACCGCGCAGCCGAGTTCCTCGTGTCGTGCCCTCCGCCTCACCAAACAACAACACCCAACTGGTGCGTAGAGCCTAGTCTCGGTTGCGGAAAGCATTCAAGGGCGCTAGTGAAGGCCACCAACATCTGCTAGAATTGCACCACGCGGCTAGGCGAATGCCGCTGTGCGTTTCCACGTAGCCTTGGGCTCATGGAAGGAGGCAGCCCATGTCCTTTCTGCAAGACGGGAACACAAGAACTCGGCCTGACGAAGTGAGGGAATTGGGCGACCAGGCGCGCCAGAAACCAGCAACCGTGGCCCCCCGGCTAGAGCCAGCGTCACTTCCTCCCACCACCAACCTGGACGAGAAGCCACGGGAGCCACCACCACCACCGCCGCCGCCTACCGAGCCGGCCAAGGAGGGAGCTGAGCCACCACCGCCGCCTCCACCTACTCAGCCGCCGCCTACTGAGCCGCTCGAGGAGGGAGTTGACCCGCCGCCACCACCGCCACCAACCTAGCGCAATTCCACGCTGGCTTGGTCGATGTGTCTAAGACATTCTTAGGCTGGGCTCTACTCCTTGCGGTCGCTGGCATAGCGATCGAGCTCACACTTGCGATCTGGTTCTGGCCAACCGATTGGGAAGACGCGCAGCAAGCCACGCTCGCAGTTCCTCTGATTACAGCAACAGCAGCCATCATTACTGGCCTATTGAAGGCTATCTTTGAAGAACTCTCTACGCGGGCGGCCCATGAACGCAACGTCAAGGCCAAGCTACTCGAACGTTTCCTGGAGAATCGAGCAACGTACCTCGAGCAGCTCAACGCGGTTGCTGGCGAGCTGGCGGTGAGCCTGGACGCCGTCGCCGACTATCCGAGCGACTCGGGTCATCTGGATTTCGCGTTCTACCATAGCGCCCGCTACCTGGAGCTGGTCGCCGCGCTCCGAGCGCGCTTTCAGCGCCTTGTGCCCCCACAATACATGCCCGGCTTCGTCCTGCAATCGCAAGACGCCGAGCACCGCATCTGGGATCTGATCCTAGAACCCTGGGCATTCGGGTACTCCACGTCGGCGCAGCAATCGGCGCTCTTGGAGTCGCTACGTGGCGCCCCGACAACGGACGGGAAGCGCGATCTTGTTTCGCCTCAAGACTTCGTCAAAGCGCGAGACGCCACCGGCACGGAGGTTGGTGAGCACCTGCGCACAGCGTGGACAAACTTGAAGCAGAGAGTCAAAGATCCACCATATGCCCGGGCCATGGCGAGAGTTCTCATGGTTCTGAACAAACTGCTGACCTATGAGATAGCCACTGTTCTGCAGGCATGGTATGGCAAGTCTTCCGAGTATCCCACCGCCGAAATCAACCGCGCGCAGACCTTCTTCGACGGGGAGCCAAGCGTTAGTCTCGACAGTCTCGGCGTCACGTTGCCACCCGCCAAGACCCCCTGACCCAGTCAGCGAGTACCCGACTTGACCGCACGAGGAGGCGAAGATGACAAGACGAAGGATCGTGCCCCGCGAACGCTTCGCCGGCCAAGGCCGCTTAGTGAGTCGAAGCGGGGCCTTCTTGTGTAGCGTCCGCTATGATCTGCAGTTCCACCAGGAAATCCTCCGCGCAGATACGCTGAGAGGTGCCGTCGAGGCGGAGGGCATTCGAAGTGGGCGAGGTACGGTGACGGTGGTTGGAGAGGAAGAAGCGCCTACCAACACGGCAGAGGCCATCCTGGAATTGGAGGACGGTCAGCAGATCGATGTGCTCTTCCGTCAACTGATCCCTCCGCTCACGCGAACGCACCGGTTCATTACCAGCGGCGCCTTGCGAGGCCCTGCCTGAGCCACGCGGTTCAGCTGGATGCCTGCGAGGAGCGCGTGCCCGCTTGATTATCGCGGCACCAGCACACTGGGAAGCGATCCTGTCAAGGCATATGCTGGGTGAGAGGTCGACCGATGAGTAGCATCGAACTGCGGCGACAATGGGACGATTTCATGAAACAAGGAAGACTTGAGGATGCCCTGCAGACGGCGATAGATATCATAGGAGCCGAGGCGGGTTCCGACAACACGGCACAACTTCTTGCGTACAGGCCTTTGGTCATGACCCTGGAAAAGGTAGCCAGATTGCATCCGGATTTCTCCCATGAAACGCTGGGGTTTGCTGAGCACCGCTGCAAACAGATGCTTGAGCTTGTTCCGGATGACCAATGGACGCTCAATCACTTGCGTGAGATTCGTCGCAAGCTGCGCAAAGGCAAACTCTACGAAGACCGCTGCTGGAAATGCCATGCCGGCATATCGTCGCTCCTGTGTCCGCAGTGTGAGCGATGTAAATACTACAAATGTCGAAACTGTGGTGCCTGTTTCTGTGGATTCAGCTCGTAGACGACAGCGGAAGAAACCAATGAACTGGGGGCGGGTCGCCGCAAGACCGCCTGGAGCCGCCGCTCTCGCCCGCGGTGGTTCTTCCGGCCTTCCTGACTATCACCGTGCCGGGCCAGCCGGACTAGTTCGGTCGGGCTCGCCTACTTCCGCCGTCTCTGGAAGCGCCAACAAAGGGACGCGCGGCCGCCTCCGGGCCACCAGGCGCTTCGCTGGCCACCGGTGGCAGCCGCCTCTCAGCGCAAGACGGTCTCCACCAGCTCCTTCACCGCCGCGATGCTGGGCGAGGTGCTCGGAAGCCCGGCGATGGGCGTGCCGTCCGGGTCGCACCGGGTGATGTTGGCGTCCTGAGGGATGCAGGCGAGCAGCTACTCCTACTCGCTCCTCATCCGGCACCCCCCGCTCCCCCCGGTGCCACGCGCCCCTGCGCGTTTCCGCAGAGACCTGCTAGCATCGGGGCCTGGATTGGGTCACGTGTCCTCGCCGAGAGGAGGCGGGTATTTGTATATACAGAAAAAGGCGTTTTTGCGAAACGAATTCCTCATCGCCAAGGGCTGGCGGTGGACTCCCGTGCTCGCCCTGCCCGCCTCGCCAGGACCTGTCCGCCTCAGGAGCATGCCCCAGCCTTCAGGCTGGGGTCGACTCCGCCACCCCCGTCAGCCGAGCTCCACGACGGGCAGGTCGAGCAGCGCCGCCAGCGCCCTCAGCTCGTCGCGCACGTCCCCGTAGGCAAGGCCGTAGTGGTGCTCCAGCCCCTCGTTCATCACGGTATCGAGGACCTCGGCCGCCGGGCGGTCGAACGCCAACACGCCCGAGGTGCCGCCGAAGCTGGGCGGCGCCTGGAGCATCTCGCCGCCGCCGACCACCAGTTTGTGAGTTCCCCTGGCCTGGCTCAGGCGGGCGATGGTGACCCGCCCAGGCTTGAGAGGAAACTCGCTGAGGAGGGGCATCTTCCGGTTGGGGTGCACCGTGGCGCGCGCCTCCCAGGTCGGGTCCGCCAGCTCGAGGGGCGCCCCGCCGCAGTGCCAGAACACACCCGTGTTCGCCTCCCGGTCCACATCCACCAGGTCGGCCGCGAACGCCGGTCCCGCGGTCATCCACTGCAGCACGAGGCTCGTGACGGTACCGTAGACGTCGGCCTCGCAGCAGCCGGGTGTCTGCCCCTCGGCGAGCAAGCCGAGGGCGCTGCAGGCGGCGCCTCCGTACTCCGTGAAGCATTCCGGCCAGCACCGGGCGGCAACGCCGGACCAGCCGCCGTCGCCCACCAGCTGCTTCAGCCCCAGGTGCAGGCGCACGCTCTTCTCCAGCGGCTCCTGTTCTACGTCATCGAGCCCCGCCAGATGGCGTCCAAGGTGCTTGCGTGCCAGCGCCGCCTGCTTAGCCGGCACCGCGGTCGCCGCGTCGAAGAGCTTGGAAAGCTCGATTCGCTCCAGCGAAACGCCGAGCAGGCGGTCCAACACTCCGGCATCGCAGGCACACGGCTCGAAGCCGGGCGGGTGTTCTCCGATCACGCCGATGGTGGTACCGATAAGGCGCTCCTTGACGGCCTCGGCCCTTGCGACCATTGCGTCGTCCATCTCGCTCAGATCCGGAACGAGCGCGTCGTGTTCTGCGGGGCGGACCGGCCCGCTGAGCGCGGCCCTCAGTTCGCTCTCCGTCTCTTTGTCCCCCGGTGCCCGGTACACGTAGCCGTACCCGCGACCCTGTCGCGAGAGCGCGTAGCCGGCGAGGTTGATCCCGCAGAGCGAGTTCAGCCGGAGCCGCCCTCCGGTCCGCTTCTCGGGAAACGCCCACAGCACGAGGCGCGCGTCGCTGGCGTCCGCCGCCGCGACCGGCATGGTCGAGTCGGTGAAGGTGCCCTGCACGATCACGAGCGCGTCGAGGGGCTGTTCGCGCATGGCGGCCGCGGCCCGACCTACATCGTCCACTTCGAGCAGCGGCTCAGGCGAGCCCACGATCTCAAGCTCGAGCCTATCGAGCACGCGGAAGGCCGCCCTGGACGTCCGTCGCGCAAGGTCGACATCGAACGTGTCACGGGCGATTACCATCACGCCGGCGCGCCGCGTCATGGAGACCTCTCCAAGAATGCCTCGACCTCTGCGCGGCTCGGTATACCCGCTCTGCCGCCGAACCGGGTGCACTTGAGCGCGGCGGCCGCCGTGGCCAGACGGATCGCGTCCCCGGGCGCCATTCCCTCGCCCAGGCCGAGAGCGAGGGCGCCGTGGAACACATCGCCCGCCCCCAGCGTATCGACGGCATCCACGCCGAAGGCGGGCCGATGACGCACCTCCGAGTCGTCGAGCCAGAGCACGCCGTCCGCCCCCACCGTGACCGCCAGCCAGGCGTGGGTCAGTTCGCGCGCCCGGCGGAGTCCCTCAGCAGGATCGTCGGTTCCGGTAATGCCTGCCAAGCGCGGCGCCGAGAACGCGACGTGACTGGCGGCCCGAAGCAGGCCGCCGACATCGGCGGGGATGTCCAGATCGAGGTCGAGAAGCCCGGGGACGCCGGCGTCCTTTGCGGCGCGAAACGCCTGCTCGGCGCCACTCGGCCAGCGGTTATCAGCGATCACGGCGTCGGCATCGCCAAGCTCCTTCGGCCGGAGCGCATCGCCATCGGCAAACAGGTCGGGGTCCGTGTAGTTGACGATCATGCGCTCGCCGTCCCGGTCGACGAACACGGCCGACAGAGGGGAGCGCCGGCCCTGGACCCTTCGTACGCCCGACGTATCCACCCCCCACTGCTCCAGCTCGGCGATGATCCGGTCCCCCAGCGCATCGTCGCCAACCCTGCCGACGAACCGAGCCTTGCCGCCCAGCGCCGCGACCGTGACCGCCGCACTCGCAGCCGGACCGCCGCCCACCTCCCGGAGATCGGTCGCGAAATGCTTGCGTGGCCCCGACGGCAACTCCGGCGTCGCGAACACGAGGTCGAGCACTGCCAACCCGACGCAAACGACGCTCGTCATGGCTGCTCGCTCCGTTCCAAGACCTCTCGCACGTTGGCAGCCGTGACGGCGCTCACCCGCGCGTTCGATTCCGCCGTGACCCCCGCGATGTGCGGGGTGAGCAGCAGGTTGGGTACCTCCGCGAATCGGGCACCCGTCACCTCATCGACCGGCTCGCTCTCGAACACGTCGAGCGCCGCGCCGCCCAGCCTTCCCGACCGAAGAGCGTCGATGAGAGCGTCCTCATCGACCACGCCGCCCCTGGCGGTATTCACCAGCACAGCGCCGACGGGCAGCAGCTCCAGCGCCTGGGCGTCGATGAGATATCGGGTCTCGTCCGTGAGAGGCACGTGGATGCTCAGCGCCTCGCTCGACCGCAGCAGGTCGCGCAGAGGCATCGTCCGCACGTCCTCGACCTCCGGGCCGTCCGGCGCCGCGTACGGATCGTGCGTTGCCACTGTCATGCCCAGGGCGAAGGCTCGGATAGCGACCTCACGGGCAGTCGACCCGAACCCCACCAGCCCTAGCTGCTTGCCGGCTATCTCCCGCCCGGCCAGCTCGGTCCGCGGCCAATCGCCCGCGACGACGCGACCGGTGGCGCGGAAGGCGCCGCGCAGCAGGACCAAGAGCGCGGCGATGACGTACTCGGCCACGGCCGTCGCGTTGGCGCCCAACGCCGGGCGCACCTCGACACCACGGGCCTCGCAGGCGCCGACGTCGACGTTGTCTAGCCCGACGCCGAGACGGCCCACGACGGCAAGCGCCGGGGCAGCGGCGAGGAGGGCGTCATCGACCTGAGTCCTGTTGCGTACGATGAGCGCACGGGCGCCGGCCAGCGCGCCCAGCAGCTCGGGACGCCGGTCCACGAGCCCAGGATCATAGAGCACGTCATAGTCGCGTCGGAGTCCATCGACCGCGTCGGAGTCCATGAACTCCGTGATGAGGATGTCGACCATTGCTCACGCGGGAACGCCGACGATCGGTCCCCCCTCCGGCTCCCCACGGCGCGATCCGGAGCGCTTCATCGGTCCACTCAGTGGTGTAGTGGTACCACAAACCGCATTCGCTGCCTAGCCGGTGGAGAGTGTCTCGCCGACTGTGTCAGTGACGGCGCGGGCCACAATGCCGCGCGGGCACCGGCCGCACCTCGACCGAGAGCCCGGGCAGCGACTCGCCTTGACGGCCAATCGCCGCAGAGCTTACCATATGCGGCGTCGCAGTGACGCTGCATGACCCTTTCCCCCGTCAGGCCACGGCTCCACTGCGGCTCGAACTGCCCACGACGAACGAGTTCGCCGCCGCGCGCCAGAGAGCGCACCAACGGAGGCGATAGCGGAGGTATCGGCTATGTCATCGCGCATCGACGAGCGTTTCGAGGAGCGGCTGGAGAAGTCCAACCAGATCCTCGACCGGGCGAAGCGGGTGCTGCTATCGCCGACCGTCACCGGCCCGTTCCGAGCGCCGAAGAACGTCGTCTTCGTGGAAGAGGCGAAAGGCTCCAGGATACGGGACGTCGACGGCAACGAGTACGTCGATATCACCATGGCGTACGGGCCCCTGATCCTCGGGCACAGCCATCCGGTGGCCGTCGAGGCGATGGAGACCGCGTGCCGCAACGGGACGGTCTACGCGATCGGGCACGAGCACGAGGTACGACTGGCGGAAATCATGGTCGATGCGATCCCGTGCGCCGAACGAGTCCTCTTCTGCAACAGCGGAACCGAGGCCACCATGTATGCGATGAGGGTGGCCCGCGCCCGCACGGGGAAGGACAAGATCGCCAAGTTCGAAGGCGGGTACCACGGCGTGCACGACTACGCATTGGTGAGCGGCCAGGTCGCGCTGCCAGCGGGGCCCCTGGAGGATCCCGAAAGTCTACCGGACACGGTAGGGATCCCGAAGGCGACCGTCGATCAGGTGATCACGCTGAGCTTCGACAGCCTGGCCAGCCTGGACAAGATCCGGAAGTACAAGGACGAGTTGGCGGCGGTGATCATCGAGCCGGTGCCCAGCGGCTACCCGATCGACCTCGGAGACTTCCTCGGGGAGCTTCGCGACGTGACGCGCGAGTGCGACGTACTGCTCATCTTCGACGAGGTGATCAGCGGATTCCGGCTCAGCTATGGCGGCGCCCAAGCCCACTATGGCATCACTCCCGACATCGCGACGTACGGCAAGATCATCGGCGGCGGCCTGCCGGCCGGCGCGGTTGCCGGAAGCGCCGACGCCATGCTGCCGGCGATAGGCACCGGAGACGTGATCCAGGACGTGTTCGAGAAGGTGCTGCTCATCGGGACGTTCAGCGGCAACCCGATGACCACCAGCGCCGGCGCAGCGGTGGTCGGATATCTGCGCGATCACCCGGAGGTCTACGAGCACATCGACGGGCTCGCCGCCAGGATCAAGCGAGAGGTGCACGAATTCTGTCAGGAGAATGGGTTCGATTTCCACCTGCTGGGTCTTGGTTCCTGGTTCCTTCCGTTCTTCCTCAAGGGCGAGCCGACCAGCCCGCGCGACATGCGCGGTCCGGAGCAGTTCCTGAAAGGGACGGCCATTGGGAACTATCTGCGCTACCACGGCGTGTACGCCTCGGACCTGCACATCGCGTTCGTTTCGGCCGTGCACACCGACGAGGATGCCGACCGGATCGTGGAGGGGTTCAAGGCCTCACTGCGAGACATGCGGGAAGACGGACTCCTGGAGTAGCCCGGCGGGATCGCGGCGGAACGGAACGCTGTCCTGGGCGCACCCACCCGGCCCAGGGCCTGCATTCTTCCTTTCTTCAAGCCGAAAATAGACGGGAGTCTCATACAAGTCATGCAACCCGTTCAGGACCGCTACGTTCGGCCTGGCTCTGGGAGCACGCTGTTCCGCCGTGCCGCCCGCCGCCTGGACGACGCTGCCCACGCCGTGGTCGAGCCACCGGACGTGACCACCATGAGGCGCGAGATCGTGCAACGGGCCTTGGTGGTGGGGGCTATCATCGCCGTCCTGCCCATCCAGGAGATGCGCATCCCCGGCTGGCCGGCCGTGGTGGCCGCCTGCATCTTCGCTTTTCTCTGCAACATACCTCTCGCGTACCTGGTCTACGCGAAGGGAGAGGCATTCCTGGCGCGCGCCCTAGGCTTGATCGTGGACGCAGTGGCTCTGATGGGCGCCTCCTTCATCGTCATGCGCGAGATGGGGGCAGCCAACGTCAACTCCGATATCTGGCTGGTGTTCCTGCTGTACATCGTGAACGGCAGCTTCAGACTCACCCCCATCGGTTCGCTCGCCTACACGACGCTCTGGATGCTTTGGCCCGCATTGGGCGCCCTCCTCTTCTTCCCCGCTTCGAACCCGTTCCGTACGCAGCTCCCCGTCAATCTCCTCTTCTTCGCCGCCATCGGGCTCATCACTCTGGGAGTGGCACGAGAGCTCCAGAAGCGGCGGACGCGGCTGGAGCAGCAGAACCGGCAGACGATGGCAACGCTCGCGATGCTGGTGGAGGCGCGGGACACGCACGCCGGCGCTCACCTGCAGCGCATCCAGCATTTCTCTCGGGCGCTGGCCCGCCACGTGGGCTTGTTCGAGTCGGACGCGCGGGAGATCGCATACGCCTCCATGGTCCACGACGTGGGCAAGGCCAACGTCCCCGACGTGATCCTGAAGAAGCCGGGGGAGCTCACTGAGGAGGAGTGGCGCATCATGCGGGACCACACCGCCTGGGGCGACCACCTCATGTCTGACAACTCCGACTTCAGCACCGCCCGCCAGGTGGTTCGCTGGCATCACGAGCATTGGGACGGGACCGGCTACCCCGACGGCCTCACCGGCAAGGCGATCCCCCTCTCAGCCCGCATCGTCGCTATCGCAGACGTCTACGACGCGTTGATCAGCAAGCGTCCGTACAAAGAGGCCTGGCCGCCACAAGCTGCCATCCGCGAGCTTCAGCGTCTGGCCGGCTCCCATCTGGACCCGAAGCTCGTCGCGGCCTTCATCGATCTCTGGAACAACGGCGTCATCCAGCGCATCACTGAGGAGGCGGCCAGGGACAGCAGCCAAGAGAGTCTGCCCATCGACCGAGCAGCCTGACGCGCCGGCCGTTCTAGCCGGGTGCCGCCGGCGGTCCCCTCTCACTAGTCTGTCCCCCCTCCGCCACGACCCGCCTGGCCGTCCCGACTAGCGCGTGGATCTCCCGCCG
This sequence comes from uncultured Dehalococcoidia bacterium, assembly GCA_964406605.1. GTDB lineage: Bacteria > Chloroflexota > Dehalococcoidia > DSTF01 > RBG-16-68-14 > CAYOSF01. The sequence continues at coordinate 154,834 of CAYOSF010000007.1, read as the reverse complement.
CTCTGAGAGGAACCAGAGGAAGGCCAGCAGGACGTAAAGAGCACCAAAGCCGAGGCGGACTTCAGGAATGGGGATCACGAGCTGAAAGCTGAACAGAACGAATATGAGCAGCGCCTCCCTGAAGCTGAAGCTGAGACTGGTCAGGACCGCTACCGCGAAGAGAGACTGCGCCGCCGTGAGAAAGACCTCCTCAGCCTGCCGGGCGTCCACGGGCAGGCCCGAAAGCGTCTTCCCGGAGACGCTGTAAGCGACGGGCAGCGTCCCGACCAGCAGCGTCCACTGGTTGATTTTGGACGAGATCAAGAGGGTCATACCGGCCCTTGCCCGTCCCCGGAGGGCGATCATGACGGCCAAGAGGAACTCAGGGGCTTCGGAGGCGAGCGGCGCCACCCACTGGACAAGGAGAAACTCGTCGATGCCCAGTCCCTTGCCCGATTGCACCAGGCCATCCGCAAAGGGTTCCGCCGCCGCGAAGACGGTGGCGGCGGAGAACGCGAAGATCCCGATCACGACGGCCCATCGCGGTCTCAGCGGCAACTCTGCGATGGTCTGCGAGGGCCCTATCAGTTCCTCCTCCTCCCGAGGCGGTGACCTGGAGGAGATCACGAGGTACGCGACGAACAGGCCGATCAGCACGGCGCCGTCGATTAGCGAGAGAGTCCCGCGCAGCGGGATGGAGAAGCTGTAGATGGTGGCCACGGCGAGAAAGACCAGCCCGACGGCATTCTGCTCCCCCACCGCCAGATCCCTCTTCCGTACGCCCAACCAGAACACAAGAAAGACGGCCGGCCAGGCCAAGCCGATCAGCAGCCGGTTGCTGCCGGTCATGTTCGCCAGAACGTACCGGGCGTGGTCCGGGACGTCCGGTGCCGTCCAGGCAAAATACAGGCTCACGGCGTATTCCGGGAGGACGGCGATGATCGCCAGCAACGCCAGCGCCAGCATGGCCGAGATGAGCTGCTCCGCCACCTCGCTGGCCCATACAAGGAGCGTGGCGGCCGCCAGGATGGCCAAACCATAGATGGCGGATTCCACGCCGGGGGCCAAGTCGACGTGAGCGATGCCGCCCACTTCCAGACCACGCAGCACAGGCGCCGGCGCCGCCAGCGCAGCCGCCGAGGCGAGCTGCAGCCAATGTCTTGCGTGGTTGGTATGCGCTTCCAGCGCCCGGTCTAGCTCCTTGTGGGGCAATGTCGCCTCAGGGTAGCATAGGCTCCAGTACAGCGATACACGGTCGCTTTCGCATGTTGCGCCGTCTGCTCCTCGCCGCCTCCGCCATCGCCGGCCTGCCCGCGGCCGTCGCCTGGCTCATCTCCCGGAACCTCCTCCACCCAAGGCGAAGGGTGGAGGACCACGATCTGACGGACTTCGACCTGCCCGCCGAGGAGGTCACCTTCCCCAGCCGCGACGGCACCCGACTTGCCGGGTGGTTCATCCCCGCCGGGAACGCCGCCGGCCGCAGCCCGGGCGTCGTGCTCTCCCACGGGTGGGCCCGCAGCCGGGCCGAGCTGCTGCCCCACGCCGATTTCCTCCACCGGGCCGGATTCGCCGTCCTCGCCTTCGACTACCGTCACCGCGGCGAGAGCGGCGGCGACGCCGTCACCATGGGGCTTCGAGAGCAGGGGGATCTGCTGGGCGCGCTCGACGTGCTCTGTGCCCAGTCCGAGGTAGACGCCGCTCGCATCGCGGTGCTGGGGATGTCGATGGGATCGGTAGTCGCGATTCTGGTCAGCAGCGTTGACGAGCGGGTGCGCGCCGTCGTCGCGGAGTGCCCGTTCGGCTCTCACCAGGCGATCATGAGCCGCAGCCTGCGCCACTACTACCACCTGCCCACCTTCCCGTTCGCGCCGATGGCCAAGTGGCTCCTCGAACGGCGGCTGGGTGAGTCCATCGACAGCGCGCAGCCGTTGCAGGCCGTAGCCTCGCTGAGCCCCCGGCCCCTGTTCGTCATAGCCGACGAAGGCGACGCCGTCATCGGGGCCGACGAGACGGAACGGCTCTACCAAGCCGCAAGCGAGCCCAAGCAGTTCTGGCTGATCCCCGGCGCCGACCACGCCCGGGGCTGGCAGGCGGCACCTGAGGAGTACGAACGACGGGTGGTCGACTTCCTACGAGACGCGCTGGCCGCTGAGACGCCGGCGGATGCCGCCGCAACCACGGCTGGCGGCGACGAAGAAGACGCGGGCAAGGGGGACGCAGGCGCCGTCTAAGTCGCAGCGCACGGTACCCAGAAGCGCCCCGGCCGGCCGGGGCGCTTCGTTGCGTGCGGGAGATGCGATGGCTATGGGACGATGACCGCGCGGCGCACCTTGGTGCCGGCCACGCCGCCTTCCTTATGCCACTCCGCCGCCTGGAACGCCTTCTCGATATCGTCCAGGCTGTACTTGTCGTGGGAGACGACCTCTTGGTGCGGATACTTGTCGCGCGTGCGCACCAGGAAGTTGAGCGCCTCCGGGATCACCCACGGGTCGTACATGAAGATGCCCATCAGGCGCTTGCTGGTCGTGACAATGCCCGCAGGGTCGATAGGCACGCTGTTGCCCACGCTGATGTTGCCGATCATGACGTAGGTGCCGCCGTAGCGGGTCATCTGGAGGCCCTCCGGCACCACTTCAGGGAAGCCCACCAGCTCGGCCACCACATCGCCACCACGGTTGCCGGTCAGCTCCATCACCCGCATGGCCCTGGCCGCCGGGTCCGTGATCTCGTTGACGTTGATGGTCTCGTCCGCGCCGAACTGCTTCGCCAGCTCCAGGCGCTCGGCCATACCGTCGATCGCGATGACCTGGTCGGCCCCCATCTCCTTGGCCACGGCGCAGGCGTTCAGTCCCAGACCGCCCGCTCCCTGCACCACCAGTGTGTCGCCGAACTTGAGGCCTGCCTCTCGTAGCCCGAAGAGGACCTGAGACAGGGCGCAGTTGACGGGCGCCACCATCTCGTCCGTGAGCTCGTCCGGCACCTTGAAGACCCAGTGCCTGGGCTTCAGATAGTAGTACTCGGCGTAGGCGCCGATGAACGGGGTGGGACCGGTCAGCCAGCCCATCAGCTTGCCCTGGCAGGAGGCGAACTCGCCCTGGTTGCACTGACGGCAGTGGTAGCAGGGGTAGAAGTAGGCGTAGCAGACGCGGTCACCTTCCTTGAGGGGACGGCCCAGCGAGTCGGTGCTGACGTTGGAGCCCAGCTTGGCCACGCGTCCCGTCATCTCGTGCCCGCCGACCATACCGGCCAGACCCGCGTACATGGGCGAGTCGCCTCGCCAGATGTGAAGGTCTGAGCCACAGACGCCACCCATCGTGATCTTGACGACGATGGCGTCGGGCTCCGGATCGGGGATGTCGAACTCCTGTATCTCGTAGCCCTTGCCGGGGCCCTGGAAGACAGCAGCCTTAGCCTTTTCAGCCATATGCGGATTCCTTCCTTTCGTGCTGAATCTCCACCACCAACGGGGTCTACCGTATCTTGCGTCGAGCCAGTAGCTAAGTCAAGCGCGCCGTGGTATGATCCGCGCGATGTCGCGGCGACTCATGCCCTTGGTGATGCTCGCCCTTGCCCTCATCGCCTGCGGGGGCGACAGCGGGAACGGCAGCCCTCCAGGCACCCCGACTCCCACGCCGGACGAAACGCTGCCGTCGGTGATCGCCGCCCGCGCAGACCTTGCGGGGCGGCTCGGCTTGTCGTCGGAGGAGGTAAGGGTGATCTCAGTGACGAGGCAAGAGTGGCAGGATTCGTGCCTGGGCGTGACCTACGCCGACCGGGACGAAGAGTGCGCGCCAGAGGTCATCCCCGGGTACGAGATGGTGCTGGAGGCTGAGGGAACCCGCCAGTCTTACCGCACCGACGAGCCGGGCACCATCGTCCGCATCGCCGGGGTGGACGTCTCCGGTGGCTAGCGGCCCTTGTATTCCGCCTTACGCTTCTGCGCGAAGGCCAGCGGGCCTTCCCGGGCGTCCTCCGTCCCGATCACCTTGCGCGAGAACTCGATCTCCTGCTTCAGACCGTCCTCCAACGACATCTCCAGTCCCTGCAGCGCCGACTGCTTGGCCGCGCGCACGGCCAGCGGGCCGTTCTCGCAGATCGTCTGGGCTAGCTCGCGCGCCTTCGGCATCACCTGGTCGGCGGGCACGACGTAGTTCACCAGACCGTAGCGCAGCGCCCACTGGGCGTTGAAGCGGGCGCCCGTGATGAGCAGCTCCAGGGCGATGCCCTTGGGCAGCATGCGGGGGAGGCGCTGGGTGCCGCCGGCGCCGGGAATGATGGCGCGGGTCACCTCGGGAACGCCGAACTGGGCGTGCTCCGCCGCCACCCGGATGTCGCAGGAGATGGCGATCTCCAGGCCGCCGGCCAGGCAGTAGCCGTTGACCGCGGCGATGATCGGCTTCTCGCACTCGAAGCCGCGGGTGATGCCGCCGAAGGGCGCGCGCTCCTTCTCTCTCACGCCGCCGGTCCTCGCCATCATCTCCGACATGGCCACCAGGTCGTTGCCGGTGGAGAAGGCCTTCTCACCCGACCCGGTGAGGATGGCCACCCAGAGCTCCGGGTCATCCCGAAAGTCGCAGAAGGCGGTGTGCAGTTCGTAGCTGGTCTGGGGATCGATGGCGTTAAGCCGCTCGGGGCGGTTGATGGTGATGAGGGCCAGCCTCTCCTCCTTCTCGTACAGGATCTTCTCGAACTTCTCGGCCATAGGTCTCCCTCCCTGTCTATCGCGGCGGCGGTTGTAGAGTATCCAGCGGTGAGCTAGCATAACACCCACTGGAGGGCACGTCTAGTGCGCGTCAGCGAGATCAAGCGCCACCTGGACGGCCGCGTCGAGCGGTTCGAGTGCCTGCTGTTGGTCCGCCGGCCGCACGTGGCCGTCCTCCGCTTCGACCAGAGAGAGGCGCGGGAGGCCGACGGCTTCGCCTTCCCAGCAGGCAGCCGCTCCTACGGCTTCTTCTGGAGGCGGCGCCCCTACCTCCTGTACCGCATGGTGGACCCGGCCGGCCGGCTCATCGCCCACCGCTTCGACGCGGTGGAGGACATGCGGCTGTCGGAACGGACGATTTCCTACACGGACCTGCTCCTCGACGTCTGGGTGGATGCTCTGGGCAACGCACGGGTGGAGGACGAGGACGAGGTCGCCGACTGTCTCAAGCGAGGGCTGCTCTCGACTGAGCAGCACCGGCGCATCGAACAGACGCGAGCACTACTGCTGCAACGACACGCGATCATCGCTCGGGAGGCGGAGCGCCTGCTCCGTGAGACGCTGCCCGAGGGGGCCAGATAGCCTCGCAGAGGCCCGGCGGCTTGGCTGTGGCTCGTCATTGCGGCGGCCATTGTGCCATGTTTGTAGACCATTTATGATAAGACAACCCCCCGTGGCCGGGGGAGTATCTTAATAGGGAGCCTCCAATGTCACACGTATCGTCGAACAAGCTCTACAACGTTGCTGTCGTCGGTGCGACCGGGGTGGTGGGCCAGCAGTTCCTGCAGGTCGTCGCCAAGCGCCACTTCCCCTTGCGCAACCTACGGCTGCTTGCCAGCAAGCGCTCGGCCGGGAAGCGCATCACCTTCGGCGAGCGCGAGATCGAAGTGGAGGAGACGACTACCCGCTCCTTCGCCGGAGTGGACCTGGCCTTTATCTCCGCGACCGACGAGATCTCCCGCGAGATGGCGCCCGTGGCCGCGAAAGCCGGCGCCGTCGCCATCGATGACAGCGGGGTGTGGCGGATGGACCCCGAGGTGCCGCTGGTGGTACCCGAGGTGAATGCGGACGACGTCGCCAATCACAAGGGCATCCTGGCCATCCCCAACTGCTCCACGACGCCGCTGGTGATGGCCCTTTGGGCGCTTCATCGAGTGAATCCCGTGACCCGGGTGACGGTGGCCACCTATCAGTCCGTCTCCGGGACCGGCGCGGCGGCCGTGCGGGAATTGACGGACCAGACGGAACGCCTGCTGCAGAACAAGAAGGTCGCGCCGCACGTCTACCCGCACCAGATCGGGCACAACCTGCTGCCGGAGATCGGCTCGTTCAAGGACGACGGCTACACGAGCGAGGAATGGAAGATGATGGCGGAGACGCGCAAGATCATGCACGAGCCGGACCTGCCGCTCTCTGCAACGTGCGTGCGCGTGCCCGTGTACGTGAGCCACAGCGAGGCGGTGCAGGTGGAGTTGAGCCGGCCCATGGAGCCGGAGGAGGCGCGAGACATCCTGCGCGACTTCCCGGGCATGGTGGTCCAGGACGACCCGAGCATCAGTCTCTACCCGCAGCCCGTGACGGCCGCCGGACGGGATGAGGTGTTCGTCGGGCGGATGCGGAAGGACAGCTCGCATCCGAACGGGCTCGCCTTCTGGATAGTGTGCGACAACCTGCTCAAGGGCGCCGCGCTGGACGCCATCCAGATCGCCGAGGAGTTGATCAGCCGCGACGCGCTGTAGCGGGCCGCAACCCTACCACATGAAGCGGTCCGTGTCCTAGCGCGCGGCTCCGGTCGGGCCGCGGTCGTGCATGCGTGTCACCTACCGTGCCACCGCGGCCTCGTCTTGGTGTTCTGCTGCTGAAACCCCGCGTCTAAGTGCATCCTAGTCCGCTGCCTCCGAACGGACCTGGCCCTGGCAGCTGAAGACAATTGTTGTGGTAGCCCAGCACCCAAAGCGTGGGCAACGAGAGGACGACCAGGACAACGAGCAAGACGGCGACTGTCAAAGCAACTGGCTCCTTGAGCCTCCGGGCGACGAGCCTCGACACCGACACACTCGCCAGGTTGTGCAGGGCAAACGCCAGGGAGAAAGCGATCTCCCATGCGAGAGGGGCCAACCATTCAGGAGCCCGGCTGCCATACAAGACGAAGTAGACCGCGCATCCAGCGGCGGGATACACAAGTATCCCGGCAAAAACAGCGACGATAGACAAAGGCAGGGGCCGAGGCGAGGCTTCGCTTGCCATGGATCATACTCTACGGGTGATATGGGCAAACTCGAATGCGAGACTAGACCGCTGGCCATCAATAGGCGTCGCCAGATCGGGCGACCCGCCCATTAGTGGCAGCCGCGCGACGACACGATTGACGAGTCAGCGCCCAATCACTCACACCTCCTCGAGGTGCCGCTCAAACTGCCACATCATAGTCGCGCAAGACCAGCCTTGTCAAGCGCTCTCCGTTGCGCTACCGTATCACCGCATCCGCGCACCGTGCTGGAGCTACATCATGCCTGAGATCGGCCGTCTCATTACCGCCATGGTCACCCCCTTCGCCCCGGACGGGGCGCTGGACTACGACGCCGCGAAGCGGCTTGCCCTCGCCCTGCTCGATTCCGGCAGTGAGGGCCTGGTGGTGGCGGGCACCACCGGCGAGTCGCCCACGCTAAGCCACGAGGAGAAGCTGCGGCTCTTCGCCGAGGTGAAGGGTGTCGTGGGCGATCGCGGCGCTGTGATCGCCAATACGGGCACCAACAACACGGCCGCGAGCGTCGAGCTGACTCGGGAGGCGGAAGGCACGGGCGTCGACGGCATCCTGGCCGTGACGCCGTACTACAACAAGCCTCCCCAGGACGGACTGCTCCGCCACTTCGAGGCGATCGCCTCGGCGACGAAGCTGCCGTGCATCCTCTACAACGTGCCCAGCCGCACGGGCATCAACCTGACAGCGGACACCACGATCCGGCTTTCGGCGATCGAGAATATCGTCGGCACCAAGGAGGCGAGCGGCGACCTGGGCCAGATAGCGGCCATCATCGAAGGCGCGTCCGAGGGGTTCCGGGTGTGGAGCGGCGCCGACGAGGACACCCTGCTGATCCTCTCGGTCGGCGGCTACGGCGTGATCAGCGTCATCTCCCACCTGGTCGGCAGGCAGCTACGGGCCATGATCGAGCACGCCGTGGGCGGCCGGACGGACGAGGCGGCGCGCATCCACCGCAGGCTGCTGCCGCTCGTCGACGCGATTTTCGTCGTCGCCAACCCGATCCCGGTGAAGCACGCGTTGAAAGAGGTGGGGTTCCCGGTGGGCGACCTGCGTCCTCCACTGTGCGAGGCCGATGAGGTCACGGGCCAGAGGATTGTAACGGAGGTTCGCCGCCACCGGATCGACCTGCCGGTGCCGGTGTAGCACCGGCGCAACCAGCTAGGCGGGCACCGTGGCTTCGCCTGAGATGACGCCGGGCCTGAGCCTTCCTCTGCTATCGAAGCACCGGTCGAGGATCTGTTCCCCGAACGCCTGACCACGTTCGATGAGCCGGCTAACGTGGCGGAGGTCGCCCACGCCGGGGCTATCCTCGATCTGAGGCTGGATCAGCGTGATGGAGGCCCTTCCGGCTAGGCAGGCCATGTCGTGCTCCACCCGCTCCCGCATCACGATGTCGACGGTGCGCGTGATGACGCCGATCACGTTGGAGGGCTCCGGCTGCTCGAAGCAGTGCGAGAGGTCTATCGCCAGGATCTCCTTGGCTCCCAAGTCCACCGCCGTCTCCAAGTCCAGGTTCGCCACGACACCCCCGTCGACGAACGCGTCGCCGTTCTGCTCGACCGGCCGGAAGACGCCCGGGATAGCCGTGGAGGCCAGGACCGCCTGTGACACGGGGCCCTCGCTGAAGACATGCTTCCTTCCGGTGGTCAGGTTGGTGGCGGTGACGTAGAGGGGAATCCGGGCGGCTGCGAAGTCGTCCACAACGGCGTGTGCGGCGACGAGCTCCCGCAGGAAGTCGTTGCGGAAGAGACTCATCTGGCGAGAAGCGAAGCGGTAGGCGACGCGAACCGGGTTGAAGTGAATGAACCGTTCGTTCTCAAGACCACGCCAGATCTCCACCAGGCGCTCGACACCGACCTCGTCCGGGTAGAAGGCGAGAAAGGCACCGTTCAAGGCCCCCACGCTCGTCCCCACGATGCGGGTCGGCCGGAACCCGTTGCGGATCAAGACCCGAAGCACTCCCACTTGGAGAGCGCCCATAGCGCCGCCGCCACTCAGCACCAGCGTCGGTTCTTCCTTGGCCCCATTGCGACGGAACCACATCTCGCTACTTCCAACGTATCAAAGAGCCAAACGTTCACTCAATCTTCGGCGCTAGGAGGGAGTGCGGTATCGGCAGAACCCAGGGCACGCGACGCCAGGGTGCGAGATCAGGCCGATGCCGAGCAGAAGTCCATCTGGGCTCTCCAGGGTGCCAGACGCCCATTCTGCGCACGTGTTGCGCCTTGACATCGCGGAAAGCGTTTCGTATCCTGAATGCAGACCCCCTCCCAGGGGGTAAGGGTAGCCGGTGAGCCAAGCCGCCGCGCTGGTCGGCCTCGGCAGTATGGCAGGTTTCTGCTCGCCGCATCAGCAAAACGCGGCGAGCGACGGCACGACCATTACGAACAGAGCGAGACGAAGGTGTGAGTTCGGGGGCGCTTGCCAGCGAAGAGTGCCGAGCCCAGCGTCCCCACGCAATGACTGCAAAGGAGAAGTGCCAAGACTCGAGAAGACCGTGGTGCGGTAGCGGTCGATGGGAGCGCTGGGAGAACAGCGAGGGTCGGTTCCGACGGAGAGGAGACCATCTATGCTCGTCGTGATCATCGCCGTGGCCGTACTTGTGGGCGTCGTTGTGCTCGTGGGTTTCATGATGCTCAGCATGTACAACGGCCTCGTCCGTTCCCGTGTCCTCACCAGAGAGGCGTGGTCCGGGATCGACGTCCAGCTCAAGAGGAGAGCGAGCCTCGTCCCAAACTTGGTGGAGACAGTGAGAGGTTACGCTGCCCACGAAAGAGAAGTGCTCGAGAACGTGACGCGAGCCCGCGCCATGCTGGAGCAGGCGGGCGGCGCAGCCCAGGCCGCCCAGGCCGACAACGCACTTACCGGCGCCCTGCGTTCGCTCTTCGCCGTGGCTGAGAACTACCCGCAACTACGAGCCAATGAGAACTTCCTAGCCCTCCAGAAGGAACTCTCTGGCATCGAGGACAAGATAGCCGGCGCGCGACAACTCTACAACCGCAACGTCACCGCCTTCAATAGCAGCGTCCAGGTGTTTCCGAACGTTGTCATGGCAAGCATGTTCGGTTTCGAACGGTTCGAGTTCTTCGAGGCGGAGGAGGCGGCCCGGGAGGACGTGGGAGTAAGCTTCACGCCTTCCGCGTAGCACCAGGTCCCCGGATGGCGGCAATCAGCACCACCTGCTCCGCAAAAGACAGACCCGGTGGACTGCCACGAGACATGTCGGGACAGCACAGGCTTCCCATATCGGCTTCGGTCCTGAGACCGTCAGCCGGAATCGTCTTTGGTCTTCCAGCGCGGCACCAAGAATAGCCTTGTACCGCGATGGCCATCCGCGGCTATGCCGGTCTCCGCAGAATCGTCACCGGTAGGATCAGTCTGTGGCGTGCTTCGCGGGTCAGCAAAGCATTCTCGACTGTCATCCCGCCGGCCATTTGCCCGAACTTGCTGCCCGCTTCAGGTAGATTTCCATGCTTGACATTTCGAAATGCGGCCGATAATATGAATACAGACCCCCTCCCAGGGGGTATGGGTAAAGGAATCAGAGGTGCGTCCGATAATATCGATGCAAACCCCCCTCCCGGGGGGTATGGGTAAGGAGATCAGATATGCAGTCTGAGACCCAGGAAGAGGCATTGAAGCGCCTGAACTACATCGAGGGTCACCTGGAGGGCATCCGCCGCATGATCGAGGAGGACAAGTACTGTGTCGACGTCCTCAAGCAGACGTATGCGGTCCGCCGCGCCATCGAGAAGATGGAGGCGCTGCTCCTCGACGGCCACCTGCACCACTGCGTCGTCGAAGGCATCCGCGACGGCCGGCAGGAGCAGGTGATCGGGGAGCTGCTGGAGCTGTACGAACTGGCGAACAAGTGATGGGAACAGGGAAGGTCGTGGCCAGAGATCCAGTTTGCGGCATGTCCGTGGACGTGCTCCAGGCTCCGGCGAGCGCCACGCTCGGAGGCCGTACCTATTACTTCTGCGCGCTCGAGTGCAAGTGGGCCTTCCTTCAGATGGGCCATGCGCATGAGCTCCAGGACGAGCCAAGGAAACTGGTCGACCGGCACGGGAAGCCCCTAGCTACCGGCCGCAGGCAATACGGGATGATCACGATACTGTTCTCCGATGTCGAGGCTTCCACGGCGCTGATGGATGAGATGGGGCAGCAAGCGGCCCACGAAGCTGTGCGGGCAGAGCTCGAGCGACAGGAACAGGCTGTCGAGCGCCACGGCGGCAATGCCGTGAAAAGGCTCGGTGATGGCATGATGGCCGCCTTCCCGGCAGCAAGGGCTGGGCTGCTCTCTGCCATCGAGATCCAGTCCGATTCTCTGCAAGGCGCGATGGTCCCCGTGCGCATCGGCCTGCACACCGGCCAGGTCATCGCCGACAGCGGCGACTACTTCGGGAAGACGGTAGCGATGGCGGCCCGGCTTACCGAGCGTGCCCGCGGTGGACAGATCCTGTTGACTGACGGCCTCCGGTCTCTCCTCGATCTACCGCAGGGATGGAGTTTCACCCCTGCCCGACGGGTCCGACTGAAAGGGTTCCCTGGCTGGCAACGAATCGTCTGCGTCGAGCGTTGCCGGGCAGAGGCAGAGGCGAGGTAGCGAAATGACAACTGAGACCAAGGAACGCATTACCATCCCAGTCGGAGGCATGCACTGCGCCTCCTGCGTGACTAGGGTCGAGGGCTCCCTTGAGAAGGTTGCGGGCGTGGACGGGGCCGCTGTCAACCTGGCGACTGAGGAAGCCACCGTCGAATACGAGCCGGGCGTCTGCACACTCGACGATCTCTACCGGGCAGTGGAGGCCGCGGGCTACGAACCCAAGCCTGTCACCAAGACCTACGCCGTGCGGGGTATGACCTGCGCCTCCTGCGTCAAGAAGGTGGAAGACGCGCTGCTCGCGGCTGATGGCGTCCAGCGAGCACAGGTCAACCTGGCCACGGAGCGCGCCACCGTAACGCTCGCTCCGGGCGCCGAGGTTGACGATCTGCGCCGCAGAGTAGCGGCCGTCGGATACGAGTTGGCGAGCGAGGTGGAGGCGGACGCGGACCTGGAAGACGAAGAGGCACAGGAGCGTGCCCGCGAAGAGCGCGGCCTGCGCCTGCGGGTGCTGTTCGCGGCGGCGGTCGGCGCCGTGCTGGTCGTGCTGGCGCAGAGCTCCCGCCTGCCGTTCCTCTCCGACGTGCGCCCCGGCGCGATCAACATCATCTCGCTGCTGCTGGCGACGCCGGTGGAGTTCTGGGCCGGTTGGCAGTTCTACCGGGGCGCGTGGCAGGTAGCCAAGCACCGCTCGACGGACATGAACACGCTCATCGCCGTCGGTACCGGCGCCGCCTACTTCTACAGCATCGTTGCCACGTTCTGGCCGGGGCTCATCGAGACCGCGCCGGGCGTGAGCGCCGACGTCTATTACGATACCGCCGCCGTCATCATCGCGCTCATCTTGTTCGGACGCTGGCTGGAGGCGCGCGCCAAGGGCCGGACTTCGGCCGCGATCAAGCGCCTCATGGGCCTGCGCCCAAAGACGGCCCGCATCTGGCGGGAGGGCGAGGAGCAAGACGTCCCCATCGAAGATGTGACGCCGGGCGACATCGTGGTCGTTCGCCCGGGCGAGAAGATACCGGTCGACGGTGTCGTGACGGAGGGCCGTTCAGCCGTGGACGAATCGATGCTCACGGGCGAGAGCCTGCCGGTTGAGAAGGGACCCGAGGACGAGGTCTTCGGCGCCACCATCAACAAGACGGGCAGCTTCCGCTTTCAGGCCACCAAGGTGGGCAAGGATAGCGCCCTCTCCCAGATCATCCGGCTCGTGCAGGAGGCTCAGGGCTCGAAAGCACCGATCCAGCGCCTGGCCGACATCATCGCCTCCTACTTCGTCCCCGTCGTCATCGGCATCGCGCTGGGCACCTTCGTCGTCTGGTGGGTCTTCGGCCCGGCGCCGGCCATCGTCTTCGCGCTCCTGAACGCGGTGGCGGTGCTCATTATCGCCTGCCCCTGCGCTCTCGGCCTCGCCACACCCACCGCCATCATGGTGGGCACGGGAAAGGGAGCAGAGTACGGCGTCCTCATCAAGGGCGGCGAATCGCTGGAAACGGCTCACAAGATCGACACCGTCGTACTGGACAAGACGGGCACCATCACCGAGGGCAGACCCTCGGTCACCGACATCATCGCGGCCGACGGGATCACCGAAGAGGAACTGCTGCGGCTGGCGGCCAGCGCTGAGCGCGGCTCCGAGCACCCGCTGGGCGAGGCCATCGTGGCAGAGGCGCTCGCCCGCGACCTGCGGCTCACCGACGCGGAGGAGTTCAGCGCCGTGCCGGGTCACGGCATCGAGGCCCAGGTGGAGGGGCGCCGGCTGACGCTGGGCAACCTCAAGCTGATGCTGGATCAGAGCTTCGATCTGGACGGTCTGGCCCCGCGGGCTGAGACCCTGTCCCGGGAGGGAAAGACGCCGATGTTCGTCGCTCTCGACGGGCGGGTGGGAGGCGTCGTCGCCGTGGCGGACACGCTGAAGCCGGGCGCCGCAGCCGCAGTCGCCGAGCTGCACGAGATGGGTCTCGAGGTGGTCATGCTCACGGGCGACAACCGCCGCACCGCAGAGACGATCGCCAGCCAGGTGGGCGTGGACCGGGTGCTGGCGGAGGTGCTGCCGGAGGACAAGGCGAACCAGGTGCGCGCACTTCAGGACGAGGGCAAGTTCGTCGCCATGGTCGGCGACGGTATCAACGACGCGCCCGCCCTGGCCCAGGCCGACATCGGCATCGCCATCGGCACCGGGACCGACGTGGCAATTGAGGCCTCGGATATCACCCTGATCAAGGGCGATCCAAGGGACGTGGCCACCGCCATCCGGCTGAGCAAGCAGACGATGCGGACCATCCGCCAGAACCTGTTCTGGGCCTTCGGCTACAACGTGGCGCTGATCCCAATCGCGGCAGGCGTCCTCTACCCGCTGCTGTCGCGGACGGGCGTACCGGTGGTGCTACAGCCGTTCTTCGGCGAGTTCGGGTTCCTCAACCCGATGCTGGCCGCCGCGGCGATGGCGCTTAGCTCCGTTTCTGTAATGACCAATTCGCTGCGGCTGCGCGGCTTCCGGCCGGGCACCCGACGGCGAGAAGGAGTGTGACCATGTGGATACTGGACGGTATGTGGGGAATGCATGACGGCGGAACGGGATGGTGGATCTTCGGCGGGATCTGGATGATCGTGTTCTGGGGTCTCATCATCGGCCTGATCGTGTGGGGCGTGAGCCGCGTGACGGCTGGAGACCAACGCGCCACGCAGTCGCGGCGGCACGGGAAGACCGTGCGCGACGGCGAGTCCCCAATGGACGTCGCACGCACCCGCTACGCCCGCGGCGAGATCGGCCGCGACGAGTTCACTCAAATCAGGAGGGACTTGGAACCGTTCTGACCCCGGCCAAGAGTCGCGCTTCGCTGGACAGGGCCTGGGGACGCGCACGCGAACGACCAAGGCTGAGTACTGAGCCATGGAAGAAGAGAGAGCGGAGCCGGTCACCGAGCTACAAGAGGGTGAAGCCGGTGCCGTGCGCCGTCCACACGCCGTTGTGGGCGGCGGCATAGCCTCGCGCCGTCGGTTTATTCAGGTCGGGTTGGCCGTGCTGGGGCTGAGCGTCGTGGGAGAAGTGCTAAGAATCCTGACCAAGGGGCTGGAGCCTGGTGTAGAAGCAGCGCCGCAGCCGGTAGAGGTGGATGTCGGAGACATCCCGGTCGGGGGCACCAAGGAGATCCTCTACGGCAACGACCCGGCTATCGTTATGCGGTCGTCGGATGAGATACGGGTGCTGTCACTCGTCTGCACCCACCTGGGATGCATCGTCAAGTGGCGCTCGGAGGACCGGACGTTCCGCTGCCCTTGCCACGCCGGCACCTTTGATGAAAACGGGCGCGTGACGGGAGGCCCGCCGCCCGCCCCGCTGGAGCGGTTCGCCTTCAAACAGGCGGGCGACAAGATCGTCGTCGGTGGATAGGAGATGCCCGACGCCCGGCGTGCGGGCAGGCTAGTCAACTAGGGCACGAGATGTCTTTCAGAGCAACCACCTTGGCGACTCGGTGGTTGCCAAAGGAGGAAGGGATGATCACGAAGACGGGCTACGGCCTTTCCAGGCAACTTTCAGTCCCCTATGAGAAAGCGCTGCCGCGGGTCAAGGATGCCCTCAAGGCGGAGGGATTCGGCGTCCTGACCGAAATCGACGTCCAGGAGACGCTGCGCGAGAAGCTACAGGCTGACTTCCGCAGGTACGACATCATCGGCGCCTGCAACCCGCCTCTCGCCCACCGGGCTCTGCAGTCCGAGTTGCAGGTAGGCCTGCTGCTGCCCTGCAACGTCATCGTGTATGAGGAGGACGGCGGATGCGTCGTCGCGGCGTTCGACCCGGAAGCCGCGATGGGTATCGCCAACAACCCTGCTCTCAATGAGGTCGCCGCAGAAGCCAAGAGCCGCCTCAGGCGCGCCCTGGAGAGCCTGTAGTGGCGATGACAGCGCGATCGACCCAGCCAGCAACGGAGGAGGTCAACGCCATGGTGACAGAAGACAGGCGACCAGGGGCGGACGAAGCAGCCACGGCGACCATCCAGCGCCGTTACGACCGACAAGCGCCCACCTACGATCTGTTCGAGGCCCCGGTAGAGCTCCTGATGTCCCGGTGGCGCCGTCGCCTCTGGGAACTCCTGCCGCCGGATGCGCGCGTCCTTGAGGTCGGCGTCGGCACCGGCAAGAACCTCCGCTGGCACCCGTCCGGCGTGTTCATCACCGCGGTCGACTTCAGCCCGAGGATGCTTGCCCGCGCCATCGGCCGGGCAGAGAGGGAGAACACGGAAACCGAGTTCGCGCTGATGGATGCCCAGGCCCTTGCCCTGGAGGACGAGACGTTCGACGCGGCCGTCGCGACGTGCGTCTTCTGCTCCGTTCCGGACCCCGTTCTGGGCCTGCAGGAAGTTCGCCGCGTGCTGCGGCCGAAAGGGCGGCTGCTCCTACTGGAGCACGTGCGGAGCGGGCTGCCGGTGGTAGGGCGCTCGATGGACCTGCTGAACCCCGTGACGGTGCGAATGAGCGGCACCAACATCAACCGCGAAACCGTGCGAAACGTCGAGCGGGCCGGCTTCCGGGTGGTGGAGGTCGAGAACCTGTTCCTGGATATCGTCAAGCTGATCATCGCCGAGCCGTAGGGCACTTGGGCCAGCGGGGCACGACACGAGGAGGGAAGAGGAATCATGAAGAAGGCAAAGAAACGCAAGCGGACGGTGCGGAAGTGGCCGCGCCTGGGCAGCCTCGTCGCGGGCGGTATCGTGACCGTCATCGTCGGATCTGTCGCCGTGGCCATCGTCTACGGAGCTATGGGCAGGGATGGGGGAGGAGGCAGCAACTTCGTCCCGGCGATAACGGAGACGCGATCGGAAAGCGCCGGAGATCCGTTCCACGGCGGGGCAAGATTACACTTCCCGGTGGACTCAATCGACATGGGTCACGTGCCGTTGAACACAGAGGTGAGCTACGCCTTCGCGATGGCCAACCTCGGGGATAGCGCGGCACATATCGAGGACGTCAATGTCAGCGCCGTGGAGGGGTGCTGACCGTTCGAGCCGGTCATCGGTTCGATGACCCTGAAGCCCGGCGAGGAGAGCGACATCTCCTTCACGACCCACATGATGGAGGGAATGGACGGTCAGCACCTGTTCGAGGTGACGGTCCGCTCCAACGATGCCATGGAACCCGTCCAGAAGCTCTACGTCAAGGCCTTCTTCGGACCCTAGACCCGAGAGCGCGACAGAAATGGAGAGCCCGCTCATGAAACCGCGAACGACGATCCTGCTGATATCGGCCTCTCTGCTGCTCGTGGCCGTTGTTGCGGCCGGCCTGGCCTACGGCCTCCGATCGAACGGGGGAGCGGACGGAACGCCCATCGATCCCGCGGAGGTCGTCTACCCCTCGCCGGACGTCGAGCGAGCGTATCGACTCGCCGCAGAGCACCAGGATCTCTTCGCCCAGGTGGCGTGCTACTGCGGCTGCGTCAACCTGCCCAAGGACGCTCACCGCAACCTGCTGGACTGCTTCATGAACGACGACGGCAGCTTTGAGCCCCACGCCCTCGGCTGCTCCATCTGCGTGGACATCGCGGAGGACGCGGCCGCGTGGGCGGACCAGGGCAAGAGCAGCGACGAAGTCGTCGGCCTCGTGGACCAGAAATACCAAAGCGTGGGCCCGCCGACTGTGCAGTAGGTACGCCGATGACCGACGAGACTTTCCGGCCAACTACGGGTATGAAGCCAGGCATCCGTCGTCGGTGGCACCCTCTGCTGCTCCTCGTCGCCGGTCTCGCCGCGCTTCTGGCCCTTTCGGGAGCCGTGTCCGCCTGCGGTGACGGAATGTGGAACATGGGTGCCATGCAGCACGGGCAGATGCACGGCCAGATGCACGGGCGACCCAGCGGGGCACCGCAGACCCCGGTGGTGTCAAGCGCATCCCAGGTGACGGTCGACATCAGCAACTTCGACTTCCTGCCGCGAGACCTGACGATTGCGGCAGGCACCAGCGTGACCTGGGTGAACCACGATCTCGCGCCCCACGACGCGACGGATGTGAACGGCGGCTGGGCCACGGCCATGCTGAACCCGGACGAGGCAGGCACGCTTACCTTCGATAGTCCCGGGACCTACGAGTACATCTGCTCTATCCACCCCGCCATGACGGGAACGCTGACGGTGACGTAGGAATACAGCGTGGACGAGCGTCGAAGTCTCCCGCGAACCTTCGCTTCACGTTCACAGGGTCTTCATATCGCGCCGGTACCGTGGAAGATGAACCGCGGCCAGTGGGCCGGAGCGACCAGTGAGGCCCTAAGTGTGAAGGAGGTTTGACATGTGGAAGACGCTCGCAGCGACAGTAGCCATCGCCGTAATTCTGGGAGGAGGCATTACCGCCGGTGTGGTACGGGCCAGATCGGATGGTGAAACGCCGGGAGTCGCCACCACGCAGGTGCCAGCGCAGAGCGAGACGGTCGCGTCGGAGACCGCGCCTGCTTCGCCCTCGCACGCGGACGACACCGAGGACGGCTGGCGGGAACACATGGATGGGATGAGACAGTACATGGACGCGACGCATGGCGAGGGGGCGTTCGACTCCATGGTAGACCACATGGAAGGGATGATGGGCGAGGACTCCAGCGGGATGACACCCAACGGGACCGGCGGCATGATGGGCGAGGACTCCGGAGGGATGATGCCCAACGGCACCGGCGGCATGATGCCTAACGACACCGGCGGGATAGTACCCAACGGCACCGGCGGCACCGGCGGCATGATGCCTGACGACACCGGCGGCATGATGGGCCAAGTCATTGGTGACATGATGGACGACGGTCTGGGCGACATGATGGGAGACGGCTTTGGCGGCATTATGGGAGGCACCACTGGCGGCGGCATGATGGGTGATGACTCCGGCGGCATGATGGGAGGCGTCCCGGGCAGCGGCATGGTACCCGACGACGCCGGCGGCATGATACCCAACGGGACCGGCGGCATGATGGGTCGGTAGCAGATTGGGAGACTGGAGGAGTCCACGAAGCGGAGCCGGCAGTGCCGGCTCTGCGCGTCTGGAAATGACAGGCGAACGGAGCATCCCAAGGCATCGGAGTGACTGAGCGTGCCGGGCAAGGTACTCGTCGTTGACGACGAACCCAAGATTGCGGCGACGGTACGCCTGTACCTGGAACGCGACGGGCACACCGTGGTCGTCGCTCACGACGGCCCCTCGGCGGTCGAGGCGTTTCACCGCGAGGGGCCCGACCTCGTCGTCCTCGATCTCATGCTGCCCGGCATCGATGGACTGGAGATTTGCCGCACGATCCGCCGGGAATCCGAGGCACCCATCATCATGCTGACGGCACGGGCGGAGGAAGTGGACAAGCTCGTGGGTCTGGAGTTGGGCGCCGACGACTATGTCACTAAGCCCTTTAGCCCCCGGGAACTGGCGGCGCGCGTCCGGGCCGTCCTGCGCCGTGCAACGCCCAGGCGGCCGGTCGAGCCGGATCGCATCGAAGTGGACGGCCTCGTGATCGACGGGCGACGCCACGAGGTCTCCTGCAATGGAGAACCTCTCCGGCTGACCGCGACCGAGTTCAAGCTGCTCCAGGTGCTGGGACGCGAGCCGGGACGGGCCTTCACCCGCGGCCAGCTTCTGGATCTGGCTCTGGGCGAAAGCTACGAGGCGTACGAGCGGACGGTGGATGCCCACATCAAGAACCTGCGACGCAAGCTGCGCGACGCAGCGGCGCCCACGACGTGCCGGATTGTGACGGTCCAAGGCGTGGGCTACAAGGTCGTTGGGGCCACGGATGCCTAGGCGCCTGGGTCTGTCCTGGAAGCTGGCCTTGTCTTTTCTCGGCGTCTTTGTCGTAACGCTGGCGGCAATCCTCTTCGCCCTGGAGAGAGCCACCACGGAGAGCTTTCGCGACTATCTTGCCCACAACCAGACGATGAGTGACATGATGGGGGCCGTTCCACAGGACATGGCGTCCATGATGGGCCCCAACGAGCAGCAGTTTCTCGACCGGCTGCGCTGGTCTCTGGTGCTGGCAGGAGGGGTGGGCGCGGTCGCAGCCGGCCTGACCGCCTTTCTGACCGGGCGGTACATCACACGGAGGCTGTGGGTCATGGCGGACAGTGCTGGCGCCATAGCGGCGGGCGATTTCACGCGGAGGGTACCCGATTCCTCGGCCGATGAGCTTGGAGAACTGGCCAACGCCTTCAACCGGATGGCCGGCTCACTGGCAAGCCAGGAGGAAGCCCGGCGACGCCTTGCAGCAGACATCGCGCACGAGCTGAGAACGCCCCTGGCAGTACTGCAAGGCGAAATAGAGGCCCTCCAAGACGGCGTTGTGGAGAGCACGTCGGAGCGATTCGATTCACTGCACGAGCAGACGGAACTGCTCACCCGCCTGGTGGATGATCTGCACACCCTGTCCCTGGCCGACTCCGGTCAGCTCCAACTTCAGGTCAGGCAGCATGATCTCCGGGAGACAGCCAGGCGGGCAATGGCGGCGGTGGCCGGCCAGGCGCAGCGCAAGGGCGTCGAACTGCAGCTGGGGCGGCAAGACCGCCCCGCATCCGTGACGGCGGATGGCGACCGCATCGATCAGGTGTTGCGTAACCTCCTCTCCAACGCGCTGCGCCAGACAAGTGCGGGCGGACAGATTACTGTGGCAACGAGAACCAACGGGCGCCGAGCGATTGTCGACGTAGCCGACACAGGGACAGGCATCGCCACAGAGGACCTTTCCCGCGTCTTCGACAGGTTCTACCGCGCCGACACATCGAGGAGCCGCGCTACCGGGGGATCGGGTCTAGGCCTGGCTATCGCGAGGGAATTGGTCCGCGCACACGGCGGCGACATCAGCGTGCGAAGCTCGGTCGGCAAAGGGACGACCTTTTGCTTCTGGCT
Source organism: uncultured Dehalococcoidia bacterium (assembly GCA_964406605.1). GTDB lineage: Bacteria > Chloroflexota > Dehalococcoidia > DSTF01 > RBG-16-68-14 > CAYOSF01. The sequence goes on along the minus strand of CAYOSF010000007.1, from coordinate 134,425 downwards.
TCCACTCTCTTCCCCGTCTCCCGCAGATGCGGCGACCCAGGCCCCGGGCAGATAGCTACGGCGCTACTGCGCAACGGGCCATACGGCCCGTCAATTAGGTCCGCTTGACCGGTCGATCAGGGCCGAAAGTAGTATTGGCTTATCGTCAGTATTAGGTGATACTAATACTGACGCCGGCTTTGGTCTGCGTGCCACCGAGACCAGCGTCGAAAGGAGGCACACTTGGGCCAATCACTACTGATAACGCTGCGCGAGGGGCTGGAGGCCGGCCTCATCGTGGTCATCATTCTTGCCTACCTCAGCAATGCCGGCCGCCGCGATCACTGGAAGTACGCGCTTCTGGGCACCGCCGCCGCGATCGCCGTGAGCGTGGGCGCGGGCACGGCCATCTTCGTCGTCGCCGGCGAGTTCGAGGGGCGGGCGGAGCATATCTTCGAGGGCGCCGCTATGCTCGCCGCCGTCGGGGTGCTGAGCTGGATGATCGTGTGGATGAAGAGCCAGGCCACCCAAATACGGGGCCAGATCCAGTCCCAGGTGCAGTCGGAGCTGGTGGCGGGTTCGGCGCTAGGCCTGGCCGTCATCCCTTTCGTCGCAATCTTGCGCGAAGGTATCGAAACGGCGCTCTTCCTGTTCGCCGCCACAGAGACTTCGACGCCGCTGGAGTCAACGCTGGGCGCGAGCCTCGGGTTGGTGGGGGCGGTGACCCTGAGCTCCGTCATCTACGCGGGTGGACGGCGCATCAACCTGCGTCTCGTCTTCAACGTGACGGGCGTCTTGCTGATCCTCTTTTCCGCTGGCTTCCTCGCGCACGGCATCCATGAGCTCCACGATGCCGGGCTGGTGCCGCCGGTGATCGACCATGTGTGGGACATCAACGGCATCGTGAGCGACAACGTTGGCGTCGGCGAGTGGCTCAAGGGCGTCTTCGGCTACAACGGCAACCCGTCCCTGATCGAGGCGACGGTCTATCCGTTGTACCTGGTCGCTGCCTTCTGGTACCTCCTACGAGCCCGTCCGCCGATGAGCCGGTCGCAAGGTCGGATCGTGACGCAACAAGCCGTGGCCTCCTGACCGGGAATGAGAGAGGATGCACCCGCTCATCCGATGGCACCCAGTGAGAAAGATAGGCCGTATCCCCCACTTGGCAACCGCGACAGCAAACCCGATACAGTGGTTGCATGAGCCGCTCCTACCTGGGCCGCCCGTGCGCCTGAGCGATCTGGCGTAGGACATAAGGAAAGAGACGTGATGAGAGGCTTCGGGATCTCAACCAGTCCGACAGTCCACCGCGTAGGCTTCCTGCCGATCATCGGCGCGCTTGCCGCGGCGGTCATGCTGCTCGCCGCCGCGTGCGGTGGGAGCGCCGGGGAGACGCCAACGGCAACTTCGAACGGACCGGATGCCGTCTCGGATGATCCCGGTTCGGGAGACATCGCGGCTCAAGACGCCGTCATCACGGTGTACAGCTCGCCCACCTGAGGATGCTGTGGCGGGTATCGTGAATACCTGGAGGGCGAGGGGTTTGAGGTGGAGACGGTGATGACGGACAGCATCGAGGAGGTCAAGGAGGAACTCGACATACCGGAGGAGATGTGGAGCTGCCACACCTCGGTGGTGGGCGACTACTACGTGGAAGGGCACGTTCCCGTGGAGGCGATCCGGAAGCTCCTGGACGAGCGACCCGACATTGACGGGATCGCCCTGCCGGGGATGCCGCAGGGAGCGCCCGGCATGAGCGGCGCGAAGAGCGAACCATGGGTCATCTACTCGATATCCGACGGCAACGTTGAGGAATTCGTGACGATCTAGCGGCGCGACCCATGCGGCTGCCATTGACGCGCTTCGCCTGGGTCAACCCCGCGTGAGGGGCCGCGCTACCCCGTCTCCCACAGAACCCGCTATCCTTCCCCCGTGAACGCCAGGACATGGGCAGCCGTCACCGCCGGAAGACTGGCAGGGGCCGCCAGCCGGGTGCTGCGTCGAGGCGGCGGCACCGCGGTGGCCGGCCTGGTCGCCCAGCGCGTCGATCCGGACCTCGTCGGGCGACTAGGTGTCGCTGTCGGCCAGGGTAACGCCTTGGTGACCGGGACCAACGGCAAGACCACCACCGCCCGGATGCTGGCGGCCATGGTGCGAGAGGCCGGCTATCTCCCTCTGGCCAACCCCAGCGGCTCCAACCTGATGCGCGGCGTCGCCACGGCGCTGCTGGAGGAGACGGACCCGCTGGGCCAGGTGCGCAACGCCGCCGCCCGCCTTGGAGTCTTCGAGGTGGACGAGGCGACCGTGCCCGAGGCCGCACGGGCGTTGGCGCCGCTCGCCATCGTCTTCACCAACCTCTTCCGCGACCAGCTCGACCGGTACGGCGAGGTGGATACCGTGGTCGGCCTCTGGCAACGCACGCTGGCGAAGCTGCCCAACCGAACCACCATCGTCCTCAACGCCGACGACCCGGCCGTCGCCTCCCTGGCCGACACGGCGACCGGGCCCGTGCTCACGTACGGGGTAGAGGACGCGCGCGTCGCGGAGGAACGCCTGGAGCACGCCTCCGACTACCGCTTCTGCCTCTCCTGTGGCGAGGAGTTGATGTATGAGGCCGCCTTCTACGGCCACGTGGGCCACTGGCGCTGCGAAAGCTGCGGCCGGGCCCGCCCCCGGCCCGACATCCGCGCCACCGCCGTCGAGGCGATCTCGGAGCGGGCAACCCACTTGGAGGTGGAGACACCCGAGGGCGAACTGCGCCTCGAGTTGCCGCTCGCCGGCCTCTACAACGTCGAGAACGCCCTGGCCGCCGCCGCGACAGCCCTCGCCCTCCACTTGCCGCTCGTGGCCATCGAGTCAGCCCTCCACTCCTTCCACGCCGCCTTCGGCCGGCAGGAGCGGTTCGACGTGGACGGGCGCGAGGTGCTGGTACTGCTGGGCAAGAACCCGACCGGGCTCAACCAAGTGCTGCGCACCATCGCTTCCGGCAGGCAACCCGGGAGCCTTCGCCTGCTCTTCTTCCTCAACGACGGCATCGCCGACGGGCGGGACATCTCCTGGATCTGGGATACGGACTACGAGTTGGTCGCTGACTGCGCCGGGGGCGCCGTCGTTTCCGGCACGCGCGCCGAGGAGCTGGCGCTGCGCCTGAAGTACGCCGATCTGTCGATCAAACCCAGCGTCGTCCACGACGTGCGGGCCGCCCTCGACGGCGCTCTGGCCGAGACGTTGCCGGGCGAGACACTCTACGTCGTGCCCACCTATACCGCGATGCTGGAGGTACGCGAGTTGCTGGCGCGCCGCGGCCAGCGACGCCCCTTCTGGGAGGAGCAGTGAGTCCGGCAGCCCCGTTCCGCCTGCGCATCGCCCACCTGTACCCGCGGCTGATGAACGTCTACGGGGACCGCGGGAACATCCTCTGTCTGGTGCGCCGCTGCCGTGAGCGGGATGTCGAGGTGGAGGTGGCCGAACTGGGCATGGGCGACCGGCTCGACCCCGCTGCCTATGATCTCATCTTCGTGGGCGGCGCACAGGACCGGGAACAACACCGGGTAGCGGAGGACCTACGATCGGTCAAGGGCGAGGCGATCCGGGAGGCAGTGGAGGCCGGCGTGGTGGCCCTGGCCGTGTGCGGAGGCTATCAGCTCTTCGGACGGTTGTATCGGGAGGCGTCGGGCGCGGAGCTGGCGGGGCTGGGAATCTTCGATCTCTGGACCGAACACCCAGGTCCGGACGAACCTCGGCTCATCGGCAACGTCGTTGCCGAGTGGGAGGGCACCACCCTGGTCGGCTTCGAGAACCACGGCGGCCGCACCTACCTCGGGCCGGGGGGCCAAGCTCTGGCCAGGGTGCGATCCGGTTTCGGCAACAACGGCCGGGATCGCACCGAGGGCGCGCGCCACAAGAACGCCTTCGGCACCTACCTGCACGGCTCGCTGCTGCCCAAGAACCCCCGATTCGCGGACCGCCTCATCGAAATCGCCCTCGTCCGCGCCCACGGTGACGGCATACGGCTAGCGCCCATCGACGACGAACTGGAGGAGCTGGCGCACGACGCGGCGCTCAGGCTCGTGGGGCGAAGACGCTAGAGCGGCTAGTCGGCGCCGTTCCGCAGGGCGCGGTAGAGGCGAACGGGCTTCGGGATCCCCTTCATGACGACGGGGCCGAGCTCCTCGAAGGACACGTCGGGCAGCCTGTCGTCGATCTCTTCGAGAGTGGCCTCGGACAGGAGAACCTCGCCCGGGCCGGCAAGATTGACTACGCGGGAGGCAAGGTTCACGTCGTGCCCGACGAGGTCGTCGCCTCGGCACGTCTGCCGTCCCGAGTGCATCCCGACACGCACCCACAGCGGCAGGGTCGATTCCGCTGATTCCTCCTCGAATCGCTCCTGCAAGCGGAAGGTCGTGTTCAGGGCGTCGCAGGCATCCGCAAACCAGAGGAGCATCCCGTCTCCCAATTCCTTCACTATGCGGGCGTCCGCAGGGAGTTCCTCCCTGACGAGCCGCTCCTGAGCCGAGAGGAGCTCCAGCGCCCCTTCGTCACCGCGCAACGCCGTGTACTCCGTGAAGCCCACGATGTCCGTGAACACCACGGTTCCCTCCATTACATCGACCGAAGGCGCCGCCGTCATGAGCAGCAGGTCACCTCGATCTTGCCGCTCAAGGACTGGACGGTGATCTCGCAGTCGTCGCCCTCTGCGCAATCAGAGCGGGGCCTGCCGCTCAGGCTGCGCAGCTTGGTGGCCGGCCGAACACCGGCGGGTACTTCCACCCTGACCGCGCCGGACACCGTTTGGACGGCCACGTCTCCCTTACCACGCATCCCCAGCTCCACCTTGCCGCTCGCGGTCTGCACCTTGGCGCTGCCGGTGATGTTCTCCAACTGGACCCGGCCGGACATGGTAGATACGCGCGCGTCGCCCGAGCCGTTGCAGGTAGCGCGACCGCTCGTCGTCTGGAGCCGGCAGCCTCCCGAGCAGCGGGCAACCTCGATGCTTCCCGACACGCTCCGGACGTCGATAGCCTCGACGCGCTCCACATCGACGCTGCCGTTCACAGTCGATACGCGCGCCGTTCCGAGCTGACCGCGCAACTCCACTTTGCCCGAGACCGTGCCAACGACGACGTCGGTGCCGACTGGGCAACGGATCTCGAGCCAGCCCGATCCCCCTCGCCCAGACTTCACCAAGACGAGCCCCGTTGGGTCGACCTCGACCTTGTCGTCCCGCAACGGCGCATCCGACTCGATCCGCAGGTCCTGTCGCTCCTCGGCGATGATCGTGACGCGTCCAGAGCGCGTGGTGACGTGCAGCTCGGCGTGGCCGGGCACGGACAGCACGAATGGTTCCATCGACATAGCGAGTACCTCGTTCGCAGCAGGTGACCAAAGTATACCATTGGGCACCCGGTGGAGACCGCCCGCGCTTCTTGACCCGCTCGCGCGCGCCCCTTACCATTCAAGCCGTACCTCGCAGGTCAGGCCCGGTGTCGAGACCTGCCAGCGGTAGAAGCTGGTGCCGGGCCCACGAGGCCTCGACGCGTCGAGGCGGTGGGCCCGGCCTTGTTGTCAAGAGAAAGCGATGTCCTTCGTGAATCAGCGGCTGGACCCGGCGTTCGAGGAGCTCCTCGGGCAGGCGCTGTCCGGCGCGTCCCTCTCGCGTGCAGACGGCGAGCGCCTGATCGCCGCGCAGGGCTCGGAGCTCCCGGCGCTCATGCTCGCCGCCAGCCTGCTCCGCGACAAGGGCAAGGGCCGCACCGTTACCTACTCGCGGAACGTGTTCATCCCGCTCACGAACCTGTGCCGGCAGAAGTGCGGCTACTGCATTTTCTCCCGCCTACCCGATGATCCGGCAGCGCACACCATGTCGCCGGACGAGGTGCTGGCGGTAGCCGAGGCCGGCCAACGACACGGCTGCAAGGAAGCGCTCTTCTCGCTCGGGGAGAGGCCGGAGGAGCTGCACCAGTCCGTTCGCGATGACCTGCGCCGCTTCGGCCACGACTCCACGATCTCCTATCTTCGCGAGATGTGCGAACTAGTCCTCAGCGAGACCGGCCTGTTGCCCCATGCCAACCCCGGCGTCATGTCGCGAGAGGAGATCGCCTGCCTGCGAGAATCCAACGTCTCCATGGGGCTGATGCTGGAGACGACCTCAGAGCGGCTACACGGCGACGGCGAGGCGCATTCCGGCTGCCCCGGCAAGATCCCCGCGCTCCGCCTGCAGACCATGCGCGACGCCGGCGAACTCGGGATCGCCTTCACTACCGGTATCCTGATCGGCATCGGCGAGACATGGGCCGAGCGGGTAGACTCGCTCTTCGCCGTCAAGGGACTGCACGAGCAACACGGCCACATCCAGGAGGTGATCGTCCAGAACCTCCGGGTGAAGGACGACACCCCAATGCGTCACAAGGATGAGCCGAGCATCTACGAAATGCTGCGCACCATCGCGACAGCGCGACTCATCCTGGGCCCGGAGATGAACATCCAGGCGCCGCCCAACTTGACGCCGGACGCCTACGGCCTCTTCTTGATGGCCGGCATCAACGACTGGGGCGGCGTCTCGCCGGTGACGAAGGACCACATCAGCCCCGAGGCCCCGTGGCCCAAGATCGTCGAATTGAAGAAGGTGACCGAGGAGGCCGGCTTTCGGCTAGCCGAGCGGCTGGCCATCTACCCGGAATTCGCCGCGCGGGACCGCTTCGTGCGCGAGAGCTGCCGGCCCGCCATCGAGCGCTGGACCGGGGAGTCAGGCCTCGTGCGCGTGGAGGATCGGGAGTGGTAGGCAGACACGACGGTCATGCCCGGCGAAGCAGAGCACCCAGTGCCTCGCCAACGACGCCGGATCCTTCGCTGACGCACAGGGTGACGGCGAGAGAACTGGAAGCGCTGCTCGGCCGGCTCACGCCCGCGGTCGCCGCCGCCATCGACAAGGCCCTGGGCGGGCAGGACCTGACCGTGGGCGAGGCGACCACCCTGTTCGACTGCACGGGAGCCGACATGCAGGCGTTGCTCCTTGCCGCCGACCTCCTGCGTCGCGAGCAGGCCGGGGACGTGGTCACGTACGTCGTGAACCGCAACGTCAGCTTCACCAACGTGTGCATCAAGCGATGCGGCTTTTGCGCCTTCAGCCGCGACCACCGGACGGAGGAAGCCTACCTGCTGCCTGTCGAGGAGGTCGTGCGCCGGGCAAAGGAGGCCTGGGAGTTGGCCGCGACGGAGGTCTGCATCCAGGCGGGGCTGCCGCCCAAGATGGAGGGCGATCTCTACCCGCGACTCTGCCGGGCGCTCAAGGCCGATCTGCCGGAGGTCCACATCCACGCCTTCTCGCCGGAGGAGGTGCTCTACGGCGCGGTCCGCTCTCACTGCGACGTCCGCGAGTACCTGCGGCGGCTGAAGGAGTCGGGACTGGACAGCCTGCCGGGCACGTCGGCCGAGATCCTCGTGCAGGAGGTGCGCGATCGGATCTCTCCCGGCCGCATCACCGTCGACCAGTGGGTCGAGGTGATCGCCACAGCTCACGAGCTGGGCATCCCAACGAGCTCAACCATCATGTACGGCCACGTCGAGACTTCCGAGCACAAGGCCCGCCACCTCGCGCTCCTGCGCGACATCCAACACCGTACCGGCGGTTTCACCGAGTTCGTCCCCCTCAGCTTCGTCCACAGCGAGGCGCCGATGCACCGGAAAGGCCTCCTGGGGGGAGTGCGCGACGGCGCGACCGGGCCGGAAGTGATGAAGATGTACGCGGTCCCCAGGTTGATGTTGGGAAACTACATCCGCAACATCCAGGTCTCGTGGGTGAAGGAGGGGCCGCGGCTGGCCCAGTTGCTGCTGACCGCGGGCGCAAACGACCTGGGCGGCACGTTGATCAACGAGAGCTTCTCGTCAGCCGCGGGATCGTCTCATGGCCAGCTCATCCGCCCTTCGCAACTCCGGAAGCTCATTCGCGACATGGGCCGCACGCCGGCGGAACGCACGACCACTTACGCCGCCCGACGCGTCTTCGACGACCCCGACCAGGACCCCGTCGAAGCGCTCGATACCGTCGAGTACGACGAGGAGCGCTTCGGGACGTACGATGTACTCCTCCGCAGTTCCGAGCACCGCTTCAGGGACGAACCCGTCGGTCTGGAAGACAGAACGGGCGGAGACTAGCTCCTCCGGGCGCCGAGGAACGCCCCGCCGGCCAGCAACGCACTTCCCGCGACGAACAGCACGAGCAAGGCAGCAGGCAGAGCTCCGATACCGGTGCCGCCATGCCCGCCGCTCTCGGGCAGCAGGGGAGCAGCCGTTGCGGTCGCCGCGGGCGTTGTCATAGGTGAGGCCGAGACGGTCGGGGATGGTTCGCCGGCTCCGACCTCCTCCACGCCTACTAGCTCGGCACTCCACGGACAGTAGCGCCCAACCTCATCGATCCAGCGGTCGAGATCCGCTTCGACCGTCGATGGCGTTCCATCGCACAACTCGATGGCCGCCTCCGCCATCTCGATGTCGTTGGGATCCAGGTGCCAGCTCCAGGGCGCGTTCCCGTCCGCCCCGCGCAGGAGCCTGCCGTTTGGGATCGTCGCCGTGCTCTCGCCCCGCTCCAGTGCACGCACCTGCGCAATCGTCGTCGGGTTCTCGATCCGTACCTTGAACTGCTCACCGACGACATCGAACGTGGCGATGATGCCGGCCTCTTCCTCACTCGCGGCCTGCGCCGTACCGGTTCCGACGACGATCGCCACCGCGACGAGCGCCACACGAAGCAACATCGAACAGACCTTTGTTGTCATTGCGCCACCCCCTTGCGGATTCACAACTCCCGAAGCGTGTCTCGCCTTGGCGGCCGCCCAGAGGGGCCGACGAGGCCTCATTCGGCGGTCGGCTCGTTGTCGTGTGAGACCGGCTCATCCGGATCGCCGCTGGTGGGTGTCTGCGATGGCGCGCACGAAACCTCGTCCACGTAGCTTGCTGCTTCCAGCTCGCTCTCGACGGTCGCGCAGAAACCTGCGCTGTAGACTGTCAAGATCGCGCGGCCCACCGGCGGGAAGCTCTCCATGACGACGAAGTCGAGGCCGTCATCATAGCCCCGGAGCCTCGCCTCGACCGCGTCGATGTCCTCCTGCGTCACCGACGTGTTGAACCGCACGGTCACCTCGTAGCGGTCGCCCCCGTCGGACGGCCCGTCCGCCGAGTCCTGACCGTCGCCGCCGCAGGCCATGGCCATCACGGCGACGAGCAAGAGCATGCCGGCAAGAACCATCGACCACTTCTTCAGGGCGCTCATGCCGTTCCTCAGCGTCACTATGCTTCCTTCCCTTCTCCCAAACCAAGACGGACAAGAGGCGTGGTTTGTTCCCCGTGTCACCCGCGAGGCAAGCCTCCGCAGGGAGCACCTCGTTCAGTTGAGTACCGACCTGCTGGCCTCCACGCGGTCGGCGCGCCCTACCTCCCCCAAGGACCTTCACGATCACCCGCTTGCGGCCCGTCGTGTTGCCCTCAACGTGCCTCTACTGTCGGCAACGGGATCTCTTGCCAGCTTGAACCGCCGTCCGCCGTCACCACCAGCGTGTTTGAGTATGAGTTGAGAGCCCACCCGTGGTCGTGGCCAGCGAACTGCACTTCATGGAAACCAACGTCTCCTTGAGGGACGGCCAAGCTCCAGTTCCTGCCGCCGTCGGAAGAGCGCTGCAGGCCCCAGCGGCCCATGGCTATCCAACCATCCTGTTCGGTAGAGAAGACGATCTGCCCCACGTAGCCCATGAGACCGGGATCTCCCTCGTCAGGAGTTGCCGTGCCGGGTGGAGACGTCACCGACAAGCGTGCCCATGTGGCCCCCCATCATACGTTGCGAATACCTCCTTCATCTGGGCCCCGGCGCCCGGTTGCCCCCCAATGAGGAGCCATCCCCGCTCGGCATTACTGAAGAAGATGCTCGCCTCCCACGCGCTCTCGGGAGCGGGATGGGAGAGGGCTTCCCATGTTTCTCCTCCGTCATGCGTCGCGATGATTTGTGCCGTCCCCGGCCCCGCGGTGCTCGTCGCGATCCACGCGTCGGTCGCGGTAGGACGCGCAATGTGAGGAGACCCTTGGATAGGTAGTGACGACTGACTCCACGTGTGGCCGCCATCATTCGATTTCAAGAGATATGTTTCGCATCCGTATCTCTGGGCCTCGTCGCTCAGTCCTTCTAGGCAGCCTGCTCCCACGATCCAGACCTCGCCGCCCACGAACGTAAGCTCCGCGTGCTGAAGCGGGACGGTGGTGTAGGTCTGAGCCCAATGTTCACCGCCGTCTTCGGTGCCAAGAACAGCGATCGGACAGGCCTCATGGACGCAGTCGCCGCCGTGCGTGTCGATGGCCATTCCGCGCTCGGGACCGTCGAATCGAATCCTCTCTGGCACGACGTCGCCGCGGTATTGCTCGCGCCACGTGCTGCCGCCGTCCGTGGTGTGGTAGATCAGCCCGGTGCAGACACGCCGCGCCGGCGTTGAGTCTTCAGCGCGGTCGCTGAACGCCGCGCCAGCATTCTCCTCACATCTGGAGCCGCCGAGCCAGCCCCCATTGGCGCCCGCAAGCCATGAGGACTGCGCTCCGAATACGTACTCGCGTTCCTGCGATGCTGTTGGCTCTTGGTCAGCAGGCGAAACGATCTTGCCCGGCGTGGCCGTACGGGCCGCCTGCGTCTCCGCCAGGCCCCCGCCGTCCCTGAAAAGCAGGAAGGCGATCAGTCCAAGGCCGGCCAGGGCCGCCACCACAATCGCGCCAGAGAGCACGAGCGCGACCGAGCTCACCTTTGCCGAAACCACTCCGATCTTGCGCCAGGCGAACGCGACGGGCGTAACCGCGCGGGCCCACCAGGGGCGTTCCTCGGGCCGCCATCTCGCGGCGTCGGTCCTGTTCTGGAGGTGCAGCTTGCTCAGGATCTCCGACACGTGATACTTGACGCCGCTGATCGAGATGCCGAGGCGCTCCGCGATCTGCTCGTTCGAGCAGCCCTCGCGCAGGAGGTCCAGCACCTCCGCTTCTCGTGGCGTCAGGATGTCAGGGTGCTTGGGGCGGCCGCGCCTGCTCATGCCAAGCCCAAGTATAGGACCTCCTACCAGGAATTGCACTAGCCTTTGTGCGACGGAGATCAAACGCGGTGAATCCGGATAGGACACACCGCTGGCAGCCCGCAGCGCCGCCCGTGCCTTGCCCTACTCCCCCAGGACCTTGACGATCACCCGCTTGCGGCGGCGGCCGTCGAATTCCGCGTAGAAGACCTGCTCCCAGGGACCGAGATCGAGCCGCCCGTCCGTCACCGGCAGCAGCACTTGATGGCCGACGAGCGTGCGCTTGAGGTGGGCGTCGCCGTTGTCCTCACCCGTGCGGTGGTGCTGATAGTCCGGCTGGAACGGCGCCAGCCGCTCCAACATGTCCCAGAAGTCCTGCCAGAGGCCGGATTCGTTGTCGTTCACCCAGATGGCGGCGGTGATGTGCATCGCCCCCACCAGGCAGAGTCCCTCGCGGACGCCGGAGCGCTCCACGAGCGTCTCGATGCGATCCGTGATGTTAAACAGCTCGCGCCGCTGCTTCGCCTCAAACCAGAGGTACTCCGTGAGCGTCTTCATCTCGACTCCTTTCGTGGACATAGGGCACACCGGGACATCTGCGGTGCCACGACTCTCCAAGTGTAGACAGGCCGCCCGCCACCCGGTATGATCTTAGCGAATTGAATGTGGAGTCCTTTTATGACTAGATCCAACAAGATCGTACAGGTGCCATTTGACGAAGAGCTGCTGGCTGCACTCGATGAGCTGTCGAGGGCCCGTGACAGCTCCCGTTCCGCCATCATCCGGCGCGCCTGCCGCGACTACCTGGCGAGGGTGCGCGAGGAGGCGTTGGATGAAACATACGAGCGAGGATATCAACGCGTGCCGGAGGACACCCGTATAGGTGAGACCCAGGCGTTGTTAGCCGCGCAATCGCTGCCCGAGGAGCCCTGGTAGATGAGGCGGGGCGAGGTCTGGTGGGCCGAGCTGCCCGCCCCCGCCGGCAGGCGGCCGGTCGTGCTACTCTCGCGGGACCGGGCGTACCAGGTGCGCGCCTCGGTCACGTTCGCCCTCATCACCCGGACGATCCGCAGGATCCCGACGGAGGTCCAGCTTGGCCCAGAAGATGGCCTGCCTGCAGTCTGCGTCGTGAACGCCGACGACATCCTGACCACCCCCAAGTCCCTCCTGAGCGAGCGGATCACAGCCCTCTCTGTCGCGAAGATGGCTGCCATTGACTCGGCCGTCAGATTCGCGCTCGACATCAGATAGTCACCAACCATCGCCCCGTGATGGGGCCTCCTCACTCCCCCATGATCGCCACGTCCACGGTGCGCTGACGCGGCTCGCAGAGTTCCACCAGAAAGAGTCGCTGCCACGTCCCCAGATCGAGCTTCCCGCTGCGGATGGGCGCCCAAGTGGACTCGCCGAAGACCATCATCACCCCCAGGTGTGCGGTCGCGTTCTCCGCCCCCTCGTATGAGTGTCGATAGCGCCGGTTCAGCGGCAACTGCTCTCGGAGCAGCTCAACGCAATCGTCGTGGATGCTCGGATCGCCCTCCATGCAGGTGATGCCCGCCGTCGTATGGCGGCTACGCACCAGAGCCACGCCCTCCCGCACGCCCGAGGCGTCCACCTCACGTTGAACGCCGCTCGTTATGTCGACGAACTGGGGTGCCTTCGATGTCGGGACCGAGAGCTTCCGAAGTGAGACCATGGCAACACCTCCGTGCGTGGTCCGTCGCAACGGGCGGCCGACCGCCCAGGAACAACGAGAGCGCGATCCGCCTCAGATGCGCCTCCCCCTCACGGAAGTCAGCACGGTCGTTTCGCCGCTGCGACGCGGTGAGTATACACTCTCGATCGTCGAGCCAACCAGCCCGTCGATCTCGCCTCCATGCGTCCTCACAGTGTCGCGGCCAACCGGAGTCGCGGGCGATCCACGCGTTGTCGGCGCGGCGCTTGCAGCCCTTCCCTCGTCTCGAATACAATCCGTTCCAACGCTCGCAGACGCCTAGCGGTGGAGGTGTACGAATCCTATGATGCGCAAACTGAAGCTTCTCCTGGGGCTGCTCCTCCTAGTCTGGGGGGCCGTGTCGCTCTACTTCGTCATCTGGTATCGCGAACGCCATGGACGGGGCGGCCCGATGCCGGCCAGCCAGGCGGCTCACCTTCTCAACCCGGGGCGCCGCCTACTCCACCCGGTCCGGCGCAGCATCGAGGAGTTCCGCATCCGGCCCGGCGACACCGTGCTGGAGATCGGCCCCGGACCAGGCTACTTCACCATCGAGGCGAGCCGGATCGCCGGTACCGGCGGGCGCGTCCTGGCTCTGGACGTCCAGCGCGAGATGGCCGCCATCCTGCGGGGGCGTCTCAGCGAGCAGGGCATCGGCAACGCGCATCCGCTGTTGGGGAACGCGGAGAAGCTGCCGCTGGCGGATGGATGCGTGGACACCGCTTTCCTGGTCGCGGTGCTGGGCGAGATCGGGGACAGGCCCGCCGCCCTCGCCGAGTTGAAGCGCGTCTTGAAGCCGGGCGGCACCCTCTCCGTGATGGAGACGCTCACCGACCCCGACTACATGTTCGTGGAAAGCACCAGGGACCTGTGCCGCGCCACCGGGTTCGAGGTCATCGCCCACAGCCGCCAGCCGGACGGCTACACGATGTCTTTCACGGCGCCGGGTGCGTGAGCCTTCCTCCGTCCAGGGGCTACCAGATGCCCAGTTGCATCTTGACGTTGTCGCCGGCCATCTTGCGAGGGTCCCAGGGCGGGTCGAAGGTGAGCTCAGAAACGACCTCCTTGACCCCGGGCAGCTCCATCAGAGAGTCCCGGATCTGTCCATCGATGACGGGACCCAGCGGACAGCCCGGCGTCGTCAGGGTGTAGATCACCTTGACCGTCCCGTCCTTGACCTCCACCTCGTAGACCAGCCCCAACTCCATGATGCTGATGCGGAGCTCCGGATCGAGGACATCCTGCAGCTTTTCGCGAACCAGCTCCTCAGTTACCAGTTCCATCAGCGCCCTACCTTCCCGGCTTGCGACCGGCGTCGGAACCGCCGCAAGAATCCCTGAACGTCGCTGCTAAAGGACATCGATGTCATCTCACGCACCCTACACCTCATGACGGGCGGCGCGGCCTCCGGCTTCGTGTTGTTTGAACCCGTCCTCCAGCGTATGCCAGGCGAGCGTCGCGCACTTGACGCGGACCGGGAACTTGGCCACGCCCTGGAAGGCCTCCAAATCCCCGAGCTCTTCGGGAGGTTCCTCCTCTGGCTCGGTCAGCATCTTGGTGAACAGCTCGATGAGACGGCGCGCCTCCGGCAGGGATTTGCCGAGGACCATGTCGGTGAGCATCGACCCGGAGGCCTGGCTGATCGAGCAGCCCCGCCCGCTGCAGCTCAGGTCGCTCACCACGCCGTTCTCAAAGCTGATCCGGATCTCAACCTCGTCACCGCACAGCGGATTGTAGCCCTCGGCGACAACCTCGGGATCGGCCACCGGCTCGTGATGCCGCGGGCTGCGATAGTGGTCGAGGATGAGCTCCCGGTAGAGCTCGTCGAACTCAGGTTCCGGTATGGACTGGGGCACGAAATATCCTCGCTGCCGCATGGATGCCTTCCACCAAGGCATCCAGCTCTTCGGCCACATTGTACACGTAGAAGCTGGCGCGGGCCGTCGCTATCACGTCCAGCCGCTCCATGAGGGGCTGGGCGCAGTGGTGACCGGCCCGGATGGCCACACCGTGATGATCGAGCACCGTCCCCAGGTCATGCGGATGGACACCGTCCAAGTTGAAGGCCACGACGCTGCCGCGCGCATCCGGCTTCCCAGGTCCATAGATCGTCACCCCGGGGATCTCGGACAAGCGGCGCATGGCCTCCCCGGTCAGCTCCTCCTCATGAGCACGCACGCTGTCCATTCCCAGATCCTGCAGGTAGTCCAGGGCCGCACCGAAGGCGCAGACATCGCCGATGTTCGGCGTACCGGCCTCGAACTTCCAGGGCGCGTCGTTCCAGCTCGACTCCTCAAGCCGCACGCGCCGGATCATCTCTCCGCCACCTAGGAAGGGATTCATCGATTCCAACAGCTCTGCGCGGCCGTAGAGGACGCCGACGCCGGTCGGGCCCAGCATCTTGTGGGCCGAGAAAGCCAGAAAGTCGCAGTCCAGCTCCTCGACGTTCACCGGCATGTGCGGCACGCTCTGGGCCCCGTCAACCAGCACGAGGGCACCCCGCTCGTGGGCCAGATCCGCTATCTGCCGCACCGGATTGATCGTGCCCAGCACGTTGGACATGTGGGTGATCGCCACCATCTTGGTCCGGTCGCCGATTAAGCGTTCCACGTCGCCCTGGGCGAACTGTCCCTCGTCGTCGATGTCGATATGGCGGAGCTTGGCGCCGGTCGCCCCCGCAAGCATCTGCCAGGGCACCAGGTTGCTGTGGTGCTCCATCACCGAGAGAACCACCTCATCGCCTTCCCCCACGTTGTCGCGACCCCAGGCGTTGGCGAGGAGGTTGATCGATTCGGTGGTGTTGCGGGTGAAGACTATGCATTCCGGACCGGGCGCGCCGATGAAATCGGCCACTTTCTTGCGGGTCTCCTCATAGCGCGCCGTCGCCTCCTCCGCCAGTGTGTGGATCCCCCGATGGATGTTGGCGTTGTAGTGCTCGTAGTAGTGGACGAGCGCGTCAATCACGGCTCGGGGCTTCTGGGTCGTAGCCGCGTTGTCGAAGTAGACCAGCGGCCGCCCGTGTATCTCCCGCTTCAGGATGGGGAAGTCCGCTCTGACTCGCCGCAGGTCGATAGCCGTCATGATGCTTCACCCACGTCTACCTTGATCTCCTCTCCCTCAACCTGCACCGGATACGACCTCACCGGTTTGACAGCGGGCAGGGTGATGGCGCGACCGGTCCTCACGTCGAAGCGGGCGCCGTGCCGCGGACACTCGATCTGGTCGCCCCGCAGCTCTCCTTGGTCGAGCGAACCACCGTCGTGGGTACAAACGTCATCGATGGCGTAGTAGTCGCCGTCCACGTTGCAGACGGCGATGGACCGGCCATTTACCTCGTACACGTTCACCTTTCCCGGCGGAATATCAGCGGTCTTCGCTACTTTCACGAATTCAACCATGGCCTCCCCCTTTCCTCTTCTACCGCTCCAGCTTCGTTCCCAGCACCGCAGCTACGCGGCTCTGCATCCGCTGGGACGGAATGCGCTCCAGCACCTCTGCGAAGAAGCCGTCCACCAGCATGCGCTCCGCCTCTTCCGCCGGGATGCCGCGCGACCGGAGATAGAAGATCTGCTCCTGATCCACCGGGCCTACGGTGGCGCCGTGGCTGCAGCTGCGCACATCGTAGGCGGAGATCTCCAGAATGGGTATGGGTGAGGCGCTGGCCTGGTCGCTCAGGAGCAGGTTCCGGCTGGTTTGGTTCGCGGCAGCCTGGCTCGCCGTCTTTCTCACGTCGACGACACCGTTCCACGTCAGTGACGCCCGGTCGGTCAGCGCGGTCTTGAAGAGCAGGTCGCTCTCAGTGTAGGGCGCGATGTGGTCCTGCCGGGTGGCATAGTCAAAGAACTGGGCGTCATCGCCGAAGAACAGGCCGACTAGGTCGGCCCGCGAGCCCTCACCGTTCAACAGGACGTCCAGCCGCGACTTTGTGAGCGTACCTCCCAGCCCCAGGAGAACGGCCTGGAACGAAGCGTCCCGGCCCAGCGAAGCCCGCATGGTCGCGAAGTCCTGGACGTTGCGCCCCCAACGCTGTACGTCGACTAAGCTCACGTTGGCTCCCTCGCCCGCGATCACCTCGACCGCGCCCGAGACGACGCTGAGAGCCTTGAGCGTCGGCGAAATGCTCTCCTGGAGCACCGTCACCTTGCTGTTCCGCTCTGCCACGACGAGCAAGTGCGGGAAGAGGCCCGTCTCCGGTGCAGTCAGCCCCACAGCGTATTCGACGGGCAGCTCGACCTCCACCTCTCTGGGGACATAGAGGAGGCAACCACCGCTCCAGAGCGCGCCGTGGAGAGCGAGGTACTTCCACTCGGCCGGAGACACAGCCGAGTGCAGGTGCTCCCGCACGATGTCCGGGTGTTCGCGCGCGGCCGTGTGCAGGTCGGTCAGAAGCACGCCCCGACGGACGAGCGATTCGTCCAGCTCTCGGTAGACGACGTCCGAGTCGTGCTGGACAAGACGGCCGGCCAAGTCCTCGCGCTCGTCCCAGATGGAACGCAGCTCCGGCGGGAGCCCGTCCGCACCTTCGATGGCGTCGCGGGGAGAAGCAGAGGGCAGGAGGCCCTCCAGCGTCAGGCGGCTGAGGTCGACGCGTTTCCACTCGTCCGAGAAGGGGTCGGGCATCGGCGCCTCCTCGAAGAGGCGCCAGGCCTCCGCCCGCCGCTTCAGCAGCCAGTCGGGCTCCTCGTGTCGGGCCGAAAGCGCCTCGACCGCCTCTCGGCTGAGGACGCTACGGAGATCCGTCGCCGTCTCGGTCATGTCCTTCCTTCCAAGTGGGACCGGCCCACGGGCCGCCGCATCCGTTTCGCCGGTTCGCCCGCGTGTTCGCGGCGGCCGGGACCTAGCCCACGGCTCCTTCCATCTGCAGCTCGATGAGGCGGTTCAGCTCGACCGCGTACTCCATCGGCAACTCTTTGACGATCGGCTCCACGAATCCGTTCACGATCATCTTCGCCGCCTCCGCCTCGTCGATGCCGCGGCTCATCAGGTAGAAGAGCTGCTCCTCTCCCAGCTTGCTGACCGAGGCCTCGTGCCCGATCGTCACCTCCTGCTCATCGATCTCCATGAGCGGATAGGTGTCGGAGCGGGACCCCTCATCCAGGAGCAACGCGTCGCAGCGGACGGTGGACTTCACGCCCTTCGCCCCTGGGTAGACCTTCAGCTGGCCCCGGTAGCTCGTGCGGCCTCCCCCCTTGCTGATCGACTTCGAGTTGATCACCGACGTGGTGTGCGGCGCGGCGTGGATGCACTTGCCGCCGGCGTCCTGGTGCTGACCGGGTCCGGCCATCGCGAGCGACAGGATCTCGCCGTGGGCACCGGGTTCCAGCAGGAACGTGCTCGGGTACTTCATGGTCAGCTTGGAACCCAGATTGCCGTCGATCCACTCGCCGACGCCCTCCCCGTACACCGCCATCCGCTTGGTGACCAGGTTGAAGACGTTGTCCGACCAGTTCTGGATCGTGGTGTAGCGTACTCTGGCACCCTTCTTGACGATGATCTCGACGACCGCACTGTGCAGCGAGTCGCTCGAGTACGTCGGGGCGGTGCAGCCCTCCACGTAGTGGACGTTGGCACCCTCCTCCGCGATGATCAGCGTGCGCTCGAACTGGCCCATGTTCTCAGTGTTGATGCGGAAGTAGGCCTGCAGCGGCATCGGCACAGTAACGCCCGACGGCACGTAGATGAAGCTGCCGCCGCTCCACACTGCACTGTTCAAGGCGGCGAACTTGTTGTCGTTGGGCGGCACGACGGTACCGAAGTACTCCTTGACCAGTCCCGGGTACTCCCTCAAGGCGGTGTCCGTGTCGACGAAGATGACACCCAACTTCCTGAGATCCTCCCGGATGTTGTGATAGACGACCTCGGAGTCGTACTGGGCCTCGACGCCGGAGAGGAACTTCCGCTCAGCCTCCGGGATGCCCAGCCTGTCGAATGTGCGAAGGATCTCGGGCGGCACGTCCTCCCACCTCCTGCCCTGCTCCACGACCGGTTTGACGTAGTAGTAGATGTCGTCAAAATCGAGCGAGTAGTTCTGGATGTTGCCGCCCCAGAAGCCGGTCGGCAGCGGGCGCTCCTCCCAATGTCCGTATGCCTTCAGCCGGAAGTCGCGCATCCATTTGGGCTCGCCCTTCATCTCCGATATGCCGGCCACCACCTTGGCGCTCAGTCCCTTTTCGGGGACGTTGACCGCCTTAAACTCCTCGTCTCGCCAGCCGTACTTGTAGCCTTGGTCGGTGAGTATTCCGCTCGTCTTGGCAGCCATCACGCCTCTCCTTCGCCAGCGCCCACCGCCGCAGGAGCGAACTCCTTGATGATCCAGTCGTAGCCCTGCTTCTCCAGCTCCAGCGCCAGCTCCGGCCCGCCCGTCTTCACGATGCGCCCATCGTAGAGCACATGGACGATATCAGGTTTCACGTAGTCGAGGATGCGCTGGTAGTGCGTGACCAGGAGCATCCCCAACTCCGGCCCCCGGAGCGCCTCGATCCCTTCCGCCACGATCTTCAAGGCGTCGATGTCCAGGCCGGAGTCGGTCTCGTCCAAGACGGCCATCTGCGGCTTGAGCATCGCCATCTGCAGCACCTCCGCCCGCTTCTTCTCGCCGCCGGAGAAGCCCTCATTGACGTAGCGGCGGACGAACGAGGGATCCATCTTCAGCATGTCCAGCGTCTCATCCAGCAGCTTGCGAAACTCCCGCACGGACATGTCCTCGCCGCGACGCGCCTTGAGCGCCGAGCGCAGGAAGTTGCCCATCACGACTCCGGGGATGCTAAGGGGGTACTGGAAGGCGAGGAAAAGTCCCTCTCTGGCCCGCTCGTCAGTCGAGAGCGGTGCAATGTCATTGCCCCGAAAGAGAATCCGCCCCTTGGTGATCTCGTAGCGAGGATGCCCCATGATCGAGTGGGCCAGCGTGCTCTTGCCGGAGCCATTTGGGCCCATCAGGGCGTGCACCTCCCCCCGGTCAACGACCAGATCGACCCCCTTGAGGATCTCCTTGCCCTCCACGCTAACGCGCAGGCCCTCGATGACGAAGAGTGGCTGCCTGTCCTCCCCGGCTTTCCGTGTCATGTCCGCTCCAATCTCGCCCTCCGCTTCCGAACCTTGCCGTCGGAGTTGGCGACGATGTACTCGCAGACCGGATGTCCGTCGATAATGCGGCCGATCTGCCGCACGGGCGCCGCCAGCAACAGCTCGATGGCGCGCCGGTCCAGCTCACAGGGGCCCTCACTCCCGAGGGCGGCCTGTCTGTAGGGACAGGCGGAGTTGGTCAGGCGATAGCCCTCCTCATCCTTCGCCCATGCGTCCAGGATCCCTTCCCGCCGGAGAGCCTCTCCGGTCTCCACCACCCGTTCCTCCAATGTCTCAGCGGCCACTTCCGGCTTATGCTCTCGAGCGACCTGCTCCGCCACACCCTCAAAGACGGTGCGCAGCACCTGCACGCCGTCGCGGCCGCCCACCTGGAGCTCATCCAGCGAAAGTAGCCCCTCGTAGAGACGGGACAGCAGGCGAGGGTAGGCGCCCGGCGTCCGCTCCTCCGCCTCCTCGGTCGGATAGAAGACGAATGCCGGCCGGCCCACCCCGCGGCGCTCCATGCGAACGTCCACCAGCCCATCCACCCGCAGGTGGTCGAGATGACGTCGCACGGATGCCGGACTGACGCCCAACGCCCCAGCCACCGCCGAGACGGTGGCCCCGCCGCGCGCCTGCAGCAACCGTAGTACCTGCTCCTTGGTGCTTTCCATTACAGTTCCAGCATAGTCCCAACTCCTGCATTTAGTCAAGAAATATGGACTTAAAATGAACTTTTGTACCAAAATTGCCCAGGATTCGCGCGGAGACGCAGGGGTACGAGATGCTCCGACAAGCTCAGCATGACGAAGGACCCTTCACGCCAGGTGCGGGGCGTCTCGTTGCAGCACGAAACTCGTCGAGAGGGCTATCCCAAGACCTACGGCATCGGTGTCGGAGTGGGCTTCACAATGCCTTCCCCGCAGTCGTGGAAGTACGACTCCACCGCGTACAGGACGTCGTCCACCAACACCTGGCCGTCCGGCGGACCCAGGTTCCAGTCGTTCGGCCCCAGATAGCTCCGGTCGTACTTCCCGTCCTCGTAGCCAGGCTCACCCTCGCGGATGAAGTAGTGGTCCACCACCGCCAGGATGTCGTCCACCCGGTTCTTCCCGTCGTTCGTCGGGTTGAAGTAGTCCCAAGAGTTGAGGAAGTTGCGCCGGCCTCCCAACTTCTCGTCCGGGCCGCTCTCGTCCGCGTCCGGGCAGCCGTCCCCGTCGCTGTCGCCGGGCGGCGGCAGCGGCGGCACGCAGTGGCCTCCGCTGCATGCGGTTGTTCGGCAGCTACTTGCGGCCATTGCACCTGGGATTACGTCGCACTGGTCGGGCGCGTCTCCTGATCATGGAAATGGTACCAGCTGAGCAGGTGCCCACTCCCGTCCGAGGATGGGTCAACGACACAAAACAGACGCCGGAGGGGATGCCGAGCGTCCGAGAACCACCAAGTGATGGCCGTCGTCTTACTTGAATAGTCAGGGCGGTGGATCCAGAAGATACCGGACGTTCTATCTTTCTGGCTCTCGCTGGCCAGCATCTGCTCGGCGAGGGCGCCGGCTATCAGATCGGGAATCGCAAGGTAGTCCTCGAGCTGGCGGCTTCCGTCGTCCGACCTGCTGGTCCCGCAGCGCAAATGTCCGAGGTCAAACTCGAGGTACTGGCTGGATATCCACGCGAAAAGATTCGTCAGTTCCCGGAGTCTGTCATCGTTGGATGCAATGCTGTCTTCGTCGGTGAACCACAGCACGTTCTGCCCAGGCGCAGCGAGGCCACCCAACAGAACCGCGATCACATGCAACACGAAGAAGGCTCTGTCGAGGACCGCCGGTTTCCACTTTCGGTAGGCCACAAACTCGGGATTGCTTAAGTCAAGGGGCGGCCTGGCTGCGAATACAGTGTCACATCGCTTGCTCAGCGCGACAGAGAAGGAGAGGCCCTCGAGAGCATCTGCGGCCTCCAGAAGCGGTCGCAGGGCGCGCCGGCGCTGGCCGTCC
Organism: uncultured Dehalococcoidia bacterium; assembly: GCA_964406605.1. GTDB lineage: Bacteria > Chloroflexota > Dehalococcoidia > DSTF01 > RBG-16-68-14 > CAYOSF01. Next base: position 112,644 of record CAYOSF010000007.1, on the reverse strand, counting down.
GTGAGCCGCTTGAACGACATCCGCCTGAAATCCGAGAGATAGGTATCTCTGACACGTCGTCTCGCTGGCTCCCACCTCCCCCAGGAATCCAATGATGTCATGAGGAACGAGAAGACGAGATAAGGGCTATCGGCCGACTCACCACTGTAGTCTGATCCGATCAGGAGCGTAGAGGCGGACCTGACGTCCGGAAGAGAGTGCCGGTACTTTGCGGCGAGACGAGAGAACTCGGCATCTAGAAACCCGGTGAAGGTCCTCTCCGGAACCGGAACTGAATGCCACACCGTGCTCTTCACTGCTCTCCCTCCGTCTGCCTCACAGGGTCTCTTGGGCACACTGTATCTCAGCACGCTCCTAGCACCACGACGGAGGCCCGTCAATCAACCGACACGTGGTCAGCGCCCAGGCATCCGACATGGAGACTCGCCGGCCTTGACGGCTCATACCGACTGACACAGCATCATCACGCAATTGGGATAGCCTACAACTGGAGTTATGAAGGACTTTCTGGAACGTCTCGCAAAGGTTGCCCATGTCCCGGAGCGGAACCCGCCATACTACGTGGGCTGGGTCCGGCAGACATATGAGCACGCCCAGCGGTCGACCGATGAGCCGTTGGAGCAGGAGCCCGAACAACGGACCCTGAGCAGACTCCAGCAAGAATGCATGGACTGGCAGGTGAGAGAAGCCCGCCACGCTCTGCGCCTTTGTCGCTAGTTCCTTTCTTCAAGAAGGGCTGAGGACGAGCCATCGCCCCCCGTGTCTGGTGAGGTGATGCTGTCGGCGCCGGTCGCCGTCGTGCTGGTGGAAGAAGGCCAGAGTAGTATCGCGCCCGCCACAAGAACAGCCGCCAGCGTGCCCAAGAGCAGTAGGTATCGCCGCGTTTGCATCTCGCACCTCCCGCCTGCGGCTCGGTGTGTGTTCCCCCCTGTAGGACCTCCACCCGCCGCCGGCCACCTATCCAGTACGAAGCAACTCTACCATCGCAGCGTGGAGCTGTCAACGGCTGTGATCTGCGAATGGTGTTCGGCCTCCAGCGGACGCCAGGGGCCGCATGCGTTCCGTGGACAATCAGCCGATTGCGCCGCTCCGGCGCGCCCCTCAGGCCTTCGCCAGCTCCTTCACGCGCTCCAGCAGCTTGGGGAGTACGTCGCCGGAAGGTCCGCGCAGCACGGCGGAGGAGAAAGTGGTCAGCGGCGTTTCCTGGGGGTTTATCTCAACAAGCTTCGCGCCGTTCCGATAGGCCAGGACCGGGAACTCGGCCGCCGGATAGACGACGGCGGAGGTGCCGATCAGCAGCACAGCATCGGCCCGCTGCGCGTGCCGGTAGCAGGACATGATCGCGTCCTCGGGGATCGGCTCGCCGAACATGACGGTGTCACTCTTCACCAGCCCTCCGCATTCGGTGCAGTGCGGCGGCACCTCTTCGGACGTGAACTCGCCCCGCTTCCAGCGTTTGCCGCACTCGACGCAGCGCATCTTGGTGCGGTTGCCGTGGATCTCCGTCACTTGGGTCGAGCCCGCCTCCGCGTGCAGGTTGTCGATGTTCTGGGTGATGATGTGCCTCAAGTGGCCGAGCCGCTCCATCTCGGCCAGCGCGAAGTGGCCGGGATTGGGCTTCGCCTCCTCCAGGGCGTGGCCAAAGTCCGACCCGCTCTGCTGCTGGGCCAGCCGCTCCGCCCACCAGCCCTCCGGGTTGGCCAGGAAGCGTCGATAGCCGTCCATCGGCGGCTCGCCGTGCTTGTCCCAGAGGCCATCGCCGCCCCGGAAGGTCGGGATACCCGACTCCTTGGACATGCCCGCGCCAACCAGCGCGATAACGTACGAAGACTGCGCGACGATCTGAGCCGCTTGGTCGAGTTGCTCTTCAAACTCTGTCATAGCGGTTCTATGATACCCGATTGCGACGGCCTGTCAATGGAGGATTGCCAGGACCCAGAACCGAGCGCCTCGGGCTCGTGGCACCCGCTGGACTTGAGGCTGCCCGCTTCCCGGTTCTTAGCTCTAGGCTCCCGGGTATGGGGCCTAGGCCCTGGGCTTCCGGCGCTCCTCCACGAAGCCAGCGATCCCATGCATCCGGTCCAGCCGCCAGCGGGCCAGCAGACCGCGACGCGGCGCGAAGAGCAGCGCGGCGGCGAAGAACGCCGTCGCGACCAGCACGATGGTCGCGCCGGAGGCGATCTCGGCGTGATACGATACGTAGAGGCCAATGACGCAGGAGGCCAGTGCGAACGCGATGCCCGTGAAGATGACGTAGTGAAGGCGCTGCACCAGCAGCGTGGCGGTGGCCGCTGGCGTCACCAGCATCGCGACGACCAGCACGATGCCGACCGTGCGCAGCGCCACCACCGTCGCCAGCGCCAGCAGCGCCAGCAGACCGTACTCGACGAACCGCGTCGGCACGCCGGCGGCGGCGGCCACCGTCGGATCGTAGGCGGTGAAGACCAACTCCTTGTAGAAGAGCGCGACGAGCACAATCACCACGAGTCCCGTTGCAGCCATGAGCAGCAGGTCTCCCCAGCTCACGCCCAGCACGTTGCCGAATACGAAGCTGAAGAGGTCGACGGTGTAGTTCTCCTGCCGGCTGACGATGACGATCCCAAGCGCAAAGGCGCCTACGAACAACACACCGATCGCCGTATCAAAGCGGAGCCGCGCTCGCTGGGAGATGAAGGCGATGCCCAGCCCCGTGGCCACGGCGGCGACGAGCGCGCCCATGTAGATGGAGACGCCCAACGCGAATGCCGCCGCCACCCCGGCGAAGGACGCGTGCGCCAGCGCGTCGCCTATGAATGCCATGCCGCGCACGACGACGAACGCGCCGACGACGGCGCTCACCACGCCCACCAGCGCTACCGCCAAGAGCGCACGCTGCATGAACTCAAACTCCAGGGGATCGGCGAACCAGGCCCAGAGATCAGCCATGTCCGTGGTGCCCCAAGAAGACGCCGCCCTCGGTCGGCAGGAGCAGGAGGTGTTCCGCGTACGCCTCGCTCAGGATCTCCGGTGTGATGATCTCGCCGGGCGGGCCGAAGGCCACCAGCCGGCGGTTGAGCAGGAGCGCCAGGTCGAAGCAGGCAGCGACGCACGAGAGGTCGTGGGTAGCCAGCATCAGCGTCTTGCCGCCGTCGCGCAGCGCCTCGAAGAGATCCAGCAATTCGTGCTGGACGGCGACGTCCAGGGAGGCCATCGGCTCGTCCAGAAGCAGCAGGTCCGCTTCTTGAGCGAGGGCCCGCGCGATGAGCATGCGCTGCTGCTGCCCGCCGGACAGCTCACCGATCTGTCTCCCCCCGACTTCCTCCAGCCCCACCTGCGAGAGCGCCCGCGCGACGGCCTCTCTGTCTTGGGCGCCCGGACGCCGCAACAGGCCGATGCGCCCGTAGCGGCCCATCATGACGGCGTCTGCCACGGTCGCGGGGAAGTCCCAGTCTACCGACTCCGCCTGGGGAGCGTAGGCCAGCGTTCCCCGTTTGACATCAATTGACCCTCCGAAGAGCTCGATACTGCCGCGCCAGGGCTTGAGCAGGCCGAGAAGCGTCCGCAGCAGGGTGGACTTGCCGGAGCCGTTGGGCCCGGCCAAGCCGACCAACGTCCCCGCCGGCAACTCGAACGTGAGCGCCTCCAAGACCGGCTTGCTGTCGTACCCGATCCACAGGTCGGTGACGGACACAGCGATCCTGTCGCCTCCCGAAGCAGCCGGCGGGACCCTATCCGCCACCGAGCCCCTCCTGCAGCTGCCGCAGGTCGAAGCGCATCAACTCAACGTACGAGTCCACACCCTCGACGTAGGCGCCGCTCAGCAATTCAAAGACACGAACGCCGGCCTCGTCCGCGGCCAGTTCCAGCACCTCCGCGTTGAACTGCGGCTCCTTGAAGACTGCGGGAACGCCCTCTGATTTCAACGTCCCGACCAGCTCCGCGACTTCGCGCGCGCTCGGCTCCTGGCCGGGTGACGGCACAACGACAGCGACCACGTCGAGCCCATAGCGGGCTGCCATGTACGGGAAGGCATCATGGAAGGTTACCAGCTTGCGGTTCTCAGGTGGGATCGATCCGATGCCTTCCTCCATCTCCCGATCGAGGTCGCCCAGTTCCTCCAGATACGCCCCCGCATTCGCCTCGTACGCGGCGCGCCCCGGTGGGTCCAGATCGATGAACGTATCTCGGATGCGCTCAACGTAGCGCGCCGCGAGCCGCACGTCGAGCCAGAGGTGCGGGTTGTCGTCCAGAGCAGTGAGTCCTTCCGCCAGTTCGACGGTGCGACCACCGGCGTTCTCTCTGATCACATCGACCACGTTCCCCTCCAACCCAAGGCCGTTCACGAATGCCACGTCGGAACGGGAGATGTCGGCCACGCGGGACGGCACCAACTCGAACGTGTGGGGGTCGGCGCCCGATGGAAGAAGCGCCGTCACTTCGACCCGGGCGCCGCCCACCTGACGCGCCATGTCCGCAAAGATCTCCAGCGTGGTGACCGCTCGGAGATGCGCACCTCCCTCACCATCGCCCCCGTTGCCGGCACCGCAGGCGGCAACCACCGCGCCGCTCAGCGCCAGGGCCCCCAGCACGAGCGCGGGGAAGCGGCGGCAGATTCGCCGGCCAATCATCGCGTTCTCTCGCTGCGACACGAACCTACTCCCCTACCCGGCCGCCGCCGGCTCCGCGGCGCGGCAGCTGCCGCACCGCCCGTACACCTCGAGCCAGTGTCCCTCGATACGATAGTCGGTGTCCCTGGTGAGGCGGCCCACGATGGAGGAGACATCGCACGTGGCGAAGTCCTCCACCCGGCCGCAGGAGCGACACACGAGATGATGGTGGTGGCCGCGCGCGCTCAGCCGATAGTGCACTGCGCCGTCCTCCATCCGTACCCGGCAGACCACGTCCAGCTCCAGCAGCAGCTTCATCGTACGAAACACCGTGGCCCGCCCTACTTCGCGCGCCCGCCGCAGCACGTCGTCGACCGTGAAGTGGGCCGGCGAATCAAGCACCGCGTCGACCACACGCCTCCGGCTCGGGGTGATCCGGTGACCCCGCGACTGCATACGTTCGAGGATGGCTTGCGTGGTGGACATGAGACTAAGTATCAGTAACCATACGGCGGGTGTGCTCCTGTGTCAACCGACGGATTGTGCGGCCGACCGCCGCCCGCCTTGACGCGCCGGGGCTGGGCGGGCTACGCTTCCCCCACCAACCGGTGGGAGCGTTGCAGGCGGAGGAGGTGCGGCATGAGCGCATCACGATCAGTCATTCCGAAGCTTTGCGTGCTCGTCACGGCCGCGGTAGGTCTGGGGGCAGCTGTGTCGGCAGGTCACGCCTCAGCCGGCTCGGCGCTAGTCACCATCGGGTCCGCAACGGCGAACGTAGGCGCGGAGGTATCGGTGGATCTACAGGCGCTCGGTATCCCGGAGCCCGGCCTGGGCGCGTGGACCGTGGACATCACCTACGATCCCGCGGTCGTGTCCCGAGTTCGCTGTTCTGCCCCTATAGGAGTGTGCAGCACTGCGTACAGGGCGGACGCCATGCGCGTCACCGGCGCGAGTGCGACCGGCCTTGTAGGAGACACGACGCTTGCCACGTTGACCTACTGGTGCGAGGCAGCGGGCGTGAGCCCCCTGGAGCTAGAGGTCAGCCCTTTCGGTGATCTGACTCCTGCCGTTCCCCAAGATATCGAGTACGCGGTAGTCCACGGGAGCATCACGTGCGTCGAACCTTCCGAGCCGACGGCGACTGAGGAGCAGTCCCCGACAGAGACCGTTGCTCCCTCGCTCCCACCGACCGGCGCCGGTGGAGGGTCCGGAGGCGCTCCAGGCCCGCTGATTGTTACGCTGGCAGGCGCGGGCGCGGCAGCCCTCGCGTTCGTGAGCGCGCTGCGGTTGCGGGCACGCCGCCCGTAGCCGGGCCGATCTACACCCCGGCCAGTTCCGCCTGCAGCGGGCCGACGTCCAAGCCCGGCTCGTCGAGCCCGCGAAGCAGCTCCTCGACAGCGTAGCGCTGACCGTAGCTCCACAGCTCGCGCAGAGCAACGCCCGCTTCCGGTTCCGCGAACCACCCTTCGCCCCAGCGCCGGACGAAGACGGACCGCAACTGAGCCTCGAAGATCCAGGCGCGCAGGTACCGCGCACAGTAGAAGCCGTCGTCCAGGTCCGAGAGGTAGTCCTGCGGGCTGTAGCGCACGCCGACGTGCGCCGTCAGCAGATCACCGTAGTGTTTGGCATGGGCGCGAACGTCGTCGCCCGCGTGCAGGTCCAGCTCGTAGAGCAGCTTGGCCGCGTAGCGACGGAGGAAGTACAGCTTGTGGAACCGGGCCAGGGCGAGATAGGGTCCCGCTTCCGGCATGTCCAGGTAGCGCCGGAGCCAGGCGGCGCTGTGGAGGAGGTGCTCCAGCACGAACGCGAAACCCTCCGTTACCGAGTTGTCGCCCAGCCCGCGAAAGGCGAACGGCTGGTCGGCCCTGATGTGAGCGAAGTGCTGAGCGTGGCCGGCCTCGTGGAAGAACGCCAGGTAGTCGTCGTGACCGCCGTGGGGACTGATCACCAGGTAGATCTCACCGGGGATCGAGACGGGCGCGCAGAACGCCCGGGGCGACTTGCGGGGACGCTCCTCCGTGTCCAAGTGCACGTTGGGCTGGCTCGCGACCTCCACACCCAACCCCTGGAGCGTCGCCTCCAGAGCGGGCAGCATGCGCTCGCGGGGAAACGCCTCGTCGAACTGAGGCGAGCGGAAGAGGCGCAGCAGGTCGCTCCGTTCGGCGAGCGCCGGGTCGACATCGATGCCCCGCAGCTCTTCCTCCAGCCGGTCGCGATACGGCTTCTCCGTCTCCCAGAGGAAACGCTCCATGATCTCGTGCAGCCGATCGAGGCCCATCGCGCCGAGTTCATCGCAGAGGGCGACATAGCTGTCGAACCCGAGGCCACGGATCCGGCCGTAGAGCAGGTCCCAGCGCCGCTCCCGCAAGGGGTTCTGGGCAGCCGTCACCTCCAGCCGCCGCTCATCCAGTTCGTGACGCCGCCCGGCGTCCGGCTCGTTCATCAGGAGTTGCTGTACGGAGCGATAGGGGATCTGCTCGCCCTCCCACTCCACGGTGTCCGCCGTCTCTCGACCGGCGATCTCCTCCGTCAACTCCTTCGCCGCCTGCTCCAGATACCCCTGTACGACGAACTCCCGCAGGTGCGGCAGTCTGGAATCCTTTGCCCTGGTCCGCAGAGCACGCCGGACGGTCTCCTGCCGAAAGAGGTCGGCGTGGCGCGCGAAGATGGGCGCCAGGGCGAGGTCATCCTTGTGGCCCGCGTAGTTGAGGTAATACTCGCGCGTGGTGGCGTTCTCGAACGCCTCGGCCTGCGCGTCGAGCCAGTCGACCAGCCGTCTACCGGTCAGATCCGACACTGCTGTCTCTCCGTTCACGATAGGCGTGACGTCCCATGACGGCCCATCGTAGCGCATCGATCGTCATGGCGGAACCATGCGCTTGCCGGGCAGCGGTTGCTCTGGCATGATGGCCTCGCGGTGCGCATCCGAGATTTCCTCTTGCTGGTACACGACAACCTGGCCCGAGAACTGCCCGAACCGCTGCAGGACCACCAGTGGCGCCTCCGCTGGAGCATGCTTCAGGTCTTCTTCCAGAGCTCAACCATCCACTACGAAGTGTGGGTGCAGCGCAAGGCGGGCAGGATTGAGATCGGTCTCCACTTCGAGAGCGAGAGGGAGGAGAGCTACCGGTGGGCGGAAGCCCTTGCGGAACGCTCGTTGGAGATCCAGGCTCAGCTTGGGCCGAGCGTCGAGCTGGAGGAGTGGACCAAGAGCTGGACCCGTCTCCACGAGACGTGGGCGCTGGAGGGCGACCTCACGGACGAGTTGGCGGAGGGCGCGGCCGCCCGACTGGCACAATTCATGGCGGTGCTGGAGCCGATCTTGACCGAGGAGCGGACGAACGCCGAGAGCTAGGCGAGCGTGAGCGCCTCGCTGCGGCGCTCGTGTTGCAGGTGCATCACGGTGAGGAAGAGCGCGAGCATGAGCAGGATGGCGCCCATCTTGAATGGTGCTACCGGCCCCCAGGCCGCGTTGACCGCGCCCCCAATGGCCTGGCCGGCGGCGCCGCCGAAGCCCTGCACGGTCGCCAGCACGCCCAGCATCAGCCCGCGACCGCCGAACTCGCTGGCATCCAGCGCAGCGGCTCCCCAGGCGGGAATGCTCACCGCATAGGCCAAGCCGGCCAGCACGATCAGGTTAACCGCCATCAGCGGATGAGTGGTCCGGCTGAGCGCATAGTAGCAGAGCGCGGCGACCGCCAGCCCGCCGATCAGCGGTACCTGCCGGCCGTATCGATCCGCCAGGTGGCCAAAGCGCAGCGCGATGAGCAAGGCAACCGCGCCCGGCGCCAGCAGCATCAGGCCCATTACATGCAGCTTCGTGTGCAGAACCTCGCTGGAGTAGGCACCAACGACAGGCGCCTGAATCGTCGTGCCGATACTCAGGAGCAGTGCGATGACGGCCAGAAAGAGCACTTGCGCGGACAGCAGCCTCCGGCTCAAGCCCCCGGCCTCCGCCCGCTCGACTATCCGAGGCTCGCCCGCGTTCCCGGCGCGGGCCCCTCGATAGGCGAAGACGAGCGCTAGGCCGCTGAAGCCGAGACAGGCGGCGAAAGCAGCTTGGTGCGAGATGAGGTCGGTGAGCGTGACGCCGATCATCGTGCCCGATCCGAGACCGATGAGTTGCGACAGATTCAACAGATTCAGAGTCCGGCCGCGCACCGACGGCTCGTGCGTGTCACCTACGAAGGCCATGATCGACGGCCAGATCGCGGCTGATCCAGCGCCGTAGAGGGCCGAGAAGGCCAGGAACGACGTAGCGTCCTTCACCTGAAGCATGAGGAACACGGACGGTAAGGAAACCGCGATGCCCAGCGCCAGCGTCTGTCGGCGGCCGAAGCGGTCAGCCAACCAGCCGGCGGGCGCTTGCAGGAAGAACCTCGCGCCCGCATAGATGGCGAGGGCGTAGCCGGGGAAGGCAGCGTTCGCCTCCAGTTCGTCAGGCAGGTACTGCTGAACCAGCGAAAGGAGGAACACGCCCGTCGCGGCCTGCCAGAGCATGACCGTCAGGGCAAGTTCGAGTGTCGCCCAGCGAAGGGGCGCAAGCCGCGTCCGAATGATCTGTAGCAAGGTGCCTCCTGGGGCGGCCCGAGGCGTCGCCCTCATGTGCTATCTGATCTTAGATTCGGCCGTCTGCCTTGCGTCCTGCAGGCTAGATTGACTCGCGGTCAAGAATTAGGGCCGCCGCCCCCAACGCTCCGGCCCGTCTCCCCAGGCTGGCCTGGGTGATGGTGACATCCTCCACCATCTGATCGAAGGCGCCCGCACGCGCGGTGCGCACCGCCGGCCCCAGGTAGAGATCACCCAGGCCCAGCAGCCCGCCGCCGAGTATGAGCGCTTCAGGATTGAAGCAGTTAAGCAGTCCCGTCAACGCGACGCCCAGGTGATAGCCCGCCCGCCCAATGATCTCCCGGCAGGCGGCATCGCCTTCCTGGGCGGCCTGGAGCACCAGTTCCGGTGCCGGCGGGCCTTCGCCGGCCAACCGGGCCAGGATGGGAGCGCGTCCCGCCGCGAGCGCCGCCACGGCCTCCTTCGCGATCGCCGGTCCCGACGCCAGCGCCTCGAGACAGCCGCGGTTGCCGCAGTTGCAGATCGGCCCATCCTCCTGCACAACGATGTGACCCAACTCACTGGCACCGCCCGAAGCGCCGCCGTACAGGCGGCCATCGATGATGATGCCGCCGCCGATACCGGTGCCCAACGTCAGGAGAACGATGTGCCGAAATCCCCGGCCGGCGCCGAAGCGAAACTCGCCGTAGCAGGCTGCCGCGCCGTCGTTCTCCATCAAGGCCGGCACCCCCAGCTTCTCGCTCACGATCTGCGCAAGAGGGACATCTTGCCAGCCGGGCAAGTTCGGGGCGTCGGTGACGACGCCCCGCTTGGGGTCGCAGGGCCCGGGTGCGGAAATACCGACACCGACGATGTCGTCTGCCGCGGCGCCTCCCTGATCGAGCGCCCCTCGCAGCGAAGCCACCAAGCGCTCGATGACGGCGTCCGGCCCCTCCGGCGCCCGCGTGAGGCGTCGGTCCTCACCCAGGACGTGGCCCTCTTCATTCGTTAGAACCGAGTAGATCTTCGTGCCACCTAGATCGACGCCGGCTGCCAGTCGCCTCTCGTTCACGGGCACAACTCCCTGACATAATACCACCCTGAGCCATACGTGACGAAGCCGAACAGGGGACGCCAAGAGCCGGCGCCGTTTGGCGCCGGCTCCCGATCTTGTGGTCTTCTACCTGGGCCTAGAACCCGCCCATGTCGGGCATCCCGCCCGGTGGCATCCCCATCGGTGCCTTTTCCTTCTCGGGAAGGTCTGTGACCAGGCAATTGGTGGTGAGCACCAGCCCGGCGATGCTGACCGCGTTCTCCAGCGCGGCCCGGGTCACCTTCAGCGGGTCGATGATGCCCTTCGTCTGCATGTTGCCGAACTCATCGCGGAGGGCATCGTAGCCCTCGCCCTTCTTGAGCTGCTTCACGCTCTGGACGATCACGGAACCGTCCTTGCCGGCATTCTGAGCGATACGGCGGGTCGGCTCCTCGAGCGCGCGCCGCAGGATGTTGCTGCCGGTCTGCTCGTCGGCCTCCAGGCTCAACTTCTCGAGGGTGCCGAGCGTGTTCAGGTAGGCAACGCCGCCCCCGGCGACGATCCCTTCCTCGACCGCAGCCCTGGTGGCCGAGAGCGCGTCCTCTATGCGGTGCTTCTTCTCCTTCAGCTCGACCTCGGTGGCGGCACCCGCCTTGATCACGGCGACGCTCCCCGCCAGTTTGCCCAAGCGCTCTTGGAGCTTCTCCCGGTCCCAGTCAGAGGTGGTGGTTTCCAGCGCGTTCTTGATCTGATTGATGCGCCCGTCTATCGCCGCCTTCTTCCCCTTCCCCTCGATGATGGTAGTCTCCTCCTTGGTCACCACGACCCGCCTGGCCCGCCCCATGTCCGCGACCTCCGCGGAGTCCAGCTTGCGGCCCACTTCCTCGCTCAGGACGGTCGCCCCGGTGAGTGCGGCAATGTCGCCCAGGTTGTCCTTGCGCCGGTCACCGAAGCCCGGCGCCTTGACGGCAACCACGTTGATCGTGCCACGCAGCTTGTTGACAGCGAGCGTAGCGAGCGCCTCTCCGTCGCAGTCTTCGCAAATGAGCAGCAGGTTCTTGCTCACCTGGAGGAACCGCTCCAGTACGGGCAGAAGGTCATTGACGGCGGAAACCTTCGTGTCGATCACCAGGATGTACGGGTCTTCTATCTCTGCCTGCATCTTCTCTGTGTTGGTGACGAAGTACGGACTGATATAGCCGCGGTCGAATGCCATCCCCTCGACGTACTCGGTCTCGGTCAGGATGCCCTTCGACTCCTCCACCGTGATCACGCCGTCCTTGCCCACCTTCTCCATCACCTCACCGATGAGGTTCCCGATATCGGGATCACCGGCCGAGATGGCCGCTACCTGCGCCATCTGGTCGCGCGTGGTGACTCGGGTGGCGTCCTTCTGGAGTTGTTCGACCACCGCCTCGGCCGCCTTCTCTATGCCCCGCTTCAGAGCCATCGGGTTGGCGCCGGCGGCCACGTTCTTCAGTCCCTCGCGGACGATGGCCTGGCCCAACACCGTCGCGGTCGTCGTTCCGTCACCGGCGATGTCGTTCGTCTTGGACGCGATCTCTTTGGCGAGCTGGGCGCCGATGTTCTCGAACGGACGATCAAGTTCGACGTCCTTGGCGATGGTGACGCCGTCGTTCGTGACCGTTGGGGCGCCGAACTTCTTGTCCAGCACCACGTTGCGCCCCTTGGGACCGAGCGTGATCTTGACCGCGTTGGCCAAGGCGTCGATCCCTTGCGTCAGGGCGCGGCGGGCTTCCTCATCAAACACCAATTGCTTTGCCATGGCATTTCACCTCTCGAAAGACAGGGTTTAGCACTCTCAGGACGAGAGTGCTAACATATTTGTAACCGAACCTGGCCCACCAAGCAAGTGGAGTGGCCCGAGAAACGCGGCCGAACGGACCAAGTCCGGACAAGCGCACCACCCGCGGCCGCGCGCTGACCTTGCCAGCCTCTTCCAGGATTCAGTACGCGGGCTGCGGCCGCAGCAGCCGGCCGCGTGGCCGCCCGCGCTTCAGCAGACTGGGAAACGCCTCCGCGTCCACCCTGAGGATGGCGGCGTAGCGGCGAGCATTCTGGAGAAAGCGGTCTTCCCCCGTTCGGCGATACTGATTAAAGCTGTCGAGCATCTTGTCGGCGATGAGGTGCAGGTCGAAGCCCATGATGTAGCGCTCGCTCATCTCGTTCAGCGCCACCCTGTACACCTCAAAGTACTCGGAAAGCTCCTCAGGCAACTCCCGCTGCTGGATTGACTCGGCCAACTCATGCCGGGCGGCCAGGCGGTCGAAGCGCTTGCCCGTAGCGACGTAGTAGCTGCGGTCGACAAGAGCGATGTGCGCGCGGGATCGCCCGCGGCGAGGACGCCGCAGCGCCTTGGGAAACACGCCGGTGACGAAGAGCGAGTTGTCGCCACACCGGCGGTACGCCTCGAACAGGTTCTGAACGTGTCCGGGCCGCTCGGTTTCCCGCAGGAGATCGGAGAGGTAGTAGACGCTGAACCGCCCCTGGCCGGCGGCAGGAAAGAGCTCGCGGGCGTCCAAGTACCGCTCCAGCAGCCGTGCGAGATACTCGATGACGCCGGCGTCGGTGCTGCACCGCTCCACGTAGAGCACCTTGATGACGAACAGCTTGAAGAGTGTCTGGGTAGAGACGGCAGAGATCTCACCGATGTCGTCGTAGAAGACGCTGATCAGGTCATCCACCCGCCGCACGAACGCGCCGTTCGCGGCGTTCGTGCCGTCGTGGTCGACGATTGTCTGGTTCAGCTCCCGAACGGCCGCGTCCAGCACTCCGGTTCTCCTCCGAGAACGATCCGTACGCCAGAAACAGTACCGAAATGTTCGGCGCCGACACCCGCCACGACATCAGGGAGGCGCCTGACGCCCATTAGGGACACCAGCGCGCCTCCCTGGAAGCTCTACGGCGAGCTTAAGTTACGCTGCCGCTGCTGCTACCTCTTCTCCATGGGGACGTAGTCCCTCGTGTCGTGGCCCAGGAAGACCTGGCGCGGTCGGGCGATCTTCTGCTCCGAGTCGCCCAGCAGTTCCTGCCACTGGGCGAGCCAGCCCGACGTACGCGCGATGGCGAAGAGCACCGGGTACATCTCCACCGGGAAGCCCATTGACTGGTAGATGATGCCTGAGTAGAAGTCGACGTTGGGGTAGAGCCTCCTCTTGACGAAGTACTCGTCCTCCAGCGCGATCTTCTCCAACTCCAGCGCGATGTCCAGCGCCGGGTTGCGGCCGGTGACCTCGAAGACCTTGTCGGCCGTCTCCTTGATGATGGAAGCCCTGGGGTCGTAGTTCTTGTAGACCCGGTGGCCGAAGCCCATCAGGCGACCCTCGCCGCCCTTCACCCGCTCGATGAAGTCGGGGATATTGTCGACCGTGCCGATCTCGCGCAGCATGCGCAGCACCGCCTCGTTGGCGCCGCCGTGGAGCGGGCCGTAGAGAGCGGCGGCAGCGCCGGCGAGCGCCACGTACGGGTCCGGCTGCGAGCTGCCGATGGAGCGCATGGTGCTGGTGCTGCAGTTCTGCTCGTGGTCGGCGTGGAGGATGAAGAGGACGTCCAGCGCCCGCTCCAACACCGGATTGACCTCGTACTTCGGCTCCGACATCTTGTAGAGCATGCTCAGGAAGTTGCCGGGGAAGCTGAGGTCGTTGTCCGGGTAGACGAACGGCAGGCCGCGGCTGTGGCGATAGGCGGCCGCCGCGATCGTCGCAACTTTGGCGACGAGCCGCCTGATGTCCAGAGCCCGCTGTTCATCGTTGAAGATGTCCTTTGCGTCCGGGTAGTAGGTGGAGAGGGCAGCCACGGCGCTGACAAATATCCCCATGGGATGCGCGTCGTAGTTGAACGCCTCTATCAGCTTCCTGATGTTCTCGTGGATGAAGGTATGGTAGGTGATGTCGCGCTCCCACTCGTCAAGCTGGGAGCGGGTGGGCAGCTCCCCGTAGATGGTCAGGTAGGCCGTCTCCAGATAAGTGCTGCTCGGCGCCACCTGCTCAATCGGGTAGCCGCGGTACTTGAGAATGCCCTTGTCGCCGTCGATGTAGGTGATCGTGCTCTTGGTGGAGGCCGTATTCGTGAAGGCTGGGTCGTACACCATGAGACCGAAGTCTTCCTCGTCCGTCTTCATCTGTCTGAAGTCCATGGCGCGGACCGTACCGTTCTCGATCGGTATCTCGAAACTGCTTCCTGTCCGGTTGTCAGTCACGCTCAGTGAGTCCTCAGGCATGTTCATGCTCCTTTCTTGAGATGCAGTGCACTGTCGTATCGTGACTCAAATCCAAGAATGTGATCCACCGCGTATAGTGACACAAGTATCCCCGTACGCGCTAGGGCCATTTGTACTACCCGTCGCGTACTTACGGCCCTAGGGCCCGCCAACGTGAGAACAGCCAGCAGGCGCCGGCAGACTGCGGACTATACTCCACCGTTTCGCCAGGACCGGCGGGCCCGGCACGCCACCAACAACGAGGGCGCGCCACCGCGTCCGCCACCGCTCGAGCGGCTTCTGACGTCCAGATGACTGGAGTCGCGGCCGCCCTTCGCATTTCCTTGAACGCGCCCGCTATTCCAACCGCTCCCAGCGCCCTTCGAGCTTCTCCGCCACCGCAGGCATCGTTGTGTACTCCATCTCCTCCAGGGGCAGCCGGTGCGGCTCAAAGGGCCCATGGCGGCGCATGTAGTCGGCGATAAGGTTGGCTTGGTGCCGCGCCTCGTCGAAGCCCGGGTCGTCGAACATGTCGCGCGGGCCGTGCAGCGTGCCGTTCGCCACCTGGAACCCGATGGCGGAGACGCGAGGGGGGCCGTCAAAACGCGATGGGTTGGCGTCCTTCACGCTGCAGGGCATCCACGGCCCCTGGTGCGAGCCGCGCATCCAGCCCTCCACCATGGCCGGGAAGGCGAACGGCTCCAGCACTTCGCCTACCGCCGGGAAGACACCCTGGGTCCTTACGACGCACGTCGGGTCGTCCTTGCCCACGTACCGACCGGCGATCAGCGCCAGCTTGTCGGTGCTTGAGACGGCGGCTATCTCGCCACCGTTGCGCGTGTACACCGCTTTCACAGCGTAGCGGCCGGGCGAACCCAGAAAGACCAGCAGATCGTAGGTATCCTCCGGGCAGCTGAGACTGATCTGCTGGTGCTCCATCACATCGTGCACGACGAAGGTGAACCCCTGGTGCATCGACTCGCCGATGACCAGCCCGGCGGTGTTGAAAGGATCGGCGAACATCTTGTAGAGAGGAAGGTTGAAGGCGCCGGCCGACGTCTTGTCCCCCATGAACACGATGATCGGTTCCGACGCGCGCTCCTCGATCTCCATCTCGGCCGAGCCCGGACCCATGCCGCGGATGTTGCCGGAGAAGGCATCGGACAGCAGGTCCTGGCCCGCACCGTACAGCTTCAGCTCCTTGGCAACCTCTGTCGCGGCCAGGAACGTGTCCCAAGCCAGCCGGTGCACCTCCTCGTTCAGTTCTCCGCGCTCATGCGTCATCACCAGGAACAAGTCGTCCCCACAGTGCGCCACGTGAAAGTCCAGCAGGGTACCCCCCTGCTTGGCTTGGTCGAGCATCTCCTCTGCAGCCGTCAACAGCCTGGGATGCATGGAGGAGTGGCCCACGTAGCCCCCTACGTCGGCTTTGATGACGGAGACAGTCAGCATGCTTACCTCCCTGCGGTAGCGCTCCGCGTTCAGAACCGGTTTGTGGAACGCGAGCAATCGTACCAACGACCGCTCTGAGGTGTCAAGGCGGGCTATCCTTCAAGACAAGGCGGCCACTCAAGTATAATATGGTCGACCCGGCATGAACCGGAGACGCTTTCTCACGGCTGGAGGCTACGGAATGGCCTGCGGATACTCCTTAGGCACTCTCGTAGGGAGGTGCCGGTACGGATGCCACCGGGGGGCGGCCGGCTGCCTCTGCCTGGGTTCGGACCAGCCCGCTCGAAGATCAGGACGTGAAGGACCCAAGGATGCCCGTTAGGATCTGGGTCGGCCGATTTGCCATGGTGGGAGGGCAGCCACAGGAGGAGAGCCCGCTCCTTCGCTCATTCCCGCGCCAGCGACTTGACGAGGAAGAGGACGAGCTGTACGTCCTGGTCGAACCCGCGTCTCCCGGTGGCAGAGAGTACTGCGGGCAGTTGGTGGACGCGATCGGCCGCTTGTACCGGCAGGACACCCTCTCCATGACCGGAGCTGTGCTGCGGGCCCTCCAGGCCGCTCACCAGCAGCTTCTCGATTGGAACGCCCGCACTCTGCGCGAGCACCGGGTGGAGGCCGGCGTGAGCTGCCTGGCGGTTCAGGAGCGAACGGCGTACCTGGCCCAGGTCGGTCCCTCCGTCGCCTATCACGTAGGCGACGGACGATTCTCCCGCATCGCACCTGAGAATGGTGCCGCCGAAGCGCTGGGCCAATCAGCAACGATCGAGCCCGCCTTCAGCCGCTACCAGCTATCCCCGGGAGACCTGCTGCTCATCGCGTCGCCGAGCATCGACGAGTTGCTGGGCGAGGAGACGCTGCGCTCGATCCTACTCCGGGGTGGAGACGACGCCCTCGTGGAGCTCTTCCGTCTGGCTCGCGGCCAGCAGGAGTTCTCGCTCGTGTTGCTCGCCTGCGTCGTCGAGCCGGAGACTGCGAGTACGGCGGCGGCGCCCCGCGAGCAGCAGAAGACGGCTGAGCAGCCTCCTCCACTTGAGCCGGAGCCTGGACCGGCAGAGGAAGCCCTGGAGGCGCCGGCGACCGGCGAGGAGACCGCCGCCACGGAACCGCCGCCGGGCCTTTCTCAGCCCAAGGTGCGTCTCAAGGGAACGGAGGCGGAGGTTCGCTATCTGCGCACCACCGGGGTGCGGTCCGCGATCCCAAGGGTGCCGGCGCTCGCGATCCTGGCGGTCCTGGTGCTGGCTGTCATTGGCCTGATCGCCTGGTGCGTCATCCCCTCGGCCCTCCAGGAGAACAGAGACCAGCAGTACTCGGACGCCGTGAAGGCAGCCCGCGGCTACCTTGCAACCGCCTCGACCACGGCGGATCCGACCGCTCAGAGAGAAGCGCTGCGGGCGGCCAGCGACGCGCTGGTGGACGCGAACGAACTCCGACCGGGAGAACAGGAGGTGGTGGATCTTCAGGCGGAGGTAGACGCGGCCCTGGCCAAGCTGGACGCGGTCGTGGAGTTGCCCGAGCTCGAACTGGTCGTCGACGTCAGCGAACGTCTCCCCGGCGCCGTTTCCGCCAAAGACCTGGCGGTGGGGGGCGGCGGCGCCTACTTCCTCGACCGGGAGCAGGCAAGGGTCATCGCTGTTTCCCTCCTTGTGCCGAACCCGGACCCGTTCGTCCTCTTCCAGGAAGGCGACCTGGTGGGGACGGAGATCGCCGGCCAGCCCCAGCACATAGCCTGGGCGCAAAGCTTGAACGCCCTCCTCATTCTGGACGACGCCCGCCGCCTCATCGCCGTCAGGCCGCCCGAGCCCGGCCGGTTGTTGACCGTCCGAGACGCCGACGCCTGGGGTTCGGCGGACGGTATCGCGCACGAGAACGGCGACCTCTACGTGCTCGACCGGGCCGGCGACCAGGTGTGGCGCTACGCCCCCAGCGAATCCGGCTTCGACAGTGAACGAGAACCTCTCCTGGCCTCCTTCGATCTCGACGAGGCGGTGGAGTTGGCGGTCGGCGACGCGCTCTACCTGATCGTCGGAAACGACAGCATCCGCCGTTTCCGTGACAGAGTGCAGCAGCCGTTCACCCAGGCGGGCATCGACCGGCCCCTGGCCTCGCCGACCTCACTCGTGCCGCTGCCGGACGCCGGCCTGCTGTTGGTCGTCGATCACCAGAGCACAGAGGACCGCATCGTGGTCTTCTCCTCGGACGGCACCTTCCTCCAGCAGCTTAAGAGCCCTACCTTCACGGACCTGCGGGCCATCGCCGTGGATGAGACGGGCGGCCTCCTCTACGTGCTTGAGGGCGGAGCCCTCTACCGGACGCAAATGCCCGCCGCCCCATGAGGATCCTGGGGATCGAGACCTCCTGCGACGAGACTGCGGTCGCCGTCGTCGAGGACGGGCGGCATCTTCGGTCCAGCGTGGTCGCATCACAAGCCGCCCTTCACGGTCGCTACGGCGGCGTGGTTCCGGAGGTCGCCTCGCGGCAGCACCTCGAAGCAATACTGCCGGTGGCGCAGGCCGCGCTCCAGGAGGCGGGCTGCCGTTGGCGCGATCTGGACGCCGTCGCCGTCACCGCGGGACCAGGCCTGGTAGGAGCGCTGCTGGTGGGCGTGAACGCGGCCAAGGCGTTCGCCTACGCCCGCGACCTTCCTCTGGTCGCCGTCAACCACCTCGAGGGCCACCTGTACGCCAACTGGATCGATGACCGCGGGGCAGGACGAAAGACCCTTCCCTTCCCCTTGCTCGGCCTGATCGTCTCGGGCGGCCACACCGACATGGTGGTGATGGAGGAGCACGGCCAGCTGAGGCGGCTCGGGCGCACGCGCGACGACGCGGCCGGCGAGGCCTTCGACAAGGTGGCCCGCCTGCTCGGCCTCGGCTTCCCTGGAGGCCCGGCCATCGAACGGGCCGCGGAACCGGTCGCCAAAGCGTCGCCCCGGTTGCCGCGCGCCTGGCTGGGAGAGAGCGACGACTTCAGCTTCAGCGGCCTGAAGACCGCGGTCCTCCACCTGGTGCGGGGTGAGAAGGGGCCTCCCCCTCCCATCGAGCAGACCGCGGCCGCCTTCCAGGAGGCGGTGGTGGACGTGCTGGCCGGAAAGGCCGCCCGAGCCGCCCGCCGCGAGGGCGTGCGGGGAATCCTGCTCTCGGGTGGGGTGGCCGCTAACGGACCGCTCCGCCGGGCGCTGAGCCGGCGTTCGACCGTGCCCGTGTCCGTGCCTCCACCCGCCCTCTGCACCGACAACGGCGCGATGATCGCCGCCTGCGCCTACTACCGGCACGAGGCCGGAGCGGCCGGCTGGGACTTGGACGTTTCCCCCAACCTGCCGGTCGCCTAGCCCCCTCGGCTCACGACAGCGGGCAGCGTCCGCAGCCGCCCTGGGTGCATTCCATCTTGTGCAGGGCCAGCATGCCCTGCTGGCGGCGGGCGTCCAGCCGCAGCGGCTTCCCGCCCACCTTGAGGTTGGCCTGCAGGGAGGCGAGCAAGCCGTACCGACCCGGCTGCGGCAGATGGGAGAACGCCTCCCGCGCCCCCGCGGCTCGCTCCGAGCTGCCTTCCGCCTCCGCCCGGGCGGCGGCCCACGGCAGAACGGCGTTCAGCAGCAGCTCGGTAGCGCGACCTCGGCCGACGAGCGCGCCCGGCGGCCGGCGGGCGGGAAGACCCGGTGCCAGGTGCTCCCGCCAGTAACCACAGGCCGGCACCGTCCATGCCTCGATGAGCGACGATGTCCGGCCCTCGGATGACCAGCCGGGCAGGGCGACGTCACCAAGGAGCAGCCGGTGTCTGGCCAAGAGGTGAGCGAGACCTGCCAGACGACGCGCAGGGTGGTTTGCGGGACGCCGCGAACTCGACGGTGCGGCCGCCGGTGCTTCCCCGAACGGTCCGCACCTGCCTTCGAATCTCCGCCAGTGCTCCTCCCACCGTGCCTCCCTGGGGTCGGCCGCGTCATCACTTCGCTGCCGCGGCAGCAGCCGCGCCGCACCCAGCAGGAGGGCCTCGGCAAGGATCTCGCGCTCATCTCCCGGTACCAACGCGAGCCGCGACGCCAGCTCCCGCCAGGGGAGGTTCAAGGCCACCGTTTCCAGCAGCGGGCGGTCCCCACCATAACCGAGGCCGGCCAGCAGCGCCCGGTAGAGGGCCTCCCCGGGTCCACGCGTTCCCACTTCATCGGCCAGGACAGCCTCGCGCTGCCGAAACCGCTGCTCACCTAACGCTTCCAGCGTGCTCGCCACGCGATCCAGCCCCAGCCGCAGGACGGCGTCGTGACAGGGTTCGCGCCACAGCGCCGGTCCGGCCAGCCAACCTGCGAGCTCGTGGGCCCTCCGGCGCGTCCAGGGCGCCAGGGCGACCACCGGCGCCTGCCGTCCGTTGGCAAGGCAGGTATCCTCGCCTACGTCGTCCTCGAAGACGACATGCAGCACCACGCCCTCGTAGCGTCCGTCCCGGTGATGGCCGTGGGTTCGGAAGTCGCCGGCTCGGACGTGCAGCTCCACGTCGCCCCGGAGCAGACCTCCTGAAGGAGTAGCGATGACGGCATCGCGGAAGTCCGGGCCGGCTCCCCGTCCGCGACGGCCGGGGTGGAGCACGCGCACCGGCACCCCTTGCCGGGTGACCAAGGCCGAGGCCGGGAAGCGTTGACCGGCCCAGAGATCGCCGAGGGTGGTTTCACACAGGCCCGGGGGATCCCCGGCGACCGACCGCCCGTCACTGAGGATCGATTGACCGGGGCGCCCGCCGCCCAGCCGGGAAAGCAATGGTCTGCGGGCACCGTAGACCCGGGAGCCGTCGCGGAAGGCTAGTGCAACCACGGCCCGGGATCACCAAGACGGGGAAGAAGCATCGCGGGCCTGACGAACAGTTGCCCGAGCGATCTCTTCCCACCGACCATCACATCGTCCTCACGGGGGGCCGCCGAGGGCGCCGTTTCCCCTGGCGGCCGTCAGGCTAGCGCCCCCGCCGCTCCTCGCCCTCTCGCTCGCCGTAGCGGAAGCCGGCCCGTTCGGCCACGACGCTGAGCAGGCGCTCGGAGGCGCCGCGGGGCCGGTACTGGCCGGTCTCCCACTCGCTCACCGTCTGCTGGCGCACGTTCAGCTCCTGCGCCAGTCCCCGTTGGCTCATGGCCAGGTGCCGGCGCAGGGCGCGCACCAAGCCGGCATCCCAGGCGGGGTCTCGCCGCGACGCTTCGTCCATAGCAACAGGATACACGGTACCGTGTAGCAGGTCAAGCAGGCTACTGTGGGAATGCCTTGAAAGCTATGATGGG
The DNA here is from genome assembly GCA_964406605.1 of uncultured Dehalococcoidia bacterium. GTDB lineage: Bacteria > Chloroflexota > Dehalococcoidia > DSTF01 > RBG-16-68-14 > CAYOSF01. The sequence goes on along the minus strand of CAYOSF010000007.1, from coordinate 91,552 downwards.
AGACGGTAGTTGCGATGGGCGTTGCGGTCCTGGCCTTGTTGTCCGCGAGTTTTCTGATCGCTGGCCTTTCCCTTTTGATAGTGGGCAGGTGGAGGCCCAACCTTCTACTGGAGTTGTGGCAGATGGCCCCGGATTGTCGATTCCTACCTGACCGCTTCGTGCGACTATGGTTCGTCGTCGGCCCGCTGGGCTGCGTAGTCGTCGGGCTGCTCTTCCTTGGCGCCGCAATCACCCTCGCCTTCGAATAGACCTTAGTCGTCTGTCACGCCACGCACTTCCTCGCGCGGTCAAAGCCAGGCGCTTCGTTCGCCAGCGCTGCCGCGTTCATTATGGGCATACCGACGGAAAGGCACAGCCAGGCCCTGGCCAGCAGACGCCTTCGGCAGATGAGTAGGGAGAGGCCTCGAGCTACCCGCCCCGGGACGCCTCGATCAGCCGTTGGGCGGCCGCGTCGGGGTCCATCTCCCTCCGCGCGACGGCGCGCACCAGTTTGTCTAGCAGGCCGTTGCCCTCCGTCGCGCGGAGGAGCCCCTCCAGCAGCTTGCGGCCGGCCACGGCCAGCACCTGACGGCGCGCCTGCTCCCGGCGCTTCCGCTCCAGTTCTCCCGATGCCTCCAGCGTTCGCCGGTGTTCCTCCATCGCGTCGGCGAGCTCCACGATGCCCTCCGGCCGGGTGGCCACCGTCCGGAGGATGGGAGTCTGCACGCCATCGCGAGCGGCGTCCTCGGCCAGCCCCTGGGGCTGAGCCGCGAGGGCGCCCGCTGTGCCTCCATGATGTCCCGTGCCCGCATAGTGACCGGCCAGCGCGTGAAGCTGAGCGACCAGGGCGTCGGCGCCGGGCAGGTCCGCCTTGTTCACCACCAGGATGTCCGCCACCTCCATGATGCCCGCCTTCATCGCCTGCACGTCGTCGCCGCCGGCGGGCGTGAGCACCACCACCGTCGTCTCCGCTGCGGAGGCGACCTCCACCTCGTCCTGGCCGGCCCCCACCGTCTCGACCAGGACCACGTCCTTACCGGCGGCGTCCAATACCGCCACCACCTCCGCCGTCGTCGCCGCCAGACCGCCCAATTCGCCCCGGGTGGCCATGCTGCGGACGAAGACCTCCGGATCCCGGGCCAGGCCCTGCATCCGTATGCGGTCGCCCAACAAGGCACCATGGGTGAAGGGGCTGCTGGGGTCAACGGCGACGATGCCCACCGTTCGCCCGCGGCGGCGGAACTCCAGGGCAAGGTGGTACGCCAGAGTGCTCTTTCCCGCCCCGCTGCCGCCGGTGATGCCGATCGCGTGAGCTCGGCCGGTGCGTCGATAAAGGATCGAGAGTGCCCGGCGCCCCTCCGGGCTCCCGTTCTCCACCAGGCTGATGACGCGGGCCAGGGCGCGCCGTTCCCCGCTGAGAAGGCGCCGCACCAGCTCCTCGGTCACGACGCGCCCGTCGCTCCGCCCTCGGAACCGCCCGCTGTTCCCCGGTCCTCCGCCCAGCGCCGCACGTAGTCGATGATGTCCCGGGTGCTGGCGCCGGGACGGTAGATCTCCCGGAAGCCCAACTCCTTGAGCGCTGGGATATCCTCATCCGGGATGATGCCGCCGGCGAACAGCAGGATGTCGCCCGGATCGATGTCGCGCTCCTTGAGGGCCTGCACCACACGGGGGAAGAGCTCGCCGTGGGCACCTGAGAGGATGCTCAGCCCCACGACGTCCACGTCCTCCTGCAACGCGGCTTCGGCGATCATCTCCGGTGTCTGGCGGATGCCGGTGTACACCACCTCCATGCCGGCATCGCGCAACGCGCGGGCGACCACCTTGGCACCGCGGTCGTGGCCGTCCAGCCCTGGTTTGGCGATCAGTACGCGAAGCGGTGTTCCCTCAGCCATGTCGAGAACGATTATGTCGCGGATGCGCGGCCTGAAGCAAGGTGTGTGCTGTGCCAGGACAAGTGAGACAGAGAGGGGAGGTGAACAACTGTGTGGGACAGACGGCGGGCCGTTCGGGGAAGCGAAGACGCGGTCTCTTCCTGCCCGGAGGGACCCTGGCCGGGCCCGCCGGCCTCGAGGCCCTGCCGTACCATGGGTGCTCTCGACTGAATGAACCGCCACTGCACGACGGCCAGCACGCCTGCAGCGGGCACATGAGCGCTCCCGCGCGCTATCCGGCCGGCCGCCCCACCGGCTTCTTCCTGTAGACGGCGAAGGCAACGCCGGGCCGCAACCTGCCCTCCTCCGCAAGCGAACGATCTATCGGCACGAGGTCCGGCACCAACTGCTCTAGGATCTCGGTGTAGCCGGACGTCCCACGGCCACGACGCCCGGTCAGCCGACTGATGGCAGAGGCCAGCCCGTGTGGCCAGCGAGACGGTGAGGTAGGACCGGGGCCGGCTTCGGTCGCACCGGCCGGCTTGAGGTGCAGTACGAGAAAGAGAAGGCCACCATCGGTGCGGACGGAGACCTCAGTCAAGTAGTGACCAAGTACCGCGAGCGTCTCGTCGGCGCGCGCCGCCTCGAAAGGACTGTACCGCCAGTCCGACAGATCCGGCCAGTCGATGCGCCAGCGCCGGAGCGATCTGTGACGGCGCTTCGCTTCCTCAAAGGCCGTTTCGAAGAGACGCTTCTTCTCCGGGCTGAATTGGAAGCGCGCCTCGCCCACGTAGTCGTGCAGGAAGAAGAAGCCCTCCGGCGTCAGGCTTCTATTGATCTGGTACGCGACGTGCTCGAGATTGAGCAGGTGGTGCAGGCAGCCCGCCGAGATGATGAGGTCGTAGGTCTCTTGAGGCAGCTCAACGAAGTTGAGGTCCGTCTGCTCCGTTGCCACCCGTCCCGGGAACCTGGCCCCCAGCTCCCGATCAAGCGCGGCCAACGAGTCCTCGCTGACATCATAGACCGTCAGATGGAGGGAGGGGTGCTGCTCCAGGATGCGCGTTCGCTGGTCGGCGCCGCCGGCGCCCAAGGCGCAGCCCCGGCGAAACGTTCCATATCTAGGGATTGTCTCGTACCACGGAGTCTTCCTGTCGCCGCTGAACCGTTCGTTGAGATAGGCGGCCGCAAACGGCAGCTCGGCGTCGATGGTGAAGAAGTGGGCCCGGTCGAAGTATGCCGCCTCCGCTTTGAGCTGGCGCAGGTACTCCGCATCGCGCGCGACCTGGTAGGTATCGCCGGGACTCTCTGTCATGCTCCGCCTAGCGGCCGGACACCGTCTCGTGCTGAATCAACAGCGTGCGAACGTCGTTGGAGAAGCCGGGCTTGAGATCGGCCACGACGGTGCCGGGCGCGTTGCCCCGGCGCGCGTCACTCACCTTGACCCCCTCAGCTCGAAGCCGGGCCACGGCACCGACCACGTCGCCGACCCGATAGGCAACTCCCCAGAGGAGATCGCGCCCGCCGGGACGTTCCGGCTCCGCCTCGCCCACCAGTTCCAGGATGGAGTCGCCCAGACGGAGGAAGTGGAGCTGGCGGCCGCGCGGCGGACCCAGCGTCCGTCGCAGATCGAGGCCGAACGTCTCGTGCCACAGCCCCAGGCTGGCGGGCAGGTGCGAAGAAACGACCACCGTATGGTCGACGGCGGTCACGAAGGCGCCGTCCTCGGCTGAGGGCGGGGCCGCGGGCAGAGCGTCCGTGGGCGAGCGATGCTGAATGAGAAAGGTGCGCACGCCCCGGGTTGCTTCCGAAGGGATCCGGGCGTTGGTCCACGCACGCGTCGCCCCGGTCTCCAGATCCACCCCGTCGCCGTCGGCCGGATCGAACACCTCCAGGCCCCGGCTCCGAGCGGCGGCGACGGCGCCATCGATGTCATCGGTGCCCAGGGCGACGGCGTAGAGTCCCTCGCCGATAGTACCGAGGTGATCCTGCAGCCCCTGCTGCCAGGGCGAGTCGCCTCCGGCCCCGGCCGGAGCGACCAGCTCCACATAGGTGTTGTCGAGACGGAAGAGCACGTTGGCGGTACCGTAGCTGGGGTGGCGCCCCCGCCAGGAGGGCGCCCGACCGAGAAGCCTTCGGTAGTTCGCGCTGGCGGCGTCGAGATCGCGGACGGCGATGACGAGGTGGTCCAGCGTGAGGGGGTTCATCGGGCCGGGCCGTTGGGGCGGAACGCGGTCGCGCTGTCCAGCAGCTCGACCAGGACGCCGTGCAGGGCGCTGGGGTGGAGAAAGGCGATAGTGCCCGTCAGCCCCTCCCGGGGCTCCTCATCGACGAGGGGAACGCCCTTGGCCTTCAAGTCGGCCAGGGCGGCCTTGATATCGTCGACTTCCAGGCACACGTGGTGCATGCCCTCGCCTCTGCTGTCGAGGAACCGCGCGACGCCCGTGTCGGGTTCGATCGGCTCGAGCAGCTCGAACAGGCCGCCGTCGAGCGCGAGGAGAGCCGCCCGCACGCCCTGGTCGGGCATCACAGCCTCCTTGAGGAGGCGCATACCCAACGTGTCCTGATACAAGGCGCGAGCCTCGTCCAGGCTGCGCACGACAGCGCCGACATGGTGGATACGGTTGGCGGCTTCATTCAGCTCAGTCATCGGAGCCCCTCTCGCTTTGCGTCCATCGCAGCGCGACCTTCTCGGTAGGCATGATCCTGGCCCGTCAGGGCATCACAGCAGCCGGCCTCTCTCTGAGCTCCGCCGCGTTGGAGAAGCGATCTCGCCTGCGGGCACTCACGATCACGCGAGTCTTCGAGCGCTTGGCCTAGAGCGCTGAGGCGCCTCGATACTCGCCCCAAGCGCCGCGCAGCACGCCGCAGATCTCTCCCAGCGTCGTGTCGCCCTCAACGCACTCGATGAGCAACGGTACCAGGTTGTCCGCGCCCCGCGCCGCCTCTTCCAACCGGCCCAGGAGCTCCTGCACCCGCTCCCCGTCGCGACCGGCCCGCAGCTCTCGCAGCCGGGCCCTCTGCCGTTCGCCCACGACGGGCTCCACCCGCATCAGCCCCTCGAGCGGAGGCTCGTCCTCCTCATGCTCGTTGACGCCCACGACCACGCGCTGCTTTGTCTCGATCTCCCGCTGCATCCGATAGGCGCTCTCGTGGATCTCACGCTGCTGGAAGCCTTGCTCGATGGCAGCGAGAGCGCCGCCCATCCCATCGATACGTTCGATGTACTCCTGCGCCTCCGCCTCCACCTGGTCCGTGAGCCGTTCGACGTAGTAGGAGCCGGCCAAGGGATCGACGGTGTCCGTCACGCCCGACTCGTGGGCGATGATCTGCTGGGTGCGAAGCGCCAGCTCGGCAGCCTCCTCGCTGGGCAGCGCCAGCGCCTCGTCCTTGGAGTTGGTGTGCAGCGACTGGGTGCCGCCCAGCACGGCCGACAGCGCCTGAAAGGCGGTGCGCACGACGTTGTTGTCCGGTTGCTGCGCGGTGAGCGTGGCGCCGCCGGTCTGGGTGTGGAAGCGCAGCATCATGGCTCGCGGGTCCTTTGCCGCAAAGCGTTCCCTGACGATGCGTGCCCAGAGCCGGCGTGCGGCGCGGAACTTCGCGATCTCCTCTAGAAAGATGCTGTGGCTGGCGAAGAAGAAGGAGAGTCGAGGCGCAAACTCGTCGATGTTGAGGCCAGCCGATAGCGCCGCCTCCACATAGGCGATAGCGTTGGCCAGCGTGAAACCGACCTCTTGGGCGGCCGTGCAGCCCGCTTCGCGCATGTGGTAACCGCTGACGCTGATCGTGTTCCAGAGCGGCAAGCGGTCGCGACAGTAAGCGAACACATCCGTGATAAGGCGCATGGAGGGTTTGGGCGGGAAGATGTACGTCCCGCGGGCGATGTACTCCTTCAGAATGTCGTTCTGAGTAGTACCGCCAATCCTGCCGGGGTCCGCCCCCTGCTTCCCGGCCACGGCAACGTACAGAGCCAGGAGAACGGAGGCGGTGGCGTTGATCGTCATCGAGGTGGTGACGCGTTCCAGCGGGATGCCTTCGAACAGCGTCTCCATGTCGCGCAGAGAGCACACTGAGACTCCCACCTTGCCAACCTCGCCCTCGGCCATCGGGTCATCCGCGTCGTAGCCGATTTGGGTGGGCAGGTCGAAGGCGACAGAGAGGCCGGTCTGCCCCTGAGCGAGCAGGTACTTGTAGCGCTGGTTCGACTCCTCGGCCGTCCCGAAGCCGGCGTATTGCCGCATGGTCCAGAGCCGTCCCCGGTACATGGTAGGCTGGATGCCGCGCGTGTAAGGATACAGGCCGGGAAATCCCAGCCTCCTCAAGTAGTCGAACGCCTCGCCCTGGGCCGACAGGTCTTCCGGCGCATAGAGCGGTTCGACAGGCGTCCCCGAGCTGGTCTGGAACGAGGCGTCCCGCTCAGGCGACCGGTCGCGGGCCGGTCGGTAGACACCATCTTGCCATTCGCGCTTGCTTTCGCTCACGGATTACTGCTCCCGTGCAGAGGTCAGTGTATCGCGGGCCTCGAAAAGGGATCAACGAGAGCCTTTCGGCGCCTGCGCCTGCGCTTCCGATGCAGGGGCCTCGGCCGCCGGCGGGCCGTCCGCATCGTCCGCCTTGTTCCTAGGATTCCTCAACCATACACTGGCAGAAATCTGGGCAGGTCACCACTACGTAGCAGCAAGGAGGCTGATATGAAGGCACGTCTCGTACCACTGGCCCTGACCGCAGCTCTCCTCCTGTCGCTCGGCATGGTTGGCGCCGCCTGCGGCGGCGGCGACGAGGATGGCAACGGGAATGGGAACGGGGGCGGAGCGCTGACCCTGGAAGAGTACTTCAACCAGATGTCGGATCTGAAGGCGGAGAACGACAAGCAAGCGAACGAGGTGCAGGCGCACGTCGAGGAGGACCTTGCTGCGGCGGAGTCCCCGGAAGACGCTATCGAGGTCTTTAGTAACCTGATCGACGACTTCTCGGACGTCGTAAGCGGATCGCGGGACAGCCTGGAAGCAATCGAGCCGCCGTCAGAGGTCGAGGATCTCCACAACGAAATGGTTGCGGTATTCCGGACGGCGGCAGACGCTCTCGGGGACCTGGCAGCGGAGCTCGATGAGGGCGTCGAACTCACGGACCTTCAGAAGATCGGCGACGACCTTGAGAGCGAGTTCACGTCGCTCAGCACGCAGAGCGAAGTGGTGTGCCGCCAGCTCCAAGACATCGCGGATGAGAATAGCATCGATGTCGATCTGGAGTGCGGGCAAGCCGACGAGTAGCGGATAGCCGTAGAAGCCGGAGACGACCCGGGCGGGGGCGGGGGCGGCGCTGTCAGTCGCGCTGCTGGCGCTCGGCAGTGTTCTAGTCGGCTGCGGCGGTGCCTGCCACACCCTGCAGGTCTTGGCCGACGAGAATGAGATAGACGTCGACTTGAACTGCGCCAGCTAGCTTCGGCCTTTCGGCAGCCATCGGCGCACACGGTCCGGGTAGTCGCTGGTGATCGCGTCGACGCCGCACCCGGCCAAGCGACGCACGTCGGCCCGCTTGTTGGCCGTCCAAGTGGAGCAGCGCAGGTCCCGCAGGTGCGCGCCCCGCACCAGCTCCGGCGTGACGACACCGTAGAACACCGCGACCCCCTGCGCGCCCAAAGAAAGGGCGAACGAGAAGAACTGCCTCCAGTCCACGACGTCCGCGCCGCCCGTCAGGAGCGAGCAGGGCAAACGCGACTCCAGGCTACGGAAGCGTTTCACTACGGGCGGCAGGAAGGAGTGCATGACGCACCAGTCCAGCGCGCCTGCGCGATGGACCGCAGCCAGCACGGCCTCTTCGATCTCTGCCGCCTTGACCTCCAACACCAAGAGGGCCTGACCGTTCACCGCCTCCAGCACCTCGCGGAGGGTGGGGATGCGCTCTCCATCGCCGGCGTTCAGGCGGCGTGCCTGGCGGAGGCTGAGGCCGGCTATCTCGCCCCGACCATCGGTGGTCCGGTCCACGGTTCCGTCGTGGAGGAGCACGGGCACGCCGTCTCGGGTGCAGCGTACGTCGATCTCAATCGCGTCGGCCCCCAGGCTCAGCGCGGTGCGGATGCCCGCCAGAGTGTTCTCCGGGGCGTGGCCCCGGCAGGCCGCGTGGGCGGTGATCAGGGGTATAGGCACGGTTACACCTCCTCTATAAGGGCGCGCAGAGCCGACTCGAGGACCGGGCCCGCCTCGCGCCCCAGGGACACGCTCTCTTCGTAGCTTCCGTTGCGCCCGGTCATCCACTCGTCGGGGGGGATGAAATAGCCCAGTGTATCATTCGTCAGCCCCAGGAAGAGACGATGGGGGGCGGAGAGCGACGCCCTCAGCGGGTCACCGAGTCGGGTCGACACCTCGCCGGGCACGGCGATCCCCTCAAGCGCCGCGCCGACGCGCAGACGGCCCACCCGTGTGCTCATCACGGGCCGCAGGTTCCGCGCCGCCAGATTCCCATCGGCGAACATGGCAATCCCGGCCAGCGCCGTTGCGGCCTCGTGATTGCCTTTCCTCTCCAGCCACCCGCAGGCGCGGTGGATCAGGCCGCGCCTGGCGGCCAGGCGGACAAGGGGCAGCGTCAAGGCCAGCGCCGTATGCCCTCCCGGCGGCAGGCGCTCGGCTCGGAGCGGGATCTCCACCCGCCGTTCGCGCACATCGATGGGAGGCTCCACCGTCACGGCCGAGGACAGCGCGTCGAGAGCGAGCTTGGCCAGCCGCCCGCCGAGGTCGAGCGCCTGAGCGAAGTCGCCGCCCGTCGCCGGTATCACGTCGCCCTGCGCGCCGTTCAGGAACAGACCAATCCCACCCAGCTCCCGCTCGAGCGCGGCGACGAGCCCCGCCGGGAAGTCGCACGAGATGAGCACGTTCTCGCCTGTCGTGACCGTTGGGTGGCAGGCGAAGTTGACCAGCGTGGCGATGGTCGAACTACCGGGCCGGAAGGCTCGGATGACGGCTAGCGTCGTGTCGGTATGGTCCCAACCCCGCCGGTTGCGGGTGAGGTTCTCCGCGGCCGTTGTCGCCACTTCCAGATTCGCATCCGCCATTTCGCCGAGAGCGGCCCCGGCCGTTTCCAGGCAGCGGCTGCGCAGATACGAGAGGTACTCGTCGGGCACGCCGCCCCAGAGGCCCTGCATGTCAGGGCTTGCATGGCTGTGGGTGCAGGAGAGGAGAACGCGGTCGAGTGGAAGCCTGGCGTCCCCGGCGATCGCCCGCCGGATCTCCAGCAGCGGACGCGGCGCCAGCCCCACGAGGTCGAGAATGAGGAGCAACAGCGTCGTGCTCCCGTCGCTTAGGGCTAGCGCCCGACAGAAGATGTCGTCGTGGACGTCCCCGGCGCGGCGGCTCCCGAAGAAGCCGTATCCACCCAGATAGACGCCGGCGGTCAGATGGTCCGGCAGCGGTGAGATGGTACGCGACGCGGCTCCGGCTTGCAGCGGTCCCTTCATTGCAGCGCTCGCGGGCATTCTAGCACCGGCAGCGGGCACCCGCCGAGGAGAACGTGAAGGAAACGCCCTTGGCCAGGAGGATGCTGTACCATGAGGCCGACCTACAAGTGGAGTCACAGTAGACATGCCGACACCCACAGAGCGGGCGATGCAGCTCTTCCAGCGCATGCGGGGCGTCAACCCGCACGCGGTTGACGCCCTCCTGGCTCTGGGCTTCACGGCGGCCGCGCTCTGGACCGTGGCCGAGAGAGTAGGAGGAGATGGTCCCTTCCGGGACGACGACTTCATGGGAATCGCGCTGCTGCTCCTCCAGACGCTGCCGATCGCCGTTCGCAGCGTCGCCCCGCTCGGCGCCCTGGCCGTCAGTGTTGCCGCCATCTCGGTGCATATCGGTGTCGGATATGAGGGCGTGCCCGCCGGCACCTTCGCCGCTCTGGTCATCCTGTACAGCGCCGCCTCGTTGACGGACATCCGCCAGGGCATCCTGGCCGCCTTGATGACGGCGGCCGGCATCACCATCTACTTCACCACGGACCGCGGCGATCCCAGCCTGACACAGGCCGTCGGTACCTACGCCACATACGCGGCGGCCTGGGGTCTCGGCATATACACCCGGAGCCGCCGGGAATACACGAATGTCGTGGAGGAGCGAGCGAATCTGCTCGAGCGCGAGCGCGAGGTGCGGGCGCGGGAGGCAGTCGCGGACGAGCGCGCACACATCGCCCGAGAGCTACATGACGTGGTCGGGCATGCGCTCAATCTGATCGTCATCCAATCAGGAGGAGCGCAACGCGTGTTCGAGTCGAAGCCCGATCTGGCGCGCGACTCGCTCGCGTCCATCGAGACGACCGGCAGGCAGGCGCTGACGGACATGGAGCGCATGCTGGGGATCCTCCGCGGTGCGAGAGAGACGGATGAGGTGCTGAGTCCGCAGCCGGGCTTGAGTCAGGTCGGTAGCCTCGCCGCTCAGGTCGCCGAGGCAGGACTGCCGGTGGAAGTGACGGTCGAGGGAACACCGCCGGAGACGTTGCCAACGAGCATCGATCTGTCCGCCTACCGGATCATCCAGGAGGCGCTGACCAACGCGCTCAAGCACGCCGGCCCCGCCCACGCCAACGTGATGGTGCGCTACGGGCCCGACAGTCTCGAGCTGGAGATCATCGATGATGGCCGCGGCGCCGCGGTCGTGCGCGCGGACGGCGGCGAAGGAGGGCGGGGGCTGATCGGAATGAGAGAGCGCGTGGGACTGTTTGGAGGCGAGCTCAGCGTCGGGCCGCGGCCGGAGGGCGGCTATCGTGTGCATGTCAAGCTACCGCTCGGAGAGGAACCGGAATGAGCGTGCGCGTGCTGTTGGCCGATGACGAGCAGCTCGTGCGGGCGGGCTTTCGCCTGATTCTCGAGTCCGAACCCGATATCGAGGTGATCGGCGAGGCGGGGAACGGCACCGAGGCCGTCGAGCTCACGCGACAGCTCGATCCGGACGTGGTCCTCATGGACATCCAGATGCCGGAAATGAACGGGCTGGAGGCCACGCGAGAGATCGCCGCGCTCGGCCGGGAGGAGACGTCGCGGGTGTTGATCCCCACCACATTCGAGCAGGATGAGTACGTGTATGAGGCCCTGCGGGCGGGGGCGAGTGGGTTCCTGCTGAAGCGGACTCCCGCTGCCGATCTCGTGGCGGGAATCCGCGTCGTCGCCGCCGGCGAGGCGCTCCTGGCGCCGTCCGTCACCCGCCACCTCATCGACCAGTTCGCACAACGCCCGGCCGCAGAAAGAATCGACGCAAAGGCGCTGGATCAGATCAGCAAGCGAGAGCAGGAGGTGCTCGCGCTCGTTGCCCGCGGCCACTCGAACGCCGAGATAGCCGACCTGCTCGTGCTGTCCGAGGGCACGGTGAAGACACACATCAAGCGCATCTTCATGAAGCTCGACCTTCGCGACCGGACCCAGGCCGTCATCTTCGCCTACGACACAGGGCTGGTGGAGCCCAAGACCGGCTAGTTACCCCCGTTCGACGTCAGCAGCGCATACCCCTCCTGGGGGAGTGTCTCCCTCCTGGATCTCCCCCTTCAAGTGGACAGCCAAGTTCCCTCCGTGGAGCGACGACGGCGGACCTGCCCCAGGCGTAGCCTTGGCCTAGAAGCAGGTCAGAGAAGACACGGAGGAGGAGCGAGATGGCCGAATCCACAGGAACGGAACAGGGAAACCGGGGCGAAGCATCTGTAAGCGGCAAGGGAGGTCTGAAGATGAACATTCGACTGGGATTCACCGGGCGAATCGCACGAGCGGCGGCGCGTCACCCGTGGCGTACGCTGGGTTTGTGGGCGTCGCTGCTGGTCGTAGCCTACTTCGCGGCCGGCGCGATGAATCTCACCGCAAGCCCCGACACCGCGGGCACAGAGGCGACGAGGGCCAAGGACCTCATCAACCAACGCCTCCGCCAGCAAACGCCGCCGGAAGAGTTCCTTGTTATCGAATCGCAGACGACGACCGCCGATAAGGAAGCATACTCGAGCTTCGTCGACGCGCTCGTGGGCGACCTGCGCACGCTCGACGAAGTCGATTCCGTGCAAAGCTACCGGGACGGCACCCAAGGCCTCGTCTCCGAAGACGGGCACACCGTCCTGATCCCGGTGACGCTCGTCGGCGATGAGGAGGACGCGGCCGATACCGCGGCGCCGGTTGTCGACGTGGTCGAGGAGGCCGACGGGACGGACGGTTTCCGGGTGTCGACAGTGGGCTTCGGCAGCGTGGAGGGCGAGATGTCGACGCTGCTAGAAGAGACGCTGGCCCAGGGCGAGATGATCGGCATCGTCGTGGCGCTCGTGATCCTGGTGGTGGTGTTCGGCGCCGTGGTGGCCGCCGGGCTACCGGTGGTGCTCGCGCTGCTCTCCATCTTCGTCGCCGCGGGCGCCACCGCGCTCGTCAGCAATGCGATGGAGATGTCGAACTTCGTCGTCTTCATCATTACGATGATCGGCCTTGCGGTCGGCATCGACTATTCGCTCTTCATCGTTCAGCGCTTCCGCGAGGAGCGGAGCCACGGCCGCGAGAAGATCGACGCAATCGCGACCGCCGGCGCTACCGCAAGCCGGACGGTGTTCTTTTCCGGTATGGCGGTGGCGATCGCATTAGCCGGCATGTTGATCATGCCGGACGCGACCTTCCGGAGCTTCGCCGTCGGCGCCATCCTGGTCGTCGCCGCAACCGTGCTGGCCGCGCTCACTCTGCTGCCTGCTGTGCTCGGCCTGCTGGGTGACCGCGTGAATTGGCTGACGCTGCCGCTCGTCGGCCGTCGCGGGCAGGCCGAGAGCGATCACGGCCTCTGGAATTGGACCACCCGAGCGGTCACCGCCCGGCCGGTCATCAGCGTCATCGTCACTGCGAGCCTGCTCGTGGCGGCCGCAGTTCCGATCCTCGGCATCAACCTCGGTAACGTGGGCATCAGCTCGCTGCCCGAGGACAGCAGCAAGCGACACGCCTTCGACGTGATCAACAAGGAGTTCTCGGACGGTGTGCTGACGGGGGACATCGTCATCGACGCCGCGGACGTCAACGACCCGGCGGTGCAGAGCGCTATCGCCGAGCTTACCGCTTCGCTCGATGCCGACGAGTTCTTCGGGGCCTCGGAGCTGGAGACGAACAAGGCCGGCGACCTGGCGCTGCTGACGGTGGCGATGCCGGGCGACTTCTCCAGCGCTGAGTCAAGATCGGCGCTGGAACGGCTGCGCAACGACTACATCCCGGCCGCCTTCGACGGCACACCGGCGGAGGTCCTCGTCGGCGGCCCGACGGCCGAGACCATCGACTCGGTTCAGACGCAGCGCGACTATCTGCCGCTCGTGTTCACCTTCGTGCTCGGCTTCAGCTTCCTGTTGCTGCTGATCGTCTTCCGCTCCATTGTGGTGCCGCTCAAGGCCGTCGCCCTCAATCTGCTGTCGGTCGGCGCGGCGTACGGCATCCTGGTGCTGGTCTTCCAAGAGGGCATCGGTACCAGCCTGCTCGGCTTCCGTGAAGCCCCGGTCATCGAGTCGTGGCTGCCGCTCTTCCTGTTCGCCATCCTGTTCGGACTCTCGATGGACTACCACGTATTCCTGCTCAGCCGGATCAAGGAACACTACGACGAGACGAAGGACAATGCGGCCTCTGTGGCGCACGGCCTCAGGAGCACGGCGGGCATTATCACCGGCGCCGCCTTGATCATGGTCGCGGTCTTCGCCGGCATGGCCTCCGGCGAGCTGGTGGTCTTCCAGCAGGTAGGGTTCGGTCTGGCGATCGCCATCATCCTCGACGCGACGATCATTCGCATGGTGCTGGTGCCAGCAAGTATGGAGCTGCTGGGCGACTGGAACTGGTACTTCCCCACCTGGCTCGAATGGCTGCCGAAGATCAACATCGAGGGAGCACAAGCACAAGCGGGCGCGCGGCAGCCCGCCGGGGCGCTCCCGGCCGCGCCGGCAAGCACCGCCGCCGCCCCTACACCGGTGCTGGCAAGTGAGATGGATGTCGTGGCAAGGCGGGAGCAGCGCCCAAAAGGCTCCCCCGTCTGGAAGTGGATCGGTAGGATCGGGCTGGTGTTCGTCGGCGTCATCGTTCTGGCCGGCGCCCTCGGCGGCACCATGCTCGGGCTCGCGGTCACGGGTGGTCCCGATGAGTGCGAGGCGGGCGGCGGTCCGATCGTCGTGAGCGACGCCAACGCCCAGGCGTTCGACCGGAAGTGGGACGCGTTCGAGGCCACGCTCGCCGGCGGTTCGCCCGCCTCCGTCACGTTCAACGAGAGCGAGGTGACCTCCCGCGTCAACGCCTGGAACGACGAAAAGGACATCTTCGAGGCGATCCGGGTCTGCGTCCACGACGGCTACGGCGAGGCGACCGGAACGCTGGACGGGGCGGGCTTTGTCGACGCGGCGTTCAAGATGACCGGCACGGTGGAGCTCGCGGGGGATCACCCGCGCGCCCACATCAACGACATCGACCTCGGCAACGTTCCCGGCCCGCTCCTCGCGGCGCTGGAGGACCTCGCTGAAGACCCGATCGAGGAGGCTCTGGACGGCATCGACCTAGACCACGACTACACGATGACGTACAGCGAGGGCAAAGTCAGGATCGACGGCCGGCCGTAGCCATCGATCCGCCTCGCACGAAGAGAGGGGGTCCGCCTTCGGCGGACCCCCTCGGCATCTGCAGCGAAGCCGTCGACCGCGTCTACGCCTTCGCGGCCCGGCGCGTCGCCCGACGCCTGGAGCGCCCGCCGCGTCCGTTCACCTTCTCCACGTCCACCCGCACCGCCCGGTCCATCGGCGTTGGCTGCCACTGGAGGGGCCAGAAGCGCAGGTGTCCCTCCCCCCCGGCCAGGTGCAGCCACTTCACCATGCCGGGCTCCACGTCCATCGGCCCCCGCCACTCCCGGAACTGGTACGGGTCCCAGCCGTTGTAGCAGATCACCTGCCCCGGCATGACGGACGGCGACAGCTTCACCGGCACCAGGAAGTCGCTCACGTCGTTGTAGACCCGCACCTCCTCGTCGTCCTCGATGCCCCGCGCCTGCGCGTCCACGGGGCTCATCACCAGGTGCGGCCGGCCACGGTGCGTCTGCAGCATCATCCTGTTCGTGATGTTCATCGAGTGGATGCTCCAGCGGTTGTGGCCGGACGTCAGCCCGAGCGGGTAGTCGCCGCCCATCGTCGGATTCTCCTTGTGGGTAGGAAGCTCCTCCCCCGCCTCCAGGAACCAGGGGTGGTCGATGTAGAACTGGACGCGACGGGTCTGCGTGGGGTACGGCATCTTCTTCTCGGTGTTCCAGGTCGAGTTCACGAACGTCTCGTCCGGCTTGATGTCGCTCGCCTGGTTCAGGTCCAGCACCGAGTTCCCCAGACCGGTGAAACGCTGGTATCCCTGCTTCTTCAGCTTGGCCAGCGACAGGTCATCCGGCAAGGAGTCTGTCAGCGTTCCGTCGCGGATCATCTCTGTCGCCAGTCGCTCCTCGGTCAGAATGTTGCCGCCCAGCGTGAGCCGGTCGTGAAGATTGTCGAGGCTGTGCGTATCCCCATGCCCGTCCTCGTACTCCTTGAGACCGCGCTTCCTCGCCCGTTGCTCCAGCTTCTTCGCCAGCAGGAGGCCGACCTCCCACTCGGTCTTCGCCTCGGCGGGCGGCTTCGCCGCCTGCTCCGAGTGGATAAGCGTCAGCATGTGCGGCGTACACAGGTGGAAGCCGGGCGTCTCGTACTCGTTCGCGACGGGAAGTACGATGTCGGACCAGCGCCCCGTCGTGTTCATGCGCCAGTCCAGCGTGATGATCTTGTCGAGCTTCGGCCACAGGTTGCGCAGCAGTTGCGTGCCGCCGCCTCGGACCCGGCGCAGCGTGTTGCCGCCGGCCGAGATAAGCACCTTTGGCTTCGTCTCGGGACCGGGCTTCACGACTCCCTGCCACCAGCCGCTCTTCAGCGCCTCCTGGAAGTACTCATCAAAGGAGCGCTTCATGGCGGGGTCTCCCCACTCACGGTTGTTCCAGCGCTCGCGATAGCCGCAGTGGTAGTACCAGAAGAACGCCGGCGGGACCATGCCGATCATGCCCATCTCCGCCGCCCGGCGGGCCATCTCGATGCCGGCCATTTCATCGGTCCAGGTATCGTCGAGCGCCTTGATCTCGGCGGCGATCTCCGCGCGCCAGCGCAGGACCTCCTGTGCGGCACGCCTGCCGGGGCGTCCTTTCATGGTGGTGATGCCGGGACCATCGAAGAAGCCTATGGACCAGCAGGTGATCCCGGTGCCCTTGCGCCCCCAGTTGCCAGTCAGACCGAGGAGCAGGATCACCGACCGCACCATCAGGTCGCCGTGATAGTACTTGAGCGAGGTACCGCCGGACCAGACCATGGTTCGCTTGCTGGCCACTTTGCGACCGAGCGAGCGGATCTGGTCCGCATTCACGCCGCAGATCTTGGATGCCTTCTCAGGCGTGTAGTCTCGGTTCAGATGCTCACGCAGCAGCTCGAAGCTCGGCGCAACCGTCACCCGCGAGCCGTCCTTCAGCCGGACGCGGTGCTGCCCCTCTAGCGCGGGGTCCACTTTCCCCCAGCGCAGCGTCGTCTTGGGCGCGGGCGCCAAGCGGCCCTTGACCGTGTCCCAGGCGTAGAACTGCTCGTCCGAGCCGTCTTCTTCGAGGTCCGAACCGCGGAGGTAACGCTTGGTATCGAGGCGCACCAGCAGCGGGAGATCGGTCTGCTCCTTGACGAACCGCTCGTTGTAGAGCCCCTCCTCTATGATCACCTGCGAGGCGCCCAAGGCCCAAGCCGCGTCGCTGCCCATGCGGACGGGAAAGTAGTTGTTCATGAGGGTATGGGAGGGGTTGCAGTCGGGCGCGAACATCACCATCTCGGTGCCCTGGTATCGGGCCTCGGCGGTGTAGTGGGAGGTCGCGATGTGGGTATACGCGTGGTTCTTCTGGAAGAAGATGACGAGCTCGGCATGAAACTCGTCGTCCAGGCTGCTGCACAAGTTGAACTTGCCGAACGAGAGGTAGATGCCGGGACTGAAGTCGTTGATCTCGGCATTGACGTCCGTCGAGAGAGCGCCGAGCATTCCCATCACACGCCCGAACCCTCCGCTGACAGGGTTGCCGGTCTCCGCCCCTGCGACCCTGATAATCGATTCCGGGCCCTCGGCCTCGATGGCGTCGAGGAGGCTGTCTGCGACCTCGGTCAGCGCCTCGTCCCACGAGATCTCCTCCCACTTCCCCTCGCCCCGCTTGCCCACTCTCCGGAGCGGGTGGAGGAGACGTTCCTGCCCGTAGATCGTGCGGCTCCAGGCGATGCCCTTCTGGCAACCCAGCGGGTTGAAGTCGGGCACGCCCTTCTCTATCGTCTTGAAGGTCCCGGCCTGCTCCTCGTGCACGATCTTGCCGTCCTTGACGAAGACGCGTATAGGGCAACCTCCCGGATAGCAGTCGACGCAGTGCGTACCCCACGTCACCCGGTCCCAGGAGGTCTTGTCCCGATAGGCGTCGGTCCACGAGCCGTTCGACCTGGTCAGCTTCGACATCCCGTTCACCCTTTCGCTTTCGTCGCTGGGCCTCTACTGCCCTCTTCTACAACAGATCCCCCGTAGCCATCCGCGTGTTGCCGTCGCGTTCATACGCCTTGATCACGTTCCTCGCGACGGTCTGCATGTGCACCTCGTCCGCGCCGTCCGCCAGCCGGGCCGAGCGCGCGTTGCGCATCATGTCGGCCAGCGGCGTGTCCGTCGAGTAGCCGAGGGCGCCGTGCACCTGGATCGCCCGGTCGATGATGCGCCAGAGCGTGTTGGCCACGTGCACCTTGGTGAACGAGACCTCCTGCCGGAACTCCATGCCGTTCTCGATCTTGTAGGCGGCATGCAGCACCATCAGCTTGCCGGTGTAGAGCTCCATCGCCGACTCGAACATCATCCACTGGATGCCCTGCTTCTCGGCCAGGTAGGAACCGTGGGCGTAGCGCTTGAGCGCCCGGTCCACGAGCATCTCCAGCGCCACCTCCGCCTGGCCGATCCAGCGCATGCAATGTGCCAGCCGGGCCGGTCCCAGCCTCGATTGGCCCAGCCGGTGGCCGTCACCCTGTCCGCCCAGGATGTTCGCCGCAGGTACCCGCACGTCCGTGAGGCGGATCTCAGGATGGTTGGCCGGTCCGGCCATCGTCTCCACGTCGCGCACGATCTCCCAGCCCTCCGTCGGGGTGTCGACGATGAACCCGGTGTTCCGCGCCTGGGGCGGATCTGCGTCCGGGTCGGTGCACGCGATGACGATGGCGAACATCGCCCCGTGGGCGCCGGAGGAGAACCACTTGTGCCCGTTGAGCACCCACTCATCGCCGTCCCTCACTGCCGACGTCTGAAGCAGCGTCGGGTCCGAGCCGGCAACCTCCGGCTCCGTCATCGCAAAGCATGAGCGAGCGCGGCCCTCCGCCAGCGGGCGGAGATACTTCTCCTTCTGCTCCGGCGTCCCCCATTTGAGTAGCGTGTGCATGTTGCCTTCGTCGGGTGCCTGGGCGTTGATGATGTACGGGCCGATGCCGCCGACGCGGGCCGCCTCTGCGGAGACGAAGGCCATCGCCACCGGGCCCAGATCCATACCGCCCCACTCCTTGGGCAGATGGGGGTTCCACAATCCGATGTCCCTGGCCCGCTGCCTTAGCTTGACGATCTCCTCTATGTAGCGCCTGCGGTCGGCACCGGCACGCTGCAGACCCTCGGAGACGGGCCTCACCTCCTCGTCCATGAAGCTCCGCACGCGCATGCGGATCTTCTCAACATCTTCGGGCAGCCTGAAATCGACTGGCATGACACTCCCTCCCCTGTCGTGTCCCGGTGGCCCTCAACGGTGCCAGCACATTGTAGTGGGCATGAAGTATAATGTCACGCCGAGACCGTCCGAGGCTTCGGACTGGGTCCCCAATTGCCACAGTCATCGCATGTGTCAGGAGCTAGCACCATGAGCGACAGCGTAGCCGGCCTCGACCTCGAGCAACTGCGCCCGTGGTTCAAAGAACACGTGGCGCCGGTGGAAGAGCTGCGCGCCGAAGTCATCGGGCACGGGCGATCGAACATCACCTACAAGATCGAGAGCGACGGCCAGGAGTGGGTCGTGCGGCGTCCGCCCCTCTCACACGTCCAGCCGACCGCCCACGACATGGCGCGGGAGTTCCGCGTCATCTCAGCCATGGCCGGCACCGACGTGCCGGCACCGCGCACCTACGCGCTCTGCGAGGACCCCGAGGTGATCGGCGCTCCCTTCTACGTCATGGAGTACGTGCGAGGCGTGGTGCCGATCGATCCGGCCGGCTTTGCCCAGAACTACGACGAGGCGACCCGGCGTCGTCTGGGCGAGGAGCTGATCGACACCCTTGCCGCGCTCCACGCGGTCGACCCGGCCGCCGTGGGGCTGGCGGACTTCGGCAGGCCCAAGGGCTACGTCGAGCGCCAGGTGCGGCGCTTCAGCGATCAACTCGCAAAGGTGCGGATCCGCGAGACGCCGGAGCTGGATGAGATCGCACGGCGGCTCCCGAAGGCGATGCCGCCGGAAGGCGACGCCACGATCGTGCACGGCGACTACCGGCTGGACAACGCCATCATCGACGCCGATGGGCACATCGCCGCCGTGCTCGACTGGGAGATGTCGACGCTGGGCGACCCGCTGGCCGACCTGGGCATGCTCAGGATGTACTGGCGCGACCGCGAACCTGCCGACGGCCTCACCGGAGTGGTCGGGAGTTCAGGAGTGATCACGCTGCCGGGTTTCCCCACGTTCCAGGAGGGCGCGGCGCGCTACGAGGAGAAGTCCGGGAGAAACCTGGGGAACATAGACTTCTACATCGTCATGGCGCACTTCAAGCTCGCGGTGATCCTGGAGAATATGCACGCGCGCTTCAAGGCGGGCGGCACCGTCGGGGCAGGGTTCGAGGCGATCGGCAACCAGGCGTTCGCGCTGGCCCGCGCCGGCCTGGCCGTGGCGGAAGCATCGCCGGTGGCGGCGCTGCGGGGGTAGGCGGCGTTCGGCGGCAGAGTCGTTATCGCGGCAGTCTGGTAATCAACCCCGCGCTGAACTGCACGCAGAGAAACGCGTCAATGGAGCTCACCGCACCGTCCAAGTTCACGTCCGCGTGCTGAGGACAGGGCAGAGATCGGATCAGGCCCGCTTCCAGTTGCAGAACCAGCGCCACGTCAATGGCATTGACGGTCGTGTCGCAGTCTACGTCGCCGTAGGTCGGGAGGCCGCAGTTGATGGCCAGAGTCTCCCTGTTCTCCGCATCCTCGCTATGACTAGCCCTGATACTCTCATAAAGAGCCGTGTTTCCGTGCCCGTGGACGAGGGTGATGCTGCCGGCCCCGGTGCACTGGAAACCGGCCGTCCCGATGGGTCCGACGTAGTCGGAAGACGCACGCTGCCCAGCGGCACAGCCAAACGCTACGAGACCGTCATGGTAGGCCGCCACCGGCAGACTGCAATCGGGCCACAGGACCATCGCATTGTCTTGCGATCTCACGCCCACGTGGTCGATTCGCACGTCAAAACCAACGTAGCGCGGGACACCGATTGGAAGTCCGTTGAGGTAGACGCGGACATCGAAGGCGCTGCCGGGCGCCAGGGAGCATTCCGTCACGGCTCCATCCGAACTGACGCAGTCGTCCGCCCCGTCGCCATCCGCATCAATGCCCAGCGAGAAGTCCAGACCGGTCTGTGGCACCACCGTCGGCGTGGGAGTCGCGGCGGGACATCCCTCTGACGGGCATGGAGTCGAGATAGGCGTCGGCTTCACCTCGGTTCCTACAACGTCGACGGGCACGCTCCTGATGACGCCAGGACCACCCGTCCCATCGCCGACCTGGCCGCCGAAGTTGATGCCCCAACACTTCGCACCGCCCTCGCTCGATACCGCGCAGGAGTGGAACACACCTGCTGAGATACCTGTCATTCCGGCGTCCAGACCTGCCACGCCCACTGGGGCGGCACACACCAGCCCGCACGCCTGTCCGTCGCCGAGCTGGCCGTAGACGTTGTCGCCCCAACACTGCACGCCGCCCGACGCCGTCAGGGCGCAGGTGTGGCCGTACGAAGCGGAGAGCGATATCGCAGCGCCGCCTAGGCCCACGTCGGTCGGTGCGTGACCGTACCGGAATCCCCAACACTGCAAACGGCCGTCCGCGATCAGGGCGCAACTGTGCTCAAGCCCAGCAACAACGACCTCAGCCTCGCCGCTGAGGCCCACAACATCCACCGGCGTCACGCTGCTGTCAGCCGTCCCGTCGCCGAGCTGGCCGAACGTGTTGCGTCCCCAGCACTGGACACCGCCCGTCGCGGTTACGGCGCAGCTATGCTCGACCCCGGCTGCAACAGCCGTGGCACCGCTCGTCAGGCCCAATACTGGAACTGGAACCGCACTATTCGCGCGGGTGCCGTTGCCGAGCTGTCCGCTGCCGTTGTTCCCCCAGCACTCGACGCCGCCCACAGAGGTGAGAGCGCAGGTATGCTGGAAGCCTGCCGCAACGGCCGCCACATCAGCGTCCAACCCTACGACATCCGTCGGGGTGGCGCGCTGCGTCGTCGTACCGTCGCCTAGCTGCCCGAAACTGTTGTCTCCCCAGCACTTGGCTCCGCCCGCACTCGTCACGGCGCACGTGTGCGAGAAACCTGCTGAGACGGCGGTGACGCCGCTCCCGAGTCCGAACACGCCCACGGGCGTCGCGCTACTGGCGGTCGTGCCGTCCCCGAGCTGACCATAGCCGTTGTCTCCCCAACACATGAGGCCGCCGGCCACGGTCAGAGCACACGTCTGCCCCTCGCCTGCGGAAACAGCCTGTAGACCCGACACCGGGTTTGCCGAGACAGAGCCAGATTGCTGCCAGAGGAGTGCTATGGCCGTGGTGGCCGCCAGCAAGCATCCGCCCGCTAGAGATATCCGCCTGCCAGTCATGCGGGTCCTCCCTTCTCAGGGTTGCGCTCCCACCGGTACTGACGCTACGCTACCATCGTTCAGGGGGCTTGTCAAGCAGCAACATGTTCGGGCCTTCACGGTCCGCACGCGGGCCGAGCGGGGCGCGCGCAAGGGTTTCGTGTGGGTTCGCGTGGCCACTTGCCGCGAAGGAAAACGTGATGAGAGTTGTAGCGCTTGGTGGTTGCGGGGACGCGGGCCGGCACGCCGTGCGCACGGCCGTGGCGTTCGACTTCGTCGACGAAGTCGTGGTCGCCGACATCGACGGGGAACGGGCGGCTGCGTTCGCCGAGGACTGCGGCCCGAAGGCAACGTCCGCCGCAGTCGACATCGAGGACGGCGAGACCCTCGCCGGCCTTCTGTCAGAGGCGGACATCGTGCTGAACGCGGCGGGCCCGTTCTATCGACTGGGCGTGCTGGCGCTTCGTGCGGCCATCGAGGCCCGTTGCCACTACTTCGATATCAACGACGACTGGGAGCCGACCGAGGAGATGCTCAAGCTCGATGAGGAAGCCCGGAAGGCGGGCATCACGGCGGTCATCGGCATTGGAGCCAGCCCCGGTGTCTCGAACCTGCTCGCGGTCAAGGCGATAGGCCAGCTCGACTCGGTGGAAGACGTGACGACCGGCTGGAGTTTCGGAGGCGGCGGATCGGAAGAAGCGGCCCGCGGCGCATCAGGACAAGGGGCCCGGCAGCCCAGCGCCGCACTGGTGCACTGGATGCACCAGTGCTCGGGCAAGATCCGCGTTCTCCGCGACGGTCGGTTCGTCGACATCGCCCCGCTCGAGGAGATGATGCTCGAGTTTCCGGGCATCGGTGTCGGGACGGCCTGGTCCGTCGGCCACCCAGAAGCCGTCACGCTCCCCCGCTGGCGAACCGACATCAGCAACTGCTACAACGTCATGACCGGCTCCCCGCACGTCATTGCAGCCGTGCGTTCCATCGCGCGCGAGATCGACGCCGGGAGGCTAACGCCCGCCCAGGGCGCCGAACTGCTGTTGCGTCCGCCGCCGCGTGAGGAAGGCCCGCAACCGAGCGCCGATCCTCCCGCCGCTCAGCGGCCGCGCCTGCCTTCCCTCTTTGCCACCGCGAACGGGCTCCGCAACAGGAAGCCGACCACGGCGGGCGCCACGGTCCTCGCGATGCCGTCCGGCGGCATGGGAGGCGCGACCGGCGTCCCGCTGGCCGTGGCGCTCTCGCTTTTCGCCGACGGCAAGATCGAGCGACAGGGTGTCAGCACACCGGAGACCGCCATCGACCCAGACACATTCTTCGATGCGCTTGCGCCCCTGTGCACGCCGGCCCGCACCGGCAGCACCGACATAGTGCTGGTGAACCTATCAGGCTGAGCGCCGGGGCGTAGCTCGTCGCGCCCAACAGCATGGAGGATCACAGAGCGGGTCAGGTGTCGGCCCCCTAGACTCAGGTGCTCGCGATGAAGTCTACGATGACCTGGGCGAGCTCCTCGCCCTTGTCCTCCTGCAGGAAGTGGCCGGCATCTTTGATTGTGGTGTGCGGTTGTGCCTGCGCTCCCGGGACCCGGGCCTGGAAGACGCGCTCCCCTCCCCTGGTGATGGGGTCGCCGTCGCTGAAGGCGGTAAGGAACGGCTTCTCCCATCGCTCGAGGACCTCCCACGCCCTGCGGTTCGCGGGGGCGGCCGGGTCGTCGGGGGTTGTAGGCACGAGGGAGGGGAACTGGCGCGCGCCCGCCTTGTAGGAATCGTCCGGGAAGGGGGCGTCGTATGCGGCGACGACTTCGTCGCTCAGGTTCGTAGTCGTCGCGCCCTGGATGATGCGCCCGATATCGAACACGGGCGAGGTCTGGGAGAACTGCTGCCAGCGCATGAACGCCTCGCCCGGCGAGACGTCGCCCGTCGGCAGCCCGGTGTTGCCCACCACGAGCCGCGCGAAGCGGTCGGGATGCTCCGCCGCGATGCGCAGCCCGATCAGGCCGCCCCAGTCCTGGCCGAAGAACGTGATGTCTCGCAAGTCGAGCTGCTCAACGAAGGACGCGGTCCAGTCGACGAATGCCTGGTAGGTGTAGTCCGAGCGCTCCGTCGGCTTGTCGGAGCGGCCGAAGCCGGGGAAGTCCGGCGCGACGGCGCGGTTTCCGGCGTCGACGATGACCGGGATCATCCTCCTATAGAGATAGGACCAGGAAGGCTCGCCGTGGAGGAGCAGCACCGGTGCAGCGTCGCGAGGTCCTTCGTCCACGTAGTGCATGCGCAGCGCGCCGCCCGCGCCGTCCGGCACCTCAAGGTAATGGGGTTCGAAGGGGTAGCCGGGCAGGCCGGCGAACCGGTCATCCGGCGTTCTCAGGACGTTCATCTCGGGCTCCTTTCGTTCTTGCCGGTCGAGCCTCGGAAGGGCAGGCATCCACCCCTCCTAAGGCGGGCACGGCGGAGGCGGACGCAGCAGGGCCTGCCCCTACGGTACGGGCGCCCCGGCGGGCGGTCAACGCTCGGCGAGGCTTGATTGTCTTTGGAAATCGCAAGCATTCTCCTATCTGGAGCGGAGCTACGCGTTTGATTGACCGTCGTTGGGATGGGGGCGGGGGCCGGAGATGGAGGGTCCAGGGTCGTGGGTCGTGGAGGCCGGGTGCTGGGGGAGCAGTACCCCAGCGTGAACGCTGGGGCATAGGGAAGTGGAAGAACGCCACCCCAGCCTGAAGGCTGGGGCATGGGAGGGCGTCTGCGAGGCGAGGGTAGGGGAGGAACCGCTGTGCGGGCCCACGGCTGTAGGGAGAGATGCCCTTGCGGGGTGACATGGCGGCCTTTGCGGAGGGGTCGGGACAAGGCGGCCCAAGGCGGGGTTTGATTGATTTGGCAACTATCCCTTGACTGTAGAGGCTAGATATGGCGGAGTATAGAAACGATGTCAACGCTGCGGAACCACTAGAACTCCGGGTTGAACGCATCAAGCGTGCTGGCAACTTGGCTCTTGAGAAACTCAAGTGTCGCTATGACGGGCGTCCTGTCCGAGAACGTTACCTCAATGGTGAAGTCTCCGTACACGTACACGTCGCATATCTGTCCTCGGCGTTTGTGCCAGCGCGGGAAACGTCCTTGTGCATAGAATACCTTGCCGGGAAGCCCCGCAAAGTCAATCGCCCTCCCATACTCCAGCCTGATGGTGACCTCGACTTCACCATGGGAGTCTGTGAGTTTCCTGTGCTTGTCTGGGTTGGAGATGTCGGCCAGCAGCTTTGTCCAGTGGCATCCATAGCAAGGCTGAAGGTCTTTGATCGCGTCCTTGTGTGCTTGGGACAGACCGCGAAGATAGACGCCCCTGTCTCTTGTCTCGTCACACCGAGACGCGAAGCCCCCCTTGCTACTCTCGATGGGGAATTGCGTTCCATCTTGCTCCAGGCCAGAGTCGAGGAAGGCCAACTCGTAGACCAAGTAGTCCAGAGCGGCGCGCAGGTTATAGATGACCTCACCGAGAACGACGCTAATGCCGGGGCTGATGGGACGGCTCCCCTTCCAGCGGCCATGGGCAAGCTGGGTCACACGGTTGAATTCGTAGATCAGGTTCTTACGGTACGCTCGGTTGCGCCGCCGTTCTCGCCGTTCAAGGTCCGAGAGGTGGGTACCAGCGCGCTGGACACGGAGGTAGGCACCCTTGAGAGAAGGTGGCATGAGGTATACTCAGACCGTGACCGACAAGACGCAGAGGACTTCCAAGGGCGAGCAGATACCCATCCCCAAGCGAGGCGACTTCCTGAAGAACCTCAGGAAGGCGGCGAAGGCGAAGCCCTCAACTCGGAAGCGCCGACCGAAGAAGTAGCGTCTCAAACTGAGCCCGTCCATCCTGGCGGTGATTGTACCGCCACGCATACTCGTTCAGGTAGCCCTGAAGATGCTTAGCCGAGACTGCGTGGTACACCCCGTCGATCCCGCGCTTCAGGAGCGACCAGAAGCCGTCCACCGTGTTCGTGTGGACTTTGCCGCGCACGTAGACCTTCGCTCGGTGGTAGATGCGCTCATGCCGGTAGCCGTGCCCAGCAATCTGCCTCAGGTGGTGGGCCTCATCTGTGTAGACCACCGAGCGCGGAAGGACATGCTCGCGAAGCAACGGCAGGAGCGTGGCGAATTTCGTGTCCGGTACTACACTCGCCCGCACTTCGCCCTCGCGCTCTACCATTCCGAACACGATGGTCTTGTTCTCATCCTCTTTCTTGCGGCGACCGCGCTTGAGTCCCCCTTCGACGTTGCGCGGGGCTTCCTCGCCCTTCCGGTAACGGCGCTTCCCGCCCACGTAGGTTTCATCAACTTCGACCGTGCCAGACAAGGGAGCGTGCCCGTCGTCAGTCATGAGTTCGTGGCGGATCAGGTGCGCCATGCGCCACGCCGTCTTGTAGGTCACACCCAATTCACGCTCAAGCTGCTTCGCGGAGATGCCGCAGCGGGTGCTGGTCATGAGGTACATGGCGTAGAACCACAGGTGCAGGGATGTGGACGACTTCTCAAAGATCGTTCCTGCTGTGGGCTGGATGTGGTGCCCGCAGCCCGTGCAGGTCCAAGACTGGCGGCGCTGCGCCGTCTCGTACCGCTTGAAGACGCGCTCCGTCTCACACTTCGGGCAGCGTGCACGCTCGCCGTCTTCCGAGTAGCGATTCCGCCACAGCCACTCAAGGCAGGTAGCGTCGTCTGGGAACTCGCGCATGAACTCCATGAGCGTGTAACGCGACTCCGAGGATTCCGCTCGGATTGGTTTGTTTCGATTCACAGGAGGCATTCTCTTGGCCTTTCGATCTGCTGACTACGATGTGACTGTAGCTACTTATGTTCTGTATCCAAGGCGCGCTCGCGTAGTTCGTCCAACAGGACTTGGTGCTCTGAAATGGCGACCAACACGAGAAAGGGCACCAAGTCAGGATTGGCCCCCGGTCTTGGGCTTCCGCTGTATTCCCAGACAAAGACGCCGGTTCCAGGCGTTCGTTCAAAGGGAATCATGTTGCTTGGATCGCTCACGAACTCCAGCGCCCCGACTAGTCCCAATTGGGCCATCTGACGTAGTTGGGCATCTGCTAGTGTCATGTTGTCGCTACCTCCAGGCCCTATTGTCTCATATCGGGCTTCTACAGTCAAGGGATAGTTGCCATTGATTTCGAGTGCGATGAACGGTCCGTATCTGGCCGGGGTGCGCCTTGCAGGCCGTGGTTGATTGTTTGGTGCGGTGGGAAGGCCGAGAAAGGGTCAAGGGCCGAGGGTCGAGGGTCGTGGTGGCTGGGGACAGGCTCAGCACAAGGAGTTCGTTTTGCAGAATCATGTTTTTTCTGTGTAGGCGCATTCGCATTTGGTATCTGAAACGAGTTCATCGGGGGTCGTCCCGACGGGCACCCACAGGGGGGTGCCCCTACAAGGGCGGTTGTATGGAGCCAGGATACGACGGGGGCGGAAAAGCGCAAAGGGGCGGGTGGCACGGGAAAAGGGTGAAGGGTCGGGGGCGAGTCAGCTCAGGCGCCATGCCTCTTCCGGTTCCGGATCCTGTGCCTGCGGGTTCTCTGGGTCGTTGGCCCAGCGCGCCGGATTGTCGAGGATGTACTGCCGTATCTGATCGAGGGACGATTCGTCGCGGATGATGTGTTCGTAGTAGTTGCGTTGCCAGACAGGTGTGCCTGGTGTCTCGCGGAGTTTGTTGATGCGTCTGGCGGTGAGGGATTTGAATTGCCCAATAACAGCGCCGATGGATCCTGACGCGGGTCCCCGGGGCGTGCCGCGGCCCGCAGCGGCGACCACGGTTGTAGGGGCGACCCGCCGGGTCGCCCCTACGGGATCGGTGATGACGATGATGCCGTGGATGTGATTGGGCATGATGACGAATTGGTCGAGTGCGACGTACGGGCGGACCGATGCCGTGCGCAGCCATTCGTCCTGGGTGAGGCACCCATATTCGTTCAACCGCATCTGCTCGCCGGCCACGTCCCCGAACACGGATTCGCGCTGGTACGTGCAGACCGTGACAAAGTACGCCCCGGCCTGCGTGTAGTTGTAGTCTTTGAGGCGGATGGAGCGACGGTGGTGGCGGTCCGGGTCGTACTTCATGGTTGGCGTTGGGGAATGGACGGCGCTGGCGCGCGGGTCTCACCTGTTCAGTTCTCTTTCGACTTGAGCCCGGTATGTTTCGATTCTGCGCTCGCCCTCATAGTCTTCATCAGGGCGAAACTCGTGGTGGCAGGTGGGACAGTACAAACGTCCGCCTGAGCCTCCTACATCGTCGCCGTCCATCAGCTCGCGGACGCCGTAGTTGTCCTTGAACTTGAGCCTGGTCGTATCCGATAGGCAGTATGGGCCACTGACGCGCCACTTGCTGGGTGCGTTGAGGATTTCATTAAGCGGGGCGAAAAGGAAGGACTGGGGAACGAGGTGCATGCCCCACGAAGCACCAAAGCGGTCGATGAACCGTGCAGGTTGCCTGAGCTGTTTGCGCTCATGTGATCTGTCACTCATGATTCCACTGCTTTCTGGAGATGCGTGCGGGGCTTGGTCGGCGACCTTCGTGTCCAGCGTCGGCGGATGAATGTCAACGGTTCGTGTTCGCAGGAGGCGAAACGTCAAGATGAGACCCACGACGAACATGACGGCGGCAAGAATGAAATACCAGTGGGCCACGAGTGCACCCAGCACTATGACCGACGAACCGCCAAGCAAGAGGATAATTGGGACTGCTGTCTGCCACCACTTCGACGCGAAACCGATGATCTGCTGCAGGAATCCCACCAGACCGCGCAGTGCGTCGGCTTCTTGCCACCATCGCCAGAATTGGCCGAAGCGCTCGCGGAGGCGGGAACGAGTCGCCATGGGCCCATGCTAGCACAGATTGTCAATGGAAGGCACAACGCGGAACGCATCGACACCGCATGCCGGGCGGGTCCTACGCCGGTTCGCGCTGGAGGTTGAGGGCGAGGAGCCGGCCGAGGATGTCCTGGTCGCCGAGTTGGTCGGGCGGTTCGGGCCAGCCGTAGGCCGCGAAGACGGCCTCGTCGAGGTCGCGGTGGGCGTTGATGAGCCAGGTGGGACGCTCGTTGTAGAGATTGGTGAGGGTGCGCTTCTTGAGTTCCTTCTCCGCGCCGACGCCGGGAGGTAGTTCCGGGTTGAGCCATTCCCCGCGCAACTGGTCGAGTGTCTTGGCCGCTGCGGCGACCGCAGCTTCTTGGTCGGGGGTTGGGTCCGGCAGCGGGAAGGTCTCAAAGCAGGTAGTGGGGGTGTAGCGTGGCCTATCCTCGAGCCTTGTGCCCATCCTGAGCCCCCACAGTTCATGGGCGCGGGAATGGAGCACGCCTAAGAAATAGTCATCACCGCGGGCGAAGACGATCAGCTGGGCATCTGGCAAGACATCTTGGGGAAGCCAAACGAACAGTCGGTACTTGGTGAGGCGGGGCGTGCCTACGTAGCGCGTGAGGTCGCGGAGGGCGTGTCGCATGGCGGGCCGCGGCCGTTGGTGTATCCACCACGGGACTCCCGTTGCATCGCCTGACTTCGCCTTGGCTCGAAACGGCCTGACGTGGTGCTTTGCGAATTCGAATGGGGCCTGGTAGAGAGCGGCCTCCTGCTCGCTCATGCCAGGCGGGAAGTCAATAATCCAGATGTTGCGCGGCCGACGCGTGATGTCCAGGCCGTTGACCCAGGGCCGTACGACGTCGCTGTTGGGCTTCCCATGAGGATTGGCGGTCTGTAGAAACTGGCGGGCCAGCTTCTCCGGGATCTCGAATGGGCCAACCTTGGTGTCGCCCATGAAGGAGATGCCCATGTTCGCCTTCAGGCGGCGGGCCATGGTCAAGTCGAACAGCGCTGTCAGGTTGGCGTTGATGCCTTCGACAGGGCGTGCGCGATGCAAAGCGTGCTCCGGCTTGTCGTCTTTGCTCTCGTTGAGCAGGCGACGGGTCTGGGAACCGTCGTCGAAGCCCACCATTGAGACGCGAACGGCGACGCCGTCCTGGATCCACTTGCGGTCGGCCTGCGCGTAGAAGATGTCGCCGGTCTGCTTGATGCGCTGCAACGCGCGGCGGTTGGCGCCTCCACGGATGGCCTGGGTAGCCAGCAGCCCGGCGCGCTTGGCTTTGCCGGCCTCGATCTGCCGCCGCGCCTTTTCGAACCAGTAGCAGCAGAGGTCGGACTCGCGGGCCACGCGGCCGTCCCACGCGGCAAACATGGCGTCCACGTAGTCGTCGGACAGCTCGGTGCGGAGGCGCTTGCCGCCGAGGAAGGGCGGATTGCCAACGATGATGTCGGCCTCGGGCCATTGGGGCTCCGTGGGGTTCGCCGGGTCGTTCCGGTCGACGATGGCGTCCATCAGGCCGATCTGGTCCAGGGGTTCGAGGATGGGCTCCTCGTCATCGAGCGGCATGGCGTTGCGCTGCTTCCACTGGAGGTAGCCGATCCAGATCACTGTGGAGGTCAGCTCCACGGCGTATTCGCTGGTCTCGATGCCGAGGAGCTGGCGCGGATGTACCCTCTGGCGGAAGCCATCCATACCGTGGAGCGCGGCGAAGGCCAGCACTTCCTTCTCCAACGCCTTGAGGAGCGCCAGGGAGACGTAGAGGAAGTTGCCCGATCCGCACGCGGGATCCAGCACGCGAATGGAGGCGAGGCGGTCGTGGAAGGGCTGGAGAATGGCGCGGAGGCGGCGCCGTTGCGCGTCCTCCGCCGTGCCGCGGCCGTTCGCCTCCCGCAGGTAGTCCTCGGCAGACCTTCTCACGGCGGCCCACTCTCGTTCCAGCGGCGCCATGAGGACCGGCTTCACGATCAGCTCGATGTCGGCGCGGGAGGTGTAGTGCGCGCCGAGCCGGCGGCGCTGCTCGGGATCGATCACGCGCTCGAAGAGGGTGCCGAAGATGGACGGCTCAACGTCGGCCCAGTTCAGCCGGTCGAGATCGTCGAGCATGCGGATCTCCTGCGCCGTTACCTCCTCGGGGATGTCGCTGTCCTCGAACAAGCGCCCGTTGAAGTGGGGAAGCGTGCGCATGAGGAATTCCCCGCCGGTGTTCATCACCGAGAACAGCTCCCCCAGGTGCTTCCGAAACGCCTTGGCGTCGCCCGTCTTCTTGTGGACGTCGATGACTTCCGAGAAGGTCTCTCTCGGCAGAAGGCCCACGTCGGTGGCGAACATGCAGAAGAGGGTGCGCGTAATGAAGCGCGCGATGCGCATGTCGTCAACCTTCCACTTGCGAAGCTCGTCCGCGATCTCTCCGAACAGACCGGCCGCCTGCTGGGTGATCTGCTCGGTGGTCTTCTGGGGCTTGAGCCGGTCGGGTTGCTCGAAGAGCGCTTTCAGGACCTGGAGGGCTGTGAGCTTGGGCGCGTCCTCGGCTGGGGCGGAGACGGTGGAGACCTCTACAGGGTCATCCGAGACGAGATCGCCGTTGCGGAAGCGATAGATCCACTTCTCGGTATTGGTCCAGTTGGTGTGGATCTCGTATCGGTCCAGGTCGCAGACAACGAGAAGCGGGGGGTTGCCCAGGGCTTCGCGGTAGGTCTGGACCTGCTTGTAGGCGGCCCCGAGGTCCTTGTGCTTGCCCTTGTATTCCCAGGCGAAGTGGCCCTTCAGCCACACATCAGCGAAGCCGTCCCCATCGAGGGTCTTGGCCCCTTTCTCGAATGCGTAGAAGTCACCGCTGGGATCGGCTTCGTTCGGGGTCTGCTCGCCCAGCAGGCGGCAGAGGTCGATGAAGTGCTCCTGGGAGGTGGCCCGCTCGGTCCCTCGGGAAGCCGCCCATTTCTTGACGAATTCGGCAGCAGCCAATGCCGTAGTCATAGCCGTATGGCGATTGTATCAGAAAGAGGCGCGTGTGGGCGTGCGGCGGGGTTGGGCAGGCACAGGGGCCGGGGCGGACACGGGGCCAGGGCAGGCACGGGGGCGGGGGCAGGCACAGGGGACCGGGGTGTGGGCACCCACAGGGGGGTGCCCCTACGACGCGCGCGGCGGCGGGATGGGTGAGACGGAGCGTGGCGACGCACGGGGGGAGTGAGGGCAGGCACAGGGGCCTGCCCCTACGGGACCGGGCCCAGGGGGAGTGCATAGGAGGCCGTTCCCTCTGCCGGGGGTCCCGGCATGTCCCCCAGCCGCAACAAATCCATCTGGGCCCTTCGACGCGCTCAGGGCGATGCGGGTTGGGTGGGATAGACCGGCCCAGCGAGAGGTGAGGGGGTGGCGGGACCGACCTGAAGGTCCGTCCCTACGAGGGTGGGGGCGGGGAGATGCGGTTGAACGAACACGGCGAACTGATTGAGGCGTGCTGGAATGACATTGCCAGCCATTTTGCCTGCGTCCAATTGGACGCGTTCGTGATCATGCCCAATCACGTTCACGGTGTCATCGTCATCACCCATGAAACGCCGGTCATCGTAGTTGGGCGGGGTCGCCCCGCCCAACGGGCGCACAAACCACCATGGGCGCGGAAACGGCCGGGGAGGTGGATGCCGCCATGGGCGCGGAAACCGCGCCCCTACGGGCGGTGGAACGACCGACGTTGGGACGGATTCTGGCGTATTTCAAATACCGATCCACCAAACGCATCAACGAAATACGCGGAACGCCGGGCATGAGCATACGGGCGACCCGGCGGGTCGCCCCTACCACGAACACGTCATACGGGACGAGGCCTCCCTGAGCCGCATCCGGCAATACATCGTCGACAACCCCGCACGGTGGGCGTCCGACCCGGAGAATCCGCAGGCGGTGGTGCCGGAACCGGCGGAGGCATGGCGCACGTGAGCGTGCGCGGCCCGTATGCGGGTTGGGTGGGATAGACCGGCCCAGCGAGAGGTGAGGGGGTGGCGGGACCGACCTGAAGGTCCGTCCCTACGAGGTCGACGGGCGGATGGCGGGCCCGGTCAGGCTGAAGCCTGACCCGCGGAGAGGATGCCCGGGCGGGCTGGAAACCCGCCCCTACGGGACCGGCGCAGCGAGGGGTGAGGGGGTGGCGGGACCGACCTAAAGGTCCGTCCCTACGAGGTCGGCGGGCGGATGGCGGGCCCGGTCAGGCTGAAGCCTGACCCACGGAGAGCATCCCCGGGCGGGTTGGAAACGCGCCCCTACGGGACCGGCGGCGGGGATGGCAGGCCCGGATGCCCGGGCGCGGAAACCGCGCCCCTACGGGAGCGGCCCACGGGTGTGCAGCGCAGTATCGTCATCACGCACACGCTGGTAGGGGCGACCCGGCGGGTCGCCCCTACGGGACTGGCAGCGCTTGGGCACGCTGATGACGAGGGGGCAGATTCCTCGCTGGCGCTCGGAATGACAAGGGGGGAAGGCGGGCGAGGGCAGGGGCTGTCCACGCGGGCTGCTTGGCAGTATGATCTCTGAAACAACGGCCGGGCGGCCGACGGCGTCGCGAGGGTCCGCGGCAGGGTACGCCGCTCCGGACGTCACGCGCGAGGGCTCGAAAGGGATGAAGGGGGACGGGCCATGAACAACTCCAGCTACTGGGCCAGGTGGACGCGAAGGAGGATCTCGCGGCGAAGGCTCCTGGCGGGAGCGGCGGCCGGCGCGGGCGGGGCCGTCGTGGCCGCCTGCAGCGGCGGGGGAGAGGAGTCTCCGGGTCCGGGCGGCACTTCGACCGGGACGTCGGGCGCGCCGGTGCGGGGCGGCCGCTATCGGGCGAGCACGACGGTGGACTGGGGCACGCTGGACCCGATGGTGAGCGTGGGCGGCGGCGCCACCATCTTCCCGCGCATGTACAACGCGCTCGTGGACCGCTCGGCGGCCAATCCGGATTTCTGGTTCTTCGACCTGGCGGAGAGCGTCGAGCAGCCGGACGAGGAGACGTACCTGTTCGCCATTCGGCCGGGGGTGAAGATCGCGCCGAACGACCTGGGCATACCGGAGCGGGACCTGGACGCGTTCGACGCTAGGGCCTGGCTGGACCGGGTGAAAGCGGACGAGCGGGTCCTCATCCGCCAGTTCACGGGCGAGTGGGTGACCTCCTACGAGGCGCCGGACGCCGCGAGCTTCACGATCAAGACGGACGGGCCCTACGCCTACTTCTTCTTCCGGGTGGGCTCGACGTTCGGCAGCACGATGCCACCGCGGGAGTTCTTCGAGCAGGGCATCGAGCTGGGCGACAAGGGGGTGGGCGCGGGTCCGTTCAAGCTCCGGCCGGGGTCGTACCAGGAGACAGGCGGCCTCAACCTGGACCGGAACGTCAACTACTACCGTACGGACCCCGACAACAACGACGCGCCGCTCCCGTACATCGACGGTATCGACAGCGCGCGCATGACGGACCGGCTGGCCCGCCGGACCGCCTTCGCGGACGGCCAGATCTATCAGTACGAGGCGGAGACCGGGGCGGAGAAGGACGAGCTGCTGGGGCTGGTCGCCGGCAGCTACGCAACCGAGAGCCCGGTCAACACCTTCATCTCATTCATCATGAACCCGACGCGTGAGCCCTGGGGCGATGAACGGATCCGGAAGGCGGCGCTGTACGCGCTGGACCGGCAGGAGTTCGTCGACCGTATCGTGGGGCCGGGGGAGGGGAAGCCCGACGGCCTGCTCCACTGGCCGCTGGGGCCGTACGCCCTCGACCAGGAGGAGCTGGAGGAGCTGCAGCCGCACGACCCGGCGCGGTCGCGGGAGCTGATCCGGGAGGCGACGGGGAAGGACAGGATCCGCATCTCGGTGATGTACCCGACGGGCATCGACATCGAGTTCCACAGCGAGCACGTGCCCATCTTCCTCCAACAGATGAAGGAGGCGGGCTTCGACATCGACAAGGAGCCGCTCGACCTGGGCACCTGGCTGGCCCGGGAGGCAGCGGTGGACTACGACGCCAGCCTTGCGCCCAACCAGATTTACGAGACGGCCGAGATCACGCTGGACTGGCACCTGTCGGTCGGCCCGACCGCGAACAGCCAGTACATCATCGGTCTCGGAAAGCTCTACCCCGAGATCGATGAGGCGATCCTGAACAGCAAACGAACGACCGACCCGGAGGAGCACGTGAAGCGGGTGCTGGACGCGCAGCGCCTGATCTACGAGAAGGGGCCAGCCTACCTGCCGATCATGAGCTGGATCTCCTACACGCTGTATCACGACTTCGTGAAGAACGTCCCGATCGGGCTGGGGAACACGGGCGGGTATGTCAACACGTGGTGGCTGGACCTGTAGGGGGAAAGGGCAAGCACGGGGGCTTGCCCCTACAGGGCCGGTGCGGGAGATCAGGGGGCGGCATGGCGCGTCCGTTGACGGTGGCACGACGGGGGTATTCCGCAGGCTGAAGCCTGCGGCTACGGGGAAGGAGGGATGCAGGCGCGGTTGAGGCCTAAGCTCCTCCTGAAGCGGACGCGGCCGCCAGAGCCCTTCCCGGGAAGGACTCTGCACTCCCGCAGGATCATGCACAAACCGCCTGTTCCGCAGGCTGAAGCCTGCGGCTACTGGGACAGCCACTGATGCGGGTCAGTACGGCAGCGCAATGGTCGGGGAGACCATAGTGGCGACCTGAAGGTCGCCGCTACGAAGCTCGAGGCTGGCGACTCGACTCTCAAGACGCAGACCCCAGGTGCAGGGAGGGTGGGGACGCGGGCTGGCGCATGGCGAGACAGACCCGGCGTTGTGCTGAGGATGACGACGAGGGGCGCGAAGTGAGCAGAAGCGCGGCGGAGGCGGCCCCTCGACAGGCTCGGGGTGGCGGTCAGGGCGAAGCTCCACCAGAAGCCTGTTCCGCAGGCTGAAGCCTGCGGCTACGGGGCAAGGAGGGAAGCAAGCGCGGTTCAGGCTAAGGCTCCCCCTGAGATGGACGCGGCTGACCCGCAGGGAGTGCCCGGTACGGGAGGGAGGGTCCTATTCTAGGGGAGCCAGCGCGTCGAGGACGGGGAGGAAGACGGCCTGGTGCAGCGACTCATACTCGTGAGGCACCGAATACAGCCCGGCCAGGTAGGTGCCGTCGTCCGTCTGAGCGATCGCGTAGTCCACGGCAAGCGTTCCGCCGAGGCTCGCCGACCGGCCCTCGAAAGCGTACAGGTCCCACGAGAAGGCGGGCGTGTCGTACCGGGCGACGCTCTCAGGCAGTTCATCGATGCCCAGGCCCTGCAGCCTCAGGGGGAGCTGCTGATCGAGAGGCACGTCCGGTAGCTTGGCGATCACCAGGAAGGCCAGGTCTCCCGAGGAGTTGAGGCGGGCAAACTGTCCTGGGCCGACACCGACCCAGCCGGCGGGCAGAACAGCTCGGATGCCGTACTCCTCGTCCGTGAACGGCCGCAGTTTGATGTCGTCGGTCGGGACAACGAACTGCACGCGCATGTCGTCGATGCAGCCGGCATCCGGCTCCTCTGCAGGATCGTCGAGGAAGTCCAGAATGATGGACTGCGCGCAGAGGCTGTCGGACAACACCGAGTGCGTCATGCCAGGAAAGGCATAGACATAGCTGTTGCTCAGCGTTTCCGCGACGATGTCGCCGCCCATGGGCGGTGTGTTCGGGTCGAACTGTCCGGACATGACCAGCGTGGGGATGTCGCTCACGACGGGGGCGGCCGCAGCGACGGGCAACGGCTCGACGTTCCACACCGAGCAGTAGTCGTGAACGTCGTAGCCGTGCGGTATCAGGGCCGCGATCTGGGGATGGACTCCCTCAAGGTCGAAGTCCGCCTCGGTGTAGTCGGCTTCCTCGGCACACAGGACCGAGTTGGCCATGCCCACCGCGCTAATGAACATGCTGCTCGGGAGGGACGGGGCGCCCAGGCCCGTCAGCAGGCTGTAATCACCCTCGGCGGCGGCATAGATGGCCGCCGGCAGGATAGGAATGGGACCTCGCTGTAGGCCCATCTGAACCAGCCAGAGGAATCGATCGCCCGTCAGTACCACATCGAGGTCACCTACCGTAGCAAAGCGAACCGTGTCGGGTGTTCGATTCAGCTCCTCCACCAGACCGAAAAAGACCGACTCCAGCTCAGGGAAATGCTCGTTGCAGGCGGCGTCGGCTGCGCAGCTCTCAAACAGCAACCGGAAGGCGCGGTCCGCGCTGTTGGGCCATTGCACATACCCGTTGACGGACAGCGGGGCCACGCTGTCGAGGATGACGCTGCGCAGGCTGTTCGGGCTGTCGCGCATGATGTGCTGCGCCAGCATGGTGGCATACGACACGCCGTAGAAATTGAACTCGGCGTAGCCGAGCGCCTCCAACGCCGTCACGATGTCCGCTGCGTTCTCCAGGCTGTCATAGGCGGAAAGATCGATCCCGTCGTCAACCAAACGGGCTCGGCAGGCCGCGAGGGCCTCAACCTCCAGGCTCACCTCCTCCTCAATGCCGACGTCACGCGTGAGGATGTTCGGCAACAACTCCTGGAGCTCCCCACAGTAGAGGAACGGTTCGGAATAGCGAGTACCGCGCTGCTCCACGAAGACGATGTCGCGCTCGGCTCGAAGGTCCGCCCAGACCAGCATCGAGGGGACGGATGCGAGCGTGGATATCCCCGGTCCGCCGCTCTCCACGACCAGCGGGTCAGGGGCCGGGTCGTCGCTGGTGCTCTTGACCACGGCAACCGCGAGCCTGATCGTCGCGCCATCGGGCCGGGCGTGCTCTTCGGGCACGGTCACGTATCCGCAGACGATATCCCGACCTTCGACGACGCTGTCGGGCAGTTCCAGAGGGCAGGGCGCCTCCTCGAACGTGCCCGGGGGTCGCGGCCGCGATCCGTCAGTCGGAGTCAGTTGCACCGACGGCGTCGGCTGTGCGCCGTCCGACGAGGTCGTGCCGTCACTACACGCCGCCACGGCTGCGGCGAAGAGTAGCGCGGCGATGAGGACGATCAGCGACCTCGGCCGGTACACGGCAACTCCCTCCTAGGCGTCATTCGCCGGTAGGCCGGCGGCCACACTGTAGCATGGGATCCCTCGGCAAGCTCAGGACAAGCTTACGCCGACGACGGAGACCTACGGAGCCGCGGGGCGCAGGAGGAGGCCGGCGGAGGGCGGGCGCCGGATAGCCGACCACCCTCACCCCGGCCTGGCGGCCACCCCTCTCCCGCCAGCGGGAGAGGGACTCGGGAGCTGAGTATCAGGGAGAACTTCGCTCTGTATCCCCCGATGTCGGCGGCGGTTGCAGCAAGAGACCTACGGAGTCGCGGGGCGCATGAGGAGGCCGGCGGATGGTGGGAGCGCGCCGGATAGCCGACCACCCTGACCCCGGCCTGGCGGCCACCCCTCTCCCGCCAGCGGGAGAGGGGCGCAGGAGTTGAGTATCAGGGAGAACCTCGCTCTGTATGCCGATATGGGCGGCGGTTGTAGCAAGAGGCCTACAGAGTCGTGGGGCGCAGGAGGAGGCCGGCGGAGGGCGGGAGGGCACCGGTGTAGGCGCTGCCCTCGCCGGCGCCGTCGCTGGCGATTTCGATGCGCCAGGAGCCTTCGAGCGGGGCATGGAGCGCGTCGTCGGTGAAGTTGACGACGACGGCGCGGCGGTCGCCGGCGACCTCTCGCTGGTAGGCCAGGGCACCCTCGGGAGACGGCAGCCACCGCGAGTCGCCCCGCTGCAGGGCAGGAGAGCGGCGGCGCGTTTCGAGCAGGCGCCGGTACAGATGGAGGATCGAGGTCGGATCCTGCTGGAGCGCCTCGACGTTGCGGCGCTCCGGCTCGGGCGGCCAGGGCAGCCACGGGTCGGCGGGCCAGCCGTGGTCCGGGGCGGCGTCCCAGGGGACAGGAGCGCGGCAACCGTCGCGGCCGCCGGGGTCGACGGCGCGTTCGGGGGGCACGACGGCATTCTCCAGGCCCAGCTCCTCGCCAGCGTAGAGGAAGGGCGTGCCTCGCTGGGTGAGGAGCAGGACGGCCGCGGCCCGCGCCCGCGCCTCCGAGCCGTAGCGCGTATGGTGGCGCGGGTGGTCGTGGTTGGAGAGCGCCCAGGTCGGCCAGCCGTCGACGGCGCCGATCTCGCGATAGGTGGTGTCGAGCTGCTCGCGCCAGGCGTCGGCGCGCCAGGGCGCCCAGAGCGGCGGGAAGTTGAACGCCAGGTGGAGCTCGTCGCCGGCACCGTAGTACGACGCCACCTTGACAGTATCGATGATGTAGACCTCGCCGACCATCATCCGGTCACCCGGGTAGGCGTCGAGCAGGGTCCGGAAGCCGCGGACGAAGTGGTGGGAGCGCGGGAAGTCGTTCAACAGCGAGAACGGCAGCTTGCCCTCCTCCCTTGGCGGCCAGTCGGGCAGGGCGGGGTCCTTGCCGATGCGGTGGACGACATCGATGCGGAAGCCGTCGACGCCGCGGTCGAGCCAGAAGCGGAGCACGCCGTGCATGGCCTCGACCACCTCCGGGTTCTCCCAGTTCAGGTCGGGCTGCTGGGGCAGGAAGAGATGGAGATACCACGCGCTGGTGCGCTCGTCCCAGGTCCAGGCG
The DNA here is from genome assembly GCA_964406605.1 of uncultured Dehalococcoidia bacterium. GTDB lineage: Bacteria > Chloroflexota > Dehalococcoidia > DSTF01 > RBG-16-68-14 > CAYOSF01. Next base: position 52,469 of record CAYOSF010000007.1, on the reverse strand, counting down.
GGCGTGTTGACGAAGGCGGCGATCCAATTGTTGGGAGGCCGGTCGGGCGAGCCGTCGCGCCAGATGTACCAGTCGCGCTTGGGGCTATCGCGCGAGGAGCGCGACTCCAAGAACCACGGGTGCTGGTCGCTGGTGTGGTTGGGAACCCAGTCGACGATGACCTTCAGGCCGCGCTCGTGGGCCTCGGCGAGGAGGCGGTCGAAGTCGGCGAGAGAGCCGAAGAGGGGATCGACGTCGCAGTAGTCGGCGACGTCGTAGCCGAAGTCGGCCATGGGCGAGGGGTAGAAGGGCGACACCCAGACGGCGTCGACACCGAGCCAGGCCAGGTAGTCGAGGCGGCGGCGGATTCCTTCCAGATCGCCGACACCGTCGCCGTTGGAGTCGGCGAAGGAGCGGGGGTAGATCTGATAGAAGACGCCGGTCTTCCACCACGGCTCTGGAGGTGCGGTGCCCATTGGTGGCGATGGTAGCACAGCGAGGCGTGGGGGGAAGGGGGGTTGGGAGGGGAGGGCAGCCTACGTGAAGATGAGGGCCTCCATGTCGCGCTTGGCCGGGAGGGCGCCGGCTTCGGTGAAGGTGCAGAGAAGCCTGGACAACAGGGCACGGACTTGCATGACATGTTCTCGGAGCTTGTCCTCAGACACAACGCCGCCATGGACCGCCTTAGATCTGACGTCATACAGACGCTTGATCTTAGCGTGCAGCTTGTGGCGGGCAGGACCGCGAGATTCTAGCGCAGCGGCCACAGACGCCGACAAGCGGAACCTGAGCTCACTGTCTATTGCGAAGAGCGCTTCGATACCGGACCAGAGCATGGCGGCCATCATCCGCTCGCTAGTCTGGAGATGATGCGTTGAAAGCGCGTCCACGGCCAGGCGGAAGCTGGGGTGCTGCAGCAGGGTGGCAAATGCGACCAAGTGAGACGACACCCACTGGAGATCTGCCTTGCTCACTGGTACGGGCTCCGAGAGCCTTCTCGCCTGAGGTACATCTTCTAGGAGGCGAGCGTAACAGGTACGGTTCTGCACCGCAGCAATGGTCGACCACGAGTGATCCGCCACGGCCGGAATGAGCAACTCTGCTAACGTGCGTACTCGGAGGCATGAGATGATCCACCACGCGAGACTGAATGGCGCCTGGTCATTCGAGCCGAACTCTCGGCTGACGCACAATTCATGGCGGATGCCATGCGAGTACCTGCCTATTGCCCCGAACAGGTGATCCTCGCGCAAAGCTGCCGCAAGCTCAATTTCCCCTGGTGGGTCGTTGACTGCCCTAAAGCGCGCCACCTGATCTAGGACGTCGTACGTTTTGGCTTGCGTCTCAAGGCCCAGGACAGCGAAGTAATAGTAGCGGCCTTTTTGCCTGGCGAGTCGGCGCGCCGCGCGACGCTTTCGCTGTTCGAAGGGTTCGATGAGCTTGTCAAGCTGTTCTAGGACGGCGTCGTAATCGTTTCCCATGTGGGGTTGCCCAACGCTGCAAGGGCGGCGCCCATTCCCGCGAACGGCGTGAAGTTCCCTGCCACGATCGCGCTACAGCAAGTCTACCAGCGAGGCAGCGGCACTTCAACGGGCGGGACTCTGCGCGTTTCGCGGAAAGTCGCCCAGTGCAACAGCGGATCGCCTACCTCGGGATCAGGCGGATGGCATCGTGGGCCTCGACCGCAGGCGCGGGACACGACGGCTGACCGCGCCCGACGAGCGGGTTCCGCGGGCTTCCTCCAGAGGCGGACCCGCTCTGTGCGGGGAAGCCTGCGGCTACGGGGGCCTAGCTGCTACCTACTGATCCCAGAGAGCGGCGAAGCCCGCCGCGAATCCGGTGGCGACGGTCGCGATGATGGGGCCCATCATGGCCGCGACGGGGATGCGCGTGGGATCGCTGCCGGTCTCGGCATCGGGCGCGAAGATGCTGGTGAAGATCACCGCCACCCAGATGACGGCGACCACCACGGCGAGAGCGCGCCACGCCTGTTCCTGCCCTTCGGGGGACTTCCGGCGGACGATTAGTGCGAGCAGCACGAACCCCGTCGAGATGGCGCCCCAGAACCAGTTGGCGATGGCGGCGATGGGGATGTGTTCCTGTTCGCTGCCCGAGACGAAATCCCGAGCGAACAGGCTGGTCAGGATCACGGCCACCCAGATGGCGGTGATGGCCACGGCCGCGGCGGCAACTCTAGTTCCCATGCCGAGAGCTCCTTGTCGTACTACAAGCGTACGGGTGACAGCGGTCGCTGACAGCGCCACTTCAACACACAGGGAACACGGGGTCAAGCCCGGTCCGCGTTCTCCGGACCGGACATCCAGCCGGGTCTGCGTGCCGGTGGATGCGGGCAGGCTCCCTCACCCCCTTCCCCTCTCCCGATGACGGGAGAGGGGCGCGAGTGGATCACACGAGTCCGGCGTACGGCGCACCCGGGCATGAGGGATGCCACCGAACGCGGCCTACCTCGGAATCGCGCGCAGCGCGTCGTGGGCCTCGACCGCGGGCGAGCTCCCTCACCCCCTTCCCCTCTCCCGATGACGGGAGAGGGGCGCGACTGGATCACACGAGTCCGGCGTATGGCGCACCCGGGCACGAGGGATCCCACCGAACGCGGCCTACCTGGGAATCGCGCGCAGCGCGTTGTGGGCCTCGACCGCGGCAGGCGGGCTCCCTCACCCCCTTCCCCTCTCCCGGCCACGGGAGAGGGGCGCGACTGGATCACACGAGTCCGGCGTACGGCGCGCTCGGGCATGAGGGACCCCACCGAATGTGCCCTACACCGGAATCACGCGCAGCGCGTCGTGGGCCTCGACCGCGGCCGCCGGGCGGTGGAAGAAGATCTCCGCCGCGCTGACGCCGGATGATGCCTCCATCTCCTCTATCTGCGCGGGATCCATGTTCGCCGCCGCGATGATGTTCATGACGACGCTCGTCAGCAGCCCCGCCCGGAAGCCCTCCCGGCACCGCTCGATGTCATAGCCGGCGACACCATGCTCGACCAGGAGCGCGTGATAGAGCTCGATCAGGCGCGTATCGCAGACCCGCTGCTGCTCGACAGTCAGGCCGTTCACCATGAAGCGAGCCAGATCGTCCCCGCCGTTGCCGGCACTCACCGTCTGCCAATCGAAGACGGCGAACCGACCTCCTCGCTCCGAGGGGAAGAAGACCTGCCCCGGATGGAGGTCACCGTGCACGATCGTCGCGCTGTCCTGGAACAGCCCCCGCCTCATCTCCATGACCGCGTCGAAGTTCGCCAGCACAAGCTCCGCGAAGGCGACGAGGGCTGCCGGGAAGCCTGTGTCGAACCGCTGCCTGACCGTTGGCAGGGCCGCCGCAAGCGCGCCGGGGACCATGGCCATGAATGCCTCGTCGGCGGGGCTTCCGGGATAGCGGAGGAACTCCAGGTCCCGCAGCCGCGGGTCGTTCCACCACCTGGCATGGAAAGGCGCCAGATGGCGCACGGCCAGCTCAACGTCCTCAATCGGGAGCGTGGCGCCGTCGGGGACCCGCGAGTCCTGCATGTCTTCGAGCAGCAGTACGAAGACGCCGGACGCGGGATCGATGTCCGCGTGGTAGCAACGAGGCGTCGAGATCCCGGCGTCGGCCCCAAGCTGCCGGTAGAACTCGACCTCGCGAACGTAGCCGCCGAGTCCGTGCATCAGCGCGCGGATAGGCTCGTGGCCGGAGGCGAACTTGGCCATGAGCGAACGGGGCGCGCCCGCCTCCGGCCGGTCGTACCGGAGCTCCATCCGAACGATGACCGAAGCCGCCCCCTGGTCCTCGGCCTGCTCCGTGGTGTGCCCGGTGACGGTGGCGCGCTTCAGCGTGCCGCCGCCGCGCAGAACCGACGTCAGCCACTCGTCGGTAGCCTGCTCGGGCGACTCAGGGATGGGGCGACCCGTCATCGATGTCTCCCTGCACGTTGACCTATGCGGCCACGGAGGTCCTCAGAGGCTCCTGCTCTAGGGAGCCACTCAGGCAGTCTATCAGCGGGGTGACAGCGTCTCAACGAGCAGCCTTCGCCTCCTCTCCCTGTCTCACAAGTCCTGACAAACGGCAGCGCTTGATGGGCCTAGCGAATGCGAGGTATGCTTGGCTTGGATGCCAAATGCGCACTCACGCGACCATCGTTGGCGACCGACAGGAAGGCAATCCTAGGATGAGGAGCAGACTCCAATGACCGAAGCCGGAACACCGACTGTTCACATCTATCCTCTGGAGGTGGAGCTGGCAGACCAGCGCAAGGTCACCTTGCGACTGATGGACAAATCCGACAGGGACCGCATGGTGAGTTTCGCCCGCGGCCTGCCACACGACGACCTGCTGTTCCTGCGCAAGGACATCACGAGTCCTGACGTGGTGGACGAGTGGATTCGGGACATCGAGCATGGGCGCACGGTCAGCATCCTGGCGGTGAAGGATGACGAGCTACTGGCCTACGGCAGCCTGTTGCTGCGCGAGACGTTCTGGGGCCGCCACATGGGCGAGATCAGAGTGCTGGTGCGGCCGGACTACCGCGGGGTGGGCCTGGGCTTCCAGCTCGCGTCCGACGTCTTCGCCATCGCCAAGGACGCAGGCATCGAGACACTGATCGCCCGCATGACGACAGAGCAAAAGAGGACGCGGGCCAGGCTGGAGCGGCTGGGCTTTGAGGAAGAGGCGGTGCTTCGCGGTTTCGCGCTCGACCGGGAGGGCAACCGCCGCGACCTGATCATCATGTCGGCGGGCGTCGGCCACCTGACGAACCCGGAGCAGATGGGATTGTGGCGGCGCGCCTAGAGCTCGACGGGGATATATCGTAACGCGGGGCAACACCGCGGGTATGTCCGCCTGACGCGGACGCACTCGCGGCGGCGAGACCTGTAGCTTCGAGGGCGGGAGAAAGCGACCCGCCCACGACAGCGGGAGGCGTCACCCGGCGGGCTTGCCGGATTCGTGCGCACGCATGATACCAGGGTAGCCCCGAGTCTCCAGGTTGTCCATGTCGAGGCCCAGGAGGGCCGCCGCACGCCGGATCCCGTCCTCGTCGGCCTCGATCTCCACGAACCGGCCGAACTCCAGGGTGTCCAGCGCCACCACCGCGCCATCGAGGTCCCAGGACTCGCGCGTCTTCCCATACTGGAGCGAGACGCCGAATCCCAGGTCGATGAGAACTGCGCGCATCGCGTCGCCGTCGGCGACCTCAACCTCGGTCTCCTGACGACTCTTTATGCCCTCGCGGTGTGTGGCCGGGCCTTTGAGCGTGACGGTGCTGTGCCCGTCGTCCAGCCGCCGGAGGCGGAGCAGTTGTCCCCGCAGCCTGAGCGCGTTGTCGGCGGTGTCGAAGAGCGTATTGACCTCGCGGACCGTGCCGGCGCACGAGGCGCCCGCGCGGCGGAGCACGGCGCGGAGCCGCTCATGCTCGCGCTCATCGGAGCGCCATTTGGCCTCAGTCTCATCGTTACCGTCGACCATGGGCCCATGATAGACCACGCGGGCAGCGCGCGCATGGAGCGGACCAGAGAGCACGTCGGCCCGAGGGACGGCCGGCGACGCCGATTCGGGATTCTCGCAGGAGAGAGGTAGGGGATTCCCCGGTGGGCCATTCCATTACGCCGGTCGATACACCGCCAACTAGGAGGGGCCGTGGGCCAAGCTGAGCGGGACCTTGCACCCGAATTCGACGACATCTCCACACTTCCGGACGAGAGCGTGGACCCGCGCCGCGCGGGCGCCGATGCGACACCTCTGACGGGTCGCGACGGGACGCGCGAGGCAGGCGGGCGCCGGTTCGCGCTCCCCGCGATCGTGCCGCCGCAACGGGGCGCCAAGGACGGCGAGTCCGAAATCTTACTGCCGCCGGATGTAGCCGCCGATATTCCTGGACTGAAGATAAGACTCGACGATCTGCGCCGCATCGGCACCCGAAAGGGACTGGTCGAGCTGCTGCGTCGAAAGCGGGTCCGCCTGCGTCCGGTGCTGGAGACGCTCCGCTATCAGGAAGAGCTTGCGGCGCTTCAGGTTGAGCTGGGGAAGACGCAGCGCTGGGTGGTGGCCAAGAAACGGCGCGTGGCCGTCCTGTTCGAGGGGCGCGACGCCGCAGGAAAGGGCGGCGCCATACGCCGTTTCACGGAACACCTGAACCCCCGGTCGATGCGCGTGGTGGCGCTGCCCGCCCCGACGGAAGAGGAGCGCGGGCAGTGGTACTTCCAGCGCTATGCACGCCAGCTCCCGAACCCCGGCGAGATCGTCTTCTTCGACCGAAGTTGGTACAACCGCGCCGTCGTGGAGCCGGTGAACGAGTTCTGCAGCGCGGATCAGTATCAGCGGTTCATGCAGCAGGTGCCGGAGTACGAGCACATGCTGTACGAAGACGGCGTCATCATCGTGAAGTTCTGGTTCTCCATCTCCAAGGGCGAGCAACTGCGCCGCTTCAAGTCGCGCAACAACAACCCGCTCAAACAGTGGAAGCTGAGCGCAATCGACGAAAGGGCGCAGACCTTGTGGGACCTGTACTCGCACTACAAGGAGGAGATGTTCAGCCGGACTCACACATCGTTCAGCCCGTGGATCATCGTGCGGGCCAACGACAAGAAGCGGGCGCGGCTCGAAAGCATCCGGTACGTGCTGAACCTCCTGCCGTACGCGGGGAAGAAGGCGGCAACGGTGAGCGTCACCCCCGACCCCGACATCGTAGGTCGATACCACCGAGCGGCGGCCAATCTCGACTGAGCGGGCGGCCGTGGATCCCCGTCCCGCGGGCTGAAGGCCCGCGGCTACGATGGGGAGGGCTTCCGCGCGGGCTGAATGGCCCGCGGGCGCGATGGGGAGGGCTTCCGCGCGGGCTGAAGGCCGGCGGCTACCACTAAGATACTCCCGCGGGCTGAAGGCCCGCGCCTACGATTGACCTAGCTTCCCTACGATGGGCATAAGCTTCCCAGGGGCTGAAAGCCGACGACTACGACGGGGAGAGGTTCCGCGCGGGCTGAAGGCCCACGGCTACGATGAGCTCGGGTTCCCCGCGGGCTGAAAGCCCGCGGCTACGGCTGAGACAGAATGGTCGGAACCGGCTATGAGCGTATCCGAGACGGAAGCGCGATGTGCGAAGGATGGTGGCGGCTGCGCTCGATGGTGAAGACGGGCCGGCCTTCCTCAGGGATGCGGGCGAAGTTGGTGTCGTGGCCGGCGATCGCGACCCGAATGCGGTGGCCCCTACGGATGAGGACCGACGTCGGGAAGAGGGCGAATGCGATCTCCGCGAGCTCGCCGGGCACGAGCGGCTCCGCGTCGGCCCGCTCGCACGAGTGGTAGGGTCCAAAGACGGCGTAGGGCGGGTCCGGGCAGACCTTGCGGTGCAGCGCCCGTAGCTGGCCCTCGGTAACGTAGGTGACGCGGCCGTCCGGGCCGACGTCCTCCAGATAGGCGAAGAAGGCGCAGTCGGCCTCCGTGGAGCGGACGAAGAGCGTCACCACAGGCTCGCCGGTGATCTCGCAGTCGGCATCGAGGGGCGCGCTGGTGTAGGTGAGGAGCCGCTCGTCCTGTTCGGCGCGGTCGGGATAGACGACCTCCATGCCGCCGAGCTGCGTGTGCCATCGGGTCTGGGTGCCCGTGGTAGCCTCGAAGTCGACGACATACTCGTCGGAGCCGTCCTCAGCGTCCGGAGACGACGGATGGAGCACGCCGTCTGCGCCGAAGTACCAGCGCTGCTCGGTCAGGCCGGGCGGAGGCCAGCGGTCGGTGGTGTGCCACGCCTCCTCGCCGTAGGTATAGTAGCCGATCGCGCGCTCGACCTCGAGCGCCTCACCCATGAGCTGGGCGTGGAAGAAGGCGAGGATGTCGTGCTGTTGTTCCTCGACCGGCGGTGCAACGGGCCGTCCGGGCGGGAAGAAAGGACTCGCGCTCTCGCGCGCGCCGTGAGCCCAGGGACCGATGATGATGCGCTGGGGGGTATCGATCGTCTCGAAGCAACTGAGGACGCCGCGCGCGGTCCCGGCATCGAGCCAGCTCGCCCAAAGGTAGAGCGGAATGCGAGACCGCTCGATGTCGCGCTGGAAGGCGTAGGGACTGATCGAACCGATGGTCTCCCCGGTCTTCGCGATCGGATCATCGCGAAAGCTCGGCACCAGTCCAGGCGGCGCCCTGTCGTGCTCGGCGATGGCCGCCGCAAGGAGACGGCCATCTTCGTCCTCATCGACAGGCTTGGGGCTGCCCTCTTCCTCGTCGCGGCCCCGGCCCGCGTCCTGTGACACGTTGCCCTCGGTCCAGGCGAGGAGGAAGGCCTGGTTGAAGACGCCACCGGGGAAGGTGAGGTTCCCGTACGCGTCCCAATCGGGGAACCGCGGCACGACCGCTCTGACGGCGCCCCGACCGGCGTACGTTAGTGCGAACGCGGTGTTGGCATCGTAGGAGATGCCTACCGCCCCTACGCGCCCGTTGGACCAAGGCCGGCCAACGATCCAGTCGACCACCTGTCCCAGGTCCTCCACTTCATCCTCCGACCACGGGACCCAGGTACCAAAAGAAGCACCGGTACCCCGCACGTCCACCAGCACGAGCGCATAGCCGGCGGCCAGGTAGCCGGCGTCTTCCACCGCCTGGCGCTCCTGGGCAACGGGGTCGCCGCCGATGGTCGCCCGCCAGTAGCGGGTGGCCCGCATGACGGCCGGGACCCGTTCGCCGGCCGAGAGTCCCGGCGGCAGGCAGAGATCGACCGCGATGCGAACGCCGTCGCGCATCGGCAGGTGGAACGCCTGACACGTTGGGTTGACGTTGGGGTCGTTCATGGGGCCATTCTCTTCCCTCTGCCGACGGGCACCAGAGTCATTCCGCGGCGTTACGGATGAGCCGCACGTAGAAGCTCACCGCCTTCGCGAGGGCGTCGATGGAGATCCGCTCGTTCGTGCCGTGGATTCCCTTCAGATCGTCACGAGAGAGGCGAAACGGCATGAATCTGTAGACGTTGTCCGTCAGGTCCTGGTACAGCCGTGAATCGGTCCCCCCAAGCACCAAGTAGGGTGTCACTACAGCGTCGGGGAACGTCTGCCGAATCGTGCGCGACAGCAGATCGAAATGCTCGGTGTCGATGGGCGAGACCCGGGATGCTTCCCGCTGTATGGGGAGCGCGGCTACGCGAACCCGGTCATCGGCCACCGTGCGGCGGACGTGATCGATGACGCCGTCGATCGTGTCGCCGGGCAGGAGGCGGAAATTGACGACGGCACGGGCGCGGCCGGGCACGACATTCTCCTTGGTCCCCGCCTGGAAAACCGTCGGCGCGGTCGTCGTCCGGACCAGCGGCGCCGTGTCGGAAGCGCTTGCGAGGATGCGGGTGATGACCGGTCCGAACAGCCACAGGTTCGCGAAGACAAGCCGGTAGCCGAAACGCGCCTCCGGGGCCGTGGTCTCCAGGATGGCGCGCACGGGCGCCTCGAGCCGGGCCGGGAGCCGGGCGCGCTCGACACGCCGGACCGCTTCGGCCAGGATGCCGATGGAGCCCTGCAGAGGCGGCGTCGACGAGTGACCGCCTTCGGTCTCGACAACGAGCTCCACGCTGACGGCGCCCTTTTCCGCTATGCCAACGACGGCCGCGGGGCCGGCCAGACCGGGGATCATTCCGTCCACCACCGCTCCCCCCTCATCGAGGACGAACGCGGGGCGCACTCCACGCTCGGCCAACAGAGAAGCGACGGCCGCGGCGCCCTCGGTCCCGCCGGTCTCCTCGTCATGGCCGAAGGCGAAGAGGACAGTACGTCGGGGCTGAAAGCCGTCCTGGACAAGATGCTCCGCCGCCTCCAGAAGACCGATCAGGTTCTGTTTGTTGTCCAGGGCGCCACGGCCCCAGACCTGTCCGTCGACGACGTTGCCGGAAAACGGCGGCTGGTCCCACGTCTCCTCCGTCCCCGGGTCGACGGGCACGACGTCCTGGTGCGCCAGGAGAAGGACAGGAGCGAGGGAGGAGTCAGAGCCTGGCCAACTGTAGAGGAGCGTATGGCCGGAGATGAGCTCGCGATCAAGGGCCTCGTGGAGGTGAGGGTAGGTTCGCTCAAGGTAGTCTCGAAGATCGCGGAATACCTTGTCATCCCGATCCTCCGGGTTCTCATGTGACACGGAAGGAATCCGGATGGCGCCGCTCAGCCGCTCTGCAAGTATCCTCGCGTCGAGTTCGGGCTCCGGAGCGGGCGGCACCGTCCTCCGCCGCGACGGCAGGCTCAGGGCCCGCCCAAGCAGCACGGCTCCCAACAACGCCACGAACCCTCCCAAGGCACGGACTTTCCCCAGGATCCACCTGACTGCTCGCATGCTGGTTACCTCCCCTCCTGACGCTGCATCGCGCTCAGCCGAATCGCGCCGGACGTTTCATGCCAGTTGTCGCCCCCTGGGCCCGAAGCACGGGCGGCCGGCCGTTGGTGATGCCCACCCGCGGAAGACCGCGGCCAGGAAATCACCAGAGCTGTCCACCATCGCGAGACGGCCCTCCCCTCGCGCTCCGGGAAGTCACGCGGCAAGTCTAGCAGTGAGGTGTCGCCACCTCAACGGGCTGCCTTGGCTCCGTCCAGGGGCCAAAGGCCCAGCAGGACCCAGCGACGAACGCACCCGGGTTGCGGCCAGCCGCAGGCGGAAGCGATCGTTGCGGGCGAGAAGGCTCAGATGATCGCGCCGCTCTCCTTGAGCGCGATGATGCCGTCCCAGTCGTAGCCCAACTCCAGGAGCACTTCTTCGGTGTGCTGCCCCAGCTCGGGCGACGTGCCGCGGGTTTGACACGGCGTGCCGCGGAAGTCGGCCGGGGTCGCCACGCCCTTCAGCGGTCCCTCCGGAGTGGGCACCTCCACGAAAACGCCCGCCTCCTGAGCCACGGGATCGGTCAGCATGTCCTGAACGGTGTTCACGGGCGCCCACCAGACGTCCTCCCGGTCGAAGATCTCTCCCCACTCAGCCATGGTCTTGCCGGCAAAGATGCGGTCGAGCTCCTCCACCAACGCAGGGGCGTTGTCGCGACGCGCGATGATGTCGGCGTAGCGCGGGTCCGACTGCAGGTCAGGACGCTGGATAGCCCGGCACAGGTCGGGCCAGTGGCGGTCGGCCTGGAGGAGGAGCAGCCAGAACCACTTGCCGTCGCTCGTCTGGTAGAAGCTGATGATGGGATTGATGGCGTGCCTGCGGTCATAGGGCGCCACGTAGACGCCCAGCCGCGCAGCGACGCTGAGGTCGGTGCCGCACATGTAGGCGCCGGCACGGATCAGGGAGACCGTGACGCGCTGTCCCTTGCCGGTCCTGTTTCGGGCAACAAGGGCGGCACAGATGGTACCGGCCGCGGCGGTGCCGGTCATGTGGTCGCCCATGCCGACCCGCTGGGGAGGGAATTCATGGCCCTCCGGGGTGAGGGAGGCCGCTACGCCTCCCCGCGCCCAGAAGGCACCCACGTCGTAGGCGGCGCGGTCGCGGTTCGGCCCGTCCAGGCCGTAGCCGCCAATCTGGCAGTAGACCAGGGCGGGGTTGGATTCCTGCAGGTCCTCATACGTGAGACGGGCACCTTCGAGGACCCTCGGGCGGGCGTTGGTGATGAACACGTCCGCCCGGTCGACGAGAGCGCAGACCACGGAACGAGCCTGCTCGCTGCGCAGGTTCAAGGCGATGCCGCGCTTCCCCCGGTTGTCCAGCTCGAAGGCCGGATTGATCGGAAGATCGATGCCGGCGGCCGCGGACATCAAGCCGCGCAACGGATCTCCTTCGATGGGCTCGATCTTGATGACGTCGGCCCCCCAGTCGGCGAGTATGACGGCCGCTGAGGGCCCCGCGATCCACAGCCCCAGCTCAACGACGCGAATGCCCTCCAGTGGTCCTGACACCTGCGGCACCTCCTATGAGTAGTCCTTGGCATTATACGCGCGCCGCCAGGCATGGCGAGCGTATGGCCTCGATGCGGACCGGTCTGATTACGAGAAGGAATGTCTGCGCGCCTAGAGGACCGCCTCACCCTCGACAGGACGGCCGGCCTCCACGTCTTCCAGGAACTCCAGCACGGCCTTGGTGAACGCCTCCGGCCGGATGTTGGCCGTACCGTGGCCCGACTCCCTGATCAGCACGAAGCGGCAGCCGCGGATGCGCTGCTGCATGAGCCGGCTCGGCGCGAGCAGGGCATCCCGCTCGCCGACGATGATGAGCGTGGGGACAAGGATCTCGTCCAGGCGGTCCGCCGAGTCCGGGCGCTCCATGAGGGCATGCCAGGCGCCGCGCAGGCCGAGGGCGGAGTTGCGCCGCAGGTTGCGGACGTACGACTTGGCGCCTTCCGGCGCATCACGGAGCCGGAGCAGGCGCTCCAGGGGCATGTAGCGGGCCAGGGCGAACGCCGCCGGCACCACGTCGCGGAAGACGAACCTGCGCACCGCTCCGGCAACACCGCCCGGGGCCCCATCCGCCTGCAATCCCTCCATCTGGCGGTTGTTCGCGCTGGTGTCGCAGAGCAGGAGCGCCTTCACCCGCTGCGGGTACGACAGGGCAAACTCGAGAGCTATCATGCCGCCCATCGACAGGCCGCCCACATAGGCGGAGTCGATGCCAAGGTGGTCCATCAACTGGCGTTGGTCCTCCACGTAGTCGTCGACGCTGTAGGAGGCCCAATCGCGGGGCGCTTCGGTGGCGCCGTGCCCGCGGGTGTCGTAGACGACCAGGCGGTACCTCCGGGAGAACGCCTCGGCCTGCTCGGCCCACATCTCTAAGGTCGCGCCGTAGCCGTGGGCGAGCACCAGCGGCGTGCCATCACCGGAGACCTGATAGTTCAGCCGGATGCCGTTGACAAGGACGTCTGTCATTTCTCCTCCAAGTGGCGATCTAGGACGCGCCCCCAACCTACCATCCGGGGCAGGCCGCTTCAAGCCGCGGCTGCAATCTCGACGGGATCACCCCAAGAGCGCCAAACCACGACCGGCCTCTAGCCGCCAAGCATCCCAATCGTGGTAGAGTGGAAAGAGAAGGAGGTCCGAAAGCTCTATGCCGCCCAAAACCGCCGCGTTCAAGGTAGGTCAGCGAGTGATAGTCGAGCAGCCCGCCTTCGCGAGTCCTGTCGCGATGGCTCCGGCGGTGTCCGTCACCGGGACGATCGAGGGTACATACTGGGGTGACTACGTGGTGCAGCTCGATGGGGCGGAAGGTGGTTTCAACAAGGTGGTGGTGCCCGAGAGCCGCCTGCGCCTGGCGGAGCAATAGGCAACCCGACGTCGGCATCAGAACGCGACACGGGCCGCAGGCTTCAGCCTGCGGCTGCGGGAGAGCTTTCATTCCACGGGCGCACAGCTCCGTGGCCAGTGGGCAGATGTCGCGCGGGTGGCAGACGCGGCGACGTGGACTAGGCCCGGATGAGCCCGGTCGCGACCTCTATTCACCGGCGAGGGTGACCGCGCGCTGAGACGCCGGCGCCTGACCCCTCATGGCGGTGGCAATGCCGAGGACGATGAGCGCGGCGCCCAGGATAGTGCTCAACCCGATCTCCTCGTCCAGCACCGACCAGCCCAGGAGCAGCCCGACCGCCGGGATGATGTAGGTGACGAGCGACGCGCGGACGCTCCCCATGTTATCGATGAGCCAGAGGTAGGCGACGTAGGCGAACCCGCTGCCCACGACGCCCAGGGTGATGAGCGAGAGCCAGCCCTTCACGCTCATCGAGTAATCCGGCGGCCCCTCCATAGCGAGGGACAGCAGAACAGCCAGCAACGCGGCCAGGATCAACTGCAGGGCGGAGAGACCAAGCGGGTCCTCCGAGCGCAGAAGCGTGCGGGCGTACACGGCTCCCGCGCCGTAGCAGGCTGAGGCGCCGACCACCGCCAATTGCCCCAGCACATCATTGTCCGTGATCCGCAGGATGTCGCCTCCTGCGAGGGCCACGACGCCCAGGAAGCCGACGGCGAGACCGGCGAGCCGGCCGGCCGTGAAGCGCTCCTCCGCGAGAACCGCGGCGGCGACGAGGGCGGTGAAGAGCGGCATGGTGGAGTTGAGAACGGACGCGATCCCGCTGTCGATGTGCACCTCCGCCCAGGCGATGAGGGTGAACGGCACCACGTTGCTGAGCAAGCCCATGAGGGCGACCTTGGCGATCAGCGAGGGGCTGTGGGGCACGGGTCTGCGCTGAAAGACCATGACCAGCACGACGGCCACGGCGCCGAAGAAGAGACGCCCGCCGGCAACCTCCGCCGGCGCGATCTCCTCCACGGCGACTTTGATGAAGAGGAAGGACGCTCCCCAGACACCGCCCAGGACGATCAGGACGATGGGGGCTCGGGACCGCACCGGGATGGCCTCAGGTCAGACATGCGTAGCCAGTGTTGCGTTCGTTTGTCGCGAACTCCGGGCACAAGAGCTAGCGGGCTTCTTCGAGAAGCACCTGCACGCGCCGCCAGATCGCGTCGGTGATGGCGTCCGGTGGTTGACCGGCGTCCACGATCAGCCATCGTTCCGGCTCTCGGGCGGCCAGATCAAGGTAACCGCGACGGAGCCGTTCATGGAAGGCGTTGTTGCGCCGATCCGTTCAATGGCGTACAAATGCCGCAGAAGATCCAGTGGCCTGCGGAGGTGTGAATGAAGGTTGCCATATGCGGAAGTATGGCGTTCATCCATCGAATGGAACAGGTGGCCGACGAGATCTCACGCACCGGACACGCCGCCCTGCTGCCCGAGCCGGCTGACACGATTGACCCCGCCGAAAGCCGTGAGGAGGCAGCGCGTCGCAAGTCCCAGCATGATCTGATTCGCAAGCACTGGCAGAAGATCAGGGAGTCAGATGCAATTCTGGTACTTAATTACGACAAGAACGGCATCGCAGGGTACATTGGCGCGAATACGTTCTTGGAGATCGGGTTTGCTCACGTGTTGCGCAAGCAAATCTACCTGCTTCACCCGATTCCTGATCTTCCTTGTGCGGTTGAGATCAAGGCGATGGCTCCCGTTGTGTTGAGCGGCAACATAAGCGGCATACCCCAGTAGCCGCTCGTTACGACTCGTGAGCGGCGGACCGCCGTCGAAACGCCCATAGCATGGCCGCCCCAAGCCCTGTCAAGGTTGCGAAGACACCCGTGACGATGTTCCACGGATCGGGGACCTGGGTGAATAGGGCAATGATCCCGCCACCCGCGATTCCCGCCCCGATTCCTGCGAGGGCGCCTAGCACTACAGCATCGACTATTCGGCTCGTCGCATTGATGTTCGTCTCAAGAGGCTGGACCGCTGCGCGAAGGGTCTGTATCTCGAGCTGAAGCTTCTTGACCGCACCCGTGAGTTCAGTGGGGTCAAACACGGGTTGGCGCGGGGGTACGGGCAGCCGTTCGTTCGGAATGGAGTCGAATTCTTCGTCGGAGTACGGTTGAGCATCCTGGCCAAGCCTGACGAACTCAGCTGTTACGATGGCCTCGCCGTAGGTGATTCTAATCGGAACGTCACTCAAGTTAGCGAGAGGCAAGAACAAGTGACCCTTGTACCCTGGATCAATCGGCCCTCCAGCGAATAGGAGTAGCTTTGTGGCAACGCTCGACTTCATCGATAGGCGGCCCTTCATACCCACTGGCATGCGAACTTTCTCCAAGCTGTACAGTATGGCAGCACGGCCAGGCGGTATTTCCCTGGAGTGCTTCACCTCCAAGTCTATAGGGGTAATGCCTTCGGTCTCGGGCTCGACAATGACAATGGTGCGCCCTGCTGCAAGGTCGTATGAGGCGCCCTTGAGTCTGTTGTGGTCAAACGGGACAAGGAGGCCGTTTTCTACAGCCTCGCTTTCGATCTCATCCGCCAGGAGTGTGTGGTCGGGCATCTTGCCAGCGCGGAGGCTCTTTCTAGGGATCAGTGAAAGCCAGTTGGGCTTTCGTAGGCTCCCGCTTGGGCTTGGTGTTCCAAAGGCGCCGAACCATGTTTGCGATTCTCCGGTGCACAGCTTGAACTGGGCCTGTCCCGTCTAGGGTGGCTATTGGCTCACCCGCACGGGTCAAAGCATCGATGGCAGAAAGGTAGCTTTGCCGAACCCTCTCGAGCTCTTGGACTTCCTCGAATATGTGAACCTCCCAGCGCTCTCGCTGCATCCTTTTCAGGCAGATCTCTACTGGGACATCCAAGAAGATCGTCAGATCCGGCTGAACGCATTTGGCATTTATCTGCCTGAGCCAATCTAGGTCAGCCGCGTCGCCCTGGTAGGCGTAGGAGGAGAGGTAGTATCGGTCGCTGACGACGGCGATGCCCAGCTCGAGCTTCGGCACCACATCGTTGAACAGGTGATCCATACGGTCAGCTGCAAAGAGAAGGGCCAGCGTAACATCCGCGAGAGATCCTCCGCCAGAACTCTCAGATCGGTAGACGAGGCGCTTCTCCAGTGCGAGCCGCAGCATGGCGCCAGCCGGACCATCCGTTGGTTCCTTCGTTAGGTAGGCCTCGTGCCCGAGCTTCTGCAGGTACTGCCTAAGAAGGCTGGCCTGCGTGGTCCCGCCCGAACCGTCGAGGCCTTCCACAACCACGAACTTGCCCTGATACACCGTGCTCTCTCCGCGAATCCCCGAGACGAACGCGTGAACTATACCAGAGGGTGCGCGCGCGGGCAATCTGCTTCCGCCATTCGCCTATCCTTCAAAGGGCGGGTGGCCGTCGTCCCGGTAGATGCGCACCCGCCGGTACGGCTCGCGGCCCATGCTGCTGGATGAGAGGTTGTAGCGCTGAGCGAGCTGGTGCTGGAGGCGGCGGATGTAGGCGTTCTGGGGCGCCAGCTCCGCCGGCCTGTCCCCTTGAGCCACGCCGAGGGCGGCCGCCTCGGCCTCCTCCAAGGCGCGCGTCACGGGGTCCAGGGGGGACTCTCGCACCGAGAGCAGGCACTGCTCCATCTGCGCCACGGTGTTGGCCTTCAAGACGTAGATCGGGACGCCACGCGCCTCGGCCTCCTGCAGCGCCGGCAGCTTGCGGCGGTAGTAGTTGCGCAGCGTGATCACGAAGTCAGAGTCGGCGAGGTGCTCCGCCACGGTGGCGCTGCCGCCGGTCTGCCGTAGCGCCTGCTCCAACCTCCGGCGGGAGATGCCGAAGGGATAGATGCGCCGGGCCGGCGCCACCGGCTCCGGCCCCTGCCGCTCCAGGGCGCGCTTCTCCTTGACCAGCTCGCTGGTGTCGACCACGCGCATCTTCCCCTGCTCGTCCAGCTCCCGCACCTCCGGCTGCTCCTCGAAAC
Organism: uncultured Dehalococcoidia bacterium; assembly: GCA_964406605.1. Lineage (GTDB taxonomy): Bacteria > Chloroflexota > Dehalococcoidia > DSTF01 > RBG-16-68-14 > CAYOSF01. Next base: position 35,323 of record CAYOSF010000007.1, on the reverse strand, counting down.
CCCGGAGGAGCTGGTCGACGGTGCCCGATACGTCGCGGTGGATGGCCACGCGGTCCCAGCTCTGGATCTCCACGAGCATGTCAAAGGTGGGGGGCGCCCGGCGTTCAAGGACACTCTTCTGGGTGTGCCGCCGCCTCGCTTCCTCGTCCGAGAGCGTGACCGACTGAATCCCCCCGATGAGGTCGGACAGCGTGGGGTTCATCATCAGGTTCTGGAGCTCGTTCCCGTGGGCGGTAGCGACCAACTGCACGCCGCGCTCGGCGATGGTACGGGCGGCCGCGGCCTCGAGCTCGGTCCCGATCTCGTCGATGACGATCACCTCCGGCATGTGGTTCTCGACGGCCTCGATCATGACAGCATGCTGGAGAGCGGGCGTAGCCACCTGCATCCGCCGCGCCTTGCCGATCGCGGGGTGGGGGATATCGCCGTCGCCGGCGATCTCGTTGGACGTATCGACGATCACGACACGCTTGTCGACGTCGTCGGCCAGGACGCGGGCCACTTCCCGGAGCATGGTGGTCTTCCCGACACCCGGCCGGCCCAGCAGCAGGATGCTCTTGCCGGTCTTGATGAGATCATCGATGACTCTGATGGTGCCGTATACGGCGCGGCCGACGCGGCAGGTGAGGCCGACAATGCGTCCGCGCCGGTTGCGGAAGCAGGAGATGCGGTGAAGAGTGCGCTCGATGCCCGCGCGGTTGTCGTCGCCGAACTCGCCGATGCGGCTCACCACGTATTCGATGTCGGCGTCGCTCACCTCGACTTCGCTGAGAATCGCCTCGCTCGCGGGGAAGCGGGCCTCCGGAGGCCGGCCCAGGTCGAGCACCACTTCCAGCAGGTCGTGCTTGTCCTCCCGCTCGCGCAGCGGACCCACGATGTGCGGCGGCAGCGCGTCCAGCATGGCATCCAAGTCATCGGTGATCTGCTTTCGGTCGGTCAATACCTGCTCCTCATATCGGGAACGTCTGCGCCGGGGCCGCCGGCACGAGCTGAGGCACGCGGACGGTCTGGGTGGTCTGCCGGGCCAGCACGACGAACTCGCCCCGTTCCACGAACCCGCGGCGCTCCAGGCACGCGCGCAGCCCCTCGGCGAACTCGGGCACGAGGGTGAGGAGAGCCGACCGGCCTCTCAGGCGGGCGAGCGCCGCGTCGATCAGGGTGTCAAGCAGTTCCGGCGTCGGCGGGTCCGCCATCAGGTCAAAGCGGCCCAACTCTCCCACAGCGGCGGTCCGCAGCCACCCCGCTAGTCGGCCTTCGCCTTCCATGGCGTACTGGCGGGTGCCCCGCATCGGCGAGACCCGTTCCCGAACGGCCAGCCACTCCCGGAAAGTGACCGCCTCGACCCGGCGCACGGGCTCGGGCGTCCACCGGTTGTAGAGCCGGAAGGTCGGGTAGGCATCGGCGCGTCCCCAGGGGCGGATCACGCTGTCCGAGTGCGCGGCGGGGCGCTCTGGTCCGTTGCGTTCGATCTCCTCTGGTTGTCCCTCGAGCGCGAGCAGCCGCTCAGTGAGATAGGCGGAGAAGCCGGAGGAGCACGCCGTCGTCACGACATCCCTGTCGGATGCGACGCGGAGGAACACCTTCTCCGCGCCCGCGCGGCCGGCATCGGTCGCCACCTGTTCCAGCAGGCTTGTGAGCACGTTGGAATCGTCGTCGGCGGCGTCGATGAGGCAGTCGATCTCCCAGGCCGTTTTCGAGCCGCGCTTGCGGGCGGAAACCAGGCCACGGAGCGCGGCGCCTCTCACACTGATCCAGGTGTGGCGGCCTGTGGCGAAGGAGAACCACTGCTCAAGCGCCGTCCCCAGCGGGTGCGGTGAGGCGTCCTTGCCGATGCGGTCCCGGGTGACGGCCTCATTGGGGTACACCCGTCCATCGTAGGCCACCAGGGCCACCAGGTCGGTCGGGCGGACGGTGCGGGCGCTGACCATGTCGGGACCCGTCGATGGCTCCTCTCTAGTCGGGCGGTCCCGTCGCCGCCGGGGCGGGCGTCGCCACCGATGATCGATCAGTGACCAGGTTGAGGAAGTACTCGTGAAACCTCGTGTCGTCGGTCAGCTCCGGGTGGAATGCGGTAGCGAGAAGTCTCCCTTGACGCGCCGCGACGACGGTACCGTCCGGCAGGCTGGAAAGCACCTCCACCATCGGCCCGACGCGGCTGATCACGGGAGCGCGGATGAAGACGGCGCGGAACGGCCGCGGGCCCAACACGGCCGCCTCGAGCATCACCTCGAAGCTGTCCACCTGGCGGCCGAAGGCGTTCCGCTCCACGTCGATGTCCATCAGGCGCAGCCCCTCGCGGTCCAGGTCAGACGAGCGCTCCGCCAACAGGATGGCGCCGGCGCAGGTGCCCCAGACTCCCATGCCATCGAGGGCGCGCTGCCGTACCGGCTCCAACAGCTCCCACTGGTACATGAGCCGCACGATCGTGGTGCTTTCGCCGCCAGGGATGATCAGCCCGCGCAGATCGGCGAGCTGCTCCGGCAGACGAACCTCGACGACACGCACGCCCAGCGTCTTGAGGACAACGACGTGCTCCTCGAAATCGCCCTGGAGGGCGAGGACGCCAACTGTGTTGGTCATTACCTGAGCCATTGTATCAGGTTGCCGGCCTTCTCCTGCAGGGGCAAGACAGTCCGAGCAAGAGAGGCGCTGCCTGCCGCCTCATTCGGGTTGGCATTCGACCGTACGCAAGCGACGAAGCAGCACGACCCGCGAGGAGGCGCGGTCCGCACGAGCCCGGCTCTGGTCGGACCTGATGGAGACGCGACGCTACCAGCCGCGGCCGGCGAGCAGCTCCTCCTTGGGGATCTCGCTCAGCTCCAGACCGCGCATGGACTCGCCCAGGCCGCGCGAAACCTCAGCGATGATCTTCGGGTCCTGGTAGTGGGTGACCGCCTGCACGACGGCGTGGGCGCGGCTGGCCGGGTCCTCCGACTTGAAGATGCCGGAGCCGACGAAGACGCCGTCGGCGCCCAACTGCATCATGAGGGCAGCGTCGGCGGGGGTGGCGACTCCACCCGCGGCGAAGTTCACGACCGGCAGCCGACCCAGCTCTCGGGTCTCGCGCACCAGATCGTACGGGGCGCCGAGCGCCTTCGCCTCGGCCATGAGCTCGTCCTCAGGCATGGTCTGAAGTCGGCGAATGCCGTCCCAGACCGCGCGCATGTGGCGCACGGCCTCGACGATGTTGCCGGTCCCCGCCTCGCCCTTGGTGCGGATCATGGCCGCGCCCTCGCCGATGCGTCGAAGCGCCTCCCCCAGATCGCGGCAGCCGCAAACGAAGGGGACCTTGAAGACGTGCTTGTTGATGTGATGGTGCTCGTCGGCCGGGGTAAGCACCTCGGACTCGTCAATGTAGTCGACGCCCAGCGCCTCCAGAACCTGCGCTTCGACGAAATGGCCGATACGGGCCTTTGCCATCACCGGAATGGTGACGGACTCCGTGATACGGACGATCACCTCCGGGTCCGCCATGCGGGCAACGCCGCCGGCGGCGCGGATATCGGCGGGAACGCGCTCCAGCGCCATAACAGCGCAGGCGCCGCCTTCCTCGGCGATCTTTGCGTGCTCCGGCGTCACCACGTCCATGATGACGCCGCCCTTCAGCATCTGCGCCAGGCCACTCTTGACCCGCCAAGTGCCCGTCTCGCCTGCGACCGAAGAACCGTCTCCTGCCTGGGGTGACATCGTGCGCTCCTACTAGGTATGGGATACGACGTTCGCGATTGGTAGTATCAACCTATTCTATCCCGCCCTAGACGTGCCGACAAGGACTGGAGGATGTGTCTTGCTCGTGTGAAACGGGCGTGCCTATAATGCGCTTGCTGCCTGACCGCAGGGTAACCTATCTGGTGCACTAATCTGAGGTCGCTAGTTCTTGTCCCCTGCTGAATCGACAACCCATCTGCGCTCCATCATGGTACCCGTGGATGGCTCCCACGCCAGCATGCAGGCGGTGGCTCTGGCCTGTGATATCGCCCGCAGCAACAAGGGGAAGGTATACGTGGTGCACGTCATCGAAGTGAAGCGCACCCTTCCGCTGGACGCGCAACTCGAGACGGAGGAGGCCGCGGGCGACGAGATCCTGGCCCGGGCGGAGCAGGTGGCGCAAGAGCAGGAGTTCGACGTGGAGGGAGAGATCCTTCATGCGCGCGAGGCCAGCCCTGCCATCGTCGACGAGGGGATCGAGCGCGACGTCGATCTGATCATCCTGGGGATGGACTATCAGCAGCCGTTCGGCGAGTTCCAGCTCGGGCGGGTGGTGCGGTACGTCCTGAAGAGCGCGCCCTGCGAGGTCTGGGTATGCCGTCATCCCGTGGAGGAATGAGATGAACGTCGTCATCATGGGGTGCGGACGGGCCGGCTCGCGGCTGGCGGTGATGCTGGAGGAAGAGGGCCACAACGTTACCACGGTGGACGTGAATGCATATCAGTTCGAGCGTTTCCTGCCGGAATCGTTCGAGGGGCGCAAGATCACCGGCAACGGCATTGACCAGGACGTCTTGCGCCGGGCGGGCATCGAAGAGGCGGACGCCTTTGTTGCCGTCACCGCCGGCGACAACCGGAACGTGATGGCGGCTCAGGTCGCGAAGCACATCTTCGGCGTGCCCCGCGTCGTCTGCCGCATCTACGACCCGATCCGTGAGGAGATGTACCGCAAGCTAGGGATCAGAACGGTCGCCCCCACCAAGGTGATGGCCCAGCTTCTGAAGGATGAGCTGGAGGCGAAGACCCATACGCCGATGGAGGCCGGCGAGGCAGACCGGGCGCCCGGCGAGAGTTCGTAGATGTATATCGTTATCGTGGGCGGAGGCAAGGTGGGCTTCTACCTGGCCAACGAGTTGGTGGGGGCCAGCCACGAGGTCTTGGTCATCGAGCGAAATCCAGCCAAGTGCGAGGAGATCGCGGAAACGCTGGGCGAGATCGTGATGCGCGGCGACGGCTGCGAGGCAGCCATCCATGAAGTGGCAGGGACGGGGCGGGCGGACTTGCTTATCGCTGTCACGGGCGACGACGAGGACAACCTGGTCGCCTGTCAGGTAGCCCACCACGTGTTCAACGTGCCCCGGACGGTGGCCCGAATCAACAACCCGAAGAACGAGCTGATCTTTCGGAAGCTCGGCATCGATCTGGCGGTCAGTGCCACTTCCGCCATCATGTCGCACATCGAACAGGAGCTGCCGACGCATCCCCTCATCTCGCTGCTGACGCTGCGGCGGGGCTTCGAGATCGTTGAAGTGAAGGTGCCGGACGACGCAGCGGTCATCGGCCGGGCGCTCCAAGACGTGGCGCTGCCCCAGCAGTCGCTCATCTGGGGCATCGTCGATTCGGAGGGCAACCCGAAGGCGCCCACCGCCGACACCGTCATCCATGCCGGCGACGAGGTGGTGGCGGTGACGCTCCAGGAAAGCGAAGAGTCACTCCGGGCCGCCCTAACACTGCCTCCTGCCGACCGCAGCCCCTGAGCCGAGCAATGACCCGTCTGGCCTACCTGGGACCTCCGGGCACCTTCAGCGAGGAGGCGGCGCTGCGCTACCAGGCCGACGCCGAGCTCATCCCCTTTGTCAGCGAGGCTGCCGTCGCATCGGCTGTCGAGTCCGGCATGGCCGATGAAGGCGTGCTTGCCATCGAGAACAGCCTGGAGGGCTCCGTCACCCAGACGCTGGACGCGCTGATCCACGAGACGCAGCTCGCCATCCGCTTCGAGCTGATCCTGGCCGTCGAGCACTGTCTCATCACAGCGCCCGGGGCATCGGCAGAGGACGTGGGGGTCATCTTCTCTCACCCGCAGGCCCTCAACCAGTGCCGGAAGTTCATCGAGCGCTGCTTCCCAAAGGCGAGGCAAGAGGCCGCCCTCTCCACGGCCGCAGCGGTGGAGGAGATGCTGGGTGTGGAGGGAGGCGCCGCCATCGGGACAGCGCGGGCGGCCGCGCTCCACGAGGCTCAGGTGCTGGCCCGCGCTATCCAGGACAATCCCCACAACAAGACCCGCTTCGCCGTCCTGGGGCGGGAGGACAGCAGGCCGACAGGGCGGGACAAGACCTCCATCGCCTTCACCGTGGCCCATGACCGGCCGGGAACGTTGGTGGAAGTCCTGCACGAATTCGCCGACCGGACGATCAACCTGACGAAGATCGAGTCGCGCCCGTCCCGGGAAGAGCTAGGGACCTACATCTTCCTGGTGGACCTGGAGGGCCACCGGTCGGAACCAGCGGTGGCAGAGGCGCTTGGCGCCGTGGAGGCGAAAGCGTTCTTCCTGCGCGTGCTCGGTTCCTACCCGCGCTGGGACGATGCCCGAGATCCCTGAGCTGGAGGCCATTCGCGGCTTCCTCAACCAACGTCTCCCCGACACAAGAATCGAGCGGGCCGAATTCCTGATCCCGGTCGTGTTTCGCGTTCCCAAGGAGGAACTGGTGCGGACGCTGGAAGGGAACACCTTCGGCGAGACACGTCGGCAGGGCAAGTTCCTCATCTTCTCGCTTCGCAGCGGCCACCTCCTGGTGATCAACGCCATGCTCACGGGCCGTTTCCAGTATCTGCAACCGGACGAGAAACGCCGCGCCCGCACCTGCCTGGTCTTGGGTTTGGCGAATGGATGGGAGCTGCGCTACGCGGACGATCGCGTGATGGGCAAGATCTACCTGGTACTGGACGACCGGCTTTCGAAAGTACCACAGTTCGACGAGATGGGGCCCGACGCGCTGGAGGTGTCCCGAGAGGAGTTCGCCGACCGTATCCGTCGGTTCAGGGGCCAGATCAAGAACGTCCTGGTTAACCACCGCTTCGTCGCCGGCATCGGGAACGCGTACGCGGACGAGATCCTATTCGCCGCGCGGCTGCACCCCTACCGCAAGCGGACGACGCTGAGCGACGACGACACGGACCGGCTCTACGAGTCGATGCGCAGCGTCTTCGAATGGGCGACGCCGATTGTGACGGAGCAGATGCGGGACGAGCTCAACTACGAGGAGCGGCGGGACTTCCTGAAGATCCACCGCAAAGGCGGCGAGCAGTGTCCCGAATGCGGCGGCCGCATCTCCGAGATCACCGCCGGCCAGCGTATCACCAACTTCTGCAGGAACTGCCAGCCGGGATAGCGACCGGACACAGCGAAGGCCCTCGACACGTCGGGGCCTTCGGGCCCGGCCGTGGTACGCCACATGGCAGCCGTTGACGCGCGCGCTGCCCTCCCCTATAATCCGCGACATCCGAAACCCGGAGGCCGAAGACTGAAGCATCTCCTTCTCTTGGTCCCTATCCTTGCCCTCATCCTGGCGGGTGGGCTGGTCTGGTCCACGTCCGCCGGCGGGGAAGACACGATGCGCCCGGGCACTGCTCGTGTGGCCTTCTCGTTTCTGGAGGAGAGCCTGGGTCCCGACGAACTCTGCGCACTGTTCCCACAAGACCAGGGCTATGACATTCGCTGGACGAGGAGCGACGCTTGCGACGCTACCCGTGGAGATTGCCTCGATCCACCGGATGAAATGCAGACATGCGTGGATGCGAGGATCCTGGTGCTCGAGAGCCCGCAGGTTGCCCGCGACACCCTAGGCGGCGGCAGGTCCATGTCTGGCCTAGGGGACGCAGCGGTCGAGTACGTGAACGAGCGGGGGGAGTACTGGTTGTGGTTTCACCGCGAGGAGTACCTCTTCTTTGTCCGGTCCGCTCTCGGGCAGACGGACGCCGCGAAAGCCATCGCCAAGCACGTAGACCAAGAGCTGGCGGCAGTCCTGACCGGGGAGCCGGAGGAGGAACCGGGCATTGTGGCTCCGCCGGACGACGCGTCGGATGGCGAGACCACAACCGACGACTCCACAGACATCGCGGCAGTCTTCTGGGGTGCATCAGGTCTCGATCCCCTGATCCCTGGAATCTCAGAATACGTGCATTGTCCTGGCCGGACCGCCAGCGACCCGGCACGCGACCCCAGGACCCTTGCTGGCCTCACCCGCTGCGATGGGGCGCGGCGCGCTTGGGAGGAGAGGGGGGCTGTGGAGGACTCGATTCTCGAGAGGTTTCCCAACCCGACTGAACAGGAAGAGGATCTCGCAAGTCAAGTGCTCATCGCTGTGTTTCTCGCCGGTCTCCAGGGCAAGGACGGCTTGCCGCTCTTCCCGTCGGTTGGCGCCGCCATGCCGCTGATCAGGAAGCTCGCGGACGACCGCACGACGTACACGGTCCCCGGCCAGGACCGGGTGACCGCCGTCGGGCGCTTCTTGGAGCTGGTCGCGGGCAGGGATGCCCTCGGGTGGGAGGAACGGTTTTCGCCAGGCGCAGATTCCAGCTCAGGTGGGGGAGGCGCGCCGTGAGCGCGGCAGCCAGGTTCTGCGCCGGGTGCGGAGCCGCGCTGGGGCCGGCCATTCGCTTCTGCGAGAAGTGCGGCCGGCCGGTCCGACCGGCGCAGCCGGAGGACCGAGGGGCCGTGCCTTCGGCCACCCAGACGAGCAGAGTGGGGGGAATCGACCGACGGGTACTGGTGGGCGGTGCGGCCGCAGCCGCCCTCGTGGCGCTGATCGTTGTTCTCTTCCTGTGGTTGGGCGGTGATGGTAAAGACGAAGGTGGCATGCAGACGTCCGGTTCGCAGGTGAGTGCCGCGGGCGTGACGCTCACGCTGCCCGCCGGCTGGGCTTTCCTCAACAACGGTGAGCGCGGTCTGGTGCTGGCGGAGAGCGAGGCCGATCTGACCGTGCCCGTGCCGGGAGGGTCGCGCCTGACCGTCGAGCCCGGCAGCACCGCCGCTCCCGACGGCGACGCGCTGGTCGGCGCGATGGCGGGCGAGGGAGCCACCGACGCAGCCCGGCTCGAGGTGGTGGAGGAGCCGGAGACGGTGCCAGTTGGGACTGCGGAGGGGGTCTCGATCGGGCTGCTGGAAGACGGGGGCGGAGGCGCCGTCGTCAAACGCTACGTCATCGTGAACGTCGACGGCACCCGCGTCTATCAGTTCGTGCTGGAGGCGCCGGAGAGCGAATGGGACAGCAGCGTCGGCACGCTGGAGACGGTCCTGGGGAGTACCGAGTTCGAACCGGAGACCGCGGCGATAGAGGCTCCAACGGCCGCTTCCGCAGCCACGGCCGCCGCCTCGCGAGAGCCCACGTCGACGCCCGGGGCGCCCGGGCAGGAGGGATTCACCACTGCGGAGGAGGCGATCTACGCGGCCTTCGGGTTCGAAGGGTCGCCGATCATCAACTGCAACTCCGGGGAAGCCGGGACATCGAAGCCGTGCTATGACCTGCCCACGCTTGAGTCAGGCAGCGCAAGCGGCGATCCCGTCTACGTCTTTCGCCCCGCCTACGGAGAGATGTATTGGGTCCTGGTGAAGGAACGGCCCGACGGAAGCTTCTACGTGGCTGACACCGTGCCCATGGAAGGTGAATTTGAGTACCCCAATTCGCCCTTCTAGGGTGCTGTAGCCGTCTGCCCGCTGGTGCGGCAAGATGCAAAGCAAGAAGGCCGGACTCCCATCCGGCCTCCGCGAGTTCCCCGTTCCCCGGGGCTAGCTATACCCGTCCGCGTCTTCCCAGCCCGGCAGGAACTTCCGCCAGCTTTCCTGGCCGTCCAGGTAACGGTACACGACGTAGTAGCTGTTCACCTTGGGCGCGAACGGCTCCCTCAGGAGGCGCATCCGCGCTTCCTTGGGCGTCCGCCCCGCCTTGCGATGGTTGCAGGCCTTGCAGGCCGAGGCCAGATTGTTCCACTCGTGCAGCCCGCCCCGATGTCGGGGGATGACGTGGTCCAGCGTCAGGTCGTGGGTCTGGCGGCCGCAGTACAGGCAGGTGTACTTGTCGCGAGTGAACACCTCGCGGCGGGAGAGACGCATCATCGGCCGCGGGCGCTTGATCATGTACACCATGCGGATCACTGAGGGCCTGGGGAAGACGTAGCTGGGCGTCGTTATCCCGCCGTCACCGTGCTCCAACACCTCCGCCTTCCCGCGGTCGACCAGGACGAAGGCACGCCCGGCGTTGCACACGTTGAGAGGCTGGTAGTTCTGATTCAGAACCAGTACCGCGCTATTGACCATCCTTTTACACTCTGTACTTCCGGTAGACGGGCGCATGATACCAAATGGCCATCCGATCGGGCAACGAGATCACCGCCCGACGCGCCCCGATCCGCCGCGGGAACCGGCGGGCCGATCCCCCGCCCGCAGAGGGCTCCTGCTACGAGGAGGATGCCGCCGCCACCCCCTCCTTCGCCTTGGAGAACGTGTAGCCTTTCTCCTTCTCGTAGTCCACCAGGACGCGATCGCCCTCGGCGAACTCATTGGACAGGATGCGGCGGGCCAGGGCGTTCTCGACCTGACGCTCGACGACTCGGCGCAACGGCCGGGCGCCGTAGGTCGGGTCGTAGCCTTCCTCTACCAGCGCGCGCTTCGCGGTTTCGGTCACGTCGATGGTGACACGGCGGTCACTCAGACGCTCCTGAACCTCCTTCAGCATCAGTTCGGCAATGGACTCGAGCTCCATCTGGGTGAGCGGCTCGAAGATGATGATCTCGTCCACTCGGTTGAGGAACTCGGGCCGGAAGAAGCGACGGAGCGCCTCCTCCACGTTCTTGCGCAGCTTGTCGCGCTCGCCCTCGGACTTCGTCCGGTCGGTGACGAAGCCGAAGGCACCCTTCGCCTCCGAGCTGGTGCCCAGGTTGGAGGTCATGATCACCACAGTGTGGCGGAAGTTCACGGTGCGGCCGTGGCCATCCGTCAGGCGGCCGTCCTCCATGATCTGGAGGAGCACGTTCAGCACCTCCGGGTGCGCCTTCTCTATCTCGTCGAAGAGCACGACACGGTAGGGCCGGCGCCGCACCGCCTCCGTGAGGCCGCCCGCTTCGTCGTACCCAACGTACCCGGGCGGGGCGCCGATGAGCCGCGCGACCGTGTGCCGTTCGCCGTACTCCGACATGTCCATACGGATCATGGCGTCCTCGTCATCGAACATGTACTCGGCCAGGGCGCGGGCCAGCTCCGTCTTGCCGACGCCGGTGGGGCCGAGGAAGATGAAGCTGCCGATGGGCCGGCGCGGGTCCTTGAGCCCGGCGCGGGCCCTCCGCAGCGCCTCGGACACGGCCTTGACGGGCTCGTCCTGGCCGACAACGCGCTCGTGGAGGCGCTCCTCCATGTGGAGCAGCTTCTCCGCCTCGCCCTCCAGCATGCGGGAGACGGGGATGCCCGTCATGGAAGCGATGAGCTCCGCGATGGCTGCTTCGTCCACGCGGACAGAGATCCTCTCTTCCTGCTCCCACTGGCGGCGCTTTTCGTCGTACTCCTCCTGAATGCGGAGCACCTCCTGCCGGATGCGCGCGGCCTCTTCGTAGTCCTGGCGCTGGGCCGCGGCCTCGGTCTCGGCGGCCAAGGTGTCGAGCTGGTTCTTGAGGTCACGCAGGTCGGGCGTCATGCTCTGCGCCTCGATCACGATCTTGGACGCGGCCTCATCAATGAGGTCGATCGCCTTGTCCGGCAGGAACCGCTCAGTGACGTAGCGCTGGGAGAGCCTCGCGGCGGCAACCAGGGCATCGTCCGTGATCTCGACCTTGTGGTGCTGCTCGTAGCGGGCGCGCAGCCCCTTCAGAATCTCGATGGTCTCCTCGACACTCGGCTCGTCCAGCCAGACCGGGGCGAAGCGGCGCTCCAGCGCCTTGTCCTTCTCGACGTGCTGGCGGTACTCGTCCGGCGTGGTAGCGCCGATGGCGTGGAGGTCACCGCGAGCGAGGGCTGGCTTCATCATGGTGGAGGCGTCGATGGCGCCCTCGGCGCCGCCCGCGCCCACTACCTGATGCAGCTCATCGAGGAACATGATCACCTCGCCCTCGGCCCGGCGAATCTCGTCCAACACGGCCTTGAGCCTCTCTTCGAACTCTCCCCGGAACTTGGAGCCGGCCACCAGCGCGCCCATGTCGAGCGCGAGGAGCCGCTTGCCCTTGACGTTCTCCGGCACGTCGCCGGCAACGATCTGCTGGGCCAGTCCCTCGGCGATGGCGGTCTTGCCCACGCCGGGCTCGCCGATGATCACCGGGTTGTTCTTGGTGCGCCGGTTGAGGATCTGCATGACCCGCTTGATCTCGGCTTCGCGACCGACGACGGGGTCGAGCTTGTTCTGGCGGGCGGCCTCAGTGAGGTCCACGGAGTACTTGTCCAGCGCGCCGTAGCGGCTCTCCGCCGTCGGCGTGTCGACCCGAGCGCCGCCGCGGATCTCGGCCAGCGCCTTGTAGAGCCGCTCCTTATCGACCTTGAACTCCGCCAGGATGCGCGCCGAGTCGCCCTCGCGCTCATCGGCTATGGCAATCAGGAGGTGCTCCACGGAGACGTACTCGTCCTTGAGCCGTTCCGCCTCCGCGTTGGCCGTCTCAAGCATCCGGACGATGCGCGGCGTCGTGTAGATCTGCACCACGTCATGGGCCAGCTTGGGCGCTTTCGCCAGTTCGGCCGCGACGCGATCGCGGAGCTGATTGACGTCGACGTCCAGCCGCTCGAGGATCTGGCGGGCCAGGCCCTCGGGGTGCTGGAGGAGGGACAGGAGGACGTGCTCCACGTCCCACTGGCTGTGGCGCTGCTGGCGGACCAGCTCCTGGCTGGCGGCGAGCACCTCCTGCGCCTGTTGGGTGAACCGGTCTTGTCTCATCATGGCTGTGTTACCTCTTGTATGCTGTCCTGTCCTAGCGGCGGGCTACGTCGCCACGCTGCTGATGGTCATGCTGAGCGCAGCGAAGCATCTGGTCGGCCGCGAGGACCAGGCGTTCCGTCCCTCCGGGAGCGCCAGACCCTTCGCGTTGCTCAGGGTGACAGGCCTGTCCGCCGGTTGAAACCGGCGGCTTCTCGATTCCCCAAGCTGCGAGCTTCAGCCCGCAGGTCTTCTCCGCCGCCTCCTGCGCCTGTTGGGTGAACCGGTCTTGTCTCATCATGGCTGTGTTACCTCTTGTATGCTGTCCTGTCCTAGCGGCGGGCTACGTCGCCACGCTGCTGATGGTCATGCTGAGCGCAGCGAAGCATCTGGTCGGCCGCGAGGACCAGGCGTTCCGTCCCTCCGGGAGCGCCAGACCCTTCGCGTTGCTCAGGGCGACAGGCCTGTCCGCCGGTTGAAACCGGCGGCTTCTCGATTCCCCAAGCTGCGGGCTTCAGCCCGCAGGTCTTCTCCGCCACCTCCTGCGCCCGTTGGGTGCCCATCCGCCGGTTGAAACCGGCGGCTTCTGGATCTCCCAAGCTGCGGGCTCCAGGCCGCAGGATTTCCCCTTCGTAGGGACAGAAGATTGCCTGGCTTATCACACCTGTTCCCTCGGCGCCGGCAACCTGCGGTCACGCAGGCGCTGGAGCTGGCTGCGGAGCCCCTCGATCTCTTCCTCCATCTCGATCATGCGGTGGCGCATGCGGAAGATGACGTCGACGCCGGCCAGGTTGACGCCCAGGTCGTTGATCAGTCCCTGGATCTCGCGCAGGCGGGCGACATCCGCCGGCGAGTAGAGGCGTCGACGCCCTTCCGACCGAGACGGACGGACGAGCCCGGCGCGCTCGTAGTAGCGCAGGGTCTGGGCGTGCATGCCCACCATGCGCGCCGCGACGCTGATCACGTAACAGGGCTCGTCTTCCGGTAGCTCTTCCTCGTTCGTCACGTGCTACTCACCTCCGACAGCGAGGTCACGACCGCTAGATCCCCGCGGCCCGCAACTCCTCGAATAGTTTCTTCTCACGTTCGTCCAGCTCCTCGGGGAGTCGGACCTTGAGGCGGGCGTAGAGGTCACCTCGACCCTGTCCCTTCAGCTTCGGCATCCCCAGACCCGTCAGCCGAAAGAGCTTGCCGTTCTGGGTCAGAGGCGGCACTTTCAGCATGACCTTGCCGGTGATCGTGGGCACCTCCACTTCGACGCCGAGCACGGCATCCGTGAGGGGCACCTCAACCTCGACGTGGAGGTCGTTGCCCTTGCGCTCAAAGCTGGCGTGACGCAGCACTGATATCACGAGGTAGAGGTCGCCCCGAGGTCCCCCGCCCATGCCGGGCTGACCCTCGCCCGCGATCCGCACCCGGGAGCCGGTGTCAACGCCGGGCGGTATCTTCACCTCGATGCGCCGCGGCTTCGCCGTGGCGCCCCGGCCCTGACAAACGTGGCAGATCGCGTTGGCCACCTGGCCCGTGCCACCGCAGGTGGCGCAGGGCTCCTCCGTGGCAAGCTGCAGCGTGCGCGCACCGCCGTGGAACGCTTCCTCCAACGTGACCTCCACCTTGCTCTCGACATCGGCGCCCTTGCGGGAGCGACGCTGACGCCCGCCGAAGATACCCCCGAAGAGACTGCCCAGATCACCGATGTCGCCCAGGCCGCCCATGTCGCCGATGTCGAAGGTGACGCCGCCCTGGCCAAAGCGGAACGCCCGCCCGCCCGCCCGTCGCTGCATCTCCTCGATCTGGTCGGCGTGCTCCCACTGATCGCCGTACTTGTCGTACTTCTTGCGCTTCTCGGCGTCGGAGAGCACCTCGTTGGCCGCGTTGATCTCCTTGAAGCGGGCCTCGGCCGACTTGTCGCCACGGTTCACGTCGGGATGGTACTTCCTGGCCAAACGCCGGTAGGCCTGTCGGATGTCCTTTTGAGACGCGCTCCTGGGCACCCCAAGGACGTCGTAGAAGTTCTTCTTGGGCATGGCTCCTCATGATTATTATAGGGGACGGGCGGAAATAGGTCAATGTGGGTAGAAAAAAAGCTACAGTCCCATTGTCAGCTTGCTTGACAAATTACCAGGCACGCGATATGATCAAGACGAAGTAAGGGCAGCCAGCCCCATGAACCTACAGGCAAGATCAAGAGCAACGGAGGAAACACAATGGCTAACATCATACGTTGGGACCCATTCGGTGAGATGGCGGACCTGAGGAGCACCATGGACAGCCTGTTCGACCGAGGCTTCAGCCGGCCGTGGCGTCTGCTGAACTGGGAGAACGGCGAGGGGCTGTTCCCCGTGGACCTCTACGAGACCGAGAACGAGGTCGTTGTAAGGGCGTCTCTACCGGGCGTGAAGCCGGACGACGTTTCGATCTCCGTGACCGGCGGGACCCTGACGATCAAGGGTGAGGTCAAGCAGGAAGAGGAAGAGAAGAAACACGAGTACTACAGGCGGGAGCGACGCTACGGTACGTTCCAGCGCGCGTTCACACTGCCCGTCCGGGTGGAGTCGGAGAAGGCCGAGGCCACCTTCGAGGACGGCGTGCTCGACCTTCGCCTGCCCAAGGCCGCCGAGATGCGCCCGAAGACGATCGAGGTGAAGACCAAGGGCGTCCTGGAAGGCAAGAAGTCGTGATACCCGCCTGACGGCTGGCTGCCCCCGAGCGAAGCGCCCCGAGGAGTCGGGGCGCCGCTGCGTCTACGGCGGCGTCAGGCGAGCGCCAGCTCCCCCACCCGATGCGACAGGATGTCGACCTCATCCGGTGTCAGGTCGCGGAGAGGCGGGCGCACGTAGGTGAGCGGGAGGCCGGCGACCAGGTGGAGCAGGTGCTTGATGGCGCTGTGGGAGGGGAGGCCGCGAATCGCCTCGTGGATGCTGTCCACGCCCGCCTGAAGCGCCTCCAGGTCCTCTCCCGCGGCGTGGGCGTGGACCACGGCGGCGAAACGGTCAGGCCGGACGTTGGCGCCGCCGGAGATGGCGCCATGCGCGCCCGCTTGAAGCGCTCCGGCCAGGCCGCGGTCCCCCCCGCTGTAGACGGCGAGCTGAGGATAGCGCTCGACATAGCGCCGGGTGCGCTCCACGCTACCGCTGGTGTCCTTGATGCCGAGCAGCCGCTCCGGGTATCTGTCGACGAGCGCGTCCACCAACTCGTCGCTGATCTCGACGCCGGACACGTCCGGGATGTTGTAGAGAATGACCTTGCGGACCGGCGAAAGCGCATCGAGGAGCGTCCCATAGTAGGCGATGAGGCCTTGGGGATCGATCTCTTTGAAGTAGAACGGCGGCACGACCAGCGCGGCGTCGGCACCGCGCTCGATGGCATAGCGGGAGAGCTCGATCGTCTCCGGCAGCGAGGCGCAGCCGGTGCCGATAAACGCGCCAAGCCGTCCCCGGTGGGTGAGCACGGCGTCGATGACGTCTTTCCGCTCCCGGAGCGTGAGGGAGGGACCTTCGCCGTTTGTGCCCAGCGCCAGCACGCCATCAGCGCCTCGACGCTCGAGGTAGTTCAAGTGCTGTGGGATCCATTCCAGGAGGAGGCGCTCGCCTCCCTCCGAGAACGGGGTGACCGCGGCCGGCACGATACGCGGTAGATCGCTCATGAAACCTCCTTCTTGGCACCGGGTTCGCCGACCCGCACGTCCTCGTGTCGAAGCGCCTCTCTCCGGCGCAAGGCCAGGTCGAGGTTGCGGGCCGTGTGGATGAGTGAGACATGCGTGAACGCCTGGGGAAAGTTGCCCAGAGCCTGCCCCGAGCAGGCGTCCACCATCTCCGAGAAGAGCCCCAAGTGGTTCCCCGCCGCCAGGACACGATTGAAAAGCCGGCGCGCCTGCTCCAGCTCCCCGACGAAGATGTGATAGGCGACGAGCCAGAGCGTGCACATGGTGAACACTCCCTCTTCGCTCCCAAAGCCATCGTCGGTGCGGTCGACCGGATAGCGGCGCAGCAGACCGTTCACGGTCAGTTCCTCCTGGATGCATCGCACCGTGGAGCGCATGCGCTCGTCGTCGGCGGGCAGGAAGCCCACCATGGGGATCATTAGTAGAGCAGCGTCCGTGTATTCCGCGCCATAGAACTGGACGAACGATCCAAGCCGCTCGTTCCAGCCACGCGCCAGCACGTCCGCGTGGATCTCCTCTCGTAGGGCTCGCCAGCGCACAAGATCGACGCTCTTGCCCAGCACCTCGGCCAGCGTGATGGCACGGTCAACGGCCAGCCAGCACATCACCTTGGAGTGGACGAATTGGCGCGGCTCTCCCCTCACCTCCCAGATCCCGCGGTCGGGCCGGCGCCAGTTGTCCGAGACGGCCCGTACGAAGCTCTCGATCGTCGACCACATGGCGTCCTCGATCCGGCCGCCGGCCCGATGGAAGGAGGCGACGGCGACCATCACCTCTCCGAAGAGGTCCATCTGAAGCTGAGCGGCGGCGGCGTTGCCGATGCGGACCGGCCTGGACCCCCGATAGCCCTCCAGGTGGTCGAGCGTCACCTCGCGAAATTCCTGCTCGTGTTGCACGCCGTAGAGGGGTCGCAGGCGCTCACCGCAGGACCGGCAGAAGACGGTAAGCCACTTCGTGAACTCGGCCGTCTCGCCGATGTGGCCGAGGCGGTCGAATACGTCGAGGATGAAGGCGGCGTCCCGGATCCAGCAGTATCGATAGTCCCAGTTCCGGTCGCCGCCGATCCACTCGGGGAGCGACGTGGTGGCGGCAGCGACCAGCGCCCCCGTCGGCAGATAGACGAGGAGGTGCAGCACGAGCACTGAGCGCACGACTTCCTCCCGCCAGCGGCCCTGGTAGTTGATCGTGTCGAGCACGCCCCGCCATGTGCCGGCGGTGAAGTCCAGCCGCTCGCGCCAGCCTGCGGCATCAGGCGGCTGTCCGGTTCCCCAATGGAGGTCGAACACGAGCTCCTCGCCCCGGCGCACGGAAAACGCGCCGGTGGCTGCGTCGCCCTCGACGGTCAGCTCCACGGGCGAGGCCAGCGCCAGGCGCGCCGCGTCCTTCTCGGCAACGGCGCCGCCCGGGGCGCGGCGGACCCTGGTGGCTCCACGCGCGTAATCGAGTCGAGGCTGGAACACACACGACATCTGGACCGAGCCCTCCAGCCCCCTCACGACGCGCAACAGCTCGTACGCGGACTCCCTGGCGTTCTTCCCGATAGGCATGAAGTCCTGCACTTCCACCCGCCCGCCGGCCGTGGTGAAGAACGTGGAGAGGATATTCGTATCGGGCAGGTAGCGCTGCTCGGACCGATGCGGGCCCGTTGGACTCAGGCGGAAGCGGCCGCCCTTCTCGTCGTCCAGGATGGCGGCGAAGACGCTGGGAGAGTCGAGCCGGGGATAGCACAGCCAGTCGATGGAACCGTCCAGCCCGACGATGGCGGCGGAATGCATGTCGCCGATGATGCCGTAGTCGCTAATGGGCTTGTAGGGCACCTTGTCCCTCCGCGATGTCGCTCCTCGCTGCGTTCATCATAGGCTCGCCGGAATGGCGAGGCAACGCGCAGGAGGCACGCGTGACGCCACGGTGTCGACGGGAGCAGACGTAGATAGCACTCAGGTCCGGCCCGCAGCGCCTTCCGAGCGCGCGTACGGCGGCATGACGCGGAGAAGAGTATCATGTAGCCGTGTACCAGCGGGCGAGCCTGATGCCGAGGACGCGTTCTCCGTCTGGTCGGGCCGGCTTTCGTGCCGGACGGGGCCAGCCCCTGGCCATCCGCAAAGCCTGTCGTGAAAGGACCCGTTGTGAATAGGAAGACGCTGCACATCATCGCGCAGGCCCACCTCGATCCCGTCTGGCTGTGGCCGTGGCGGGACGGCTGCGCGGAGGCGCTCACCACGATGCAGAGTGCCCTGGACCGGATGGACGAGGTGCCCGGGTTCTGCTTCTCCCAGTCGGCGGCAATCACATATCGGTGGGCCCAAGAGATGGACGCCCGCCTGTTCGCGCGGGTACGGGAGCGACTCGGGGAGGGCCGCTGGGAGCCGGTGGGCGGCTGGATCGTCGAGCCCGACTGCAACATCCCGTCCGCGGAGAGCTTCGTCCGGCAGTGCCTGTACGGCAAGCGCTACTTCGCCGACCATCTCGGCGTGGACGTGCGGATAGGCTACAACGTGGACTCGTTCGGTCACGCCGGCGGCCTGCCACAGATCCTCGCCCGGGCCGGTTACCGATACTACGTGATGATGCGCCCGCAGGCCCACGAGATGGAGCTACCAATGCTGTTCTGGTGGGAAAGCGCGGACGGATCACGCGTACTGACGTGGCGCATTGCCGCCGCCTACGGTCAGGGCCCAAACGCGACGCCGGACGACATAGAGGCGAGCATTCGCGCGTCCGACACGAACTGCTTTCCTCCGGACTTCGATCACGGGGCGTTCTTCCTGGGGATCGGCAATCACGGGGGCGGGCCAACCAGAGAGCATCTCAAGAAGGTCGTCTCGCTGCAAAGCGACCCGGACCTGCCTGAGCTCCGCTTCAGCACACTGGGCGCCTTCTTCGCCGAGATCGAGAAGTCGCCCGCCTTCCAGGACATCCCGGTAGTACGCGAGGAGCTCCAGCACCGAGATCGCGGCTGCTACTCAGCGATGGGCGGGATCAAGGCGATCAACCGACGAGCGGAGCGGGGCCTGGCCAAGGCCGAAACGCTTGCGGTCCTGTCAAACGCTGATCGAACGACTGACTATCCAGACGGTGCCCTGCGGGAGGCCTGGTGGAAACTCTTGTTCAACCAATTCCACGACATTCTGGCCGGGTCCTGCATTCGGTCGTCTTACGAGGACACGCGGGACGCAAACGGCGCGGCGTGCCAGACCGCCGCGAGCGTGACCATCAGTTCGCTTCAGTCGCTGGCCCGCAGCGTCGACACGTCCGAAGCGCCAGCAGGGGTTCTGTTCCTGATGAACCACCTGCCCTGGGAGCGAACGGCTCAAGTGCAGCTCGACACGTTCGTCTCGCCGCGCGGAGGCGCACGTATCACCCACCTGAGGACAAGAGAGGGAGCGGCGGTACCGATCCAGTGGACGGCCTCCGAGTACAGCGACCAAGCCAAGCAGTGGGGTCGCCTAACGGCGGCTGTCGAGCTTCCGCCCTGCGGCTATCGCGTGTTCCACCTGGCCGGCGGGGATCCTCCCGAGCCGGACGACCGCCAGCCGGCCGTCTGCCATGTCCGGGAGGACCACCTCGGCGTCGCATTACTACGGACCCAGGACGGCACTGAACTCCTCTCCGATCCGCTGGGGTTGGTCGCCATAAGGGACACGAGCGACACGTGGGCGCACGGCGTAGAGTCATTTCGCGAAGTCCTGGGCAAGGCCACGGTTGAGTCGACGCGCATCATCGAGGAGGGACCCGTTGTCCGAGCCGTCCGGCAGACGGGTCATTGGGGCAATTCGCTCATCGTGCTGGAGATCGTCACGTGGCGGCAGAGCGACGCCGTCGAGCTACGGCTGCGCGTGAACTGGCAGGAATCGCGCCAGATCCTGAAGCTGGAGATCCCAACGGCGCTGCAGGATGCGCAGACCTTCACCAAGACCCCGGGAGCAGTGACCCAACGCGTACCCAACGGAGGCGAGGAGCCGGGCCAGGACTGGCTTGCGGTGAAAGGGCGGATCGGCGGCAAGACATGCGCGCTAGGGGTGGTGAACGACTCCACATACGCATACGACTGCCTCGACGGCCTGCTGCGGCTGACGTGCGTTCGCTCGGCCCCGTACGCCGAGCACGACCCGTTCAAGCTGCCGGACGACTTTCCAGGCCCCTATCTGGACCAAGGATGGCAGGAACGGCGGTTCTGGCTGATTCCCGCGGACGGGTCTTACACCGGGTTGAACCTGCACCGCCGGTCGGAGGAGCTCCAAGCTCCCGCCGAGTATGTGATGGACTCGGCGCATGCGGGTGTTCACCCGTGGGAGCGCTCCCTCCTGTCGGTCGCCCCCGACAACATCTCCGTCCTGGCGGTCAAGAGGGCCGAGGATAGCGAGGACCTCGTCATTCGCTTGCAGGAGACGCAGGGGCGACGGACGACCGCCAGAGTGACCCTCCCACCGTTCGACCTGGACTGGAGCGCGGCGCTCGACCCCTGGGAGATCCGCACCATCGCCGTATCGAAGGCGAAAGGGCGCACGACGGTACGAGAAGTGGACCTGCTCGAACGGTCCACGGAAGCATAAGCCCGCATTCCTCGGCGTAGGTCACGCACGACGAAGGGCGCGCGATCTGATCGGACACGTGGGAAGGCGGAATCCGCCGCACCCAAGAGACGATGCAGACAGTCCGCTCAGAGGGGCTCGGAGCGGGCCGATGGTTCCGGGCAGACGCACCTGTTGACCCTCCCACGCGATCCGTGCTAGGATTAGTGTATCTCGTACACTAATTCAGGCCGCCGGAGGCCGGCGACGGCCTCAAAGGAGTCAAGATCACGATGCGGTACGACTACATCATCGCCGGTTCCGGAATCGCGGGCCTGTACGCCGCGCTGATAGCGCGGGAGCGCGGGTCCGTCCTCATTCTGACCAAGGGGTCCATCGACGAGTGCAATACCCGCTACGCCCAAGGCGGCATCGCGGCCGCCGTGGGCCCGGACGACTCGTGGGAGCTGCACCTGCAGGACACTTTGGTGGCGGGCGCGGGGCTGGTGGACGAAGAGGCCGCGCGCATCCTCGTCTCGGAGGCGGCGGACCGGATCAGTGACCTGGTGCGCTTCGGCGTCCCGTTCGACAGCGTCGACGGCGAGGTGGCGCTGGGACGCGAGGGCGCGCACAGCCGTCCACGCATCCTCCACGCCGGCGGCGACGCGACGGGCGCCCACATCGAGCTCTCGCTCTCCTCGCTGGCCCGCATGTCCCGCATCGCGATCAAGGAGTACTGCCAGGTTGAGGACATCCTCGTCGAAGGTGGACGGGCCACCGGCGTGGCCACGCTCGATACGCGCACGAACACGCCGGAGACGTTCGAGGGGCGATGGCTGATCCTGGCGACGGGCGGCGCGGGCCAGCTCTATCGGGTGAGCACCAACCCGGAGGTCGCCACCGGCGACGGCATCGCGATCGCCTACCGGGCGGGCGCGGAGACGATGGACATGGAGTTCATCCAGTTCCATCCGACCGCGCTGCGACTGCCGGGGGTTCCGGTCTTCCTCATCTCGGAAGCGGTGCGGGGTGAAGGCGGCCTCCTCAAGGACGCCGACGGGCGGCGGTTCATGCCGGAATACGACGAACGCGCCGAGCTGGCGCCCCGCGATATCGTGTCGCGCGCCATCCACACGGAGCTGACCAAGTCGGGCTCGGACCGGGTGTACCTGGACGTGACCCACCTGCCTGCCGACCGCGTGAGCGCGCGCTTCCCCCAGATCTATCGCCATTGCCTTGAGCATGACCTCGACATCACGAAGGAGCCGATCCCGGTCTCCCCGGCCGCCCACTACACGATGGGAGGCGTGCGCACGAACGTCTGGGGGGAGACGACCGTCCCCGGCCTGTACGCCTGCGGGGAATGCGCCTGCGTCACCGTCCATGGGGCAAACCGCCTCGCCTCGAACTCGCTGCTGGAGACGGTCGTCTTCGCCAGGCGCGTCATGGAGCGGATAGAGGCCACGGGCGACGAGCCGACGGCCAGGCCCCAGACGCCGGATGCGATCTCTTTGCCCGCTCCGAGCCCTGTCGAGGCGCCCACGCTCGACCGGCCGGCGCTCCAGGCGCTGATGTGGGAACTGGTCGGCATCGTCCGGGACGGGGACTCGCTCGGGCGTGCGTGCCGGACGCTGTCCGCCTGGCAGGCCGCCGTGCCGGCGCCTACCGACCGGCCGGCGCACGAGCTGTCGAACCTGCTGCTGTGCGGCCGCATGGTGGCGGAGGCGGGACTCCGGCGGGAGGAGAGCCGCGGCGCGCACTTCCGCCAGGACTTCCCGGAGCCGATCGAATCGTGGCGCCGGCACATCGTGCTGAGGGCGGACGCGGCCCCCGCCGAACGCAAGTATGCCTGAGGAACACGTCCCCGGCCTGGACCCAGGACTGGTGCGTCCCATCGTGGAGGCGGCGCTCGAGGAGGACGCCGCCCGCCGCGACGTGACCACACAGGCGCTGATCCGGCCCGACCAGCGGGGCGCCGGAAAGATCATCGTCAAGGAGGAAGGCGTCGTGTGCGGCCTGCCGGTGGCCAGCGCCGTCTTCGCCGCGCTGGACCCGGACGTGGGTTTCCGGGCGCAGGCACCGGAGGGCGCCGCAGTCTCACCCGGCCAGACGCTCGCCCGAGTCGACGGCGCGCTCGCGCCCATCCTCAGCGCCGAGCGGGTTGCGCTCAACTTCCTACAGCGCCTGTCCGGCGTCGCGACGGCCACGCGGCGGCTTGTCGATGCCGTCGCCGGTCTGCCGGGGAATGAGGCTCTACGTATCGTCGATAGCCGGAAGACGACGCCGGGCCTGCGCCTGCTGGAACGCTACGCGGTCCGGGTGGGCGGAGGCCGCAACCATCGCTTCAACCTGAGCGACGGCATCCTGGTCAAGGACAACCACCTGGCGGCGGCCCGGGCCCGCGGCCAGACCATCGCGGACGTGATCGAGCAGGCGCGGCGCACGACGCCGCACACGCTGCGGGTGGAGATAGAGGTGACGACCGCGGAGGAGGCGCAGGAAGCGCTGGACGGCGGCGCCGACGCAATCCTGCTCGATAACATGCCGGTCGAAGAGATGCGGGAGGTAGTGGCGAAGGCCGCAGGCAAGGCGCTGATCGAGGCCTCGGGCGGAGTGACGCTGGAGAACGTGCGCGCCATCGCCGAGACGGGCGTGGACATCATCTCCGTGGGCGCCATCACCCACTCGGCTCCATCTCTAGACATCAGTCTCGAGCTCGAGAGCTGAAGCCTGTTGCCGATCGCTACGCCCACGTGCGATCGGTTCGCTCGTCTGTCGCTCTCGGCTCTCCCACGTGCCATACTCAACCTATGACCGCGATGCAGGAACCGAGCGCCGCACGGCGCGCCCAGCCGATCGGCCGGTCGCCCGCACGCTCGCGCCTTAGCTGGGCCATCTGGGCCTGGCTGGGAGTCGCCGTGTTCTTCGTTGTCCTGGCTTTCTTCGCCGCCTTCTTCGACAGGTTTCCAGCGGACGAGCGCATCGCGCATGAGGTCCAGTCCATCGACGTGCCGGCCTTCGGCGGTTTCCTGGACTTCGTCAACCTGCTGGGTATCACCTGGGTGTATGCCGGCCTTGTCATTGTCCTGGCTTTCGCCTTCGTTGCGGGCCGCACCTGGGCGGCGGGAGTGCTCGTGCTCCTCACGTTCGTCCCGCTTGGCTTGAACAACCTGCTGAAGGGCTGGGTTGAGCGACCGCGACCCTCGCCCGACCTAGTGGCGGTGCACGAGCACGCATCCGGGTTCTCCTTCCCCAGCGGGCACGCCGTGGGGACGACCGCCCTCTTCGGCCTGCTCTTCTTCCTCATCCCCAGCGTCGTCCCGTGGCGGGCGCTGCGCTGGACGTTGCAGGCGGGCTGTCTGCTGATGGTGGTCGCAGCGGGTCCGGCGCGAATATACGTAGGCGCCCACTGGCCGAGCGACGTGCTGGGCGGCTACCTGCTCGCGCTCCTCTTCCTGGCGCCCGCCCTGATGATCTACCGGGCCCTGCGAAGCCGCCGCACCACGCCGGCCCCCCGACCGAGAGAGAACGAGAGCTAGCCAGCCGCGGCAACGGGGCGTGTCACGCGCCCGCCTACGTCAACCGGCCGCCAATGGGCGGACGCTCTACGCCGGGTTGTCCCCCTCGCGCCGCTCCTGAGCCTGCTGCTTGGCGGCATCGAGCAGCATCTTGATGAGGGGCGACGGCTCCGCGGGCTGCCAGCGCCGCCGCCATTCCTTCTCGTCCTCCTGCCAGGGCTGCTCGTAATGCTCGACGGCGCCGGGCGCCGTTGCGTCGCGCAGCACGCCCAGCGCGCGCCGGATAACGGCGAGCTGCTCGTCGCGCTGCCCGGCCCTCCCCAGCATGTGGCCGAAGGGGTACTCGACGGCCAGCGTGCGCGGGGTTCCCAGCTTCTCGGACCAGTAGGGCATGAGGGTGACCAGGACGGTGCTGATCCCGACCGCTTCGATGGCACGTGCCAGCACGGGCACGTTTCGAGCGCAGTCCGGTCAGGCGGGGGTGAGGAGGGCGGCGTCGACCTCCTCCTCGACCATGCGCTGGGCCACCTCCGGCCCGTAGCGATCGCGCCACTCGCTGTTGTCTTGCTGGAAGCCCATGAAGGAGTAGTGGTGAGGCGCCACCGAGCCCACCTCGCCCGCCTCCGCGAGCTCCTGGAAGCGGTGAACGGGCAGCACGATATTCACGTCCCGCTCGATGTCCTCGGTGTTGATATGCAGGTGGGCGACGCCGATCTGGTCTTGCCGCACGCCTGCGGGGATGGCGCGATAGGTGGGGTCGCCCCAGGTGGGCTCGCGGCGCTCGCGGTCCAGGTCGAACGGCTGCTGCTCACCCTTGACGTAGAGTCCAGCCGTCGTGACGAGGGCGAACCGGCACTCCTCGACCGGCTTGCGGAGTGGCGCCCACGGCGTCTCCTCCGGCTCTGGGACCTGGATCGACTGGTAATAGCCGGCGATGCTGCGCGGCACCCACTTGAAGCTATCGACTGGCATCTGGCACCTCCTCCTTAGTCTCGAAGCAGGGCCAGTGTACCACGGTAGGGAGGGGACCGGCGGGCGCAGGCGCGCAATAGGGCGCGTCAACGCCTCGCGACTTCGCGGACTACTACTTCAGCACCTCGTACAGGTGGGCGACGTTGATTCGGGGCAACTGCCGCGACATCGCTTCGATTCCCCCCTCGACCGCGTAGGGGTCGACGTCGGTCAGCTTGTCCTGGGCTTCCTCCACGGTGAGGCCCTCGTCGATCGCCTTCGTCACCGCATCTATCCAGGATTGGATGACGGACCGCATCTCCGAGACGTAGCTCCGGTCGCAGACGGCGCCGTGCCCCGGAACCAGCACGTCGGCTTCAAGCTGCTCGAGCCGGTTCAGCGATTCCAGCCATTCGTGGGGCAAGGCCTGCTGCAGGAATGCCTGGACGCGGCAGAAGATGTTGTCGGACGTGAAGACGACCCGCTCTTCCGGGATGAAGACGGCGACCTGGTAGGGAGTATGCCCCGGCATGTTGATGAGCCGGAAGGTGTGGTCGCCGACATAGAGCGTCATCCTCTCCGAGAGGGTTATCGCCGGTAGGCGGTAGCTGAACTCCTTAAGCTGGGAAGACAGCTCCGGGGAAGCCTCCGCCAGCCGCTCCCTGACCTGCTCCACGTTGGCGGCGGCGGCCAAGATCGCCTCTCTCGTGCCCTCGTGGGCGATTACCGTGCCCTCGAAGAAGTAGTTGCCGGTGAAGTGGTCGCCGTGCGGCTCCGTGTTGATCAGGTACCGCACCGTCCCGTGGTCGGCGATTGCGTCCCGCCAGCCTATGGCATCGGCCGGCATCTGCGGCGTATCGATCATCACCACCCCTTCGCGGGTGACGACGAATCCGGGATTGCACCCCCGGAAGCCGGTTTCGGCATAGACGTTGTCGCTTATTCTCTCCAAGTCAACCCCCTTTGTCGTTTCGCCGGTTGCGTCCTCGGGATCTTCCGCATCGACGCGCTGAGATCGCAACCGGCAGGGCTCTGAGGGACGGCATGATAGCTCCGGCTCCCTCCCGTGTCAAACTCCTTCTCCCTACCGCTATCGCGACCGTTGCGCCGGGCGTGTTGCCCCACGCCATCCCGGCGCGCGAGTGCGCCACGCAGCCAACAGACCGAGTGGGAGTCTTCGCCGGCCGAACGCGTCTCCCGCCCGGCTACTGGGGTGTGATCGTGACGCGCCAGTCCCAAGTCTGCGTGCAGTGCTGGTCGTCGGGCTCGGGCGGCCTGACGAGCTCAAAGTCCCCCGGCCCGGTGTTGCACACGTGGCTGCCGCCTGCGGTGGCGACGACGATCTGGCACACCTCCAGTCCGGAACCCTGGCGCGCCACCTTGAGCCATTCGACGTCGGAGCTCTGGCCGCCGGCGCAGTCTATCGTGTAGTCCAGCCGGAAGCTGAAGGTGTCCAGATGGAAGGTGAGATCGGCGTCGCCCCTCCCGAAGGCGTAGGTCTCGGGGGCGGTCGGCCGTTCCCCGGTCGGCGACGACACCGACGGCAGGACCGGCTCCGTGGGCGTTGTCCCATCACGGGCCGGCTCCTCTCCCCCGCACGCTGCAAACAGCAGCGCTGCCGCCACCGCCAGCGAGATCACCGCGATCGCCCGGGCCGTGCCCGTCTCTCCCGTCCTCGTCCGCAGCATGGCGCGATCATAGCACGCGCAGGAGGTCTGGAACCGACGCCGTGCCGGCCCGCTCCGCAGGGGAACAGATTGACCGCCAGCCTGACGCTGCTATGCTGGAGCGGCAACTTCGGAATCACCGGTGCACGTATGACAAGCGACCGACGCCCCAATATCGTCCTGTTCCTGCTCGACAACATCGGGTTCGGCGACCTGGGCTGCTACGGCGGGGGCGTGGTCCGGGGAGCGCCCACGCCCGTGCTCGACCGGCTCGCATCGGAAGGCACGCGGCTCACCAACTTCAACGTCGAGGCCGAATGCACGCCGAGCCGCGCGGCGCTCCTGACCGGCCGCCTTCCTGTGCGGACGGGCTGCCAGCGCTGGCTCCCGCCGACCCTGCCTCAGGGGCTCTCGCCTTGGGAGTACCCGCTGTCCACGCTTCTCGGCGACGCGGGCTACCGGACGGCGATCTTCGGCAAGTGGCACCTGGGAAACGTGGAGGGGCGCTTCCCCACCGACCACGGGTTCGACGAATGGTGGGGAGTCCGCGACAGCAGCGACCCCTCCATGTACACGTCCCTGCTGGGGTTCGACCCAGACTCGATGCAGATCCCGTGGCTCTGGGAAGGAAGGCGCGGAGAGAAGTGCGTCCCGACGGAGCCGTACACGCTGGAGAACCGCCCGTTCGTCGACGCGCGGATCACGGAGCGGTGTGTCCGCTACATAGAGCAGCACGCGGGGGGCGACCGCCCGTTCTTCCTCTACGTCCCCTACAGCCTGGTCCACCATCCAGCATTGCCACATCCGGATTTCAAGGGGCGGACGGGAGCGGGCGACTTCGCGGACAGCATGGTCGAGGTGGACGGAAGAACGGGGGAGGTCCTCGACGCGCTGAAGCAAGCCGGGATCGAAGAAGACACGATCGTCATCTGGGCGAGCGACAACGGCCCGGTGCTGATTCCCAGCCTGGGACCGCAGGGCGATTCGGGGCCGTTCCGCGGCTATCTGGGCACGGCGCTCGAAGGCCAGCTCCGGACGCCGTGCATCGTGCGCTGGCCGGGACGCGTGCAAGCGGGGCGGGTGAGCAACGACATCTTCTCCATCGTCGACTTCTACGCCACGCTGGCAACCATGGTCGGCGTCGCGGACCGGATCCCCGAAGACCGAGCCATCGACAGCATCGACCAGACGCCGTTCCTGTTCGGCGAGCAGGAGCACTCGAGCCGCGAGTCACTGCTCTGCTTCATCGGGGACGAGCTGGCCGCCGTCAAGTGGCGGCAGTTCAAGCTGCACTTCCGGGAGTTCTCCATGGAGGCCGGTCGGCGGACCAAGATCGACCTAGCCGTGCCCCAGCTCTACAACGTGGAGCAGGACCCGAAGGAGCAGTGGGACATCATGGAGCCGAACACGTGGATCGGCGAGCCCATCTTTCCCATCCTGCGGGACTACATCACGAGCGCACAGCAGTTCCCACACATCCCCACCGGCGGCGTGGAGCCCGTCGAGGGCACCGGATTCGACAAGCCGCTCATCCCACGGAGCTAGGTCGGGTCACGGACGCGAGGCGCGTCGGGCTCCCACCAGCCAAGGCTGGCTTCCTTAGCTCTGTGCGTGGCGGTATCCTTCATTTCGTCTCTGAGATCAGCGATCATCATGCCCTGATCGCGGAGTGGGAACGCCGGTAGCGAAGGCCGGACCTACGCCGCGACAGCGCGCGAAACGGAAGGAGAATCCCCCATGGATGAGTACAAGCTGTTCATCGACGGCGAGTTTGTGGACGCCGCCGACGGAAAGACGTTCGAAACCATCGACCCGGGGACGGGGCTCCCCTTCGCCACGGTCGCGCAGGCCGGAACGGCTGAGGTGGAGGCAGCCATCGAGGCCGCGCGCAGAGCTTTCGACAAGGGCGACTGGAGCGGGCTCGACGTGGACGCGCGCGTAGCGGTGCTCCAGGATTTCGCGGACCAGATCTCGCAGCAAGGCGTCCGCATGGTCGCGGCCGAATGCATGGACGCGGGCCAGATCATCGGGTACGCGACGATGATCGTCACCTGGGCCAGCCTACTGATGCGCAATCTGTCCACATACGCGGTCACGAAGTTCCCGCTGGAGGAGGAGATCCTGGCCTCCGGCAACCCGTTCTCGCCGGCACGCGAGTACGTCCGGAGAGAGCCGGTGGGCGTGTGCGTGGGGATCGTCCCGTGGAACTTCCCGACGGCGCTCGCGATGTGGAAGATCGCGCCGGGGCTGATCATGGGAAACACCATGGTGGTCAAGCCGGCCTCAAACACGCCGCTGACCGCGCTCATTCTTGCCGAGGCCG
The DNA here is from genome assembly GCA_964406605.1 of uncultured Dehalococcoidia bacterium. GTDB lineage: Bacteria > Chloroflexota > Dehalococcoidia > DSTF01 > RBG-16-68-14 > CAYOSF01. The sequence goes on along the minus strand of CAYOSF010000007.1, from coordinate 6,096 downwards.
CGAAGGCGGCAGGGATCCCCAAGGGAGTGCTCAACGTGCTGCCGGGGCCCGGAGGGCAGTTGGGGAAGACTCTCTGCACTCACCCGTCCGTCGACAAGATCGCCTTTACGGGCAGCACCGAAGTGGGCCGCGAGATCATGAGGATGGCGTCCGACACGGTAAAGAAGGTGACGCTCGAGCTGGGCGGCAAGTCCGCGAACATCATCCTCGACGACGCGGACATGGACCTGGCGGTGGACGGCGCCTGCGTCGGCACGTTCCTGCACCAGGGGCAGATATGCGAATCGGGAACGCGCGTCCTCGTCCCGTCGAAGATCCACGACGAGTTCGTCGAACGGATGAAGGAGAAGGCGGAGTCACTCCGGATCGGATACCAGATGGACCCGGCGACCCACATGGGACCCGTCGCCAGCAAGGAGCAACTGGCCACGGTGGAACGTTATGTGAAGTTGGGCATTGAGGAGGGCGCCGAACTGGTCACCGGCGGCAAGCGCGTGGAGGTGAAAGACAGGGAGGGCGGGTACTACTACGCTCCCACCATCTTCACGAACGTCAACAACAAGATGCGCATCGCGCAGGAAGAGATCTTCGGGCCCGTCGTCTGCATCATCAAGTACGACGACGACGATGAGGCCGTGGCCATCGCCAACGATTCCATCTACGGGCTCGCGGGCGGTGTGTTCTCCAACAACATCGCCCGGGCCGAGCGGGTGGCGCGGGGCGTCCGTACGGGCACGATGTGGATCAACGACTACCACGTGTTCGCGGAGTACTGCCCCTTCGGCGGGTACAAGCAGTCGGGCGTGGGCCGCGAGCTGGGCCACTGGGGGCTGGAGGAGTACACGCAGGTGAAGAGGATCCACGTGCCGTACTACTCCGACCGCAACACAAACTTCTCGATGGCGCTCCTGTCCGACAACAAGAAGATGGAGGCGTTCAGCTACAACTGCCCGACGAACGTGGTCGCCGGGCACGGCTCGCTGTCTTCGCTCTGCAAGCTGGTCGTGGACCTGGGCGGCAGGAGGGCGATGATACTGACCGATCCCGGCGTCAGGGCGGCAGGGCTCGCGGACCTGGCGGCGAATACGCTGGGCGATTCCTGCGCCGGCGTCTTCGACGCCATTCCGGCGGACCCGGACCTGGAAGCGGTGGACGCGGCCGCGGAGGCGGCCCGCGCGGCGCAGGCGGACTGCATCGTCAGCGTCGGAGGCGGGAGCGTGATCGACGCGGGCAAGACGGTGTGCGTGGCGTTGAAGAACGGCGGCAAGGCCAACAACTACATCAACCGATGGTTCGTCCTCACCGAACCGCAGACCCCGCACGTGGTGATCCCCACGACCGCCGGAACGGGCAGCGAAGTGACGAACGTGGCCGTGATCACGAACAAGGGAGCAGGGCGCAAGCTGTTCATTGCGGACCCGAAGATCATGCCCAACGCGGCGATACTCGACCCGCGGTTCACCATGACCCTGCCCCAGGAGATGACGGCCGCGAGCGCAATGGACGCGATGACCCACGCCATCGAGGCCGTATCGAGCATCATGTCGAACGAGATCTGCGACGGCCAGGCGCTCCACGCCATACGGACGATCTGCGAGAACCTGCCGCTCGTGGTAGCGGACGGCAAGAACGAGAAGGCGCGGCTCAACATGCAGATCGCGGCCACCATGGCGGGATGGGCGTTCACCATCGCTCAAGTCGGCATGGCGCATGCCCTGGCGCACACCGTGGGGACGCTGCATCACGTGCCCCACGGAGCGGCCTGCGGCATCGTCCTGCCGTGGGTGATGCGCTTCAACGTCGACCATGCCACGGGCAAGCTGGCGAAGGCGGCGGAGGCGCTCGGCGTCGATACGAGGGGCATGAGCGAGCGCGATGCGGCCCTCGCGGGTGCGGACGCGGTCGAGGCGCTCATGGCCAAGGCGGGACATCCGATGAAGCTTCGCGACGTGGGCGTGCCGGAGGACGGGCTCGGTCTGTGCGCGTTCCATGCGATTGCCGACTCAAGCATGCTGTTCAACGCGCGTCCCGCCAGCGATCCGGGCGAGATCCTGGCGGTCTACAAGCAGGCCTACTAGGGATCGGAGGAAAGACGCGGTGTCACTGGTGACGCTGGACGCGGAGGCGAGTCAGGCGGTCAAGTCGCTGCTCGCGGAGGGGGGAGTGCCGGGCCCGGTCCGCATCGATCTCCGGTTCAGCGGATGCTGCGACCCGTCGCTGGGCCTCATGGTGGACACGGTGCGGGAATCCGATCTGGTCGAGGAGGTGGACGGCCTGACGTTCGTCGTCGATCCCGAGACGCACGAGCTGGCGGGCGAGGTGCGGATCTCGCTTGCGGAGGGCGGAGAGAGAACGGCGTTCATCCTGACCGGCAGCAAGCCGATCAGCGAGTGGGACGGCCTGGTGACATGCAGCCTCAGGATGTGAGGGGCGCAGAACCGGGGGTGTGAGGGCCGGCCCAAAGAGACGGCGCGAAGGGGCCCGGTCGCACAGCGCAGGCTACTTGTCGTCGCGGCGTGGGGATCCCCTGGTGATCTGCATTTCGTCGACTATCTCCGTGATCCGATGGAGGCGTTCTTGGCCAGTCAGGCGGTCAACTCCGCGTTTCTCCATCTCCGCCGCAAGCTCCTCATTGAGCCGACGGGACATCTCTGGGGTGATCAGACCTGATCCCTCACAGGCGAAGCACGGTTCGGCAGTGCCCCGGTATGTGCCTTCTCCGCCGCACACATCACATCGAACCATTCCGTACGCGGGCGGCGGACGCAGCAAGTACCAACTGAGTGGCCACTCACCGGCAATGCACAGCTTCGCGTGCTTCGCGTCTCGCTCGGGTTCCGGTGCGAGCATCACGAATACATCAGCCACGACCGCGATGATTACCCCCGGCAGCAGCAACACCGGACGGAGATACCATGCCCTGAGCCAGAGCCAGCTCGTTCCCAGTAGTAGTCCAAGAACCGGCAGCCAGATCAGACTTAACAGCAGATACAGTACGCCGAATGTGAGAGCTATGAGACAGCCTCCGAGGCCAGTGGTCAGAACTTCAAGAGGCAGCAAGACTACTCCCAGGACTGTTGTAAGCCCCTTGACAAGAAACTCGGCTGTTATAGTGACGATGTCAGTTGGACGGTTTGCCCGCGCAAGCTGGCACCGGTACTGCATGTCGGAAATTGCGGACTGCCAGTCCATGTTCCACCTCCCACAGTCAGCGGTGCGATTGCAGCACTGCAGTTCAGTCCTGAGTGCCAATCACCGGCCCGATAACGGCCTCAACATAATCTCTGCGGGCCATTCCATCCAGTCCAGAGAGGCCGAGGTTGAAATGGAGAAGCGCTGCTAGGGGTGCCCCCATTACTGTTGCCACCACAAACACGAGCAGCGCCGGGAGCGCGAGCACCAGGTCGATGATCGGCGGTGCTTTTATGTAGCTGTTGTACGCAACCACTCGAATGAACCTGAGTATAACCAGCAGTGCGACGCACAATAGCCTCGGCACGAGAATCGCCACGTATCCCAACATGACAAAGGGGAATAGCAAACCAGCAAGCAGCGGTCTACTGGGAGGATTGGCGAATCTGGGCACCGTGAACAGATAGACGGGTCTGCGCTCAGGGTCGAACTCAGCCTGACTATCCAACTGTCCAGGCATTTGCCCCTCCTGCTTCTGGTGGTCTGATGGTGGTCTGAGCCTAGCTCGTGGCTTACGGGTAGCGGCATCACCTGAGCGAGCGTAGACAAGTGATCGTTCGGTCGCCAGCCCCCCAACTCTCTCCCGTCGGGCTGAGATACCAGTCATCCTCCAAGGGACAGTGGATGGCCATCTGCTCCTCGAAGTAGGAGACGCCTGGGTACGATCCGCTTCTGTCTACCTCGAACGCCTTGGTTACGCGCACGCGCGCAGTAGCACCATCGCACGGCACAAGCGTGACATACCCGATTTCGCCTTGGAGCGATTCTGAGAAGCAATCTCCAGCCTCTAGGTCAAAGATGTTAGTCTTGCCAGCAGGAATGGCGGGGACGTTTCTGCTAGATCGCTCCTGCTGACTGGTCGTGTGGTTGCCGCTTGAACCGGAGTGGTCGATGGCAATAAGAAAGGCCACCAGAGATGCGACCAGCATCCCCAACGCAAGAATGCCCAGTGCCAGCGCGGCCCCAGTTGGATGTCTAAGGTACCGCACAGCGCCTTGGACAAACTTCCAAGCGCCGAACACTGCTGGTCCCCACAGCATGAGAAAGCCGCCGCCGGGATCGGCTGCAGCGAATGTTCCCCATGTGACGCCCCCGCCAATCGCCGAAGCGACAGCGGAGACAACAAAGTCACCAGTGGGGTCGCTTTGGGCCGCGGGTCCGGCATACCTTGTCTGCGTGGACGCCCCCTCGACAGCATCCACGGCTTGCGTGACGACGTCCTTCGGCCATCGCTTTGCCTCAAGGTCGGCGACGATCTCGCCGCGAGGTCTGCCACCCTCCACCTGGCCCTGCACCCATGCGAACAACTGATCGTAGGCCCTACGCTCCTCGATCCTCGCCCTGTAGGCCCCACGCGCTTCGCGAGTGTCACATTGGGAGCAGCGGATCACGCCCATCCTGCCCTCAACGTCCGACAGAGGCCGCCCGCATTCTGCGCACCGATAATCCATCTTCGCCACCTCCCTTCGGGGTGTGGTGGGATTGTAACACCTGGCGGTCTGCCACGTCCCTAACTGGGTACGCCTCCGAGTAGGTGCCCCAGCGGCGCGTACAGTATCATGGCTAGCGGTAGCCCTTCTTGGGGACAGGTCAGAGGGGGGCCGAGCCTACACTTGCTGTCGAGTCCCCTGGCCTCACGAGGCACCAAGACGGAACCGCAAGACGATTTGAAAACAAGACGATGAGAGCTTACCTGCCAGTGGTGTCTAGCCCCGACGGCGACGGCTATCTTCCGCTCAACAACTTCACTGTCGACCTCCTTTGTGGCGAAGCCACTCCTGAAGCAGTTCCCCGCATACTCTCGCAACGACTTCGCGTCGGCGAGCGCAAGACGGACTCGGGCCTGCGCAATCTGGGTATGTCGATGCCTTTCGTTCTCTACAGCACGCTGGACGCGGCTCGCTGTTACGGCCTGGACTACACGCAACCAATCCACGTCGGCGAGTGGACCATCCTCTCGGGCGAAGCCGAGGGCATCAGGCCGATAGGAGTAGTAGATGTGGATGCGGGTCCGACTTGGAGGGATGGCCAAGTCACTGCTGACGTCTTTGTGCCGAGGGAGGTGCTATCGGCAGAAGACGTTGCCAGCCTTCAGAGTGGCGTCGAGACTTCAGCCGCGTTGGTAGGTGAGGGAACCGGTACTCTCCGAATGGAAAGGAAGCCGTTGGCCATGCCAAGCAGAACATGCGATGCGTGCGGAAAGGACAAGGATGTATCTGGGGGCAAGACGTGCGAAACTGGGCATTTCGTGTGCTCTTCCTGCGTCTATGGGGGTATCCTCGGGCCGACACGTAGTTCATGCCCCCTTTGCAGCAAGCCCCTGCGGTAGGTGCGAGCAGGGATAGTACCCGGTCAGCAAACCTTCTCCGATTCCGTTCATGTCAACCACCTCACGCACAAGACGCCCAGACTGCGTTCTCAGATTCGGAAGCGGGCGCGTGCTTCTATGCTATCCCCTTCTCCCTGACCTGAAACCGATACAGTATCACGCTGCAGCGGCGCTCGTTGACGCATTTCTTCTTGTCGCATATTGGGCACATGGCTCAGCCCCTCCCTACTCCAGCACAACCTCCGCTGTGCATTCCGTCTTCCTTCTGTCAGGGGTATGACAGCCGAGGTCGGGAATCCTTACAGCCATCCGACGCTGCTGGACACGCCCGGCGACCGCAAACGGAAGAGGCCGCCCAGCGGGCAGCCTCCCTGCAACTGACCTGCGCCGCTCCGCGCTAGGGGCTAGCCACCGCCGACCGTCCCGTCCGCGCTGCGCGACTTGGTCATGGGATGAGGTGTGCGCATGCGTGATCGCCCGCGCGGAGGCAACGCACACAGAAGCGCCCCGATGGTTTAGGGGGGCGTCCCGGGGGGGGTTGTTGCGGGGGCGGGATTTGAACCCCCCCCCAGACG
>CAYOSF010000006.1:256015-283026 GCA_964406605.1 uncultured Dehalococcoidia bacterium | reverse complement strand
TTTTTTGTGTGTTGGCTTTTTCGAATTTGTTTTCTGTATTGGGTGCGTGGGCGCAGGGCGGGGCGCCCCTACGCCACCGGGCCGGGACATGCCAGTTCGTACGAGGCCAAGATACGGCGGGGGCGGGAGAGCGCGAAGAGGTGGGTGGCACGGGAAAAGGGTCGAGGGTGAAGGGCCGGGGGTCGAGGGGGCGCGAAGGGGCGGGGAAGGACGGGCGGACAGTACCCCAGCCTGAAGGCCGGGGCATCGGGGGCCCGCGAAAAGCAGGCACAGGGGAGTGGGGGAGACGGGGGGCGCCCTCACCCCGGCCTACCGGCCACCCCTCTTCCTCCAGAGGCGGACACGGCCCAGAGGGCGAGGGGCTGGGGATCAGGTTGAAGCCTGCCCCATACCAGGCCCTTCAATCTGCGGGTGACAAAATGGATTCCGACGAGGGGCCAGATTCCTCGCTGGCGCTCGGAATGACGAAAAGGGGGTCGGGATCTACTCCTTCCTCGGCTGCGGGCCGGAGCTGACGTGCGGCGCGAGCCTGTCCCATTCGCTCGATGCCACGCAGTAGAGGCAGAAGTCGCCGTGGTCGTAGATCGAGCAGTCCAGCGGGCCGCGCTTGTCCTTATGCACGCGGGCTCCAACAAAGGGCGTCTCGGTCGGCCGCACCGGTCTGGTGAGCACCCAGGTGATGCCATCGGCGCCGTTCTTGCCCATGAGCAGACTGTCGCGCTCCCACTCGTTCTGTTCGAGCGGGTCCACGCCAAAGAGCTTCGCCACCCTCAGCCCCACGTGCACGGTGCGCTGGAAGCCCCCAGGCTTTTCGCCGGGCATCATCATGGCTCCGGAGCCCATGCCGATGTACTTGGTCACGCCGGAAGCCTTCATGGCGTTCCAGACGCGCGGGAGGTTGTGCGTCTTCGGACGCTCCTTCCGGTCGTCGCCGAGCGCCGAGATGACGCCGTCGCAGCCCGCAAACGCCTCCCTCAGCTTCTCCTCCTGATCCAACTGCGCCTCGACCACAGTCGTCGTGGGCCTGACGTCCTTGAACTTGTGCGGTGACCGCGTGACGACGACCGCCTCGACACCGATCTCCTCGGCCCGGGCGAGGATCCCCCGGCCGTAGATCCCGCTGGCGCCGATGATCGCCACCTTGGCGGGCTTCGCAACGTCCGTGCTCGTCGCGTTTGTGTTCCGCATCGTGTATCTCCTCGTCGGTTGTGAGAGGCATAGTAGCATGGGGTCTGGTAGCGGTCGGGGGGGAGATGAACAGTACCCCAGCCTGAAGGCTGGGGCATAGGAGGGTCGAGGGGGCACACGATGCCCACTTGGTGTCACCGTTCCGACCAGGGGGGAAGGGTCGAGGGTCGGGGGTCGCGGAAGGACGGGCGGGTCGTGAAGCTGGCGACAGGCCCTTCGGCAGGCTCAGGACAGGGTAATTGTTTCGCAGAATCGTGGTTCTTCTGTGTATGCAATTGGCCACCTCGCGTGCGCGGAACGGGTGGCAGCGGGGGGAGGGGGAGTAGGAGGGTGGGGGACCAGGATTGAAGGAGGCGGCCATACCGCTAGTCGGCTGCGGCGCGAACGCCATCTATGGATAAACCATCAGCGAACCGGCACAGGCACCAGCAAGCGAATCCTCGTTCGAATCTCTTCATAGATAGGAATGTCGATCTCTTCGGCGACTTCGAGGGTAACGGCAACGCCGTAGGGGACCGCTGCTTCAAAGGAAGCAGCATCCGCGCGACAGCTGACGCGAAAGCGAATCTGGTCTCCGTCAGCGAACGCGGTGGCCCGCGTACCCTCGAATACCTCATGCTGAACGGTCCCGCGAGAGACCAGGCGATGGTCCGCCTCTCTTCTCTGGACCTGGATAATGGGCAGATCATCACCAGTGGCAGGGTCAATCTGGAGCGCGGCGACTCTATAGCGCCGCGTGGCTGGCGAAACGGGAGTCAGCCAGGCGAGGGTCGTAGTTAGGCGCCGCAAGCAGACCATCCCGCTTAGGGAAGGGGGAAGTGGAAGCGAGTAGACCTCTGATTCGTCCTGGCCGAGCCGCCCCCAGCCGATGAGTGTAGCGCGCTGGTCTGTAGCCGTAAGGGCGCGGCGTTCGTCTATGATTCCGTAGCCCAAGAACCTGGCGACCCGCTCTCGGGCGCGCTCAGAGCCAACGACGTGTTCTATTTGGCTGCGACACTCATTCCAGCGAGCGGCATGGGCGACGAGAGCCTTCGTCACAGCTGTTCGGCATTCGTCCGGCACCCCATCCGTCTCTGCTGGTATGTAGCGGAGCATATCGTAGACACTGCCGGCAAGTCGCGACACCATGGCTGTGGCGTTGCTGGTGCCTCGCGTATGCTGCGTGGCCCGAAGATCCCCGGGTGCGGCTCCGGGACTGGCGACCTGGATGCCTGGCGCACGGTTGGACTCAATAGTGTCCAGCGCGACCGGCGGCTCCGCAAGTCGACGCCGACGGTATGGCTGTCGCCCCCCTCTATGGAGGACTTCCGGCTTGACGGATTTCCTGTAGCCAAGGCCGAGTGGGTTCAAGGGGCTGGGATAGTCATCTGTTTCGGGGTATGTGGGGAATTCCACGGGAAGGGTCACTCCGGAAGCGTCCCGGTGCGACGCACCAACCGTAATACCGTTCACGGCCTCGGCCGGAGAGAGTAGGCGCCGATTGATGGAGTCTTTCCACATCGAGGCTAGGAGGGCCCGGACCCGATGTTCTTCGGCGAGTGCCGCAGCATCACCTGGCTCCACGTCCAACTCAAGCGTGCGAGGGCAGTTGCCAGCGCTGATGACCCACAGGAGGTTGTAGCGCCAGGCGAGATAGTCCACCAGGCGCGCCAGGGGGCTCATGTACCGGTCGAAGGGCCGAGCCGCGTCGCATACGGATAGGTTAATCACCCGGATGGTCGGCGCTGCCGGATCGCCCGCGGACGGGTCCACGATCCTGCGTACAGCACGATGGATTAGATCCACCGCCAGTTGATCCTCTGGTATTGTCTCTGCCCGGTCCATGTGCCTGGGGTTAGGTGTCATGATCGGGCGCGAGTACACTGGACTGGAGAGAGGTTTCTGAGATTCGGACAAGTCACCATGCAGGATGATGGACGCCATGCCGGTGCCATGGCGCCGATCCTGCGCTTGGTATGCGCTTTCCCAGTCGTCTGGATCATCGAGGACAACGCGCCCAGCCAGCAATTCGTGATTGAATAGGGGCAGCCCATCCAGGAGAGCGACAACAGGCACGGCGTGAGGAATGTCGCCTTGGACGGGCTCCTCAATGTGGGACCGCTCTTCGTCGCGACCCGGTGCAGCAACCTGACCAACCGGCCTAAGGAACATGACCTGCTGAGAGCGCACGATCTGAGCATCCGCTGAATCGATCACCCGTTGGGCGGAGGAGATTGGAACTTCGGCGAGTACTGCGTGGTATCTGATCTCGGCGACAACGCACTGCGCGACAATCCGTCCGCCATCCCCCTCTACAATGCGGCGGATATCCTGCTCCGCGGTGTGTCGGGCGTCTCCACCCTCCCGGAACCACAATTCGGCCTCGACGGGGACGCGCTCCGTGCCGGAAGCTACTCGTTCCCGCCAGTCCTCGAGAAGTCCCGTGTCGGCGAGTCTGTCCTGTGCGTTCCAGAAACGTATGTCATGGAGCCGATCAAACAGGTCGCGCCACCTGGCTAGGCCATAGGGCCACTTCTGTCCGCCCTCCCTCACTTCCCTGAGATACTGCACCCAGAGGCGGCGGAGCTGCTCGATGGCCTGCTCATTTGCCATGATGAGATACAACCGCGCTGGCGGCGCGGCGTCAGGATGCTGCTCGTCTCTTGAGAAATCCTCGTCGGCTTCGAGATCGAAATCGTCACTTTCAGCTAGCCACTCCATCCCGGGCGTGCGCTGGACCGCCCGGATGAACTCGTCGACGCCACCCGCCACTTCGAGTACCAGAACTTCTTCCGGTGCGGCGCCTGCCACGCGCTGCTGCAGGGCGGCTCGCCGCCCCCTGAACACCTGCTCGAGTTCTCTGATCCTTGGGCTGAACCTCTCGCGTTGCCGGGTCCGTGGAGGGAGGCGGAGTGAGGCGCCGGGCCCACCGGCGCGTTTCGGGCGCGGCTCTCGGTCGGGTTGTGGCAAGGGGAGGATAGGTCGGTCAGGCATCCGTCATGAGGTGCCGGTTGCCTGCGCCCTTGCTCGCTCCTTCCATTGCACCAGGGAATTAGTGAGTATCGCGCGCAGGTCCGCATCTGGGCCAGAAAGAATTGCTTTCCTTTGGACGTCGACTGCAAACTCTTCGATGTCCGAGAAGGTCGCCCCCGCCATCTGTCGACTGATGCTGTCGACGCGCGTCGGGGCTTTCGCTGGGAGGTGAGACAGCAGTCGCGAGAGGAACGCAGAACGCTGCCCCGGGCTGGGCTTGTCTAGTGTGACCCTTATCTGGAATCTGCGCCACACGGCGCGATCCAACAGTTCTGGGTGGTTACTCGCTGTTATCACCACGACGTGGCTCGGCAGGCTGTCAATCTGCAGCAGCAGTGAACTCACGACCCTCTTAACCTCGCCAGTATCATGCGGGTCACCTCGCTCCTTGGCGACGGCGTCGAACTCGTCAAAGAAGAGTAGGCACTGCCGTGTCCTGACGAAATCGAACAGCCGTCCAACACGTGCGGCAGTCTCTCCGAGGAAGCTTGCGATCACTCCCTCGTAACGCACGACGTAAAGAGGTAGTAGCAGCTCGTTGGCCAGCGCATCTGCAAGTGTAGTCTTGCCATTGCCGGGGGGGCCCATCAGTAGCAGTCGGTGCCTTGGTTCCACGTTGTGGGACCTTAGAAGGTCGGCACGAGCGTGCTCCTCCACCAAGGCCTTGCAAAGCGAGGCGACTGGTTCGGTCAGTATCACCTCGCTCAGTCTGCGCGTGGGTGAAACCTCGTGCAGCAACCCGTCTAGCGCGCTCTCGCCTGCCCTTGCGCCCGGCGGTGCCAGACCGTCGTGCCTGAGGCACTCCTCAAGCCGATCTGCGAGAACCGAGTGGTTCTTTGCTCGCTCTTCCGCGATAAGGGCCTCTGTCACGCGCCTAAGGAGACTCTGGTCTCCCGTTCGGCCCGCGCGAACCAGACTCAGCAACAGGTCAGATCGGGCCACTTGGAACCCCCGCACTTGCTGGCTAGCACTGTGGCGCCATTATACCACTAGGAAGTGCTGTAGCTTCGTGTTGGATACTCACGCCGATCAGGCGGCGATGTAGTGCCGCCCTCACCTGGGCCTAGTGGCCCCCCCTTCCGCCAGAGGCGGACACGGCCCGCGGGCGGGCGAGGGGAACGCTGCGTACCCCATGCGAAGGGGGAGCGCAGAGTCCTTCCCGGGAAGGACTCCGGCGGGGGTCTGGGGGTGTCCCCCAGATCCACCAATCTATCTGGGCGGGTGGGTGGGATAGATAGACCCCGCGAGACGACGGCGGAGGTGGGAGGGGACCGACCTTCACGCCCCGCCAGAGGCGGGCACGGCCGAGGCGGACAGGCAGGCTCAGGACGGGGCCGGTGGGTGAGATAGACACACGCGGCGAGAGGGGGGCGGAGGTGGGAGCGGACCGACCTGAAGGTCCGTCCCTACGAGGTGGGCGACCGAAGGCGGGAGCTTGGCGACCAAGGGTGCCTCTTCAGATTTCGGGCTGAGATTCCCAACGCCGCAGCTTGAGTTCCTTGCGCGGTCCTGTGGGGGCTGCCTACGGGCACGCACCCTCGGTATCGCCGTGGGACAGGTGATCCTCCAGCGCATCCTCGCTCACCGAGATCGTGTGGGCCCTCTCCGGGTTCCCGGGCGGCACATGGCATACGTCGACCTTCGCGGACGGCCCGTCACCGTTCGGCGCGCCTGGAGATCCGTCGGAAGCGCACGGACCCTCGGTATCACCGTGTGCCAGGTGAGCCTCGAACGCATCCTCGCTCACCGAGATGGTGTGTGCGTTGTCTGGATTGCCCGGCGGCACGTGGCATACGTCGACCTTCACCGGTGCTCCGTCATCAGACGGGTCCGGCGTGGCCCCCGGAAGTACTGTGGCGGTCGCGGTTGGAGCGGACTCGGTGGCCGTCACCGTTGGACTGGTGTCGGTAGCAGTCACCGTTGGGCCAGTCTCGGTAGCGGTTGCCGTTGGATCGGCCTCGGTAGCAACCGGTGTTTCCTCGTCGATTCCGCTGGGTCCGCCACTCCCTGAAGCCGCAAACCCGACGACTACCAAGGAGCTGGCAACCACGCCCACAACTATCGACGCAACAAGCTTCCAATTCATCTTGACAAGGCCCTCCAAGTTGACGATTACAGCGGGGTCCCTCCTGAGCGCTCTGCCTTGGCAGGAGCGCCATCACGCTTTCACACCACGATCATCGGTTCGCCGCCGACGCATCTGATGGGTTTCGAGGTCGGGCTCCTGGTGTCTCCTCGGACGACTGCACAGCCCTCATCTCCGTGTCTTCGGTCCCCAAGCGCCGCGCGGACAGAGAGCCCGGCTGGGGCAGCACTTGTGAAATTCTTTGCGCACGATATTATGAAAATGAACATGGCTAATGGCGGCGACCAGACTAGAAGGCCGCCGTCTCTCGTCCCTGACACGACGACAGGCGCACCCGGCGTAGAGGTGACGGAGCCGCATCACCAGCAGGAGGGAAGTATCGATGGCTAAGATCGGCGCGAGCCAGCGAGCGTATCTGCTAGACCGATTCCAGAATCGCGTGTCGTTCCGCAAGAGCGAACGCAAGCTCTACGGCCACGACATCGCCGCGATGCCGAGCCTCATCAAGCCGCTCGTCGGCAGCACTGTTCCCGAAGCGGTGGTGCAGCCGGAGACGGAGGAGGAGCTGGTCGGACTGACCCGGTGGGCGGCGCAGCGTCGCGTGCCGTTGACACCGCGGGGGAAGGGATCGTCCGGCTACGGCGGCGTCCTGCCCGTCAAGGGGGGCATCGTGGTGGACTTCTACCGGATGAACCGGGTGGTGAGCATCGACCCGGACGCCCAGACGGCCACCGTCCAGGCCGGGGTGGTGTGGGAGAAGCTGGACCGTGAGCTGAAGAAGCACGGGCTGACGCTGCGCCTGTACCCGACCAGCTACCCGGCCTCGACCGTCGGCGGCTGGCTGGCACAGGGCGGCGCCGGCATCGGCTCCTATGAGGCGGGCTGGTTCCGGGACAACGTGGTGAGCGCGCGGGTGGTGCTGGGCGACGGCACGGTCAAGGACTTCGCCGGGTCGGAGCTGGAGGTGATAGCGGACGCCGAGGGCATCACCGGCCTGATCAGCGAGGTGACCGTCCGCGTGCAGCCGCTCGAGGACCTGGAGATCGTCGCCATCGGCTGCCCGGACGCCCACGATCTGCAGCGGCTGGTGCAGTCCATCGTGGACGAGAAGCTGCCGATCTGGTCGCTGGTGTTCATCAACCCCCGCATGGCAGAGCTAAAGAACAAGGCCCCATTGCTCGAGCACAACGGCCATCCGATAGAGGAGCGGGTGCTCCTGCCCGCCGCCTATGTCATCACCCTGGCGATACGCGCGAAGGACCGAGAGGCGGTCATGGGCCGCCTGGATGAACTGCTGAAGCGCTGCGAGGCGGAGATCCTGAGCGATCGCATCGCCCAGCACGAGTGGAACCATCGCTTCAAGCTGATGGTCGTCAAGAGGCTGGGCCCGAGCCTGGTGCCGGCCGAGGTGGTGGTCCCGCTTTCCGCCCTCGGCGACGTGATGACGGAGATCGAGCGGAAGGTGCACCAGCCGGTCGTCAAGGAGGGCGTGGTCATTCGAGAGGGCACCAACGGTGAGCCCGAGGTCGTCATCCTGGGCTTCATCCCGAGCGATCAGCGCACGTTCCGCTACAACTTCGTGTTCAGCCTGGTCTTGACCATCATGAAGATCGCGGAGGAACACGGCGGCAGGCCCTACGCGACCGGGCTGTACTTCGCCAGCAAGGCCGAGAGCATATTGGGAGAGGGCCGGACGCGCCGGCTGAAGGCGTTCAAGAACGAGGCGGACGGCAAAGGCATCCTTAACCCCGGCAAGGTGCTCGAAGGCGGGCTGGTGGGCAGGGCCCTTGGATTCGCCAATCCCTTCGAGCCGCTCATCCGGCCGCTCGGCAACCGCGTCATTCCGGAGATCGGGGAGAGACCGACGAAAGCCGTGCGCGATATCCCGGCCGACGTGGCCTGGTACGCCTACGGCTGTTCCCAGTGCGGCTACTGCATCGAGGAGTGCGACCAGTTCTACGGCCGGGGATGGGAGAGCCAGAGCCCGCGGGGCAAGTGGTACTGGCTGCGGGAGTACATGGAGGGCCGCGAGAAGTGGGACCAGTTCATGGTGGACACCATACTCGTGTGCACCACGTGCGAACTCTGTAACCTGCGCTGCTCCGCGGCGCTGCCCATCGAGCCGTCGTGGATGAAGCTGCGCGGCCAGCTCATCCAGGAAGAGAAGAGGATGACCATCCCGCCGTTCGAGATGATGGCGGGGGCACTCCGGAAGGAGGGCGACATCTGGGCCGGCTACCGCAAGGACCGATCCGCCTGGTTCCCGGAGGACCTCAAGGAGAAGCACGGACCGGGCCGGAAGGCGGGAGTGGTGTACTTCGCAGGCTGCACGGCGAGCTACGTGGAGCACGACATCGGCATGGCCGGCGTGCGCCTGCTCGACGCGGCCGGCGTGGACTTCACGTACCTGGGCGAGAAGGAGAGCTGCTGCGGCACGCCGATGCTGGTGGCGGGCAAGTGGGACCTCTTCGCCGAGACACTGAAGAAGAACGTCGATGCGGTCAAGGAGGCCGGCGCCGACACCGTCGTCTCGTCATGCCCGGCCTGCGACATGATGTGGCGGAACGTCTACCCGGTATGGGCGGAAAAGCTGGGCATCGAGTACGGGATCACGGCCAAGCACTACACCGAACTCGTGGCCGAGAAGATCCAGACCGGGGAGTTCGAGTTCCCGGAGAACGACCGCGAGCCGGCCACGGTGACCTGGCACGACTCGTGCCACATAGGGAGGGCGTCCGGGGTGTACGAGCCGCCCCGCCAGGTCATCGAGGCGATCCCCAACACGAAGTTCGTGGAGATGAGCCACAACCGTCAGGCCGCGCACTGCTGCGGGAGCGTGCTAACGCTGCTGAAGGACCCGCCCGTCGCGGCCGACGTTGGCAAGACTCGACTGGACGAAGCGGTGGAGGCTGGAGCGGAGAAGGTGCTGGCGCTCTGCCCGTGCTGCCAGTTCCAGCTCCGCGTCTCGGCCGAGAAGAAGCAGGTGCCGGTCGAGGTGGTGGACCTCGCGCGCTATGCGGCGTCCGCTCTGGGCCACGAGTTTCCGGACCCGAACCCGGAGGTGCAGAAGCAGTGGGCGGTCTTCGAGGCGATGATCGCGCTGATGACGCCGCAGGGCTTCGCCGACCTGATGGGCACGATGTGGCCCGAGCTGGTAGACGCCATGCCGTTCGGCATGGGGGCAATGATGCGGCGCATGGGCAAGATACCGGGAGCGCTGGACCTCATGAAGCCGGCCTTCCCCGTGCTGTTCCCAAGGCTGCTACCGATGATGATGCCCAAGGTGATGCCAGTGATGCTGGACCGGGTAGCCGAGCGCATCCCGATGCCGGACTACATGGCCGAACAGATGCCGGAGCTGATGCCCAAGGTGATGGACAACCTAATGCCGCACATGATCGGCGACGTCGTTCCGCTGGTCACACAGCCGCTGATAGACCACCTGAAGGGGAAGTAGGGGTCCGAGATAGACAGAGCCGAGGCTGGAAAGCCTCGGCTACTGTGCGTTCTCAACAGACCGCGGGGGCCGCGACCGTGCGAAGCTCCTCCCTCACCCCCGCCCCCTCTCCCTCGTCCGCGAGGGAGAGGGGTGGCTGAAGGCCGGCGGTGCCCGCCCCAGGAGGGGCTGAGGGAGTACCCGAAGCGAGTTGGCGATTGGCTCTCAACAGAGTCGGAAGAGCGCCGGGAGTCTGAGAGCCGGCCAGACGAGGGGGTTGCTGAACAACTTTGTAGGCGCGGCTTTCCAGCCGCGCCCGTCTGAGGCGGGCCCCGCCTTGAGGCAGAGCCAAGGCTTTCATGAGAAGGCCGGCTAGGTCAAGGCCAACGAGGGGGACAGGCGATGCCGATTAGGGCGGGATCTCGAACCAGTTCTCCGCGATGAAGCCCCTGGGGTCGACGTGGAACATCTGGAGGGCGATCTGGGGCACGGTCCCTTGACACTCCCAGAGGTAGATGTTGTCGCGCCCGAACTGGGCGACCAGCATGAGCTGATTGGGGTTGGCCTGACAGAACTCGATCATCGCAGCGGTCGGCTCTTCGCTGGTATTGGGTTCGTTGCCGCAGTAGGCCGCCGCGCCGACGGCGCAACCCAGGAGAGTGCCGTCGAAGCAGCGCCAATAGTGACCGCCGAGTTGGCTCTCGCCGAAGAACTCCATGACTTCAGGCGGAACGTCCGGGCCGGCCCACCGCTCGTCGGGCGCATCGATGGTGCCGACGGCGGCGCAGTAGGCGAACGGATCGGTGAATACGCCCGGCGTGCCCTCAGCAGTCTCCGGTGGCTCCGATGTCGCCGTCGGCTCGGCGGCGGGCGTGTCGGTGGCCGCCGCGGCAGCAGTGGTAGCCGTGGGCGCCGCCTGGCCCCCGTCTCCGTTGTCACCACAGGCGGAGACCAGCAGAAGCACGGCCGGTAGGAGCAGCAGCGCGACCCATCGCATAGCGTTCATCCCTCCCGATCTCCCTGTCGAGCGCCGCGATTATAGCACGGACGGCGCGGTCTCACCATGAGACCATCGACGCCTGTCCGAGTTCCGACCGTCTCTCTGGTGGGCGAGTCGGGAGACAGAATTGCGAAAGCCAGCGGCCTGTGCTGTGCCACCGTGAACTCGATCGGCCGGGTCACACGTTCCGCAGAGTGCCGGCGAACGTCTGCCAGGCGAGGAGCGATTTGGCCGTGAGGCTGAGGAGTATGTACATCCCCTCGCCGTACAGGTAGTCCTTCCAGGGACCCACCTTCTTGTACTGCAACCACATGTTCGCCGGAAAGAGCGTGAACCAGACGAACAGTGAGAAGTAGATCCCGTACACGAAGCCAGGCACGTCGCCGACGCGGTGGGTACCCGGCCCGAGAAGGTATAGACCGACGACGATCCATGGCACGATGCCCACCAGTGAGCCCAGCCAGAACGCCGTCCAGTTCACTTCTTGAGTTGACTGGTTGTGGACTTCCATCACAAGGCCGAACAGGATCATCGCCGCCGTAAGGGCGAAGACAAGGACGAGGCTGGGCAGGTCGTACATACCCGCGAGCATGCCGATCACCACCATCATCACCGACGCACTGAGCGCATACTCCCACCAGCGGGCGAAGTTGATGCCCCGGGCCAGGTTCCGGGCGTACCAGGGAAAGATCCACGGCAACGATAAAAGGAGGTGGTCGGCCGCTGAGATGAACAGGAACGCCGCGATGAGCGGCGCGATTCGTAGATCGAAGAGCGTGTTGTCGACGGTGACCAGCTTCCGCAGGGACTCGTCGAATTCGAGGAAGGAGGTGGTCACGGGCAGGGCGAAATCGGTGCTTAGCACCAGGATCGCTATGCCCTGCAGAACGTGGACCGGCACCATCAGCGCGTTGAACAGGCGAAGGCGCCGGTAGGCGGTCATCTCGCCAAGTCCGGAAGTAGGTGCAGCATTCATCGCGGTTCCTCCTGCTTCTCGACTGCAAAGGACGGGAATATTTCGCGAATTACTCTCTCCCTTAGTCGAAGATGCCACGGAGCGTCCCGCCAACGAACAAGAAATGAGCCAGCCGTCCGAGAGGCCCCAGCGGCATCTGGTACTCGACCCGGTCACGCATCAGGGTCCCGCCGTCGACGTCCTCGAACGTGTGCCGGTGACGCCAGTAGCGATACGGGCCCTTCGTCTGAACGTCGACGAACTCGCGATCCGGCCTGTACTCGACGATCTCCGTCGTCCAGCGCTGCGGCACGCCGAAGGGCCGGATCCGGTACCGGATGGTCGTTCCACACTGCATCGGCAGGTTCTCAAGCCTCGTTATCTCGAAGCCCATGCGTCGGGGCGTTATGCGAGCCAAGTTGCGCGGATCTTCAAAGAACGGGAAGAGCCTGCGCGACGGAACCGGAATGAGCTGAGAACGCTCCAATACGTAGAGATGTGCGCGCTTCGATGGTTGCCTCTTGTCTCCGCCCGACAGAGCTCCCACCAGCCGCGAGACGGCAAGCAGGCCCGCACGTGTACGGCCCGCGGCCTGTCGAATCAGAGGGTGCATGTCGCTTTCGTCAGCAGCTACCAGCGCGGCTGTCTGTGTCTGAACCTGGCCATGACCTATGACATCATTGTGAAACAGTTATGAACAACTTGTCAACGCCGCTTGCACAAGATTTGCAGAGATTCTAAACTGGAAGTATGAGATACGCGATCAAGGCCGCGGCGATTGCTACGGGCGTGTCAGAGAGCCGGCTTCGCACCTGGGAACGAAGGTACGGTGTGCCACGACCCGGGCGCTCCGAATCGGGTCGGCGGCTCTTCAGCGAGGGCGACTTGACGGCCATCCGGCGGATGGCTGCCCTTGTCGCGGCAGGCTTCCCTCCATCGGAAGCAGCGGCTTCTGTCTTGACCGAGGGCGTTGGGCCGCCGGCCGTCGCCCAACCGGAGGAGACCCAGAGTCATCCCCTGGCCTCGACCGTCCGGGAGGCGTCGCTTGGCCTTGACGAGCCCGCCACCGCCCGAGCCCTGCGGGACGCGGTAGCTTCCCTCGGCTGGACCGACGCGCTCGAGCAGGTGCTGATGCCCGCCCTGCACTCGCTGGGACGTTCCTGGGAAGAGAACGCCATCATCTCGGCCAACGAGCATTTCGCGACCGAGCTGATCCGGAGGCAGATTAGCGCTGCGCTGGTTGTTCTGCCGGTCGCGAATCCGGGAGCCCCGAGCGTCCTGCTGGCGTGCCCGGCAGGCGAGCGGCATGAACTGGGCCTGCTCGCGTTGTGCCTGCTCCTGCGTGAGCGGCACCTCGCAACCGTGTATCTGGGAGCGGACGTCCCGACACCGGACTTAGTATGGGCCGCGCGGAACACGGGCGTCGCGGCGATCTGCCTCTCCGCCACGACTCGGAGCGGCCTCGCGTCGCTGGCTCGGGCCGCTCGCGAGATCGTCAGTGCCCGCTTGCCGGTCCGGCTCTTCGTGGGCGGCCCCGCGTTCCGAAAGGCGAGCGACGAAGTAGCGGTCGTCGGAGTGATGCTCCCGCAGTCGATGGCTGCCGCCGCCGAACTGATCGTCGAGAGGTTGACGCGAGGAATGAAGTCGTGAGTACCAGGACCGACCCCGTTCGCTGTTCTCGATCGCTACGGTAGGTCCTCGCCCAGGAGAAAGGAATCATAAGATGCAGAAAGCATCTATGGCACTGAGCCCGCGGAAACGCGGCAACCTCCCAGGACCCGTAGCCCGAGCGCTGTCCGGCTGGCAGCCGGCCCGAGTTCTGATGACGGCCCACAAACTCGGCATATTCGATGCGCTGGGGAAGCGCTATCTCAGCGCCAAACAGGTAGCCGAGGCGTGCGGCACGTATCCACGCTCGACGTGGTTGCTGCTCAACGCCTGCGTCGCGCTGGGGTTCCTGGATGTGGTGAAAGGCTGCTACGGCAACTCGCCGGAGGGAATCGAGCTACTGGTGAGAGGACAACCCGACTATCTGGGGCGCGCACTGGATCACCAGGATCGAGAGTGGCACTCGTGGGGGCAGCTTGAGGAGGCGGTGCGCTCCAACCAGCAGGTGGGAGACGGAACCGCGGCGACAGGCGATGGCGACGCGCACCGGAGTTTCATTCGCGCCGTGCACACTCGGGGCCTACACGACGCAGAGGTCCTGGCGGACAATCTCGACCTCACAAGCAGGAAGCGGCTCTTCGACGCCGGGGGAGGGGCGGGCACGCACTCCGTGTGCCTCGTGCGGCGATATCCAGAACTGACAGCCGTCGTGTTCGACCTTCCGGCAACGGAGGAAGTGGCGAGAGAGGTCATCACCGAATCCGGCCAGGAGGCCCGGATCAGCTTCCGAGCCGGGGACCTGTTCCGCGACGACTTCGGCCAGGATAACGACGTTGTCCTGCTCTCGGCCGTTCTCCACCTAACGGGGCCCGAACGGTGCGGACTCTTGTTGCGGAAGGCGTTCGCGTCGCTGACGAGCGGCGGCCTCGTAGTCGTTCACGAAGGACTGATGAACCCAGAGGCGATGTCGCCACCCTGGGCAGCTCTGTTCTCTCTCAGCATGTTGGTGGACACGGGCGAGGGCCGCTCCTACAGTGCCACAGAGATCTCAGCCTGGATGAGAGCCGCGGGCTTCGTTGAGCCTAGGGTCACGGCCCTTCCGCCACCGGCAAACACCTCACTCATCGTCGCGATGAAGCCCTGAAGCGTCCGCCGACTGTTGCGCGCGAGGCGGCGCGCGGCTCTCGCTTCACGCACCTCCGGAACCGTACACGGCCCTGTACCGGGGCGGCAACATCTCAGCGATTCGTTGCATGACGGCCTGCGTGGCCTGCCGAGCAGCCTCGCGGTTCACGCGCTCCACCTCCGCCAGGTAGAAAGGCTCTCCAATGACGACCTTGACGTGGCGGACGAGGCGCGGTCTGAGCAAGAACCAGGGCCATTTGACATCCTCCGTGCCCGTGATCGCGACGGGCAGTATGGGGGTGCGGGTGTGCAGCGCGATCATGGCGGTGCCGGCATGACCTCGGCCCAAGCCGCCGGTGCGGCTGCGCGTTCCCTCCGGAAACATGAGAAGGACCTCTCCTCTGCGCAGGACGTCGACGGCGGCGCGGATCGCGGCCAAGTCGAACTCGCCGCGACGAACGGGGAACGCACCCCAGGCACGGAACGCGAGGCCGAACAGCGGGAGACCCAGCATCTCCTTCTTGGCCATGAAGATGGGCGGCCTGCCGATAGCCCGCGTGACGAAGGGCGGGTCCGCGGCGTTGAGGTGGTTGCTGGCGACGATGAGGGCACCGCTGGTCGGCACATTCTCCCGACCCACCACCTCGTACTTGCGAACGTAGAGGAAGGTCAGCACGTCGCCAAGCAGCATCACAAACCGCCGGTAGGCGTTTCTCAGCATGACGGGCTACGTCTCGGACCGCGTTGCATCTACGGTCCCACCAGAAACGGGCCGCCTCCTTCGAGGGAACCAGGGAATGAACGGACTCGTACTCTCGACGTAGTCCCGGTACTCGGGCTTCGTCGCTCTCTGACCGCGCTCCAGCATAGCGACGCCTGACACGCGCACCAGCAGAAAGGTCATCAGAATAGGGCTGAAGAAGGTCCAATAGCCGTCCGGGGTCCCGGCGGCGATG
This sequence comes from uncultured Dehalococcoidia bacterium, assembly GCA_964406605.1. GTDB lineage: Bacteria > Chloroflexota > Dehalococcoidia > DSTF01 > RBG-16-68-14 > CAYOSF01. The sequence goes on along the minus strand of CAYOSF010000006.1, from coordinate 267,660 downwards.
ATGAAGTACCCCCACCAGACGGTGGCGTCGCCGAAGTAGTTGGGGTGGCGCGTGTAGGCCCAGAGACCGGTCCGCATCACCTTCCCCTTGTTGGCCGGATCGGCCTTGAACCGGGCCAGTTGGTAGTCGCCGACCGCCTCGAACAGGAAGCCCGTCAGCCAGACGGCGAGGCCAGCCACGTCCGTCGCCGAGAATCGGTCCGGGTCATCGCTGGTCTGCGCGGCAAGGAGCGGCGCCGAGATCACCCAGAGCAGCACTCCTTGAAGCGCGAACACCCGAAAGAAGCTGACCCACCAGAACGCTCCCCCAGCCTGCTCCCTCCAAACGCGGTAACGCGGGTCCTCGCCTCTCCCCCAATTCCGGCTGAGGATGTAGAGCGACAGGCGCAGCCCCCAGACCGCGACCAGAGCCGCCACCAGGACCTGTCTGCCCAGGTAACCGTCCGAGAGAATCGCATAGACAAGCGCGGCGACGATGAATCCGGGGCCCCAGAATACGTCCACGATGCTGGCGTCGCGCAGCCAGAGGCTGGCGAGCCAGATCGCCGTCATGTAGACCAGGACGACGCCCAGGGCAATGCCGTAGACCGCGAAGAAGCTCACGCCGGATGCCTCTCGCTGCCGGCTGCGGGATTCACGTCTAGCTCCAACTGGCGAAGCTCACGATACGCCCAGCCGGCCAGCGCCTCCCACAGCGCCTGTCCCTCCAATGGAGGACCGCTCGACTGCCGGGCCGCGTCGCGGAGCCGGTCCGCCGTCCACTCCACAGGTTCACCGAATACCAGGCGAACCTCGTGCCCCCTCCGCGGTAGTTTGGCGCCGACGGGCAGCACATGGTGCATACCGTAGTGGTAGAAGGGAAGGGTCAGAGGTGCGGTCTCCGCGATGAGCCGCCCGATTCCCAGCTTGAAGGGCCCGGTCATCAGCGCCTCAGGGTCTCGGGTGCGGCCTCCCTCCGGGAAGATCTGGACCCAGCACCCTTCGGCCAACCGTCGGCCAAGGAAATGATAGCCGGGCTGGTCGACGCCTGCACCGCGCACGATGGGTACGCACTTGCCCGCCGTGAAGAACCAAGCCTTCGCCGCAGATCCGAAGAAGTTAACGGCGTCCGCCGCCACCCAGCGGATCTCTTCGTACCGGCGGGGTGCAAAGTTGGCCGGCAGCAAGGGATCATCGAACAAGGATACGTGGTTGCTGAACGTCAGGAGCCCGCGCCCACCCCTGTCACGAGCGGCCTGGAAGCGCTCCAGACCCTCGATGGTCAGACCGTTCAGCCTGTTGGTGATAAACCTCGACGTCGCGATGACGAGCGCGGCCAGGAACGGATGATACCAGCGACGCGGCGGGCGCCAACGTGCCACGGCTTGGCGCTCCCGCAGCGTTGCCTGGCTCCCCAGACCCGTGGTCGCGTACTCGGACATGTCATCCCTCAGACTTGGTTCCTGAGCATGAGTTCGCTCGGATATGGGTTGAGGTAGACCTGGGACCGCACCCAGTCCGGGACTTCATGGCGCCGCAGGTGATGTTGAAGCAGGGTGAGCGGCACGATAAGGGGCACCAGGCCCTCGCGGTAGCCGTCGATGGTCTGCAGCAGCTCCGCTTTGTCATCTCCGTCCAACTGGCGCTTGAGGAAGCCTGTGAGATGCTGCAGAACGTTGGTCTGCTTGCGCCGCGTCGCCCGCTGGCTCAGCGCCTGCATGAACCCCCGGCCGTATTCCTCCAGCAACGTGCCGATCCTGCGTTTCCCGGCGTCCGCGACCAGCCTGCCCAGCTCGCGCTGCCGCCCAGGACTGTGCGACATGAGCGTGAGCTTGTGAGAAGCCTGGAATGAGACCAACCCGGACGGCGTCGGGTCTTCGACGAGCAGGCGCGACCAGCGATAGTAGCCGAAGACGCGGTCGATGAAGTTCTCTCGGAGCCAGGGCTCGCGCAAGCGACCCTCTTCCTCCGCAGGCAGCAACGGGAAGGTGGATGTCAGTTCCTGAGCGAAGAGTCCCCGGCCGGTCCGGGTCGGCACCCTGTTCCGATCGTACACCCTGACACGCATCAGCCCGCAGCTAGGCGAGTCCTTCTTGAACACGTAGCCGTGCAGATCGAGCTCGGCCAGTTCCTGCAGGCGACGTCCGGCCCAGGCTCGCATGGTCTCCGTGTGATCGAGTCCAGACCGCGGCGCGATCAGCCGGGGCCCGTCGGGAGCCGCCTCCAGACGCAGGCTCTCCCGCGGCGTGTCAAGCCCGATCTCCACCTCGGGGCACACCAACACCCACTCCACGAAGCGCCCCAGGGTATTGATCAGGAAGTCGTCACGCTTGTGGCCGCCGTCGAAGCGTACCTCCTCACCGAGCAGGCAGGAGCTGATTCCCAGAAGAGGCGAAGGTTCAGGATTCGGTGCTCGTTGGTCTCCCATTAGTCTCACTCCTTGCCATCCTCTTCGCTTCTCCGACCATCGCACGCAGCATCCCCGAGAAGACATACTTGTGGACGGGATAGAGAAGATACCAGTAGAGTAGCCCCGGCAGGCCAACGGGATCGAACATGGATGTCTGCCGGATCGTGGATCCAGCTTCATCCCCGTCAACGTCGAACTGGAGCCAGGCACGACCCGGAAGCTTCATCTCGGCGTACAGCCTGAGCAGGCGGTCGGGCTCGTACGCTTCCACACGCCAAAAGTCGACCGTGTCACCCACCGAGAGAACCTCTTGATCGCGACGGCCACGGCGGAGACCCACCCCACCCACCAGGAGGTCAAGGAACCCCCGCAGCCTCCAGAGCACGCCTGCGTGATACCACCCGACACGGCCACCGATGCGCCGCACGGGCCGGAAGGCCTGCGCCGGCGCGAGCGGTACAGAGATGGTGCGTGAGTCAACGAGCCGCGACCCAAACTTGACCCCGCCCCAGCCCTTCGCTGCGCCCGCCGATGAGAGGGCATCCGACCACCGCGTCTGGACAAGCTCTCGGTCTTCGTAGCTGAGAGCGCGGGCGACCGCGTCTCGCATGCCCATCGGCTCGATATCGAACTCCCGGCGCGCAGAACCATCACGAACGACCGTCTCGTGCGGGAGGCTGTCGATCAGCTTCCGCCCGACGCGCGCGAAGATGGGGGTCACGAGTCCAAGCCAGAGGCTGGAGAGGGCAGGGCTAAGCACAGGCACCGGGATCATCAGCCGCCTGAGTCCCCGCTGCCGCGCATACTCCGCCATGAGATCGCCGTAGGACACTTGGTCCGCCCCGCCGATCTCAAACACCCGGCTCTCGGGAAACGTGGCGTCCAGGGCGGCGACCAGGTAGGAGACGACGTCCTCGATAGCGATGGGTTGCGCCAGAGTCCGCACCCACCGGGGGGTGACCATCACAGGCAGCCGGTCCACGAGTGCCCGAACGAGCTCGAAGGAGAGACTGCCGGACCCGATAATCACAGAGGCGCGAAACTCGATGGTGGACACGCCCGAATCACGGAGGATCCGGCCCACCTCCTGGCGGCTCGACAGGTGAGAAGAGAGATCTGTCCCGTGGGCGAGGCCACCCAGGTAGATGATGCGGCGCACATCTGCGTCACGGGCCATTTTGCTGAAGGTTTCCGCGCCCAGTCGGTCCCGCTCCTCGAACTCGCCGGAGGAACCCATAGAGTGCACCAAATAGTACGCCGTGTCCACCCCCGCCATTCCCCGGCGCAGGGATTCCACATCGAGCACGTCGCCCTGGACCACCTCCGTCGTGGGGCCGGCCCTCGGTGACAGGAACTCCGGCCGCCGCGCCAAGCAGCGCACGCGCAAATCCCTGGCCTCAAGCGCCTTCAGCAGGCGTCCGCCCACGTAGCCGGTCGCGCCCGTGAGCAGAATGAGCCGATCATCCCTCGCTGGCATCACGCCGTTCCCCCAGGCAGACGATGGGCCATGTACTCGCTCACGGACGTCATAGGGCATTCTTTGAGGAGCCATGCGAGACGCCGGCCTCAGATGCGCTGGTTGCCGTCCTCCGTCCAGGTCTCGCTTGCGGCGATCCGCATCGATTGGCCCCGGTCCACGAGTGCCTGCGCGAGCAGAACGCCGGAGGACGCAACAATGCCCACGGCCCACGGCTCGCGGCCTGTCCTGCTAGGTGCCGCGATCATAGCATGAGCGGAGCGAGCGCCACCACAGGAATCGCCCGCATCTTGTCGAGAATCGCAGTAGTAGAATCCTGAGCGTACGCGCCGCCTCGCCAGCGCGCTCGTCGCCCCGGCCTATCGGCTAAAGCGACCCCTTGGGCTGTGACGCAGCAGCCCGACTTTCATTCGCCGCTGGCTTCCACGCCGGCCGCCAGGATCTCGTCCACCTTCTCCTCCATCGTTTCGCGGCTCATGCTGCCCACACGCGACTCACGCAGGATCCCGTCCCTGTCCACGAAGTAGTGGCTGGGGATACCGGCGATGCGGTACGCGGCCGCGATGTCCGTCCCCTCATCGAGGCCGACGGTGAAGGTAATCCCGGTGCGCTCCACGTAGTCCTGCACGGCACCGGCTCCCTCACCTATGCTCAGGGCGAGGACGACGAGCCCGTCCCCCCGATTGTCCTCGTAGACGGCTTCGATATCCGGGCTCTCCGCCCGGCAGGGCGGGCACCAGCTCGCCCAGAAGTTGATCCAGACCGCGCTCCCGCGGAAGTCGCTGAGCTGGAAGGTCTGTCCATCCAGACCCTGCACCCGAAAGTCCGGCGCTTCCTTGCCGACCTCGGGCGCAGTACCGCTGGCCACAGCGGTCAGGGTGATGGGCTCACTGGTACTGGAGTGTCCGGGCCGGTCGAAATACCAGACCAGCCCCGCTATCACGACACCGAGGGCTACCGTCGCCAGGACGTTTCGAACCACGCCCCTGGTCGATAGGCGGAAGGGAAACTGGGAAACGGCGTCCGATGCCAGCTCCTGATCCTGGTCGGCGTCCTCCGCAGGACCTTCGTTGGTCTCGGTCGGCGCCGGCACCCCGCCGGTTTCGGGGTCCGGACTCTCGTCTCGCCCGGGCTCTTCCCACACCTCAGGCATAGCTGTGCAACCCCCCAAAGAAGAGGTTCCCGTAGTACGTCAGCAGCGTCGCCGCAAACCCCAGGATCAACAGCAGCGCGCTCCGCGTCCCTCGCCACCCACGCAGTACCCGCGCATGCAGGTACCCGCCGTAGATCAACCACGTCACCAGCGACGCCGTCTCCTTCGGGTCCCAACTCCAGTACGTACCCCACGCGATCTCCGCCCACAGCGCCCCAAGGATGATCACCAGCGCCATCATCGGAAACCCCACCAGCACCGCCTTGTACCCGATCTCCTCCAGCACCACCGCCTTCGGCAACCACCGCACCCGGTCCCCCCGCTGCACCAAGTACAACACCGCCGCCCCAAACGCGATCGCAAACGCCCCATACGCGATGATCGCCACCGCCACGTGCACCGTCAGCAGCAGGTCGTTCTGCAGCGCCGGCACCAATGGCTCCACCTCCGACGAAACCGTGGCCGCGTACGCCAACAGCCCGATCGCCACCGGCAGCACCAGCAGCGCCAGCATCCGCAGCCGGTACCGCACCTCGAAGTACAGGTAGATCCCCAGCGCGCCCCACGCGAAGGCCAGCGAAAACTCGTACATGTTCGCGAACGGCCCGTGCCCGCTCGCCGCCGCCCGCAACGCCAGCGACGCCGTCAAGAACGCGAACGCGTTCACCGCCAGCATCGTCGCGTACCGCCCGGCCGCCTCCACCGCGCCCCGCCCCGGCCACGTCGACAGCCCACCTCCGCCCGCCAAGCCCAGCACCGGCAGGCCGGCTGTCCCAACCACGTTCACTACATAGAGCAGCATCGCCGCGCTCAACGCCGCGAAGGCCACCACGTAGCAGTACTGCGAGAACTCAACCATCGCCGCCCCCTCGGGAAGAACCCCCTTCTTCTCCCGCCTTCCCCAACTCCCGTCTCACTCTCTCCCGCAGCCGCTCGAACTCCCGCTCCTGCGATAGGTCCCGCTGCGCCGTCGTGCCCAACCGCACCTCCACCCTGCCGTCCTCCCCCGCCCGGCACAGCCCCCACACCCGCCGGTACGGCAGGTAGAACAACAACACTAACCCGAACACCATCAAACCCGCCGCCGCCCAGATGATGTTCACCCCAGGGTCCTTCACTACCTTCAACCCCGTGAACCGCCGCTCCCGCTCAAACGTGAACGCCAGCCCCGCTACCTCCTTCGCCTCCCCCTGCGTCAGATTCTCCGCCGCCACCAACCCCCCAGTCCCCTGGTCGTACACCTCCACCCGCATCTCCCCCGCCGGAATCAACGGATCGTTCATCCCCGACACCGGACCCAGCACGTACACCACCAACCCCTGCTCCGGTAGATTGAAACTCCCAAACGGACGCCCTACATCTGACGTCCGCCAGGCCAGCGGCACCCCCTCCTCGAATACCACCGAACCCCCTGCGTCCCGCACCGACATCGCCGCCGCCTGCCCGTAGAACGACTGGTGGAACCGCACCCCCTCGTAGCTCATCGGCGAGTTCACCCGCACCACTCCCCGCTTCACCTCCACCCCGTCCTTGTAGATCACCAGCTCGCTCCGAAAGTCCTTCGGCGGCCCCTCCAGGTAGTACTCATCCGCAAAATGCTCCAGCCCCACCGAGAGCCCCGTCCCCATCCCTACCTCCCGCACCGACCCCTCCGCCACGATGAACTCCGGGTCGCTGAACCCCCAGAGCCCACCAACCACCACCCCCACCAGGATCAGCACGATGCTCAAATGACTGAACAGCGTCCCAAACCTGCTCAGCCGGTTCTTGTCTCCGTAGATCGCCACCGAACTCGCATCCGCCTCCCGCTGCACCCGGTACCGAGACCCCGACAGCGCCCGCTCCACCCGCTCCGCCGCCGCACCAACGGGCATCCGCGCCTCTACTCTCGCGCTGTACCGCGCATGCTCGAAGAACGCCTCCCGCATCCGCGTCCGCGTCCGGAACGCCGTCGCCCACAGCCCCTTCCACCGGTTCACCGAGCAGACGATGATGTTCGCCGTCAATAGCCCCACCAGCAGCCGGAACCACAGCGAATGAAATACGTTGAACAGCCGCAACGCATCCAGGATCTCCGTCCAGTTCCCGTACTTGGCTCGCGCCCGCTCCAACCACTGATCGTAGGCCACCGGGTCCCCCACCACCGACGGCGGAGCCTGCATCAGCAGCGTCCCGGCCAGCACCGCCGCCGCGATGACCAGGATCAACACCAGCGCCAGCCGCACCGAGGTGAAGAAGCGCCACAGTCTCCCGAACGGGTCCAGCTCCCACAGCCACCCGGCCGCTCTCGCGGTCACGCCCGTGCTTGGCCCCGTTGCCAGAGCGTCCCCGGTCTCTCCCGCGCCGACGCGGTCCCGCATATCGATTGCTGCCCTAGAGGGACGAGAGCCCTCCCATTCCAGATACGATCTCTCCGCGCTTCGCGCCCCGCAGGGCGAGGGCGGCCAGCTGCCGTCCGCGCCCTGGACGCATTGGTGTCACCGACGACTGCGACATGCCTAAGATGCTCACAACTCGTGTCGCCGCGGGGCTTCTCCGCAGGCCGAAACGGCCTGGCGGCGCCGCGACCGGTGCCGGGCTCCGCTGCGCCCTCTGGAGAAACGGAGCAAGCAGCGCGACAACATCATCCATTTCCATCATGCCGTACGGGGACAGCCGTCTCCAGGGGTGGATGGACCGAAAGCACGGGCCATTGTTCCCTCTTTCACAATAGTCACTTTCGCCGGCCTCGACCAGCATAGTCTCAGGTCGAGGGCGCAGCTCCCGATGACGGCCCGCGTCGCGTGCGCGCACGAACGATTGCCCGGCCGGAAGGCGCTGTGCTATAGTGACGTGACCGCCGAGACTTCGGTAGTTCGTGTAGTAGCTACGCGGGAGCGGGAAGCCGCTCTCGTTGTTACACTATGTAGGAGGAGGCATCGGGGCAGGTTGGAGAACTCGGTCAGCATGAAGGCGCTGCTGGAGGCGGGGGTCCACTTCGGGCACCAGACCCGTCGGTGGAACCCGAAGATGCGGCCCTATATCTTCACCGAACGAAACGGCATCCACATCATCGATCTGCAGCAGACGGTGAGCCGCCTCGACGCCGCTCTTGAGTTTGTGCGGGACCTCGTGGCGAACGGCGACCAGATCCTCTTCGTCGGCACAAAGAAGCAAGCGCGGGATGTCATCCAAAACGAGGCCCGGCGCTGCAACATGCCCTTTGTGACCAACCGCTGGCTGGGCGGCACGCTCACCAACTTCGCGACCGTCCAAGGCCGGAGCGAGTACCTCGTGCGGCGGGAGGAGGCGCGGGAGCGGGGCGACTTCGCCAGGCTGCACAAGAAGGAAGCCCTGAAGATCGACAAGGAGATCGAAAAGCTGAACCGGCACCTGGGCGGCATCAAGGAGATGGCGCGCCTGCCAGGCGCCGTCTTCATCATCGACCCGGATGCCGAGGGCATCGCCGTGGCCGAGTCCCGCCGCGTCGGCGTCCCGATCGTGGCGATGTGCGATACGAACTGCGATCCCGATCTGGTTGACTACCCGATCCCCTCGAACGACGACGCAATCCGTGCGATCAAGCTCATCAGCGCCCGCATCGCCGACGCCGCGCTCGAGGGACTCGCCATGATCGGGTACGAGACAGCCGCCGAAGAGCAGGCCGAGGCTCAAGCGGAGGCCGCAGCTTCTGCTGAGACGCCGGCAACGGGACAAGAGGAGACGGTCGCGGCTGGGACCGAGGAACCCGGGTGAGCGAAAAAGCCGCCGTCTCAGCGGCGCAGGTGAAGGAACTCCGCGACCGCACCAACGCCGGGGTCATGCAGTGCAAGAACGCGCTGGAAGAGGCAGAGGGTGACCTGGAACGGGCGGAGGTCTTGCTCCAAGAACGAGGCCTGGCGCTGGCCGAGGAGAAGGCCCACCGGGAGACTACGCAAGGTCTGATAGAGTGCTACATCCACGCCGGTGGACGCGTGGGCTCCCTGGTGGAAGTGAAGTGCGAGACCGACTTCGTCGCACGCACGGACGAGTTCAAGGCGCTGGCACATGACCTGGCGATGCAGGTGGTGGCGACCAACCCTCTCTCGGTCTCGGAAGAGGACCTGCCCGCCGGAGAGGAAGGCGATCCGGCGGAACTGTGCCTGCTGCGCCAACCGTTCATCAAGGATGACTCCCGGGCCGTGGAGGACGTGGTGAAGGAGGTTATCGCCAAGACCGGCGAGAACATCCAAGTGCGCCGCTTCGCCCGGTTCGAACTTGGTCAGTAGGAGGCGACGTCCCATGGCCGGCGCGGCCTACCACCGTGTTCTCCTCAAGGTGAGCGGCGAAGCGCTCATGGGTGACGCTCCATACGGCATCGATGCCGACACGGCGACCCGTATCGCCCTGCAGATCCGCGCCGCCCAGGAGGAAGGCGCGCAGATAGCGATCGTGGTAGGCGGCGGGAACATCTTTCGGGGGTCAGAGGCCTCGGCCGCGGGCATGGACCGCGCCACCGCCGACTACGGCGGCATGCTCGGCACCGTCATCAACGCCCTCGTGCTGCAGGACGCGCTTGAGAAGAATGGCGTGACCGTGCGCACCCAGACGGCGATCACGGTGCAACAGGTGGCCGAGCCGTACATCAGAAGGCGCGCCATCCGCCACTTGGAGAAGGGCCGGGCTGTGTTGTTCGCCGCAGGCACGGGCAATCCGTACATGACGACGGACACGGCGGCCGCTCTGCGCGCGATCGAAACGGGCGCCCAGGTGCTGCTCATGGCCAAACACCGGGCCGACGGCGTCTACGACGCCGACCCGAACAAGGACCCCAACGCCCGGCGATTCGAGACGGTCAGCCACATGGACGCAATCAGCCGACGGTTGGCGGTGATGGACAGCACCGCCCTATCTCTCTGCATGGAGAACGACCTGCCCATCATCGTCTTTGACTTGGCAGCCGAGGACAGCATCGTCAGGGCGGTACGGGGTGAACGCATCGGCACATACGTGGGAAGCGAACCGACCGTACTCTCGGGGGTGTGACGCGTGGCAGAGACGACGATGATCGACGAGACGCTAGCCGACGCCGAGGAGAGGATGGGCAAGGCGGTGGAGGCTCTGCGGAGAGATCTGGCGACGATCCGCACGGGCCGGGCAAACCCCGCGCTGGTGGAGCACCTGCGGGTGGACTACTACGGCACGCCGACGCCCCTGCAGCAGCTCGCGAGCGTCATGGTACCGGAGGCCCGTCTGCTCACCATTCAGCCGTGGGACCAGGGGTCGTTGGGCGCCATCGAGAAGGCCATCCAGAAGTCGGACCTGGGCCTCAATCCCAGCAATGACGGCACGATCATCCGACTGGTCATCCCGGAGCTAACGGAGGAGCGGCGTCGAGAGCTGGTGCGGATGGTGCACAAGAAGGTGGAGGACGGCCGGGTGGCGATCCGCAACGTGCGCCGCGACGCGCACGAGCTGCTGCGCGATCTCAGGCGGGAGAAGGAGATCTCCGAAGACCAAGAACACAACGCGCAGGACGAGCTTCAGAAGACCACCGACCGCTTCGTCAGCGAGGCGGGCGACGTAGGCAAGGAGAAGGAACAGGAGCTGCTGGAGGTCTAGCTTCTGTGGCCATGGTGGCTGAGCCGGTGTCCCAAGACATTCCCCGCCCCAACCTGAAGAGACCTCCACGGCACCAACCTCTCGACCGCGTCGACCGCCAGGCGCTGCCCGCCCACGCGCATCGCGCTGGGCGAACGTGCACTGCGGTGAAGCGTCGCGGCACAGCGCTCTACGATCCCCACGCCCGGAACAGGAACACGCGCTAGGCGATCCGCCATATGCTCGCCCAACGGATCGCGAGCGCTGCAGTCGGCATCCCTCTCATCGTCGTCCTCATCTGGGCCGGTGGTCCGTGGTACACAGGGGCCGCGTGCCTGGTCGTGCTCGTCGCCGCCCACGAGTTTCAGATGCTCCACCATGGAGGTTGGACGCCTTTGGGCCTCCTGGCCGCGGGACTGGCGGCCGCCCTCCCTGCCGGGGCGATGGTCGGGCCGGACTGGGTGCTGTGGTTCGCCGTCGGGGGCGTGCTCATCCCCCTGGCCTGGGTGACCACCCGCGCCGACCCGGCAACGGCGGTGACGGACTGGCTCTGGGCGGCGGGCGGCGTGGCCTACGTGGGTCTGCTGGGCGCGCACATCGTGCTGGTGCGAGAGCTGCCCGAGGGGCGGGACTGGGTGTACCTGGCAATCCTCGGCACCTTCGCGGTAGACACGGCCGCCTACTTCGTGGGTCTGGCCGTCGGTCGACGCAAGCTGGCACCTCACATCAGCCCGGGCAAGACGGTGGAGGGCACGTTGGGCGGCCTCGCCGGCGGCTTCGCGGCGGTCCTGCTGCTCAACTACTTCCTGGGCATTCGCCTGGAGGCGGCCCTGATCGTCCCTCTGGCGGCACTCCTACCCGTGGCCGCCGTCCTGGGCGACCTGGCAGAATCGATCCTGAAGAGAGGCGTGCGCGTGAAGGACGCCAGCCGGGTGATACCCGGCCACGGTGGGTTCCTCGACCGGCTGGACAGCCTGCTCCTCACCCTGCCCGTGGTATACTACTTCGTGACGTGGGTAGTGCCGTAGGAGAGGCGGGCCGCGGCGCGGGGGGGGGCGGGGTGGGTTG
>CAYOSF010000006.1:133921-256005 GCA_964406605.1 uncultured Dehalococcoidia bacterium | reverse complement strand
TGTTATACTACTTGGTGCGGGGGGTTGGGCGGTAGGAGCGGCCGCCGCCGGCGGGGCGGCGGCCTCCTGTGTTTCTCTCCGGGTCGCATGAAGACGAAGCGACTGGTCATCATCGGCTCCACCGGCTCCATTGGACGGCAGACGTTGGACGTGGTGCGCGGACTTCGAGACCACTTCGATGTCCTCGGTCTCGCCGCCGGACGCAACGCCACCCTGCTGGAAGAACAGGCGCGCGAGTTCCGGCCGCGGCTGATCTGGTCGGAAGATGGAGACGCACGGCCAGCCTTGCAGGCGGCGGCAGGCCCGGGGGCGCAATGGACCCCCTTGGAGGAGCAAGCCACGCACCCGGGCGCCGATCTGGTTGTCATCGGGACGGTAGGCCGCGCAGGGCTGACGCCGACGCTCGCGGCCGTTCGGGCGGGCAAGTCAATCGCGCTGGCGAACAAGGAGGTGCTGGTGATGGCCGGCGCCGTGGTCACGCGGGCGGCGGCCCAGTGGGGCGCCGAGCTTCTCCCGGTGGACAGCGAGCACAGCGCCATCTGGCAGTGCGTCTGGGGCGAGGAACCGAGATCCATCGCCAGGGTGATCCTGACGGCGTCGGGCGGCGCCTTTCGAGACTACACGCCGGAGCAACTGGAGCGCGTCACCCCGGCCGATGCCCTGAATCACCCAACCTGGCAGATGGGGCGCAAGATCACCGTCGATTCCGCCACGCTGATGAACAAAGGATTCGAGACTATCGAGACCCGCTGGCTCTTCGACGTGCCTTTGGAGCGCATCGAGGTCGTGCTGCACCGTGAGAGCATCATCCACTCGCTGGTGGAGTTCGTGGACGGCTGCGTGAAAGCCCAGTTGGGCGCTCCCGACATGCGTGTACCCATTCGCATCGCTCTCTGCTATCCGGAGAGAGTCGCCGGCCCTGAGACGTCGCACCTCGACCTGGCACGGATCGGCGAGTTCCACTTCGCGCCCCCGGACCTGCGGCGCTTCCCAGCGCTGGGGCTGGCCCTGAAAGCCGGGCGTCGAGGCGGCACGTATCCGGCCGCGCTTGCCGCCGCCGACGAAGTGGCGGTGACCCATTTCCTCACGGGCCGCCTCCGCTTCACCGACATCGCCGTCCTGCTCGAGGACGTGCTGTCGGCGCACAAGAACGCGGCCGATACCGATCTAGACGCCGTGCTGGAAGCAGATACCTGGGCCCGCGCCTACGCCGAGGACTGGGTGCGGGCAAAGACATAGGAAGCGCGCTCGCAGGCGGCCGTCGATGCGTTACCATAAGAAGAGCTAACCCATGCAGATCGTCTCCCAGTCCATCCTGCCCTTCCTGGCCATGCTCATCGTGCTCATCGTTGCGCACGAGGTGGGGCACTTCATCACGGCCAAGCTGGCCGGGGTGAAGGTGCTGGAGTTCGGCTTGGGCTATCCGCCTCGCCTGTGGGGTACGAAACGAGGCGACACGGAGTACACGATCAACGCTCTCCCCGTGGGCGGCTTCGTCCGTCTCCTGGGCGAAGAGGACCCAAGCGACCCGAAGAGCCTGGCGGCGAAGCCCCGCTGGGTGCGGCTGGTCGTGCTTGGCTCCGGCGCGGTCATGAACGTGGTGCTGGCCGTATTCCTTTTCAGCCTGGCCCTCGACATCCCAAGGGACGTCGACATCAGCCGCGCCCGAGTCGAGGATGTGGTGCCGGGAGGACCGGCGGACAAAGCCGGCATCCAGCAGGGGGACGTGATCTTCGCTGTCAACGGCCGCGAGGTGCAGAGCGTCGGCGAGCTGGGCTACCGCCTGCGACTCAACTTGGGCGAGACGGTCGATCTGAAGGCCCGTCGCGAGGCGGCCGGCGGCGAGGCGGAGTTCATCGATATCCCGGTCTACGCCCGGTGGTCGGCGGACCCCTATGTCGACGAGGACGGCAACGAGCGGTCGCAGGGACCGACCGGCATCACAATCGGTCCGGCGTACGGGTCGATCGAGGTCATCCCGTTGGACGAACAAGAAAAGATCGCCAAGGATCTGCCACCGGGCGAGCCGGTCCCCACCACGCGCATGGTGCCGTTCAGCGAGACCCAATGGGAGCCTCCTTGGCAAGCGTTCCCCGACGGCGCACGCCGCTCGTTCGAGTCCGTCGTTCTCGCGCGCAAGGAGATCGAATCGCGCATCAGGGGCGGCTTTCCCGGTGTCAGCGGCGGCTTCCAGGTCACGGGGCCGGTGGGCATCGCCCAGCTCACGGGCGAGGTCGTCCAGGAGGCGGGCTGGAAGTCGCTCATGGAGTTCGCGGCGCTGATCAGCATGAACCTGGCGGTGATCAACATCCTGCCGCTGCCGATGCTGGACGGCGGCCGGGTGGTCTTCGTGCTCATCGAGTACGTGCGGGGCGGCAAGCGGATCGCGCCGGAGAAGGAAGCGATGGTCCACTTCGCGGGGCTGGTGGCGATCCTCACCCTGGCTCTGGTGATCACCTACTTCGACGTGCTCCGCATCTTTGAGGGCAACGGCATCATACGGTAGCGCGCGTGTTTCTCCCGCCCCTCAGCGCGCGCTAAGCTGAACCCACCATGACGCAACGGCGGCGTACGAAGCCCGTCTTCATCGGCGACGTACAGGTCGGCGGGGATGCGCCCATCGTCGTGCAGTCGATGACCGCCACCGACACGGCGGACGTGGAGGCGACAGTCGGGCAGATCCGTGAGCTGGCGGAGCTCGGCTGTGAGATCGTCCGCGTCGCCGTGCCGAACAAGGAGGCCGCAGCCGCCCTGCCGGAGATCGTCCGGCACGCACCGGTTCCGCTCGTCGCGGACATCCACTTCGACCACCGTCTGGCGCTGGCGGCGCTGCAGGCAGGCATCCACGGGCTGCGTCTCAACCCCGGCAACATCCGCGACCCGGAGAAGGTGCGCTCCGTGGTGCAAGAAGCGAAGGCGCGGGGGACGCCCATCCGCGTGGGGGTGAACGCGGGCAGCCTGCCGCCGTTGCCATCGCTGGAGGAGGGTGAGCTGCCGCCGCCCATCCACGAGAGGATGGTGGACGCGGCCCTATGGGAGATCGGCCTGCTGGAGGAGCAGGGCTTCGACATGATCAAGGTCTCGCTCAAGGCGTTCGACGTGCCGACGATGGTCCAGGCCAACCGCGACCTGGCGACCAAGGTGTCCTACCCCTTCCACCTGGGCGTGACGGAGGCGGGCACGCCCAGGGCCGGAGCGGTGCGGAGCGCCGTCGGCATCGGCATCCTGCTCTCCGAGGGGATCGGCGACACGATCCGTGTGTCGCTGGCGGCCAACCCGAAGGAGGAGGTGCCGGTCTGCTGGGACATCCTCGCCTCGCTGAACCTGCGTCGACGCGGCCCGACGATGGTCGCCTGCCCGACGTGCGGTCGCATGGAGATCGATCTGGTCCCGCTGGCGAACAAGGTCGAGGCCCACTTCCAGAAGCTGGGCAAGCCGGTGACCGTGGCGGTCATGGGCTGCGTGGTGAACGGCCCGGGCGAGGCCAAGATGGCGGACCTGGGCATCGCGGGAGGCAAGGGACGCGGCGTCATCTTCCGCAAGGGCGAGGTGGTGAAGACGGTGGACGAGAAAGACTTCTTGCCCGCCCTCATCGAGGAGGGGGACAAGGTCATCGCCGAGCTGGAGACGGACACCGGCACCAGCCGATTAGAGGAAGCGCGCGCCGGGCGGGGGAAGCGCTAGCCCGATGGCAACGACAGCAGTCGCGGGCATGGTGCTCGAAGCCTGGAAGGACCTCGACCGAGCGACGGCCGGGCTCTCCAGCGAGGACGCCTCGCGCCGCATCGGCACAGCCAGCCCCATCGGTTGGTCCGTCGCCCACTGCGCGAATCAGCTCGACACCTACGTGAACGTCCTCCTCCAGGGACGGGAGCCGCATGCGTTCCTGGGCCAGGAGCGCTTTCGCTTCGGCTCGGCGGGCGATCCGGCCGATTGGGAGCACGTGCGAGCGGCGGTGGCTGAGGTGCGCGAAGCCGCGCGTCCCTACCTGGAGAGCCTCAGCGAAGAGGACTTCACGCGGCACGTCCCCTACACCGGCTCGCTCGCGGCGCTACGGGAGACGGGCATGAGCGTGCGATACGCGCTGATACGGATCGCCCTGCACCACTACTTCCACATCGGCGAGATCGCCGCAGCGCGCACCTCACTCGGACATCAGGTGGGCGACTATCCCGGCCTTCTGGAGGAGTGCCTCTAGCCGACGGTAGGCACCGGCGTCCGCCCGCCGACCGTCTGATCTACGGCCCAGCAGTAGTCGGCTCGCCCGTCACGCCGTCGGATCGAGGACGCGCCCGGCGAACAGGATCGTGCCCGTCGGGTCGTGACGGATCAGGAACAGGAACGGCCGGTCTACCGCAAGCTCCACACGCTCAGGCCCGACCCCTGTGCCACCCATGACCACCGCCGTCGCCGCTGCTGCCTCGGTACCCGCCTCGTCCACCGAGACGAACGCCTTGTGGATGACATCGCTGATGAACAGGTCGCGTTGGCCGTCCATGCCCGAGAAGTCAGCTTCGCCGGTAAACGCCGAAGGCATCCCCAACCCCGTCAGCGTATGGTTGAGGCTGAAGCTCGACTCGAATTCGAACTTAGGCATGGTGAGGGCTACCGGCGTGTCGTTCAGGCCCGCGATTGTGGCGTCCAACGCAGCGGCGTCAAGGTTCGCCTCAAAGGACTCGAACTCGCCCTCCGGCGGGACGAGGACGTAGGCCGAGAACGCCCCGCCGACGTAGGGCAGACGGACGGCCTGCACGCCGTCGACGTCGCCGTAGCGAAGCGTCTCGTCGAGCTTCATCATGGGGACCTGCACCTCAGTGCCGTCCAGCAGGTAGAACGTCCCGTCTTGCGTGCTCCTCTCCCAGAACGGGTGCAGCCATGACGCGTTGAAGTAAATCGCGTTTGTGAGGACGAGCCGGGTGAGGTCGCCGATAGCGCCCTCAGGGATGAGATCGGGAATGCGACCTTCGGTCTCGTCGCTCACCCAGGCGTTGATCGTCTCGCGGGCCTGCTCAGAGTCATTGATGAAATCGACCAAGCGCAGGCCGGCGCCGTAGTGCTCGGCCAGCGTATCCAGGAACGGCGCCAGGAAGTCATGCTCCTTCTCGCCCCACACCGCGTTCGCGATGCTGAGCTGGAAGACTTCGCCCCCTTCCTCCTCCACGGGCTCTTCTTGCTGCGCGAGGCTGAGATCCAGCGCGCTGAAGGCAGGATGCAGCTTCTCCTGCGGTAGGAGGAAGCTGAGCGCGTCCGCCATCTCCTGCTCCGTCTCTCCCCGCGCCCCGGCGTAGGTCATGGCGAGCGCCGCCGAGATGCTGTACGGCGAGAAGAAGAGGTTGCCGTCCCCATCACGCAACGCCTGGTAGAGATCGAACGCAAAGGTACTGTTGCCGCGCACCAGCTCGTCCAGGTCCGCAGGCGCGACATCCGGCTCGGTGACACGCTCCTTGTCGGACCGAGCTTCGGCGATAGAGCCGAGCAGGTCTCCGGCCGATGAATCGCTCCCGCCACAGCTTGACCAGACGACCGGCAGGACTAGAAGGGCGGCAAGCAGCGCCCCCCGGACGGCATTCCTGAGCAAAGCAGCCATTTCAATCCTCCTTGCGCGCCACGACCTTCTCACACCATTCATCCTGCGCCGGGCCGCGAGCGAGCCATCCGAGCCAAGTGCGAGACCCTCGTAGCTGGTGCCGGCTACATTGTACAGGCAACTCCTGAGAGGTTCCGCCCCCAGAAGAAAGATTCAGCGGGCGCACTGAGCTGCGCTTGTTGGCACCGAAGCACTTCATGTGCGGCCCACTCCAGGCGTTGCCCCACCCCAGCCGTAACCCTCCCAACCGCTACGCCGTCGGATCGACCACGCGCCCGGCGAAGAGGATCGTGCCGGTCGGGTCGTGGCGGATCAGGAACAGGAACGGCCGGTCGACGACCATCTCCGCGCCCGGTGGTGCGGCGGTGAGGCGCATGACCACCGCCGTCGCCGCCGCCGCCTCGGTGCCCGCTTCGTCCACGGAGACGAACGCCTTGTGGATCACGTCGCTGATGAACAAGTCACGCCGGCCGTCCATGCCTGAGAAGTCGGCTTCGCCGGTGAACGCGGAAGGCATCCCCAACTCGCTCAGCGTATCGTTGAGATCGAAGCTCGACTCGAACTCGAACTTGGGCATGGTGAGCGCGAGCTGCGCGTCGTCCATGCCCGCGATGACGGCATCCAGCGTCTCGGCGTCGAGGCCGGCCTCGAAGGACTCGAACCCGCCCTCCGGCGGCGCCAGGACGTAGGCCGAGAACGCCCCGCCGGTGTAGGGCAGGCGAACGGCCTGCACGCCGTCCACCTCGCCATAGCGAAGCATCTCGCTGAGGCTCATCATCGGGACCTGCACCTCAGAGCCGTCGAGCAGGCGGAACGTCCCCTCCTGGGTGTTCTCTTCCGGGAAGGGCACCAGCCACGAGGCGTTGAAGTAGATTGCGTTGGTGAGAACGAGCCTCGTGAGATCGTCGATGACGCCCTGGGGGATGAGTTCGGGGATGCGTTCCTCGGTCTGGTCGCTCACCCAGGCGTTGATCGTCTCGCGGGCCTGCTCGGGCTCATTGATGAAATCGAGCAGCCGCAGGCCGGCGCCGTAGTGCTCAGCCAGCGTGTCCAGGAACGGCGCCAGGAACTCGAAGTCCTTCTGACCCCAGACAGAGTTCGCGATGCTGAGCTGGAAGACCTCGCCGCCTTCCTCCTCCACGGGCTCCTCTTGCTGCGCGAGGCTGAGATCCAGTGCGTTGAAGGCAGGATGCAGCTTCTCTTGCGGTAGGAAGAAGCTGAGCGCATCCGCCATCTCCTGCTCGGTCCCTCCCCGGGCCCCGGCGTAGGTCATGGCGAGCGCCGCCGAGATGCTGTACGGGGAGAAGAAGAGGTTGCCCTCCTCATCGCGCAACGCGTGGTAGAGATCGAACGCGAAGGTACTGTTGCCGCGTACCAGCTCGTCCAAGTCCGCAGGCGCGACATCCGGATCGGTGATCCGCTCCTTATCGGACCGAGCCTCGGCGATAGAGCCGAGCAGATCGCCGGTCGACGACCCGCCGCCGCCACAGCCAGACCAGACGATCGGCAGGACTAGGAGGGCGGCAAGCAGCGCCCCCCGAAAGGTATTCCTGAGCATGGCGGCCATTTCAGTCCTCCTTAGAAATCACACTATCTCGCGCGATCCCAAAGGGCGCGCATGACCCTCATGTTCATAGACGGACCCGATGTGCTGTTTGTTCCAGTCATGTTCATGATGATAGGAGAGCCCGGCCCGCGGCCGAGTCCGTCGGAGCGCGAGGGCACGAATCCTCCACGGCGATCGTCCGACAAACGCCGCCGGACGGCAAGAGCCCCAGCGGCCGCACAGCGGGCCATCAATTCTGGACTCGATCACGCGCCATGGCATAGCCTGCAGATAGTGACGCTTTGGGAATCGCTCGGTTTGGCCGCCGTCCTGGTCCTTTGGGGCGCCTGTGGTCTGGTGCCCTGGTGCGCAGCGCTGATCGTCGGCCGGGGGCGAGGCGCGCTGGTGGCCCTACCGGTTGCGTTTGTCGCAGGAGTGGCCGCGGGTGCGCTGACCCCTGCGCTGGGGGGCAAGGACAGCTTCGGCTTCGGGATCAGCCTGCTGGCGGCGACGGCGGCAGGAGCCGTCGCTTCGGCCATCGTGGTACGGAGGGCGGCCAAGGCAGCGGCAGAGGAGTCCTCGTGACCAGCTACGCCATCTCGACCATGTGGGCGCAGCAGGCGCGCTTCGCCGACATGCACGACTTCGTGCGCGCGGTGCGGGCGCTTGGATACGACGCCCTGGAGGTGAGCCACCTCACGCCCGAGGCGCCCTTCGAGCGGCTGATAGACGGATCCGGCGCCAGGATCGTGAGCATCCATGCGCCGGCACCGGAAGCGAGAGTGGGCGGCCGGAGCAACGACTCCCTCAACCTGGCGTCGCTGGATGACGAGGAGCGGCGGACGGCCATCGAGCAGACGGAGCGCAGCATCGACCACGCGGTCGCCCTGGGGGCCAGGTTCGTGGTGCTGCACCTGGGCGGCGCCGGCAGCGAGATCCTCGAGCCGGAACGGAAGATGCGGCGCCTGTTCGATTCGGGCACCCGCACAGGGCCCGAGCAGGACGCGCTGCGGCAGGAGACGAAGGAGCGACGGGCGGAGCTGGCGCCGCCGTACTTCGAACGCGCGCGCGAGACGCTGGCAGAGCTGGTCCCCTACGCCCGGGAACGCGGCGTGGCGCTGGGGATCGAGAGCCGCCTCCACCACCACGAGATCCCCCTCGTCGATGAGGCGCTGACACTGATGGCAGACTACCCTCCGGATCTGGTCGGCTACTGGCACGACGTGGGCCACACCGAAGTGCAGTGGCGCCTTGGTTATGTCGACAAACGGGCCTGGCTCGACGCGCTGGGGCCGCGGACCATGGGATGCCACCTGCACGACGTGGACGGCCTGGGCGACCACCGCGCGCCCGGTCATGGAGACGTCGAGTGGGAGTACCTGGCGCGCGGCATCCCGGCGACCGCGCTGCGCGTCTTCGAGATCGACCAACGCCAGCCGGACGAGGCCGTGGCGAGTGCCATCCCCTTCCTGCGCGAGCGCGGCGTGGTGGAGTAGCGGGCGAGAAACCGCAGCACTCCCTCACCCCCGGCCCCTCTCCCCGCCTGAGGCGGGGAGAGGGGCGAGCGTCAGCTCGGGGTGAGGGAGCAGAACCGACCAGCGCCAGCCGGACAAGGCGGTAGCAGCGGCCATCCCCTTTCTGCGCGAACGCGGCGTGGTGGAATAGCGGGCGAACACCGGTTCGCACTTCCCCGCAGCCAGAAAAAGATTTGGGGACTACTTAATATTGCCCATGCGCACTGGCGTACTTCGGTGCTAACATAGCGCCGACTGGTGGAGATGATACTCCACACACGGTAACCCCGCTTGGTCTTCAGCTTCGCGACTGGACTTGGGATGTCTTGTTGTGCCGGCTCATGGGGAGCCGCCGGTGCTGTAAGTATTGGCTGGCCAGGTGCATGGTGGACGCTACGCGGCACGCCCTGGCCCTCATGTTGGCAGCGACTCACTCCTGGATCGTCAAGATCGCGCGAGCCTGCAAGATGGACAAGTAGAGGAGGACCCAGTGCTTAGGACGATGACGGGAATACTAGCTTTCGCCGCTACGATTGCCATCTGCCTGTCCGGGATCGGCGGGGGACCTTCATCTTCCTTGGCTTCGCCCGCCGGCGTGAGTATCGGATCTGTGACGGCGCAGTTCCTCAATAATCCATCAAACTCGGGGGCTTTCTCAGCCACCCCGATGGATCCGGTGGCTTTCACTCAGGTGTTCCCTGCAATCAACTTCAATCCGCCCGCGGGCACAGTGTCGTGCACCAACCCGACGGGAGTAGGAGTGAACACACGCCCGTTGACAGATGTCGTGCAGCAGCCGGACGGGTCCTGCCAGACTATTCCAGCTCAGGGAAACGGCCTGCAGGCCGGAGTGGGTAGTCTCTACTACTTCCAGGCGGTCCTGACCGGGTTCATGACGCTGCCAGGTCCGTCTCAAGTTACGTTCAATTTCTATTCCGATGATGGGTGGATACTGAACATCGGGCCCAACGCCTCAGGTGTACAGCCGACCTATGTAAGTGGGTCCATGGTGAACCCACCAGCATCCGGTCCGTTCACCGGATATCCTGTCGTGGGTTCTTACAACATTCCAAGTCCACCGGCGCAGAATAACCTTGTTGTCGATTTTCCCGAAGGCGGTAGCTTTCCATTCGAGCTAGACTACACGGAATGCTGTGGCGGGCAACTCGTCCTGACGCTTACCGCCGACAGTGAGCCAATCCCTCCCGCACCGATCGTTGCCGACTTCGGTTTCGTTCCGTCCGCACCTACGACTGGTAAGCCAGTCACTTTCACAAGCCAGATTAGTGGCGGCAAGGCTCCTTTCACCTGCGCCTGGAACGTCGGAGCGGACGGAACGACGGAGCAAACGGCCGACTGCGAGGATTCTTTCGTCCATACTTTTCCGTCCAAAGGAGCTTTTTCGGTGCAGCTTGCGGTTGAAAGCCGACCAAGCAGTCATTCTCTGCTCCCTACAGCCATATGCCCCGAAGGATTCTACGACAGGAATCAGGTCAAGACCGCGCTCGCGAGCCCTTCCTTCAGCCCTCCTGGTTGGACCGAGGCACACGTGGATGCATCGAGCATCATCACAGTAGCGATAGCAGATGTACTAAGTGGCACGTCCAGCTTTGCGGGCATGCGCCAAGCCTACAGCAATCTGCCAGCGGTCCCGGGATGTAGGCCGAGTGATGGCTCGATCACGCTCCAGGAGGGAGTGCAGTACTTCGTTGATAATGGCTACTTCAACTCGAGCGACAACATTCACCTTCTCGTGTACGATGATGGTGTCAATCCGCCGACATTCATCTGGCTGGAGTGCGCGAACTATAGCGAGACGGTGCCCCCTCCTATCTCGTCACCGCCGCCGACGCCGGACGCCACAACCGTCAATAAGGTCGTCACCGTGGTGGCGCAGCCGTTGGTGGTGGACTACACGTACGACCCGGGGGAACCGATAGCAGAGAAGCCAGTAACGTTCACAGCGACAATTGACGGAGGCACCCAGCCATACACGTGCGAATGGGACGTGGGCAACGACGGGAATGCGGAGGATACGGACTGCGGGACATACTCGCACGTATTCCCCTTACTTGGGACATACTCGGTGGCGCTCGAAGTGACGGACAGCAACGGCGTGGTGGAGGCCGTGAAGAAGGTGCTGACCGTCGACGCCCAGCCGACGGACACACCCACATTCACGCCCACGAACACCCCAACCGACACACCGACCAATACGCCCACCAATACGCCTACTCCAACACAGACTCACACGCCAACTGCCACAGCAACCTCGACTGCGACACGCACCGCCACCAGCACGGCCACAGACACGCCCACGCCTACTGTCGTCGTAGGCGGCGTCGGTGCCTTCCCGGACATCAGCGGAAGCGACGCTTCGGGTGGCAACGCCGGCTTGCTGGCCGGGACCATCGTAGCCAGCACGGCGGCAGCTATCGCGCTGGGTGGCGCGGCGTTGTACGCGAGGAGGCGCAAGCTCCGGTAGCGGGCGAGAAACCGCGGCACTCCCTCACCCCCGGCCCCTCTCCCTCGCAAGGGAGAGGGGAGAGCGTCAACTCGGGGCGAGGGAGCACAAGCGACCAGCGCCGGCCGGACGAGGCGGTGGCGGGCGGGGACTTGCGCTAAGATGGGGCAAGGCTATCGGATGAGGCCGCCCGGCACTACGCGGGCGGCCTCAGAGTTACGGGTTCGCTCCATGAAGAAGTACGTTGCGGCGCTCGCCACAGCCGGGCTGGCCTTCACGCTGGCGGTCGCCGCGATCGCCTGCGGATCGTCCGGCTCGGACAGCGACTCCGGGCCGCCGAGGGCGGTCATCGTCGATCAGCTCGCCCTGACGCAGCCCAACCCCGACTTCGCCGAGGCGGCGACAAAGACGCTGGAGCAGGCAGGCTACACCGTGGACTACTACCCGGGCGAGGAGGTAACGGTGGACTTCTACCGTAGCCTGCCCACGCTCGGATACGACCTGGTGATCCTCAGGGCCCACTCCGGCCTCATCCAGGAGGAAGGGAGGGAGCAGGACGCCTTCCTCTTCACCTCCGAGCCATACGGCCAGACGAAGCACCTGAAGGAGCAAGAAGCACGACGCCTCATCGTCGGGGCCTACCGGACGGACTACCCCGAAGACGGAAGTATCGAGCTGCGTGACCTGCCGCGGTACTTCGGCGTGCCGGCGGAGTTCATCGAATCGAGCATGGAGGGATCGTTCGACGGCGCGACCGTGATCGTGATGGGGTGCAGCGGCCTGGCCTCCGACTCGCTGGCGCAGGCGCTGGTGGAACGGGGCGCCAAGGACGTGGTGAGCTGGGACGGGCTGGTGTCCGCCGAGCACACGGACACCGTCACCGAGCGCCTGCTCGAGCTGGTCGTGCTCAACGGGCTATCGATCGAGGAAGCGGTGGAGCAGGCCCGCGCCGAGCTGGGGCCGGACCCGTCGTTCGGCAGTGACTTGCTCTCGTACCCGCCGAAGGACTAGGAACCGGCGGCGGCCCCACCTTCCGACTCGCCCACGCGAGGGCTCCCCTCGGACTGCCGGGCGCACGCTGCCGACGCCTCAGCGCGCTCCAGTTGCTTCCGATACGCCCGGCGGCCAATGAACGTGTAGAGCGCGGGAATGAGCGCTTTCAGGACCATGCCCAGGCGCAAGGGCCGAAACGGCACCACTTCCTCGGTGGGGCGCTTCGCGCAGACGACGATTCGGCGCGCGACGTGCTCCGGCGACTGCAACATCCCGTGCGGACCTACGAACGAGGTGCTATCGACCAGGCGGGCGTCCTCGAAGAAGCGAGTGCGCGTACTGACCGGAAGGACGACGCTGGCATGTATGCCGGCGCTCGCTTCCTCTACGCGCAGTGCGTCCGTGAGGGCAACCACCGCGGCCTTGGTGGCGGAATAGGCGCCGATGCCGGGGAATGGGATCCGACCGGCGGCCGACGCGACGTTGATCACGTGGCCCGAGCCCTGCCGGCGCATCGCGGGCAGAACGGCCTGGATGCCGTAGAGCACCCCCAGGACGTTCGTCTCCCAGAGATCGCGGAAATCCCGCTCGGTCGTCTGCTCGATGGTGGCCCCGAGGGCGTAGCCGGCGTTGTTCACGATGATGTCGACCCGACCGAAGCGATCTATCGCCGCCCCCACCATGCGCTCCACCTGGTCGCGCTTCGAGACGTCCGTGACCACCGCGATCGCCTCACCACCGAGCGCCTCGATCCGGGCAGCTAGGTCCTGGAGGGGCTTCTCATCCAGGGCCGCCAGCACCAGCCTGGCGCCCTCACGCGCGAAGGCAAGCGCCGTCTCGTAACCGATGCCGCTGCTCGCACCGGTAACGATCACGACCTTGCGCTTCAGGCTGGGCATGAACGGGCCTCCTTGCGCTCTATCCGGGCAGTCCCCGCCATTATAGAGAGGCGCATCCGGAGGCGCCAACCGCGCGCGTCTTGACCACCGGCTTCGGGCGCCCGTATGCTCGAACCGAAGTCATGCGACTCTCCCAACTCTTTGCCCGGACGCTCCGGCAGGCACCGACCGAGGCGGAAACGCCGAGCCATCAGCTCCTGCTGCGCGCCGGACTGGTGCAGCAACTCGCCGCGGGCGTCTACAGCTTCCTGCCGTTGGGATGGCGCGCCCTGCGAAACGTGGAGCAGATCATCCGCGAGGAGATGGACGCGGCCGGCGGGCAGGAGGTGCACATGCCCGTGCTGCAGCCGGTCGAGCTGTGGGAGGCGTCCGGCCGGCGCGAGAGCTACATCCCGCCGTTGTTCATCTTGAAGGACCGTCGAGAACGGGAGCTGGCGCTGGGCCCCACCCACGAAGAGGTGGTGGTGGACCTGTTCAAGCAGCAGGTACAGAGCTACCGCAGCCTGCCCAGCCTCGTCTACCAGATCCAGACGAAGTTCCGAAACGAGACCCGCTCAAGGGGCGGGCTCATCCGCCTGCGCGAGTTCGTCATGAAGGACCTGTATTCGTTCGATGCGGACTGGGAGGGTCTCGACCGCAGCTACGATGCCGTGTTCCTGGCCTACAAGAGGATCTACGAGCGCTGCGGCCTGCCCGCGATCGCGGTCGAGGCCGACTCCGGCCCGATCGGAGGCAAGGACAGCCAGGAGTTCATGCACCTTACGGAGGTCGGCGAGGACCAAGTGCTCATCTGCGGCCAATGTGGATACGCCGCGAACACGGAGAAGGCCGAACACAAGAAGCGCCCGCTACCGCCCGAGGAGCCGCTCGCCCTGGAGGAAGTATCGACGCCCGGCATCAAGACGATCGAGGCGCTGGCGAACTTCCTGGACATCCCGCACGAGAAGACGCTCAAGGCCGTCTTCTACGACGCCTCAGGCGAGCCGGTCTTCGTCGCCATCCGGGGAGACCTGGAGGTGAACGAGACCAAGCTGCGCAACGCCCTCGGCGGCGGGGATCTGCGATTGATGGACGACGAGGAGGTTGAGAAGGCCGGGCTGGTGGCCGGGTCCGCATCGCCCGCCGACCTGAAGAAGCGCGCGAGCCGACTCGTTCGCATCGTGGCGGACGATTCCGTTCTCTCGTCGCCGAACCTCGTCGGAGGCGCCAACAAGCCCGATACCCACCTGCGCAACGTGAACTACCAGCGCGATTGGGAGGCCGACATCATCGCCGACATCTCGCTCGCGAGAGACGGCGATGGCTGCGCCAAGTGCGACGGCGGCGCGCTGGCGATGCACCGCGGCATCGAGCTGGGCCACGTCTTCAAGCTAGGCACGCTGTACAGCGAGAAGCTGGGCGCAACGTTCCTCGATCAGGACGGCAAGCAGCGCGAGACCGTGATGGGCTGCTACGGCATCGGACTGGACAGGCTACTGGCGGCGATCATCGAGGCGAATCACGACGACAACGGCATCGTCTGGCCCGACAGCATCGCGCCCTACCCGGCGCACGTGGTCGCGCTCAGCCCCGACCGAGCCGGGGTGCGTGAGCAGGCGGAGCGACTCTACTCCGAGCTGACCGACCGGCGCATCGAGGTGCTGTACGACGACCGCGACGAGTCGCCCGGCGTGAAGTTCGCCGACGCGGACCTGCTGGGCATGCCGCTACGCGTGACCGTCAGCCCGCGCAGCCTGGGCAAGGACTCGGTGGAGCTGAAGCGCCGGTCGGAGACCGAGGCGACGCTCGTGCCGCTGGCGGAGGCGGCGGAGCGGGTGGCGGACGCGGTGGAGGCGGCTATGTTTCCGCGAGCCTAGCCTGCTGAAAGAGGGCGAACTCGTGGTAGAATGGCGCCGATCATGGCAATTGAGACACTGAAGGCACCGCATCTGAGCCAGGACATCCCGTATTTCGCTGGGACGGTTGTAGATGACCTCTTTCCCTCAACTCATGACCTGCTGCCACAGACGAACCAGCTATACGAACTCGACCTCGCCTACTCAGAGTTCAAGAGTCTCAGCGCTCAAGAGCTGATTGAGCGCGGCGCGTATTTCAGGGCGGCAAACGGCGTTCCTACGTACCACTACCAGATCTGTCTTGAAACACCCAACCAGGTCAGCGCGAGCGCGACGCGGGCGCGCAAGCAGTTCTTCGAGGCCAACGTGTTTGCGGTCGGCTACGCAACGCATGGCCTGTTCCCTTATCGCGGCAAGTTCCATCCCCAGATGATCAAGGCTGTGATGAACATCATCGGCCTGAAACCCGGAGAGCTTGTCCTTGACCCTATGGTGGGTTGTGGTACCACTTGCGTCGAAGCGTCGATCATTGGCGTGAATTCCATCGGAATCGAGCCCAACCCCTTTGCCTGCCTCATGAGCCGCGCGAAACTGGGCGCTCTACACATGGACACGTCGGCGTTCGGATCCTTGGTGGTTCACGCCGATGAAATCGCGGGCCACCTGGACTCAAGGGTCAGCCCCCAAGTTCGGATGCTTGCTGAAGCCGACGTAGCTGGAGTGCTTGAGAACCAGAGTGACCTAAGAGAGCTTGTGACGCTCTCCTACCTTGATGCCGTGGGATACGCCCGCCGGCGCAAGAACAAGACGCCCCGCGCGCTGTTCCCCGATCTCCTGCGGCGGTACTTCGACGCCGTAGCATGCTTCAACAACGTTCGAGAGCGCCTGGGACTTCGCCTTGGCCAAGCGCAGATTTGTGAGGGCGACGCGCGATCCTTGGAATTGCCAAAGGACGCGGTGGATGGGATCGTCTTCTCGCCGCCCTATTCGTTTGCCATCGACTACCTCGAGAATGATCGCCTTCAACTGGAATTCCTAGGGGCGGATGTGGATGCGTTGAAAAGGAAGATGGTTGGCCTTCGAGTTGATGCCTCTCGGGGCACGGCGATTGAGCGGAGGGTTGCGACGTATTTCACAGACATGGATGCCGTCATCTCCGAATGCGCTCGGGTCCTTCGTCCCGGGCGTTGCTGCGTGATCGTGATCGGCTCAAACACAAACCAGACCGGCGGTGTCTACTTGGAGGACAGGATAGTCCAAATTGGAGAGCGGCACGGCCTCCTCCTCTTCAAGGACATCGTTCGGGAGATCGAAGGCATCCGCAACACGATGCGCGATGAGCACCTCCTCTTCCTTATCAAGGAGTGAACTATGGGTGCGTCGTGGCTGAGTAGGCGCGAAGGGTCGGCACTTCCAGCATTTCCGCAAGATCAGAGTATGTGAACACGAGGCCCTTGCTGTTCCCAAGGATGGGAGCCAATACGTCGTTGATGCGAAGGAACCCCAGGCCATCCACAACAGAGATCAACGTCGCGCCCCGTCCGTAGGCCAGCCTCGACAAGCGTTCAATGCGTGATGCCTTGTCCCTGGCCGTCCCGCCATCCTCAGCAACCTTCGCCTCGATGAGAACAACGGGAGCCTCCTTGGATGGGACAAAGAAATCGGGTGCCTGTTCCCATCCTGGCACCTTTTCCCTCGCGCCGACCCTATAGAAGGGGATCCCGCTATCGCGCAGAAGCTGATCCACTGGTCCTTCCAGGAGATCCGCCTTGAGAGAGGTGCTGGCGTTGATCGCGAGGCCAAACGCACTACCGATGTATCGCTGATAGAGCAGGGCATCGTATGGGACGCCGCTCGCAGCGGCATTCGCCACCGTTTCCCATCCTCCCCGAGTGTCGATCTTGTCCGTGAGTGCCCTAAACTTGTCGGTCTCTACTCCGTCGCGGAACGCGAGAAGCTCGCCTCGCACGGCATCGTACAGCAGCTGACCTAGCGTGCCGCACGCCGCCCGCCATCTCGCCACGAGAGGTGGCGATGCCGCGGCTCCCTGGTGCTCGATCACTCGCAAGTCGTCCCGCGACAGCCGAACATCATACACGCGGCGGAGGAGATAGCTGACATGATCGCGCGAGAAGGCCGCCATCATGCGGAACACGATGAGCGCGGGCGGCTCTTGCCGCAACACATTGCCGATCTTGTCGGCTGTGACATCGCGGAACCCAGAGGTCAACGCGTTCGCCCGCGCATAGATGGCACTGAAGCCCTCGTCTTCGAGAAGCTGCGCTGTGTCCCACGGCACCATGTGGAAGCTCGGAGAGAGGCGCTCCGCGTAGAGCGAAGCGCACCGCCGGAAGAACTCAGCCGCCACTTCCTTGAGCTGGGCTTCTGCATCAACGTATGCGGCTTCGGCCACGGCTGCCCAGGCTTCCCGATCGACTACCGGCTCTAATGCGGCAATGATGGAGATCCGTTCCATCGCCGCAGCGGTGTCAAGCGCTTCCCGGAGTCCTTGTGTGTCCATACCTCTACTCGACCGTTTCGCTGCGGCACCCGGTGTGCGCGAGGCAGACCCCTCGCTCGCTACTGCCTCTCTCTGCGCCCTGCCACCCAGCGCGTAGCGCCGACCAGGAAGAGCGCGCTTCCGAGGCCCGCGAGCCCCTGCGCCAGGAGCTTGCTCGCGCGACCAGCCCAGTCGTCCGGGAGGCCGCCGGTGCCGACTGCCGGTAGCTGGACGGAGCCAAGGACGTCACCCTCGTACCCGCCCGGCGCCGGGGTCGCCGCCGCGGGCGGCCCGTCCAGCCCGTCCGGCGTGGCCGTCGGCGCGGCCTCGGGCGGCAGCGTCGGCGTTGGTTTCGCCGGGCAGACCACCTCCACCAATCGATCGAGGATGGAAGCGAGCGCGTCGAAACCGCTGACGTAGAACACGTGCTCAATGTCCGGGTCGCTGGCGATGGCGCTGAGCTGCGCCATGTCCGGGCCGGGTCCGACGGCGATCGCGAAGATCTCCGTGCCCAGGCTGCGAGCTAGGTCTGCCTCCGCGATGGGGTCGCCGGGCTGGTTGTGCTCGCCGTCGGTCAGGATGATCATGGCGTGGGGGACGCCGGGGCGGCCACCGTAGGTCAACTGACCCTGTCCCAGAGCGGTCCCTTCCTGGATGTCGGTGGCCCCGATGATCTGGACCATGGCGGAGGACGCCGCGTTGATGGCGTCCGGGTCGCTTGAGAGGCCGATCTCCACTCGGCCCTGCCCTTCGCCCGCGAACTGCACGATCCCGGCGTGTCCGTCGGTCGGGCTGATGACGAAGTGCCCGATCAGATTGTCGACGAAGTCCCGCGTCAGATCGAAATCGGCCGACCTGATGCTCTCCGACCCGTCGAGGACCAGCATCAGATCGATGACGGAATCGCAGTCGAGATTGGCGGACGCCCGCTCCGGCGCTACCGCCAGCGAGCCAGCGCACACGAGCAGCAGCGCCGCGATCCCGGCGAGCATTCCACCTCGATATCGACCTAGCAGCTCGAACATGGTGACACCTCCGTGGCCAAGGTGGGCGGCGCCCGGATAGCAGATGGGAGCCCGGTGCGGGCACTCACAGACCTCGGCTACAGGGAGATGGTGCCAGCCCCTAGGGGAAGCGACTATGAGGGGTTACCCTGATTTCGCCGCGACCGATCCCCTACGCGTTCTTGCGCGCCACCAGCAGCAGATTCACTCGCAACGGCGCCAGCGCGCCGAAACGGTTCACCAGCCGCTCGTAGGCGACACCCAGCGCGTAGGGGAAAACATGGAAGGCGAGGTACTCCGGCTCCGTCTCGAACCGTTCCAGGCGCTCAACCAATAGACCCGCCTGTTCCGCCAACGATCGAAGGCGGTCAGCCGTATTGGCGCGATAGACCGTCGGGAAGACGTCGCGCTCGTCGACGCCGCGCCAGCGATTCAGCACCTCATGCGCGCGGTGTGGCAGGAGGCGGCCGGCCAGCGGCACGTAATGCCAGCGACTGGGCGTCAGCAGCAGGAGCCGCCCGCGCGGTTGCAGGACGCGCGCCAGCTCTCGGAAGACCGGTTCCGGCTCGGAAAGGTGCTCGGCCACATGGCTCATGATGACCAGGTCGAACGCGGCGTCCCGCAGCGGGAGGGCGCAGAGGTCTCCCCTAGCCGCGTCATCGAGGTTGGGATTGCCACGCGGCTCTTCGGTGACGTCTACGCCCACGACGCGTCGCACCCGGCCGGCCAGCAGGTGCTGGAAGACGCGACCGCTGCCGCACCCGGCGTCGAGCACCAAGTCGCCCGGCCGTGCGTAGTCGCGGATCGTATCGAGGAAGCGATCGTACATCCCGCGGAAGCCGGGAGCATAGAAGCGCTGCCTGAGCGCCTCCTTGCGCCAGCCGAACCGCATGATGCTCATCGTACTCCTGGAGTCGCACGGCGGGTCGTTGACCGCCCGCGCCCGTCGCAGTGCCGCGGCGGTCAGACGAGGCGGACCCGGCGCGGTCGCTAGCCTCCGGCGACGGCAGGGACGATGCTCACCTCCGCGCCCGACTCGATAGCGGTCTTGAGGCCGGAGAGGAAGCGTACGTCCTCGCCGTTGACGTAGATGTTCACGAAGCGGCGCAGCTCCCCCGTCTCATCGCGGAGCCGTTCTCCCAACCCCGGGTGGTCCCGCTCTAGCGCGTCGATGAGCTGAGCGAGCGTGCCGCCCTCGTCGACCTCGACGACGTCCAGTTCGTTGGTCAGCTTGCGGAGCGGCGTGGGAATCCGAACCGTGATAGCCATGTCTACCTCAGCCCTCCACGATGTCGCCCTGGACCGGGTCGACCCGGACGCCCTTGGCAGCGACCCACTCCAGTCCGCGCTCGATCTCCTCCAGGTCGCCCTCCAGTTGCAGCACGACCCAGCCGCGATCTTCGGTGACGTCGGCGCGGCGGATATTCGTAACGATGTTGAACTGCTTGCCCAGCTCGTAGATCACCGGCAGGGTGATGAGCTCCTGGCGGAACGTGAACTTCACTCGTTGTGTCGCCATTTCGCCCTCCTATGCCTGCGCGACCTTTTCGGTCGCGGCCGTGTCGACCTCAGCTCGCTCGCCCAGCGCCGCCTCGAATGAAGCAAGGCTAGGCTCCACATGAAGTGGGGGCTCCAGCGCACCCACCACCGCCTCCTGCGTCTTCAACCCCGCGCCGGTGATGAACGCCACCACCACCTCGTCCCGGCCGATACGTCCGGCCTCCGCCAGCCGCCTGAGTCCGCCGATGACCACCCCGCCTGCCGTCTCGGCGAAGATCCCCTCCGTTCGGGCGAGGAGCTGGATCCCTTCGACGATCTCCTCGTCGCTCACCGCCACGCCGGATCCACCCGATTCCGCCATCACTCCCAGCGCGTAGTAGCCGTCGGCGGGGTTACCGATCGCCAGCGACTTGGCGATGGTCTGCGGCTTGACCGGCCGGATGTTCTGCGTACCCGCCTCCCAGGCGCTGATAATGGGCGAACACCCGGCCGCCTGTGCGCCGGACATCTTGGTCTGCACACTATCGATGAGCCACAGTTTAGCCAGTTCTTGCAGTCCTTTCCAGATCTTGACGTACAGGGAGCCGGACGCCAGGGGCGCCACGCAGTGATCGGGCGCCCGCCAGCCGAGCTGCTCCGCCACCTCGTAGCCCAGGGTCTTGCTCCCTTCCGCATAGTACGGACGGACGTTGACATTGACAAACGCCCACGGGTACTTGCCCGTCAGCTCGGAACAGAGACGGTTCACGTCGTCGTAGCTGCCTTCGACGGCGACCAACGTGGAGCTGTAGATAGAGGACCCGACGATCTTCCCCTGCTCCAAGTCCGACGGGATGAAGACGAACGCATCGAGCCCGGCGCGGGCGGCGTGAGCAGCCACGCTGTTGGCCAGGTTCCCTGTGGAGGCACAGGCCAGCGTCTGAAATCCGAACTCCCGCGCCTTGGTGGCGGCGACGGTCACCACCCGGTCTTTGAACGACCAGGTGGGGTTGGCGCAGTCGTTCTTCACGTACAGTTGGCGCAGGCCGAGCTCCTCCCCGAGGCGGTCAGCCTTCAGCAGGGGGGTGAAGCCGGCCTGGATATCGACGGCATCGTCGGCGTCGCAGGGGAGCAGATCCGCGTAGCGCCAAACGGAGGGAGGGCCGCTCTCGATCCGCTCGCGGGAGACCGCCTCCCGCATGGCATCGTAGTCGTAGACGACCTCCAGCGGGCCGAAGCAGAAGTCACAGACGTACAGGGGATCCAACGGGTATTCCCGATGGCATTCTCGACAACGTAACGCGTTAGCGAAGGACATGATGGCGGTACCTCCTCTCCCGTGGTCTTCGGGGATGTGGTTGGTTACGAGAGGTGCCCCGAGTAACCCCCCCTGCGTTGGGGGGCCCGTCGGGGCCGGGCCATCGCCATCAAGTAGTGATGCATCTGACTATTCGATTCTCGCAGTGCGTGATCGTCAAGGAGGGTAGCACGCCAACAATCACTATGTCAATCAACTGTACTCGCCCGAATCCTGCCACCGGTGACCCGCGCCGATCGCCGGTGCCGACGCAACCGATCCGCCGGCGGCGGTGTTCCCCGCAGACGAGGACGCAGGGGACTCGCTGGGCAGGGCGGCCGCGCTCCTGAAGAGCCCGGCGGGCAAGGTATGAGTAGAGTCCGGCGCGGGCCTTGCGCGGCGTCCTCCGCGGGCCTGAGAGAGCCATGCTCGTTGCGCGACGTCTCCCGAGGAAGCCCGGCGGCGCTCCCGAACCTGCGAAGAGCTGTCAACCTGCGTAGTCACTTGTGGTAGAATGGCCTGGGTTCTTCGGAACTCAGAGGGGAGTTCTGCATGTTTGCTGTCATCATTGTGCTCATCGTGCTATTGGCGGTCATACTCGGGATCGGCCTGTTCCTATTGGCCGTGTACAACGGCCTCATCCGCTCGCGGGTCCGCACCAACGAGGCGTGGTCCGGGATCGACGTCCAGCTCAAGAGAAGAGCCAGCCTAGTCCCGAACCTGGTGGAAACGGTCAAAGGCTACGCCGCCCACGAAAGAGAAGTGCTCGAGAACGTCACGCGAGCCCGCGCCATGCTGGAGCAGGCGGGCGGCGCCGCCCAGGCCGCCCAGGCCGACAACGCACTTACCGGCGCCCTGCGTTCGCTCTTCGCCGTGGCTGAGAACTACCCGCAACTGCGAGCCAATGAGAACTTCCTGTCCCTTCAGCAGGAGCTTTCCGACATCGAGGAGAAGATCGCCTACGCCCGCCAGTTCTACAACCGGAACGTGATGGACTTCAACACGCGCATCCAGGTCTTCCCGAACGTCATCATCGCTAACATGTTCAATTTCGAGCGGTTCGAATTCTTCGAGGCCGAAGAGGCGGCCCGCGAGGACGTGCAGGTCAGCTTCACGTCCTCCAACTAAGGTTGTACTCGAGGACTCACTTGGAGGGGCAGCAGCCCGTCCTCGTCTACGACCGGATCGCCGGGAACCGGCGGAACACATTCCTCCTGCTGGCCGGGTTCATCCTCCTGCTGGCCGGGTTCTCTATCGTCATCGGGCTGATAGTGGGGCTGCCCTACCCTTACGCGCCACTCCTGATCATCCCCTTCCTCATCTTCGCCGTGATCTCCTACTACGGCTCGGCGAACGTCACGCTCGGCATCTCGCAAGCGCGCGAGGTGACCGCCGACGAGGAGCGGGAGCTGT
This sequence comes from uncultured Dehalococcoidia bacterium, assembly GCA_964406605.1. GTDB lineage: Bacteria > Chloroflexota > Dehalococcoidia > DSTF01 > RBG-16-68-14 > CAYOSF01. The sequence goes on along the minus strand of CAYOSF010000006.1, from coordinate 233,474 downwards.
TTCGCACCGTGGAGAACTTGTGCATCGGCGCCGGGCTGCCGATGCCCAAGGTCTACGTCATCGAGGACGGCTCGCCCAACGCCTTCGCGACGGGCCGCGACCCGGAGCATGCGTCTGTTGTCGTCACCCGCGGTCTGCTGCAGAAGCTGGAGCCGATCGAACTGGAGGGAGTGATCGCGCACGAGCTGTCGCACATCGGCAACTACGACATCCGGGTGATGACGGTCGTGGTGGTGCTGGTGGGAATCGCCGCACTCATGGCCGACTTCATGCTGCGGCTCACCTTCTTCGGGGCCGGCCGCCGCTCCAGCAACCGCAGCCGCGGCGGCGGGTACGTGATGCTCATCATCTACGGGCTTGCTTTGCTGGGAGCAATCCTCACACCGATCGCCGCCCAGCTCATCCGCTTTGCCATATCACGTCAGCGCGAGTACCTGGCCGACGCCTCCGCCGCGCTGCTCACCCGCTCCCCCGAGGGGCTGGCGCGCGCGCTGGAAAAGATCGCCGCCGACCCCGACCCGCTGGAGGTGGCGAACAAGGCGACAGCGCACCTCTACATCAACAACCCGCTCCATGAGCACCAGAGCTTCCTCAACAACATGTTTTCCACCCACCCGCCCATCGAGGAGCGGGTCCGCCTGCTCCGGGCGATGTAGCGGAGGCGGGCCCGTGGATGCGGGCCGGGCGCTAGCGCGCTCGAGTCGACCGTCCCGCACCGGAACATGGTCCCGGCCGCGCTCCGCAGCGGAATGAACGGCCTTGTTCACGCTCCGCTGGAGCACCGAGTTGAGCAGCGCCGCCGGCCGTCCCCGCCGACCCGCAACGGGCCGCCAAATGCGGGGTTGGGAGCAAGGGGCAAAGGCGCTACAATAGCTCCGGTTGTCAGCCGGGCGCAGGCCAGGGCCAGCCAGGAACACCGTCCGGCAGAGGAAACCACGTGCTGGAGAGCGAAGCTCGCGACATCGAGCGCAAAGTCATCACGATCCTCAAGGTACTGAGCGAATCGCCCGGCCCTCAGGGCTCGATCAGTATCGCCCGTGCGCTGGAGGACCACGGGATCCGTCTCAGCGAGAGGCAAGTACGATACCACCTCAGGATCACGGACGAGCGGGGGTTCACCGAACCGTTGGGAAGGGACGGACGGGCGATCACCGCCAAGGGCCTGGAGGAGCTGAGAAACGCGCTGGCGCCGGAGCAGGTGGGGCTTGTCATCGAGAGGATCGCCGCCCTGGCCTTCGAGACAACGTTCGATCCGGAAAAGCGCACGGGGGAAGTGATCATCAACACCTCACTCTTCCCCAAGCACAAGTTCAAGGATGCCCTTTCGGCCATGAAGGAGGCCTACACGGCCGAGCTGACCGTCAGCCACATGGTGGCGGTAGCCGAAGAAGGGGAAAAGCTGGGAGACGTGATCGTGCCCGAGGGTCAGATGGGACTGGGCACGATCTGCAGCGCCACCATCAACGGTATCTTGCTCAAGGCGGGCATCCCCATGGATTCCCGGTTCGGAGGCATACTGGAGTTCCGTAACACCGTGCCGCGCAGGTTCGTGGCGATCATCCACTACGCCGGTTCCTCTCTCGATCCGTCGCTGGCATACATCAGGGCGCACATGACCGCAGTGCGCGACGCCGCGATCAAAGGTGACGGCATGGTGCTCGCGAACTTCCGGGAGATACCGGCGTCGGCCAAGCCGGTAGCGGAAGACATCCTGGCCAAGGCCACGGACGCAGGCATCGGCGGCGTAGTCATCATGGGCTATACCAGCCAGCCGGTCTGCCAGATCCCGGTCGGTCTCAACAAGGTGGGCGTCATCCTCTACGGAGGTCTCAATGCCGTGGCGGCAGCCGAGGAGGCCGGCATAGAGGCCGAGAACATAGCGAACAGCGGCACCATCGACTTCGCGCGGTTGCAGAGCTACTGGGATCTCTAGCCGTTCCCACTCGAGGCTCTCTTCGTAGCAGGGAGTTCTGCGCCGCCAAACCTCACCCCATTCCCCGTCCTCGCCTCGCTGCCAGACATTTCCCCAGTGAATCAAGGCCATAGAGAGGAACGAGCGCCTCCGTTCAGCTATGCCAGCCAACGCTAGAGAAGCAGCGTCCCGCCTGCTTGAATCTCACACGGGGGACGGCGACCGGTAGCCGCCCCCTAGCCAGATAATCGAAGATGTGCTATGTTGCCTGCACTCGTCATTGGTACTCAATCTCACAAGGAGGCCCAAGTCCATGGTGCAAGCCCAGCAGTCCCAGACGGCCGCACCGGCCGTCGAAAACCCCTACGAGATGGCACTGGCGCAGTTCGATGCAGCGGCCGACCGCATGAATCTCGACGACGAAATGCGCAGGTCGCTCAGGCGCTGTCACCGCGAATTCACCGTCAACTTCCCCGTCGAAATGGACGACAGGTCCCGCAAAACCTTCACCGGGTACCGCGTCCACCACAACGAGACCCTGGGGCCGACGAAGGGCGGCATTCGCTATCACCAGGGTGTCACCCTGGACGAGGTGAAGGCCCTCGCCATGTGGATGACCTGGAAGTGCGCCGTCAACAACTTGCCATACGGAGGGGCCAAAGGCGGGGTGACCGTCGATCCCAAGCTCCTTTCGCGGGCGGAGCTGGAGAACCTCACCCGTCGCTACGCCACAGAGATCAGCTACATCATCGGGCCGCACAAGGACATTCCTGCGCCCGACGTGAACACGGATCCACAGGTGATGGCCTGGATCATGGACACGATCGCCATGCACGAGGGGCACGTGACGCCTGCCATCGTCACCGGAAAGCCGATTCGGGTGGGGGGCAGCGAGGGCCGGGTCGAGGCGACCGGCAGGGGTGTCTTCTTCTGCGCCCAGGAGGCGACCCGCGAAAAAGGCATTTCGCTCGATGGCGCGACTGTGGCCGTACAGGGCTTCGGGAACGCCGGCCACGTGTCCGCCTACCTACTGGAGGGAGCGGGCGCCCGCATCGTGGCCGCGAGCGACACCTCCGGCGCCATCTACAACGAGAAGGGCCTCGACGCGCGGGCGCTGACTCACCTGAAGCAGCAGAAGGGGCGCCTGGCGGACAGCGGTGGTGGCGACGCCATCAGTGACGCCGAGCTGCTGGGCCTACCTGTGGACATCCTCGTGCCCGCCGCGCTGGAGGGGCAGATAACGTCGCGAAACGCTGGGGACGTGAAGGCCAAGATCATCCTGGAAGCGGCCAACGGCCCAATCACACCCGGCGGCGATGCCATCCTGGAGGATGCCGGCGTGATGGTGATACCCGACATCGTCGCCAATGCCGGGGGCGTGATCGTTTCCTATTTCGAGTGGGTGCAGAACCTCAGCTTCGTCCATTGGGAGGAGGACGATGTGAACCAACGGTTGCACCGCATCATCACCAAGACCTTCCAAGAGATGCTGCAGCTGGCGAAAGCCGAGAAGGTGCCCCCAAGAAGCGCCGCTATCATGCTTGCCATCGGGCACGTGTTGGAAGGGACGAAACTGCGGGGCGTCTACCCGTAACCCAGCCTTTCGGCGGGCGAACCGGAATCCAGGCAACGCACTGAGACCCAGCGCCTCCCTTCCGGGAGGCGCTGGACGATCTCGGGGTGACAGGGCAGCTCAACCCGCGGTTCCGGCGAGGCACCGCCCAACGGCTCCACTCGCAGGGAGGAGCCAGCCACAAAGGGGACCCGAATTCTCGGGTCCCCCGCGTCGATGTCGACGGTGAGCTAGTGGAGCCAGGAGGTCATCCGGCCCAGCATTTCAAAGAAGTCGGACCGCTGGCTCGCGAACTCCAACAGTCTGTCGCTGTCCTCGTAGCACGTTCGTACGTGCCTCCGCATGCCTACGACACGGTAGAAGTCGCCGTCATCGCTCCTCAGGTTGCCCTCCTGCAGCGCCACCCAGTAGGTGGCCAGCACACCCTCCAGGCCAGTGTAGACCGCCCGCGCGACGTCACCCGGTGGACAGCCAGCCTCGACAGCAGTCCGCACCTTGTCTCGCATCTGCGGACTCATGGGGTCCTCTCGGATGCTGCTGAGCAGTTCGGAACAGGTACTCTCAGTGACTTGCTGCTTAGTCGACATGGCCGTCTCCTCCCGAAACCCCGCTGGCCGATCAGGCCATTCGGGCAATATACGGCAACCGGCAACCGTCGGCCGCATTTGCCGCTACTATACCACGAATAGAGTAACGCTTGTCAAGCGGCCCGCATAACACCCTGGCCCCGCGGCCAGCCACCACATGTCTTCGGGGAACAGGATCAGCCGGTGCGCGCCGACCAGCGTTCTATGAGGTTGCGCCGCACGTGGGGGAGAGCGTAGGGGCAGACCGCCATGCAGATGCTGCACCCGAGGTGTTCCGCGAAATGAGGAAAGCATCGATCCGCGTCGACCTGCCAGCGCAGGACTCCTCCAACCTGGCTCTTCTGGTTGGCGATAGCTCCCCCGGGGCAGGCCCTGAGGCAGGCACTGCAGAGGCTGCAGAACTCGTCGATGCCAGCACGCCGTGGCGCGTCCACGGCCATGGGAAGATCGGTGGTGACCGCGGCCAGGCGGACCATAATTCCTAAATCGGGCGTCACCAGGAATCCAGGCCGTCCCAGCTCGCCCAAGCCGGCGTCGATGGCCGCCGGTACAAAGAAGACGCGGCTGCCGTCGCCGATGTCGCTCACGGGGTGGTAGGCAGTGGCCTGCCAACCGAGTTCCCGCAGGGCACCGGCCAGACGGATAACCGTCTGACCCAACTCGTAGTAGACGCGAAAGACCTCCACGCCAGCAGCGACGTCCGGCGCCCGGCTGATCTCCTCACGGCGCATGACCATGGCGAGGGCTATGGCGAAGGGGTTGGCGTCCTCGAAGCCTCGCGCTCTGTGGTAGGACCGCTGTCGGGTGATGCCGACCAGACCGGCGCCCGCGGCACGGGCCAGTCCCTTCGCGTGCTCCGCGGCCGCCTCCGGCGATTCGAACTCGCGTCGGCCGGGGGCCGGCTCGCCCTCCAGCCGCCCCATCTGCTCGACAATGAGCCGGGTGTAGTCGCTGACTGCCTCCCAGCGCTGAAGAGAACCCGTCTCCAACAGCCGGCGGGTGAGAGGAAAGGAGTCCACTTGCCCAGGAGCGGACCCGGAGTTCACTGTCTCGATCACAGGGCCTCCTGCCCCAACGTTAGCACACGGCTGCTAATGCGATGACGGGCGGCGACCGCCAACGACAACAGATACCGACCGGCCTACTGTAGGGACCCTCAAGGCCACCGAATTCGACGCCTCGGAGCGCCATCACCCGGAGTTGGAGAACGGAAGAACCATTCCTGCCGGGGCGGTGTACGTTGCAAGTGGTTCTAACTCCGGCTGCTACCGGAGAACTGCGCACGTAACACAATCGTAATGTACACGTAACCCTGCCGTAACGTGCGGCTGTGAGAATGACACTACATGGTCACTGAGCGTCTCGATCGCGCAGGCCGAACGCAGCGTGGCTCGCCGGTCACGCGTGCTGAATTGGAGCTTGCCGTCCGGGCGGAGCTGGTGGACTTTGGTGCGACGAGCTGGCATGCCAGGGTGGCTGCGGACTATATCCTCGACGTCGTTGACGACTACGTTCAGGCGCGGGGAGAGCGCTTCGAGGAGCGCCTGGAGGAGGTCTTGGACTCTCACTTCGGCACTGAACCGGGAGGTGATCGGGCCCGCGACGCCGACCTGGCCCGCTGGATCCTCGAGGACTGTCACCGCGCTCTTCGCGAAGATCTCGCCGCTAGTCGAGGGAATGCGTCTTCGAGCGCTGACATCGGGGAACGTTCGTCGGACGAGGAAGGCTGGTAGGCGTGCGGGCGAGATCGCCATCACCGAGCGGAGAGCGTTTGAGAACCCGCATGAGCGCTTCGAGCCGCCCGACCTCGAAACAGCGGCCCGCACAGGGAGAATCGCAAGGCAATCGGCCCCTGCGGCTCAGGCTTGGCTCCGCTTCGGTCCTCTCACCCAGCTTCTGTCCGCTCGCATCGGCGCCTCAGAGTCTCAGCGGCGTGAGATAGCGGCGGCGCGAGACTAGGGGTCTTCCTACCTTGACAGGACCCAGGATGAACTGTAAGCTAAGGACGCGAAAGGGAGAGCGGCAACCGGTTGCCGTTCACCGTGTTCCTAGCCATGACTGTTCGTTCAGATCCGAGGCGAGCTTCGAGGGTATCCCACCTGCCGGGGAGGCACTTGCGTGACGTGGACGGCGCAAGAAGCAGGACCATGACCACGACGGTGAGTACCGAACATGATCCGGCAATCCTCACGCCGCAGATGGACCGTTCCGCCCCTTTGGTCGTCTTCAGGTGCGCGAGCAGAGACCTTCCGACGACGCCTTTCTCGCCTACTGCGGGCCGGCCGATTCCAGAGACAAGACCTGATTGGCCGGTTCGCACGCACGAGATCGCGATCCCCTGCTCAGGAAAGCTGCAGCCCGAGCATCTATTGAAGGCGTTCGAGGCGGGCGCCGACGTGGTGTGCGTCCTTGCCTGTCCCGAAGACGGCTGTCACTACCTTGAGGGAAGCCAGCGCCTGCGCCGGCGGGCCGAATACGTCAGGACTCTGCTGGACGAGCTGGGCCTGGGCGGCGAACGCCTGATGGTGTTTGACCTACCCGTTTGCACGTCTCACAGAGTGCCGCGTGGAACACACCGGACGGACGGTTCCCCTGATCCACAGACGGGTCAGGACGAGTACAGCTCGCGACTGGCGGCGATAACCGACCAAGTCACAGCCAAACTGGAAGCGATGCAGCCCAATCCTCTGCGCGAAGCCACGGCGACCGCGTAGGCGCGTCGCGGAGGTGACACGGGAGAGGAACGTGGGGGCAGGAATGAAGCTAGCCGACACGCTGCGCTCCGGACGGCCGGCGCTCACGGCCGACTGGGCTCCGCCGCCCTCCACGGACGGGGAGGCCGTCAGACGGCTCGCGGCCTCTCTACCGGCGGCCCTGGATGCGCTGGTCGTAGCGGACAACTATGAGGAGATCGGCGCTTCCGCGCTGGCTTGTTCATCAGTCCTGTCGATGGCGGGGGTGGAGCCCGTCCTCACAATCTCAACGCGAGACCGCAACAGGATCGCGCTCCAGTCCGACGTCCTCGGCGCGGCCATGCTCGGAGTGACGAACATCCTGTGCCTGTCGGGGGATCACCAGTCTCTGAGCGTCTGCCCAGAAGCGGCGGGCGCTTTCGACATGGACTCAATCCAGTTCGTCCAGGCGCTCGCCGCGATGCGGGATGAGGGCGTCCTTCTGAGCAACAGGCCCCTGTCGTCCGCGCCGGCTCTGTTCGTGGGTGCGGTGGCGCACCCGTACCTCCAGCCCCAGGAACTCGCCATGATCGGCCTGCGCAAGAAGGTGGAGGCCGGGGCGGATTTCCTGATCACAGAGCCGGTGTTCGACGTCGAGGGCTTCGCCCTCTGGATGAGCGCCGTGCGGGACGCCGGCCTGCACGAGCGCACGCACATCATCGCCGGCGTGCGGCCGCTGGCCAGCGCCCAGCAGGCGGAGCTTCTGCAGGCGCGAAAAGGGGCCTCGTTGATACCCGACGATGTGGTTACCCGACTACGCGAGTCCGACGACCCATCGAGGGAGGGGATAGGGATCTGTGCGGAGATCGCGGCGCAGGTGAAGGGCATCGAGGGAGTGCGGGGCGTTCACATCCTTTCGAGCGGATTGGATGGGACCCTGGCGGAGGTACTCGATCGGGCAGGTCTCTCAGGCCGGTAGGCGGGAGGAGCGGATCGTGCCGGAACGCTATCACATCCCAGTCGCCGCGGCGCCGGCCCGGTTCCGCACGGTCGGCCGGTACACCACGGTGGACTGGCGCGAAGACTGTTCCGGCTGCCGAAACTGCGTCAAGGTTCGGTGCGTCTACGAAGTGTATCGCGCAGAGTACGCGCGCGACCGAGATCCATCGGCGCCGGTCGAGTCATGGTTCGACTGCCGAGCGTGCCTCACCTGCATTCAGGAATGCACCAAGGGTCTGCTATCGCTGTCCGTCAATCCCGAATACCTGACGCTCGGCGACGAGTACTGGCGTCCCGCCACAATCATGACCACCTGGGAGCAGGCCGAGACGGGCCACATCCCTGTCTCGGGCGCAGGATACCGAGGACCGTTCCACGGGCCGGGTTTCGACTCAATGTGGACCGATATGTCGGAGATCGTGCGTCCCACGCGGGACGGCATCCACGGAAGGGAGTACATCAACACGTCCGTGGACATCGGAGCGAAGCCCATGCGCCTGGCGTTCGGGTCCGAGGGCGAGCTCGCCGCAGGCGAACCACCCCTAGCGATATCCTTGCCGGCCATCCTCGACATTCCCCCCTGGCGTTGGGAGGTTGACCCGACGGCGGAGGCTCGGAGCACCGCGGCGGTGGCCCTTGGCACGCTGTCCGTGATCCGGCCGGGCGACAGCGCGCCGGATAGCGGTCGGGCCGCTTCCCTCATTCCGCTGTTCGAGGAGCCGGATTTCGCTCGGCATGAATCGTTGCTGCGGCAGGCACGCATGGTCGAGATCGCGGATCGGCGAGACATCTGCGATCACGCCGAACAGCTCCGGGCGATCAACCCGCATCTGATCGTGTGCGCCCGGGTACCGCTTGGGCCCGGAGCCATCGACCGTGTGGTGCAGCTCCACGAAGGAGGCGTCACGACAGTCCATCTATGCGCCGACACGCACGGTATGGAAATCGGCACGGAGCGTCCGCGATTCGTGGGTGACGTGCTGAGAGACATCCACACCCGGTTGGTGCAGAACGGCGTGCGTGACGAGATGACGCTGATAGCCGGCGGCGGCATCGCCCTGGCGGAGCACATGGCCAAGGCGATCATCTGCGGGGCAGATCTCGTGGCGGTTGACCTTTCGCTCCTGGTGGCCCTGGGATGCCGCGTCTGTTCCGGCGACCACAACGGTTCGTGTCCGGTGGACATCCAGGACCTCGACGTTTCCTATGCGGCGCAGCGCATGGTGAACCTCATGGGCGCCTGGCATTCGCAGCTTATCGAAGTGCTGGGTGCGATGGGGATCCGGGAGGTGCGTCGACTCCGTGGGGAAACGGGGAGAGCGATGTTCCGAGAGGACCTGGAGCGGGAGGCGTTCAGTGATCTCCGCGGTTGAGCCTCCGAGCGTCTCGGTCCGCGGGCGACGGGTCGGCAGGACCCCGCAGCGTGCCGTGGAGCGCGTGGTGCGCCCCATGCCCGACCGCTATCGCAACCCGATCGGCAGGTACATGATCCGGCGGAGCGGCGACTGCCAGTCATGCGGACAGTGCGTCGAGCTCTGCCCGCGCGGCGTCCACGAGAAACCCAAGGGCTACGCCCTGACCCTGCGTCCACATGACCACCTATGCGTTGGACCGAGCTGCGCCGCAACCGATCACTACTGCATCGACCGGTGCCCCAATCACGCCCTGTCTATCGGACGCAACCCGACCGCCGACGCGCTGGGCGACCCCCGCTGGACGTCCGATCTGCTCCTCTCGACCTGGCACCAGGCCGAAACGGGCCGCAGCCCTGCGGAGGGGCTTGAGTACAGGCGCGGCGCATCGGGCGGGGGGTTCGACAGACTACGGTTTCGATTCCCGGAACAGCCGCCAGTGGTGCTGGACGAGAGCCAGATCGACACCGGCCTCGAACTGAACCGGAGGAATGACGGCCGGCCCCGCCTGCACATCGACATCCCCGTGTACGGCGGCGGGATGTCGTTCGGCTCTGTGAGCATCCACGTGATGATCGCCAGGGCCCGGGCAGCTACCGCCTGGAATACGTTCACCTGCACCGGCGAAGGCGGCTACCCAGACCGCCTGCAGCCGTATGACGATCACGTGATCACCCAAGTCGCAACCGGGCTGTTCGGCGTCCGCGAGGAGACGATTCAGCGTGTCCGCATCGTCGAGTTCAAGTACGCGCAGGGCGCGAAGCCCGGCCTGGGCGGCCACCTGCTGGGCGACAAGAACACGCCCGCCGTATCGCGCATGCGTCAGGCGGTGCCGGGCAACGCCCTCTTCTCGCCCTTCCCGTTTCACAGTGTGTACTCGGTCGAGGATCACAAGAAGCATCTCGACTGGATCAAGGCGACCAACCAAAGAGCGCTGGTGTCCGTCAAGGTGTCCACGCCGACAGACGTCGACATGGTGGCGGTGGGAAGCTACTACGCCGGAGCGCACATCATCCACCTAGACGGCAGCTACGGGGGCACGGGCGCGTCGCCGGACATTGCCAAGAAGAACATCGCGATGCCCATCGAATACGCGGTGCCAATCGTGCACAAGTTCCTGGTTGCGGAGGGCGTCCGGGACCAGGTCGTCCTCATCGCGAGCGGAGGGATCCGGACAGCGCACGACGTGCTGAAGGCGATCGCGCTCGGCGCGGACGGCGCCGTGATAGGGACGGCTGAGCTGGTAGCACTGGGCTGCATCCGCTGCGGCGGCTGCGAGCGGGGCCGAGGCTGCGCGCGCGGCATCGCGACCACCGATCCGCGGCTCATGATGCGGGTAGACGTCGATTGGGCGACGCAACGCCTGATCAACATGTTCGCGGCCTGGCGCGAGCAGATGGTCGGTATTCTCCAGCGGTTCGGCATGAGGAGCGTCACCGAGCTACGCGGGCGCAAGGACTGCCTCTATCACCTCGACTACGCGAATGGAGATGAGGCGGCCGATGATTGATCCGATCGACCGGCTGATGCTATCGCGCGCCGAGCTGTACGAAAGCCGTCCACCATCGGTCGCCGGCCGCGCCGCCGACGAGGGGGGCTGCGGCGTCACGGGGTTCGCCTGCTCCGTCCCGGTGCGAGGCCGCCATATCTACGAACCGTCCGTGCAGATGCACAATCGGGGCAACGGCAAGGGCGGCGGGATCGCCGCCGCCGGGCTCGCGCCGGAGGACATAGGCGTATCGCAGGAAGTCCTCGACTCGCACTATCTCCTGCAGATCGCGCTGCTCCTTCCGTCGGCTCACTCGGAGGTGGAGCGGGAGCACATCCTGCCGTTCTTCGATATCGCTCTCTCCGCGCGCGTGCCCACGGTGGACGACTACCGGGACATACCGGACCTGGAGGTCCAGCCTCCCGACGTGCATCGATATCTCGTCCGCGTGAAACCCGACGTGCTGCAGGCGTTCGCCGAGAAGAACAACCTAAGCGATCTGCCTCCGCGTGACGTTGAGGACGAGTTCGTCTACCGCAATTCGGCACGGCTGAACGAAGCCTGCTACTCGTCGCTGGGCGAGAAGAAGGCGTTCGTGCTCTCGCACGGGCGGAACCTGCTCGTGTTCAAGATCGTGGGCTATGCCGAGCAGATCGTCCAGTACTACCAGCTCAACGACCTGCGGGGGCACGTGTGGATCGCGCACCAGCGTTATCCGACGAAAGGGAGGGTGTGGCACCCCGGGGGTGCGCATCCGTTCGTCGGGCTGAACGAGGCCCTGGTCCACAACGGGGACTTCGCCAACTACCACTCCGTGTCGGAATACCTGCTGCAGCGCAACATTCGCCCGCAGTTCCTCACGGACACCGAGGTCTCTGTGCTCCTCTTCGATCTGTGGTCAAGGGTGTACAAGTACCCGCTGGAGTACGTCATCGAAGCGCTCGCTCCCACGACGGAGCGAGATATCGACCTGTTTCCGGAGGAAAAGCAACGCATCTACCGCTGGATCCAGGCGGCCCACATGCACGGCTCTCCGGACGGCCCGTGGTTCTTCATCATCGCGAGGAGCCTGCCGGACCGGGGTCGGTTCCAGTTGCTGGGTATCACGGACACTGCGATGCTGCGCCCGCAGGTCTTCGCCCTTCACGGCGGCGAAGTGCAAGTCGGGCTCATCTGCTCCGAGAAGCAGGCTATCGACGCCACGCTGCGCAGCCTGGCGCGGGAGGACTCCCGCATCTGCCCGATCGCCGACCGGTACTGGAACGCCCGCGGGGGCAGCCATACCGACGGGGGCGCCTTCGTCTTCACCGTCGCAGGCGAAGACGGTCACAAGGAACTGACCTGCGCCGACAAGTTCGGCCGGCCGGTCGCGATCGAAGTGGCACCGGTCCGCTGCGATCTTGCGCCATCTGCGGCTTCTGGCGAACGTACTCGAACGAGGCACGATGCCGTCCGGGATTCGCTGAAGCGGGGCGATGCCTTGAGTCTCTACCGCCACGTGGCGCAAGACCTGCCGGCTTGGGAGCCCGACGGCCTGCGAGCGTTCTGCAACGAGGTCTGCGAGGCAATGGACGGCGGCGCAACGAGAGCGACGGCCATCGAGGCGCTGACTCTGCTCCGCGACCGCCGCTACGACACGGGCGACAAGAGACGGAGCTCCGTGCTCAGTGTTTTGGACGAGGGGCTGGCCCGCCTGTTCCGGACTGCTCCGCTCTTCGGCGCCCCGGCTTCGGGGCTCTTCCGAAGGGTGGACTGGGAAACAAGGGACCTTCTCGCCGCGCCAGGGCCGGGTGAAGAAACGCTCATCATCGACGCAGAGCGTTTTCCGCCCGAAGGCGAGGACTGCGATGCCATCCTCCTGCGTCGGGCCTACGAGCTCGGCTGGAGCCGTTTCGTCTGCCACGGGTATCGCGGCCAGCGCTTCACCGGCTGCGGGCTGGGTCCGGCCACGGATGACATCCGCATCGACGTCTACGGCAGTCCGGGCGACTACCTCGGCTCCGGCATGGACGGGCTGACGATCTTGGTCCACGCCAACGGCCAGGATCAGCTCGGCCAGATCATGAACCAGGGCAAGCTCGTTGTCTACGGCGACGTCGGACAAACGTTCCTCTACGGCGCCAAAGGCGGTGAGGTGTACGTCCTGGGCAACGCGGCCGGCCGGCCGCTGATCAACGCCGTGGGCCGACCGCGCGTCGTGATCAACGGCACCTGTCTTGATTTCCTCGCCGAGTCGTTCATGGCCGGCGACCCGCTCGACGGCGGCGGTTTCGTGATCCTCAACGGCATCGCGTTCGATGATGCCGGCCGCCAGATCTCTCAGCCAACGCCCTATCCGGGCGGCAACCTGTTCTCCCTCCCCTCGGGAGGAGCGATCTACCTGCGCGACCCGCGTCACAGGGTGGTGGAGAGACAACTCAACGGCGGTGTGTTCTCGTCGCTCGCGGAGGATGACTGGCTTCTCATCCGTCCGTACTTGGAGGAGAACGAGCGCCTGTTCGGCATCCCGGTCGAGCGGCTCCTCACGGTCGACGGCGAGGTCCGGGCGCCGGAAGAGGTGTATCGAAAGGTGAGCCCGCTCAAGCTCGACGTGCTGGTCGCCGAAACGGGGAACGTGATATGACCTCGCCGACCGAGAGCCTCGCGCTTTCCCCTGCCGCCATGGACAGCTTCCTGCGGGAGGTGGAGAGCGCCTCACGTGCGGACGTCATGCTCTGCCTCCAGTGTCAGAAGTGCACCTCCGGCTGCCCGGTGGCCGCCCGTGCCGATATCAAGCCCCATGAGATCGTTCGGCTCGTGCAGCTTGGCGAGCGAGACGAGGTGCTTTCGAGCCGCATGATCTGGGAGTGCACGTCGTGCGAGACGTGCGCGACGCGCTGTCCACAGGCGGTCGCCATCCCGGCGATGATGGATGCTCTGCGCCGGCTCTCGCGCAGCGCGGGCAAGGTCACCGCCGAGACCGCGGTCCCGATCTTCGACGATGCCTTTCTGGGATCGGTGCGCGAGATGGGCCGCGCGTACGAGCTGGGACTGATGGCGGCGTTCAAGCTCCGCACCAGGAACCTGCTGCAGGACGTGGACAAGTTCCCGGCGATGGTGCGCAAAGGCAAGATCGCGCTGCTGCCTCACTTCGTTCGGGGCCGCTCGGACCGCAGGCGCCTGTTCCAGCGAACCAAGGAGACCGGAGCCGGCAGGCGATGAGCTACGTCTTCTATCCAGGCTGCTCGCTCGATTCGACCGCGCGGGACTACCATGTTTCGACCAGCGCCGTCGCCGGCGCACTGGGCCTTGACCTGCCTGAGCTCCCGGATTGGACCTGCTGCGGGTCCACCTCCGCCCACCAGACGAACCCGCTGCTCTCGCTTGCGCTTCCCGCAAAGAACCTGCTGGCAGCGTCCGGGAACACGATGGCCGTGTGCTGCGCGGCCTGCTACAGCCGTCTGAAGGTGGCGAACCACCGGATCGCCAACGAACCAGGCGTGCGCGACCAGGTGGCCGGCGCGCTTGGCGCGGAGTACGACGGCTCCACGTCCGTGAAGCATCTGCTCGAGATCATCAGGGACGAGATAGGGCTCGACGAGGTGGCCAGGCGCGTTTCCAGGCCGCTGACGGGCCTCCGCGTCGCCGCGTACTACGGCTGCCTGCTGGTGCGCCCGCCCGAAGTCATGCAGTTCGACGATCCTGAGAACCCCACTATCCTGGACGACGTCCTCGCGGCCGCGGGCGCGGAACCGTTGGACTGGCCCCATAAGACGGAGTGCTGCGGCGCCAGCTACTCGATCACGAAGGTAGAAATCGTGCTGGGCCTGTCCCATGACATCCTGACCATGGCGCGCGACTCGGGGGCCGACTGCGTCGCGACGGCCTGCCCCCTGTGCCAGATCAACCTGGACATGCGACAGAAGGAGATCGAGGGGCGTTTCCGGGACAGGCTGGGCATACCCGTGCTCTACTTCACGCAACTGTTGGGCCTGGCGTTGGGGCTCAAGCCGGATCAGCTTGGGATGAGCAGCCTGGCGGTCGATCCTGCGCCGCTGCTAGCGAAGAGGGGTCTTCTTTCGCGCTCCAACGCGGGCGCGGGAGCACGCATGGGAGTACCGGAATAGGGACGATGAAGGACGATATTCCGACCGGCGCAGTCCTCGTCTACGGGGCAGGCATCGCGGGCATCCAAGCGTCGCTGGACCTGGCTGAATCCGGCTTCAAAGTGTATCTGGTCGAGCGGTCACCAGCCATCGGCGGGAGGATGTCCCAACTGGACAAGACCTTCCCCACAGGCGACTGCGCGATGTGCATTCTTTCGCCCAAGCTCGTCGAGTGCGGCCGCAACAAGAACATCGAGATCATCACCCTCGCCGACTTGGAGAGCATGTCGGGCGAGCCGGGCCACTTCGAGGTGCGCGTCAGGAAGCGTCCGCGCTACGTCGACCTCGAGAAGTGCAACGCCTGCGGGGACTGCGCGGAGATCTGTCCGGTGTCACTGCCGAGCGAGTTCGATCGCGGACTGGGGGACCGGGCGGCCATCTTCCGCCCCTATCCACAGGCGATCCCCAACGTCTACGGCATTTCGAAAGCCGAGGGCGCTGCTCCCTGTCGGGCCGCATGCCCGGCGGGGGTCAACGCGCACGGCTATGTCGCTCTCATCGGCCGCGGCAAGTTCAAGGAAGCCTACGATCTCATCCGAGAGCGCTGTCCGCTGCCGGCGGTCTGCGGTCGCATCTGCCACCATCCGTGCGAGGACCGGTGCAACCGAGGGGACGTCGACGAACCGGTTGCGGTTCGCGACCTCAAGCGGTTCGCGACCGACTGGGTCTACGCCCACAGGGATGAACTCGCGGATGCGCTCGACGAGGAACCACCTCCCGCGGGGCTTCGCGAGGAGAGGATCGCGATCATCGGAGGCGGGCCGGCCGGTCTGACGGCCGCCCACGATCTGAGCCGGCTAGGCTACCGGGTGACGATCTTTGAGGCGATGGATTTCCTGGGCGGGATGCTGCGCCTCGGCGTTCCGGAGTACAGGCTCCCGAGGGACGTACTCGACTTCGAGATCGGCCAACTGCTCAACGACCGCATCGAAGTGAAGCTGAACTGCCGGATCGGGCGCGACGTGACGCTGGACGGTCTCCGGAGCGAAGGCTTCGCGTCGGTCTTCGTCGCCTGTGGCGCCCACAAGAACGTACGCCTGGACGTGCCGGGCACCGACCACGAAGGCGTTGTCTACGGCCTGGACTTCCTGCGAAGCGCGAACCTGGGCCAGCCCGTGCGCGTTGGGAAACGCACCGCCGTGATCGGAGGCGGGAACGTGGCGATGGACGCCGCCCGCACCGCCCTCCGGCTGGGCTCCGAAGAGGTGACGATCGTGTACCGCCGCTCGCGGGCCGAGATGCCGGCGCTTGACGAGGAGATCCATCTCGCCGAGGAGGAGGGGGTGAAGTTCTTCCTGCTCGCAAGCCCGGTGCGCATGATCGGCGACGAAGAGGGCTCCGTGGCGGGGATGGAGTGCCTCCGGATGAGGCTGGGTGAGCCCGATGCGAGCGACCGGCGCCGGCCCGAGCCGGTCGAGGGATCCAACTTCGTCATCCCGGCGGACATGGTGATCATAGCCGTCGGCCAGACATCGGACCTCGAAGGCCTGCCTCTGGACTCGGGCGGGAGGATCGCCTGCGATGACTCGCTCGCTGCCGAGCTTCCCGGTGTGTTCGCCGGCGGCGACGTGGTATTGGGGCCGGCCTCATTCGTGGAAGCGATGGGCCACGGCCACCGGGCGGCCGAGACCATCCATCGCTATCTCCGCGGGGAGGCGCTAGCAGAGACGCTGGCGCCGGGCACGGAGGCCGGGGAGCAGACCGCCCCCAATCCGCTACCCGACGCCCCACGCCTGCCTCGCCGTGCCATGCCGCAATCACGGATCGACCAGCGCAAGCGGGACATGCGCGAGATAGACCTGGGCTACTCCGAAGAGGACGCTGTCGCAGAAGCGCAGCGCTGCCTGAACTGCGGACTGTGCTCCGATTGCCGCCTCTGCGAGACGGTGTGCGCGCCGGCGGCGATTGTCCATGACATGCAGCCGCAGACCGAGGTGCTTCAGGTCGGCTCGGTGATCCTTACCCCCGGCTTCGAAGAGGTTGAACCATCGCTCAGGGGAGAGTACGGCCACGGCCGGTACGCGAACGTGCTCTCATCGGTCCAGTTCGAGCGCATGCTGAGCGCCTCAGGGCCGACCGAGGGCACGGTGCAGAGACCGTCGGACGGACAGCCCGTGAAGCGGATCGCCTTCATCCAGTGCGTCGGCTCCCGCGATAGGGCGCGCGGCAACGGCTACTGTTCGGCCATCTGTTGCATGTCGGCGACGAAGGAAGCGCTGGTGGCCCTGGAGCATACTCCAGACCTTGAAGTCGACATCTTCTGCATGGACATCCGCGCGTTCGGCAAGGAGTTCGATCGCTACGTCGACCGGGCCCGCGACGAATACGGCGTGCGGTACATCCGGGCGCTGCCCTCTCGCGTGGTAGAGATGCCGGGGACGAAAAACCCACGCGTGCGCTACTTCGACGAGAGCGGGGACGAGCGCCAGGAGGAGTTCGACCTTGTCGTGCTCTCCGTCGGCATGAAGCCGGGCAGCGGCCTCGCCGATCTGGCCAGCCGGCTTTGGATCGATCAGAACCAGTTCGGCTTCTGCGAGACGGACCGGCTTGCACCGCTGGCATCGTCGGCGCCGGGCATCTTCGTGGCGGGTGCCTTCCAAGAGCCGAAGGACATCCCGGAATCGGTCGCGCAGGCCAGCGCCGCGGCCGCCTCCGCGATGGAGCTGCTGGTCCGCGGACGGAACACGTTGACCAAGCGCCACGAGTATCCGCCGGAGCGGGACATCACCGATGAGGAACCACGGATCGGTGTCTTCATCTGCCACTGCGGCCACAACATCGCCTCCGTGGTTGACGTGGCAACCGTCGCGGAGCAGGCGGCGACCCTACCGAACGTGATCCACTCCGACACCGATCTCTTCACCTGTTCCGACACCAGCCAGGCCCGGATCAGAGACCTGATACTCCAGCACCGGCTGAACCGCGTCGTGGTCGCGTCGTGTTCGCCACGGACCCATGAGGTGCTGTTCCAGGAGACGCTCCGGGAGTCCCGGCTCAATCCCTACCTGTTCTCGATGACGAACATCCGCGACCAATGCTCGTGGGTGCACCGAGACGATCCGGAGCGGGCGACCGAGAAAGCGTGCGACCTCATGCGGATGGCCGTGGGCCGCGCGCGCTGGCTTCGCGCCCTGGAGACGGGCCGCGTCCCGATCAATCGTGCGGCGATGGTGATCGGCGGCGGGCTGGCGGGGATGACGGCCGCGCTCTCGCTGGCCGATCAGGACTTCGAGGTCCACCTTGTCGAGAAGCAGCCGGAACTGGGCGGCAATCTCCGCTCTATCCACTACACGCTGGAGAGAGCTGACACCCACGAGTTCGCGAACGGCCTGATCGAGCGCACGAGGGCGCACCCGCTCATCCGCCTCCACGTCAATGCCCAGGTGACCGAGACCTACGGCCACGTCGGAAACTTCACCAGCGAGATCGAGGGCGAGGGCGGCACGCAGACGGTCGGCCACGGCGTCACCATTATCGCGACCGGCGGCGTCGAGCGGGCGACCGACCAGCACCTCCACGGCAGGCACGAGCGTGTGGTCACCCAGCGGGAGCTCGAGGCGCAGCTCGCCTCCGGCGAGCTTTCGCCGGAGCTGGGCCAAGCCCCGACGGTCGTGATGATCCAGTGCGTCGGGTCGCGGACGGAGGAGAACCCCTACTGCAGCCGCGTCTGCTGCTCGGAGGCGGTGAAGAACGCGCTGGAGATCAAGAGGCAGCGGCCGCAGGCGCGGGTGCTCGTCCTGGCAAAGGACATCCGCACCTACGGCTTCCGCGAGACCTACTTCCAGAAGGCAAGGGAGGCCGGCGTCCTGTTCATCCGCTACCCGGAGGACAGGGAGCCGGAGACGCTCGACGACCGCGGCCTAACGGTGCGGGTCATGGACGCGGGCACACGGCGGGAACTGCTGCTGCGACCGGACCTGGTAGTGCTCAGCACGGGCATCGCTCCCGCGCCGGACAACCGCGCGCTGTCGGAGATCTTGAGAACGTCGCTCACGGCAGACGGATTCTTCTTGGAAGCGCATCCCAAGCTCCGGCCGGTGGACCTGGCAAGTGAGGGGCTGTTTGTCTGCGGACTCGCCCATTCGCCGCGTTTCATGGATGAGACGATTGCGCAGGCGCAAGCCGCGGCCGGGCGGGCGGCCACGATCCTATCGCGTCCCTACCTGGAGATCGGGGGACAGATCGCGCGCGTTGACCCGCTGGAATGCACGGCCTGCATGACCTGTTTGAAGGTCTGCCCCTACGGCGCGCCCATCGTGAACGGGCGTCAGAAGGTGGAGATCCAAGCCGCGAAGTGCATGGGCTGTGGTAGCTGCGCTGCCGCCTGCCCGGCAAAGGCGATCCAGCTACAGCACCAAGAGGAACGACAGCTGACAGCCATGCTCGATGAATTGCTGGCCGCGCCGGGGGTACGGACGTGATGAACCACGGCGATGGCGCGGCACCCGTTTCGGACTGCGAGATCCTGGCGTTCTGCTGCAACTTCTGCGCCTATGCCGCCGCCGACCTGGCCGGGGCGCGCCGCATGCAATACCCCGCCAATGTACGCATCGTGCACGTCCCGTGCACGGGTGAGGTCGAGATCGAGCATCTGCTCGCGGCGCTGGAGCGAGGGATAGACGGCGTCCTGGTGGCAGGCTGTCTTGAGGGAGGATGCCACTTCGTCGAGGGGAACCTGCGCGCCAGGCGCCGCGTTGAGGCGGCGCAGCAGGCGCTGGACGAGATCGGGCTGGGCCGGGAACGCCTCCGGATGGTCAACCTCTCGGCCTCGGAAGCGCCCACGTTCGTCGCGGTGATACGAGAGATGGTGGAGACAGTGAGCGAGCTCGGTCCCAACCCGTTGCGCGCGGGCGCAGTCAAAGAATGGAGCCTGGCATGATAGTCGCAAGCAGGAAGCCGATCCCGGAGATCAAGAAGGCCCTCGCGACGCACGACAACGTCCTGTTCGCGGGATGCGGCACCTGCGTGACCGTATGTCTCGCCGGCGGTGAGCGGGAAGTGGGCATCATGTCCTACGCCATGCGCATGGCGCGGCGGCTGGACGGCCGGCCTATCGAGATCGAGCAGGTCACCATCGAGCGACAGTGCGAGAACGAGTTCATCCAGGAGCTGACGGCGGCGGCGGAGCGCAACGAGGCGATCCTGTCCTTCGGCTGTGGGGCGGGCGTCCAGGCTATTGCCGAGCGCTTTCCGGAGAAGCCGGTCTACGCCGCTCTCAATACGCAGTTCCTGGGCATCCTCGAGCGGCAGGCGGTCTGGGCGGAGAAGTGCCTGGGATGCGGCTCGTGCCTGCTATCCGATTTCGGCGGCATCTGCCCGATCACGCGTTGCGCCAAGCGCCTGCTCAACGGGCCGTGCGGCGGCTCGACCGAGGAGCGGTGTGAGGTCGACCCGGAGCGGCCGTGCGCCTGGCAACTCATCTACCGCCGACTGAAGGACATCGGCCAACTGGACAACCTCGAACGCATCGTTCCCGCCCGAGACTGGCGAACCGCCTGGCACGCCGGTGCCCGGATGGTGGTGCGTGAGGAACACCGGATCTAGCTGCTAGGAAGCCACCCCCTACGGCGAAGACGTACCCAACGGAATCGTCCACCTACCACGGCAAGGCAAGCCCCGCGCGGTGTCGCGCGGGGCTTGACTGACGCTTGCGATGTCCCCTCAGTAGCTAGATGTCGAAATAGAGGTAGAACTCGTACGGATGCGGGCGGAGCTTGATGGCATCAAGCTCCGTCGTGCGCTTGTATTGCACCCAGGTCTCCAGCACGTCCTTGGTGAACACATTCCCCTTGAGCAAGAAATCGTGGTCCTCCTCGAGGGCATTCAGGGCTTCATCCAGCGACCCGGGCACGGTACTGATCTCAAGCTCCTCTTCCTCGGTCAGCTCGTAGGTGTTCTTGTCGAGCGGGGGGCCCGGGTCGATCTCGTTCTCTACGCCGTCAAGACCCGCCATCAGCATGGCGCTGAAGGCCAGGTATGGGTTGGCGGCGTTGTCCGGCGGCCGGAACTCCACCCTCTTGGTCTTGGGATTGTCGGTGTACACGGGGATGCGCACGGCAGCGCTGCGGTTGCGGGCTGAGTAGACCAGGTTGACCGGGGCCTCGAAGCCGGGCACCAGCCGCTTGTACGAGTTCGTCGTCGGCGCACAGAAGGCCATCAACGCCGGTGCGTGCTTCAAGAGGCCTCCGATGTAGTACTTGGCAGTTTCGCTGATCAGGGCGTAGCCCTCCGGGTCGTGGAAGACGTTCGTGCCGTTCTTCCAGAGACTCTGGTGGGTATGCATGCCGGAACCGTTGTCGCTGAAGAGGGGCTTCGGCATGAAGGTAGCGACCTTCTTGTGCTTGTGAGCGATGTTCTTGACGATGTACTTGTACCACATCATCTTGTCGCTTACCGCCACCAGAGTGTCGAACTTCATGTCGATTTCGCCCTGACCGGCGGTGGCAACTTCGTGGTGGTGGACCTCGATCGGTATGCCGAGAGCGATGAGGGTGAGGATGATCTCGCTGCGGATGTCCTGCAGTGAGTCGTGGGGCGGCACGGGAAAGTACCCTTCCTTGAAGCGCGGCTTGTAGCCCAGATTGGGGTTCTCCTCGCGGCCGCTGTTCCACTCGCCCTCCGCGGAGTCGACGTAGTAGTAAGCGCAGTTCTCCGTCTGGTCAAATCGGATGTCGTCGAAGATGAAGAACTCGGCCTCCGGTCCCCAGAAGCTCGTATCGGCGATGCCGGTGCTCCCCAGGTACTGCTCCGACTTCTTGGCGATGAAGCGCGGGTCGCGGCTGTAGGGCTGGCGCGTAAGCGGATCGTAGATATCGCAGATGATGCTCACCGTTGGGTGGGCGCAGGTCGGATCCAGCCGCGCCGTATTTGGATCCGGTATCAGGATCATGTCGCTCTCTTGGATGCTCTGAAAACCACGGATGCTCGACCCGTCGAAACCTACCCCTTCCACCCAGATGCTCTTCGTGAGGTCGTCCATCTCGGTGAGCTCGGAGACAGGCATGGAGAAGTGCTGCCAAAGGCCGGGAAGGTCGTTGAACTTGAGGTCCACGATCTTGATGTCGTTGCTTTCGATGAACTTCTGAACGTCATGCGGGCTCATTCTTTCTTCCTCCTCTCGCTGCGGCCGGCCTGGGCAATCCTATCGATGTCGGGGCGGTTCTTTGGGACGCTATATCGCCACATCACCGCGTTCCGCCGTCCGGACGCGGATGGCATCGTCCACTGGCAGGACAAAGATCTTGCCGTCGCCTATGTTTCCCGTCCACGCCGATTTCAGAATGGCCTGGACTACTCGCTCGGTTGCGTTGTCGTGCACCACCACTTCCACCTTCACTTTGGGAAGCATGTCGACCGTGTAGGGCTCACCGCCTCTGCCCACGTTCACGATGCCTTTCTGAGCGCCCCGACCCGTCACCGGCGTGATGTTCAGACCGTCCAGACCCTGACCGGCAAGAGCGTCCTTGATCTCGTTCAGCCTCTCGGGCCGCACTATCGCCTCTATCTTCTTCACGTCTGCCGTCTCCTAGCGAGCACCCCGGCCATGCGCGACCGCCTGTCCCGCCGCCTGTCTGCCGAGCTGTGCGATGGCCTCGACTTGGTCCTCCAGTCGGGGCGGTGTGGGAACGACCACCGGCTGTGGCAGCGCCACAGCACCGGCACCGATCCCGAAGGCGTACGCCAACTCTCCGTGCTGGGCGACGTCCAGACCCAGGATCTCTTCCTCCTGCGAAACGCGCAGGCCCAGCGTCACGTCGAGGACCTTGAGGATGGCGAACGTCATCACCAGGGAATAGCCGAACGTCGCAGCGATGCCGACGGCCTGGCGGCCGAGCTGCACCGCGCTCCCGTCGAGGAGGCCTTGCGCGCCCCCAACCGTAGTCACGGCGAAGATGCCCAGTGCCAGCGTACCCCAGGCTCCACCTACTCCGTGTACACCAAGCACATCCAAGGAATCATCGAGCCGCAGCCGGATTCGGAGCTGGACGGCGCCGTAGCACACCACCGCGGCTCCGACACCGATGGCCAGAGCCGGCATGGCATCGACGAAGCCCGCCGCCGGGGTGATCGCGGCCAGTCCCGCTATCGCCCCCGCCGCCGCGCCCACAACGCTCGGTTTCCCACTGGAATACCAACTGAGCGCCATCCAGGTCAGGGCTCCTGCCGCCGCCGCCAGATGCGTCACGACGAGCGCGTTGCCCGCGGTTCCGTTCGCGGCCAAGGCGCTCCCGGCGTTGAACCCGAACCAGCCGAACCAGAGCAATCCCGTCCCCAGAACCACGAACGGGATGCTATGGGGCTCCATCGGTTCCCGACCGTAGCCGGCACGTCTGCCGTACAAGAGAGCGGCCACCAGGGCCGCGACCCCGGCGTTCACGTGCACCACCAGGCCACCGGCAAAGTCGAGAGCCCCATACTCTCTGAGCCAACCGCCCTGTCCCCAGACCCAATGAGCTACCGGAGCGTACACGAGCAGCAGCCATACGCCCATGAACACCAGGAACGTGCTGAACTTCGCGCGCTCCGCGAACGCACCGGTGATCAGGGCGGGCGTGATGACCGCGAACATGAGCTGGAAAGCCATGAACACCTGGTGGGGAATGGTATCGGAGTACGGTCCCGGCGCCTGACCGACATCCCTCAAGCCAACGTAGCTGAGGTTGCCGATGAGCCCGTTGCCCGCATCCGGCCCAAAGGCGAGCGAGTAGCCGATGACCGCCCAGAGCACGCTGAGAAGGCCGATGACGATGAAGCTGTGCATCAGCGTCCCCAGTACGTTCTTGCCCCGCACCAGCCCTCCATAGAAGAAGGCCAGGCCCGGCGTCATCAGCATCACGAGTGCGGTGCAGGCCAGAACCCAGGCCGTATCACCGCTGTCAATGACAGCCATGTCGCTCGTCCCCTTTTGTCCAGTTCGGCTCCAGTCTCTCCCGTATTCTGCGGGACGAACGTTTCCGCCGTGTTTCGCCAAGGTTACGTTCGTGTTACGGGAATCGAGATCCCCGGGGCATGAGCGCCCTAGAGGTGGGCGATCGTATCCCGGTTATCGCCACATCCGAAGGATTGTGGCGCACCAATTGCCTGCCCGGCAACAGCTACTGGTGAGGCATCACGCCTGCTCGCCCGCCCGCTACGGGCTCCAGATCCACTGACCCTGCGACGGTCGCTTGACGACAGCGGCTTGGCATCCGTTGACGTTGGGCTGGAGCTGGTCCCGCAGGAGAACGTTGACCTGCCGGGCACAGAGCGCTGCTGTCGCCCTCCGTGTTGATAGGACACTGCATGAGCGGTTCTTGGTGGATATCAAGGCGGCCCGCCCTCGGCGCGGCGCGTCCTTCCGTCGGGACTTGAGAACTCTCTCTCTAGAACTTGGCAGGCTAATTGACGGAACGGCGTCCGTAGAGGCTCCCCGTTACGTCAAGTCTGAGTCTGAAAAGGTGGTACCCCCGGCAGGATTCGAACCTGCGACCCGCGGTTTAGGAAACCGCTGCTCTGTCCTACTGAGCTACGGGGGCTTGAAGGCGCGCCCCATCATAGCGCACGGATACCCGCTTCGCCAGCGCGGTCCCCTGTTGCCGCACCTCCGCCCCCTAATGGGTTGGCCGTGCAGTAAGGGTGTTTGTGCGGGCCTTGCGCTGCGGCCCACGGTGGACACGGCTTCGCCACCTATGGTTCCGCAGGCCAGCGCCAGCCCTACGCCCAGCGCGGGAAGCATACTCCCAGGGGACCGTGGCAGAGGCCGCCCCACGGCTCCGTACCGTAGCCCCCTTTCTCTGGGCTGTGCTAGCCACCGGGCAGCAGCTCGTCCGCCTCCGTCGTCTGAACAGGCACATCTTGCTCGGCTGAGGGCACTACCTCCTGGAACAGGTCAACGTATGGGCCGTATCTGAAGACTCGATAGCGCTGCTGGCCTGTCATTTCCTGGAGAACGCCAAGCTGTTGGAGGCGCTCTACTAGGTTGTTCGCGGTAACGAACGACACATCTAGCACCTCCCTCGCGAGGCTGACGTTCACGAAAGGGCGCTCAAACAGTAGATCGAGTAGGCGCAGACCATTGACGCCCAACCCACTGCTTTCGACTGCTCCCCTATGCGCTTCCCGAAGGCTCACGATTGCCCGAGCAGTGTCGGTGGCTTCTGCGGCCGTGTCCCTCACGCCTCGGAGGAAGAACCTCAGCCACCCCTCCCAGTCGCCATCCTCTCTGATCGCCATCAGGCGATCATAGTACTCCGCCTTGTGCCGCTTCAAGTACACGCTCAGATAGAGGAGTGGACGGTGGAGAACTCCTCGATGGCAGAGAAGAAAGGTGATAAGCAGGCGTCCAACGCGCCCGTTGCCATCTAGGAAAGGATGGATTGTCTCGAACTGAGCGTGAGCCAATCCACTGTGCACCAACACCGCCAAGTCCCGTTCCTCATGCAGGAAGAGTTCGAATTGGCCCAATGCTTCCATCATGGGCAAAGGAGGCGGTGGGACGAATGTTGCCTGGGCGAGCGGGACCTGTCCCGCTCCAATCCAGTTCTGGGTCGTCCGGAACTCACCAGGCTGACGCTCCGAGCCCCTCACGCCCTCCAGCAATTGGGCGTGGATTTCGCGAATCAGGCGAAGCGACAACGGCAGGGATCTCAGACGTTCAAGCCCATAGTTCATCGCGCGGACGTGGTTGACAACCTCCTCAACGTCCTTAGGCAGATCCCCGCGCTTCGGTTGCAGCTCGAACATTAGAGCGTCGTCCAGGGTACTGACCGTGCCCTCGATCTGAGAACTGATGACTGACTCACGCAGCACGTACATGGCTACGAACAGATCTGGATTTGGAAGGACCTGGGTCACACCATCGAGCCGCCCAAGTGCTTGGTCCGCTTCAGATAGGAGCTTCACCATGCGGGGCCCCATGTCTATTGGGGGGTCTGGGGGCAAGGGGCTGGGAATGAAGGCCGTGTATCCGGCCGGCTGTTTGAGGAATTGCCCGGCTCGCAAAATTAGCGCGCTCCTGCGGTGCCCATGTTTAGGAGATCCATAACTACTCTGAAGACGTTACGTTCTTATTTTAGTGCCAAGGCCGAAACTAAAACAACATGCGCCACCATCCCATTGGCCCAGGATTTCCGCCAAGCTGCGCTCGGCGCGAGCCCTCCCGGTGCGCCGTCTCGTGTTGGGACCCCGCTGTCTCTCGTTGTGGCATGAGGGCGACCCGTCTACTCGCGCCAGGGTGAAGAACGGCGCCACCGCACGGGCTGGACGGCTAAGACTGCCAGGCGTCCGCGAAGTCGGGATCGCCGCCGCGCTGCTTGTAGGCGGCCTGGCGGGAGACGCCAATCTCCTTGGCTGCCCTGGTGGGGCTATGGCCGGCTGCGGAACGCAAGGGGTACGGGGGCACGCCCTCAGATTCTACTATCGCCGGCGCAGCAGCCACCAGCCCACGACCGCTGTGATTGCAGCACCGATTCCCAGACGCTGCCAGAAGCCGGGCTGAATGAGGGCTGGGTCAGACGCGATCGAGCGGACATCCTCGGCGGCCAGCTCGCCAGTCGTCACGCGCTCGACATACTCCAGACAGCCCTGAACCGCCACCTCCCGGACCGCGCGACCCAACTCCGCGGAGGCAGCCGAGGGATCGCCCTGGTAGGTCACTTTGTCCGGGCGACCATAGCCGAAACGGGTGTTCAAGAGCCAGCCGATCGTGCCGGCCAGCGAGTCCGCCACCTCCGTCGCGGCCTCCGGGCTGGGCGCAACGATCGGCGCCAACTTCCGGGCGACGGCGGCCACAGGACGGAAACGCGGCGGCCCATCCTGCCCCAACGTCTCGTACGCGGCATCGACCTGCTCCGGCCGCTCCGCCAGCGCGAACGACGTCTCCATGGTCCCGGCATGCTCACCGTTCAGCAAGCCTTCCCTCTCCGCCGGTTTCAGCGGCCGGTCAAGCTCGGCTTCGATCTGGCCGTGACGCGACCCGGACACGACACCATGGAGCACCGCGATGGCCGGAGAGAACATGCTGATCGTCTTGTGCCGGCTCACCTTCATGCAGGCCGCCTCAATTGCCGCCGCGTGCCGCGCCCCGCCGTGGCCGTTCGTCACGACGGCGTATCCGAAGCCCGCCTTCGACAGGGCCGCCCCATAGGACAGAAGCGCCTGGTAGACGGATTGCTGGCTGTTGTTGACAGATCCTCGCAGGGGCAATTCGTCCGTGCCGAGAGGCAGATGCGGGTACACCACAACCGTCCACTCGGGGTGCGCCTCAGCGAAGCGACGGGCGGTCTCCTCCGCTTGCCACCGGGCCATGAACATGTCCATCCCGAGCGGCAGGTGAGGCCCGTGAACCTCAAGAGCGCTTATGGAGAGGAAGGCGATGGAGCGCTCGGCCTCCAACTCCTGGACTCGTTGGTAGTTGATCTCTTCAGCACGTAGGAGCGGCATGGCGGACCTCCCTTCCGGAGCATTCTACCGTGGATGGGCCCCGCACGAGCGAGCGGATCTCCGGGCTCGGCGCCGGAGCCGGGCAGTCGGCACATCCACGGCTCGCGGAGGTAAGGCTTGACAACCGCCCCCGAGCGCCCGGGGCTGTGAGGTTGGCGGACGACACCACGCTGTGTTGTCAGTGTTGGTGGAGATAGGGGGACTCGAACCCCCGACCTCTGCTATGCGAAAGCAGCGCTCTCCCAGCTGAGCTATATCCCCACACAGGCATTATAGGGAGGCCCCAAGTCGCCCATCAAGCATCGAGCGGCTGCGCCGGGTGACGCGAAACCCGACGCTACTTGACAGGCACCGTCCAGTCGACCCCGGCCTCCTCCACCGAAAGGCGATCCTCGTCCGGGTCCTCCGGGTCGTACTTGGAGGTGATATAGTACATCAGAATTACCTCCTCCTCGCCGAGCACCAGGTAACCGTGCCAGACGCCGGGAGGAATGCTCAGGACACGCCGGTCGTTCTCGCCCAGGTACACCCAACGGTGGTGGCCGCTGTCATCCAGGAGACCAACCTTCAGGTAGCCCTTGATCACGAACCAGTGGTCCGTCTGCTTCTTGTGCCGGTGCCAGGCCACGACTCGTCCCGGGTACGCCCAGGTGATATTGATATCCCCGTCCATCTTGACCGTCCCGTCCTCTGTGAAGCCGAAGACGTCGCAGGCCCGCCGTGCGCGGTCGTCATCGTAGAGGCGCGGCACGGAGAGAAGAGCGTCATCCGCACTCGCCGAGGTCGATTTGCCTGTCACCATCGCATTGGCTCCTTTCCAGCTTGAGCACGACAGTATAGCTAACAACAGTACCGCGGACTGGAAGTCCGCGGCTTGGCTTCTATCCCTTGTTTCGGCGAACCCGCGTAAGTCCGGTCATCGGGAGAACCTCTCCAGTCTGTCCGTCTGCGTACGGACGTAGCGCCGCACGCGCTCCTCGTCAGATGGTCCAATGGGCCTCCAGCCGTATCCGCGCCGCCACAAGTGGTTCGTCCCAGCATCAAGCTTCAGGCTGCTGAACTGCTGGAAGACGAGACGAGCGGACTTGCCCTTCAATGCCTTCATTGCGGCCGGCAACTCCTGAGTAGAATCAAGTTCGACGACGATGTGCACGTGGTCGATCGCCGCCTTGCACTCCAACAAGCGGATCCCGTCGTCAGTAGCCACCTCTCGCATTGCGCGCTCAGCCAGATCGCCCACGTCTCCCTGGAGCAGCCGCTTTCGGCGCTTCGTCGAGAACCACACGTGACAGCGAATCATGACCGCCGCCCGCCAAGCCGCGCACATTCTGTGCGCGGTATTCACTATGCAGTCCTACCGCCCCTTGAACTGCGGCGCGCGTTTCTCCGCGAACGCCCGCGGTCCCTCCCGAGCGTCCTCCGTGGGCTGAACGATGGCCATCGCATGACCGGCCGCCTCCAGCGCCTCCTGGACATCGCTGTTGAGTCCACGATAGACGAGTCGCTTGGCGAGCTGAATAGCGACGGCCGGCCCCTGCGCGATGCGCTCGGCAAGCGCACGGGCCGCCGGCAGCAGCTCATCGGCCGGTACGACCTTGGAGACGTACCCGATACACAGCGCCTCCTCCGCATCGACGAAATCCCCCGTCCAGATGAGCTCCAGCGCCTTCGCCACGCCGACGATCCGCGGCAAGAAGTAGCAGCCTCCATCGCCCGGCACCAGACCGACCTTCACGTACGACATGGCGAATCGGGCTTGCTCCGACGCGATACGCAGGTCGCACATGCTGCACATGTCCATGCCGGCGCCCACGGCCGCTCCGTTCACCGCCGCGATGTAGGGCTTGTCCAAGAGCGCGACCTGCCTCGGCACGTTGTGGACGCCGTCGCGAAGCCAGTTCCGCCGGTCGGCGGCGGAGACGGGTACCTCACTGCGCGCCGCCTCAGGCACCCCCGATCCTCCCCGCAGGTCGGCCCCGGCGCAGAAACCGCGGCCAGCGCCGGTAAGTATGACGGCACGCACGTCGGCGTCCAGCCGGGCATTCTCCAGCGCACGGGCCCACTCCTCTATCATCGTCGCCGTGAAGGCGTTCATCCTGTCGGGACGATTCAGAGTGATGGTGGCGACGCCGCCGGCCTTGTCGTAGAGAATGTGCTCGAACTCCATGGTCGAACCTTTCGCTGTCTTGAGATGCGTGCCGGGCGAGACCAATTGTAGCAGAAGACGGAACCGGCTTGTCCTGGCAGTGCGGCGCCCGCCTTGAGCCGGCCAGGCCGCCGAGAGTCCGCGGCCTCGTTTCTCGCAGGAATGCGCGGATTCAGACATGGTGCGTGACCTTTACAAGGCTGCGGCGAGCCTGTATACTATGCTGAGGTCGCTGACTTGCGTACGGCTGAGGGCAGCTTGCCCCTCAGTCTATCTTTTTGATGAGGCACGGCGATGGTCGATAATCCTGTTCTCCTTACCAAAGAAGGTCTGGCCAAGCTAGAGAAAGAGCTGGACCACATGAAGCACGTCCGCCGGCCGGAGGTGGCGGAGCGGATCCGGCAGGCGAAGGAACTGGCCAGCACTCAGAACAACGCCGAGTTCGACGACGCGAAAAACGAACAAGCGTTCGTTGAGGGTCGCATCCTCACCTTGGAAAAGTTGATCCAGGACGCCACCATCATCGACGAGAAGGAGGCGCACCGCGCAGGCCGCGTGCAGATCGGATCCAACGTCACCGTCTCCGCCGGGAAAGGCAAGAGGCAGGAGTACCACATTGTCGGCTCGGCCGAGGCGGACCCGACGGAGGGACGGATCAGCAATGAGTCGCCCGTGGGGCGAGCCTTGCTGGGCAAGCGGGTGGGCGACGAGGTGCAGGTAGATGCGCCCAAGGGCGTCCTCCGCTTCACCATCACCAAGATAAGCTGACCCGGCGGCGGGCCTGCCGCGATAGCCGAGCGGACTGTGCCGCGCTCCTGGGGACCTCAACGGTGGCGATTCCACTCCTCTGGCCGGCTGACCTTCCTAGGGCACGAGGCGCAAGGATCCAGTGAGAACGCCGGAACAAGAAGCGCGACGGGTCTTCGGCCAGCGCGCCGCAGCCTACACCACGAGCGCCTCCCATACCGACGCCGACGTGCTGGCCAGCGTCGTCAGGATGGCATCACCCGAACCGCACTGGTCGGCGCTAGACATTGCGACAGGCACGGGTCACACGGCGTTCGCGCTGGCGCCGCACGCCCGATCGGTCGCGGGCATCGATCTCACTCCCGAGATGCTCGGGGAGGCCCGGAAGCTGGCGGAGGCCCGGTCGGTCGACAACGTGAACCTCTGCCTCGCCGACGTCCACCATCTGCCGTTCAGAGACCGGAGCTTCCATCTGATCACCTGCCGGCGCGCGGCGCACCATTTCTCGAACATCGCACGGGCGTTGGGCGAGATGCGCCGGGTCCTGCGTGAGGAGGGCCGGCTCGTCATCGATGACCGCAGCGTACCGGAAGACGACTTCATCGACTCCTGCATGAACAAGCTGGACCGCTATCACGAC
Organism: uncultured Dehalococcoidia bacterium; assembly: GCA_964406605.1. Taxonomy (GTDB): domain Bacteria; phylum Chloroflexota; class Dehalococcoidia; order DSTF01; family RBG-16-68-14; genus CAYOSF01. Next base: position 202,732 of record CAYOSF010000006.1, on the reverse strand, counting down.
GGCTCGCACATTCGGCAGTACCGGCCGGACGAATGGACGGGGATGCTGCGGGCTTCCGGTTTCCTGGTAGAGGAGGTGGTTCCTTACACACGACACCGTCCTCTCACCTCCCTGACGGCCGGCGCTTCTTGCGAGAGCGTCCGGAACATCAACGAACTGCTGGAACGGCTGGACATAGACCAGAGAAGGGCGCTGAACCTGCGCGAGGTGGACGGCGAACCCTACCTCAATCACTGGTACGTGACGATCTCAGCGAAGGTGCGGTAACGACGGAATGCCGGACGTATTCTCGTCATTCGAAGATGCCTGGCAGGAGTTTCGGGCGCGAGAATCACTCCGGTTGGTCGGGGACACGCTGGAATGGGAGTGGACGCACGGCCGCGCCCAATATCTGGCCTTCCTCGCGCGCGTGGACGGTTCGGGCGCCCGCGAGCACCTTGCACGCATCGCCGAGTGGCTGAATCGCATCCCGGGCATTGAGCCCTATCCGGACTGGTACTGGCACATCACCGTCAAGGGAGTGGGCTTCCAGGTCATCAAACGAGTCCGTGAGGACGATGTGCTGAGCCAGGACGTTCAGCAAGTAACAGAAGAGGCGCGGGCACTCCTCGACGAACAGCAGGCCTCCGACGCGCAACTGGGCCTCGCCAACGGAGTCGCCGAGGTCGCGTTCGTCGAAGTACGGGACGGCGGCCTGATGCGCGAAGTGAACACCCGCCTGGCCGCAGGCCTGGCCCGAGTTCCGCGCTACTCCGTCGACGGCGACAGCTTCCTACCGCACGTCAGCGTCGCCCGCTTCGCCTCCGACGACGGGCTGGACGAGCTCAAGGTGGTCCTGTCGGAGCTACGCGGGGAGGGCGCCGGGCCGACATTCCCGATACGATGCATCGAGTTGGTGAAGGTGGGGCTTTCTGAGGGGACGCCCGAATTCGAGACGCTGGCCACGTACTCACTTGCGCCCGCGCCTTCCGAGCGGGGAGCCGCATGAGCGCCGTCCGCAACTTCTACCGGGCCGTCATCTTCGATATGGACGGCGTGCTGGTGGACAGCGAGCCCGCCTTCTTCGAGGCCATCAATCAGGTGCTGGCAGAGGAGGGCCGCTCGATCGAGTTCGAGCCCTACCGGCGTCTGCTGGGCACCAGCGTCGAGGTGACGTGGCGGGAGCTCATCGAGATGCTCGACCTTGGGGGTGACCTAGAGGACTACCTCCGCCGGTACGACGCCGTGCTGCTCGATCGCCTGCGATGTCCCCGCCCGCCTCTTCCCGGCGTCATCGAGCTGCTGGAGGAGCTGGACTGTCGCGGCGTCATGATCGCGCTGGCGACCTCCTCCCTGCGATCCTGGTCGGATGCCGTGCTGGAAAGCGCCGGACTCCAGGACCGCTTCCGGACTATCGTCACTGCCGACGGCGTGGAGAACGAGAAGCCGGCGCCGGACCTCTACCTGAAGGCGGCGGCGCTCCTGTGCACGCCGTCCTGCGACTGCATTGCCGTCGAGGACACGCAGCCGGGCATCGCCTCGGCGAAGGCGGCGGGGATGTACGCGGTGCAGGTGCGGGCGTGCAGCACCGCCTGCCCTCCCATCGAGGAGGCGGACCTGGTGCTGGAGAGCCTGGAGCACTTCCCGCTGTCGATGGTGCGAGGAGACTGAGCGAGCTCCAGGGCGGAAGGCTGCTACGATCGCTCTCGATAGGATGAATCGCCACTATACCGCGACCGGCTTCGTCGTGCACGAGGGGAAGACCCTGCTCCTCTGGCACCGCAAGCTGCAGCAGTGGATGCCTCCCGGAGGCCATCTGCTACCCGACGAGGACCCGGTAACCGGCGTGCTACGAGAGGTACGCGAGGAAACGGGCTTGACGGTGGAGCTGCTCCGCCTCAGCCCCACCTTCCCGGCCTTCGAGCCTCAGCAGCTCCCGGCGCCGTACACCATCCTGCTCGAGGACATTACGGAGCAAGGCGAAGTGCACCAGCACATCGACCTGATCTACTTCTCCCGGTCTCCGGACGGCAAGGCAGTGGCGCCTTCCCCGGAGAACCCGGAGTTCCTCTGGGTGACGGAGGAGCAGCTCCAGCGCAACGACGGGCTCTACTTGGCGAGCCGGGGGGAGAAGGTGCGCCTGGCGGAGGACGTGCGGGCGCTGGCGTTGGAGGCGATCCGGGCGGAACGGGAGGAGGACCGCAGGTGAGTCGGCCCTCTGCTAAACGCATCTCCATTCGGGTAGCTACTGTGTCAGTTCGTCGATCCTCTCGCCAGCCTGCCGGATGCCGAACTCTAGCCAGCTCCTCTCGTTGACGTTGCCGGTCCCCTCAAGCAACGCTGAGAAGCCGGCAACTCGCGCGTTCAGCGCGGTCAGGTTCTCCGGGTCGGCCTCCAGGGCCGCGTCAGCGAGGTACAGCCCTTCGTTGATCCGCCCGGACGCGATGATCTCGGCGGCCCGCTGAGCGACCGCCTCGGCGCCTCCCGCCATGGCGACGAGCTCCGGATAGGCCGCCGAGGGCGGCACCGAGTACATCGTCGCGGGATTGCCGTCGAACCAGCCCACGTATCCCTCGTAGATGCCCCGGACGGTCCACGCCAGGTTGCCGTAGTACTCACCCCTCGCGAGTTCCGGAGGCAACTGGATCTCCTCCATGAGCGTGTACACGTCCAGGCCCGCGTTCATGCCGCGCACGGTCTCGTCGTGTACGTAGAGGATCGCGTCTCGGTACTCCGTGAGCGCCTTCGCTATCTCCGCTCTGCCGTAGATCGGGTCCTCGTGGCTGGGGACGAGCACCTCCGGTTGCCAGCCCAGCACCTTGTCCAGCGACTCCACGTAGTCAAGCGCCCACCTCGGCTTGGTGCCGCGCAGCGTATAGATGTTAGGGAACGAGCCGTAGTAGTTGTCGCCCGTGAACGCCATCCGCAGCTCCGGGATCCAGACTGAGAGGTGGTCGTACGTCTCCCCCGGCGTGTGGAAGAGCTGAAACGTCAGGCCGCCGAGCTTGAATTGGTACGCGTCGTCGAAGAGGACATCGGCCAGGACCTCCCCGCCGTAGTTCTCGACGGGAGCGTCCCGCGGGGCGGGGGAGGCGAGCGCGCCGCCCGTCAGGTAGGGGAACATAGCGCTGTTCCTGACCTTGAAGAATCCGTTCAGGCGCTCCTGATAGTTGCGAAACTCCACGTGCTCCCGCTGGGCGATGACCTTCGTCCCCTCCTCTTTCCAGAGAGAGACGCCTCCGACGTGGTCGGGGTGGGCGTGGGTGAGGATGATGTACTTGACCGGCCCGTCGTCCACCTGGCGGAGCATGTCGTAGTGATCCGGCGCGCTGGTGGCGAAGGACGTATCGATGATGACGTTGCCCTCGTCGGTCACCACCATGATGGTGTTGCTGAAGCCGGGCGCCATGTAGACGGACTCCGCGATCTGCATCACGCCGGACTCGGTCACAACGGGCCCCATGGCGCTGCCGTCGATGGCATCATTCCCCGGATCGAAGACGACGTCCGTCGTTTCGCCCGCAGTAGGCTGCGCGGTCGGCGTCTCGCCGCCGTCCCCTCCATCACACGCTACGGCCAGCGCGCAGATCGCAGCCAGGGCGGAGATAAGCAGGCCCAATATGAGAGATCGCGGTGTCATGTTATGCCTCCGGCAGAAGGAGTGTAGGCTGATTATGGGCGCGGCGCGGAGAGGGCGCAATGGTTCGTTCAGGCGGTAACCGATGGCGGCAGGGCAAGGACCAGAGGCTGCCGCAGCGACTCAGGATAGTTGGGGGCCCAGACGCGGCGTACCGGGTCGGGACTTCCGTGCCCAACCCGGTACCGTAAGGCCCGTAGTCGTGCTTGGTGGCGGGGGGGAGAGAACACGGGCCCTGCCGCATTGGCCCTTACACTGTGCCCCTGCGTGCGCTCGTATCCAATCGGTAATCTCCCGATAACCGGCAGGTGAAATACCGCATCTCCCGTGGTCGGCACGGGACGGATGGGCAGCCTCTTCCCCGAATGGCCAAGACCGAGCTGATGGGAGCAGAACAAGACGAGCACCGGGCCAGGCCATCCTTGGCCTGACCCGGTGCTGGAAGGCCCGTTGTTATGCTGGTGGCGGGGGGAACACGGGCCCTACCGCAATTGCCCTTTCAGTGTGCACGTCTACGCGGGCCAGCCCCATCGGTAATCCCCCTATTTCTGACGGTTGCCGGGTCGTGAATGCCGCTACCTGCCGCCGACGGTCGACTGCAGATAGAGAAGGAGCGCCCCCGCCGTCTTCGCGTCCTCGATCTCGCCCGTCGCCACCAGGCGCAGAGTCTCCTCCAGGGTGATCCGTTCCACGTCGATCGACTCCTCGTCGCCTTCCAGCCGGCTCTCGCTGAGGCCGGAGGCGAGGAAGACATCCTGGTATTCGCTGCAGTAGCCGGGAGCCAAGAAGAAGCCGCCCAGCCGCTCCAGCCGCGCGGGTCGGTAGCCCGTCTCCTCCTGGAGCTCGCGCTCGGCGCAGCGCTCGGGAGACTCGCCCGGGTCCAACGTGCCCGCCGGCAGCTCCAGCAACTCGCGACCGGCCGGGTGCCGGTACTGACGCACCAGCAGGAGCAGACCTTCCTCGTCGAAGGCGATGATGGTGACGCTGCCCGGGTGCTCGACGACCTCGACGGCGCTCTCCCGGCCGCCCGGATAGCGCAGGGTATCTGCCCGGACGCGGACCCAGCCGTCGTGGAGCCGGCGGCTGGCGATGACAGCGGGCACCGCGTCGGACTGCTCTTCAGGCGTGGTCACTCGGCGGCCTGCACGTCGGCGACAACGGCGATCTCGTTGCAGGTGGGGAACTTGGGACACCGGTAGCATTCGTTCCACACCTTGCGGGGCAGGGTCATCACGTCCGCCTGACGGAAGCCGAGCCGCTCGAAGAACTCGGGACGAAAGGTGAGGGCAAACACCGTACGCAGGCCCAGGGCGCGGGCCTCTCGCAGGTGGGCGCGCACCAGCAGGGTGCCCAGCCCCTGCCCCTGCCGGTCGTCGCGCACGGCGACCGAGCGGACCTCGCCCAGGTCCTCCCACAAGATGTGGAGCGCGCCGCAGGCGACGACCTCCCCCCCGGCGCGGACGACGGAGAAGTCGCGCAGACCCTCGTAGATCTCGGACATCGTGCGAGGAAGCATCTCGCCCCGCCGTGCGAACCCGTTGACCAGCTCATGGATCGCCGGCGCGTCGGCCACCGCCGCGGGCTGCACCTTCAACGTCTGCGCCGCGACGGTCACGGCGGCTCTCCCTCAGCCGGCCCGGAGGGGATGATCGTGTCCGCAGAGGCGGACTCGGCCCCAGGCAACCAGTTGAGACGGCGCGCCAGCCGCTCATAGAACTTAGCCGGCGGGTTGAGGCGAAGGAAGCGGGCGCGGTGCGGGCTGAGCGTCACCTGAACGGTCTCGCCGCCCGCCGCGAGGTCCAGATCGCGCTCGCCATCGACGCTGACGGTGGCCTGCTGTCCCACGGCCAGGCGCACCTCCACGGTCGCCGAGGGAGGCAGTACCACGGCGTTGCGAGGCGCCAGGTGGGGCGCGAGCGGAGTAAGCAGGATCTCCATCGACTCAGGGGGCAGGATGGGACCTCCCACCGAGAGGGAATAGGCCGTGCTGCCCGTGGCGGTCGCCACGATCACTCCGTCGGCCCGATAGTCGGCCATCAGCGACCCATCCACGGCCACCGACAGCTGGACGGTACGGCCCAACGTCACCCGGCCGACGACCACGTCGTTCAGGGCGTGGTGGCGAGCGGGTATCTCCCTATCGTCGTCTTTGCCCGGCGGGATGATCTGGGCGTGGAGCATGGCGCGCTCCTCGATGCGCCCAGCCCCGGCGATGATCTCGGGCAGGCGCTCGGCGGCAGTCTTCGTGTCCATCTCCGAGAGGAAGCCGAGACGGCCCATGTTCACGCCCAGCAGGAGCGTATCGTGCGGGACCACGGCGCGGGCCGCACGCAGCACCGTCCCGTCGCCGCCGATGCAGAGGAGCAGATCCGTGTTCGGCGCGTGCAGGCGGGTCGCCTCCTCATCCCAGGCGGCCGCCATCCACGTCTCGGCGACGTGCTTGCCGGCGATGGCGCGCAACTCCTCCGCCGCGCGGCGACCGAGGTCGTCCGCGAGCTTGGGATGGTAGCAGCAACCGATCTTCTTCATTTCATCCTTCTATCACGCGTCCCTAGGACGAACCCGGCGTCCCCCAGAGGACGAAGAACTCCTTATTGCCGGCGGGCCCCCGCAACGGCGACGTCGTGAGCCCGCCGAAACGTAGCCCCTGATCGGCGGCCCAGGCCACGATCCGTCCCAGCACGGCCGCGTGCACCTGCGGGTCCTTGACTACCCCTCCCTTTCCAACCTCGTGACGCCGGGCCTGAAACTGCGGCTTCACGAGAGCGACGATGCGGCCGCGAGGGCGCAACAGCCTCATCACCGCCGGCAGCACCTTCTCCAGTCCGATGAAGGAGACATCGATGGTCACCAACTGCGGCTCCTCCGGCAGCTCGGTCAGCTCTCGGATGTTGGTCCGCTCCAGCACGACGACCCGCGCGTCCTGGCGCAGCCGGTAGTCGAGCTGACCGTAGCCGACGTCCACAGCGTACACCCGCGCGGCCCCGTGCTGGAGCAGGCAGTCGGTGAAGCCGCCTGTGGACGCGCCGACGTCCAGTGCGACGAGACCATCCACGTCGAGCCCGAAGGCCCCCAGCGCGTGCTCCAGCTTCTCGCCGCCGCGACCGACATAGCGAGGCGAGCGCGCCAGCTCGATGCGGACGTCCTCCGGAACGACGGCCGCCTGCCGCAGGGCCGGCTCGCCGTTCACCAGCACGTCGCCGGCCAGGATCGCCGTCTGCGCTTTCTCCCGGCTCTGGGCAAGGCCGCGCTGAACCAGCAGCAGGTCCAGACGCCGCTTCGCCGGCATGATGGCAGGATAGGAAGCGCCCATGTCGAAGTCAAGAACTGCAGGTGCGCCGTCGTACGGCACACGTACGTTGACGTGAAGGTGAAACTCTCGCTAGCATGGGCTAGACCCCACCGAAGGAGCGACCATCCCGCCAATGGCCGAGGAAGCCGCCGCTACCGCCACGCCTCGGGTCGAGGCCGAGCGACAGCGTGGCTTGGCGACGTTCTCCTCCCTCCGCTATCGCAACTACCGAAACCTGTGGTTCTCACAGATCTTCCGCTCCGCCGCGATGTGGATGGAGCAGATCGCGCGGCCGGTGCTGATCCTCCAGCTCACGGACTCGGAGCTGCTATTGGGATTGGTGGTGGCCGTCCGCATGACGCCCCAGTTGCTCTTCGGACTGGTGTCGGGCGTGGCAGCCGACCGGTTCGAACGAAAGCGGATCCTGCTCCTCGCGCAGGTGACGGTGATGTCGCTCCACCTCACCACGGCCGTCCTGGTGCTGACCGGTGTCGTCCAGGCATGGCATGTGTTCGTCCTCGCGTTCGGCACGGGGAGCGCAATGGTCTTCAACCAGACCGCACGCCAGTCGATCATCCCGCAGATCGTACCTTCAGACGCCGTGCTGAACGCCGTCGCCCTGAACACCGCGGCGCTCAACGTCATGCGCGTTGCCGGGCCCGGCCTCGCGGCTATCCTCCTCCTCATTGGCAACGATCCGGGGCCGGTCTATCTGGTGGCAGGGATACTCGGCGCCCTGGCAGTCGGGGGCATCTCCCTGGTGGAGATCCCGCGCCAGCCCAGTGAGACAGAGAAGGGATCCTCATGGCTGAACGACCTGCGCCTGGGGCTAGGCTTCGTCGCCCGAAAGCCAGAAATCCTGTCCGTCGTGGCACCACCGCTCATCATGTTCGTGTTCGGCATGCCGTACGTGAGCGTCTTCCTGCCGCTCTTCGCGAAGCGGGTGCTCGGCCTGGGCAACGCGGGGGTGGGAGCGCTGATCATGACCACAGGAGTGGGTGCGATGATCGGCTCCCTCACGCTGGCCTCGCAAACGGGGCTGCGGCGCCGGGGCCCGCTGCTGCTGGTATTGCTGGCCCTGTTCAGCACCGGCCTGATGCTGTTCTCCCGATCGACCTTCCTGCCGCTCTCCATCGTCCTATTGATAGGGACAGCCATTATGAGCACCTCGTACATGGTGCTCACGAACAGCATGCTGCTGGAGCTGAGTCCGGACCAGATGCGGGGCCGGGTGCTGAGCGTAATGAGCCTCGACCGGGGGCTGGTCCCCGTGGGCGCGACCATCGCGGGTGTGCTCGCCAGCTCACTTGGGCCGCAGAACGGCCTGCTGGTGATGGGGGCCGTCTGCCTGGGGCTCGTAACAATTGCGGCCGTCGCCGCTCCGCCGCTGCGGCGGCTGTAGGGCTATAGAATCACCCCTGCCCATCGGTGGCTGCGTCTTTCGCGCGCGTTGCCTCCGCTCCCGCGTGGGCCGCCAGAGTCTTCGCCATATCCGCGAGGGTATCCCGCCGAACCAATTCGTCATCGATCTTCGCGGCCAGGAAGTTGGCGAAGTGCAGATGATGTGTCGCAACGAGCCGCGTGTGGAAGCCATTGAGCGCGTCCATTGTGCCCTTGAACATACGAAGGTAGATGACGGCAATGAAGTTCGCCAGGACCCCTCCAGCACCGCCCAAGGCCGCCGTCACCACCTTCTCGGAAAGGGAATTGGAGGGGGAGTTGCTCGCGACGACGAAGCCCAGGGCCGTTCCGACGACCACAAATCCGGCAACGATGCACAGAAGACCCGCCCCGAAGATCCAGCGGCTTTGTGTCAGGGTCTGATCGTAATACCTTCTGAGCTGGGTCTGGTGGCTCTTGAAGAACTTCTCCGCTCTTTGCACTGCTGGCGTCAGGCCGTCTCCGTACTTGCGCAATTCGAGATCATCGCTACTGAATTGGATATCGACGTCCAGTTGATGTGTAGAGGTGAGGAAGCGCGCGGCCAGGAGAAACGCCCCGTAGGCCAGGCCGCCAACGAGCAGATACGTGTTGCCGAAGAAGACGTAGGCCGTCAGGGTACCAACGATCGCGAGGAGTGCAACCAACACCGAAACGTTCTGGGCTGCTACCGCCCGGGCACGGCGTTCCCTCAACTCCCTCAGACGAATCTCAGGGAAGTCCAACGTTTCCGGACGACCGTCCTCACCATCGCTCCCGGCGGGGTCCCCGGCCGATGCCGGCACGGTCAGCGCTGCCGCTCCCACCTTCAAGGCCGCCAAGCCCCAATCAGCCCATCGGTCAGGCCGAGACTGCGGTCCGTTCCCGGAAGCACCATTCGACTTCGCAGCCGCAGGCTGCGCGGTAGAAGGGTTCTCTGCCGGATCGCTGCGATCAACGCTCTCATTCATAGCATCCTCCATAGGCCAACGGGCAACCGCCCAATCCTTCCTCCGAGACGGCCCAGACTCAGAGGGAACACCGGCCCGGCTTTCGCTGCTCCGCTCGGGGGCAGGCGATAGCCACACCAAGACATGATGCTTGTGGAATCAGACTCAGAATCCTGCCAATAGCCCACCTCCCCCCGAACTCTCCCTTCGGTGGCGTCAAGTTATCAGGCGGTGTCCCGGCGTGTCAAGCTTAGCTGTGGAGAGCCTCGCGGGCGTGGGGGCGCCCGCACCAGCCACGCGCTGTGGGGCTACGCCGGGCGGACGGCGGCGAAGATCGTCCGCCGGAAGCCGTAGAAGACGGGCGAGGTCGGATAGCGCTCTCGGAGCCGCTCCCGATAGCGCGCCATGAACGAGTCGTGCAGCTCCGCCGGAAGGCGCTCCATGTAGGGAACGAGGGCGGTGCCGGACATCCAGTCCGCCACCGCGTCCGCGTCCTCCAGGACGTGGGGGTAGACCTTCTCAAAGACGATGATGTCGGTGCCGCCGTACGCGTACAACAGGTCCGCATACTCATCAATCGACAGGACGGGCCACCGGCGCGTCCAACCGCCGAGCGCCTCCCGGAACGGCTCCTCTCCGGCAACTTCGTCCCTGATCGTATGCGTCGGGTGTGCGTAGTTCGACGGCACCTGGACGACGATCTGCCCGCCCGGACGCACCAAGCCAAAGAGCCGGGGCACCAACGACCGGTGGCCCTCCACCCACTGGAGGGCGGCGTTCGAGAAGACCAGGTCCCACTCACCCTGCACGTCCTCGATGCGCTGCCGCTCGAAACGCAGGCCGGGACGGGCCCGCCCCTCCGCGCTCTCCAGCATCTGGGGAGACGAATCGATGCCGAGGACGTCGCTCCCCGGGAGCGCGTCGGCGAGGCGGCCGGTCAGCTCGCCGGTGCCGCAGCCGAGATCGATGACGCGCAGCCCCTCGCGCACGGCGACGAGCTTGAGGAGGTCCTCGAAGGGCGCGGAGCGCTCGGTTTTGAACTGCTCGTAGCGGTCGGGGTCCCAGGGCATGTGGCGCTACTCCTCCAAGATCACCACGCCCTGCGCGCCGTCGACGGTGACGGTCTGGCCGGTGCGGATCATGCGCGTCCCGTGCTTCACGTTCACGACGGCCGGCAGCCCGTACTCGCGCGCGACGGTGGAGCCGTGCGACAGCGAGCCGCCGACATCGACGACGATGCCGGAGGCGGCCACGAACAGCGGCGTCCAGCCGGCGTCCGTCACCGGCGCGACCAGGATCTCGCCCGGCTCGATGACCGCGTCCCGACGAGGATCGAGGATCACGCGCGCAGGGCCCGTGACCCGGCCGGGCGAGACCGGAAGCCCGTGCAGAACGCGGCCCTCGGGCAGCGGCACGTCTTCAGGCCGGAGCGGCTTGGGCCGTCCCCGGGAGTTCTCCGGCAGGATCACCCGCCGGTTGCGTTCCTGCTCCGCCTTGCGCCGCGCGATCTGGGCATACGCTCCGTCCCTGCCGAGTTCTCCCCGCAGCAGGGCCTTCACCTCTTCCCAGACGAGGTAGTAGAAGTCCCACAGGTCCGGAAGCAGGCCGCGCTCCACCAGCCGGCGGGCCAACACGCGCGTGAGACGGCGGCCCCGGTGGCTGCCCCTGACCAGCAGCGCCTTGGTGTGCTCCCGCAGCGTCACCCACTCCTGCGCCTGGTCCACGGCCCGCCGGAAGATGGGCCGCTGCCACCGGCGTAGTCGGCCCAGGCATTGATTAGTGACCCGTTCGCGCTCTCGCCTCTGCCGCTCCTCGATGCGACGGGGGTCCGACGACTCATCGGCCCGCAGGTAGTTGCGGAGCATGGCGTAGACGGTCGGCAGGTCTTCGTCCCAGCTCTTAGCGGCGGACTCGCTCTCCATCACGCTGCGGTGGCCGTGCCGCTCCAGAAACCGGCCGAGCCGACTGTGGAAGGCGGTCTGCTCATCGTCGGGCAGCCCGGCCAACCGGCGTTCGATTTCGGTCGGGTCCGGCGGTTCGAAAGCCCGGCGCAGAGGCTCGGATTCGAGGACGAACCGCGAGAGTTCCCACAGGTCGTAGGCGGGCCGGGCGCTCGCCATGTCGGCCAGGCCGCTGCAGAGCGCGTTCTGCAACGCGCGGTTCTCGTCGCCCAACCAGCGCTCCGTCAACCGCCCGAGCCACCCGAACGAGGAACTGGTGACGCCGGAGCCGGCGACGTGGATAACGGCCACGATCGAGATGCTCTCGACCCCTTCCTCAAGCTTGGCGATCAGCTCCTCATCAGACCGGTCGCTGAAGGGGCGGGCGGCCTCGTCCCGCTCCAGCTCCCCAACGATGCGCTCCGCCCGCCGGATCTCGGCAGGCATGCGCGCCGAGAACCAGAGGACGCGCGGGATGACCAGCACGTAGCGAAGAAGCTTGCCGGGCGACAACGGCGTCGACGGGATGACATCATCGCGGTCGCGGCCCAGGAACTCCTCCGCCACCTCCTCCGGCGACCCGAAGGGGATCTCATCCGCCAGCTCCATCATCATCGATATGTTGAGAAACGCCCGGCCGTAGAAGTACGCGGAGAACTGGTCGTTCGTTCGGAGACGGATCCCCATACGCTGGATCGGCTCCCGCCCGTAGCGCTCGAGCATGTCCTTCGTCAGGGAGCAGCCAAACGGTGAGAGCTGGTCCGGCAGCACCTCCTGTATGTTGGCGGCGGTCCAGATCGTGCCCGGCTCGGTATCCGAATCGAACTCCGACACCCAGCCCTCCTCGGCAGCCGACTGCGGGGCTCCCGCAGCCCCGGCGGCCGTGACCGGTCGCGCCTGGAGGATGGAGAGCCGGCTTTCCGCCAGCGCCCATTCGATGTCCGCCGGACCGCCCAGCAGCTCTTCGATGCGCACCGCCAGGCGCGCCAGCTCGACCGCCTGCTCGTCGCTGAGCGCGGGCTGCCCCGCGCGTTCGCTCGACAGGTCCTCAACGGCGGTCCCGCCGCCCGCGACAGGCACGACCCGCTGACGTTTCTGAGCGATCTCCCGCCGAACGATCGCGCTGTCGCTCTTGTTCACGGCGAAGCGATCTGGATCGAGCATGCCGCTGACGAGACCCTCGCCCAGGCCCCACACGCCTTCGATGAGGACCACATCACTGTCGCCGCTGACGGGGTCCAGCGTGAACGCTACGCCGGAGGCTTCCGCATCGACGAGAGCTTGCACGACGACAGCCATGGCCGGGCCGCCGTCGCTCACAGCTCGCTGCCGGCGGTACCGAAGGGCGGCCGCATCGAAGAGCGAGGCCCAGCAGGCCAGGATACCGTCCAGCACGGCGTCGAGCCCCCTCAAGTTGAGCATGGTGGTGTGCTGGCCCGCGAACGACGCGCCCGCGCTGTCCTCAGCGGTGGCGGACGAGCGCGCGGCCACGGGAGCGCCCTTGGTGCGCTGACTGAGCGCCGCGCAGGCCGCCTCAACCTCCGACCGGAGACCATCCGGCCACCGGGCGATGCGGAGCCGGGAGAGCACGTCAGCTTCGACGGCCTCCTGTTCGGCATCAAGAAGAGCGTCGAGCTCGCCGTCAAGACCGTTCGCCCGCAAGAAGACGCGAAAGGCCTCGGCCGCTAGCACGAAACCGTCGGGCACCGGCAGGCCGGCGCGAGCGAGCAGGCCCAGGCCGGCGGCCTTGCCGCCGACCCGCGCGGGGTCCTCAGGCGCTTCCTCCAGGGAGTGGACGAAGTCGGACAACGCGAGCCTCTCTATCCGGCCCGTCCTGGGGGCCAGCGATGGGTGGGGTCAACCCGGGCAGCTCCCGGGCGACGCTACACTATATCAGCCGAAAGCCAGTAGGATGCGGCGCCGCCACCGGACAGCAGGCGGGATCACTCCAGCTCGTCGTCACCGTCATCGACATCCCTGATCTCGCCGATGAGGCCGAGGAGCATCTGTCTGAACCAGTCCAACAACGCGTCGGCCGCCCCCTCAGGATCGTCGCGATAGAGCACCTCCAGGTACATCTGGGCGTAGAAACGCAACCGCCGGTACAGGGCCATCTGCAGGGCGTACTCGTCGTCCATCTGGCGCCGGTTGCGCTCGATCTCGACCCAGAACTCCGCGTCGTCCGAGAAGTACTCAGTCAGCGCCTCGGTGGCCGTCTTATCGAACGGGTCAATCGGCATCTCGCGTCTCCTTCCGCTGTCTAGACACCAGCGCTCGCATCCCGGGGTCTAGCTGGCTCGCCCCTCCGACCTGAGGCCGGCGCAAGATCATGCGCCGGTCACCGGTTCGGCCTTGGGAACCGGCTCCTGTCAGCCTGGGGGAGAGCGCGCCAGGCCTCGGCGTAGGCGTTCTCCGCCTCGTAGTAGGAGCGCAGCGTCTCCTTTACCGTCTCCTTCTCGGGCCACGCGGAGTAGTCGACACTCGGCACCAACCACTTCGGTCCGACCTCGCGGCGCGCCGGTATGTCCGAGTTGGCGATCGTCAGGCGTGGCGGCGAGCCCGCAAGGGCGCTCCCAACCGTGAAGTAGAACTCGGAGATCTCTCGCAGCTCACGCTCGAGGCGTTCCACTTCCTCCCTGGCATCCGTGCACGTACGAACCGGATCATCTGGCATCTCTTAGCTCCCGTTCTAAGCCTCTCTGTCGGAGCGGATCCTTCTCAGCCGCTCCGCATTGGGAAGCAGACCAATCCCGCCGTAGCGGACCGCCTGGCGGCCTCGACATGCTCGCCCGCAGCGAGCGATCTCGCTTCCCGTTCATCATTCAGGGCCGTCAATTACACCATAGCAGGCGCGTGGCCTGCGCTCGGAAGCAAGGGGCAACTCCGGCCGAAGGATCATCCTGCAGCGCAGGCCCCGGCGACACAACACCGGCCCGACCCGGCACCAGATGGAAGTTGACGCGCCTCCTTGCCAAAGCCACTAATCGCGTTTATGTTGAAATCGTTAATATCTAGCGTTTGCTCAGCGAAGGACCGCATGTTCGACACTGTCACGTCAGCCCGCGCCCTGATGGGCCTCTCGCTGGCGTTCCACATTTGCTTCGCCGCGATCGGCATGGGCCTGCCGCTCATGTTCCTCATCGCCGAGGGCATGTGGCTGCGAACCGGGGACGAGAGCTACCGCCGAATGGCGATGCGCTGGGGGCGCGTGGGGGCTCTCCTGTTCGCCGTCGGGGCCGTCTCCGGGACCATCCTCTCTTTCGAGCTCGGCCTGCTCTGGCCCAAATGGCTGGAGTTCTCCGGCGGCACCATCGGCTTCATCTTCACTTTGGAGGGGTTCGCCTTCTTCATCGAGGCGATCTTCCTTGGCATCTACGTCTTCGGGTGGAAGCGGCTCTCGCCAAGAGCGCACTGGCTGACCGCATTCCCCATTCTGGTGAGCTCCGCCATCACCGCCTTCCTGGTGATCAGCGTCAATGGGTGGATGAACCAGCCCGCGGGCTTCGACCTGGTCAACGGCCAGGTGGTGAACGTCGACCCGATCGCCGCCATGTTCAACGACGCCACGCCCTACGAAGTAACGCACGGCGCCATGGCCTCCTACGTCGCGACGGGATTCGCCTTTGCCGGCGTCTACGCATTCGGCATGCTCCTAGGGGACCGCTCAGCATACGCGAAGAGGGCCATCGTGATGGGGCTGGCCGTAGCCGCGGTCTTCGCGCCACTCCAGGTCATCAGCGGCGACCTGAGCGCGCGGTTCCTGGCGCACAACGAGCCTGAGAAGTTCGCTGCCATGGAGGCCCAGTTCGACACGGTGGAGGGCGCGCCGCTGCGCATCGGAGGATTCCCGGACACCAGTGCAAAGAAGACGCGCTTCGCCATCGAGATACCGAAGCTGGCGAGCTTCCTGGCGTTCGAGCATTTCAACGCCAAGATCCGCGGGTTGAACGATTTCCCTCAGGACGAGATCCCGGACGTGCGCATGGTGCACTTCCCGTTCCAGGCGATGGTCGGCATCGGTTCCTTGATGGTCGCCGTCGTCGCCTGGTTCTTCGGGCTGGCCCTGTGGCAGAGACGGATCGATCCGGGGCGCCTGCAGCTTCTGGCGATATCGGCCATGCTGCCGCTCTCGTTCGTCGCGATCGAGCTCGGGTGGTTCGTGACGGAATTCGGTCGACAGCCCTGGGTGGTCTACCACGTGATGCGCACGGCCGACGGAGCAACGCCTCGCGAGGGCATCGGATTCCTGTTCCTCGCCTTCGCGTTGCTCTACGTGGCGCTTGCCGCCGGGCTGGCGTTCCTTCTCTTCCGCGAGCAGCGCCAGCCGCTGGAAGCCCGCGTACCGTCAGAGGAGCGCGCCAATGCCTCTTGAGGACCTGGCCGCGGCCGTGGTGGTGCTCGGAATGATTGGCTACGCCATCTTCGGCGGGGCCGACCTCGGCGGCGGGATCTGGTCAGGGCTGGCGAGCGGGCCGCGGGCGGAGCAGCAGCGCGATTCGATATCCCGCGCCATGGGGCCGGTATGGGAAACCAACCACGTCTGGCTGGTCCTGATCGTCGTCGCCCTGTTCACCGCGTTTCCGCCGGCCTTCGCCGACCTGTCTATCGGGCTCCTGATCCCGCTGTTGATCGCGCTCACGGCCATCGTGGTGAGAGGAACGGCGTTCGCGTTCCGGCACTACGCCCACGGGACCGGGGCGGAGCTGCCCGGCATGGATGCCTTGTTCTTCGTCGCCAGCGTCGTCGCCCCGATGGCCATGGGCATGAGCGTCGGCGCGGTAGCGGGCGGGCACGTCACCATCGAAGACGGAACGGTCACGTCGGGGCTCTGGGAACCGTGGCTGAGGCCGTTCTCCATCTGGTGCGGTTTCATCGGGGTGGCCGTGTGCGCCTACCTCATGGCCTACTACATGACCGCCCGCACGGGGGGTGAGCTCCAGGCCGACTTCCGGACCCGCGGGCTCACGGCCGGGCTCGTCCTCGGAGCCCTCGTGGTGCTCGCGCTCCCGTTCGCGTACTGGGACGCCGACCAGTTCTGGGAGCAGCTACAAGAGCCGGCGCCCCTGGCCTTGATGATCTCGACAGCCGTCGCATACCTGGCGTCACTGCTGGTGCTCTGGCGGGGCTGGTCCGTCCTGGGGCCGCCGACCGCGGCGGGAGTCGTGGCGTTGCTGATCGCCGGGTTGGGAGTGATTCTGCATCCGAACCTCATCATGCCCGCGCAGCGCATCTCAGACCTGGCGGCCGGCGACACCACGTTGAGAGCATTCCTCATCGCGCTGCCCTCCGGCGCGCTGATCCTCGTTCCGTCGCTCGTCCTGCTCTATCTCATCTTCAGCGAGAAGACAGGCGGTCCCGGCGTGAAGAGCGAGGACTACGGGTACTGAGGGAGACCGTGGGGCCGCCCTTCCGGGCGCGGGCAAGATAGCACGGATTTCCGCTCGGGCCTGCTGATACGGCCTCTGCCCGTTGTCCTTGCCCGTCTCGCTGTGCGCATTGGGCGCACCAGGTCTGCTCTTGGGCTCGCGTCGTCTCCTCTTCCGAGACTCCCACAGATTTGGGGGATTACACGCATGACCGGCGGCGCAGGGCCTTTATGCTGTTTGCATCGTCAGAGCGTTTCATCGAGGAGGAGAGTCGTCATGAGTACTCTGACAGGGTGGGCTGTGTCTACAGCCGGGGGCTTGGCCGACCACACGTACGTCACCAGCGATGACGGCCGGGGGCCGTGGGGTTGCTTTGGTCGCTCATCCGGAGGAAAACCCATCTGCCACGGAACGGGCGACGGAGGTGTGGCGGACTGCCTGTCGCAACCGTCATCCACAGCCGGAATCGTGTACGGGGTGACAGGCGTGTGCCATCAAGCAGCGAACCGAATCCTGTTGCCTGCTGGCGTCACGGTTAGCGCAGCGAAGGGCTACGCGGCCTCGCACTTCCTGTACGGCACGTATGGGAAGGGCTTTCACAAGTGGTTGTCCACCAGAGGCGTCGCCTGCGGCCTGTCGCCCGGTGCACCCGTGCGACAGCCGGCCGCAGAGCAGACGGAACGTGAGCTGATGGAGCGCGTCAGTGCCCTGTATAATGAAGCAGCAGCCGAAGCGGGCGAAGCCGACGATCGAGAAATGGAAGCCAGAAACAACGAGCTCGTTGCCAAGGAAGTGAGGCTCATGATCGAGCACCGCCTCGGGAGCGGCTTCGATGCCAGCAAGGTGGATGAGCTGCTGAATCTTCGGGCCGAATTCCTGAAGGAAAAGCAAGCGCTTGATGAGGCGTGGTTGAATGGCGCCATCACCGGCGAGCAATTCGCCAACCAAGTCAACCAGCGATTGCGCGAGTTGCTGAAGCGGATTGAGGACGTCCTGGGGCCGGAGGCCCACGGCAGACTGTTTGGTGAGCTCCCCGCTGACTTCGCTCTCATAGACCCGGACATCGCCAAGACCGCCCCGAAGGACGTTGATGTATGAGGCGGGTGTGCAACAGCATAAGGCCCAGGGCGGGCTGATCGGCACAGACACGCCAACAGGCTGGTGCCGCTGAGAGCCGCGTTGTGCAGGTAATTGGGCTATGGACGCCCTCCATGGCGCGTCGGGGAGTATCCCAGCGCCGCGGACTGGAGGGCTTGGCTTGGTCCGGGTCTACCACCGAAACCTCTGCCGAACCGCCGCGCACTGCCGCGGGACCGCCGTCGGTTCGCTCGATGGAACTCCTGGACCCGATGGGAAACGCCGCTCAGCCCGACGGAAGGCCGTCCAGGAACTCCCGTACGGCGGCGTGCACGACCTCCGGCCGCTCGTGCACCGCGATGTGACCGGCGCCTTCGACCACCACCTTGCGCGCGTCCGGCAGCTTGGCCGCGAAGTAGTCCGCGCTGGCGCGGAAGTTCCTGTCGTTCTCGCCTACCACGAGGAGCGTCGGCACCCGCACCGCCGGGGCGTCGATGAAGCGCGGGTGCGCCATCACGCCCCGCTCGACGCCGGCGAGGCCGCGCACGACGTGCTGCGCCACCTCAGCGAGAGCGGGCGCGCCCACGCGCAGCTCTTTGGCCGGCCGGCGCTCACCCCTCTCGAAGTTGCGCTCCTGCCAGTCGGCCAGCTTGGCGAGCTGGTCGGTCCAGGCCCGGCTCGCCTCCCGGTTCCGGTAGCCGGGTCCGGTGCCGTGGAGGATCAGGGCGGCGACGCGATCGGGATACGCCTCGTAGAAGCGGAGGGCGGTGTAGCCGCCGAGTGAATGACCGCCGTGCACGGCCAGAGCGACCTCCAAGTGGTCACAGAGCGCACGCAGGTCCTCGACGACGAGGTCCTGCGTGTACTGGGCCGGCTCCTCCGGCGCCCCCGACCGGTAGTGCCCGCGCATGTCCCAGGTCACGACACGGTAGCGGTCCGCCAGCGCCTCGGCCAGCGGAGACCACAGCTCGGCGCAGTCACCGAGGCCGTGGGTGAGGACGACGGGAAAGCCGGATCCGTGCTCCTGATAGTAGATCTCGATGTCATTCAGGCGGACGGTCGGCATGGGGACGATCCTGTTCTCCTCGCGCACCCGTGGAACGGTAGGACGCCCACCGGAGGCGGGCATGCCCCTCCGGAGGCGGGCGCCGCCGCCCGGAGGCTGGGCCACCTGCACCCCGGCGCTCGTGTTCTTCTTACCATCCTGTGAGGCCCGGTCCCCACGGTGGTGGCGGATGGCGCTGCCCCACGGCGCAGGCTGAAGGCCTGCGCTACGGGCGGGAATCGCGTGGCGACACCCCGGCGGGCTCCGGCGCGGGTCATTCGGGCGGACGCAGCGGCGGCGGCCGGTCACCCGCCGCGTACCGACGCAGCCACTCCGCGACGGCCGGGTCCCGCCCGCTGTCCTCATGGGCTCGCGCCTCCGCTTTCAGGCCCTCCTCAAGCGGGAGCGTCAAGCCTTCGAAGGTCGCTCTGCGGTCGTTCCGCATGGGGATCCGGGGGTATCCCGAGATCGCCTCGGCGACCAGCAGCGCCCGGTCCAGCGCCCGTCCTTCCGGCACGACCTCCTGCACCAGCCCCATGCCGAGCGCCTGATCGGCATCGATGAGGACGCCGGTCTCGATGAGATAGAGCGCGTTGCCCAGCCCGACGATGCGGGGAAGCCGCTGCGTACCTCCGTCCAGCAGCGGGACGCCCCAGCGGCGGTTGAGCACGCCGAGCTGCGCGTTTCGAGAGGCGATGCGGAAGTCACACCAACAGGCCAGCTCCAGGCCGCCGGCGGTGCAGTAGCCGTTGACGGCCGCGATCGCCGGCTTGTCGATATCGACGATCCGGGAGATGCCCATCGGCCCGGTCTCGTCAGACCCCGGCCGGCTGACGAGGCTCCCGACATTCTTCAGATCGGCGCCGGAGCAGAAGGAGACGTCGCCGGCGCCGGTGAGGATCATGACGTCGAGGTCATCGTCCGCTCGATAAGCGTCGACCGCATCGTTCAGAAGCTGAGCCGTTTCGCCGTCGACGCAGTTGCGCACCTCCGGCCGGTTGATGGAAACGACGAGGGTGCGGCCTCGCCGCTCGGTCAGGACCTTGGCTGCTGCATCCGTCATCTCGCTGCCCCGCCGTCCCCTTAGCTCGCTCCCACGATGTCGTTGACGTGAGCACGGACGTGGGCCACCGCCAGCACCTGGATAACGGACGCGAGCGCCCCGGGGACGCCGCCCGCCGACCGGATGGGCGTGGTCAGCAGCTCCTCCTCCGCGCCCTCCACGGCGGCGATGGTCGCCGCCCGGTTCTTCTCGAACTCCGCCAGCAGCTCCTCCACGGACGCGCCGGCGCGCTTCTCCACCTGGCGCGTGTTGTAGTCCTCGACGCCGCCCCGCATCTCGCGAGAGGGCGGGCTGCTCGCCTTCTTGGACTCCGCGGGAGCCGTTTCCGCCGGCTTCTCCGTCGGCTCGCTAGGCGCCGCCGCCTGCCTCGCCAGGTCCAGCAGCCGCGGATACGTCCACTCGATGGCGGCGACGTGCGCCAGGATCTGGCGTCCGTTCCAGCCGCCCTCGTAGCGTCCCTGCTCAAACTCCTCGGCCGGCAGCGCGCGCAGTCTCTGGAGCACCTCCTGCTCGCTTGAGCGCAGCGCCTCCAGCAGCTCCGTCTTCGACGGTATTGGTTGCTCTGTCATGATCGGCCTCCCTCGGCCCGCTCCCGGCGGGCACTGGCAGCATCATCTCGCAGAGCGCGGGCAGGCGTCAAGGAAGCCGGGGATTGGGCAGGCATGCTCCCGAGGCGCACAACGCGGGGGCCTGCCCCTACCAGGCGGGAAATTGTTTCGCAAAATCGTGTTTTTTCTGTCTATGCTAATGATCCTTTGGCCAGAACAGGTTAGGCCGTGGCGGATGCGGCACTAGCACGTACGTGGGATAGCGCCAAGGGGGCCGGCGACAGGGCCTCAGAGGGCGGCCCTGGGAGGTTGGGGACGGAGGACGGTCAGGCTGAAGCCTGACCCGCAGGCAGGTGGGTGGGGCGGGCGGGGCGGATAAGTCTGCTGTTACGGCGGCAGGGTATGGATGATGCCGGCGCTGTACTGGAGGATCAGGGCGGCGTCGATGGCGTTTATGGAGCCGTCTTCGTTCGTGTCACCGTTGCCCTGACAGGGCAGCGAGTTGATGATCCCAGCAGCGTACTGGAGGACGAACGCCGCGTCGATCGCGTTCACCGTCTCGTCGCAGTTGGCGTCCCCGACGAGCTCCATCTCCCCCAGCACGACGAGCCGGCCCCGGTGAACGAGCGGGTGCACCATACAGTAATACAGGTACGTGCCGGGCTGCTCGAACGTGAACTGGTACGTGAAGATGCCTTCGCCTACGTTCGGCAGCATACCGGAATCCCACAGGGGGTCTGTCGTCGGGTTATTGCAGTTGACACCACAGTCGGTCGTCGTGTGGATGCAGTCGACGCAGTCCGGGTCTTCAGCATACGCGGGTGTGAAGTCCCAGACCACGGTGTCGCCCACGTTGATTACAGTCTCGCACATCGGCCCAGGATCCTGATGCTCCGGACCGCAGAAATAGATGTTGCCCACGAGGACCGTCACCGTCTCCTCGGCCTCCGCCGGGGCAGGCGGGGCCGTGCCCGGAGCCGGCCAGAGCATTGCGACGGCGACCAGGGACGCGAGCGTTGCCGCTCTCAGAAGCGTTGCGATCCGGACCCGCGGTGTGACTCTACCTACATACTGCATGCCGGTTTCCGCGCTCCGCGCGGCCAACCGCCAGTATAGGCAACCGAGACCGCTTACGGCCAGCGGGGTTCCGCAGGCAACAGGCGTTCTCGGTCACGCGGGGGCATCCAGCCGCAGGCGCGGGGTGAGTCCGCTACGACGGCGGCAGGGCGTCGATGATGCCGGCACTGTACTGAAGGATCAGGGCCGCGTCGATCGCGTCGATAGCGCCATCTCTGTTCGCGTCCGCGTTCTCTTCGCAGGCCGGCGAGCTGACGACCCCCGCGGCGTATTGGAGAACGAGCGCGGCATCGATGCTGTCTACGGTTTCATCACAGTTCGCGTCGCCGGGAAGCGCCGCTTGCCCCAGGACCACGATCCGCCCCCTCATAACGAGAGGGTGAATCTCGGAGTAGTACTCGTACGTTCCCGGCTGCCCGAACGTGAACTCGATAGTGTCGCTTCCGTCTCCTGGGCGGAGAAGGATATCCCCGAGGAAGATAGTCTTGACATCTTCTCCAGCGGGCGTGAAGTCCCAGCGGACAGTATCGCCGACGTCGATCACCGTCTCGCACATCGGAGCAGGGAACGCGTATTCCGGACCGCAGAACCAGCCATCGCTCACCAAGATGGTGACCGTCTGCTCCGCGCGGGCGGGCGGAGGCGTCGGCGCGGTGGGCGCCAACCAACATACGGCGACGAGGACCAGCGCCGCGAGCGTCGCCACTCTGAAAATCGTTGAGATGTGCATGGATCGGCCACCTCCTGCTACGTGTCGCCAACCGTTCTCCCGTGCTACCCGCCGGCGGCGCCGGCCTGCTACGACGGCGGCAGGGTGTGGATGAGTCCGGCAGTGTACTGCAGGATGAGCGCGGCATCGACGGCGTTGATGATGCCGTCTTCGTTGGCGTCCGCATCACCCTGGCAGGGCACCGAGTGCACGAGACCCGCGCCGTACTGTAGAACGTACGCCGCATCGATGCTGTTCACGGTCTCATCGCAGTTCGCGTCGCCCGCGACGCCTCCCGGCGCTTGGACGACGATCCTCCCCCTATGAACCAGCGGATGGATCATACAGTAATACTGGAAGGTGCCCGGCTGCTCGAACGTGAACTCGTACGTGAAGATGCCTTCGCCCACGGTCGGCATCGAACCGGAATCCCAAAGCGGATCGTTCGTTGGATCGTCGCAGTCGCCGCCGCAGTCGGTGGTCGTGTGGATGCAGTCGACGCAGTCCGGGTCTTCAGTGTACGCAGGGGTGAAGTCCCAGACGACCGTGTCGCCCACGTTGATCACCGTTTCACACATCGGGGCGGGACTCTGATACTCCGGACCGCAGAAGTAGATGTTGCCGACAAGGACGGTGACCGTCTCCTCCGCCTCGGCGGGCTTCTCTGGAAACGGGGTGGGCGCCAGCCACAGGGCGGCTACGGCGACGAGTGCTATCAGCGTGGACAATCTAAGGACCGTTACGAGCCGCATGGATCGGACACCTCTTCCCAGCTTGCGCTTGCCGGTCTCATCGGCTCCCCGCCGGCAACGCATATTGTACATAATCCCCAACGCCCATGGCCAGCAAGCGTATCGAGCCCTGACCTCCGCCTGGTCTCTTCACCCGCGCAAGGCGAAGTCTTGCAGGCGCCCGCCGCAGCAGCCCGCGCCCCCTGTGAGGCGCGCTCAGCACGCGCCCGGCAGATCGACGGTGGCCGTGACGACCTCTTCCGTGGTGTGAGAGGATGCGCGGGCCAGCAGGTAGCGTTCGGTCGGCGCTCCCACCTCTCCCGCGTTGCGGACGATGTGGGAGCAGCCCTGGCCCTCCAAGTCCAGGACGCGGCCCGCCATCATCGCGACGACCGCATACTGGATGTTCATCCGCCCCTGCATGAGCGGGGCCAGACCGTGCCGCTCCCAGGCCTCGCCCACGGTGATCTCCTTGTTGAAGCCGGCCGGTCGCTCCCAGGCGCGGTCGCTGTGGGACGGGCTCAGGATGATCTGCACGCCCTTGCCGTCGGTCTCTTCCACCAGCGTGTGATGGAACCCGTCGTAGCAGATCAAGATCCCCAGCCGGCCGAGCGGTGTGTCGATGGGCTGAATGTCCGTCGTTCTGCCCGGCGTGAAGCCGAACCGGTGCTCCATGGGCGGGGCCAGATTTCGCTTCGGCACCCGAGCCAGGCAGAGACCGTTTGGAGCGAAGAGGTAGGCCGTGTTGTACACCTGCCGGCCGATCGAATGCCGGCCCTTGACCGCCTCCATCTCCATGCGCGGCACATAGAGCGTCCCCGACTGGAGGTAACAGCCGAATTGCCGCGCGAGCCCAGAGAAGATGTCACAGTACGCCTCCTCCGTCTCCACGGCGGTCTCGAGAAAGATGGTGCGAACGGCGACCGTCTTGTAGCGCCAGCAGGCGCCGAGAAAGCGCGGCAGGTTCTGGGGGATGCCCCGGATCAAGGCCTCCACGATGGTCTTGCTCCCCTGGATCTGGTGATAGGTCTGCGGAACGAAGCTGAGCCAGAGTCCTACCGTCTCCGGGTAGCAGACGATGGTCGGCAGGTTGAAGTCGACCTTCTTCGCGGCCTCCTCCAGCAGGCCCGCCATGCGGCCACGAAAGACCTCGTAGCTGGCATAGTCTTCGAGGGCGGCCCGCAACTGGATGGCTACCAGGTTCCCTCGCACCAGTACTCTCCTACGGCCAGACCGAACCGAGCCTCAGGCCGCCCGACGCGGTACCGGCCGGTGCACCTGCATTATCGTCAGCAACACAGTAATCACGAAGGCGGCGACGAAGCCCAGAGCGGTGGCGCTCAGCCCTGGGACGTCCGCCGGGAACGGAAGGCCGAGGCCGTCATGAAGGACGGCAGACATCGCGGCCGTCCAGGCCGGTATGTCCAGCGGCGCGGCCCAGTTATAGAGAAGGAAGCCAAGAACCCACGCAACCGCGCCCCCAACTACCGGCGGCGACACGCTCCCGGCAACGGACACGATCCGCCCATCGGGCAGGAGCCGCGTCTTCTCGGTCCTATGAAGCCACCAGCGACGGACGGCTCTCGCGCCCAGCAAGACGCCGAGCAGCGGCGCGAAGGCCGCGCCCAGCAGTAGAAGCGCATCACCGTAGTTGAAGGGATCGAGGAGCGCCGCACCAAACGCGAAGACACCCGCACCGACAACGACGACGGGCAGCGCCGAGTCAGCCTTGGGCGCCCAGGCGCGCGCCGTGGAGGCCAGCGCATAGAGGCTAACGAACACACCGTCCAGCTCCAGGACCACCACCAGCAGCAGGACCAGGGTCCCGGGAGTGGTCGCCAGGAGGAAACCGGGCACGTCGCGCCCGTCCACTGCGGGCACGAAAAACACGCCCAACAGGACGAACCAGACCGTCATCGTCGCCAGCCCGCCGAACGACGCGGCCACGGCTCCGCGTGGCCTTCCCAGGCGCCCAACGTCGATCGCCACCGGCAGCGAGATGAGGGCCAGCGCGGCGACGATATCAACGCCGGCGGTCATGCTCGGCCAGCCGCCGGCGGGTTCTCGCAGCAGCATCGCCGCCACCCCGAAGCCGGACCAGGCCGTGTACGTGAAGATGAGGGCGATGAGCACCGCGACAGCAGCGCTCGGCACCAGCCAGCGACGCACCACTGTAGCCGGTCCGGCCAGCACCATGAGCAGCACCAGCGCACCAAGGATGGCCGCCCAGAGGGGCCTGCCGCCGGCGAGCCCCTGACGGGACATGGCGGCGGCGGCGAGCTCCGCGGCGATGGCGAGCTGGACCGCGCCCCAGGCCAGGTGCCGGAAGCCGGCCAGAAGGGCCTGCATGTTCGCTCCCGTCTCACCCAGAACGCCGCGATGGAGGACGACCCCGGGCCGGTTCTCGGACGCGCCCAACCCGACCGCGGAGGCCACCATCGCTGAGCCGAGAGCCGCGCCGATGAGCGTCACGACGACGGCCTGCCCGAGGCTGAGCGCCGGCACCAGCCAGGCGCCGACGACTATCATGTAGAGGCCGGAGCCCAGGTTTGCCCACAGCGCCAGGTGGCCTACCGGCCCGAGGGGTCTGTCGGCGTCGGAC
Organism: uncultured Dehalococcoidia bacterium; assembly: GCA_964406605.1. Taxonomy (GTDB): domain Bacteria; phylum Chloroflexota; class Dehalococcoidia; order DSTF01; family RBG-16-68-14; genus CAYOSF01. Next base: position 177,297 of record CAYOSF010000006.1, on the reverse strand, counting down.
AGGGCGCCCGCCGTGGTTCGCTGCAATTCGTCGGCATGGAAGGGCAGGCGGCCCGCTTGGGCACGCCCCAGGCCGAGGAGCGCCATCAGACGGCTCCTTCCGGAGCCGCCTTCTCCACCTCCACGGCAGTGGCTCGGTCTACCTGCTGGGGCTGCCAGTTGTTGCGCCAGAACTTGAGGTGTCCGTAGCCGCCCGCCAGGTGCAGCCACTTGATCATGCCCGGCAGGGCCGAATCGTACGGCTTCCAGTTGCGGTACTGGTAGGGCTCCCAGGCGTGGTAGATGATCACCTGCCCCGGCCGCACCGACGGCGACAGCTTGACGCGCACGTGGAAGTCGTCAACGTCGTTGTATACCTTCACCTCGTCAGTGTCGGCCACGCCGCGTGCGTCGGCATCTTCGGGGTTCATGATGAGCAGCGGCCCTCCCCGGATCGTGTAGAGCATCAGCCTGTTCGTGATCCAGGTAGAGTGGATGCTCCAGCGGAGGTGACCGCTGACCAGCTTGAGCGGATACGAGCCGCCGATCTGTGGGTTGGGCTTATGCCTGGGCAGCGCCTCGTCAGCCTCCAGGAACCACTCGTGATCGATGTAGAACTGGATACGGCGGGTGAGCGTCGGATAGGGCACCTTGTCCTCGACGTGCCAACGCAGCGGCGAGACGGTTTCGTTCGGCTTGATATCCGTCGCCTCGTTGATCCCCTCGCCGACCATTCCGAGTCCCGAAAACCGGACCACGCCCTCCTTGCGGAAGGTCTTCAACGACGTCCGATCGGGCAAGGCCCCTACGCGCACGGTGTCCCGCACCGTGTCTTCGACCAGCGCCTCCATGTCGTGCTCGCGGACGGCACCGTGCATCGTGAACCTCTCAACCAGCTTATCGAGTGGGAACTCCCGGCCTTCCGCATCCTTCACAGACGTCAGCCCGCGCTCCAGCGCGCGCTCCTGTACCTTGTGGGCCAACAGCCAGAAGGCCTCCCATTCCGTCTTCGCCTCGCCGATGGGCTTCACGGCCTGATCGGTGAAGGTGAGGAAGTTGACGTCCGTGACGGGGAACCGGAAGTCCGCCTTCTCATAGTTGCCCGCCGCCGGCAGCACGATATCGGCGAAGCGCGCGGTGGTGCTCATCCGCACATCCATGTCCACAATGAGCTTCAACTTGGGCCAGAGCTTCTCGCGCAAGATCTTGTAGCCGCCCCGGGTGCGGCGCAGCGTAGACGCAGCGACCTCTATGAGAACGCGAGGGGGCCGCTCAGGCGGCGGCAAGGCCACGCCTTTCCACCAACCCTTCTCCACAGCCTCCTCCAGGTACTCCCCCAACGGCCGCTTCATCAGCGGGTCCGACCAGTCGGCCCTGTTCCACACCTCTTCGAATCCGGCATGCCAGTACCAATAGAAGGCGGGAGGCACGGTCAGCGGCCCCACGTCATACGGGAAGTACACGCCCCGCCGCTCCGCCTCGATCTTCTCGACGCCGATCGCGCGCATCTCCTCCGTGAGGGTCGGATCTTCGTCCAGCAGCTCCTCCTCGGCGCTCAAGACCCGATCCGCCAGCCCGATGAAGCCCTCGATGCCAACGCGATCCTTCGTTCCCGTCCCCGGCACGACCTGGCCGGTGTTCCAGCCCCGCATGCCCGTTCCCTGGCGGCCCAGGTTGCCGGTAAGGGCCAGCAGGAGCGCCTGGGAGCGCTCGATCAGGTCACCGTGGTAGTACTTGTTGACGTTCCAGCCCTGAAGGATGCTGACCCGCTTGGCCTCCGCCACCGTGCGGGCGAGCCGCTCGATGATCGACGGCCTGACACCGGTGATGGAGGCCGCGTACTCCGGTGTGTACTCCTGCAGCCGCTCACGCAGCAGCTCGAGAGCCGGCGATACGTCGACGCTCTCGCCGCCCGCAAGCGTGACCGCGTAACGTCCTACCAGCGACGGCCGGACCTTCATTCGCAGCGAGTCCCTGGGCGCCGGCGCCAGAGTCCCGGCGTCTTCGTTCCACAGGTAGAACTGGTCGTCGCGCGGTTCGGCGCCCGCGTCGTCCGGAGAGAGATCCGTGGCACGAAGGAAGCGCCCGTTGTCCCTTCGCACGAGGAGGGCAAGGTCCGTCTGTTCGGCGACGAAGTCCCAGTTCGCCCATCCCTCCTCGATGATGATGCGGCACATGGCCAGCGCCAATGCCGCGTCCGAGCCCGGCTCGACGGGGACCCAGAGATCGGCGTGGACGCTGGAGGCGTTGTAGTCCGGCGAGATATTGACCACCTGCGTCCCGTGGTAGCGCGCTTCGTAGATGAAGTGGGAGCACGGGATCCTCGTGTAGACAGGGTTCATGTGCCAGACCAGGATCAGGTCGGCATGGAACCAGTCGTCCACCGACGAGCAGAAGTGGAACTTGCCAAACGTTTCGTAGAGGCCCACGTTGAAGTCGCCGATCATGCCGTTGACGTCGAGCATGGTCGCGCCGACCAGCCGGCTGAGCCGCCAGCCGGGCACCGACCCGTTGATGATGCCGCCGTTGCCGGGACCTGTTTCGTAGATGATGGACTCCGGCCCGACCTCCTCCATCGCGTCGAGCATGGCATCCGCCGCCTCCGTCAGCGCCTCATCCCAGGAGATGCGTTCCCACTGACCGGAGCCCCGCTCACCGATGCGGCGCAGCGGGAAGCGCAGCCGCTCCGGTCCGTACATCACGTCGCTGAAGGAGGAGCCCTTCTGACAACCGCGCGGGTTGAAGTCGGGCACGCCCGGCTCGATCTCCGGGTACTTGCCGGCCTGCTCTTCGCGCCAGACCACACCGTCCTTGGTGTAGACGCGGAAGAGGCAGCTCCCAGGCTGACAGTCGATGAGGTGGGTGCCCCAGGTGACCTTGTCCCAGGTCCACTTCTGGCGATAGTAGACGTCCGTCCACTGATCGTAGGGGAAGTCCTGCCCCACGACGCGGCTTACGCCTTCCCGGCCGTCCCGACAGCCGAGCTGAGTCAAGTAGAGGGCAGCCGTGCCCAGCGTGGCCGCCTTCAGGAAGCCCCGACGGGTTACAGGTTCGCCCAGGAGCGGGAGCGGCCCGGCGCTTCGCTCGTCGGGGCGCTGCCGCTCACGCGTGCGTGACATCTCACCTCCTGCGCGGCGCGGAGTCGCCCGCAAGCGGCGTTGCCCGGACCCTCATCTCCAACGTAGGTTGGCCGGGTCCCGAGTGTAGGGGCCGAACAGTTCGTCCCAGTGGTACACGATCAGCGTGTCCATCAGCTCGGATGGCCGACCTCGGCGCTTCTTCTCCAGCTCGCCCTTCAACGTGTCCAACGCACGGCCCACCTGCGACCCGAATAGCTGCTCCAGTTCCTCCATTGGGATGCGAGGCGTCGAGGGGTCCAGACTGCCGTCGCGGTTGAGCCGATCGGGCGCCAGCGGGGGGATGTAGAAGATGTTCGGGCCGGTACCGTACTCAGGGTGGAGCGGCAGCGCAACGCGCCACTTGTGCACCAGCTTGTCGATAGGCCCTCCCTTGTCGTCCAGGTACCCGACGAACACCAGCCGACCGGGACACTGGCGAGCGCAAGCGGGCGCGACGCCCTTCTCCAGTCGCGGGAAGCACATGATGCAATGCTGGCTCACCTGGCGCGTCAGGTTGAAGTAGACCTTCTTGTAGGGGCAGGCCTCCACGCAGAATCGGTAGCCCCGGCACTTGTCCTCGTCCCGCAGCACAATGCCGTCTTTCGGACGCTTGTACATTGCGCCGCGCGGACACGCCTCCACACAGACCGGGCGCGTGCAGTGGTTGCAGAGACGGGGCAAGTAGTAGAAATAGCTGTTTGGATACTTGCCTCCCCCCTCATCCTCATCCCAGTTCGGGCTCCACTGAGTGTTGCCGTTGCTTTCGACAGGACGGAGGGCGACGTGCTCCTTGTTGGTGAACACGTCCTCAAAATTGTATTTCCAGCCCCCGCCGAACTCGGCCCGAGTGGGCAGCCGTCCGGCAGCGGGTAGTCCCCGGTCGCCGTAGCCGCCGCCCATATCCTCCCAGTCCTTGGGGTGCCCTTGCCCGGGCATGGTGTTGACGGTGCACCACCACTGGTACTCTTCCCCCTCCTTGCGGGTCCAGAGCACCTTGCAGGCGACAGAGCAGGTCTGGCAGCCCATGCACTTGTTGAGGTCGAACACCATCGCCACTTGCTTCATGGGAGCAGTCCGTGATTGTTTCGCTGCCATGGCAGACCTCCTCTCTAACGCCGCCGGCGAGCGACCGCCTTGGCGGCGCGCTTCGTCTTCGGCCTCGACTTCTTCTTGATCTTCTCCACGTCCAGGTGTATCGCCCGGTCGATGGGCACGGGCTGCCAGTGGATGCTGCGGTACTGGAGGTGCCCGTATCCGCCGGCCAGGTGCAGCCACTTCACCATGCCGGGCTCAACGTTCTCGGCGCCCTTCCACTCACCGAACTGATACGGTTCCCAACCGTTGTAGATGATCAACTGTCCGGGGCGCACCGACGGCGAGATCTTGACCGCTATCTGAATGGAGGAGACATCGTTGTAGACCCGGACCTCCTCATCATTCTCGACGCCGCGCTTGCGGGCGTCGTCCGGGTTCATGAACACGAAGGGGTAGCCCCTGTGCGTCTCCAGGATGACGGGGTCGGTCATGTTCATGGAGTGAATGCTCCAGCGCGGGTGGCCGGAGGTGAGCTGGAAGGGATAGTCACCTCCCTGTTTCGGCGTCTCCTTGTGCACGGGCAGCTCCTCGCCCGCCTCCAGGAACCAGTCATGGTCGATGTAGAACTGGGCGCGACGCGTCAGGGTGGGGAAGGGCAGCTTCTTCTCCGTGTGCCAGCGGAACGGAGCGTGTGCCTCGTCCGGCTTGATGTCGGACGCCTGAGCCAGCGCCATCGAACTGACGCCCCAGCCGGTGAAGCGGACGAACCCCTTCTTGCGCAGCGTCGCCAGACTCGTGCCCTTGGGCAGCACGCCGGCGACGGCGGTATCGCGCACCATCTCGTCCATCAGCTTCTCGTCGTCCGCAAAGGCACCCCCGGTAGTGAGGGGGTCGTAGAGATTGTCCAGATTGACCGTCATGCCGCGCGGCGTCGTGTATTGAACGAACTTGCGCGCCTTGGCCCGCTGCTCGAGCTTCTTCGTGAGCGCCTGGGCGATCTGCCACTCGGACTTCGCCTCGCCCGGCGGGTCCACCGCCTTGTCGGAGTAGGTGATGTTCATGACGTGGGGCGTGGTGTAGCAGAAGTTCGGCTTCTCGTAGTGATGAGCGCAGGGAAGGATGTAGTCCGAGTAGAGGCCGGTGGTGCTTATCCGCCAGTCCCAGGTAACGATGAGCTTCACCGTACGCCACAGGTCCTTCAGCAGGATGTCCTGACCGCCCCGCGTGCGCCGCAGCATGTTGCTGCCGATCTCCATGATCACCCGGGGCGGCGTCTTCTCGTCCGGCGTGCGGAATCCCTCCCACCAGCCGCGCTCGATGCCCTCTTCGATGTATTCATCGAAGGAGCGTTTCATACTGGGGTCGTTCCACTCCGGCTTGTTCCAGCGCTCGCGGAAGCCGCAGTGGTAGTACCAGAAGAAGACGGACGGCACCATGCCGCCCAGTCGGGCGCCCTGGTAGCCCGCCTCGGCGACCGCGATCTCATCCGTCATCGTGGGGTCCTGCGCCTTGATGTTCTGCAGCATCTGGTCCTGCATCTGGAACGCCTGGCGGGCAGCCTCGGGACCAGGGGTGGGCTTGGCGATGGTGGAGAACATCCCCTCGAACATGCCCACCGCCCAGGAGCGGGCGCCGGTACCCTTCCTCCCCCAGTTGCCGGTGAGGCCCAGGAAGAGGGCCATGGTCCGCTCCATCAGGTCGCCGTGGTAGTACTTGCCGGAGTTCCAGCCCATGAGCAGGCGGGTCCGCTTGCGGGCCGCCGTGCGGGCGATGCGCCGCATCACGTCAGGGTGGACACCGCAAATCTTCGACGCCTTCTTGGGAGTGTAGTCCCGGTTCAGCATCTTGCGAAGTAGAGCGAAGACCGGTGTGACATTGACCTTCGAACCGTCGGCCAGGGTCGCCTGGAACCTCCCGTCGAGCGCGGGCTCAACACTGCCGAGGGAGAGCGTGCCTCGGGGCGCCTCCACGATGCGTCTTGCCTTCCGGTCGTACCAGTAGAACTGGTCGTCCCGACCGCCGTCCACGTCGCTGGCCCGAAGGAAGCGTTGGTTGTCCAGCCGGACCAGCAGCGGCAGGTCCGTCTGCTCCTTGACGAAATCGGCGTGATAGAGATCCTCCTCGATAAGGATCTGGCACATGGCCAGGGCGAGGGCCGGGTCGGTGCCGATTCGCACCGGTGCGAAGACGTCGGTATGGATCGCCGACGGGCTGTAGTCCGGGGCGATCAGCATCACCTCTCCGCCGTTGTAGCGGGCCTCCTGGACGAAATGGTACCAGGGGATGTTGGTGTAGATCGGGTTGCAGTGCCAGATCAGGACCAGTTCGGTGTGGAACCAATCGTCCACGCTGGCAGCAGGGTCGAACTTGCCGAAAGTGACATAGAGTCCGGGACTGAAGTCGTTGATCTCCGACTGGACGTCCGTGCTGATACCGCCCAGCATGTAGGTCAGGGCGCCCGCACAGACCAGGACCTGCGTGCCGCCCTCGGCGGGCTCGCCGATGCGGACGAGGGATTCCGGTCCGCTTTCCTGGATCGCGTCGAGCATCTTGTCCGCGATGTCGGTCAGGGCCTCGTTCCAAGACACCCGCTTCCACTTGCCGGAGCCACGTTTGCCCACACGCTTCATCGGATAGAGGACCCGCGGCCCGCCTTCCAGCATCTGGCTCCACATGGCACCCTTCTGGCAACCGGCTGGGTTCATGTCCGGCACGCCGTACTCGATGACGGGGAACGTTCCCGACTGCTCCTCCCGCACCACCTTCCCGTCGCGCACGTAGACGCGATAGGGGCAGTTGCTGGGGTAGCAGTCGACACAGTGGCTCCCCCAGGTCACCTTGTCCCAACGCCAACGGTCGCGATAGCGGTCCTCCGTTGAAAGCAGCTTCGGCGTCGTCTTCTTGCGAGCGGGCATGGTTCACCTCCGTTGAGCCAGGGACTCCTCAGACTCCCGACGTTCTGGATCGGCGGACGCGACGGCACCTTCCCTCACGGTCGCGCCTCCTCACGCTCTGTCTTCTCAGCCTCCGCGTAGTACGAGCCGCCCGCGCATGCACGGCAGACCGTACGACTACCCCGCGAGACCTCGCGCCCTTCGTTCACTTCCTCGCCGCAATCCTCGCAGATCACTCGACGGCGGGGACCCCCGGGCAGGTCTCTCTCCTCAAGCGACACGCGCACGTCCCGGACTGTGAATAGCTCCTCGTCCGGAAGCGCTTTGTAGGCGCGTAGCTGCGCTTCATGCCGGTCGGGCGTCGCCGCCCCGAAGGCAAGCGCCGCCTCCCGCGCGCTCCCGCGAGCGCAGACGCGCACCGCCCGGCCCGTCTCCGTGTCCAAGAACGTGGCCGCCATCTTCCCGTAGTCCACGAACCGAAGCGTTCGCTTGCCCAGAGTACAGCCGGTGACCGTCTGGACGGCATCGGCTCCGCAACGGTCGGTCTCGATGAAGACGATCAGCCGCTTTGACGCCTTCGGGTTGAAGATACCGAGGCGTTCGCAGCCCAGGATCGCCATGCGCACGCCCAGCACCTCGCCCGGGCACAGATGACCGTGCAGACGGCCGGCCTCAGCGAGCAACGCGGGCAGATTCCAAGCGGGAACCTGCGCCGGCCCGCCCAGAAGACGCCGTTCGATGAATTCCGCCAGGGGGCCGGGCTCGTCGGGACGGAACCGGGGCACGGATGTGTCGACGTCCGAGTCCCCGTCCGTGACGACGGCCCACACTTCGCCCAGGAGGCTCGGCGCCGAAGCGTTCAATGCGGGCCGCTCAACGAGGATCTTGGGCAGGGGACTGCGCCGCAGACCCTCGATCAGCACCAGGTCGCAGGAGCGGTCAACCAGGCGCAGCAGCTCGTCGAGCTCCAGCTCTCGGTCCGTCAGGCGCACCATTGCGGCCTTGGACGACGAGGCGATGATCGTGGTGTTGCTGCCCGCCCGGCGATGACGCCACGTGTCTTTGCCCGGCACATCGATGTCGAAATCGTGAGCGTCGTGCTTTATCGTGGCCACTCTGCGGCCGCGGGCGATCAGCTCCGGGAGCAGACGCTCGATGAGCGTGGTCTTTCCCGCGTTCTTGGTTCCCACGATGCAGATGGCGGCAGGCATGCTCATGCCTCCAGCACGGCGACGTCCGCCGTGTCGGCGCTCCGGCGGAGCAACGCCAGCTCCGTCTGCGCTGCGGCCCGCGTGATATGGGTCAGAGCCAGGTAGAACGGCGGCGATCCCAGTCCCCGCAGTCGCGCCTCCAGTGCCGGCAACCACGACGCCAAGTGCCGCTCCAAGAAGTCGGCCTGGGCACGACGGTAGGGCATCGGGTCCTCCTCCCGCTGGAGCGCAGCCAGCTCCTTGAATGCGAGGAAGTGCAGGAATTCCAGCTCAGTGGTCAGGTGATCGGGTAGTTCGCCGCCGCCCTTTTCTATGGAGAGACCGAAGTAGTTGTAGAAGCGGGCCAACTCCTCCATGACCGTCTTGCGCCCACCTCGGTAGATACCGCTGTAGAGCGGGCAAGGCGGTATGCCTTGGCCGACCTCGAACAGACGCAGGTACTCCGCCTGGAAGGCGACGTAGTCGCCGGAGGCCACGAGATTGTCGCTCTCGGATGCCAAGTCGTAGGACAGAGCCAGGCACGTTTTCGCCGCGTCGTCCCTGTAGCGGCCGGCCTTGATGATCTCGAACAAGGGGCGGTCCGGGTAGACGAAGCCGTCGGCCAGCAGCCGGTAGAGATGGCTGCGCGCCGCCGCTCTCGCCTCCTCCACCGCGGTCCCTCCTTCGACGCGCGTCACGATCTCACCTGCGGGCGGTCCAACTCCCCTGGATGCTGCACGAACGGTCTGAACATATCGTGCCAGCGGTATGCGATAAGGATGTCCATCAGCTCAGATCGCTCACCCCGCCGGGTCTTGGCCATCTCTTCCTTCAATGTCGCGAGCGCCCCATCCACGTCCGGCCCAAAGAGCGAACGCAGATACTCGATGGGAATGCGGGGGTTGTTCTCGTCGATGTCGCCGTTCTCGTCAAAACGCGCCGGCGCGAGGGGCGGTATGTAGAACACGTTTGGCTGGGTACCGAACTCCGGGTGAAGCCGGAGAGCCACCTTCCACTTCCTCACCAGCTTGCAGACATCGCAATCTTCGTCGTCGAGATATCCGAAGTGGCGGACGCGGCCCGGACACTGACGCACGCAGGCCGGGGCCACCCCTTGTTCCAGCCGAGCGAAGCACATCACGCATTTCTGCGAGATGTTGCGCTGGGTGTTGAAGTAGATCCGCTTGTAGGGGCAGGCCTCCAGGCAGAAACGGTAGCCCTTGCACCTCTCCTCGTCGATGAGGACGATACCGTCCTCTACCCGCTTGAAGATCGCCTGGCGGGGGCAGGCCGCCACGCAGGCTGGGTTGGTGCAGTGATTGCAGATGACAGGCAGGTAGAAATAGTAGCTGTTGGGATATTCTCCAGCGCCCTGATCCTCGTCCCAGTTGGGACCCCAGTCCGGCGCTTCGCCAGCGCTAACTGCAGCCGGGCGGCGAGGTTGCAGAAAGGAGGATTGGCCCTTCCCCCCATAGAACACCTCATCGTAGTTGAATTCCCACGCCTCGCCGAAGTCGGCCCCGCTGGGCAGAACGCCGGCACGAGCCTGCCCAAGATCATCGAACCCGCCGCCGGACTCATAGCGATCGCGCGGCGTGCCCCGCCCCGGCATGGTATTGACGATGTTCCACCACATGTACTCCATGGCCGGCTGATCGGTCCAAAGCGTCTTGCAGGAAATGGTGCACGTCTGGCAGCCCAGGCACTTGTTGGCGTCAAAGACGAAGGCCAGTTGTCGGTTGGCCATGAGAGCGCCCCTGGTTCCTACGCCTCGATCTGCAGCTCCAGCCAATCAGGCGTGAAGGCCTTTATCCCGGCCCGCTCCTGGTTGGAGCCCTGCCAGATCGCGAACGCCACCTTGGTGGTGTCGCCGGGAGCGAGCGGGGCAGTGCCCGTCGGCGCGCCTTTCACGCTGAGCGATCGACCTATTACCACGCTCCATTGGCCCCGGGCGTGGCGCGCCTGAGCCGCGAGCGCCGGATCGTCGCGACTCAACGTGCTTCCCATTCCCTCCGTGAGCACGTTCTTCGGCTCCGCCCAGTCGGCCCGCCAGTGCCAGGTGTTGACCGGCTGCCCCGTCGTTCCCATACCAATAAGCGGCGCCTCAGGCACCAACGGGAACATCACGGCCGCCGCGTCCACGAACTGGTTGATGTCGTTGATCTTGTCGTCGGCGAAGCCGTCATCCCACACCAGGCGGAAGAAGATCTCCTTCCCGTTGTGGAGAGCGCCCACCTGCATGCTGGTCGCCGTGCCGTAGGGCCGTCCTTTCCAGGAAACGATCACGTACTCCGCCGGTTGAATGTCCAACGGCGTGGGAGACAGCACTGCCTGCTCGGTCTGTGCCCTTCGCCATCCCGAACCGGTTGGATTCAAGAGATCCTTTGCTTTGGCATCGCTGCGGCGCACGAGCATGGCTGCGCTCCTTTCCTCACTCTGTCTTCACTATATCCACGGTCATCACGCGAGAGATACGGCCTGTCTGGGCCATGTATGAAGCGACGTTAGCGCTGGCCGCGCTGGCGAACTTCGCACGAGCGACAAGAGGGGTCACTTGCCCCTCCGTTCTCACTCGAGGACCGCAGTTGGTGTGTTCGGCCGCTCAGATCTCATCTCCCGGGCACTAGCCGGACGCACCCCTAGTAGGGAGGCTTTCCCTTGGGCCAGTCCGTCTCCACGTCTCGCTGGTAGATCGTCGCGAGGATATTCACCAACTCCGCGTTCTGAATCAGCACGCGCATGTCGCCCGTGATCTTGATGGCGCCCTTGAGGCCGGCCTGCACTGGATCAGCCTCGCTGGCAACGATCTCTTCGAAGAGCTTGGCCGGTATGTCCAGGATGAACTGGAAGTCCTTCCGCGGCGGCGCTTCCGTCAACTCTTCGTACTTGTCGCACTTGCCGTCGTTGAGGACAATGCCGAAACGCTTCACTTCATCCTTCGCCAAGTACGGCGACGCACCGTCGCCGCGGATCTCGGCCAGCACGTGCCAGGTCCCGCGAGGCGCACTCTTGGTCACTTCTTCGCTGCGGTTGAGGATCTCCTTGAGACTCTCGTACCACTGTGCGGTGTAGATGTCCGGCATGGCGTGCTCCCTTAGTAGTCCCGATACGACTGCTGCCAGACCTTGGGCAGGTCGTAGTCCTTGCAGATCACTTTGAAGGCGCTGTAGCCGGGCGCGGTGCTGATCCCGCCGCCGCCCACCGACGCGCCGCACTGGTACAGACCGGGGATCTCCGTTCTGAACTGGTAGCTTCTGAACGTCGCGGCCGCACCCGCGCCCGCGCGACCGTGCGAGAAGTCGCCCTCCGGCATGAAGACCTTCTTCTCGATATCGAATGACGTGTACAGCTTGTCGGCGATGACGTTGTCTCGCGTCATGTTGGGGGCGTACTCACCCCACAGCTTCAGGAACTTGTCGTTATAGGTGAGGCGCACCTCGTCCCACTCCTCCGGCGACAGGCAGGAGGCACGGGGGAAGAAGAACCAGCCGTTCATCGCGTGCTTGCCGGGCGGCGCCTGCGTCGGGTCCCACAGGGAGTTCACCCAGGTTCCGGCGCCCGGCCGGCTGGGTATCGCCCCACCGTAGGCCTCGAGGATGTAGTCCGACATCTGCTCCCCCGTTTCGAAGCCGACAACCGTGTAGAAGCAGCGGTTGATGTCCTCGTTCCACTTCGCGGACTTGTACTTGGGCGCCTCATGGAGCGCAAACGACGGCGTACCCAGCACGTGCTCCGGTCCGAAACGCCAGTGGGCGAGCCGCTCCAGCCGGAACGCCTCCAGGTTCTGCTCCCCAATGAAGTCGACGAACGTCTGCCTGGGATCCACGTTGGAGGCGACCAGCTTCTTCGCCTCGATCTCCTTGCCGTCCGCGAGCTTGACGCCGGAGGCCCGTCCGTTCTTGAGCAGGATCTGCACGACGTGCGCCCGGAAGCGCATGCTGACCCCCTGCTTGAGGGCTGCATTGGCCATCGCGTGAAACAGCGTGTGCGTTCCCCCCACAGACATCCTGTGGATGGCGCTCAGCCAGAGCACCGAAACAAGGAAGCCGTAGCCGTTGCCCGCGTGCACGTTGCTTCCCCATTCGATGCACTGCCGGTACATGAGCGCCCTCATCTCAGTCGACTCGAACAGACTGTCGATGATAACCTTGGGCGTCTTGCCGAGGTCCGTGAACTTCAGACCGAGATCCGACCAGAGCTTCATTCCGGCGCCCATCATGGCCATGGCCGCCTGCCCGTTCTCCTCCGCCTCCCCGGGACTGTACAGAGAGGCAGCTACCAGCTTGTCCTGCTCCATGAGCTTGCGCTTCATCTCGCACCAGACGTCAGCGTCATGCTTAGAGTGCTCAGAGATGCTCTTGTGGGTCTTCTTGTCGAGTTCAGGATCAGGCCGGTAGATAATGAGCGGCGGCCGGCCGTCCGCAAACGTGATGCCCAGTTGCACGTCTGGATAGATCATGCGGGCACCCCACTTCTCCAGCTCGAAGTCGTGGTAGATGGGCATGTACTCAATGAACTCCATGTATTGGGCATGGAGGTTGTGGTGGAAGCCGGGCACGGTGGGCTCTTCGGTGTTGGCGCCGCCGCCGTCTTCGTGGCGACGCTCGAACACGCCGACCGACATGCCGGCCTTCGCCAGGTAGGCCGCAAGGGTGAGCCCGTTATGGCCCGCACCGATGATCACTGCGTCGTAGCTTGCATCAGGCATCGGCACCTCCCGAAGTCCTCCGTCTGAGTTGCCATACCAGCAAAAGGACACCCAGTGCGAACATCGCACCGAGCGCCATCGCCAGCGGAGCGCGGGGCAGGCCGCTCCACACACGAACGTCCTCAAGGCGCATCAGACGGTATGCCCCATAGCCAAACACAGGCCTGCGGAGGCTGGGTCGGACCGAGAGCCTTCCGCGGCAGATCTCCAGGGCAGGATTGGCGCGGCCGGCCAGCACGTTCATCAGGAACTCGATCTCTCCGCTGATGACGGCGTCCGGCTCTCCCAGACCCTCCTCGATAGTGATGCCGTCTTCACCGAAGACGACGGTAACCGCAATGTCGCCCTCGCGGGCGCGAATGCCGAGGCGACCCCGCAGCCCGGCCGCCTGGGCCCTCTTCTCGATCGACTCGCGCACCATCTGTTCGACGTACATGCCGATGATGCGCGCCAGCCCGCTCGCCTCGTCGCCGGCCGCGAGAGTGACGGACACGCCTTCGCCGATCGCTGCCGCGTTGTCTACTGCCACCATCGCTCCAGTCCGTGGTCCTCCGCGATGACCTGCAACGCATTGAAGCCGGGCGCGAAGGTGATGAATCCGTGAGGATGATTGGTGGCGCCACACATGTACAGCCCCTCAAAGGGCGTCCGGTATTGGGACAGCGGCGATGTCGGGCGCTCCGTCAGCAGGTTCTCCAGATCGATGAGGCCGCCCATCCAGTCGCCTCGCACCATGTTGATCATGCGGCGCGAGATATCCAGGGGCGTGTAGGGAACCCACTCGATCACAGCACCCCTGATGTTAGGAGCATAGTTGGTCCACGCATCGATGCAGCGTTCGCCGTACCCACGGCCCATCTCGTCCCAGGCCTCGATGCCACCCTTTCCGATGCCGATGGGGGCAAACTGGCGCATCAGACCGGTGTAGAACCCTTCGGGCGCGTCCGATGGATCGAAGAGCGTGTTGACGGCACAGTTGGGCTTGGGGTCGGGCAGCTTGCCCGCCCGAACCGTCTCCCATTCCTGGTTCAACTCCGCCACCGATTCATATCCGGCGTTCAGCACCCATGCCTGTTGGATATCCGGATCGAACTCGGCCGCCTTGTACTGGGGCGGCTCACGCAGGGCCAGGTGAGCACTGTAGTAGGACCAGTCCATGTGCGACGCGTTCTCGACCTGCTGGACCAACTCCGGCGGCAGCTTCTCTCGCGGCAACATCTTGAGGAACGTCTGCTCCAAGTCGATGCTGCTGCACACCACGTGCCGTGCCTTGACCTCGCTGTCGTCGTACAGCCGCACGCCGGTGGCGCGACCGTTCTCGGTCAAGATGCCGGCGACCGGCGTGTTGATATAGACGCTGCCGCCTGCATGAGCGAATCCCTCCCACAGCGCGTGGGCGAGCGCGTGCGAGCCGCCGACACACACGTGCCAGTTCTCCATCTTTCCGACCAGCAGCGAGAAGGAGACGGCCAGCCCCTTGCGGTCCGTCGAATACCCGGAAATCGCGGCCTGGAACGCAAGCTGGGCTTTCACCTTCTCGCTTTCAAAGTGCTGGTCCAGGAATTCCGTAATGGTCATGTTGCGCAAATGGACGCTGAGGAACTCCGATATGTCGGACACCTTCCACAGCGCCAGGGCCTTGGTGATATCCAGGAGCGGGATGGGCGGCGAAAACATCAGGGTGCCCAGGATGAGGTCAAGGTACCCCTTCACCTCGTCATGCAGCCGCCGGAACGTCTCGGCATCCTTCTCGGAGAAGCGGGCGAACGAGGCGCACGTCTTGTCGATGTCCGTGTGAACGGTCAGCGCGGTGCCATCGCTGAAGACGCTCCCCATCTGCACCGGCGGGTGGACGTACTCCAGGCCGTGGCTGTACAGGTCCAGATGGTCATAGACAGGACAGACGCCGACGAGGGTATGGTAGTTGCAGTGCACGTTGTGGAGAAAACCGGGGCGGGTCAACTCCTCAGTGCAAAGGCCGCCGCCCTCTTCCGTTCGCGCCTCGAAGATCGCCACCTCCCAGCCACACTTGGCCAGGTATGTGCCCAGAGCCAACCCGTTGTGCCCTGCGCCAATGATAATAGCATCGAACGTCATATCAGCCATGTCCGGCTCCTGCTCGCAAAGAATAGATATCCGTCAGGTGTGGCTCTACGTCGTATAATTTAGCGATTGCTAAGTAAACCCGGTAAGGGCCGAACGGCCCGTCCAGACGGGCCGAATGGTATGTCACGCCTGGATCTTCTTGCCCTGTCGTCCCGGTCGCTCGCCGAGAGCGCCTCGCCCACTCAGGCCTTCGTCCGCCCGGACACGCGATCCCTGCAAGACAGGCCTTCCAGACCCACTCTTCCCCTCTCAATGCCCTACTGTTCTAACACACCGCGCCGGTCGCGAACCACTCGGCGCGTGTGGTATTATGACGCGGCTTTGACCCCCCTTGGGAGAATCTGACCGAAAGGACACTGGCATGAGGAACATAGCAATCGTCGGCGCGGGCATGACGCGCTTTGGCAAGTATCAGGATCGCGGGCTCAAGTCTCTGACTGACGAGGCGGTGACGGCTGCTCTGGAGTCCGCCAGTATGGACAAGAGCGCACTGGAGGTCGCCGTCGTCGGCAACGCGACCGCCGGGCTTATCACGGGCCAGGAGTGCGTCCGCGCCCAGGTCGTGCTGCGAGAGATGGGCATCGACAAGATCCCCATGGTGAACGCGGAGAACGCCTGCGCCAGCTCGTCCACGGCGTTCCAGCTTGCCTGGCTCTACGTCGCGTCCGGCATGTACGACGTGGCGCTGGCGGTCGGCGTGGAGAAGATGTACTCGGAGGACAAGGCCCGGACGCTGTCGGCGATCGGCGCCGCCGTCGACGTCGAACAGCTCCGCGAGATCATGCAGCGTCTCAAGCCCCCGTCGGAGCAGAAGTCGGGAGGCGAGAGCGGCGCCGGCAAGTCGCGCAGCCTCTTCATGGACATCTACGCGGCGGGCGCCCGGGCCCACATGGCGCAGTACGGGACCACGAAGGAGCATTACGCCCAGATTTCCGTGAAGAACCACAACAACGGCGCCCTCAACCCGCATTCCCAGTACCAGGACCGCTACACGATAGAGGAGATCCTGGCATCGCCCATGGTGTCGGAGCCACTCACGCGCCTCATGTGCTCGCCCATCGGTGACGGCGCGGCGGCGGCGATCCTGGTCAGCGAGGAGAAGGCGCGCCAGTACACCACCAAGCCAATCTGGGTGCGCGGCTCGGCCCTGGTTTCCGGGTCAGAGAAGCCGCAAGAGGTGGGTGGGGAAACGCCCCGCGCCGCCCGAAAGGCGCTAGAGATGGCGGGCATGACGATCGAAGACATGAATCTCATCGAGGTGCACGACGCCACCGCGCCCGCAGAGCTCTCCCTGTACGAGGAACTCGGTCTCTGCGGACAGGGTGAGGGTGCGCGGCTCATCGATGAAGGCGCCACCGAGATCGGCGGCCGGATACCCGTAAATACCAGCGGTGGTCTGCTGGCAAAGGGCCACCCCATTGGAGCTACCGGCGTTGCTCAGATCTACGAGATCTGGGTGCAGCTCCGAGGCGAGGCGGGCGACAGGCAGGTGCAGGGAGCCAAGGCCGGCATGACGGAGAACGGCGGCGGCATGGTCCGGGGCGAGGCGGCGGCTACGGCCGTCCACGTCTTCTCAGTCTAGGCAAGACTCGCAGAAAGGGGACAGGTTCGGCATGGAGGTCAAGCGGGTAATCGGCAACCGACGTAGCATTCGCTTCTACCTGCCCTTCCGACCGGTGGAGCGGAGCAAGATCCAGAAGATGCTGGAAGCAGGTCGCCGTGCGTCGTGCGTGGGCAACGTAACGGTGGCGCGGGCCGTCGTGATCTGGCGAGAGCAGGCGTCAGAGGAACTGATGAAGGCGATTACCCCTCCCCTGGGCTACCAGCAGATGGAGACCGCCCCCTGCTTCATTCTCTGGTACCACGACAAGATGTCCTACGAGGTCAACAAGTGGATCGACGACCTTAAGAACCTTGCCGCCCAGCGACGCATCGGCGAGGACGTTGAGAAGACGATGGAGATCATCGAAACGAGGCTGCGTCCCGCCTTCGGCGCCGTCTGGGAGCAGATGGCCGTGGCGCCGCTCGCCTTCATGGACGTGGGACAGGTCGTGGCGCAGGCTACCATGGTGGCCTGGGACGAAGGGCTGGGCACGTGCCTAATGAGCAGCCCCAGGCTGGAGCAAGTGGCCAAGCTCCTCAAGCTCCCGGACACCGCCATTCCGGTCTGCCTGATGTCCGTGGGCTACCCGGCCGAGTCGTGGGAGGCCGGCGGCCAGACGAGCAGGCCGCCCTTCACAGACCTCTTCTCCGAGATGGAGCACGGAGCGGCCTTCGAGCCGGATCCTGAGGTTGAAGAGGAGCTGAAGCAGGAGGGCATGATCCAGACGCCGGCGCCACTACCCTGGCGCGAGGCCGAGTTGAAGTATCTCAGTCATGCGCTCAGCCTGGAGTGGCAGGTAGCGATTGGAGGCGCCCCGCCACCAACCGGGTCCCAGTAGTCGATCTCCTGGCCGCTGGGACCGGGATCTTGAAGGCTCCGGACCCAGGCGGCCTTCATGGCCAAGTGCGCGGTCAGGACAAGAACGGAAAAGCCCGCCTCACGCCGCGGGAGGCCTCAAGAGAAGAGACCTAGCGCGAGGGTCGTGGCAGCCACTCCGGGCAGGTCCTGCTCTGTCGACCAGGGCGATGCTTGCCTCACCTCCCAACACTGCCGAGCAAGACGAGTTCAGCTTCGGCGGGATCCCCCATCGACACCACCCATCCTCGCCCAACACAGCAAGACAGGTTGACAGAAGATAGAGACGATAGTTAGCATTTCATGGTCGGGACAGGTGCCCGATGGGAGTTCACCAGATCGAGATTGGCGGAGCCCGGCCTGCACGAGTTCTAGGAAAGATGCGCTGAGGAGGTAGCCATGCCTTGGGAAGACGTGAAGGATGTCTTCCGTCCGGAAACCGTCCACATGGGAGTGATGGTCGTCGATACCGAGAAATGCACCCGGCCCCGCGGGTCCAAGTGTCAGTTGTGCTTCGAGAACTGCCCCTTCAGGGCCTGGGACATGGGAGAGGCAGGCGACATCCCCAAGCAGAAGGAAGGCGGCGAGGGGTACGAGTGCTTCAGTTGCTACAACTGCATGGTGGCCTGCCCGAACGACGCCATCTCCATCGAAGAAGCGTACAGCGTGGAGAAGGGCTTCTACGCCACCTATCCTCATCCCCTGCCCTCCAAGCTGCCACTCGAACCCAAGGACGCAGACGGCAACCCGGACGAGTGGAACGCCATCGAGCGGGCCGTCTTCTACCGGCGCAGCGTCCGAAACTACAAGGACATGCCGGTGCCGGAGCCTCTGATCCGGAGGGTGCTCGAAGCGGGCCGGTTCGCACCCAGCGCGGGCAACTGCCAGCCCTGGAAGTTCGTCGTCGTCACGGACAAGGCCCTCATCCACGAGATGGACGAGGCCGTATGGGCCGTGCTCAACGGTATGTACAACCTGTACAAGAACGACGAAGTGGTGAAGAACCTGGCCGCCGGGTATGAAGCCGACCCGAACCCCGGTCTCTACGACCCCCGCATCATTCTGGGCGGCCTGGGCAGCATCTCCAAGCGATACGGGCCGCCGTTCCTGAACGCACCGGTGGTGATCCTGCTGGCCGGTGACAATCGCGCGATCAGCGGGCCCCAGATCAACATAGGCATCTGTGGGCAGAACATGAACCTGGTGGCCAACTCGCTGGGCATCAGGTCCTGCTGGGTCGGGTTCAGCCAGGTACTCAACATGGTGCCCCCGATGAAGGAGAAGCTGGGCATCGCGGATCCTTGGACGATCAACTCCTCGCTGGTCTTGGGATACCCGAAGTTCAGGCAGGATGGGGTCGTGCCGCGAGAGTACCGGCCCGTTACCTGGTTCCGGGAGGGCGCCGAGGTCCCCGACATCGAGGGGTGAACGGCCGAGGCGCCACGGGCGCACTCGAACGGCCGCCCTGGAACCATCCAGCCAAGCCCCCGGCCACATCGCGGAAGTCCCCGGCCAAGCGCGACGGGCATATTGTCTCGCCGGCGCTCCGTGAGCGCCGCTGAGAGCGGGGGCGGCGATACTTGCTAGACGGCCAGTACGTGCACCGTCGTCGCGGCGGCTTCGCCCCGGACCATTCCGCCGCCGTTCTCCGTCATGCCGACCTTCGCGCCTTCGACCTGCCGGTCGCCGGCCTCACCGCGGAGGTGCAGCCAGATCTCGTAGATCTGGGCCACGCCCGTGGCGCCCACCGGGTGTCCCTTCGCCAGCAGACCGCCGCTGGTGTTCACCGGTATCCGTCCGCCGATCTCGGTCGCGCCTTCCTCGACGAGACGCCCGCCTTCACCCTCGGCGCACAGACCCAACTCCTCGTACAGCGATAGCTCCGCGGGAGCGGTGGCGTCGTGCACCTCGATCAGATTCATGTCCTCGATCGTCATGCCCGCCATCTCGAGAGCCCGTCTGGCCGCGCGCGTGCTGCTGCCGCCGACCTGCGGCCGGTCGTCGGCACCCGAGACCAGGGCGGAGCCGCGCACCCAGACCGGCTTGGTGGTGTACTGACGGGCCTTCTCCTCGCTGACCAGGATCGCCGCCGCCGCGC
The DNA here is from genome assembly GCA_964406605.1 of uncultured Dehalococcoidia bacterium. GTDB lineage: Bacteria > Chloroflexota > Dehalococcoidia > DSTF01 > RBG-16-68-14 > CAYOSF01. Next base: position 157,711 of record CAYOSF010000006.1, on the reverse strand, counting down.
CGTCGCCGATGGGCGCGCACATGAGGCGGGTCAGCGGCTCGGCGATCAGCGGCGACTCCAAGACCTCCTCCAACGAGAAATGGTCCCGGTACTGGGAGTGCGGGTTGAGCACACCGTTATCGTGATTCTTGACGGAGATCTGGGCGTAGTGCTCTTTCTTCGTGCCGTACCGTGCCATGTGGGCCCGGGCGCCCGCCGCGTAGATGTCCATGAACATGCTGCGCGACTTGCCGGCGCCGCTCTCCACTCCCGCCTTCTTCTCCTCCGGCGGTTTGAGCTGCTCCATCAGTTCACGCAGCTGCTCGACGTCGACGCCGGCCGCGAAATTCGCCATGCTCGCTCCCTTGTTCGCCGAGTACATCTTCTCCACGCCTACAGCGAGGGCGATATCGTACATGCCGGATGCCACGTAGAGCCAGGCGAGCTGGAACGCCGTGGACGAACTGGCGCAGGCGTTCTCCGTGTTCACCATCGGGATCTCATCGATGCCCATCTCCCGCAACACCACCTGCGCGCGGACGCACTCCTGCCCCGTGCTCAGTCCGGCCGCCGCGTTGCCCACGATGGCCACCTGCGGCGCGTGCTTGTCCATCCCGGCCGACTCCAACGCGGCGGTCACGGCCTCGTCAGTCAGCGACTTGAGCCCGCGGTCCTTGTACTTGGCGAAGCGCGTCATACCCGCGCCCACGACTGCGACGTTCCTCATGACGTTCTCCTTTCAGCAGCCTGGCCCCTCGGGGGCAACCGGCCCGCGCGGGCCGCCCGCAACACCGCTCTAGAGTTGCTCCGCGGCCTTCAGCGCGACCATCTCGTTGGTGCCGTCCATGATCTGGAGGAGCTTGGCGTCGCGGTAGAACTTCTCCACCGGGTGCTCCTTCGAGATGCCGTAGCCGCCGAAGACCTGCACCATGTCGGACGTGACCTGGATCGCCATGTCGGTGGCCATCGTGCGGGCCGCCATGGCGGTCGGCAGGTGCGGCGTGCCGCTGCTCGCCAGCCAGGAGGCCTTCCAGAGCAGCGCCCTGGCCGCCTCGATCTGGCGGTAGGCGTTGAAGAGCTTGAGCTTGATCGCCTGGTGCTCGAAGATCACCTTTCCGCCCTGCACACGCTGTTTCGCGTGGGCCAGCGCCTCCTCGTAGGCGGCCCGTGCCACACCTACGGCGATGGTACCCACGGCCGTGTTCCCGCCCGTCACGATCCCTTCGATCATCATCTTGTACATCGGCCCCGGCGGCAGCGTCAGGAACTCCGGCGCGATGCGCACGTCGTCGAAGAAGACCTCCGACTGGTTGAGGGCGCGCATCCCCAGCTTGTCCAGCGGCTTGCCCCGTGTGATGCCGGGCAGGTCGCCGGGAATAGCGAACGTCGCCGTGCCCTCCATCCCCTGGCTCGGGTCCAGGTTCACCATCAGGAGGAAGGCGTTAGCCATCCAGCCGTTGCTCACAAAGGCCGACTTGTGACCGTTGACGATGTAGTCGTCCCCGTCCTTGACCGCCGTCGTGCTCATGTGGATCTCCGGCCGGCCGAACTCGAACAGGTCGGAGCCGTGGTCCGGTTCCGTGATCGCCCACGCCCCGCTGTTCTCACCCTTGGTGTCGTTGATGAACGCGTCCAGGTAATCCGCGTAGAACTTGTGCCGGTCCCTTCCCCGCGCCGAGGCGGCGGCGATCATCGGCGCCACCAGCAGGTGGCTGGCTATCCCGGAGTCCCCGACCGCCAGCTCTTCCTGCACCACGATGTTCGTCATGGGCGGAGCGCCCAAGCCTCCGACCTCTTTTGGAAGGCCCATCTTGTGGAAGCCGATCTCGTACGCGCTCGAAAGCACGCGCCGCATCGTGTCGCTCTTGTACGCCTCCTCAGGATCGCGGATGCGGTCGAGCTCGATACTCGCGGGACGCACCTCCTTCTGCGCGAACTCCCTGGTCATGTCGCGAATCTTCTCTACTTCTTCCGGCAGCGCGAAATCTACCATGGTCGGTCTCCTCCCCATTCATGTCGCGCACGTATGCACAGCCAGACGCAGCCCGGCCGGTCACCGACCGGAGGGCCTCACGTCATGCTCGAACCGATTGGCTGCAGCCTAATGCCCACGTTGCAGGCCCTCCAGTGCCGAGCCGCCCGTTTCTCGTGGGCCAAACGGCCCCAGGATCGTGAACGTCGACCTGAGTCACCTCCAGCGCCGACGGCGAAGGGCGACAGGCCGCAGAGCGGACCGCGTTTCGCATCGAAGCGCATACCAGACGCTCACACTGCACCCGCGAGACCCACGACCGTAAAGAAGGACCAAACGGCCGTGTGCTTCGTGCCAAACGGCTCATGCCCGGCGCCTTAGCGTAACATAGTGTATGCTGTGAGACGCTGTCCACGCGCGCAAACGAGGAGGTTGCCATGTCGGAGATGAAGTCAATAGAAGAGATCCGGGAGCTGGCCAAGGCCACCACGGACGGCGTGTGCGCTTTCGTCGATTCGGAGGTTCTGCCTCTGGAGGAGAAGTACCGGAAGGTGCTGGCCGATGAGCGCAAGCTGTTCCGGGACGACGGTCGTCTGGTCGACGAGATAGCTGAGGCGCGGCAGAGCATTCGGAAGAAGTCAGCCGAGGCCGGCTTCTACGCCATGCTCGTTCCGGAGGAGATCGGCGGGAGCGGATTCCCGTCCGCCGCGGCAGTATTGATCCTCGAGGGTCTGTATCGCCGCTACGGGCCGGGGCGGCTACTGATCGGCTGGGCGAACGCGTTTCTCACGTCCCCGCTGGTCGCGAGCTTCGTGGACGGGCCGTCCCACATGTTCAGCGCCGCTACCGAGGCCACCAAGAAGGAGGTTCTGCCCCCGCTGCTGGCCGGAGAAAAGGGCGTCTGCTTCGCCTTGACAGAGCCGGACGCCGGGTCCGACCTCTGGGGACTCAAGACCAAGGCGCGCCGGGACGGCGACGAGTGGGTGATCAACGGCGCCAAGCAATGGATCACGAACGCTCCCTACGCCGACTATGCCGCGATCTTCGCGGTCACCGATCCCGATATGGTCGCTCAGCACAAGGGAGGGATCTCGTGCTTCCTCGTCGACGCGAGTTCGCCGGGCTACAACGCAGACGAAATACTGCCCATCATGGGCCACGTCTCAAGCGACTGCGGCGCCATCACGCTCGATGATGTCCGCGTTCCCAACGAACGGATCATGGGTGCGGTGGACCAGGGATTCCAGATCGGCATGCTGGGCATCTCCGAGGGGCGCCTGAGCCTGTCGGCCGGCTGCCTGGGCATGGCGGAGTGGGCGCTCGACCGGTGCCTGGAGTACTCGAAGGAGCGCAAGACGTTCGGCGTGCCCATCGCAGAGCACCAGGCGATCCAATTCATGATGGCCGACTCAGCCATCGACATCTTCACCGCGAAGCAGACCATCGGACGGACCGCGCAGTTGGTCGATGAGGCCCCCACCACGGGCCGGGTGCCCGTCAAGGAGATCAGCATCACCAAGGCGTATTGCGTTGAAGGCGCGCAGCGAGTGCTGGACCGCGCCATCCAGATCCACGGGGGCATGGGCCTTTCGAACGAAATGCTGTTCCATGAAGGACTCCGCATCGCCCGTACGCTTCGGATCCCCGACGGCACGTCCGAGATGCAGCGCCGGACCATCGCCCGCCAGCTCCTTCGCGGCGAAACGGTATTCTAGGAAGCCGGAACGAAGATACAGGCGGTCGGGCTCTGGGTGGCACAGACGGGGAATCGGGGCCACCGCGGGCCCGACCCCGGTTGCGTAGGGTCGTGCCTGGCATGCTGCCGCGCACAAACGTCTTAGCCCGCCGCGCGGGCAGATTGGTCCGGACTGCCTTCCTGGCTCTCGCCGCTGCCGTGCTGGCCGTGGTCTCGGGGGGCTGCGGCGGCAAGGACGAGCTGCCGGTATTCGCAGCGATCCATCTGCGCCGTCCCCTCGAGGAGATCGCCACCGCCTTCGAAGCCCAGCACCCTGAGATCGACGTGTCCTTCAACTTCGCAGGCTCCCAGTGGCTGCGCTTCCAGCTTGAGGAAGGCGCGCAGGCGGACGTCTACATCTCGGCGAACGCCCGGCAGATGGACCTGGCTACCGAGGCGGGGCTCATAGACGGAGAGGCACAGCTCTTCGGGCGCAACCGGCTGGCAGTTGCCGCACCAAAAGGGAACCCGGCAGGCATAGAGACGCTGGAAGATCTCGCCTCCCCAGGCCTAAGGTTCGTCTGGGCCAGCGAGGAGGTGCCTTTGGGCGCCTACAGCCGCGAAGCGCTGGAAGCGCTCAGCGAGACTTACGGAGCGGACTTCCCCCAACAGGTCGAGGCAAACGTGATCTCAGAGGAAGCGAACGCGGAGGCGGTGGTAGCCAAGGTAGAGTTGGGAGAGGCGGACGCGGCCATCGTCTATCAGACTGATGCCCTCCGCCTGGAAGCTCAGGGCGCGATCATCATCCCCATTCCGGACGCCTACCAGCCGGAAGTGTCCTTCTTCGCCGCCGCGCTCGGCGGGGCAGAGCATCTGGAGTTGGCCCACGATTTCGTGTCCTTCTTGGCGAGCGCGGAGGCGCAGGCCATTCTCATCGACTACGGCTTCATTGGGGTAAGATAAACTCGTGCGAGCGTTCTCCTTCCCGGGGGCCATTCGCCGGCCGACGGCGGACGCCGCGTTCCTCAGTGCCGTTGCGGCCGCGCTGCTCCTGTTTCTCCTGCTGCCGATTGCGGCCATCTTCATCCGGGTGATCCCTCAGGATGATCTGCGCAGCTATCTGGACCGGCCGGTAGTAACCGAGGCGCTGCGCCTGAGCTTCATCACGACTGCTATCAGCCTTGGCGTGATCCTGGCTCTCGGCACGCCCACCGCCCTCCTGCTGGCCCGCCACCGATTCCCCGGCCGCGACGTGGTCGACACTCTGCTCGACCTGCCGATGGTGCTGCCGCCGGCAGTCGCGGGCATCGCTCTTCTCATGGCCTTCGGGCGCGAGGGCATTCTGGGCGACGCGCTCGACGCCCTCGGCCTGCGCCTGGCCTTCACTACTTCGGCAGTCGTGTTGGCCCAGGTATTCGTAGCAACGCCGTTCTACGTGAAGGCGGCCAAGGCAGGCTTCGAGGCCGTCGACCAGGAACTGGAACAGGTGTCAGCCACGCTGGGGCGGTCGCGCCTGGAGACGTTCCTGCGTATCACCGTACCGCTCGCGCGACCGGCCTTGCTCGGGGGCGCGGTCATGGCATGGGCGAGAGCCCTGGGAGAGTTCGGGGCGACCATCATGTTCGCCGGCAACACCATCGGCCGCACGCAGACCATGCCCCTGGCCATCTTCGCGGCCTTGACAGACGACTTGACGGCGGCGCTGGTCCTCTCGGCCGTTCTCGTGATCCTGTCCTTTGTCGTGCTTCTGGTCGTCAGGGTGCTGCTGGGTCGCAGCCCCGGGGGCAGCTATGCTTGATGTCCGCATCAGCCACCGGCTGTCCGGGTTCGAGCTCGACGTCCGGTTTCAGGCGGACAAGGAGATCACTGTGCTTTTCGGGCCGTCGGGGTCAGGCAAGAGCCTCACTCTCCAGTGCATCGCCGGCATCGTTCGGCCGAAAGCCGGGCGCATAGCCGCACGCGGCCGGGTCCTCTTCGACAGCGAGGCCGGGGTGAGTCTGCCGGCGCGGGAACGGCGCATAGGCTACGTGCCCCAGAACTACGCCCTCTTTCCTCACCTCACAGTGGAGGAGAACATCGCCTACGGCTTGCGCGGCCTGTCTGCAGCGCAGCGAACGGCCCGCGTGCAGGAGATGGTGAGTCTCACGGCGCTGGGCGGGCTCGAAAGCCGCCGACCGAGGGAGCTCTCCGGGGGGCAACAGCAGCGGGTGGCTCTCGCCCGCGCCCTTGCCTTTCGGCCTGACGTCCTCCTCCTGGACGAGCCCTTCTCCTCCGTGGACGCGGGCATCCGCGGCGAATTGCGCGAGGAATTGCTGGCTCTTCAGCGCCGCGCCGCCGTTACGACGCTGGTGGTAACGCACGATCTGGAGGACGCGTTTCTGCTCGGCCAACGCATGGCCGTCATCGACGACGGGCATGTGCTCCAGGAGGGGCCGCGTGAGGACGTCTTCTACCGGCCCAAGAGCCGGCGCGTGGCGGAGTTTGGGCGCACGCGGAACGTGCTGCGGGGCACCGTCCTCTCCGTCGACGCCGCCGCCATGCGCATCGGCTGGCGGGGCCGCGTGCTCGAGGCGGCGCCACAACCGCTCGCGCCGGACACACCCGTGGATATCTGCATCCGGCCCACGCAGATCATGATCGTGCGGCCCGACCGCGCGACCACCGAGCCTCGACACAACGTCTTCCACGGCCGCATTGTTCAGGAGAGCGTCCAGGCGGAGACCTATCGACTGTTCGTGCAACTCGCGCCCACGGATTCAGGCTCATCCGCGAGCGACCCGGAGCCGGTGGAACACCGTTCTCAAGGGGACGACGAACAGGCCGCCCACGACCTGGAGATCGAGCTGCCTGGTTACGTCTACTTTCGCCTAGGTCTAGACCGGCGCAAAGACGTGACGGTGTCGATCCGGCGCGACATCGTTCACGTCATCCCCCGCGCGGCCTGCTAGCGCGAGCCGCATTCCGCTCACCAACGCTCGCGCGAGACACCGCGGCGGAACACGCACCGCCGAAGAGCATGGCAACGGGCGGGAGAGTGTCCTGAAGAATACGCAAGCTCGCACGTTATGTCGCGACGATGCCGGTCGCCGCTGGGTCACCGCCGCCGCGCAACCTCCAGGTCCGCCGAGCCAACCACGGAAGTCCCCGCTATACTATAATCGACGTAACATGGAGAAGTCCGCCCGCCGCTGGCGTCGCCTCGGCGTCTGGATACCTGTCGCCTTCGTGGCGATCGTGGCCGTGGTGGCAGTCCTTGGACTGGGGCGTATACTCTCCGGGGTCGGAGTCGTCCTTTTCATAACCCTCCTCACGGCCTTGGGAGCTGTCGGCTTCTCTTCCTGGGTCTTTCGCGTCCTGGGCCGAGCGCAGCGCGAAACGGAGCAGCGAGCCCGCTACCTGGCCGCCGTCAACGAGGCAAGCCTGTCGCTCTCCTCGGATCTTGACCTGTCCTCCTTGCTCCAGCGGGTCGTGGACTTGAGCCGAGAGGTCACAAACGCGCGGTTCGGCGCGCTGGCGATGCTGAACGAGCAGGGGACGATCGCCGAGTTCCTTACGTCGGGCATCAGCCCCGAGGAGCGCGCGCGCATCGGCCCGCTGCCCGAGGGCAAGGGCCTGCTCGGCGTGGTCATCCGGGAAGGCAAGACGGTGCGAATCGACCGCATCACCGAGGACCCACGATCCACCGGGTTCCCGCCGAACCACCCGGAGATGAACAGCTTCGTAGGTCTGCCTATCGTCTATGAAGGACGGATCCTTGGGGATCTCTACCTCACCGGCAAGAACGGCGATGAACCGTTCACCCAACAGGACGAGGAGCTGCTGCGCGCCTTCGCGGCGCACGCCGCCATGGCCATTGAGAACGCCAGACTCTATCGCCAGGTGCAGGACTTGGCCGTGCTTGAGGAGCGTGACCGGATCGGGATGGACCTGCATGACGGCGTCATACAGTCTCTCTACGCCACCGGCCTCACGCTGGAGAACTCCCTGGAGGACCTGAAGGAGGATCCGGCGCAGGTGCAGGCTCAGCTCCAGAGAGCGATCCGCGACCTGAACCAGATCATCGTCGATATCCGCAGCTACATCTTCAGCCTGCGACCAGCCGTACTGGCCGACACGGACCTGGCCGGGGCGGTGGGCGGCCTGCTCCAAGAGCTGAAGGTGAACGCGCTCATGGACGTCGATCTGATCGAGCGGCCGAACGCATGCCAGGGGCTCTCCGAGGAAGAGATCGCCACGCTCTTCCACGTGGCTCAGGAGTCACTTACCAACGTCCGGAAGCATGCCCACGCCTCCAGCGTCACGGCGTTGCTGGAGCGCGTCGACGGCACCTTTCGTATGACGATCGCCGACGACGGCAAGGGCTTCGACCCGACCCGCCCGGGTGGCGGGCAGGGCCTGCACAACATGCGGGAGCGCGTTGAGGCGTTGGGCGGCCGGCTGGGCGTACATTCGGGCAACGGCAAGGGCACCCAGCTCACCATCGAACTGCCTGTGGCGCAGCAAGGAGTACTGTGAGATGAAGCCGATCCGTGTGCTCATCGTCGATGACCACGAGGTAGTGCGTGAGGGGTTGCGTGCGCTGCTCCGCCGGCGCTCGGAGATGACCATCGTCGGCGAGGCGGACTCCGTCGCCTCCGCCATCGCTGAGGCCCGCAACACCGAGCCGGACGTGGTGGTGATGGACGTTCGGCTGCCGGACGGCAGCGGCGTGGAGGCGTGTCGAGAGATCCGCGCCTACCGGCCGGACACGAAGGTGCTCATGCTCACGTCCTACGCGGACGACGACGCCGTCTTCTCCTCCATCATGGCGGGCGCCACCGGTTATCTGCTGAAGCAGACTCGTACCAACACGCTAATAGACGCCATCGAACGGGCCACGAGGGGCGAATCGCTGCTGGACCCGTCTGTGACGCAGCGGGTGCTGGAGCGGGTCCGCAGCGCCGGGGGCCGCAAGGACGACGAGCTCGCCCTCCTCTCGGAACAGGAGGAGAAGATCCTGGACCTGATCGCCGAGGGCAAAACCAACAAAGAGATCGCTCAGGAGATATTCCTGAGCGACAAAACCGTGAAGAACTACGTCAGCAGCATCCTGGGCAAGCTGAACATCCGTCGAAGGTCCGAGGCGGCGGCTTTTATCGCCCGGCGTAGGTCATCTTCTTCCTAGACCCCGAAAGGGCACTCCGCACGAGTCCAAATCGCCCGGATAGGTAGGGCCGTTTGGCTACCGTGAACAGGCGTATTGGGCCTAGTGAGGCGTGCGGGTGGTGTCCTATTCTGTGGCTCTAAAGGAGCCTGGCGTCATGGGCCCGCCGGGCCGCACTCGGAATGCCCTAGCCCGCAATACATGGAAATAACATGAGCGTTCGCGTCCTTCTCGTTGACGCCCACGATGACGCCCGCGTTAGCCTCGCGCGGCGGCTGGGCCGGGATCCGGCCCTGGAGCTGCTGGGCGCCGCGTCCTGCGTTGAGGAGGCGGCCCGTATCCTTCGCCACGACCGCCCCGACATCGTGCTGCTCGATATCCAGCAGGGTGACGAGCGGGGAGTGAACGCCTGTCGGGCGATCAGAGAGCTGACCGAAGCGCCCGTCGTCGCCTTCACCTCGTTCATCACGCCGGAACTCTGGGAAACGTTCAGCGAGGCGGGCGCGACAGATTCCCTGCTCAAGAACATCGACACCGACCGCCTGGGTCGCGAGATCCGCCGCCTGGCAGAGCTGCACGGGCCCGGAGCGAAGCAGAAGACCGGCTAGACCAGAGTTCCACCGGCAGCCAGCGCGAACGCCCCTCTTGCCACGCCAGCGCGCGTAGCCGTCCAAGCACCGTCCGAGCCAACCGCCGGGCTCAGCTAGTCGCCGCAGGGGCCCGCGACTCGATGCTTGGCGGCTGCGGGACGTTCCCTCACGCGGATGCGGCGTCCCTCACAGCGGTCTCTTCAGTCCCGCCGCCGTCCGATGCCACGGCGGCCCGGCCACCAGGCTCTCGAGCAGCCGCGCCCGGCTCGTTGCCATCGGCACCGCGCGACGGTTCTCTCGCTAGGCCGTCACCTTGCGGCTCGCCGACCTTCGGCTCGACCTTCACGCAGCACTGAACCAACCTCACTGTAGCTTCCATCGCCTCACGGGTCTCGGCGTTCGCCCTCTCGATCTCCTCCAGGCCCTCCAGAGGCTGTGATCGCAGGTGCCCCAGCTCGGTCGCGAAGCCCGTCAGGATCAACCGGAGCTGAGCGTGATTGGCGTTCGCCAGACTCACCCTCCTCGTGGCGAGCGTCAGCACGGTGCCCAAGGTGCCAACGACGCCGCTCCCGCCGAGGACGCCCGCAAGGACCGCGTCGCGAGTAGTCTCATCAGCGCTCACGGCGGTGTAGAGCCCCACCGCGATCATGCCCAGACCAGCGAGAAACGCGGCGAAGCTCAGGGCCAGGATGATCGCGAAGGTGCGCTCGGGGTTGCGTATCGCCGCCTTGAAGAACTGCCGCATGACCGCCTCCGCGTGCGCGCTGGACGCTGCTTCCCCTTTCCTCATCAGCTCCGGCACTTTGGCCAGCGTCCTAGCTCGAAGCTCCCTTGTATCGTCATCGACGCCCAGGCCGAAGGGCCATCGAGCCGGAATCATCTTGGCAATCATTCTGGGGGCATCGTCGAAATACCCCGCCCTGAGACCTGGAGTGTCGGCTATCTGCCGAGCCATCGCACCAGCCGTCTCTTCCGATCCAGCCATGCCTCTTCCTCCTTTCGCAGCTACGGCGACGCGGGCCCGGCAGCCCGTGGAACGCCATCATCAATTCACCTTCCGCCTCACTGCCAGCGATACATCCACTGCTCGCTGCTATGACCTCGACAGCCTCCGAAGGGGTCGACCACCTTGCGCAGCCTTCCAGTCGCGGCAGGCTCGCTCAACGCGGGAAGCGTTTCGAAGTTCACCTCCCGTCCAGCGCCCCAAGTATAGCTTTGTATCACCATCGCACATCCTCAATATTGAGTATGCGCGTGGATTTTCCTGCTGTCGGCGCCCGTAGCCGCATCTCCGTGTGGTGTATGATGAAGGTTGCCAAGAGGCGCCCTCCAGGATCTCTGCAGTAGGTGCTGGAACTGCCGGAGGGCCGTTGGCAGACTGACCGAGCGCCGCAGCGCTGGGCAGAGTTCCCAGTCGCCGGACGTGAGAAGATGAGTCGCTGGCAGAGTGACGAGTGGGACGTTGGGGACTCCCACGAGAACGAGGGCGACGAAGAACTCGGGGCTGGGTGGGAACTCGACCCGAACGACCCTTCACACCCGGATTACGATCTCTCGGAATCCTCCGGATACCTGGGCTGGGAACCATCGCCGAAGCCCGTCTTTCTGCGCCGAGGCGTGGTGCTCCTGATCACGATCCTCGTCCTCATCGGCCTGCTCATTCCGCTAATAGTGAGGCTCACGTACTGACGCACGCGAACCGTCGTGGCGAGATCTGGAACGATCTTGGGGAGCCATCGATAGAAGCAGTCGCAGCGCAAGGAAGGAGGGCGACATGATCCTCGTCACCGGCGGCACCGGTCTGGTTGGGGCAGCGGCGGTCCGCGAGCTGGCGCGGCGTGGTAGCCCAGTCGCTGTGGTGAGCCGCGACGCCGCGAGCGTACCCCGCCGCTTCCCGGATCTCAAGGTCGAGCCGCGCCAGGGCGACGTGCGCGATCCGGCCAGTCTCCGTTCGGCCTTCGAGGGCGCGGAAGCCGTGATCAACGCGGTTCAGTTTCCCAACAGCCCGATCGAGAACAAGCGCAAGGGGTGGACCTTCGAACAGATCGACTACCAGGGGACGGCGCGTCAGGTGGAGGCCGCGAAGGAAGCCGGAGTCCGGCGTTTCGTATACGTGAGCGGTGTGGGCGCCGCGCCGGACGCCGAGAAGCACTGGTTCGTCTTCAAGTGGCGCGCCGAAGAGGCGATACGAGAGAGCGGGATCGCTCACGTCATCATCAGGCCCACCTGGGTCTACGGGCCGGAGGACGCGGCGCTGAACCGCTTCCTCGGCATGGCGCGCCTGCTGCCGTTCGTACCCACCTTCGGAGACGGCAAGCAGCTCATGCAGCCGCTCTTCGTGAACGACCTCGCGCGCCTTCTCGCGGACGCCCTGGACCCCACCGCCGAAAAGGACAACCACACGTTCGAAGCCGGCGGGCCGGACCGGATGTCCATGGACGAGGTAATCCAAGCGGCGATGGAGGTGGCCGGTCGCCGACGTCCCATCCTGCACCAGCCGACCGCGCTCGGGAAACTACTCGCGACGTTTCTCCAGTTCGTGCCCGGACCGCCTCTCACGCCCGACGCCATCGACTTCATCACCTGCGAGGCGGTAGCGGACAACTCTGCGCTGGAGTCGGCCTTCGGCGAACCGCGGCTCACGCCGCTGCGGGAGGGGCTGGCCTCATATCTCAGTGCGAGCGAGTAGCGGTCACCGCATCCGACGCACCTCGAAGCGCGGGGCCGGGACCGGAGAATGAACTAGCCTTCGTTAGCCGGTTGCTCGGACGCCGCCTCATCCGCGCCCGCCCGCCTCTTCCACGCTTCAGGCGCCTTGCCCATGACGATGGAAACGCGCGGCACGGGCGGGAACAGGAACGGGCGCAGGCGTGCCTTGCCCACCCACTCATAGCCGCAGCCGCGCGCCATCGCGCGCAACTCCCGATAGCTCCGGAGCCGCACGCCAGGGACCGCGCCTCCCAGCAGCCAGCGATTCCAGCGGTTCAGCAGATCAGACCTGGTGGGAGCAAACTCCCAGGCCAGGAAGAGGCCCCCCTTCCTCAAGACGCGCCTAGCCTCTCTCATGCAATCCCGCAGCTCGTCGTCGGCCAGGTACCTGAACGCATGGGCGGACAGGACGAGATCGAAGGTCTCGTCCGCGAACGGAATCGCCCGGGCCGCCCCCTGGGCCAGCAGCACCTTCGGGCGGCCTTCCATCTCCACGTCACGCCGGGCCGCCGAGAGCAGGCGACGTGAGGGATCCAGGCCGGCGGGAGGCCGCTCAAGCCTGGCCCGCACCGCCAGCATTCGGAGCAAGCTGGCGCGGCGGCAGGCCAAGTCCAAGAGACGCGTCCGCGGACCCATGCCCAGCTCCTCCGGCAGCCTGAATGCCGCCGTGTTGACGAGGATCTGGCCGGGCGCGCTCGCCGCGAAGCGCACGGCCGCGGCCAGCGGGCCGGGCCCGTTCAGCCAGCGGTCATTGGCGAGCGCGCGGCGGAGCGAGCGCGACGGCGACATGGCCTCTCAGTATACGTCAATCCACAGTCCGGCACCTTCCTGCCTGCCATTCTTGAACCCAACCAGCGCTATGGACAGCCTATGCGTCAGGCTAGGAGACAGCCGAGCTCCAGTGCTGGGCGTCCTTGTCGGGCTCACTCCGCCACGGCTAGACTGCCACCATGGCTCTCGATCAAGCCACCTGGCGACGCACGCGCAGGCTCGGCCTTACCGGGCACGATCCCGCTAAGGCGTTCCAGGGCTACACGCTGTACACGCCGATGTTCAGTGACGGCACGGTCTACCTGCTGGATATGGAGGGCGACGTGGTACATACCTGGAGCGCGCCGCTCCCGCCCGGTCTCTACGGCTACCTCCTGCCGAACGGGAACCTATTCTACCTGGGCAAGACGCCCGTCGAGCCCGGTTCGTTCTTCCCGACGTGGCCCATCTTCAAGGGCGGCACGCTGATGGAGATGGACTGGGAGAGCAACATCGTGTGGGAGCACCGCGACCCGGCGCACCACCACGACGGCCGCCGCACCGAGGCCGGCGGCGCCGTCTACCTGGCGAATGAGCTCGTCCCGCCCGAGGTGCAGTCGAAGGTGCGGGGCGGGCTGGCCGGTTCCGAGCATGAGGGCCGGCTTTGGGCCGACCGGATCGTGGAAGTCGACGCGCAGGGCCGGACGGTCTGGGAATGGCACGCTTGGGAACACCTCGACCCGGAGAGGGACGTCATCACGGCTACCGACCTGCGCCACGAATGGTCTCACGGAAACACCGTTGTGCCTCTCCCCGGCGGGGACGCGATGGTCAGCTTCCGGAACATCTCCACGGTCGCCCGCATCGACCGGGCCACCGGCAGGTTCATCTGGAGGCTGGACGGGGCCCTGCTATCGCAACAGCACGACCCGAGCCTCCTTCCCAACGGCAACGTCCTGATCTTCAACAACGGCAGCCGCCGCGAGCACCCCATCATCTTCTCCAACGTGATCGAGGTGGTGCCGAAGACCGGACGCGTGGTGTGGGACTACCGGGACCGGTCCTCAGTGATGAGCTTCTTCAGCAGCTATCTGTCGGGCGCCCAGAGGCTTCCCAACGGGAACACGCTGATCTGCGAAGGCCTGACCGGCCGCATCTTTGAGGTGACGCCGGCGGGGGAGATCGTGTGGGAGTACGTCAACCCGCACTTCTTCGAGGCGCCGGTCTTCGGCACGACCAACGCGGTCTTCCGCGCCTTCCGTTACGGTGCGGAGCGCTTTCCAGAGTTGGCGTAGTTCTGGTGACGGAAGGGTGGGCTACACGTCCAGGTTGCGCACCTGGTTGGCGTGGGCCTGGATGAACTTCTTGCGCGGGTCGACCTCCTCGCCCATGAGGTTGGAGAAGATGCGGTCGGCCTCCATGGCGCTCTCGATGTCAACCCTGAGGAGCGTCCGGTTCTCGGGGTCCATCGTGGTCTCCCAGAGCTGCTCCGGGTTCATCTCACCCAGCCCCTTGTAGCGCTGGATGTTGATGTTCTTCCCGTTCTTCCTCTTCTGATAGCTCTCCAGCTCCTGGTCGTTGTAGAGCCAGGCCGATTCCTTGCCCACCTGGGCGCGATAGAGCGGCGGCATGGCGATGAAGAGGTGCCCCCCCTCTATCAGCTCGACGTAGTGCCGGAAGAAGAAGGTCAGGAGGAGAGTGCGAATGTGGGCGCCGTCCACGTCGGCGTCGGTCATGATGATGATCCGGTTGTAACGCAGCTTGCTCATGTCCGTCTGCTCGCCGAACCCGGTGCCGAGCGCCGTGATCAGCGCGCGCAGCTCCTCGTGCGCAAGCATCTTCTCCACGCGGGCCTTCTCGATGTTCAGGATCTTGCCCCGCAGCGGGAGGATGGCCTGGAAGCGCCGGTCGCGGCCCGCCTTGGCGGAACCGCCCGCGGACGGACCCTCGACGATGTAGAGCTCGCAGTTCTCGGGATCTCGATCCGAGCAATCCGCGAGCTTGCCGGGGAGGCTGGTGCCGTCCAGCAGCCCTTTGCGCACGACCAAGTCGCGGGCCTTGCGCGCGGCCTCTCGGGCACGAGCGGTCACTATGCACTTCTCGATGATGCGGCGACCCTCGGAGGGATGCTCCTCCAGGTAGGTGGCCAGGTCCTCCGCCACGGCGGACTCCACCTGGCCCTTCACCTCCGGGTTGCCGAGACGGGTCTTGGTCTGCCCCTCGAACTGAGGCTCCGGCAGCTTGACGCTGATCACGGCCACCAACCCCTCGCGGGCGTCCTCGCCGGTCAGGTTGGAGTCGTCGTCCTTGAGGAGCTTCTGCTTCCGACCGTAGTCGTTCAGGACGCGCGTGAGCGCCGAGCGGAAGCCGGTCAAATGGCTGCCGCCGTCGATCGTGTTGATGCAGTTTGCGAACGAGTACATGGCTTCCGAGAAGCCCTCGTTGTACTGAATAGCCGCCTCGACCGCGGTGCCGTTGACCTCCTTCTCGATGTAGATGGGGCGCGGGTGCAAGACGTCCCGGTCGTGGTTCACATGCCGGACGAAGCTGGCGACGCCGCCCTCGAAGAAAAAGTTGATCTCGCGGTCATCCCGCTCATCCACGAAGTGGATCCAGACGCCTTTCGTCAGGTAGGCCACCTCGCGGAAACGCTGCGCCAGCGTCTGGAAGTCGTAGTTGAGCGCCTGGAAGATATCACCGTCGGGCAGGAAGCAGGTGATAGTGCCCGAGCCACTGCGGGGCACCTGTCCGTTCTGATACGGGTACCGCGATTGCTTCACCTGTCGGACCGGCGTCTGCGCCTTGCCACGCGCGTACTCCTGGCGATAGATCTTGCCCCCCTGATGCACCTCCACCCACGTCTCCTGGGAAAGGGCATTCACCACGGAGGCGCCCACGCCGTGCAGTCCACCCGAGACCTTGTACACCTGCCCGCCGAACTTGCCGCCCGCGTGCAGATAGGTCATCACCGTCTCCAGCGCGGACTTGCCGGTGCGCGGGTGCCTGTCGGTCGGGATGCCGCGGCCGTTATCGCGGACGAAGACGTGGCCGTCCTTCTGGATGGTGATCCAGATGTGGTCGCACACGCCGGCCATCGCCTCGTCGATAGAGTTGTCAACGACCTCGAAGATCAGGTGGTGGAGACCCCGCTCGTCGGTGCTGCCGATGTACATGCCCGGCCGGCGCCGGACGGCCTCAAGGCCTTCCAGAACCTGGATATCGCGAGCGGTGTAGCCGTTTGCCGGAGTGGAACTCGCTGCTGCTTTCCCTCGCTGTCGAGCCATACTACTCACAGTCTGCCGTGCCGAGCAGGAACCGACCAATCGCCCACGGTGGTCTGAGCGGCTATCCTGCGAGCGTCCCCGGAGATGGTGGGGACGCATCTCCCTTAAGCCCATTCAGTCTACCACAGATTCGGCTCGGGGAGAATCCAGCGGGGATGCCATGGCGGCGTGAGGACGCTATACTAGCGCACAACGGCGTTCACGGCGACATACAATACCGAAACGCCGAAGAGGGGCTCGATTGCGCTGGCTAGAACGCCCAATGGACGCTTTGTTGGAGCGGCTCGGCCTCCGCAGCCGGCCCGTCCCGCGCGAGCCGGTCAGCCTGCGCCCTATCGCGGTCGTGCGCAACAACGTCGGGGAGCCTCGCCCGGACGGCTGGGAAGAAGTCCGCTCCGACCTCATCTTCAGAGACGACCTCACGAGCGCTCTGGACGGCATCGAGGCGTACTCTCACATCATCGTGATCTTCTACTGCGACCAAGTGCCGGAGGAGGAACGCACTGCCGTGCGGTTCCGCCCTCACGGCGGCGAGCACCTGCCGGAACAGGGGGTCCTGGCCTCACGAAGCCAACAACGGCCGAGCGCTCTGGGCACCTCGGTAGTGCCCCTCCTGCGCCGGCGCCGGAACATCCTGCGCGTAACGGGACTCGACGCTATCGACGGCACGCCGGTGCTCGACATCAAACCCTACCTGCCCCAGCACGACAGCGTGCCCGAGGCGACGATGCCCGAGTGGGCGCTGCGCCCGCCCGCAGCACCAGCCGAGAGCGACGACCACGACCAATCGTCACGAACGTCCTCCTGATGAACCCCCGCCGCTCCCTCGAGAGCGTCCTCGCCCGCCTGGACGCCGTCTACGACTTCCGGGCCTGGCACTGGCAGCCGCACACATCGGCCGAGTACGTCTGCATCAGCGCCGTCCTGGTCCAGCACACCAACTGGGCCAACGTGGAGCGCGCGCTGGAGCGGTTGGAATCGGCCGGAGCGTGTTCGCTCAATGCCATCAGAACGCT
Organism: uncultured Dehalococcoidia bacterium; assembly: GCA_964406605.1. Lineage (GTDB taxonomy): Bacteria > Chloroflexota > Dehalococcoidia > DSTF01 > RBG-16-68-14 > CAYOSF01. Next base: position 140,593 of record CAYOSF010000006.1, on the reverse strand, counting down.
GGCGGAGAGACAGCTCACCGAACTGGTACGGCCCGCCGGCATGCCACTTGTCAAGGCGCGGCGTCTTAGCAACCTCGCGCAACTCGCCCACGAACAGGGAGGCCTCGGCCGGCTCCTCAAGCTGCCAACCGACGAGCTGCGCGCGAGGCTGCTCGCCACCGATGGCATCGGACCGGAGACGGCAGACGCGATCATGCTCAACGCCGCCGGACGCCCGGTCTTCCAAGTCGACGCCTACACCATCCGCACGTTCCGCCGGCTCGGGCTCGGGCCCGAGGGCAACGGCTACGAACGATGGCGGCGCTGGTTCGAGGAGGCGCTTGCCAGCGACGCGGAGACGTACCGGCGATACCACGGTTTGCTCGTCCTGCACGGCAAGCAGACCTGCCGTCCGCGGCCTCGTTGCGACGAGTGTTGCCTCCTCGACCGCTGTCCAACGGGCCGGAACCTGCGACGCACTTCCAAGGCGGGTCGCCACTCCGAAGCGGGTGGGCGAGGCAGGCCGAAGGTAACGGCGTGATGAGCGGGTTCGACGTTACGAAGGCGCGCAACGCGACGTGCGACGCAGACATCGACGCCCAGCTCATGGCGCTGGCCGACTGCATCGACGAGCAGCTCTTCCCACGTGTCCAGGACTACCGGGGCCTGCACCCCGGCCAGCCGGACGCTTCCGGTCGGCTGGGCCCGGAAGCAGCCCGCAACTCTCTCCACCTGGCGCGACCGCGCTACACCTGATGGTGCAGACGCTGCGGCCCCTGCGAGGAGCCCTGGGCGCGGACATCGGCCCGGCCTTCGGTTTCCTGGACGTGCTGCTGGCGGAACGGTGCGGGATGCACATCATCGCCACTGAACACCCAGAGAATCTCCCCGCGTACAGCGGCCTGCTCCGCGCCCGAGGCATCGAGGTCCGGCCCTGGCACATCGGGCGGGACGACTGCCCGCTGAAGCCCGCCAGCCTCGACTTCGTTGTCTTCGCGGAGGTGCTCGAGCACCTGAAGCTGCCGCCGCTCCGTACGCTGCGCCAGGTGACGGCGCCCCTTGGACCGGGCGGCACCCTGCTGTTCACCACCGTCAACATCGCCCGGCAGAGCAACATCGACCGGCTCCAGCGAGGCGAGAACATCCTGGAGGCGTATCGAGAGGACGCCCCGCCCAACCGCGACGTCACCGACTTCGTCGGCCACATCCGGGAGTACACCGTCCGGGAAGCCGTCGACCTTGTCGAGGCCGCGGGGCTTCGCATCGCGGACCTGGCGATGTGCAACTGGATGAACGAGCCGCTGCACCCCGACCCCGTGCGCAACCGCTACACCTGCATCCTGGCGGTCAAGCGATAGGCTCTTTGCCGCGAACCGAAGGAGACGCCATGGCGAAAGCGCGCTGCTGAAGCGGGCGCGGAGGCCGGCCGACGCCGGCATGCCTGATATAATTCCTCCCAGCCCCGAACACGGAGCTACCGAGAGATCGTCGTGGACACCTCGTACCGACCCTACGGCCCCGCAAGAACCGTCATCGCGGTGCTGCGACAGCTCCGCATCGGGAAGATTCCTGAGACCATAGACCACGAGTACCTGCAGGCGCGAGGGCTCTCCCCCGCAATAGCCTCACGTGTAGCAAACACGTTGCGGTTCCTCGGTCTCGTCGACCAATACTACGAACCCCGACACGATCTCCAGGCGCTTGTCCAGAGCGGTGACGCCGAATACCCGAAACTGCTGGAGAAAGCGCTCCGTCGGGCCTACCCAGACATCTTCCAGAACGCCCATCCTTCCAGGCGGTCGCAGAGCGAGATCGTCGCCGCGTTCCGGCGCTACGAGCCCGCGTCCCAGCACTACAGGATGGCGATCCTGTTTCTCGGCCTGTGCCGTGAGGCCGGCATCCCGATCCAGGAGCAGCTACGAATGCCGGCTTCCAGGGGAGGCGCGCAGCCCAGCCGGGACCGCGCAGTCGATGACAGGAAAGGTCGTTCGCGGGCTACGGCGCCGGCAACGAAAAGCCGGCTCCTTTGGGAGAGCTTCGCACGGCTGCCGAAGCCCGGAAGCGTGTTCCGGGCCAAGGAACAGGACGCGTGGCTGGAGGGCATGCGGAACGCGCTCCGTCTCGAGTACCGGGACGAAGAAGAAGCCACGGACAGCGCCGACGGGCCTGGAGCGCCATCGAGCAGTTAGGCGCCGGAAGGCCTTACTTCTTCCGACCCACGTAGAGCAGGTGCTCAGCCGCGCCGTGCACCGACGGGTCTTTGCCAAGGCGATAGCTCAGATCCACCCACGTTTGCCAGGCTTCGCCGGTCAGTCCGTTGATCCGCTCATCGATCATGCTGAAAGCCCCTTCGCAAGCGATCAGGTCGAGGGTCTCGAAGCCGCCGTCTTCCATGAACGGTGTGATCTCAGAGGGATGGATCAGATAGGCATCAGTGAACCCGGCAAAGCCCGGCCTTTCTGACCACGGTCTGAAGACACCGGTGGCCAGCGTTTCTTCAGCCCAGGCCAGGCGTTCGACTATGGCCGCGGGCTCGCTCTTGCCCTCGAAACGGATTGGGGCGTAGCGGCTGATGAACGCAGCGAAAAGCAGTCCCCGCTCCCTGAGCAACCTTCTGGCCTCGTCCACGGCCTTGCGTCGCTCAGCTAGCGCCGGCAGATGATACAAAGGCCCCATCAGAAGCACGACATCGACACTCCCATCCGCGAACTGCCCCAAGCTCCTTGCGTCAGCATGAACGTAGCCGGTCAACTCGACCCCCGCCTCCCTAGCCCTGTCCCTGGCAACCGCCAAGCAGTTGCCCGACAGGTCCACAAGGGCCACAGCGTATCCTTGGTCGGCAAGCGCGACGGCGTATCTGCCAGGACCCCCACCGACATCCAGGATGTGTGCCGGAGGATGGGGAAGGTAATCCGCGAAGGCGCGCATGGTCACTGCAAACTCGAGCCTTTGCCTGTCATGCCGGTCCCATTCTTGGCGAGCGTTCTCGTCATAGAATCTCTCTACCGCATCCAATTGACCACCCTCCTCGACCACGCCTTGCTGGTACCTTCGTGTTACTCCTTCCCCCGCACGGCGGCGATCGGCTATAACGGTGCCAGGACGACGCCCATTGGGCAGAGACCTCGTCGAACTCAGCCGAGACGCCTCAGGAGGAAGCCGGTGGACCGCAACGACCTTGAACGCCTACGTGAGTTGACCCAGCGCCATTGCTTTCGCTACGGCGATTTCACACTCGTCTCCGGCCGCAAGAGCAAGTACTACTACAACGGCAAGCGTATCACGCTCCGTCCTTCCGGGGCCAAGCTCATCGGCGAGGCGCTGGTGGACGTGGTCCTTGCCTCCGGCGCGGAGGCCGTGGGTGGACCCGAGATGGGAGCGATCCCCATCGCGATGGCCGTCGGCGCGGCCAGTCTCTCGCGCGGCCGCGACCTGCCCGTCTTCGTCGTCCGCAAGGAGCAGAAGCAGCACGGCGCGCGAGATCTCGTCGTCGAGCCCTACGCCTCGGTTGATCTGGGCGAGGCCGAGGACGACAGCCAGGAGCTGTTGAGACCGGGCAAGCGGGTCGCGCTCGTGGAGGACACGATCACCACAGGGGGGTCGGTCCAGAAGGCGATCGACGCGGTGGAGGACCTGGGCTGCACGGTCACACTGCTCGTCGTGCTGGTGGAGCGCCACGAAGGCGGAGCCGACGACCTGCGATCGCGCGGCTACGACGTGCTCGCGGTCTTCCGCACAGACGAGGATGGCCAGGCCTCGCTGACCGAGGCGTTCGCCCAGCGGCTTGAGTCGGCCCAGGCGGCAGTCTTCCGCTAGGTCCAACCGGGAACAGGAAGCTTTCCGGGGCGGAGCGTGACCTTCCGTCCCGCTCAGTAACCCCGCCCGGAAACCACCAGGCCAGCCGTCCCACACCGAGCCCCGCCGCCCCATGGCTATCGTCAGGGGCCCGCACGCGGACACCCACCCGTCGACCGCGCTCCAGTAGGAGCGGGGACTAGTCCCCTAGCAGACCGAGCCGTTCCAACGTCGGAAAGAGTTCCGGCAGAGAGTCGATGCGGGCGTGCGGCCTCACACCATCGAGCTGTCGGTCTCCTATCTGCACCGCCCACATGCGCACCGCAAGCGGACCGACCACGTCCAGCTCCGGCATGTCGCCGATGAAGACCGCGTCCGCCGGCTCCATCTCCAGCGCGTCCAGGGTGCAGTGGAAGATGCCGGCGGCCGGCTTGGCCAAGCGCGCTTCATCGGAGAAGGTGAGCGCCCGAAAGTAGGGCAGCAGCCCATAGTCCGCCAGGAGACCGCGGAGCACGTAGCCAGGCGTGATGCCGGTGTTGGAGATCAGGCCGACCACCAGGCCCCGCCCCTTCGCCTCGCGCAGCGCCTCTTCCGCCCCCGGCGCGGGCTCCGGCGGCATCACCCGGCCGGGCGTCACCAGCGCATCCTCTGCGGCCAGCAGCTCGTCCGGGCGGAGCCGCCCGGCCAGGCCGGGCTCGAGCTTCTCCAAGAAGAGGACCACCCGCTCGCCGCTCTCGATGTCGAGCCCGCGACCCTGGAGAGCACTGTGCTCCCTCTCGAAGGCGCGAAAGGCAGACGCAACGGCCGCTTCCGAGCGGGGTCGCCCGGCGGAGGCCAGCGCCTCCATGACCAGGCGTGTGCGCAGGCCACGACGTGGCTCCTCCAAGTAGCGCCACACGCTGTTCCCTACCAGCGTGCCCCAGAGATCGAACACAACAGCCCGGATCGGCATGGCGCTACCTCAGAAAACAGGGAACCGCCCCGACCTCTCGGGGCGGCTCTCGCAGATCACCAACGAATGCTACTTGACCGCCGCCCCGACGGGTGCGCCGCACTCCCCGCAGAATTTCGACGCACCCGGCACCCGCGCGCCGCACTTCGTGCATGTGGAAAAGGTCGCCTGGGCGGAGGCAGTGCTCCCGCCTTCGGCAGGCGGCGCCGTTCGCTCAATCTCGTCAGGCTCTCTCGCCGCCCTGCGAAATTCGCGGATGCTCTTGCCGAGCGCGCCGCCGACTTCCGATAGCTTGCCGACGCCGAATATGAGTACGACTACGGCCAGGATGATGAGGCCCTCGAAAGGACCTATGGGACCTATGCCAACAGCAGCCATCACCCCACCTCCTTTTCTCCGGGGCAAAATCAGGGTAGCACTGCAATTGAGAGGGGGTCAAGCAACATCAGCACGTGTCAGGATCGGCGCCAAGGCCTGCTGCCCCGCAGCCGCGCGCCACGGCACCAGGTGCCGACCTCTGGGCTCCAAGAAAGGAACTGCGCGCGGACTTCTCGGGCCACATCCAGCGTTTCATGGCTCGCCCCGCATCTCCCTCCTGATCCTGCTCTAGCCACCTCTTAGCCCGTGCCTTTCATGAATCAAGTTTCCGGAACCTCCGTGCCAAGTCGCACCCTAACCGAAGCCGCACATAAATCGTCCTACTTTCGTCCTGTTTCGCGCACCCGACGGCATCTGTCGAAGGCGTCCCCCGTTCGAGCGACCCGTCCGAGCTAGAGAAATCCCTCACAAGCCGCTGACAGGCTCGCCTTGATCGTAACGCAGCCCTCCGGGATACTGCCGCCTTGTGTACATAAGACAGCCCCGTGCGGGGATGGGAGGTCATCGTATTGTTATTCTCTGAGGTTCAACGTCGTACTAGAGGGACGCCCTTCGCGCTGTCATCGAGCGGAGGCGTCTCAGCGCTTGCCCGTCTTGGGCAGCAAGCCCTGCCGCCGCTCGCCGCCGCGCCTAGGTTCATTCCCAGGGCGCGCCCGAGCCAGGCGAGGCCGAGCTGGATATCTCGCTTGCTGGCGCATGTCACCCGGCAGATGCTCATAGCCGGCACCTTCGCGGCGGTCGTGGTTGTACTCGCCACAACGCTGCCAGCGTTGGCCGCGATCCAGCAGAGCAACTCAGTCACCGCCCCCAGCTTGGTGCACAGCTCGGCCGGCGTCACAGGGACAGCAGCGACGCGGACAGAGGACCTGAGCGTCTCGACCTTCGTGGGAGGGATTCCCTTCGTGCAGCAGCTCAGGTACTTCGATGCCGTGGCCGGGACGACGCCGCAGGCCCAGCGTTTCGTTGAGGGCGCCCGCCAAGCCAGCGTTGCCGAATACCTCGGCGACGTGGGAGGCCAGATAGCCCTCCCTTACCTGGGCGAGGCCAGCGCGACCCAGGATGCGATTGCAGCCTGGTCGGCGGCGGTGGCAGAGCAGGAGGCAGCGGCCGAGGCGGAGCGGTTGGCCGCAGCCAGCGCGGCGTCGGCTCACGCCGTTTGGCAGGCGCCGTCCCGTATCGCCGGCACCCGCATCCCCGGCGCCTCGGTGACGTTCTACGCCTGCGTCGGCGACGGCTTTTGCGGAAACATGGCCAACGGCCAGCAGGTCTTCGACGGCGCCGCCGCGTGCAGCTCCGATCTGCCGTTCGGTACCCGCTTCGTCATCGCGAGCGATCCCTCAAGCCGCGTCTTCACGTGCCTGGACCGCGGCGCCCTGTCACCCACCTGGGTGGATATCTGGTTCTACGACGTGACCCAGGGTTACGCCTGGCAGTCCATCGTCGGCACCCGCAGCGACATCATCATCGTGGAGTAGCGGCAGACTAACCGATAGCAGCCGCGGGGGGGGCCGGGGGGCCCCCCCCGGGGGGTGGGGGGGGGGGGGGGCGCCCCCCCCCCCCCCCCGGGG
>CAYOSF010000006.1:0-133911 GCA_964406605.1 uncultured Dehalococcoidia bacterium | reverse complement strand
GGGCGGCACCCGCCGCCAAATCATCAGCGTGGTGTCGGGCCAGAATAACCGATAGCCGCCGCGGCGGGCCCTGGAGGCCCGCCGCTTGCGTTTCCGGTGATGGCGGGCCGACCGGCCTACCGGCGGTGTCTCGGCTCTCAGCCCGGCCGGAAGGGAGGATTGCCGTCGTCATCCTCGGCGATCACCCGGGCCTCCTCGCCCAAGTGCTCAGCGATGCGCCGCGACATCTCGTTCAGGTCCGCCTTGCTGAAGCCAACGCTGGTCATCTCGATCACCCCGTCCCTGCCGATGAGGAATGTCGCCGGCGTCGCATCTGGATCATACCGACGCGACGCGGACCAGCCTTCATCCTCGATGAGCGTCGGGAACGTAAGGGCGTAGCGCCGAGCGAAGTCCCCGCTCGCCTGAGCGGTGTCCTGAGAGACCGCCAAGATCTGCCAGTCGCCCGACGGATAGGCTTCCGCCAGCCGCTGAAGATAGGGAAACGCAAGGTGGCAGGTGGCGCAATCGGCCTTCCAGAAGACAGCCAGCGCCGGTCCCCGCACCAGCGCATCCTGCAGCCGATGCCGCCTGCCTTCGAGATCCAGCAGATCCAGCTCCGGCGCTGTCTCATCAACCGTCAGCATCATTAGGACGAACCCATGGCGCACCCGCGACTAGGGCGCATTCCGGACGCTCCCGGCACGCTACCTGCCCGGCGGGCCGGTGGCGGTGGCCGAAGCCGCAGTACCGACGGGCACTTCGGATGCCGGTCGCCGCCAGATGTACAGGAACCCCACCAGCGATATGGCGATGACAAAGAGGGCCGTCACCTGCGGCGTCGTCAGCCCGGCGATGATGACGCGGCTGTCGATCCGCAGCTCGCTCACCCCGAACCGCATGAGCGAATACAAGAGGAGGAAGCTGAAGAAGACAACGCCGTCCTTCTTGGCCAAGCGCAAGATGAGGAAGAGCAACCCAAAGATGATCAAGTCCCCTATCATCTCATACGCAACGGCCGGGTGTTGTGCGCAGGGGACCTGCAGGGTGACCGGGTTCAGCGCGCACTCCGGGTGGCCGACCACGCTCGGGCTGTTGAGGTTCGTGTACTTCACGGCCCAGGGCAGGCTGGACACCTTAGCGAAGTGCTCGCCGTTGATGATATCGCCGATGCGGCCAATCGCCATCCCCAAGATGGCGCCGAAGGCGGCGACGTCCAGCGCGCGCAGCATCGGTAGCTTGCGGAACCACACGTACACCAGGCCGCCGGCGATGCCCCCCAGTACCGCACCATAGATCGCTATGCCGCCCTCGTTGAGACGGATCACGTCCATGGCGTTCTCCACGCCCGGGTCGCCCCAGCGCTCGATGACATACAGGGCGCGGGCGCCGATGATTCCGGAGGGGATGGCGACCAACGCCGCGCTGTAGACGTCATCATCGATGAAGCCGAGGCGCCGCCCGACGAGCACGCAAACGAACACGCCCGCCGCTATGCCGACAGCCGTGAACACCCCGTGCCAGGTGAGCAGCAGGCCGCCGAACTCCCGGATCTCCGGATTGATGTCGATCTCAATCGTGAGGACCGCCAGTGCGCCTAGCATCCACGTCTCCTTCCTGCCCGCTCTCCGTCGACAAGGCTCGGGGGCACCCGCCCGGACTCCCTCCCCGCAGCAGCAAGCGCCTCCCTCTCCGGCGCCCACCGGCACCGGTTAACCAGCATACACCCTCATGGCACAGGCGTCCATGCGCCGATCGCGGGCGGACGAGAGCTCAGCACTCTTCCGATGGGCACCGTCAGGGCGAGAACGCCTGCACGTACAACCGCCGCACTTCGTCCGCGCCCAGCCCTTCTCCGAGGTAGGCCTCACCGACGCGGATCTCAAAGTGCAGATGCATCTCGGTCCCCGGGGCCGTGACGGATTCAGGGGTGCCTGAATCGCCAACGTATCCGATGAGCGCGCCCTGTTCCACCCTTCGGCCGACGCCGATCTCATCAGCGATGCCGCTGAGATGAGCATACCGCGTGACGACACCGTCTCCGTGATCGACCCAGACCTGACGTCCGCGAAATGCATCCTCGACCGCCTCCGCGTCGCCCGTGCCTCCCTCGATGCGCTCGTACAGCTCCGCCAGCGTGTCCTCGGTGAGATCCTGATAGGCCAGGTCCGCTTTTACGACGGTGCCTGCCTCCGCCGCCAGCACCTCGGTACCCAACCCGATCGAAGTGCAGTTGTCCGACTCGTAGAAGTCCACGCCCTCGTGTGTGCCCTGCCGATAATCGCGCGGCGCGCCCGGCATCAAAGCGTCGCTCTCGGGCAGGCACGCGCCGGAAATAGGAAACGCGAGTCCCGACACCTCTTGGGCCACTGCGGCCGTGGGAACCCGAGGCGTCCGCGTCGACAGCACCGCCGCCGTCGCGGCGGGCGCCGGCGTCTCATCCCCGCCGCGAATCCATTCGACGATCGCCCCCGGCGAGGGCGGCTCGTCACTGCCGACCGCAACGGTGAAGAGCGTTGCCGCCACCATCGCGACGATCACTATGGCGATAACGAGACGCACCTGGACTCCTCTATCCTTAGGCTTCTTCGAGCGCACGCCACAGGATACCACCTGTCGCACGGGAGAGGAGCACGATTCGGACGACGGGCGGATGCGCCGCGCAGGCGGCGCGTTGCCTCGTTCGGCACGGGCGGGGCGTCAGGGCGGGCGATACAACCCGTGTTCCCGGATGTAGCCCTCCACGTCCCGGGGCACGAGGTACCGCAGGCTGCCTCCTGTCGCCGCCCGCTGCCGCAACTCCCTTGCGCTGATATCGATGTTCGGCATGTCTATCCACGCGACCCGGCTCGCCAGCCCGGGCAGCAAGCCCTCCAGGGCTTCGCCCGCCAGCCGATCCCTCCCGCGGCACGCCACTCCGAGAGATGCCAGCTCGACTATCCTAGTCGGCTGGTGCCAGTTGGGCAGATCCTCCAGCGCATCGCTCCCCAAGAGGAACACGAGCTCGCTGCCGTCGTGCAGCTCGCGGAGTATCGCGAGCGTGTCTGCCGTGTACGTCGGTCCTGGCCGTTCGACCTCCAGCGTGCTCACTTCGAACGCCGGATTGTCGGCAACGGCCTGCGCCACCATCGCTACCCGATGCTCGCCTCGGGTCACCAGCGCATCCCCCTTGCGCCACGGCTCGCCGGCGGGCACCCACAGCACCCGCTCGAGGCCGAGCTGCTCCCGCGCCTGCTCAGCGAGCACCAAGTGCCCCAGATGCACCGGATCGAACGTCCCGCCGAGAACCCCCAGCTTCACAGCGGCCACTCCAGTTCGGCGTCTCCAATCCTCACCCTATCGCCCGGCTTCACTCCTGCCCGCCTCAGCGCCGAGAGTATCCCTGCCCGGCTAAGACGGCGTGCCACCTCCGCCCGCGCCTCCGCCGATTCGACCCCCAGTTTGCCCACCGCCCGAGCAGCCTCGGGGCCCCGTACCTCGAACCCGCCCCGTTTTCGCACGATCTCCATCCGCCGCGCGCCAGCAGGCCGGGCACCGCCGTCCGTTGGCTCCCCGGAGATCCCAGGGGTGGATTGCCGTTTCCCGCGCAGGCGCTGGAACATCGCCCCTACAAGCTCATCTGTCCCGGCACCTGTTGCCGCGGATACGCAGTAGGCCTCGATACCTTCATCCGCCAGCTCATGCGCAATGCGGGCCGCTCGGTCCGCGGCGCCCGGCAGGTCTATCTTATTGAGCGCCACAAGCCAGTCTTTCTCACACAGCCCCCAGCCGAACGCCGCCAGCTCTTCCCGCAGCACCAGCATGTCCTGCAGGGGCACGCCCTCCGCGGCGTCCAACACATAGACCAAGAGCCCGGCCCGCCAGGCATGCCGAAGGAAGGACACGCCGAGACCGGCCCCCCCGTGCGCGCCACTGACAAGGGCCGGCAGATCCACTATCACCGCCGCCTCGTGCCCGCGCTCCACCGCCGCCAACAGCGGGTCCACCGTGGTAAACGCGTAGGCTCCCACCTTCGGCGACGCCCTGGAGATGCTGCCGACCAAGGCCGACTTCCCGGCGTTCGGCAGACCAACTACAGCCGCGTCAGCCGGGAGCCGCAAGTCCAGGCGAATCGTCGCCCGCTTCCCCGGGAGTCCCTTTTCCGCGATTCGCGGGACCCTTCTCGTAGATGTCGCGAAGCGGGCATTTCCCTTTCCACCATCGCCACCGGCAGCGACGACGACCCGCGCTCCAGAAACAGCCAGGTCCACCAGTGGATCGAGTGCGTCGCCAGCACCCCATACGACCGTCCCAACAGGCACCCGTACGACGGCATCCTCTCCAGCACGACCACGGCGACGCTGCGATCCACCGGGGCTCCCCGCCCCAGCACGCACAACTGGACTACTGCGCACCGCATCGAGTAGCAGCACCCTGGAGTCAGCCTCTACCACGACATCGCCACCGCGGCCACCATCCCCCCCGTCGGGACCACCGCGGGGCACATAGCGTTCCTTGCGAAAACTGACCAGCCCCGATCCACCCGGTCCCCCGATACACGTCAGTTCGATCTCACCGATCATGGTGGGCGCGTTGTTGTCATCATACTAGTAACGCTGTGGGAATTGTGGAGGCGGTGGTAGGCTAAGCCGCGGGCTGATTCAGGAGCGCGGCTCTGAGCTGGTCGATGTCGCTGCGGGTCTGTGGAAGGGTTGTGGCTTCGCGGTCGATCCGGCGGCAGGCATGGAGGACCGTCGAGTGGTCACGCCCGCCGAGGAGTTGACCGATCTCGGCTAGTGCATGGCTGCCGTGCTGGCGGAGAAGGTACATAGCGATGTGTCGGGCATAAGTCACATCGCGGGCGCGGGACGGGCCTGTGAGGTGATCTCTCGGGATATGGAAATGGTTGCACACGGCGGCGAGGACTTGTTCTGGGCAGGGCGTCTGGGCGGATCTGCCCAGGGGGTAGAGCGCGTGGAGCGCGGTGTCGGCGCAGGGGGCGCTATGTGTGAGGTCCGCGTAGGCCGTGATACGGTTGAGCGCGCCCTCCAGCTCGGTGATGGTCTCATACGGCTGTTCGGCGACCAGGTGCATGACGTCGTCGGGGATGCGCTGCTCGAGGGTGGCGGCCTTTGCGCGCAGGATCTCCAACCGTTCGCGGGTTGGCGGGAGATTGAGGTCGGCGACGAGGCCGGCCTGCAAGCGTGACTGGAGCCGCCGCGTAAGGCCGTGGACAGCCTGTGGGGACCTATCCACTGTGACGACGATGGAGCAGTCGGTCGCCTGAAGCGTGTTGAAGATGTGGAAGAACTGCTCCTGAGAGGCGGAGCGCGCAGCGAGAAATGAGAGATCATCGAGGAGAAGGAGCCGGCAGCCCTGGAAGAGCTGGCGGAAGGTGTGCGGGTGACCGTCCCGAACCGCTTTCCCGTAGCGATCGACGAAGGATTCGGCGGTGAGGGCGACAGTGGGGGTGCCTGCCTCCACGGCGTGATGGCCGATGGCATGGAGAAGGTGGGTCTTGCCAAGGCCGGAGCCGCCGCACAGCACGAGAATGTTGTAAGGACTATCGCCGCAGGCGATGCGGCGCGCCGCACTGTGGGCGAGACGATTGCTCTCCACCACAACAAAGGACTGGAAGGTAAGGCCGGGATGGAGATCCAGAGGTGGCGCCGGGACGGCGGACGGCCCCTGCCGGCCATTCACCGGCGGGGGACCAGGGAACGGCTGCGCCCCCAGGACGTGGAAGGTGACGGAGAACGGGCTGCCGAGGAGCTGCGAGATGGTGCGGCTCACGAGGGAGTGCATGCGAGACTTCAGCCACTCGACGGCGAAATCGGACTGCACGCCGACCACGAACTGCGAGCCGTCCATGTTGAGCCCCACGGTGCTGCGCAGCCACGTCTCGAAGTTGGGGCGGGTGACCTGAAGCTCGAGCTGACCCAAGGCGGTCTCCCAGATCGTTTCTGGTGAACGGTCCGGCAAGGCAGCCTTCTCCTCTCGGATTCACACCTCGACCGTACCCGGCCGAAGGCTAAGCTCTACTGTCCCGGCTGGTGGCCCGGCTGATACGAAAGGCCGTGAAACGTTGAATATGCCCGGCGCCAGAGTGGCGGTCACTGGCATCTACGCTGCCGGGGCCGCCGAGCGGATCGTCGCGGAAGTGAAGCGCCACGACGGATAACTCCGGAAGGCCCCTTGGCCGCGCCCAGAAGATGGCTCCAGGCGATGGTGAGCATAGCACGGCGCATGGTAGGAGGATCAAGGCTCTTATGACGACCCCGTGCAAAAAATCGACCCTATGGCAAGCGACACAATTGGTTGCGGGGCTGTAGAGACCGGGCCTATAATGAGCGGCGTTCGGCCGGAGAGAACGGTCAACGGCATGCTGCTCACTATCGACGTCGGCAACACAACCATCACAATCGGCCTCTTTGAGGGGGAGCGGCTGCGGGCGACGTGGCGGGTGGCGACCGAGCGAGAGCGGTTGGTGGATGAGTATGCCCTCATATTGCTAGGCCTGCTCAACGTTGAGAGCGTGAATATAGGGGAGATCAGCGACGCTGCGCTGGCGAGCGTGGTGCCGGACCTGGAACCGGTCTTTGAGGAGCTCTGCCGGCGGCACCTGGGCGTGGTCCCCCTGGTAGTAGGGACGGGGACACGTACAGGGGTCCGTATCCTGTATGACAGCCCCAGGGACGTGGGTGCTGACCGCGTAGCGGACGTCGTCGGCGCGGTGAAGCTCTACGGTCCGCCGCCCCTGATCGTCGTGGACCTTGGCACCGCGTTGGTGTTTGATGCCGTCTCCGCGGAGGGAGACTACCTTGGGGGGGCGCTTGCGCCCGGCATCCATATCGCGGCGGAGGCGCTCTCCGATCGGGCGGCGAAGCTCTATCCCGTGGAATTGACGCGGCCGCCAAGCGCGATCGGCAAGAACACCGTGGGCGCGCTGCAGTCCGGGCTGCTGTTCGGGTATGTGGGGCTGATTGAGGGGATGGTAGAGCGGTTCAAGCGGGAGCTCGGTGGCGGGGCGACGGTGGTCGGTACAGGTGGGTGGGCGGAGCTGATCGCCCGCGAGACGACGGTGATCGATGTCGTTGCCCCGGACTTGACGCTGCAGGGCCTCCGTCTCATCTACGAGGCGAATCGGAGCTAGCACCATGCTCAAGGATCGTCGCATCGCATTGGGCGTAACCGGAAGCATAGCTGCCTACAAGGCGGCCGACGTGGTGAGCAAGCTGCGGCAAGCCGGCGCCCAAGTGGATGTCGTGATGACGGCTGCGGCGGCGCGCTTCATTGCGCCGCTCACGTTGAGGAGTCTGTCGGGCGGGCCGGTTCTGATCGACATGTTTGACCCGAGCACTGAGCTGGCCGTTGAGCACATCGAGATCGCGCGGAGGGCGGAGGCGGTGCTCGTTGCGCCCGCGACCGCGAATACCATCGCGAAGCTGGCCCAGGGCCTGGCTGATGACATGGTGAGCCTGACGGTGCTGGCGACCCAGGCGCCGGTACTCGTCGCGCCGGCGATGGATCACCAGATGTATGAGAACTCCGCCACGCAGGCGAACCTGCAGACGCTGCGTGAGCGGGGATGCACGATTGTGGGCCCGGCGGAAGGGCGCCTGGCGAGCGGCCGGATGGGGCGGGGCCGTCTTGTGGAGACCGACGTGCTGGTGGGGGCGCTGAAGCAGGCGCTGGCGCGGCGCGGCGACCTGGCCGGGCGCCGGCTGGTGGTCACAGCCGGCGGGACCCGCGAGCCGCTCGATCCGGTGCGGTTCATCAGTAACTATTCGTCGGGCAAGATGGGCTACGCTCTGGCCGAGGCGGCGCGAGACCGGGGCGCGGAGGTCACCCTGGTCTCGACGGTAACCGCGCTCCCCTGCCCGTACGGAGTGGAGCTCCGTTCCGTGGAGACGGTCGCCGAGATGCGCGAGGCGGTGCTGGCGGCCTGCGAAGGTGCCGACGCACTGATCATGGCCGCGGCGGTCGCCGACTACCGGCCGGCGGAGCGGGGCTCGCGGAAGGTCAAGAAGGGACCGGAGCGGGTCTCGGTTGAAATGGAGAAGACGCCCGACTTCCTGCTAGAGGTAACGGGCTCCATTGTGAAGGTGGGGTTCGCGGCGGAGACCAACGATCTACTGGCCAATGCCCGCAAGAAGCTCGACGAGAAGGGGCTGGATCTGATCGCCGCCAACGACCTGACCGCCCCCGGCTCCGGCTTCGCCGTCGACACCAACCAGGTGACGTTGATCGACACCTCCGGCAAGATGGACGAGCTTCCGCTCATGCCCAAGTACGAGGTTGCGCACCGGCTGCTGGACCGCGTCGTCGGGTTGCTGAGGGAGCGCGGGTAGCTTTCGAGCCGCTGGATTGGGGCGGGAGGTACATCATGCGGATTGAAGTCCCACAGGCATTCTGGCACGCGGGGCATCTGTCGGCGCGGTATGCTTCGAGCGCCACAAGTGATCCCAGATCCCCTGCGTTTCTGGAACAGTCAACCGACATAGATATGCGCAAGTGCGAGTTTGTGAGGCCGGCGGCTGTGTTGTGGTGTGTTGTCTACCCGCTGCTAACAGTTGCCAGGGGTAGTGCGGCTCGGTTGCTGGTGCCGGAAAACCTAGGAGCTGCGGTGTACTTGAAGAGCGTTGGCCTGTTCGATCTGCTGCAGCGAGCCGGCGTTGAGGTCGACGACCGAGGGGTGGGTGGGCGCACCGACCCGCAGTTGGTCCTCCCGGTGACGGGTTTCAGGGAGGAGCACGAAGTGGAGGAACTGGCAAACAGGGCGCTCGATGCCCTGGGGGAGGCTGGATTGGGTGCCGCGAATCTGCATCCTGTCGTCAGCGAGGTCTTTGCCGAGTTAGCCCTGAACGCGGTTCAGCACTCGGAGTCTGAAATCGGGGCGTTCGGTCTCATTCAGTTCTATGAGTTCCACTACGGTAGAAGGTTCATTTGCGTGGTTGCTGACGGCGGCATCGGCATTCGCGGCTCCTTGGAGCGCAACCCCGCGCTTCGCGATCAGGTTCCGTACGACTGGGCGGCAATTGAATTGGCTCTCAGAGAGCGTGTTAGCGGCACCGGGCTCAGCACGCGAGGCATCGGCCTGTATGGCGTGGCAGAGGACATGCGGAAAGCGGGCCGCCAGCTCATCATTCATTCAGGAATCGGTATGGTCGAGACCAACGAAGAGATGGAATGTGAGGCTAAGAGAACGACCCTGTACCCTGGGACACTCGCGTATGCCTCCATAGCCACGTAAGATAGTGTCATGGTCAGTATGATTAGGGTTCATGAACTCATCCGCAAACGTGCGCTGGTCACTAGAGATTCGGCAAGACCGATATGTGAGGCCCTAAGGGAGGCCGCAGGGCGCGATGAAGTGACTCTCGACTTCGCTGGAGTCGACGCTGTCACGCCGTCGTTCTTGGATGAGGTCCTAGGTGCAGTGGAACAGGCGCTCAGTGCGACGGATGATGGTCCGATTCGAATAGTGCTAGTACACCCCCCAACCAGGCTGTCGTCGAAGTTTGCTGCGGTTGGCAGAGCACGTGAGTTGGAGATCGGTGAGGGTGAGGATGGGGCATGGGTTATAAGAGCGGCCTCATGCTCTGATGCCGACTAGTCGGTGGCAGCATGGCTTGGGGCTGGCGGGCATTCTTGCGCTCTCGCGGGCGTTTCCGTGAAGCCCAAGACCTTCGCGCACGAGGACAGGGGGCCGATTCTGATGTCCCCGGAACGTGGCGTGGCGAATGAGGAATGCCTGGGCCTGAGTGCCGACGGCAGAACGCCCATCAGCGCGCCTGTACTTCGCGAACTCACAAAAGGACGACTGCCGCGCGAGCGTGTCTGCTATGGCGCTCTTCCAGCCAGCGGCTCTTCCGCCAGGCTCAGCGCCAGGTGGACTAGCGTGCGGACGGGGATGCCGCTCGCGCCCTTCACCATCACGCCCTTCTCCTTGTCATAGTTGTCCACGCCGGCCATGTCCAGGTGTACCCACGGTGTGTCCTCGACGAACTCCTTGAGGAGGAAGGCGGCGGTGATGGAACCCGCGTTGCGACCGCCGGTGTTCTTCATATCGGCCACATCGCTCTTGATCTGCTCCTTGTACTCGTCGTACATGGGGAGCTGCCAGACCTTCTCCCCGGCGGCCTGGGCTGCCTGCTGGACCCGGGCGTAGAGGGGGTCGTTGTTGGTCATGGCGCCCAGGGCCACATTGCCGAGGGTGACGGCGATGGCGCCGGTCAGCGTGGCCACATCGACGATGGCCGCAGGCGACTGCTGGCGGGCGTAGGCAAGGGCGTCAGCCAGAATGAGGCGGCCCTCCGCGTCTGTGTTGATCACCTCGATGGTCTTGCCGCTCATCGTCCGGAGGATGTCACCCGGCTTGGTGGCGCTGCCGCTGGGCATGTTCTCCGTTGCCGGCACGACTGCCGTGACGCGGATCGGGGGCTTGAGGCGGGCGATGGCGCCCGTTGCGGCGATGACAGCGGCGGCGCCGGACATGTCGCCCTTCATCTCATGCATTCCCGCCGCCGGCTTGATCGAGATTCCCCCGGAATCGAAGGTGATCCCCTTGCCGACCAGCGCCAGATGAGGGGGCTCGCTGGGCTGGCGCGACACGTAGTGTCCGTGCTTGGTGCGCAGTAGCCCTGTTATCCTCTTCGTCTCACCCTGCGCGCCGCTCGCCTTCGCCTTCTCCAACTGCTTCAGAAGCCTTCTCACCTCAGGCGGCCACTCTCCGCGGTAGCGGAGCACGATGAACTGGGGGGGCTGCTGGCTGCCCTGGGCCACGCCCAGGAGGGCGCCCATCCCTTGGTTCTCCATCCACGACCGGTCGTGCACTTCACACGCCAGCCGGGTCTCGTTCGCCAGCGCCCGCGCTCGTGCGGCTAGCTCCGTGGGGGTGAGGACGTTCGCGGGCTCGTTGGCCAAATCGCGGGCGTAGTTGGTAGCTTCGGCCAGCACGACGCCGCGTTGGACGCCCCGGCGCAGCGCCTCCAGGCGCGCTTCATCGAACTCGACCAGCACGAGCTCCTGTACGTCAACCTCGTCCTCCTTCGGCTTCTTGTGTCGGCGGAAGGTGTAGAGGCCGAGAATGGTGCCTTCTGCGATCGCCTGGGCGCACGCCTCGGGGTCGAGGTTGGCGATCCCGGCCCCATGCGTGATGGAGGCGATGCTCTCGCAGCGGATGCGACGCAGGTATCGGGCGGCGCCGGCGGCGACGCTGCGCACCTTGTCCAGGGTGAATTCCTCCCGCTTGCCCAATCCGGCAACGAGCACCCGGGGCGCGGAGATCTTCCCTAGCGTGTGGATCAGGGTGAACTCGTTTTCCTTGCCCCGGCAGTCTCCGTCCTGGATGACCTGCGAGATTGCGCCGTCCAGAGCCCTGTCCACGGCGCCGGTTCCGCCGTCGGGCTGGGTAACGCCCTCGAACAGGTTGACGATCAAGGCACCCGCATG
This sequence comes from uncultured Dehalococcoidia bacterium, assembly GCA_964406605.1. Taxonomy (GTDB): domain Bacteria; phylum Chloroflexota; class Dehalococcoidia; order DSTF01; family RBG-16-68-14; genus CAYOSF01. The sequence goes on along the minus strand of CAYOSF010000006.1, from coordinate 122,499 downwards.
ATGGCGGGTGATGTTCCCTCGTTTGACACGGATATCCATGGTGCTCCTTTCAGGTAATTGCCTGCTCTGCGTCGGATGACAGGATGACTGCGTCCGCCTCGATCTCGACGAGTATCTGGGGGTCGACGAAGCGGCTTACCTCTATCAGGGTGGTGGCCGGGCGGACATCATGAAAGAACTCTGCATGCGCTCGTCCCACCTGTTCCCAATCGTCGATGTTCGCCACGTAGATCCGCGTGCGGACGACGTCGCGCAGAGCTGCCCCGGCGGCGTTGAGCGCCCCCTCGATGATTCTCAGCGCCTGGACGGCCTGCGCGTGCGGATCGCCGGGGCCCACGACCTGCCCTCGTTCGTCGATGGGGGCTGTTCCTGAGACGTGGACGAAGGGACCGACGCGGACGGCCCTTGAGTAGCCGACGACGGACTCCCAAGGGGCTTGCGTTGGTATGTTCTTCCGTGAAATGGCCATTGTCTCTTGCCCAAGGCGGCGGTAGAGGCATGATACGGGCCGGCTGGAGGCGGGCGCAATGAGGAGAAGAGCGTTCGGTTGGTGCTGCGATCACGGCTGTGCTTAACTCCTGGCGGAGGGCAACCTTGGCCGATGACCTAGCGATCGCGTCTCGGAAGGTGGTCGATGCCGTCAGCCGGCACCGTGCTTTCCGGGACGCTTTCGAGATCGGATTGGTGGCGCTGGCGTTCCTGCTCTATTTCCTTGTTCGAGGCAGCGTGGTTCAACGAGACGCCGAGGCGCTGCGCAACGCCTCCAACATCATCGACCTGGAGCGCTCTCTGGGCTTCTTCTGGGAGCCGGATCTGCACTCCGCGATCCTCGACTACGGCGCACTGATCCAGCTCTTCAACGCCATCTACTTCTGGCTGGACTTCCCGGTGATCGTTGCGGTGGGGTTCTGGATGTACTTCTTCCACCGGCATCAGTACACGGTGGCGCGCGACGGGGTGCTGGCCTCGGGTGCGATCGCCCTGATCGTGTACCACCTCTTCCCGGTGGCGCCGCCGCGCCTGCTGCCGGCAGACTACGGGTTCGGCTTCGTGGATACCGTGAACGAGTACAGCCATTTCAGCTATCAGGCGCAGTCCGCGCAGCCCTTCGTCAATCCGTACGCGGCGGTGCCCAGCCTGCACTATGGCTGGCACCTGCTGGTGGGCGGCGTCCTTATCTGGACCACGAGAAACCTCTGGCTCCGCGCGCTGGGCGTCTTCATGCCTGTCGGTCAGTTCGCCGCGGTCATCTTCACGGCAAACCACTACATCTTGGACACCATGGCGGGAGCTGTGGTGGCGCTCATGGGGCTGGTGCTGGCGATGGCGCTCCAGCGATGGGGGTACGCGGGTGTGCGTCGACTGGCGGACCGGCTGCAGCAGCCGGCCACTGCGGACGGCAGCGCTCACCCCCGGGGCGTGGGCTAGGGGTTGAAGCGCCCCTCGAACGCGTCGATGAACGCCTCCACGTCCTCCTTCTTGTACTCGCTGACCGGGAAGACCTCGCGGCGAGCCCAGGCGGTGAGGGCGATGTGCTCTTCGTCGATTTCATCGTAGGGTGTCATCACGAGCCGGGCGCCATCCTGCAGCCGGGCCAGGACGAGTTGCTCCAGCTCGTCGATGACCGCCTGGTCGGTCGTGTTGTACCAGAGGACGACACCGCCCTGAAGAAGGTTGTAGACGAGGACTTCCGGGTCCCATGGCTCCCGGTAGATCCGCCAGGGGGCTGGACCGCAGAATTGGGGTGCCTCGCTCGGCTCCTGCGGGCATGGGGTGTCGCCCCAATATTCACCGCCGGCCGGGGGAAGGCCCTGGTTGCGGTAGTCCGCGGCACGTCGCACGCGACGAGCGGTGGCCGGGTAGGTGCCGCCGTAGATCGCGGGCAGATCGACGAATTCGCCCGGCAGGTCGGGCGCGGGGTCCGTCTCTATTCTTGCCTCCTCTTCGTACGTTGGCTTGGAGTCGCCACTTTGCTGCCAGACCACGTAGACGACAATCGCCACGACGGCGGCGATGGCGATGATCGCGATGGCCGGGACCGGAATGCGCGGGACGGTGCGCCCCGTGCGCCGTGTGGCCTTCCTCCGGCCACGGGCGCCCCGAACGCCCCGAACGCCGGCTCTCCTTTTCATTCTGCTCACTGGCGGGTCATCTCCTCTACAATGGCCGCCAGTACGGGTGCGGACTTCTGCGAAGCGTCGACCGCGTAGTGCGGGCGGCGGATCTCGTCCGCGCGCAACCGCATCCGCTCGTAGACGCCGATGCCGGCCTCGGAGCGGCTGACGCCGGCCTTCTGCCGCCGCGAAAGGCGTTGGCGGACGACTCGGTCCGGTGCGGTGACCTCCACAAGTACCGTCCTGGCGGTCGCCCGCTCCGCGATGTCGTAGAGCGGCGCCCGCTCGGTTCGTATCAGATTCGTGGCGTCAAGGATGACCGAAACACCCTCGCTCAGCAGCTGCTCGGCGGCGGCGTGAATGGCCGCGAACAGGCGCCGACTCTCCTCCGCCGAGTAAGTGCGCCGACGGAAAAGGATACGCCGCAGCGCGTCGCTTTCGAACACCACGGCGCCCGTGCGGCTCCGCAGCTCTTCGGCGAGGCGAGTCTTGCCGGTGGCCGGCAGCCCGACCAAGACGACCAGCGCCGGGCGAGTCCGGCGGGAGGCGTACGGCTTCACTCCGGCCAGGATGCGCGCCACGTCTTCTTGGCGCACGTCCGTCTTGGTCATGATCATCGACTGGAGTATAGGACATGAAGGGCGAGCAAGACATAGGTTTCGTCCGGCGGCGCGGCTCGACGGTTCCCCGCTAGGACTCGGTGTAGAAGGCGAAGCCCAGCAGACCCGGCCCAGTGTGGACGCCCATGACCTGGGTGAACTCGGCAATGAGAAGCTCCTTCGGATCGAGGGATGCGCGGACCCGCGCGGCCAGAGCTTCTGCTGCGCGGACGGCGTTGGTGTGGTGGACGCAAACGTGCAGAGCCCCCGGCCGGGTTCTCCGTTCCAGCGCTTGGAACAGCCGCTCGGTCGCCCGCTGATTTGTGCGGGCGAAGGCGACGGGCCGGTAGGCGCCTCGCTTGAACTCCACGATGGGCTTGACCTGCAGCGGCGAGGCGGCCCAGATGAGAAGCCGCGGTACACGCCCGCTGCGGCCAAGATATGTGAGCGTGTCGAGCGCCACCAGCAACTGCACTCGGGGCATGAGTCTTTTCGCCCGCCGGATCACTTGGTCCACGTCCGCGCCCGCCTGAGCAGCGCGGGCGGCCTCCAGCACGACGAAGCCCTGGGCCATGGCAGCGGCGCCGGAGTCCAGCACGCGCACGTCTAGCTGTGCCTGCTGTTTCGCGATGGCTGCTCCCTGGGTGGCGGCGTCGTACATGGCGCTGAACTGCCGAGAGACGGTGAGGCAGAGAACGGCGTCGGCGCCCGCGGCAGCCCGCATGATGGCCTCGGCGTAGACGCCCGGAGAGGGGGCGGCAGTCGTGGGTGGCCGGCCTGCGGTGGCCAGCGCGCGGTAGAAGTCAGCCGCATCGGTCGTCATGCCGTCCCGGAAGACCTCGTTGCCGAACTCCAGCAGGAGTTGGATCACCTCTATCTCATGCTGGGCCGCCAGCTCGGCCGGAATGCAGGCAGTGCTGTCGGTGACGATGCCGACGCGACCCACGGTCGGTGTCCTCCTTGCGGCTCTCTTTTCGTCGTCGGTAGCGGCTGTTGCGCCTATAATCTGTCGCGTGCTAGACTGCCCGCAGGCCGAACGAGGATACCACAGGCGGTCTCGACAGCAAAGCGAAATGCTGACGCAGGAGCAGAAGACAACGGTTGTCCGGGAGCATGCCCGGCATGAGGGAGACACCGGCTCCTCAGAGGTGCAGGTGGCACTCCTGACCGAACGGATCAACCAGCTCACGGAGCACATGCGGGCGCACAAGCACGACTACCACTCGGAGCGCGGGCTTCTGAAGCTGGTGGGACGGCGCCGACGCGAACTGGCCTATCTGAGCCGCACAGATATGCAGCGATATCGTGCCATTCTCGGCAAACTGGGCCTCCGCAAGTAACAAACGCGGGGGCCTTTCCGCATGTAGGGGAGGAGTAAGGATCACACCACCATCAAGGCGGGGATCGCGCCTACTCAAGGGTCCCTCGGCCGCCTTTCGGGTTCTAGGCGAAGCGCACGAAGGTCTTCGAGAGCACCAGACCCCCTCGACCAACCAACGTATTGAGCGGCAGGTGTGTCCGCTCAAGATCATAGACTAGTGGAGGATGAGTGACGCCTTATGGCGGAACGAGTTGAACGTACAATTGGCGACCAGACACTAACACTTGAGGCAGGAGACTTGGCGGTTCTCGCCAACGGGGCAGTGACCGTGCGGTATGGCGACACGGTCTTGCTCGCTACCGCATGCGTCAGCGACAAGCCCCGCGAGGGAATCGATTTCTTCCCGCTGACGATCGATTTTGAGGAGCGGCTCTACGCCGTCGGGAGGATCCCGGGTAGCTTCTTCCGTCGGGAGGGACGGCCCAGCACGGACGCGATCCTCGCTGCCCGGCTCACGGACCGTCCGCTGCGTCCGCTCTTCCCGAAGGGCTCCCGGAACGACGTCCAGGTTACCATCACGGTCCTCTCGGCCGACCAGGAGAACGATCCTGACGTACTGGGTACGATCGGCGCGTCAGCAGCCGTGTGTATGGCGGGAGCACCCTTCGCCGGTCCGGTCAGTTCTGTGCGGGTGGGCCACATCGACGGCGAGTTTGTGCTCAACCCCACCTTTTCGAGGTTGCAGGAAAGCGATCTCGATCTCGTTGTGGCCGGCACGCGCGACGCGATCATGATGGTGGAAGCGGGCGCCAAGCAGGTGCCGGAGCGCATCATGCTGGAGGCAATCGAGTTCGGACAACGCGCGAACCAGGACATACTTGACCTGCAGGAGGAGCTGATCGGCCGAGTGGGTCAGCCCAAGAGAGAGTTTGAGGCGCATGCGGTGCCGCTCGCGGCCAAGGACGAAGTGAAGGCAGCCCTTGAGGGCCGCCTGGACGAACTCCTGGCGGAAGCGCGGGAGGAGCGCCAGGGCGGTCTGGAGGCGCGGCGGCAGGAGCTGCTGGAGCGCTTCGGTGAGGAGTACGGCGCCCAGGAAGTCGGTGCGGCGCTGGACGAAGTAGTGAAAGAAACGGTGCGCGCGTCGATCCTGGAGCGCGGCGTCAGGCCGGACGGCCGGGGTCCGAAGGAGATCCGTCCGCTCTCGTGCCAGGTGGGGATGCTGCCGCGCACCCATGGCTCCGGACTCTTCACCCGCGGCCAGACGCAAGTATTGACTATCGCTACGTTTGGCTCGTTCGGCGAGCAACAGAAGCTTGACACCCTCTCGCCCGAGGAGCGGAAGCGCTTCCTGCATCACTACAACTTCCCGCCCTTCTCCGTTGGGGAGACCAGGCCGATTCGGACGCCCGGTCGCCGCGAGATTGGGCACGGTGCGCTGGCTGAGCGCGCAATCGAGCCGGTGATACCGGACGAGGAGGAATTCCCCTACACCATCCGTCTTGTTTCGGAGGTGCTGTCCAGCAACGGCAGCACGTCCATGGCCAGCGTCTGCGGCAGCACGCTTGCGTTGATGGATGCGGGCGCCCCTATCGACGCACCGGTCGCGGGCATCGCCATGGGACTGGTGATGGGTGAAGGCGGCAAGTTCGAGGTGCTCACGGACATCGCGGGGGTGGAAGACGCCCTCGGCGACATGGACTTCAAGGTCGCCGGCACCAGCGACGGGATCACCGCCCTCCAGATGGACATCAAGATCAAGGGCATCACGCTGGAGGTCATGGAGCGCGCGCTGGGGCAGGCGCGGGAGGCCCGGCTCGTCGTCCTGGAGAAGATCCTGGAGACGATTCCGGAGCACCGTGCGGAGCTCTCCAAGTGGGCGCCGCGCATGTACCGTATCGAGATTCCGGTCGAGAAGATCGGCAGCGTCATCGGCCCGGGCGGCCGGGTTATTCGCTCTATCATCGAGGAGACGAAGTGCAGCGTCGATGTGGAGGACGACGGTTCAGTCCACGTGGGCTCCACGAACGAGGAGATGGCGCGCAGAGCGATTGAGATCATCGAGGGCCTGACCAAGGAGGTGGAGGTCGGCGATATCTACACCGGGAAGGTCGTTCGCATCGTCGATTTTGGCGCCTTCGTCGAGATCCCCGGGGGCAAGGACGGCCTGGTGCGCATCGGCGACCTGGCCGACTACCACGTGCCAAGTGTCGAGGACGTGGTGGCCGTCGGGGACGAGATCATGGTGAAGGTCATCGAGATCGATTCGATGGGCCGGATCAACCTATCCCGTCGCGCCTTGCTCACAGACGAGGAAGGCGAAGGTGATGAGCCCGCTCCCGTGGGTGCGGCCGAAGATCGTCCGCAGCGCGACCGCGGCCCATCTCAGCGACCGCGACATGATGACCGGCGCGGGGGACGGTCCGGTGATGGAGGCGGCCGCGGCCGGGGTCGAGGCCAGGGCCGGAGCGATGGGGGCGGAGGAGGCGGACGTGGCCATCGAGGCGATCGAGGAGGCGGTCGAGGAGGCGGTCGGGGTGGCGGTCGCGGCGGTCGGGGTCAGTCCGGGCCGAACCGGCAGGGTCCCAGGATGGGGCAGGGGCCGGGCCCGATCCGGCGGTAGCAAGCGCAACGCAACCGAGAACGCCCTCAGCACGCTGGGGGCGTCTTCATTTCTCGATGCGAAGGGTGTACGCTGAGCAGGATATGGCAATACGCGTCGTCGTCAGCGGGACCGGCAACATGGGGCGTGAAGTCCTGGCCGCCGTGGTGCGGGAGGCCGACTTGGAGCCGGTTGGCGTCCTCGAGAAGTTCTGCTCGGAGGATGAGATCGTCCTGCCCGGTGACGCCGGAACCATACCGATGAGCCCAGATCCGGCGGAACTGCTGGAGCGCACCCGGCCCGACGTGGTCATCGATTTCACGAATGCTGAGTGGACGCCGCAGGTCGCGCAGGCGGCTTTGGAGCGCGGCGTTCGACTCGTCATCGGCAGCACGGGCCTTTCGGACGAATGGCTCAATGGACTGGAGGCCGACTGCCGGGAGCGCGGCCTGGGTGCAGTTGTGGCGCCGAACTTCGCCATAGGCGCCGTATTGATGGCGCATCTGGCGAAGATTGCGGCCCCCTTCTTCGACGCGGTCGAGATCATCGAGCTGCACCACGACCGCAAGGTGGACGCCCCCTCCGGCACGGCGCTCGGCACCGCGCGGGAGATAGTCTCCGCGCGAGGCGAGCCCTTTCAGCGCAACGTGCCACAGAAGGAGACACTGTCGGGCACGCGGGGAGGGGAACTGGGCGGTGTCACGATCCACAGCGTCCGGCTGCCGGGCCTGGTGGCCCACCAAGAAGTCATCTTCGGCGGGCAGGGGCAGACGCTCATCATCCGGCACGACGCGACCGGCCGCGACTCGTTCATGCCCGGCGTGGTACTCGCCACGCGTGAAGTGATGCGCCGCAAAGAGCTGGTGCGCAGCCTGGAGGCGCTGGTCGGGCTGGCATAGAAGAGCCTTCCCCGCTGAGCGTGTTGCCCGTATCTCCCCCGCCTCGTGTTTGTTGACAGAAGCGCGAAGGCCGAATAGAATCTAGACACTGCGCCTTTCAGCGCGATGATTGCCCAGGTTTAGATAGATTTCGTGCCGGTACTCAAGCCGTCCTCTGCTGCACCCGCCTCGGTTCGCTGGCTGACGCTTGGCCAGGCATGTCGTGCACTGGGAGTGGACGAATCCACGCTGCGACGCTGGGCCGACGCCGGCAAGGTGCGCGCCTTCCGGACGGTGGGAGGCCATCGCCGCTTCGCCGAGTCCGACATCCTGGAACTGCTGACCCGGGGAGCGCAGGACGGGCGGCGCTACTACGAGCTGGGCGACCTCGCGGTCAGCCGCATCCGCCGCCGGCTGCGGCGGGGTCCAGAGCGAGAAGCTCCCTGGTACACGACGGTCGATGAGAGCAGCCGGGAGCGTCTGCGGCCGTTGGGCCGACGGCTGGCCGCGCTGGTTGCCGACTACCTGGGCCGCCGCAGCGCCCGCGGCGGCGTGCTGGACGACGCTCGAGAATTGGGCCGGGAACACGGCCGCGAGCTGGCGGCCTCCGGCCTGCCGCTGGGCCAAGCGGTGGAGGCCTTCATCTTCTTTCGTCGCAGTCTCGACGATGCCACGAAGCAGGCAACCCAACGTCATGGCTTGTCCGCCGGCGATGCGCTCACCGCCTGCGGGCAGGTCATCTCCTTGGCAGACAAGGTGTTGATCGGCCTGGTGGAGGCCTACGACTCAGTCGCGGCTGCGGAGAAGAGGTCGGGGTCCGTCCGCTCGGAGGCAACGAGGGGGCCCGGTCGCAGATGAGCCTCCCCGGGCACACGCCGGTTGCTGCCCGGCTCTGCAGCAACGAACAGCGGGCCGCGATGGTCCGGGAAGCGGGGCGGCAGACGGTCTTGGAGTGCGGGTGATGGCCTACTATCCCATCTTCGTGGAGCTGCAGGATCGGCCCTGTGTGGTGGTTGGGGGAGGCAGAGAGGCTCAGCGGAAGGTGCATGGACTCCTCGCCGCCGGCGGCCGCGTCACCGTCATCTCTCCCAAGCTGACTCGCGACCTTGAACGCCTGTGCACGGATGGCGAGATCGAATGTGTGCGCCGGGAGTACGAAGAGGGCGACCTGGCAGGCTGCGAGCTGTGTGTGGTGGCGACGAACGAACGCGTCGTCAACGAACGGGTCGCAGCGGAGGGACGGCGGCGGCGCGTCTGGGTGAACGCGGTCGACGACGCGGCGAACTGTGACTTCATTCTCCCGTCTGTGATCCGCCGCGGCAGCATCACCGTCGCGGCTTCCACAGGGGGAGGGAGCCCCGCTCTGGCCCGCCGTCTTCGGGAGGAGCTGGAGGCGTACTTCACGGAGGAGATGCCGGCGCTGGCCGATCTCCTAGCTGAAGTGCGCAGAGAGTTGCATGCGCGTGGGGTGTCGCCGGACGCGGAGACCTGGCAGAAGGCGATAGACGAGGAGTTGCGCGTGCTGCTGGCGCAGCGCAAGTACCGGCAAGCCAGGGCGCGGCTGCTCGAGTCGCTGGGTGCCGGCGATCTGGCGCCGGAGGTCGTCGGTACGGAGATCGGCGGAGAGACAGCCGGATAGGGGGAACGAAGAGAAGGATGGAGATCACCCTGGTCGGCATCAGCCACAATACGGCGCCGGTGTCGGTGCGCGAGCGTTTCGCCTTCGGAGCCGATGAACTGCCGGCCGCGCTTCCGCGGTTCGGCGGCCCCGCGGTGGTGCTCTCCACGTGCAACCGAACTGAGGTGTACCTCAGCAGCCAGCGCGCCGCCAAGAGACGTGCGGTCATCGCGCTGCTGTGTGAACTGAAGGGCTGCAAAGAGGTCCCGCAGCGTGCCTTCTATCATCTCACCGGACTGGACGCCGCGCGCCACCTCTTCCGTGTGTCCGCCGGCATCGACTCGATGGTGCTGGGGGAGTCGGAGATCCTCGGCCAGGTGCGCGCCGCCTTCTCGGCCGCGACGGCTGCAAACACCCACAGCGCGGCCCTGTCGGAGTTGTTTCACTGGGCCATTCGCGTGGGACGGAAGGCGCGCAGCGAGACTCGGATCGGGTGGCATTCCGTCTCGATCAGTTCGACGGCGGTCGCGCTCTCCCGCCGTATTCTGGGCGACTTGTCATCCAGCACCGTGCTCGTGGTGAGCGCCGGAGAGGCGGGCAAGCTGGCCGCCCGCAGTCTGGCGGAAAGCGGTGCTTCCCGGCTACTCGTAACCAGCCGTACGGCTCGGCGCGCTCGTGAGCTTGCTGCAGATCTGGGCGGCGAACCCGTCCCGTTCGCGCGGTTGGCCGCGGCGATGGCGGAGGCGGATATCGTCATTAGTTCGAGCGCCGCGCCTGGATTTCTCATCGGCCGGAGGGAAGTGGCCAGGGCGGTAGGCAAGCGGGACGGTCGCCCGCTCCTCCTCATGGACATCGCCGTACCGCGCGACGTGGACCCCGCGGTGGCGGAGCTGCCCGACGTTCATGTCTACGATATCGACAATCTCCAGGAGCTGGTCGAGCAAAACCGCAAGTTCCGCCGGGGAGAGGTTGCGAAAGTCGAGCGCTGCGTGGAGGAAGGAGTGGAGCGGTTCCGGGAGTGGATGCGTGCCCGCGGCGTGGTACCAACGGTCGCCGCTCTGCGCGGTCATGCGGATGCGGCACGCAAGACGGAGGTTGCCCGCACCTTGCGAAGGCTGCGCGACCTGACTCCGGAGCAGCGGGCCGGCGTCGAGGCCATGGCCAACGCGCTGGTCAAGAAACTGCTGCACGACCCCATCGGTCGCCTCAAGGGCGAGGACGGCGAACGCTACGTGGGGGCGGTGCGAGAGCTCTTCAGCCTGGACGGCGTTGCCGCCGCCGAGGGGCGGCGTCGTGGCAGCCGGCGCGAAGGGTAGCGGGTTACATCTGAGACCTGACATGGCTCAGGGGCGCGCCTACGTCGTCGGCAGCCGTGCGAGCAGACTGGCCCTGTGCCAAACGGAGCTCGTCGTTCAGTCGTTGCGCGCTTCCCACCCCGACGTGGAGTTCCAAGTCCGTCAGATCCGCACCGAAGGCGATCGACGGATGAAGGCCCCGCTCTCGCGCATCGGCGGTCAGGGGATCTTCGTGAAGGAACTCGAGACAGCCCTCCTGGCCCGCGAGATCGACCTCGCGGTCCACAGCCTGAAGGACGTCCCGGTCGAGCTCGCGCCCGGCCTCACGCTCGCCGCGCTGCCGCAACGCGGCGACCCAAGGGACGCGCTCGTCTCGCGAGATGGGGCGAAGCTTGCCGCGCTGATCCAGGGTGGACGGATCGGTACCGGTAGCGCCCGCCGGGCGGTCCAACTCCGGGCGCTGCGTCCCGATCTGAGGTCCGTCGGCATTCGGGGCAATGTGGACACCCGCGTTCGAAGGGTGGACGAGGGGGAGGTGGACGCGGTGGTGCTGGCCGCCGCCGGTCTGGACCGCTTGGGCCTCCTTGGCTCGGTAGCCGAGATCTTCTCTCCGGACGAGATGGTGCCTGCGGTGGGGCAGGGGACGCTCGCGATCGAGGCACGCGAGGATGACTCGGACTTGCTCGCCCTGGTCTCCACGGTCGACCACCGTGAGACGCGCCTCGCTTCGGAGGCGGAGCGTGCGTTCCTGGCACGGCTGGGCGGTGGCTGCCGGCTCCCCTTTGCGGCGCTGGCAACGGTGGAGGGCGATGCAGTTCGAGTCCGTGGATTCGTCTCGGACGCGGAGGGCGGGCGTACGTTTGGAGATGAAGTGACCGGCGTCGCCGCCGAGGCCAAGTCGGTGGGAGTCCGCCTTGCCGAGCGCCTGCTGGAGCAAGGGGCGGAGGAGTTGGTGGAGACGGCATGACCGGGGTGAACGACCCTCCCGGTCGGGTCTTCATCGTCGGCGCCGGGCCGGGCGATCCGGGACTGATCACAGTTGCCGCCGTGAACGCGCTTGCGCAGGCCGAGGTCGTCGTGTTCGACCGGCTGGCGAACTCGAGCCTGCTGGAGCTGGCGCCGCCGGAGGCGGACCGGGTATATGCGGGCAAGGGGCCGAAGCGGCATGCCATGTCACAAGAGGAGATAAACGAGCTGCTTGTCGACCGCGGGCGACAAGGGAAGCGGGTGGTGAGGCTGAAGGGCGGTGACCCGTTCGTCTTCGGTCGGGGAGGTGAGGAGGCGGAGGCGCTTTCCCGCGCCGGCGTCCCGTTCGAGATCGTGCCCGGTGTGACTTCGGCCATCGGCGCGCCCGCCTATGCGGGCATCCCGGTGACGCATCGCGGCGTGGCCGCATCGGTCGCGTTTGTGACCGGCCACGAGGACCCGACCAAGGAGCGATCCGACGTGGAATGGGAGAAGCTTGCCACCGCGGTCGATACGCTGGTCCTGCTCATGGGAGTCGGGCAACTCCCCCAGATCGCGGAACGGCTGATCGCGGGCGGGCGCGATCCCGCCACTCCCGCCGCGGTGGTGGAACAGGGGACGCATCCCCGCCAGCGAACCGTGGTCGGCACGCTGGGCAGTATCGTCACAGAGGCGGAGGAGGCGGGTATTGTGCCGCCGGCGATCACCGTGGTGGGGGATGTCGTGCGTCTTCGCGAGGCCCTGCGGTGGTATGACACGAGGCCGCTCTTCGGGCGGCGCGTGCTGGTGACCCGGACCCGCGAGCAGGCGAGCGAGCTGGCCCGGGCTCTGGCCGCCGCGGGCGCGGAGCCTGTGGAGCTGCCGACGATCGAGATCACTCCGCGGTTCGATGAGGATCGGCTGGAGGCGGCGCTCTCAGCCTTGAGGGCGGGGTCTTTCGACTGGCTTATCCTTACCAGCCGTAACGGCGTCGACATCTTGTTCGAATACATGTGGCGGAGGCGCCTGGACGCAAGGAGCGTGCAGGCCAAGGTGGCGGCGATCGGGCCGGGAACGGCCGAGGCTCTGCGGGAGCGGGGCATCGCGGTCGACGTCGTGCCGGAGCCTGACCGGTACACGGCGGAGGGGCTGGTCGCCGCGCTGGAAGGCGTCGAGCTCGATGGGCGGAGCGTGCTTCTGCCGCGCGCCGAGGGCGCCCGAGAGGTGCTTGTCGAAGAACTGACGAAGCGCGGAGCGGTAGTGGATGAGCTCACGCTCTACGTTGCGGCTCCGCCCAAGGAAGCGGATGCCGAGGCGTTGCGGCTTCTCCGCGCGGGCGAGATCGACGTTGCGACCTTCGCCAGCTCTTCCTCGGTTCGCAATCTCGTGTCGATGCTGGGCAAGGACGTAGAGTCGCTCCGGCGCTGTCGTATCGCCTGCATCGGGCCGATTACGGCGGCGACGGTAGAGGAACTGCTGGGCCGCGCGCCGGATGTGGTGGCGAAGGAGCACACGATACCGGGCCTGGTTCGGGCGCTGGTGGAGGAGGGGGCGGGCCCGAGCGCCTAGAACCCTAGACACGCAGCCGCCGTAGGCGCTTTAATGGGGATCGCTGTCGCCTCCTGACGTGCTCTGCCCGGGATCGGGCCGGATAGTACGGGAGGCGCGTACGCCATCCACAGATTGGGAGGGGGAAGCGGATGCGACTGCACGATTTTCTTGACTTCCGGGCCCGTGAGCGGCCGGATACGCGCTTTGCCGAGCAAGGCGACCGGAGTATGACGTATGGAGAGGCGGTTGCCGAGGCCAACCGTATCGCCAACACGTTCGTGAACGCCGGCCTGCAAATCGGCGACCGGGTGGCGCTGCTCTCCAAGAACAGCATCGAGTACGCGCTCCTGTACTACGCGGCGTCCAAGGCGGGGGTGGTGCTCGTACCCCTGAACTACCGGCTCTCACCAAGTGAGTGGTGCTACATCATCAACGACTGCCAGGCCAAGCTGCTCATCGTGGCTGATGAGTACGTGAACGCGGCGGACGGATTCCGCAAGGATCTGAAACACGTCCAGAGCTACGTCGTCATCGGCGAGTTGGGGCTGGAAGGGTGGCAGGACTACCAGCATTGGGTGGCCGGCCAGCCCGACACACCGCCGGACCGGGCTATCAGCGAGAACGACGATGTGTATCAGATGTACACGAGCGGTACGACCGGCCGGCCCAAGGGCGCGATGCTCACGCATCACGCCGTGACCAGCAACATGTTCCAGATCTTCACCGCCCTGGAAGGGGTGGTAGGGGAGCGTTACCTGCTCGTCGCTCCCATCTACCATGCGGCCGCTGCGATCACGACTTTCAACTGTATCTACGCCGGCGGCTGTCTTTGTTTCCAGGCGGACTTCAATCCCGCTGAAGTCGTGCGGGCGCTGAGCGAAGAGCGAATCGGGCTGACGATGCTGGTGCCGGCCATGATCCAGGCCTGTCTTGTCTTCGTGCCGGATGTCGCAGAGCGGAACTACGATGACTTGCGCGTGATGGTGTACGGCGCCTCGCCGATCGCTGAGGAGACGCTCAAGAGGGCGATCGAGGTATTCAAGTGTGATTTCGCCCAGGGATACGGCATGACTGAGTCGACGGCGGTGCTCAGTTTCCTGCTTCCCGCAGACCATAGGCGGGCGGCAGAACAGGACACGGGGCTGTTCATCTCGGCGGGCCGGCCCGTGATGGGGACTGACGTGAGGATCGTCGATGAGGACGGCAACCCGGTGCCGAACGGCACGACGGGCGAAATCGCGGCGCGCGGCCCCCAGATGATGCGGGGTTACTGGAACCTGCCGGACGAGTCGGCGGAGTCGCTTCGGGACGGCTGGCTGCACACGGGGGACGCGGGCATGCTGGACGATGCCGGCTACATCTACGTCCAGGACCGCGTCAAGGACATGATCGTGTCGGGAGGCGAGAACGTGTACCCACGGGTCGCCGAGGAGGTGCTGTTCCAGCACCCTGCCGTAGCCGACGCTGCGATCATCGGTGTGCCGGACGAGCAGTGGGGCGAAGCGGTGAAGGCGGTCGTGGTCTTGCGGGAAGGACAGACCGCGACGGCGGAGGAGATCATGGAGTTCTGTCGAGGCAAGCTCGGGGGCTTCGAGCGACCCCGCTCCGTGGATTTCGTCGACCAGTTGCCTCGCAACCCCAGCGGCAAGGTGCTCAAGCGCGAACTCCGCGAGCCCTACTGGGCCGGGCAGAAGCGCCGCGTCGCGGGGGCGTAGGGATCGCCGCGTCCGAAGCAGAACTCAGACCGTCGCGAGGCTGACGGGAAGCCATGGACTACTTGGAGCTTGAGGAACTGCCGGAGCTTCGCCGGCCGACGTTCGTCGTAGCCTTTCGCGGCTGGAACGATGCCGGCGAGGCGGCGACGCTTGCCGTGCGCCACCTGATCGATAGCTGGTCGGCCAAGGACTTCGCCGGAATCGACCCGGAGGAGTTCTTCGACTTCACCGTCGCCCGACCGATGATCCGTGTTGTGGAGGAGGGCCAGCGCGATCTCCGGTGGCCGGGTAACCGGTTCTTCTACCACCGCCACGCCGATGCGGACAATGACGTGGTGCTCTTCCTGGGGACGGAGCCGCACCTCAAGTGGCGCACCTTCGCCCACGCGATGCGCGACCTCTTCCAGCGTGTCGATGGTCGCCTGCTGCTCACCCTGGGCGCTCTGGTCGCCGCCACCACGCACACCAGGCCGCCGCCGATCACGGGCTTCGCCACGGAGGACGAGCTGCGAGGTCGACTGGAGGGCCTGGCCATCAACCGTACCCGCTATGAGGGGCCGACGGGCATCGTCGGTGTTGTCCACGAGACCTGGCGGACGGCAGGGCTGCCCGCAGCCAGCCTCTGGGTCGGTCTGCCGCCCTATCTGGGCGATGCGGCGAACCCCAGAGGCGCGCTGGCTCTCCTGGAGGTGCTCGACCGTCTCTTCGCCTTCGCGCCGGATCTGTCGGAGCTGGTAGAGGCGAGCCGCAAGCTGGAGCAGCAGGTGGAAGAGGCGCTCGCCGACAATGCACAGATGAAGGCCTATCTTGCTGAGCTCGAGCGCCGCCTCGATGCTGGGGCCGACGAAGCCGCCGACCAGGACTTGCCCGCCGCCGGTGACCTCATTGGAGATCTGGAGGCGTTCCTTCGGAAGCAGCGGGGTGAGTGAGGCACCGCTCGATCGCGGGCTTCGGGGTCTACCCGTGGTGCCGGCCTTGCGGCATCGGTAGGGAGGAGGGACTGTGGTGCGCCTGAGGCTGGCCAACGTACGAATGCTCGTTGCCGACTACCGGGCTTGCTTCCGGTTCTACCGCGACGTGCTCGGCTTGGAAGTGGCCTGGGGCGATGAGGAGGGCCAGTACGCCGAGTTCAAGGCCGGCGACGGAATCATCGCGCTGTACAAGAGAGGACTCATGGCCGAGGCCGTGGGCGCGGCTGGGAAACCGGCGGACGCAGATACGCAAGACCGCGCAGCCCTCATCTTCGAGGTCGAGGACGTCGATGCCGCGTGCGAGCAACTTGCGGCAGGGGGCGTTGCGTTGGTGACGGAGCCGCAGGATCGCCCGGACTGGGGAGTTCGCACGGCTCATTTCCGCGATCCGGACGGCAACCTGGTGGAAGTGTGCCGCGAGCTTTCGCCGCAGGGCGCGGGGGAATAGAGCTGTGCAGACCGACACCGATCCTTCAAAGCCATTCGCGCGCTTCCGCCGTCTGCGGCGCAGCGAGGGGCTGCGGCGTCTGGTGCGAGAGACCGCGCTCTCGCCCGGGGATCTCGTCTATCCACTCTTCGTGGTAGACGGAGCGGACGTCGCTGAGGAGATCCCTTCGATGCCCGGGCAGTACCACCTTTCGCCGGACCGGCTGGCGGGAGAGGCGAGAGAGCTGAGCGCTCTCGGGGTGCCGGCGGTGTTGCTCTTCGGCCTGCCGGCGACCAAGGACGACGTGGGCTCGGAGGCCTACGCGGACGAGGGGATCGTGCAGCGGGCGGTGCGCGCCCTCAAGTCTGCCGATCCGGAGCTGGTCGTGATCACCGATGTCTGTCTCTGCGAGTACACCTCGCACGGGCATTGCGGCGTCATCGTGGACGGCGAGGTGGACAACGACAGGACGCTTGAGCTGCTCGCGCGGACCGCGGTCTCGCACGTCCGCGCCGGCGCGGACGTGGTCGCTCCGTCGGACATGATGGACGGCCGGGTGGCCGCCATCCGCGCTGCCTTCGACGAATCGGGATTCGTCAACACTGCGATCATGGCCTATGCGGCCAAGTATGCGTCGGCCTTCTACGGGCCCTTTCGGGAGGCGGCGGAATCCGCCCCTCAGTTTGGTGATCGTCGGGGCTATCAGATGGACCCGCCGAACGCGCGTGAGGCGTTGCGGGAGATCGAGGCCGACATCGCTGAGGGGGCGGACATCGTCATGGTGAAGCCGGCGCTGGCGTACTTGGACGTGCTCTCGCGGGCGCGCCAGCGCTTCGAGCTGCCTCTGGCCGCCTACAACGTCAGTGGTGAGTATGCCATGGTGCACGCGGCCGCCCGCAACGGCTGGATCGACGGCCGCGCCGTTACTCTGGAGGTGCTGACGGCGATCAAGCGCGCAGGCGCCGACGTCATCATCACCTACCACGCCAAAGAGGCCGCGCGCTGGCTGGCTGAAGAGCGGTAGCTTGCTGGACGGGCATGGGAGGACATGAGGGCCAGCACCCGCTGCCGGCGGAAGGCCTGACACAGCAACTCCTCAATACGGGAGATGCGCGGACCCGGAGCATCCGATTCTTGATCTGATTGCCACCCCTGTGCCACGCTGTGCTCGTCTGTGGCAACTCTAGCAGCCGTTGTCTTCGACTACTTTGAGACGCTGGCAAATCTCTCGCCGGATGTCCGCGTGCGTGCGTTCGACGAGCTGGCTCGCCGCGTTGGACTCGCCCTCCCGGGCGGCGAGGCGTACCGTCATTGGCGGGAGCTGACAGCGAACGACTGGAAGCTGCGCCTGGGCGGCCGGCAGCCCCCGTTGGACGGCCCGACGATTCCCTTTCGTTCCTTCCGGGACATCTGGACCGAGCGCAGCCGCCAGCTCTTGCAGCTATGGGGCGTGGATGCGCCGCTGGATCTGGCCTACCGCGCCTATCGAGACGCGCACGCGAGCACTGCTCTCTATCCCGAAGTGGCCGGAGCGCTCGCGGCCTTGGGGGCGCGGTACCGTCTCGCCGTGCTGTCAGATGCCGACAATGATTTCGTGACGGCCAGCATGGAACGAAACGGGCTCTCCTTCGAGGTTGTGGTAACGTCCGAGGAGTTGCGCGCCTACAAGCCGCACGTGTCCATGTTCCGCCGGGTGTGCGCCCGGCTGGACGTTCGGCCGTCCGAAGCCGTGTACGTTGGGGACAGCGCCTGGTCGGACATTGAGGGTGCCCGTCACGCCGGAATGCGGGCGATCTGGGTGAACCGGCACGGGACCGACTGGCCGGACGGGATCGAGCCACCACAGGCGGAGATTGCGTCGCTGGAGGAGCTTGAAGCCGCCCTCGATGGGTTGCCGTAGGCGGTTGGGCGTGCGCCCCGGCTTGGACAGGGGGACCTGGGCGCTGCGGCTGGATTGGCCTGGCGGCTCTCCCGGACGAGACCGAGCCCGGGGATTGCCGTCTCGCGGCTTGCGACCATCTGTGGCAAGCTGTTGATACTGTGGCTGAGCGACGCGACCGTTCCCGTCAGATCTTCGAGGCGTCTCGCCGGCTGATGCCCGGCGGGGTGAACAGTCCGGTGCGCGCTTTCAACGCCGTGGGCGGCGGTCCGGCTGTCTTTGCGCGCGGTGAGGGATCTCACCTCTTCGACGTAGACGGGAACGAATACATCGACTACGTGCTGTCTTGGGGACCGCTGATCCTCGGTCATGCCCACCCATCGGTCGTTGAGACCCTGCAGCGGACGGTCGAACGAGGCACAAGTTTCGGTGCTCCCACGGAGCTGGAGGCGGAGATGGCGGGATTGGTGGTTGAGGCCATGCCGTCCGTAGAGATGGTCCGCTTCGTCAACTCGGGGACGGAGGCGACGATGTCGGCTCTCCGCCTGGCCCGCGGCTTCACCGGCCGCGACCGGATCGTCAAGTTTGAGGGTGGCTATCATGGCCACGCGGACGGCCTGCTGGCCCGTGCCGGGTCCGGGGTCGCCACGTTCGGCCTGCCGGATAGTCCCGGCGTGCCCGCGGCCTTCGCGGAGCAGACGCTCGTGGCGCCGTACAACGATCCTGAAGCCGTCCGCCTCCTCTTCGAGCGTTACCCGGACGAGATCGCCTGCGTGATCATCGAGCCCGTCGCCGCCAACATGGGGGTGGTGCCGCCCGAGGAGGGCTTTCTGGCGTCGCTCCGCGAGCTCACGCGGGCCAGCGGCGCGCTCCTTGTGTTCGATGAGGTGATCACCGGATTCCGCCTGTCGCTGGGCGGCGCCCAGGCAGTGTACGGCGTTGAACCGGACTTGACTTGTCTCGGTAAGGTGATTGGGGGAGGCTTACCGGTCGGCGCCTACGGAGGCAGGCGGGAGATCATGGAGCGGATGGCGCCGACGGGCGACGTGTACCAGGCAGGCACGCTCTCCGGAAACCCGATGGCGATGGCGGCGGGCATCGTGACGTTGCGAACCCTGCAGGACGCGGCCGTCTATCGCACGCTGGACGAGCTTACCGGGCGGCTGACCGAAGGTCTGCTTGCCGCGGCCCGTCGGGCGGAGATCGATGTTCGGATCAACCGCGCCGGTTCCATGTTCACCCTCTTCTTCACAAGTGTCCCAGTGACGGACTACGCGACGGCGCGCCTGGCCGACACCGAGCGCTACGCCCGGTACTTCCGGGGCATGATGGAGCGGGGTGTGTACCTGCCGCCTTCGCAGTTCGAGGCGTGCATGCTCTCTCTGGCGCACACGGTGGGGGACATCGAGGAGACGCTGGCGGCGGCGGAGGCCGCGCTTGCGGGGCTGGGTTCGGCGTAGAGGCGGACGCGCGGGCCCTGCACGGTCGGATTTCGTCATGGCGTTGGTCGCGTTCGTCAGCCACCAACGGAAGAGGAGCCAGCCAAGGTTCCGGGCGGCGGGTTGACCTGAGGGACGGGGAATCGTAGTCTAATGTGATCGGCGCCTTCGTCTGGTCAGGTTTCTTGCACGAATGCGGTATTCTGAGGGAGGCGCCGGGTCTGGCGCAACGCGTGCACGGGTCTCATGGAATCGATGACGTACCGGTCACGGGAAGAAGACCTCAAGTCAGAGGTGGCCGCAGTCCACGCTTATGCGATCGACTGAACAAGGATCGGGCGGCCTCGCTTGGCGCGTGCGCGATTTGACCATGATGGTGATTCCTAAGCGGGCATCCAGTAGGCTGGTTCAGAGCAGTGTGCTGGTCTGCGCTGGGGCGTCTGGGTGCCTGGGTGACAGGAGGGAGAAGCTTGGGCAAGCCGATCGCTGACAATTGGTACGGGTTCAGGCAGATCGACGCGGGTATCACGTTGGTGTGGGAACCATACGTGGAGCCGCTGATCCGGTCGAACATCTGGCACGTTGCCGGCCGTGATCGGGATCTCTTGGTGGACACCGGGCTCGGCATCTGTAGCCTGCGCGAGGCGGCGCATGATCTGTTCACAAAACCTGTCATCGCCCTGGCCACGCATTGCCACTGGGACCACGTGGGGGGCATGTACGAGTTCGAAACCAGGGTCTGTCACCGCCTCGAAGCCGACAGCATCAGCCGCCCGGAGGAGTCCGGCGGGCAGCACGGTGGTGACGCGCCGCAGGCGTATCAGGAGCGGCTGGGCAGCGCCGGCTACTCGCTGAGTGAGAAGCTGGTCACGGCGTATCCGTATTCAGGTTTCGACCCGCAAAGTTATGCCGTGCGACCGGCCGTCCCGACCCGGCTGGTCGACGAGGGCGACGTCATCGACCTGGGCGATCGGTCGTTCCAGGTGTTGCACCTCCCGGGTCATACGCCCGGGTCCATCGGCCTGTGGGAAGCCAAGACGGGCACCCTCTTCTCGGGCGATACTATCTACGATGGGGACATCATCGACGATCTGCCGGGCTCGAACATTGAAGCCTACGTCTCTACCATGAAGCGATTGCGCGATCTGCCGGTGACCGTGGTGCACGGTGGCCACGATCCCAGCTTCGGGCGCGAGCGCCTGGTTGAGATCGCTGACGAGTACATCAGACAACACGACACCGCGACGGCCTAAGAGGCGGTTCCCCGCAAGGCGCGCGGAGAGGCCGGCAGAGCCACCGATCATCATCTTCGGGCAGCATGCACGCGGTGGACGCAGACCTTCTGCCGCGGCCTGAATCCTAGCGCTGCGGCTGCAGAGAACGAGGCGGCCACCGTTTGACGGACGATGGGCCATTCCACTCGGTCTCGTGCGGCAGGCCTGTTCTGCCGGCGGTCATATGCCGATATATCGATGACACCGCATGGGGATGGTACCGTTCCCGGGGCCTGGCCAGGGACGGATGCATCTCCTATTCGACGGAGGGAACCGGATGCCGACCAAGCGCTACTGGCAAGAGTTCCAGCATCGGCGCATCTCCCGGCGGCGGCTGCTGGAGCTGGCAGGCACGGGAGTGGTCGGTCTGGCCGTGGTTGGTGCTTGCGGCGGGGGAGGCGAGGATGCTTCGCCTTCCGCCTCGCCGCCGTCTTCCTATCCGACCAAGCGGGGCGGACGGTACAGATACTCAGTCCCGGCTGACTGGGGGACGATCGACCCGGTGACGAGCGTCGGTTTCGCCTTTGGCCTCTTCCCACGCATCTACAACGTCTTGCTCGATCGGTCGCGGTTGGATGCCGGCTTCTTCTACTACGACTTGGCCGAGTCGTTTGAGCAGCCGGACGAGGTGACCTACGTCTTCGCGATCCGTCCCGGTGTGAAGATTGCGCCGAACGATCTGGGCGTTGAAGAGCGAGCGATGGACGCCTTCGACGCCCGAGCGTGGCTTGAGCGGATCGACCAAGACGGCAATGCCGTGGCACGTGCCTTCACGGGTCCGTGGCTCGACTCCTTTGAGGCTCCCGACGTGCAGACATTCGTCATGAGGACGAACGGACCGTACGCGTACTTCTTGTTCCGCATCGGCCCGCCGCTAGGAGGTACTATCCCACCGCGCGAGTTCTTCGAGCGGGGCATCAGCCTGGAAGCCCAAGGGGTGGGCGGAGGTCCGTTTGTCATCGTGCCTGGATCGTACTCGAACGACGGCGGCATTCTGATCACGCGCAACACGAACTACTATCGCACGGCGGACGACGGGGAGCAGTTGCCGTATCTAGACGAGGTGGAGGCGGTGCGCATCTCCGACCGGCTAACGCGGCGCGTCGCGTTTGAGGATATGCAGATCCATACCTACGATGCCGAGAGCCGCGACGAGGTCGAGGAACTCGAACGGCGCATCTCTGGCCTCCAGGTCGTAGAGGACCCCGCCACTACCTTCGTATCCTTCGTCATGAACCCAACCCGCCCACCATGGAATGACGATCTGATCCGCAAGGCCGCCCTCCATGCCCTCAACCGGCAGGAGTTCGTCGACCGCATCGTGGGACCCAGCGGCGGGCAACCCGACGGGCTCGTCCACTGGCCGCTGGCCGACTTCGCGCTGCCGCCCAGCGAACTGGAGGTGCTGCAGGCCTTCGATCCAGACGAATCGCGCCGGCTGATCCGCGCGGCGACGGGCGAAGACACCATCGACATCGACGTGATCTACCCGATCACCGACGATGAGTACCATGACAAGCACCTGCCGATCTTCTTGCAGCAAATGAAAGCGGCCGGGTTTGAAGTCCACGAAGACGGACGGGATATTGGAGGCTGGTTGGCCGACTATCAGAGTCTCAACTACGATGCGTCCCTTTCCATCAACCAGGAGTATGAAACCGCTGAGATGCCTCTCGATTTTCACTCGGCCGCCGGACCCCAAGGCGATGGGAATTTCGCCGTAGGCATCGGTGCGCTGTTTCCCGACGTCGAGGAGGCGATCCAGGCATCCAAACGTGCCACGGACCCGCAGGAGCAGATCGAGAAGGTGCGGGACGCGGAGCGCCTGATCTACGACAGGGGGCCGGCCTCCCTTCCGATCATGAGCTGGATGGGTTTCTCTCTGTACCACGAATTCGTGAAGGACGTTCCCCGGAGCCTGGGTACCACCGGGCTGTTTCTCACCAACGAGATCTGGCTGGACGACGAAACGTAGCACCGGGTGCGTCATGAGGAGGGGCGGCCTGCAGCCCGGGCATCGAGCCAGGGCTCAACGTCACCAGGCATCATAGGGCGGGACACCGTCGACCTCACCTAATCCTCTGCGCCCGTGGGTTCGTCGCGAACGGACCCGAACGCAACCTCCCCTGAACCGGTCTTGGAGTGGATGGATGGACGATCCGGCGCATGGCGCCTGGATACCAACACATTGCCACCGGTGGGAGCCGCCGGCAGAAGGCCGGTCTCTGGCTATCGCCTGTTCCGGTGGTTGGGACGTCGCCGTTGTTGCTCAGCGACGGTGATGAGAGCGTAGGGAGCCGTCGCATCGGTCACTGTTCTTGGACGGAGAGACGCCGTGAGCGCGGCCCCACGGCGGCCCGGCGTCGAGGCCGGCTGAGTACTTCCTAAGAGGATTCCTACAGAATTCTGACGTGAAGACCCGGCGCAGCGTGCCCGCCGACGGGTAGCATTGACTTATGTCTATATGGTAGTCTATTGGTCGTTCGGCTGGAGTATACCGCGGGGGCCATCCGCCATGGCAGGCCATCGCTCCAGGCGACAAGGAGGTTGCGCTCATGGCGAGCACTGAAGCGATCCTGGCTTCTATCACGCGGAGTCAGGATCTCAAGCGATGGATTAGCAGGACGTTTATCGTCAGCATCGCTGTCTATCTGGTTGTCATCGGATACCTCGTTGCTGAAGCGGTCATGGGCGCCAGCCGCTGGGCTCCCTACGGTGTCAACATCCCGCTGTTCATCGCCCTCATCGTCGCCTCCGAAGTCACCATTGTCCTGACGGCGGCCTGGATCTTCCGTGAGGACTCCGGCATATGGCCACCCGCGATCTCCGAGGGGTGGGCAAGGCTGCGACAGGGCTCCGTGACGGAAGGGCTTGGGACGATGATCGCAGGTGCTTGGGACACCTCGATCGTCGACTTGAGGTTGCGGACAACGACCGCAATCTACCTAGGGCGGGCCAACCGTATCGCCGCTCTCGTCCCTCTTGCGTACGCGCTTGCCGCCAGCGCGAATGGGGCACCGTGGGGGCTACGAGCGAGCGCGCTGATTGACATAGGCATCACTCTGGCCGCGTGGGTGTTTATGGAGGCGATGATGGTGCGTCCGATAACGCAGGCTGCCGGCCCAGCATCGGCGGGCAGTCGGGCTCTGGACGTGAGCGGTGTGCCGCTGGGCGCATCCGCCCTGGGCACCCGGACGACGGCTCGGGGTCTCAAGCAGTCGAGGTATGAGGTCCGGCAGGTGGCGCTGGGCGATCTCGACAGGATCGAGGAGATCGAGAGGATCAAGTGGAAAGACCAAGCAGCGACGAGGGAGATGATCCTCTCCCGGCTACGTTTCTTTCCGAAAGGCCAGATAGCCGCAGTTCATGTCACGGATGTCGGCGGTGTGCCCACGAGGCGCGCGCTAGTCGCGTGGACCACGTGGATGCCGGCCAATGAGTCACAGGTGCGTGCATTCCGCTCTTGGAACCGGGTGACCTCCAACGGCACCATCAGCGGGTGTGATCCGAATGGCGACGTGCTTGTCGGCGTGAACTTGACTTCCGTTACTGAGGGCGCGGCGTATGTCCTGCTGGGCGAGCTTCTGGCGGCCGTCGTGGAGAACGGCATGAAGAAGATGATTGGTGGAGGCCGCCTCAACGGATTTGTCTCCTTCAACGCCCGCCGGCGGTCCGAAGGCAGACGGCCTTTGACGGCGGACGAGTATGCGCGGCTGAAGGAAATACGGGGCTATCGGATCAATGAACTCCACATCGATCAGGGTCTTGAGCCGATTCCGGACGATGAGTACGTGGAATTGGTCGGCAGGCATGTCTCAGAGAACGGCCAGACGCCGTCGGCAGAGCCGAACGCCCCGGACTATGTGTGCTCCAATGTGAGGGGCTACATGGGTATTCCGGGCGCTCACATGGTGGGGGTCGTTCCGGACTACTTCGATGACCCTGCAAGCGAAAACTACGGCGTCGTCATTGACTGGACTAACCCACTTCCACCCTTGCTCAGGCACATCCCCTGGCTCAAGCGCTGGACCGCGCGTCAGATCCGGCGGGAAGTGCGGGCCGAATGGGAGGCGCGGAAGCAGCGGGTGCAAGCGACGAGCAGGCGCCGGGCGGCGGAGCGCGTGCCGGGGTATCTCCGGAGAGAAGCCGAAACCGGCGGTGCCGACGCACGACCCGACGCTGCTGTTGCCGCGCGAGGAGCGGTTCGCGAAACGCGGAACCGACCTGGCGCAAACCGCCGCTGACCGGGGGACGAATGCGTGTCGTCGTGGAGGCGCGTGGCGAAGGCGCTTCGCGCGCAGCCGCCAAGCCTAAGCGGCTGCTTCCTTCTCGATGATGTCTGCTTCAACCAGAGGCAAGGCGCCACGCTGTTGGAGACGGACCAGCGCGTCTACCACTCGAGGACTGAACTGCTCGCCGGAACAGGCCAATATCTCTTTCACGGCTTCTGCGCCGGACCGACCGGCCCGGTAGGGTCGGTCACTGGTGATGGCGTCGAAGCTATCCGCGACCGCAACGATGGTGGCCGCCTCCGGTACGTCGTCCCCGCTCAGGCCGTACGGGTAGCCGCGGCCGTCCCAGCGCTCGTGGTGCGAGCGAGCAATTAGCTCCGCCAGCTCGAATCCCGGCCGCCCGCTCAAGAACTCTCCACCCCAGATCGGGTGCTGCTTCATCAGCTTCCATTCGTCGTCGGATAGCTTCTCGGAGCTCTTGAGCACGCTGTCCGGCACTCGTATCTTCCCGATGTCGTGCAGCACGGAGGCGAGTCCTAGGTCCTGGGCCTGCTCGTCGGTGTAGCCGAGGGCCCTGGCCAGCGCTTCGGTCGTGGCGCGAACCCGTTGGAGGTGGCGTCCCGTCGTGTTGTCGTACGCCTCGGCCGCGGCCGCAAGCATCATCACGGTCTCCGAGTGAGCCTGGCGAAGGTGGGCGGATGCCAATTGCAGTTCTTCTACGAGTGTGGTCATGAAGACGATGGCAGTGACTTGACTGGCGATCGCCGTGAGAAACTCGGCGTCCCAACTCGAGAAAGCCGCCTCCTTCTTGCTGCACACGGACAGCATGCCGGCCAGGTTGTCCTGCCAGATCATCGGGACGACCAAGGCGGATCTCAGACCGGCAACCGCCAGGAGCCCCCGTTCCGCATCGGTGAGTCGGTCGTCGTGCTCCAGTTGGTCCAGGAACACCGGTCTGCGGGTGCGCTCCAGCAGTTGGCTCAGCGGATGGTCGTCCGTCTCCCCTTGCACGTGCATCCAGGCGTCGACCAAGTCCTTCGGCGCTCGGGCGAACGCGCGCTCCCATGTCTGCGGCACCTCCGGCCGCTCTCCGGCCACTTCAAAGTTGACGGCATCGTAGCCCGCGCCGACGGAGAGATGGTGTGCCACCAGCCTGAGCTTGTCCTCGCGGCTACCCGGCCTGGTGAGGAGCGGCACGATCTCGGACACCAGCCTGGCCGCCCGCTCCTTGTCCAGGAGCCGGTGCGGTTCGTCCGCCGTGGATGCCTCCGGGTCCTCGCGGCGTGAGGCGTACATGGCGCTGTCCGCCAGTCTGACGACGTCCTCCGGCCGCTCGGCCTCAGTGGGATAGACTGCCAGCCCGATCGTCACGGAAACCGGCACTCGCGTACCGCTTCCCGGATGGTAGATGGCGCTGGCGCCGAGTGAGGCGAGAACCGCATCCCGGTAGCTTTCCGCTTCGTCTCTGTCGGCACCCGGCAGGATCGCGATGAACTCGTCGCCGCTGTAGCGTCCTATGATAGCCTCATCGGTGGCGAGCGCTTGCGAAACCGTGACCAGTACTGCGTCTCCAATCTGGTGGCCGTACGTGTCGTTCGTGGCCTTCATGCCTTCAACGTCAACCATGGCGACGCTGCAGAGGGCGCCCGGGTTCGCGGACAGATGCTCTGTCAGCGTGTCCATGGCGGCGCCGTGGCTCAGGGCGCTCGTTAGCGGGTCGCGGATGCAGCGCCACGTCGTCTCTGCTTGAGGTGTCTCTCCGGCGTGATCGGGTGTGCCCTGATTGGGTGGAAGCCGGCCCTCTTGGGGCTGTGCGCCTTCTCGGCGCCGGTCCGATGTCTCCTCGCGCTGCTCGGCCAAGCGGCGAGAGCCGAACCACGCTAGGCATCCGGCAAGGGCGAGTGCAACCAGCGTGAGTTCCTCTGGTTGCCAGGACAACTGGCCGAGTGCAGGACCGTCCGCGGTGTGATGTATGTCGAACAGGGATGCGAAGATGCCGGCCGCAGAACCCACGGCCAGCACCAAGAACAGATCGCGTATCGCTCGCTTGAGCATTCGTCGGTCGGGCGGCCGGTGTGACCTGTACGGAGACGGGGAACGCACACATCCCGTACAGAACGGCCTACCAATCTAGTGTCGGCCGGAATCGCGGGAGTCGTAGCCTTTGAAGTAGCCACGACGAGAGGGCTCGTGCCGTGGCGGGAGCGGACCGCGTCGGCGTAGCTGCGCCTGAGGACCGGCCGGCATTCTCCTGACCCGTGGCCTGCGAGCCATTCTTTGGGGTGCACGTCGCAGCGGAGGCTCCTCGGCGGGCCCGAGGGCGCTTGAGACGGCAGTTGCGCGGTGCCCTGGAGGAGGCACGGTCCCCGCCGCGCCTGTCCGTCGGCTCTCCGCGCGACCCGGCACGAGGAGAGCGTTCGGCAGGATGAGCTTGTGACGGGCAGGGCTTTGCCATAGACTAGGGCCGTCAATCGAGCCGCTGGGGACGACCCGGGCGGGTGGTCGCGCCGGCATTCCGCCGGGGAGCCTTCTGGAAAGCTCCTTCGGCCTGGGAACGGAGGACGGTAGCGCCGCATGGCAGGGGCTCTGGAGAATACTCGAATCGTGGACCTCAGCCGGGTTCTAGCGGGACCCTTCTGTACGATGGTCCTGGGGGACTTGGGTGCCGAGATCATCAAGGTTGAGGAGCCAACGCGGGGTGATGACACAAGGGAGTGGGGTCCCCCATTCGCGGACGGTCAGAGCGCGTACTTCCTGTCTGTGAACCGCAACAAGAAGAGCGTGGCCGTCGATCTCAAAGATGCCCGGGGAAGGCAGGTGCTGCTCGATCTGGTAGCCCGATCCGACATCCTCATCGAGAACTTCCGGCTGGGCACCATGGAGCGCCTGGCACTCGGCTACGAAGAGCTGCGAGCCGTCAACCCCAGGCTGATATACTGCTCAGTTACGGGATTCGGCAGGGAAGGGCCCTACAAGGACCTTCCCGGCTACGACCCGGTCGTCCAGGCGCTCGGCGGGCTGATGAGCATCACGGGGCCGCCCGACGGTGAGCCGTACAAAGTAGGCGTGGGGCTGGTCGACGTGCTGGCCGGCTTGTTCTGCTCGACGGCGATAGCCGCGGCGCTGCGCTGGCGGGACGCTCATGGTGAGGGCCAACGGATCGATACCTCGCTCTTGGATGTCCAGCTAGCTTCTCTGGTCTACGTCGCGTCCGGATACCTCGTCTCCGGCGAACCGCCCCGAAGATACGGCAACGACCATCCCAACATCGCCCCCTTCGGAACGCTGCCAACGAGCGATGGCTACGTGATGCTGGCCATCGGCAACGACGCCCAGTGGCAGCGATTCTGTGAGGCTGTGGACCGGCCGGAGCTGGGGTCCGATCCCTCATTCGAAACGAACGAGCGACGGGTGCGCAACCGCGGGCAACTGACCAACGTGCTTTCGGAGATCACGAGGCGAAGGTCCTCTCGGGAGTGGTTCGATCTGCTGATGCCTACGGGGGTTCCGGTAGCGCCGATCGAGTCCGTAGACCGCATCCTGTCGGACCCACACGTCAGGGATGGAGACTTGGTGGAGACTGTTCGGCATCCGCTCATCGGCGATTTCAGGGCGGTGGGGTCGCCGCTCCGCCTGTCGGGCTCTCCCGTGGCGACGCGGCATCCGCCGCCCCTCCTCGGTGAGCACACGGAGGCCGTCCTGGCCGAGGTTCTTGGCTACAGCCAGGAGCATATCGACTCGTTGGCGAAGGAGAGCGTGATCAGATACCCCGGATGGCAGCATCGCGCGGCGTTACGCAGTCCGGCAGAATCCGATGATGAGGAGATCGACGGCCTCTGAGCGCCGCCGACGTGCGGCCTTGCGGGATGGAGGCGCCGAAGGTAGGTTTCTGCTTCCGACGCTCGCCCGGCTTGGGTCCGCGGTGGCGAGTGAGAGGGAGCACACCGCCGAACGAGTTAAGTAGGTTGAGGCGGGCGCGGGAGCGGCCGTAAGATGGGAACGGACACGGCTTCGTCATCTGAAAAGACCCGCTCCCGGCGGTCGGCTCAGGGCTGAAGCTTCCGAGAGGTAGCATGGGTTCACGAGCATCCGTCCGCGGCGAAGAGAAACGAACCGCTCAGCCGCGAGGGCGAAAGCCCCAGAGTCCCAAGAAGCGGAAGAAGCGCGCCGGCGCCGCCACCGACGCACCGGCGTTCCGCTTCGACGACCCCTATTGGGACGAAGTCTTCAATTCCTACTACGATCCGACTCTTCGGACCTGCTGCCGGATCTGAGTCCAAGCGGAGTCCAGGCTCAGGGTACCGGGAAAGGAAGGAACCATGGCCAAGATAGCATCGTTCGGCGCGTATGTTCCCTTGTTCAGGCTCTCCAGGGAAGAGATGGGGAACGCCTGGGGCGTGCCCGCCGTTCCGGGAGAGCGCGCCGTGGGCAACGCGGACGAGGACAGCCTCACGATGGCCGTGGCCGCAGGGCTGGACTGCCTGGCGGGTGTCGATCCGGCAACCGTCGACGGTCTGTTCTTCGCCACCACCACCGCACCGTACAGCGAGAAGCAGTGCGCGGGAGTGATCGCGGCTGCCCTGGACATGCGCACGGACATCAACACTGCCGATTTCACGGGGTCGCTGCGTGCGGCCACCACGGCCCTGCGTGCGGCCACCGACGCCGTCGACAGCGGCTCGGCGGGAAGCGTCCTTGTGGTCGCGGCGGACTGCCGTCTAGGCGAGCCGGAATCGATGTGGGAACAGCTTCTGGGGGATGGAGCGGGTGCGGTCTTGGTGTCCAGGGAGGGTTCCGCAACGCTCAGCGGCTTTCAGTCCGTGGCCGGTGAGCAGGTGGGCGCCTGGCGCCGGAGCGAAGACCGCTACGTGCGCTCTTTTGAGGCCAAGGCCGAGACGCAGTACGGGTACGTGCAGAGCGCGGTGCAGGCGGGGAAGGCCGTCCTCGAGAAGGAAGGCGTGGAGCCCGGCACCCTGGCCAAAGGGGTGATTACCGCCATGGACCCACGAAGCCTGGGGAACGTCGCCCGCAGCCTCGGCCTGGACGCCGGCCAACTGCAGGATATCTTGTTCTTGTCGGTCGGCAATCCGGGAGCGGCGCTGGTCCTGATGATGCTGGCCGGCGCCCTGGAGCAGAGCAAGGCGGGCGACAAGATGCTCGTGATCAATCACGGTGACGGCGCCGACGCATTCCTCCTGGAGGTGACGGAGGAGCTCGCCGCGGTCCCCGGGCGCCGAGGGCTGATGGGGCATCTTCTTCAGAAGCGCAACCTGCCCAACTACACCGCCTACGTCCACTTCCGCAGGCTCATGGATCGAGAGGAAGAGGCTCCCAGGGCGTCCGCCGTCACCTACTGGCGCGACAGCAGGATGGAGCTGAACTTCCACGGCGCGCGCTGCCGAAAGTGTGGCGTCGTACAGTATCCGATGCCGCGCGTGTGCGGAGAGTGCGGAGTCAGGGACCAGATGGAGGAAATCAAGCTGGGCAGGACCGGCAGCGTGTACACCTTCACGCTCGACCACTTGATCGGGGGTCAGTACGTCAACGTGCCCACACCCCGGCTGGTGGTGGACTTGGAGGATGGAGGCCGGGTCTTCCTGGAGATGACCGATGGTGACCCGCAGGACGTCAAAGTCGGCATGAATGTAGAGACCACGTTCCGCCGGCTGCACGAGGGGTCCGGATTCCACAACTACTACTGGAAGTGCCGGCCGGTGCCGGAAGCCGCTTAATGCAGAGCGACGTCTCCCTCGGAACTGGAAAAGGAGAGTCTCATGGGAAGCATCAAGGACAAAGCAGCGATTATCGGAGTTGGGTGTACCAAGTTCGGCGAGATCTGGGAGAAGGACGCTGAGGACCTTCTCGTCGATGCCGCCTACGAGGCGCTGGACGACGCGGGTCTCACCCCGGACGACATTGAGGCGACCTGGGTCGGCGTCCTCTACAACTTCACCGGAGTCAGCGGGAGCACCGCCGCTGAGCCGCTCAAGCTCTTCGGGAAGCCGGCCACTCGAGTGGAGAACTTCTGCGCCTCCGGCATGGATGCCTTCCGCAACGCCTGCTATGCGGTGGCCTCCGGCGTATACGATGTCGTGCTCGCCTGCGGCGTGGAGAAGCTCATGGACGCGGGTGGTTCCGGCTTGCCCATGGGTGAGATGGGGCACCCGATAATCGGCAACGTGAGCGCCCCAGGCATGTTCGCGCTGGCGGCGACGCGCTGCTTCCACGAGCACGGCTGGACCAAAGAGGATCTCGCCCACGTGGCCGTGAAGAACCACAAGAACGGAGCCCAACATCCCAAGGCTCACTTCCGTCGCCCGATCGGGGTGGAAGACGTGTTGAACGCCCCGATGATCGCCTGGCCCCTGGGGCGGTTCGACTGCTGCGCCATGTCTGACGGTGCGGCCGCTCTGGTGGTGACGCGGCCCGAGATTGCCAAGAAGAGTAAGCACAAGGACGACTACGTGCTGACGAAGGCCAATGCGCTGGCCATGCACACGATGCAGCCCATGTACCGGTCATCGTTCGACTACCTGGGCTTCCCGGCAACCCAGGCGGCTGCGAAGCTGGCCTACGAGGAGGCGGGGATCGAGAACCCGGCCGAAGAGATCAGCCTCGCGGAGGTGCATGACTGCTTCACGATCACCGAGATCCTCAACTACCAGGACCTTCAGTTCTGTGAGCCGGGCCAAGGGGCCAACTTCGTGCGGGAGGGCCGTGCGGAGGTGGACGGCGATCTGCCCGTCAACCCAAGCGGCGGCCTGAAGTGCTTTGGCCATCCTATAGGCGCAACCGGCTGCCGCATGCTCTACGAGGTCACGAAGCAGCTCCAAGGCCGCGCCGACGGCGCCCAGGTGAAAGACCCGCGCCTGGGGCTGGCCCACAACCTGGGAGGCCCGGCGTCGGTCTGCTCGGTTACTATTCTGGGCCTTCCGGAATAGACGTCGGTCGTCGTTCACGAGAGGGTCGCCGGCGAGCGGCCCTCCTGCTATGCAGCCCGGCCCTGGCGTGAGGCGGAAATGGCGGGCGATCCTTCAAGTCGGTGACCGGAAGGTGACGGCTGGCGCGGTCACGGCGTCACTGACGACAGCCTATTGCCCGGCGAAGGGGCGTGCTGTATACTGCGCCCGCATCCATCCAGCTAAACGCATACGTAGGTGACTAAAATGAACATCTCTTGTCTTCAAGAGCACCTCGCCAAGGGTCTCGGCATCGTCGGGCGGGCGGTAGCGGCCCGCAGTACCCTTCCTATTACGGCCAACGTCCTGCTGGCAGCCGACGAAGGTCGGCTGAAGCTTGCGGCAACGAATCTGGAGATTGCGCTCAGTGCCTGGGTTGGGGCGCAGATTGAAGAAGAGGGCGCCATCACCGTGCCGGCTCGTCTGTTGACCGATTTCGTCAATTCGCTGCCGGGCGAGAAGATTGAGATGACGCTGGCGCCGAGATCGCGCCAGGTCAAGCTCGTATGTGCCCGTAACCAGGCGACCATCGCGGGCGTGGACGCGGACGACTTCCCGCCCATCCCGTCGGTCGAGGACGGCGGCTCGGTGCAGTTGGACCCGCAGGAGCTCCACCAGGCTGTGACGCAGGTGGTCATCGCCGCGGCAACCGATGATTCGCGTCCCGTTCTCACGGGCGTGGACGTGGTGATGGACGGCGACCAGCTCACGCTTGCGGCCGCGGACGGTTTTCGCCTCTCGGTGCGTCATCTTCAACTCGGGACGCCGGTGGCGGAACGCGTCGAGGTGATCATCCCGGCCCGCGCGCTGATCGAGCTGAACCGGCTTCTACCGGAGGAGACGGAGCCCGTGGAGGTGACCCTCAACGCGACGCGCACGCAGGCGCTCTTCAGGCTGAAGAACGTGGAACTGGTGGCGCAGCTCATCCAAGGCACGTTCCCCAACTACAGCCAGTTGATCCCCGACGAGCACACGAGCAAAGCCGTGGTAGACGTGGCGGAGTTCCTGCGTGAGACGCGCACCGCCTCGATCTTCGCCCGCGATGGCAGCGGCATCGTCCGGCTTCAGTTCACACCCGGCGAGGACGTAGAAGTGGGCAAGATGATCGTTTCCGCGCGCGCGGAGGAGATCGGCGACAACATGGGGGAGCTGGACGCGGTGGTGGAGGGCGAGGCCGAGAAGATCGCCTTCAACAGCAAGTACCTCCAGGACTTCCTCCAGGTGCTGGAGGGTGGTCGCGTGGCCCTAGAGACGAGCGGTTCCTCCAGACAGGGCGTCTTGCGCCCGGTGGGCGACGAGAGCTACGTCCACGTCCTGATGCCGATGGTGGTGCAGTGGTAGGGCACCTGGGCGGCCACTAGGCAAGCAATCACTGGCTTTCATTTGAACCCACGCCAAACGCGGACATCGAACCGCACACAATGAAACGTTCACCGAGCGATGGAACACCGCATTAGGATGAACTACGGACTTGCTGGAGGACGCTCGCAGGCCGCGCCTTCGAGCAAGAGGTCGCCGGTACCAGTGGCCCGCTGCGGGAACACGCCCACTCGGTAGACGGAAAGTGCAAGCCGAGAACGCACCGGCCTGAATCTGGTGCAGCCGTCGCAAATGACCAACGGAGATAAGCTCATCTGCCCGCCCGCAACGCTTCCACGGGTTCCATATGCGCCCCACGCAGAGCCGGGTAGGTACCCGACACCAACCCAATCGCCCCGCCGACCAATGGAGCGAGGAAGGGCGCCGCGGGGTCTAGCACCGGTGTCCAATCCCGGTAGGCGGAGACAGCGACCACCGCGATGCACCCGAGGCTAGCGCCGAGGATGCCCCCAACGACTCCCATAGAGGTGCTCTCAAGGAGGAACTGGACGCCTATGTGCCATCGGGTGGCGCCGATGGCTCGGCGGAGGCCGATCTCGCCGGTGCGCTCGATCACCGACACGAGCGTGACGTTGGCGATGCCGATGGCTCCCACGAGCAGGGACACGCCGCCGAGGAGGAGGAACATGACGTTCAGATCGCTCTGCACCGCTTCGCGCACTCGTTGAGGCTCCGGAGGAGAGCCGACCTTCAGGATCGATGGATCGTCAGGCCGCAGTGCAAGTGGCGCTTGTTGGGCGATGAGAGACGCCGCGCCGATCTGGGTCTCGACGGCCACGAGTTCCGGGCTGGCCAGGCGGAAATCCTGGCGTGCGGTTCCTTCGGGGATGATGATCGAGCCGAGGAGATCCGGCTGGCGGGCGACATCGCGTAGGATGCCGATGACCAGGTAGAGGTCATCGCCGATTGCGATTGCCGGGAGTTGCTCGACACCGGTGATACCGAGCCGGAGTGCGGCTCCAGGACCGAGGACGGCGACCCGGTCCGCCCGATCAGAATGGCCGAGATCTGGGAGACGGCCGGTCTCTAGATCAGCTCTGACTGCCGCGAACAAGCCGGGAGAGGCGGCCTGTACCGGAAGCTGGAAATCGGTCTGGGTGCGGGGGTCGCTGACGGGTGATGTGCTGACCAGCGCATCCCCAATGTCCACTGCACTGAGGGTTCCCACGGCGACGACGCCGTTGAGCCGGCGAAGGCGAGCGGGGGCGTCCCAGGGGAGAGCTTCGGGCTCGGCGCCGGCGGGACCGGGCTTCGCGGTGATGACGATCTCCGTCGCGGCGAGTTCGTCGAACCGGCCGATAATGCGGTTGCTGGCGGTGCGGGACAGGCCCAGCGTGGCCACGAGGGCGGCTAGCCCGATGACGACGCCGAGCACCGTCAGCATCGTCCGCCCGGGTCTTGCGAACAACCCGGCGATGGCTTCATCGAAGAGATCACGGATCGTGATACCTGACCGTGGAACCACGTTCCTGTTCGATCTTGTCCCTCGGCGGCGCCACAGTATCCTCATCCAGCCTCCGTCAATGAGCCATCAACAATCCGCACGCGGCGACCGGCCCGCGCTGCGATGTCGTACTCGTGGGTGACGATGATCAGCGTCAGCCCCTGTTGGTGGAGTGTCTCGAAGAGGTCGAGGATGTTGGCGGTAGTTTTCGAGTCGAGGTTTCCGGTTGGCTCGTCGCACAACAGCAGGCTGGGGGAACCGACGAGCGCGCGGGCGATGGCGACGCGTTGCTGCTCGCCGCCGGATAGCCGGGTCGGCAGGAAGTCGGCGCGGTGGGTGAGCCCGACTTGCTCGAGCGCCGCCAGCGCCCGGCCTCGTCGACCCCTGTGGGACTGCTTGCGGTACACTTCCGCCAGCATCACATTGTCCAATACGGGCCGGTGGGGCAGGAGGTGGAATGACTGGAACACGAACCCGATGCGTCGGCTCCGTAGTCCGGCTCGCTCATGATCGCTCAGTGTGGTGACGTCGACGCCATCGAAGAGATAGGTGCCGCTGGTGTGACGGTCCAGGCAGCCGATGACGTTGAGCAGGGTCGACTTTCCGGAGCCGGATGGACCCGAGATGGCCAGCCACTCGCCCGCCTCCACCTGCAGATCGACATCGACGAGCGCGTCGACGGGCGGCTGCGTTCCGAACCGCCGTCCGACCCCGTGGAGCTCAAGGACGCTTGCGGTCGCTTGGCATTCAGCCACGCGAGGCTCCCCCGGCTTGCTCGAAACCGATCACCACGAGTTGGCCCGCTGTCAGCGTTCCGTCAACGGGGGTCACCTCGACAAAGCCGCCGGCGGAAAGCCCTGGCTCCACGACGATGAACTCGAGCGATCCGTTGTTGTCCACCTGGACCCTTGAAGTCCCGTCGGCGGCGAGAGACAGCGCGCTGACCGGAACGGTGAGGACTGTCCCACCGGTTGATTCGATCGGGATGGTGAGGCGAACGGACACGCCAACGAGCGGAGCGGTAGTGTCGTCAACGAGGATCTCGAGGTAGATGTGGAACCCGTCGACCCCGTCGGTGCCGGGAGCATCGGCAACCCGTCCCACGACACCTGAGGCTGTGATCCCGAGGTCCGGCTCGTCGATGGTGACGGCCATCCCCGGCTCCACCAGCGGTGCTTCGTCGAGCGGGAGGGACGAGTCGATCGCTAGATGGGAGTCTGTGACGGTCATCACGGGCCCGCTCGCCGCGTCACCCGAGGCGACGTCGATCTGTTCGACACGGACCGGCACAGCGGAGACGAAGATGATCTCATCGGCCGGTACTTGCACGCCGGCTTGGAGTTGGGCAGTTGCAAGGTCAGCAGCGATCTGTCCGGCCGAATCGTTGAGAATGCTCCGCTGCGTTTTCGCCGAGTTCAGAACCTGCTCGGCGGTTGCGACCGACGCCAGGGTTGTCTCGACTTCACGTTCGGCAGCGGACTGAGCATCGACTGCGGCCTGAATCGCCAGCTCACCAGCCAGTCGCGTGGATTCTCTTGCAGCCTGAGCCGCTGCGAGATCCGCCTCGGCGGTCGCTCGGTCAGTGGATGTCGAGGTCGGGTCGGCGACGACCTGATCTCGGATCGTTGTCTTTGCGGTGACATCGGCTGCAGCGGCCTGATTGGCGGCATCCGCTTCCGCCCGAGTGGCGGCTACCGCGCCTGGTGCGGCGGCCGCCGCGTCCATGGCGTTCGCATGCGCCGCTCGAGCCGCAGCAAGGTCAGCCAAGGCTGACGAGATGGCGTCGTCGGCCGACAACAGGTCGTTGTTCGCGGTTGTCAGGTCCTGCTCAAAGGCACGGATTACCGCGAGCTGATCTGCCGTTGACTCGAACGGCTGCCACCCGGTCGAGGCATACCAGCCGGCCACGGCTGCGCCGGTGTGATCGTCATAGGTTCCGTCGACGGGCCCTGGATCGAACCCCATTCGTAGGAGTGCTTCCTCGAGCTGGAGGACATCATCGCCGGCTAGGCCGGGTCCGAGGTCGCGATAGATCGGCAGGTCGCCCTGGAGGATGAAGACCGGTCGACCGGAGACAGCGAGCGCGACCTCTCCCTCGCCGAGCTGCGAACCCAGGACCGGCAGCGACGTGACGACACCAGCATCGGGTTTGAGGGCCGAGGGGGCGAGCCACAGCGATCGCGGCGATCCGAACCGGGCGGTGCCCCGGGTCACGATGTCGGTTGACAGCACGCGTTCCTCGGCGGGGACCAGGATCGCCGATGCCTCCGGTGGCGCGGTTCGCGCGGCCTGCTCAGCCGGAGATCGGATCCTCGACCCGGCGACCCAGCCGCCCAGAGCCGCGACGACTATGAGCGCGAGGACGACCGCCGAAAGACGTCGTCGGCTCATGGTCAGTTCTCGTTCGCCCCGGGGCCGAGCAGTTCAGTCGCCACCTGGGTCTTGATCGCGTCGACGAACTTGAGTTCGCAGTCATGGTCGGCTGCGGCGATGGCCCGCTCCTCGCCCTGGAGCTCTGCGAGCGCGGCCTGGGCA
This sequence comes from uncultured Dehalococcoidia bacterium, assembly GCA_964406605.1. Taxonomy (GTDB): domain Bacteria; phylum Chloroflexota; class Dehalococcoidia; order DSTF01; family RBG-16-68-14; genus CAYOSF01. The sequence goes on along the minus strand of CAYOSF010000006.1, from coordinate 85,324 downwards.
TCAACCGACAGCGCCTCGGGATCGGCACCTCCTGTGATCGTGTCGAGCCTGCTCGCCAGATCGGCATCGATCTCAGCTGGATCGGTGTAGCTGTAGCCAGCCTGGCGCATGCAATCAGCCCAATCTCTGTAGGCCGCGATGACCCGCGGGTCCTCATCCACTCGGACGTCTCGTGCGTTTTGGTAGTTCACGAAAGCGGGGCCCAGTTCGTCGGCACTGAAGACCTGCTCGACGGCGGCGCGGGTGCAACCACCCGTCTGCGAGAAGTCCTCCTCGTCGAGCGCAACGACGAACGTCGCACTCGGGTTCTCGCCGTAGAGCGCGCGATTGTAGGCGACACGGTCGGCACTGGCCAGGCCGTCGCGGATGCGAATATTCTGTTCACCGGCGCCGAGCGTGGCCTGGTCAGCGGCGCTGGCGAACAGCGTGGTGATGCCGTACCCGAACTCAGCTCGGAACTCGTCAGCATTGAGTCCGGACGGCTTGCTGTTGCTGTCCATCGCGGCGCGGGCTGTGGCGTAATCGACAGGGACGTACTCGAAACCGGCGTCAGTCATGCAGGTGGCGATCAGCGACTCGACGGCGTCGACGCGCCGCGCCACCTCCTCTTCGGTGAGGCCAAACTCAGCATCACCCCGTTCGCCGCCCTGGCCGGCGCTGTCGCCCGGTTGATCTGGCGCCGTCGTTGCCGGCGCCGAGCCGCCACTACAGGCTGCCGCGAGGAGCCCAATGGCAAGACCAAACGCGAAGAGACCACCGCGGCGGCTCCGCAGTATGGTGACTATGGCGCTGATCATTCGTGCACAAGCTTGAACCGCTGTCATCGTCCCGATCCTCCTTGTTGAGACTCCGCGCCATTCAGGGTGACGGAGTCGGATGAAGCAATCATGAATGGCGCACCGGGCCGGATGGGTGCAGAGTGTCGTTTCATAGCTCTTGCTCTCCTTTCGCCTTCCATCCTGAATCGGCCACATGAAGCCGAGATGAAGCTGAACAGGCTCATTTGCACTGGGCTAGACAGAATGGAAGGACCGGCGCGCTTCGCGATGTCGTAGGTCATGCTTCCGGGGCCAACTGCGTGGCGGTGGCGCCCTCCCTGGTGCCGACCAGGCCCGGGCCAGATCTATCCAATCACCCGCAGAGGCGCAGCCTACCGCCTTTCACGCGCGATCCGCAGGGCCGCGGCGGCGATCGCGAGCACCCTAGGTACGGCGAGGACCACCGGCAGGACGCCTCCAGGATTTAGAGTGCGGTGCTCTTCAACGTGCACCGGAATGGCAGGGCTCGCGGCCAGGGGGCCAGCACCGGATAGCGCGGGTGGCTCAGGCGGGAGCACCACGTACACTACGACATCACCTGTCAGGACGGGTCTGACGGTCCATGTCTGCGTGGTCGACGAGCCGGCCGCGATTGGGACCACGCTGACGGTACGCTGCGGCGACCAGTCCTCCGGGTCCACGTAGGTGCTGTGATCGATGGCCACGAAAGCGAGGTTGGCGATGAGGGGAGGGGTAGCCTCCGAGCCGCTGTTGGTGATCTCAGAGGTGAACGTGAACGCTTCTCCCGTGAGGGCCGAGCGTTCGGACTCATCAACTGAGACCATCAGATCACCGGCGACCGCGGACCCCCCGATGGTGGTGCAGTGGTAGGGCAGCTCGACGGCGAGCTCTGACGCCGGGCGGACCGCGACCTCAGGCCGTTCGTAGCCCGGACCCGCGAAGTCCAGCGCGATCAGCCGTTCTGTTGTGTGGCGATACAGGTGGCGACGGCCCCATCTCTTTGTTCCCAGATGGACAACTTCGCTGTTCGCCCGAGGCATGATCTGCCGGAATAGGCGTCTGGGTTCTTACGGGGACGCAGGCCCCAGCGCTGGCGGCCGCATGCGTGGCGCTCCGCCGGTGGTGCGTCAGTCTGCGCCAAGAGGCGATTGACGGATCGACGGGCGCACGTCATAATGAGTTATGCCAAGGCGCTCAAGCAAGAAACGAGCACGGCACCTGAACGAACTCGCTGCGGGCATCGTGGGCGAGGCCACAGAGACGGGGACGTCTCAGGAAGACGACTATGGCGGAAAGAATCCCCATGCTGTAGAATTGGGTCGCCTCGGCGGGGTGAAGGGTGGCGCGGCGCGGGCCGCGAAGCTCAGCCCAGAGGAACGCCGACGCATAGCAATAAAGGCGGCACAGGCAAGATGGAGCAAGAAGTAGGCAATCCGTTGACCGATAGTGTGGCCGTGGACGGTGATGGGGCAAGTGAAGCGCCAGCGGCCGCACCAGTCCGCGAGCTGTTTTGCAGCCCAGCAGAGAAGTGCGCCGGATTCACTACGCTGTGTCAGCGCGTGCAGAAGATTCGGCAGCGGCCCCTGCTGATCCTAGTCTCCTCGGGCATTGACGATGACATCTGTAGAGAACTGTATGGCTGGCGCTCCGAACTCAGACAGGCGGGCGCGAATGACGACCTCGATGTATTGATCCACTCACCGGGAGGCGTCTTGACATCCTGCTACCGAGCTGCGCGTCTCTTGGCGCGATGCACGAACGACTGGGAAGCGTTGATACCGGTACAGGCAGCTAGCGGCGCAACCCTGATCTCTCTTGGTTCGAGCAAGGTGATCATGCCAGAAATAGCTGCCATGGGACCCATAGACCCTCAGGTACTCAGCAAGCGACAGCAGAAGTTCTTCTGGACGGAGCGACAGTCGCCGCTCGAGGCGTTCCAGGCCCTCAAGTACCTGCGTGAGTTCTCGCTGACATCCTTGGACTGTGTGATGGGATTCCTCATCCAGACCCATGATGTCGACCCTCACTTGGGTCTTGAAACCTCAGCACGCCTTGCCATGCAGATCATTGAACCAGTCACTAGCAAGATCGACCCATACGATCTAGGTTCGTTTGCGCTGGACAGCAACTTGGCCACCGACTACTGCCGCCGGATCAGCAACCCCGCCGATGGCCGGAAACGGACTCAGCGCAAGGTTGCTTTCCGCAAGCTAGTTGAGGACTACCCAGCTCACGAGTTCATCATCGACCTTGATGAGGCTGAGGCGTTGGGGTTCAGCATCGCCATGCCGTCGGCCGAGCTGGACGCATGCTTCGACGAGATGAGGGATCAGTTGGTGAGCATCGATTCATGCGTGGGTGTCGTTTCTCCAGTTGCAGGAGGTGGATCATGACCACGAAGACATCTGGAGAGGTCATGGGACGCCGGGAGGCGGCGGACACGCGTATCAGAGATGGACTGCGGCGCTCGGAAGAACGTGTTCGCAGATTTCTAGAGCAGTATCAACATGGCGGCGATTCGGATCATGTCAGCGAGAAAGACGCGAAGAAGACCTAACCACTGCTTGACTTAGCTTCGTCGCTCAAGCATAGCAGGCAGTGTGAACAAGCTGTCCTCCGAGTGGCGTGTCCAAGTGGTTGCTGGCCCTGTTGAAGGAAACTCGATTGGGGCCACCTGCCGCACGACCGGCGTGGCCTCCATGGTCCTCGTACGAGGCTGGCATCTGCAGTCGTTGCCCGGCCTGACGGGAGAGGCTGGGCTCAGCCCGTGCTGCTGTCGCCGCGCGGGGTAGCAGCCGGTCAACAGACCCGGCTCCGGACAGGATCGCTCCGTAGACCTGCATGGCCACTCCGTATCAGCCCCGCTTCATCCGTCAGTATGGTGTACGGGATCTAGCCGGACGAGTGCACACCAAACAGGAGGGCTCGGTCGTCGAAGTAGGGAGAGCCCTTGTTACGCAGATCGAGCGGGCGGACCAGTGGTTGGCGGGTGGAATCGCGTGTGTGGCTGCACCCGAAGGACTGCAAGCAGTGAAGATGGCTACGCGAAAACCCCAGAGACAATCTGAACGCCACGATGCGGTTCGGGCGGCTCAGCAAATCTACACCGAACAAGGGAAGCACGCCTGGATAGCTCCTCGCAGACAAGAGAACAGGTCTTGGTCGGGTCGGTAGATCGACGTGATTGCTGTTAGTGAGCGGCACGCCGATCGAGCTTGGGTGATGGAGGTCGACACTGCCGACTCAGCTGACGGTGACGAAGCGAAGGGCCATGGCTCACTCGGGCAGCACTGCCGCCGGGGGCTGGCGAAGGTGACGCTGCATTGCATGTGAGCAGTGCTGGTAATGCAGGCCGCAGCCCTCGCTAAGCTGAGGAGCGGGCTCGCCGAGGAGATACGGACGTGCGTCCGTTCTGCTGCGCAGCCAAGCGTTCCTCCGACAGACGCATCTCGTATACGAGCTTGGAGAGATGGCCATGTAGGCGCTGGTAGGACTTGTCCTTGCCGCGAGGGTCACACCCTCGAAGAGCATCGATGTACGCTTTCACGTCGCGATCCACCCGCCTGGCAAGCTCGCTTTGGTGGGTACTACTCATCATTCCTCCTCGTTCTGCCTCTTCAACGCGTAACCAGCCAGGTAATCGTACCAGACATCGGGCACGTCCCGGCGCCTGCCGATGAACCGTCGTAGCAACTTGGGACACCAGTCGGTCGCCGCCAAGCTATCAGCGAGGACCCTCAGGATATCGCCCTCTAGAGGGTCTGGGCCGCACAGATCCCTGGCACCGTCAAGTGCATCGCTGACCCTCTGCCATGATTGTTCCTTCTCCTCAAGGTGTTTGATGACGCCCGCCTGCGAGAACACTTGGTCGGCTTTCCGGTCGAAGGGAGCTATCTTCCTCATGAGAGGATACCTTTCACTCCGGTGGTAACCGCCAACGCTGCGGTGACTCCTAACGCAGCGTAGAACACGCCCACCACCCAATTGAAGACTGGCGCGTCTCCCTCTGTGAGGAGCCAAGCCACACCTAACCCCGAAACTGCTGCTCCCAGAACTATCGCCAGCGATGCTCCAAGAATCAATCCCCGCAGCACCAGAATCCTAGCGCGGAACTCCTGGTGCCTAGCCGTATCGAGGAGATCATCTAGCTCTCGAATTGCGAAACCGGTGAAAACGAGTAGCAGAGCGCTCAATCCCAACCCGCCTGGGACGATGGCCAGAATCACATCCTTGTCCTCGACCATTGCGCCATTCCATCGATCGGCCACCCCACCAGCAAGATTCTGACGAGTCGTGGCTCAACAGTCAAGCGTAGTTTTGCACTACCCTCAGATGGACAAGTTCGCTGTTCGCCTGAGGCATGACCTGCCGGAATAGGCGTCCGGGTTTGCGCGGAGCGCGGACTTCTCGGGGAGGTGTCTGCTTCCGTATCCCCGGCCTGAGTGCGATCGGCCGCATGCGTGGCGCTCCGTCGCAGCGGTTGCCTTCTGTGACCGCGGAGAGTACAATGGGGCAATGCGGTAGAGCATATATTCGGAACTACTGTGCGGGGGTGATATCAGATGCTGAACGTCGAGGAACTGTGTCTGGTGGGGCAGCGGGAGCACGTTGCGTCGCTGCCGCGCGACTACGAGCCCGTGCGGCCATCTCACTTTGACGTCGCGCGCATCTATCTCGCGAGGGGCAGCGTTGCTACGCCGGAACGAAGGCGGTTCGTGGAGCGCATCTGCCATGTCTACCCGGAAGCGCAGGTGGAAGAGCGCCTGGACGTGCCCCACAACCGGATGGCATTGAACGGGCGAGACCCTCTCGGTCTTCATCAGGCGGGGAAACACACGCTGGTGTTCGGAGAGCTAGGCACGGCGGTGCGCTTTGCCCAGGAGAGCGGAAACGCCTGCCCGAACTACTGGCATTTCTCCCCGTATGGGTTCTGCCCCTACGGGTGCAAGTACTGCTACCTGGCCGGTACGCCGGGGGTGAGATTCTCCCCGTCGGTCAAGATATACGTGAACCTTCCGGAGATGTTGTCGGAGATCGACCGAATTGCGGGACGCCTGCGAACGCCGACCGCCTTCTACTTGGGGAAGCTGCAGGATTCGTTGGCACTGGACCCCTTAACGGCCTACTCCACGGTGCTGATGCCGTTCTTCGCCGCGCACCCTTGGGCGCGCCTGACGCTGCTCACGAAGAGCGCTCACGTCGACCGTCTTCTCGGGCTGAAGCATGCAGGGCACTCCATTCTTTCGTGGAGTGTGAATCCGCCGGAGGTGTCGGCCGTATTCGAGGAGAACGTTCCGAGCATGCATGAGCGGCTCGAAGCGATGCGGCTTGCCGCACAGCACGGCTACCCCGTGCGGGCCATCATGATGCCGATCATACCCATCGACGGGTGGCAGGAGGCCTACGCGGCATTCACCGAAAGGCTACTCCAGGCCGTTGACATCCAGCGCCTGACTCTCGGCGGCATCTGCATCTACCGAAGTGCCCGCGACCTGATGGAGAGGAAGATGGGGGAGCGGAACACCGTCTCGGAGCAGATCGAAACGGCTCCCCGAGATTTCGGTGACGGGAGGGCGCGCTACTCCCGACGAGCGCGGCACGAGGCCTATTCCTTGATCATCGAATCGGCGCGACGCCTTCGTCCCGATCTGGAGATCGCCCTTTGCCTTGAGGAACAGGAGCTCTGGGAGCGTACCGGCCTGACGGCGAACATGGGCCGGTGCAACTGCCGGCTCTAGGCAGCGCGGCACGGAGGATGCAGGCCGTCGCCTCGATCCCACCGACGGTACCGCTCGATGATGCGCTAGACGGCAGTACCGTGCGCGATCAGCGCGCTCCCGGCGCGTTTGCGCGAGCGATGCGGCTCACGGATCATTGTAGCTTCGCTTCTTGACCGGGGCGGGACGCCGACTCATAGTGGCAGTAGACCCGGCTTATGTTCAGAAAGTCCGCACAGGCCGTTGCAGCAACGCTCCCTCCTCTTTGACCGCTGGCCCCGGGTCGCTGCTGGTCATCCGTGGCGCGTCCTGGCGGGTGCGCTGGTTGCTCTTCTCGCCTCTGGCGCGCTCTACGCTCTTGCCGGCGGACGCTACGCCGACAGCTTCACTCTCCCAGGCACCGAGTCACAGCGGCTCAGGGACTTGCTGGATGAACGCTTCCCGGCCCAAGCGGGCGATTCGGCGACGGTGGCGGTGCGGGCGCCGGCCGGTTTCGACGATCCGGAGGTCCGGCCGCGCGTCGAGGCGCTTCTGGCCGATCTCGCCAACCTTCCCGACGTGGTGAGCGTTGCGTCTCCTTATGATGCTGTGGATGCGATCTCCGCCGACGGTACCATCGCCCGCATTTCGGTCCAGTACGACAAGCGGGCGTTCAGTCTCGACCAGGCGAGCATCGATGCCCTCCTGCATCTTCGGGACGAGCGTTCTTCGCCGCCGGACTTCCAGGTCGAGGCGGGAGGACGCGTCGTGCGCGCGGGCGAACACGAGGCGCCCGGCCGGACCGAGCTCATCGGATTGAGTGCCGCGGTGATCATCCTGCTCCTAGTCTTCGGCTCCGTGGTGGCGATGGGCCTACCCATCATTACGGCCCTCCTCGCCCTGACGTCTGGGTATTTCCTGGTGGGGGTCTCGGCGTCCCTCTTCGACCTGCCGTCCTTCACACCGCAGTTCGGCGCGATGATCGGCATTGGCGTCGGCATCGACTACGCGCTGCTCATCGTGACGCGGTTTCGGGAGGGGCTGGCGCGAGGGCTTGGCGTTGAGGACGCCATCGCGCGGGCGGCGGCGACAGCGGGCCGGTCCGTTGTGTTCGCCGGCTCAACCGTCGTGATCGCTCTGCTCGGCCTGTGGGCCGTGGGCATCCCGTTCATGGGGGCCGTCGCTTCTGCGGCGTCGCTGGTGGTGGCGCTGGCCGTCCTTGTGGCGGTTCTGGTGCTGCCGGCCATGCTGAAGGTGGTCGGTCACCGCATCGATCGCTGGCGGATCCCCGGCCTGGCCGCGTCGGCTCATGAGAGCGAGTCAGGGCTCGGCTACCAGCTGAGTCGCCTCATCCAGCGTGCCCCGCTCGTGGCCTTGATCCTGTCGTTGGCTGTGCTGGCCGTGCTCGCCTGGCCGGTGTTCTCCATGCGTCTGGGTTCCTCGGACGCCGGAAACAACCCGACATCGCTGACGTCGCGTCGTGCATACGATCTACTCTCCGAGGGGTTCGGCCCGGGATTCAACGGGACCATCGTAGTTGGTGTCGGCGTGGAGGGAGAGCGGGCGGCCGCGGCGGTGGAGGAGCTGCCGGCCATCATTGAACAGCGGGCGGCGGTGGCGGAGGTATCACCGCCGATCTTCAACGATACCCGGTCCGCGGCCGTCATCACTATCATCCCGGAAACGGCTCCCCAGGACAAGGAGACTGCGGATCTGGTCCACGAGCTGCGGAAGGTTGTCCCGGAGGCGATGGAAGGGACGGGCGCAGAGGTGCACGTCGGAGGGCCGACTGCTGTGTTTATCGATGTCGGCGACAAGATCTCGTCTCGTCTGCTCTTCTTCTTTGCGGCGGTCATCGGGGTGAGCTTCGTGCTGCTGATGGCGGTGTTTCGTTCTGTGCTTATACCTCTGAAGGCGGCACTGATGAACGCGCTCTCCATCGGCGCTGCCTTCGGCGTCTTAGTTGTCGTCTTTCAGTGGGGCTGGTTCGCCGGCGTGTTTGGTGGCCAGCGAGAAGGGCCCATCGAGTCATTTGTGCCGATGATGCTCTTCGCCATCCTTTTCGGGTTATCGATGGACTACGAGGTCTTCCTGGTGACCCGCATCCAGGAAGAGTACTTCAGGACTCGTGACAACTCGGAAGCGGTGGCGCGCGGGCTCTCGGCGACTGCGCGGGTCATCTCCGCCGCTGCGCTGATCATGATCGCGGTGTTTCTCAGCTTCGCCTTCAGCGAGCAGCGTGTGATCAGGGAATTCGGCATGGGGCTCGCGACCGCGATCTTCCTTGACGCCACCCTGATCAGGCTCATCCTCGTGCCTTCGATCATGCAGCTTCTCGGCCGCGCCAACTGGTGGTTCCCGCGGTGGCTTGACCGTCTCGTGCCAAGAATCGGCATCGATGTCAGGGGAGAAGGCGCGACCCGGCGGGTTGAGGAAGCCGTTCCCTCGGCCACAGAGTAGGCGCCAGCCGGCTGGCGGGTTCGCCGCGGTGGTTCAGTCGCGAGGCAGACCCAACCCGCGTCCGGCTATGATGTTGCGCTGGATCTCCGTCGTGCCGGCGGCGATGGTCGCGGCGGCGGAGCTTAGGTAGAGATTCTGGATGCTGCCTCGCAGGGGCGCCCAAGGGGACTCCGGCGCCAGTTGTCCGGCCAGCCCGAGAATGCCCACTCCCGCGTTGGCCACCCGCTGAGCGAGCAACGAGCCGAAGTTCTTGGAGACGGATGCCTCGTAGTTGGGCACGATCCCCTGACTCTGCATCCAGGCGACGCGATAGGCCAGGCAGCGCCCCACCTCGAAGTCGATCTTCAGATCGGCGAGTTGGTGCCGGACATGCGTCCGGGCAAGCAGAGGCCGGCCATCCCTCTTCGTCTCGCGGGCGTACGCTACCAGGTCGTCGTAGTTGCGAAGGGTGCCCGTGACCCGCTGGATGCCTGAGCGCTCGAAGTCGAGGGTGGAGGTCGCGACGTACCATCCTCTGTTCAGCTCGCCCAGCAGGCAGTCGCGCGGTATGCGGACGTTGTCGAAGAACACTTCGTTGAATCGGTGGCCGCCCAGCATGTCCACCAACGGCCGGACCGTGACGCCCGGCGTCTTCATATCGAGCAGGAAGTAGGAGATGCCCTTGTGCTTGGGCGCATCCGGGTCTGTGCGGGCGAGCAGGATCATCCGGTGAGCGAGGTGCGCCATGCTGGTCCAGATCTTGCTGCCGTTGATGACGAAGGTGTCGCCGTCCTCGACGGCCCGCGTTTGCAGAGAGGCCAGGTCGGAGCCGGCTTCCGCCTCTGAGAAGCCCTGGCACCAGACCTCCTCGGCGCTGACGATGGGCGGCAGGTAACGCCGCTTCTGTTCCTCCGTGCCGTAGAGCATGATGGTGGGCCCGACGCGGTCGCTGCCCAGGTCGTTGGCCGGCGCGTCCTGGTAGGAGACCTCCTCGTTGTAGACCAGTTGCATCATGTGGCCCGCGCCCTGGCCGCCCCACTCCTTCGGCCAGGCGAGCGTGAGCCAACCGCGGGCGGCCAGCTTCTTCACGAAGCTGCGATAGAAGTCCCATCCTTCCGCCTCCGGGGAAGGCCGGTCGCGCAGTTCTTCGTTGAGGAAGGCGCGTACCTCCTTTCGGAAGGTCTCTTCTTCCTGTGTAAAGGCGAAGTCCATGTCTTCTCAGTCCCCCTTCAGCCTGGGTCCGAATCGTGCCTGAAAGCACCCCGTATCCTGAGGATCACGTCATCAAGGTTCTGTTCGCATGCCTGCGCCTTTACGCGCAGAACGCGAAGCCCAGTTTCCTCCAGGGCCTGCTGTCGATCCTTGTCATGGGTCCTCTGTTGGACGTGAATGCCGCCGTCAACCTCAATCACTAGCTGTTCATCAGGGCAGTAGAAATCGACGATGAACTGGCCGATCCTGGCCTGCCTCCTGAGCTTTCTGCCTAGTAGCCTCCGGTTGCGAAGCGCCTCCCAGAGCAGCCGCTCGCTGAATGTCTGTCGCTGTCTCAGACCGCGCGCTGCTGTGACCAGTTCCTTCCGCGCGGTTCTTGAGCGGGCTTCCCGAACAGGCAGGACTCCCTCACCCTGGCTTTCAGCCGCCCCTCTCCCTCGCCGAGGGAGAGGGGACTGGGGTGAGGGAGGAAGGCCTCTTCTTCCTGTGTAAAGGCGAAATCCATGGCGTACTCTCCCGGGGTACGGGTAGCGGAGGCCGGTCGTTAGGAGCGCACGCTCGGTCGCGCTCCGGCTGGCTGGCGGGCCGCGAGCTCGGCGAGCGCTGCCTCCGCTTCCCGAACGATGTCCTGGAAGATCTCGGCGGCCGGCTTGATGTCGTGGATGAGGGCGGCGCTCTGGCCGGTTGGCATGAACAGCCGCTTCGTGTCGGCCTGCTTCCGCTCTCCAATGCCCATGTAGTCCATCACACCCTCCTGGGCTGAGACGAGGACCTGCATCGGGAAGGGCTGGATCTGGTCGGCCTTGGCTTCCCATTCCTCGGTGCGCTCGTTCCGGATGGCGCGGGCCGTCTTGCCTGTGAAGCAGCGCGTGCGCACCGTCGAATCGTCGCGCGCTTCCACGATCGCCTCGCGATAGCCGCCTGCCGTCTGCGCCTCATCCGAGGCGACGAAGCGCGTACCGAAGACGGCGCCCTGGGCGCCGAGCGCGAGGGCGGCCACCAGGCCGCGGCCGTCGGCCATGCCGCCCGCCGCGAGCACGGGGATGCTCACCGCGTCTACGGTCGCGGGTATGAGCGCCATCCCTCCGATCTCGCCGGTGTGGCCGCCCGCCTCCGTGCCCTGGGCCACTACCACGTCGGCGCCGGCGGCTTCCGATTTCTGGGCGTGGCGGACCTTGCCGCACATGACGACGACCTTCATGTTTCGCCGGTGCATCTCGTCGATGAACTCGGCCGGTACGGCCAGCCCTGCGACGAACGTCTCGACCCCTTCTTCGAAGATGACCTCCATTTGCGGGCGGATGTTCTCGGGGATGGGCGCCAGCAGGTCGACTGCGAACGGCTTGTCGGTCAGCTCTCGTGTCAGTCGGATCTGGTCGCGCAGGTACTCGGGCGACATGGTGGCGGCCCCCATGATGCCCAGGCCGCCGGCGTTGGATACCGCGGCCACCAGCGGCGCGGTCGCGACGCCGCCCATGCCGGCGAGGAAGATCGGGTACTCGATGCCGAAGGTGTCGCAGATGGGAGTGTGGAGTGGGTGGTGCATTGTCAACCTCTTCTAGCTTCGCATGCTCGGGCCGTGCTCATGGTACAGGGAGCGGGCAGGCTTGCCAAGGCTGGGCGGGGCCTCTACGATTGTCTGGGCATCTCGATGGCGGGGAGGGTGCGTTGGGAGGAGGAGTGCATGACTTCGGACTATCCGATCATCGTTGGGGTTGGGCAGACCACGAACCGCACGGGGGAAGCGATCGAGCCCCTGGGCCTGATGGACACGGCGGCCCGCCGCGCCGAGGAAGACGCGGGCGCGCCGGGGCTGCTGGCGAAGGCCGACTCGGTGCGAGTGGTGAGCATCCTATCGTGGCCGTCGGCGGATCCGCCCGCGGACTTGGCGGGGCAGGTGGGCGCGCCCCCCGGTGAACGGATCTACACCACGCTCGGCGGCAACACGCCGCAGTGGCTGGTGAACGAGACCGCGGAGGGTATCGCTCGGGGCGATGTGAAGCTGGCGCTGCTGGCAGGCGCCGAGGCGATGAGCAGTCTTCGTCGTGCCAGGAGGGCGGGCGGGTTGCCGGCCTGGTCGCCGAGAGGACAACCCGAGGCCAGCGCCGGCGAAGGGCGTCCCGGCTTCACGGAGCTGGAGGCGAAGTACACCGGCGCTCTCCCGGTCCGCATCTATCCTCTGTTCGAGACCGCCCTCCGCGCCCACCAAGGACGCTCGCTGGAAGAGCACCGGCGCTATCTGGGTGTGCTCTGCGCCCGGCTGGCGGCCGTCGCCCGCGAGCATCCTCACGCCTGGTTCCGGGACGGCAAGTCGGCCGAGGAGATCACGACCATCTCGTCGGACAACCGGATGGTTGGCTTTCCCTACCCCAAATACATGAACGCGATCATGGAGGTCGATCAGGGAGCGGCGCTGCTAATGACGTCGGAGTCGGCCGCCCGCGAGCTGGGAATTCCGCCTGAGCGCTGGATCTACCTGCGGGGCTGCGGGGAAGCCAACGACCACTGGTTCCTCACGGAGCGCGTGGACTATCATTCGTCGCCCGCCATCCGGGCGGCGGGTCAACGTGCCCTGAGCATGGCCGGCGTCGGGATCGATGAGATCGCCCTGTTCGATCTCTACAGTTGCTTCCCCTCTGCCGTGCAGCTCAGCCGGGACGCCCTGGGCATTGCCGCGGATGATCCCCGTCCGCTTACGGTGACTGGAGGTCTCCCCTACTTCGGCGGGCCGGGCAACAACTACTCGATGCACGCCATCGCCACCATGGTGGAGCGGCTGCGGGCGGCACCGGACCGGCTCGGTCTGGTGAGCGCCTTGGGCTGGTACTGCACCAAGCACGCCGTCGGCGTCTACGGCGCCCGGCGGCCAGCGCGCGACTGGGCGCGCTCTGACCCGAAGATCGACCAAGAGCAGGTGGATGCCATGCCTCACCCGGGGCTGATCGAACAGGCCGACGGAGCGGCGACTGTCGAGGCGTACACCGTCGTGTACGACCGCAATGGAGCGCCGGAGCAGGGGATCGTCATCGGGCTGCTGGAGGACGGCCAGCGCTTTCTTGCCGCTACTCCGCCGGGCGACGTCGCGCTGCTCGAGTCGATGACGGCGCGGGAGTTCGTCGGCGAGCGGGGCAACGTGCGGCACGATGCGGCCACCGGGACGAACTTCTTCTCGGCGTAGGGCCGCGTCGGGCGGCAGGCATCCTCCCGTTAGACGAGGTCGATCTCCTTCAGGTCGGGCGGCACGATGAGCTGTGGCTCCGTCAGGGCTTCGACCTCGTCGGCCGTCCAGCCCGGGGCCACCTCTCGCAGCACCAGACCATCCGCCGTCACCTCGGTGACGGCGATGTCGGTGACGATGAGATCGACGCAGGCCGGGGCGGTCAGCGGCTCGCTGCACTGACGTACGATCTTCGGCTGGCCGTCCTTCGTGGTGTGGGTCATGAGGGCGATGACCATGCGGGCGCAGAAGGCCAGGTCCATGCCGCCGCCCAGGCTGCCGATCTGCTTGCCCGGCAGGAGCCAATTTGCCAGGTCCCCCTTCTCCGATGCCTGGATGCCGCCCAGCACGGCGATGTCGATGTAGCCGCCGCGGATCATGGCGAAGCTCTCGGCGTGTTCGAAGAAGCACATGCCCGGTTTGGGAGAGATGGGCTGAACGCCGGCGTTGATGAGGTAGAGGTCCGCCTCGTCGGGGTCGGTGATGATGGATCCGAAGCCGAGTACGCCGTTTTCCGAGTGGAACAGCACCTCCTTTTCCGGCGGGACAAAGTTGCTGCACAGGGTGGGCATGCCCACGCCCAGGTTCACAATCATGCCATCCTGGAACTCCTTGGCCGCCCGGAGGGCCATGGTCTGTTCGTCGAGCCGCTCCCTGTCCGTCTCCATCACGTCACTCTCCCTTCGGTCTGACGACGATGCGGTCCACGTAGAGGCTCGGCGTCACGACGCATTCGGGGTCGATCTCCCCCGGCTCTACCACCTCGTCCACCTCGGCGATGGTCACCTTCGAGGCGCCGGCCATGGTTGCGTTGAAGGTGCGGGCGGTGCCATGGTAGACGAGGTTGCCGTAGAGGTCGGCCTTGTGGGCGCGAATGAGGGAGAAGTCTCCCTTGATGGCGTGCTCCAGAACGCAGGGCCGGCCGTCGAAGACGCGAACCTCCTTCCCTTCCTCCGCAACGGTGCCGGGGCCGGTCGGCGTGTAGAAGGCGGGAATGCCGGCCTTGCCCGCCCGGATGCGCTCGGCCAGCGTGCCCTGGGGCACCAACTCCAGCTCGACCGTGCCCGCCGCGACGCCCTTCTCGAAAGGCGTCAGTACCAGGGGCGAGGGAGCCGCCGGGAAGGAGAGGATGCCCCTCTTGACCTGGCCCGTCTCCACGAGGACGCCGGGGTCCACGAAGTCCACTGGGAAGCGAAGGACGCTGGCCATGCGCGTGCGAATGAGCTCGATGAGTTCCAGGCCCCAGCCGCCGGAATTACCGACGATCACGAGGTCTTTCAGCTTCCGTCGCCCCACGGCGTCGATGAGGTAGCTGGGGCATTCCCCAGGTCCCCCAAAGCCACCGATCAGGAGGACGGCCCCGTCGGAGACATCGGCCACCGCCTCATCGAAGCTTCCCACTACTTTGTTGATGGCCATGATCGCACCTCCCAGGATGTTGCAGGCCGCTGGGGCCAGGCGCACTCGAGGCTAGGACTGCCTTTGGGGAAATGCCCCCGGCTCAGCCATCAGCCGCTCCCGGTGGCATCGAGTTCCTAGGCTGGCTCGAAGCGCTCTATGTCTGTGATCCGGCCGATCCGCTGCTTGCTCCAGACCGCGCGCACGGCACTGACCTGGTTGAGACGCTCCGCCGCCTTCTCAAGGTCCGAGAGATCCACGCCGCCCAGAAAGTGGGTGAATCCCACGTCGGTGCCCTCCAGGACGACGATGCCGATGATGTAGGGCGGGGGCATGGGCTGCCCGGCGAAAGAGTAGTTGACGATGGTGTAGCTGCGCACGGCGCCGTGGTCGGGCACCTCCACCCAATCGTTGAGGTCCACGAAACAGCGGGGGCAGAAGGCCCGCGCGGGGACCAGGGTACGCCGGCACTGAGGGCAGCGCGTGCCCAGGATCTTCTTGTTCTTGAGCCCTTCCAAGAAGCGGGCGCCCACCGGCCCGACGGACCAGCGGTAGGGTAGAGAGATGGTGTCCTCGATGATGTCCAGCCGCTCCTCAGTCATTGGCACCCCCTACAGCGTTGCGCTGAGAATCATAACCCCGTTGAACTGGACGGCGCCGCCCCAACCGTGCGCCAGGGCAGTATCGACGCCGGGTACCTGATGGTCCCCCGCTTTGCCCCTCACCTGGAGGGCGGCCTCCGCCACCCGGAGGAGAGCGGTCGCGCCGATAGGATTGGTGCAGGCCACGCCTCCGGACGGATCGCAGGGGAGCTCGCCGTCGCGCTCGGTGATCCCCGATTCGACGAACTCATAGGCCTGGCCCGGTGGACAGAAGCCAAAACATTCGTAGAAGACCATCTCCTGGAACGTGAAGGGGTTGTACACCTCGGCCACGTCCAACTGCTTCACCGGATCGGTGATACCCGCCATGCGATAGGCCCCGGCGGCCGCTACCTTGGCTGCCTCCCAATGGGCCAAGTCCTTGTCGCCTATCCAGTACTCATCGCCCGCATAGGCCAGACCCTTGATCCAGGCCGGCCGGTCGCACAGCTCCTTGGCCCGCGCCTCGTTGGCGAACAGTAGGGCGCAGGCGCCGTCTGAACCCGGGCAGATATCCAGCAGATGGAGAGGGTAGCATACGATGCGAGAGTTCAGGACGTCGTCGACGGTGATCTGGAGCTTGATGTGAGCGTATGGGTTGTCGAGGGCGGCCAGGTGGTTGCGTACGGAGATGCGGGCGGCGGCCTCGCGCACCCGCTCTTCGGGCACAGAGCAGGCCTTGATGTACTCGGAGCTCTGGAGGGCGATGGCGCCGGGGGCGCCGGCCAGGAAGGGCCTGAGGAACACCGGGTCGGCAATGGTAGACATGGCCCCCTGGGGGTCTCCCATGTACATTTTCTCCATGCCGATGGCCAAGACGAGATCGTAGACGCCGGAGGCCACATGGTAGTAGGCGGTATTGGCTATGGAGATGCCCGTGGAGCCGCAGGTGGCCACCCGCATGATGGGGGACGGGCCCGGCAGCATGGCGTCGCATGTCCACAGTTCGGGGGCATCGATGCCTTCCATGGGCGCCGGCATCGAGCCGCTGACAACGGCCTGGATACGGCCGGGGTCGATGTTGGCGTCGGCCAGGCAGGCCGTCACCGCCTCGCGCACCAGCTCCGGGAAGCTCACATCTTCCCGGTTTCCGTGCCGCGTCTGGCCTACCCCGATGATGGCGACTTGCTCGGCCATTGCCCTAGTCCCTTCCCAGGATGACGACGGTGTGGGACTGCCCGGCCAGACCATACGTACTGTGGGCGAGCGCTGTCTTTGCCCCGGCCACCTGGCGTGAACCGCCCTCTCCCATGACCTGCAGGCCGGCCTCGCCGACGCGGATCAGACCGCGCGCCACGTAGGGGTTCGTGGCCAGCACGCCCCCCGACGGGTTGACCGGTAAGTCGCCGTCCAGAGAGGTGACGCCGTCGGCCACCAGCTTCCAGCCTTCGCCTTCGGGACAGAGTCCCAGTCCTTCGTACCAGAGGAATTCCTGGTGCGCGAAGGGAGCGCCCAACTCGAGCACCGAGAACTGGTCGGCAGGATCATCGATGCCCGCCATTGCGTAGGCGCGGCGGGCGGCCTCTTGCAGGGCCGTTGGGGCAAGGAGATCGCGGTCCCCCACGGCATAGGTCTCGGTGGCCCAGCCGAAGCCCCGCACCCAGACCGGGGCGTCGGTCAGCTCGCGAGCGACCCGCTCGCCGGCCAACACGATGGCGCAGGCGCCATCCGAGCCTCCGGCGCATTCGACCTCGCGCAAGGGCCAGGCGGCCACGTCCGAGGCCAGGATCTCCTCCACCGTCAGATCGGCCTTGCGATGGGCGTAGGGGTTGGAAAGAGCGTGGCGCAGGTTCTTTCTGGCGGCCTCGGCCAGCACCGCCTCCGGCACTGAGTATCGTTGCATGTATTCGCGCGCCTGGAGGCCGGCGGCGGCCACGTCCTCAAGGCCCACGGGCCTCTGGTAGGCGGGATCGCAGGAGAGGCTGGTGAGCGCGGCCACGGAAGGCGTCTCCGAGCACTTGGTGACGCCGACCACCAGAGCGGCGTCGAAATTCCCGGACATCACGCGCATGCAGGCGTAGACGAAAGCGTGAGCCGAGTCGCCCTCCAACTTCGGCGAGTCCTTGAGGTAGGAGGCCGCTCCTTCATAGTAGAAGACGTTGGAGCAGCCCATCCCCTGCCAGTAGTCGGAGGAGGCCGTGACGATCGTCTCCAGGGCGTCCTTGCTGAGTCCCGCCTTGGTCAGCGCCTCCTGACTGACATCGTACACCAGCTCCCGACAAGTCTTATCCAGGCGGTCGCTGTGCTCAGTCTGGGCTACGGAAACGATCGCAACTCGAGACATACCCTCTCCAACGGCAGGATGGATGGCCAGGAATTGACGCTGGGATTATACTTCCTGGGCGTTGCCACTACAAACAGGCGCTTTCAGCCAGGAGGTCCGTCATGCTGGAACTGACCGAAGAGGAGCAGCTCATCAAGCAGTTTGTGGCCGATCTGGCGGGCAGGTACGGCCGCTCGTACTGGCTCGACTGCTCCCGCGAGGGGAAGTTCACGGAGGAGCTGTGGGCGGAACTGGCGGCCGGCGGCTATCTGGGGATGCTGGTTCCGCCGGAGTATGGGGGCGCGGGGCTGGGCATGAAACAGATGGCCGTGCTGTTGGAGGAGATGGGCAACCACGGCATCCCGCTCCTCCTGCTGGTGGTGAGCAGCATCATGGACGTCACGCTCATCGCCAAGCACGGGACCGAGGAGCAGAAGAAGAGATACCTGCCGGCCCTGGCCAGCGGCCGCGAGCGCGCCTGCTTCGCCATCACCGAACCGACGGCGGGCTCGAACAGCTTTCGGATCGAAACGCTGGCCCGAAGGGACGGCGACTCGTACCTGCTGAGCGGCCAGAAGGCGTTCATTTCGGGCGTCGACGAGGTCGATCACATCATGATGGTGGTACGCACCACGCCATTCCAGGAGGTCCAAGACAAGCGCGAGGGGCTGTCGCTCTTCCTGGTCGACCGTCGCTCAGCAGGGTTGGAGGTGACGCAGCAGGACACACAGATCCTGCACCCGGAGCGGCAGTTCACGATCTTCCTCGATGATGTCCGGGTGCCTCGCGAGAACCTGGTGGGCCAGGAAGGTATGGGGACTCGTCATCTGTTCGACGCGCTGAACCCAGAGCGGATCAGCGCGGCCGCGGTGGCGGTGGGTCTGGGGCGTTACGTACTGGACAAGGCGGTCGCCTACGCGCGCGAGCGGGTGGTGTTCGATGTCCCCATCGGGGCGCACCAGGGATTGCAGCACCCGATGGCCGTCGCCAAGACGCACTTGGAGCTGGCGGCGTTGATGGCTCGACAGGCGGCGGCAAGCTTCGACGCCGGCCGCAACGCCGGGCCCTATGCGAACATGGCCAAGTTCGCGGCTGCCGAGGCCGCCATCGAGGCCTGCGACCTGGCGATCGAAGTGCACGGCGGCTCTGGTTTCACCGGCGAGATGGATATCATCACCCTCTGGCCTTTCATCCGCATGCTGCGAACGGCCCCCGTGTCGAGGGAGATGATCCTCAACTACATCGGTGAGCATGTCCTCGGCCTGCCGAGGTCGTACTAGCCACGGCCGTGCGGCTGACCGGCTCCGCGCGCTGTTGACCCCATCTTTCTTCACGGGGGTCTGGTCCCGCGCTATACTGGCGGCGCCGCACTAGGCGGTGAGAGCTATGGAGCCACACATCCGTTTCTGCACGTCGGCTGACGGAACGCGGATCGCGTATGCGTCCGTGGGCGAAGGTCCCGCGCTGGTGAGCGTCCCGCCGTGGGCTGCGAGCCTGGAGACGGGGTGGGAGTTTCCCGGAGGTCCCGAATTCACCGAGAGCCTGGCGCGGGGCCGTACGCTGGTTACGTTTGACCGGCGGGGGTTGGGCGCGTCCCAACGCGAGGTGGACGACTTCTCGCTGGCCGCGCAGGTCGCGGATGTCGCAGCAGTCGCCGATCATCTGCGCCTCGATCGCTTCGACCTTGTCGGCTGGACCGACGGCACGCCGATCGCGGTGGCGTATGCCGCGGAGCATGCGGAGCGGGTGTCTCGCCTGGTACTGTGGGCACCGTTTCCTTCGGGCGCGGATGTGGCGGAGAAAGATGAGGTCCAGGGCCTGGTCGAGCTTGTCCGCCGGAACTGGAGGTTGGGCCGGAGGGCGGTCGCGGACATCGTCTATCCCACGGGACCAGCGGAGCTTCAGCGGGCGCTGTCGCAAGCGCTCCGTCAGTCCGTGTCTCCCGAGGTTGCGGCGAAGTGTCTCGACTTCTTCGCAAGCGTGGACGCGAGGGGGTATCTGGCGAAGATCGCCATCCCGACGTTGGTTCTGCACCGACGCGGAGATCGCAACGTGCCCATCGATGCGGGTAGGGCGGCGGCGGCGTCCATTCCGGAAGCGCGCTTCGTCGCGTTGGATGGCGACATGGGTGACCACTACCATGACCACGCGCAGTACATGCGTATCCTGAGGTCGTTCCTTGACGAAGGGCGGGGTGGAACGCAGGCGCCTGAGGTTCTGGAGCCTCCTGGGCTGGAGGCGGGCGACGTATACACGATCCTCTTCACGGACATCGAGGGCTCCACGGCGCTGACCCAACGGCTGGGCGATGCGAAGGCGCAGGAGCTCCTGCGCATGCACAACACCATCGTCCGTGACGCCCTCCGAGCCTATGGGGGCGGTGAGATCAAGCATACCGGCGACGGCATCATGGCCTCTTTTCCTTCTGCGTCGAGGGCGCTGGAGTGCGCTATTGCCATCGAGCGGGCTGTGAGCGAGCGCCATGCTGAATCCGTGGAAGCAGCGCTCGGCGTGCGCATCGGATTGAACGCGGGTGAGCCGATGGCGGAAGAAAAGGACCTGTTTGGGACGGCGGTGCAGCTCGCAAGGCGTATCTGTGACCGGGCGGCGCAGGGGGAGATCCTGGCCTCGGACGTCGTGCGACAGCTCGCGGCGGGGAAGGGCTTTCTGTTCTCCGACCTGGGAGAAACAGAGCTGCGCGGCTTCGAGGACCCGGTGCGATTGTACGAGGTGCGCTGGCGGAAGAACGACTGATGACGCGGTGCAGGCGCTCCTGCAGCGCCACAGCCGAGGAGGTGCGTGCATGGCACGGAAACCCGACGATCTGAGGACGGCAGGGCGAACGCTCGGGAGCCACGCTCGGTTCTACGACTTGGTGTGTTCCCTTGGAGGCCTGGGTACGGGCTTCAAGCGTCGGATCGTGGAGCTTGGTGAATTGCAGCCGGACCACCGTGTGCTCGATGTGGGTTGTAGCACCGGTGTGCTCACGTGTCTCGCCGGGGAGAAGGCGGGCAAAGTGACGGGCATCGACGCCGCGCCGGAGATGATTCTGAAGGCCCGCTCCAACGCTGAGCGGGACGGTCTTGACATCGAGTTCCAGACGGCGCTCATCGAAGATATCCCCTACCCCGAAGGCCATTTCGACGTTGCCTTCAGCAGCCTCATGATCCATCACCTGCCGCCCGATCTGCAGCGGAGCGGCCTGCGCGAGGTGCTGCGGGTGCTCCGAGCGGGGGGACGCTTCATCGTGGCCGACTTCGATCGCGGGGGGCGCCTGCCGGCGCTGCTGGAGGAGGCGGGCTTTGCGGACGTCCGACCAAGGGGCAAGGCTTGGCTCCTGGGCCTCATTTCGCTGTGGGAGGGGAAGAAGGGCTAGCCGGCAGCTTCTGCCCACAGGCGAGGCCGGGCTGCCGAACACTGTGACGACGGTGAACCCTGCCCTCATGTCCCTACCGGCGAGAGCTACAGCTTGACAACAAGGTTAGTAATCCGTATTATTAGCCTCGCGTACTATTGCTGGTGCTAGCTATGTGTTCCGCAGTGCGTCCCCAGCCGCAGCAGGTTCAGCGTATCGTGCTTCTGCTGCCCGAGATCCTCAAGAACCTCCGCATCGGCCCCTTGCTGGACAGCGCGCGTCCGGGGCTGACTATTTCTCAGGCCTTGGTGCTGCTGGCCCTCGACCGTGCGCCGGCGAGGGGCGCCCCCATGCGGATCCTGGCGGAAGAGTTGGGGGTGTCGGTGCCGACAACGACCGGGCTGGTGGACCGGCTCGTTCGGGAGGGCCTGGTTGAGCGTCGCGCTCACCCGCAAGACCGCCGCATCGTGCTGGTGCGCCTTACCAGTGACGGCAGTGAAGTCATTCGCCACGTCCTCGGATTCCTGGGTGAGGTCATGGAGGGCGTGCTCGCCAAGGCGGACGAGGGGGAGCGGGCGAAGCTGGTGCAGGCCGTGGAGCGCGTCGCCGAGCTGTCAAGCCGTATCCAAGAAGAGCAGCGCCGTTTGGCGTCCGTCGTCTAGAACCAGGAGGAGGAGACGCAATGCCCGGACGCAGGCCCAGGCGAGAGCATTCCCGCAGCAACCCCCAAGGACGCACCTCGAACCGGCGTGGGTCTCTGGATCGGTACCGAGATCACTGGCGCTGGGATCGCGTGTTCTGGGGCACACATTGCGTCGACTGCTACCCCAGCAACTGTCCCTACCGCGTCTATGTCAGGGATGGCGTCGTCTTTGTAGAGGAACCGGGGGGCGACCTCCCGGTGATCGAACAAGGCGTTCCCGACATGAACCCGATGGGCTGCCAGAAGGGAGCGGCCTGGAGCCGGCTCCTCTACTCCGCGGAGCGCGTCACTCACCCCCTGAAACGTGCCGGACGACGGGGCGAGGGACGGTGGGCCCGCATCAGTTGGGACCAGGCGCTCAGCGAGATCGCCGACCACATCATCGATGGGATACAAGAAGTCGGCCCGGAGTCGTTCATCCAGGAAGGTACGCCCGGGGAGGGCGGGATGACGGCCGGGTTCTTCTTTCAGCGTCTGACGCAACACCTCGGCGGCCTGACCATGGACATCAATGCCGTCATCAACGATTTCTCACCCGGCATCTACCTCACGTTCGGGAAGTTCGATCCCGCCTCCAGCCTGGACGACATGTTCCACGCTGAGTTGATCATGTATACCCACGCCAACCCCGTGTACACAGTGATCCCCGCGTTCCACTACACGGCGGAGGCCCGTTATCGGGGTGCGGAGGTCGTGCTGGTTGCCCCTGACTGCAGCCCATCTCACGTTCACGCTGACCACTACGTCCCGATCAAGCCGGGCGCGGACGCGGCCTTCGCGCTCAGCATGGCGCAGGTGATCGTCGATGAGAAGCTGTATGCGGCGGACTTTGTCAAGGAGCAAACCGATCTGCCGTTGCTGGTTCGGCGGGACACTCATCGATTCCTGCGTGGCTCGGACATTCGAGAGGGTGGGCGGGACGACCAGTTCTACGTCTGGGACCGGCGCACGCGACGCATTGCGGAGGCGCCCCTCGCCACGCTGGATCTGGGGAGGACGGATCCGGCGCTGGAGGGCGCTCGGTCGGTTCGCCTTAAAGACGGCAGCCGGGTGGACGCGGTTCCCGTGTTCGAGCTGCTCAAGGAGAGGCTCGCCGGGTACACGCCTGAGAAGGCGGTTGAGATGTGCGGTGTCAACCCCAACGTGATCCGCATGATGGCGCGCAAACTGGCCGGCAAGCGCTCCTTCATCTTCTCCGGCGCCACGTCCTTCAAGTACTACCACAGCGACCTCATGGTGCGGGCCTACCTGTTGGTCATGGCGCTGACCGGCAACTGGGGGAAGAAAGGGACCGGACCGGTCGAGTGGTCGGTCAGCGGCTTCGATGGTCCCTTCCTGTCGATGGTCAAGCAGCGGAGCGGGCAGGAGGAGACGCGGGGTGTGCTCGCCCTGCACCGGGCCGCTCTTGAGATGCTGAAGAGCGAGGACCCGACCCGGACCGACGAGATGGCGCACATCGAATTGATGCACCAGGGCTCGCGCACGCGAGGAATGGTCCCGCCGGCGATGCTCTGGTACTACCATGCGGGCTATCGCAGCAACTGGAACCAGAGGGATTGGGGCGACCCAACCATGCGCCGGACGTTCGACGAGTACTGGGAGGAGGCGCTGGCCAGGCAGTGGTGGCCGGACGTCGCCCGGCCCGGACCGGAGACGCCGCCTCGGGTGTACGTCGAGGTGGGCGGGAATGCGCTTCGCCGCAACCGCGGCGGGCAGAATCGATGGCTGGCCGACTTCTGGCCGAAGGTGGGCTGCATCGTGAGCGTGGACTGGCGAATGACGACGACCGGCATGTTTTCGGACTACGTCCTGCCCGTCGCGCACCACTACGAGAAACTGGGCCTGACGTTCTCGACGCCTCACATCATGAACGTCACGCTGTCCGACAGGGCGGTCGAGCCGCCCCCGGACGTGCGGTCGGAAGTGGAGATCGCCGTGATGCTGGCCGAGCGGATCGCCGACCGTGCGAAGGCTCGTGGCGGCGTGGAGTACAAGGACAGGCAGGGCGAAACGCGGCGGCTGGAGGACCTTGCGGAGCGGTATACGATGGGAGGATCGTTCCGCGACGAGGAAGATATCGTCCGCGAATGGGTCCTCGACAGCGTCGAGGCGGGCAACCTGCCCAGCGGCACGACGTTCGACACGCTCAGGGAAAAGGGCTATCTGCGCTTCACGGGCTGGGGCATGGGTCCGATGGGATTCAGCCAGGCGGCGGACATCAAGCCGAACGAGACGCACACGGCCTTCACCCACCACACGGAGCGGAAGATGCCCTACCCGACCCTGACCCGTCGTGCCCAGTTCTACCTGGACCACGAGTGGTTCCTGGAGGCGGACGAGGCGCTGCCGTGCCACAAAGAGAATCCGCCGCAGGGTGGTGACTACCCGTTCTCTATGACAAGCGGGCACAACCGCTGGAGCGTCCACTCCATGAACATCACCAACCGGTTGCTGCTCCAGACTCACCGCGGGCGGCCGCACTTGGTGATGAACGCTCGGGACGCCTACCGGCTCGGTGTGGAGGATGAGGAGGAAGTGGAGGTCCGGAACGATCTGGGCTCGTTCATCACGCCGGTGAAGCTGTCACCTTCGGTGCGGCCCGGCCAGGTGATCTCGTACAACGGCTGGGAACCCTACATGTACCGGACCTGGAAGGGGGCGTCGGACTTGGAGCCCGGCATGGTGAAGTGGCTGCACCTGGCCGGCGGCTATGGCCATCTTCGCTACTGGCCGTTCCAGTGGCAGCCGGTGCCCTTCGATCGCGGAGTCCGCGTGGAGGTGGTCAAGCTCGGGCATGGGCGCGGTGGTTCTCGTCGTCGGTAGCATGTGAGAAGCCACCGATCCCGCAGTCGTGGCCGGCGGCGTCCAGGCATGAGCCGCGTCGGCGCTTGATCTTGGCGCCACCGGCGCCTAATCTCTCGAACGACAGACCATCGACCCGAAGCCGGGTTGGGTCCCGGTACTGTGACGGGGCAAGGTCCGTCGTCGACCGGGGAAATCTACCCGTACGGGATAGGGCTGGGGACACACCCCAGATATCCCAGCCCTGCGAAACGCAAGGAGGATTTGTGTGAGGCGCTCAAGCTACTGGTTGCGATTCCAGAAGGCGCGCATGTCGCGCCGGGCTTTTGTCAGAGCGGCGGGTATGACCGCCGGCGGCGCAACGGCGTCGGCGCTCGTCGCCTGCGGTGGTGGCGATGGGGGCGGTACGGAGACCCCATCGTCGGACGAAACGCCGATATCGGGCGCGACCGCGGAGGCCGGCGCGCCGAAGCGCGGGGGCCGGTACAAGGGAGTCACGACGGTAGACTGGGGCACGCTCGACCCGACGACGAGCAGCGGCGGCTTCACCGGCATCGTCGCCCGCATCTACAACGCGCTCATGGCGCGGGACACGGAGAAGCCCGATTTCATATTCATGGATCTTGCCGAGAAACTCGAGCAGCCGGACGAGGAGACCTACGTCTTCAACATACGCTCCGGCGTCAAGATCGGCCCCAACGACTACGGCATCGAAGAACGGGACCTCGACGCCTTGGATGCCAAGGTCTGGCAGGACCGCATCGCTGAGGACGAGAACGCGCTGTCACGTTCCTTTACCGTGCCGTGGCTTGCTTCCTATGACGCGCCCGACGCGAAGACGTTCATCATGAAGACCAAGGGGCCCTACGCCTACTTCACCTTTCGCACGAACCTTATCCTGGGCGGACTGATGCCACCGCGCGAGTTCTGGCAGCAGGGGTTGAGCATCGAGGGCGGGGGCGTCGGCGCCGGTCCCTACACCATCCAGCCCGGCTCCTACCAGGAGACCGGCGGTATCATCCTGGACCGCAACCCGAACTACTACCGCACCGACCCCAACAACAACGACGCCCAGCTCCCGTACTACGATGGGATAGACATCGTACGCATCACCGACCGTCTGGCGCGGCGGACCGCCTTCCAGGACGCCCAGATCTACAGCTACGGCGCCCAGGACAAGGCAGAGAGGGACGAACTTCTCAATCAGAACTCCGACTACCAGGCCTTTGAGGAGGGGGTCAATACCTTCATTTCGTTTGTCATGAACCCCACCCGTCCGCCCTGGGACGACGAGCGGATCCGGAAGGCGGCCAACTTCGCCCTCAACCGGCAGGAGTACGTCGACCGCATCTTCGGTGAAGGTGGGGCTAAGCCGGACGGCCTGATCCACTGGCCGCTGGGCCCGTTCGCGCTCGACCCGGAGGAGCTGGAGGAGCTACAGCCATACGACCCGGCGCGCTCCAGGCAACTGATCCAGGATGCGACCGGGGAGGACAAGATCAAGATCAAGGTGATGTATCCGACCGGCGTCGATATCTTCTTCCACGCCGAGCACCTGCCTATCTGGAAGCAGCAGATGCAGGATGCGGGCTTTGACCTGGATGAGGAGGCGCTGGACTTCGGCTCCTGGCTGGGCCGCTACACGGCAGTCGACTACGACTCCTCGTTCTCGCTCAACCAGGTCTACGACCTCCCCGATACCACCCTGAACTGGCACCATTCCCTTGGTGTGATGGGCGACGAGAACTTCGCCGTCGGCATCGGGGCACTCTATCCGGAGGTGGACGAGGCGATCCAGGACTCGAAGCAGACCGCCGACCTGGAGGAGGCCGCCGAGCGGGTCAAGGAGGCGCAGCGTCTCATCTACGAAAAGGGACCGGCTTTCCTCCCCATCGTCAGCTGGCTGAGCTATTCGCTTTCGCAGCCATTCGTCAAGAACATCACCCCGGGCCTGCGGGGCGCGGGGCAGTTCCTCAACGACACATGGCTGGACCTGTAGGGCAGGCTTGATCTCGCCTGCAGCGACGAATAGCATGCGCATCAAGGTGAGGCGGCCGGGCGGCTGTGCGGCCCCGGCTCATGGACAGGGCCATGCGGAATGTCGCCGCACAGGGCAGGCGCGCCTAGTCTGGAAGATGCGGGGAGTGTGTGGAGAACGGACCATCCCTGGCCAACAATGCTTAGGAGGTACAACATGAGGCGTCCAAGCTACTGGTTGCGATTCCAGAAGGCGCGCGTGTCGCGGAGAGCGTTTGTCAGGGCCGCGGGGGTCACGGCTGCCGGCGCAGCGGGTACCGCGCTCGTTGCCTGCGGGGGCGGCGGCGGCGGCGGCGAGGAAACCCCCGTGGCGGGCGAAACCCCCACGGCGGGAGCGACACCGGTGGTGGGGACACCGAAAAGCGGCGGCCGGTACCAGGGGGTCACCACAGTAGACTGGGGCACCCTCGATCCGGTGAATTGCGTCGGAGGGTTCACCGGTATCGTTGCCCGGATCTACAATGGGCTCTTTGACCGGTCCCGAACGAAACCCGACGTCTGGTTCTATGACCTCGCCGAGGAGATGGAGCAGCCGGATGAGGAGAGCTACATCTTCACTATTCGGCCGGGCGTCACGATCGGCCCGAACGACCTGGGAATCGAGGAACGGGACATGGACGCCCTGGACGCCAAGGTGTGGCAGGACCGCGTTGACCAGGACGAGACCGCCCGGCTGCGTTCGTTCGCCGTGCCGTGGTTGGATTCCTACGAGGCGCCTGACGCAGGGACCTTCAACATGAAGACCAAGGGTCCCTATGCCTACTTCACCTTCCGCATTGGCCCGCCCGGGAATGGGTCGATCCCGCCTCGGGAGTTCTGGGAGCAAGGGATCAGCCTCACCGACAAAGGCGTCGGCGGCGGTCCCTTTACCATCCGCCCCGGCTCCTACCAGGAGACCGGCGGTATCGTCATGGACCGCAATCCCAACTACTACCGCACCGACGAGGAGCACGGTGACGCCCAGCTTCCCTACGTCGACGGGATAGACGTCGCCCGCATCACCGACCGCCTGGCCCGGAGGACGGCCTTCCAGGACGCCCAGATCTACGCCTACGCTGCCCAGGACAAGGCCGAGAAGGACGAACTCGTCCGCCAGAACCCGGATTACTTCGTCGACGAGGAGCCGGTCTTCACGTCCATCACGTTTACCGTCAACCCCACCCGTCCGCCCTGGGACGACGAGCGGATACGCAAGGCGGCCCTGTACGCCCTCAACCGGCAGGAGTTCGTCGACCGCATCTTCGGCGAGGGCGGGGCGAAGCCGGACGGTCTGGTCTTCTGGCCGCTGGGCCCGTTCGCTCTCGACCCGGAGGAGTTGGAGGAGCTGCAACCGTACGACCCGGCGCGCTCCAGGCAGCTGATCAAGGAGGCCACGGGGGAGGACACGATCAAGATCAAGGTCATGTACCCGACCGGTGTCGACATCTTCTACCACGCGGAGCACCTGCCCATCTGGAAGCAACAGATCCAGGACGCGGGCTTCGAGCTGGATGAGGAGGCGCTGGACTTCGGCTCCTGGTTGGGCCGCTACGCGTCCGTCGACTACGATTCGTCGTTGGCGCTCAGCCAGGTTTACGAGACCGCCGAGGTCGTGCTGGACTGGCAGCATTCGCTGGGACCGCAGGGGAACGGCAACTACGCCATCGGCGTTGGGAAGCTCTACCCGGAGATAGACGACGCGATCCTGACGTCGAAGCAGACCGCTGACCTGGATGTGGCGGCGGAGCGGGTGAGGGAGGCGCAGCGCCTCTGCTACGACAAGGGGCCGGGCTACATTCCCATCGTGAGCTGGCTTTCCTACACCCTCTACCAGCCCTTCGTCAAGAACATCACGACCGGCCTCGGGGGCATGAACCAGTACCTCAACAACACCTGGCTGGACCTGTAGACTGAGCCCGACGCTCGGGAGGGCGTCCGCCCGCGGCTCCTCTGCCTCTGGGGAGGGCCGCCCGGCCGTTCACTCCAGGGCAACCGCCGATGAATGGCTCGGAATCTTCTTTCGTGACGAAGAGCCGCCTCATCCGTGACCTTGAGGCGCTTGACCTACGGCAGGGCGATCTCGTCATGCTTCATGCCTCGGTGAAGGCGGTGGGGCATGTTGTGGGAGGTCCCGACGTGATTCTGCAGGCGCTGCTTGATGTCGTGGGCCCGAGCGGAACCCTGATGATGCTCGTTGGCTGGGACGCGGCTCCGTACGAGATGGAGGCGTGGCCGGAGGCCCGGCGACGGGCCTACCTGGATGAGTGCCCGCCGTACGATCCCGCCCGATCGCCTGCGGTCCGGGCGTGGGGCGTGCTGGCGGAGTACCTGCGCACCTGGCCCGGCGCGCGCCGAAGCTATCATCCTGATTCTTCCTTCGCGGCCGTCGGAGGTCGGGCCGGCTGGATCACGGCGGACCACCCGCTGCAGTACGGCCACGGCCCGGGCTCGCCGCTGGCGAAGCTGTGCGAGGCCGGCGGGAAGGTGCTCCTCCTCGGCGCGGGATTCAAGAGCATCACGTTGCTGCACTATGCGGAGCATCTGGCGCGCGTGCCCGACAAGCCCGTCGCGCGCTACAAGATGCCGGTGTTGCGGAACGGCGGCCGGGTCTGGGTGGATATCGAGGAGTTCGACACGAACAAGCTGATCGGCCGTCCGACCGGGGCCGACTACTTCCAGATCATTCCAGGAGAGTTCCTGACGTCCGGCCGGGGCCGGTCGGGCAAGGTCGGTGCGGCCCAGTCGCATCTCTTCGACGCTCAGGCTTTGGTAGACTTCGCCATACAGTGGCTCGAGCGCACGTTTGGGAGCCCTGAGAGGAAATAGGCTCAACGGAGAGATGAGAGCCTAAGGCGCCTTTGCCGACGAGAGGAGGCGGTTGAGATCATGAGACGGCTGTTCTTGCCTGTGCTTGCCGTGCTGGCCGGCGCCTCGGGGTGGCTTGGGCGCGGGCTCCTTAGGAGCCTGGCCATACGCCGGCTGGCAGCGGCGCTTCCCAATCCGGCCAAGCGCCGCGGCCTTGACATCCGCATTCCCGTCGACCGGGGAGGCTGGATACGGCTTACCCTGAAGGTCGACCTTGGGCCTTCCCTGTCGGGGGTCGTCGGCTACCCGGTTGAGGCGGCCGCCTACTCCCACTATGGTGGGTTCAACCTCAGCCGCGTCTACAGCGATTTCGTGAACCCCGTTTCCACCTACTACCAGGCCTGGATCGGGGCCTACGTCGTCTTCGACAATGAGCGTCGACAGCACTTCGGATTCGATGACGAGGGGCGGCCCGTCCAGCAGGAGGCGCTGGACGTGCTGGAGGCGGATCAGCGCCTGGTTCTGGGAGGCGCGGGCTGCCCGCACGAGTTTCCGGATGGGCGCCGCGTGCGGCTCATCGGGGACCTGACGGCCAGCGAGGTGGAGGAGGCCGGCGAGCGGTGGTGGAAACTGGAAGGCAAGGCGGAGACCTGGTCCGCGTACCATCGCGGGAGGATACCCGGAGAGCGCTGGCGGTCCGCGGCCGGCTACGGCCGGGTACCGAAAGACGCCGCACATCCGGTGGACGACTTCCATCCGCTGACCTACGCGGGATCGTTCTGGCAGCGCTACTTCCCGGAGTGGCAGGCCACCTGCGCCAAGTTCTACATCTACCCTGAGTACGTCGATAGGGACGGCCAGCAGGTCACGAAAGGGAAGAACCTGGAGGCGGAGTATCAGGCGATAGTGGACCGGATCACCTTTTCGAAGGAACAATGAAGCTCACCCGGTCGAAGCTCGAGACTGACCTGGTTCCGAGTCCCGTCGAGTTCTCGGTGCTGATCCCCGACGGCTATGAGACAGGGGAGACGCCGTTGCCGTTGATGCTCGCGCTGCACGGCGGCAATGGCGACAACGGCTTCCTGGGGCAGATACAACCGGTCATCGAGCGGGCCTGGAAGGAGGGGACGTTGCCACCGCTGATAGCGGTCACGCCCGATGCCGATCGCTCCTTCTATATGGATTTCCGCGACGGTTCGCAGAAATGGGAGAGCTTCATCCTCGGCCCCCTGTTGGATCATCTGGGACGTGCCCACCGCTTGGTCCCGGGCCGCGAAGGGACGGTGATCCTCGGGATCTCGATGGGAGGTCTGGGGGCGCTTCGCCTGGGCTTCAAGCACCCGGATCGCTTCGCGGGTGTGGCCGCTCTCGAACCAGGCATCGAGCCGGCCCTGGCCTTCGGAGACATCGAGCCTCGAGACCGCTTCTACCGGCCCCACGATCTGTATGAGCGCATCTACGGCAATCCCGTGGACGAGGCGTACTGGCAGGCCAATAATCCGGCGAGCATCGCAACGGCGAACGCGGCGGCCATGGGCGAGTCTCGTCTCGCCATCTACGTCGAGTGCGGCGACGAGGACAGCTTCGGCCTGCACCGCGGCGCGGAGTTCCTGCACCGCATCCTCTTCGACAACGGCATCCCCCACCAGTACCGGTTGGTGCGAGGCGCCGATCATCTCGGGCGCACGGTGGAGCCGCGCTTCCTCGACGCGCTGGCATTCCTTGGGCAGGTGCTGGAGCCTCCACCGCCTGACGAGACGCTCGAGCCCCTTCATCGGGTTGTGGAGGCGATGAAGCGGCAAGCGAACGTGAGCGACGACTGAGTGAGACCGGGCCTCATCAGCCCGGTGCAGTTCGGCCGGGACGGCCGGTGACAGGGGGAACGAAGCAGAGGAGCACGGAGGAGGGAGGCAGGAGGAGAGTAGCCATGCCCAGCAATCGAAAGCGGCCCGTACAACCGGAGGATTTCTACCTGCTGAAGCTGGTGAGCGACCCGCAGCTCTCACCCGACGGGAGGCGTGTCGCGTACGTCGTCACCAAGAGCGACAAGCAGTCTGATGAGACGCAGATGTCGGTGTACGTCGCTCCGGCGGACGGGCGAGGGCCGGCGCGGCGCTTCACCCACGGCAACCGCGACCACAGCCCGCGCTGGTCTCCCGACGGGCGTATCCTCGCGTTCATCTCGAACCGAGGCCAGAAGAACCAGCTCTTCCTTGCGCCGCTGGACGGCGGCGAGCCTCGCCAGCTCACAACGGCGAAGTTCGGCGTCGCCCAGCCTGCCTGGGCGCCGGATGGGAAGAGCATCGCGTACGTGGCCCGCGTGGGCGACTACAAGGAGTCCAAGGACCGCAAGGGCGCCGAGCGGGCCGTGCCTCGGGTCATCCGCGACCTGCGTTACAAGCTCGACGGCATCGGCTACTTCGACCAACGGCGCATGCACGTCTTCACGGCGGACGTTGAGACGGGCAAGGAGACGCAGCTCACGGACGAGGACTGGTACGACGCCGAGCCCTCATGGTCCCCCGACGGTCGCTGGATCGCGTTCACCTCCGACCGGGAGCGCGATAGACACCAGCGTCAGATGCGCGCGGACGTCTGGGTGGTGCGTTCGAGCGGCGGCCGCGCGCGCAAGGTGACCCGAAGCAGAGGGAGCGCGTCCAGCCCGGCGTTCTCGCCCGATGGACGGTCCATCGCCTTCGTCGGCCATGAGAACGGCGGGGCCGGCTCGGCGAAGAACTCGCACTTGCTGGTCGTGCCATCGGCGGGCGGGCGGGCGCCGCGCTCCGTCAGCGCTCCCATAGACCGTTCGGTCGTGGGCGGCATTCCGGGCGCGGGGCGCTCGTTCGTCTGGTCGCGGGACGGCAGGAGCCTGCTGTTCCTGGCCGGCGATGGGGGCACGACGGCGCTCTACCGGGCGGGCGTTGCGAACGGCTCCGTGAGCAAGGTGCTGGGCGGCGACCGCCAGATCGAAGGCTTCGCGACGGCGCCCGACGGCCGGCGGATCGTCTTCTCGGCTGCCTGGATGACCGAGCCGGGGGAGGTGTACGCCGCCCGGCTGGGCGGCAGGGGCCGTCCCACGATGCTCAGCCACGCCAACGATGAGCTGCGTGACGCGGCACAGATCGGGCCGGCGGGACGGGTGAAGTATCGCGGGCCCGGCGGGCTGACCATTGAGGCGTTCGTCGTCTATCCGCCGGACTACCGTCGCGGCAGGCGCTACCCAGTAGCGCTCCAGATCCACGGCGGCCCGCACGGCGTCCACCCGACGGGCTTTCAGTTGCCGCACCAGGCGCTGGCAGGTGCTGGCTACGTGGTTTTCCTGCCCAATCCGAGGGGGAGCAGCGGCTACGGCGAGGCGTTCACCCAGGCGTGCGTCGGCGATTGGGGCGGCAAGGATTTCGA
Source organism: uncultured Dehalococcoidia bacterium (assembly GCA_964406605.1). Lineage (GTDB taxonomy): Bacteria > Chloroflexota > Dehalococcoidia > DSTF01 > RBG-16-68-14 > CAYOSF01. The sequence goes on along the minus strand of CAYOSF010000006.1, from coordinate 52,596 downwards.
GGACCTGATGGCCGGCGTGGATACGCTGGTGCGGCGCGGCGTCGCCGACCAGGACCGGCTCTACGTCGGCGGCTACTCGTACGGCGGCTTCATGACGTCGTGGACCGTCGGCCAGACCGACCGCTTCCGGGCGGCCGTCGTCGGTGCCCCCGTGTCGGACAATCTGAGCATGTTCGGCACGACCGACATCCCCATCTTCTCCACCTACGAGCACGAGGGCACACCGTTCGACGACCCGGATGCACTCCGTGAGCGCTCGCCGGTGACCTACCTGCCGAACGTGAAGACGCCCGTCCTCCTCGTCCACTGGGAGGGCGACCTGCGCTGTCCCATGGGGCAGTCGGAGGAGATATTCCAGGGGCTGAAGGTGCTGGGCAAGAAGGTGGAGTTCGCGCGCTACCCGGGTGGCTCGCACGGCGTCCGTACGCCGTCGCAGTCGGTTGACCAGATACGGCGCACACGGGACTGGTACGACAGGCACGCGCCGCGGAGGGCGGCGGCCGGCAGGCGCGACGGCCGCAAACCGGCTGCTCGGAGGAGGGCGAAAGCGTAGGCCTAGCGGAGCGCCTGCGATAGGACGGCCTGGGGGATGTAATTCGTCGCCGGGCCGGTTATCCTATTCCTGCTCATGGGAAGACGAGGGCGGCCGCCGTATCCTGACATCCTGACTCCCAGGGAGTGGGATGTCCTTGGCCTGGTCCGTGAGGGGCTCAGCAACCCCCAGATAGCGGACCGGCTGGGCATTGGCCGCGAGACGGTCAAGCACCACGTTTCCGAGATACTGAGCAAGCTGGGGGTGAGCAGCCGGGAGGAGGCGGCTCTGTGGCAACCAGAGGAGCGCCGCCCGTGGTGGACCGCCGCCCTGGTGCCACTGGCGGTGACGTGGCGCAGAGTGAGCGCGATCTTGTCGATCAGAGCGAGTTGGGCGGCGGCTGTGGCAGCCGGTGTGGTGTTTCTTGTGGTGATCTGTGGCCTTGGCCTGATGGCGTTCTTGTTGCTGCGGGGCGATGGGCGGGGATTCGAGGTTGTCAGTGTCAACAACGACGGGGATCTGGGCAGCGGGAATAGCTACGGGCCTTCGATCAGCGCCGACGGGCGCTACATCGCGTTCGAGTCGCTCGCAGACAACTTGGTACCAGGAGACACAAATGACTCCATGGATGTGTTTGTCCACGATCGCGAGACGGGCAAGACAGAATTGGTGAGTGTGAGTGTGACCGGGACGTTCCCGAACGCCGAGAGCGGGTTCCCTGCGATCAGCGGGGACGGGCGCTATGTGGCCTTCGGGTCAGGTGCCACGGATCTCGTGCCTGAGGAGATCCCCTCCCGGGGGCAAGTGTTCGTCCGCGACAGACTGCGGGGCGTCACGGAGTTGGCGAGCGTGAGTAGCTCTGGGGCCGTGGGCGATGATTGGAGTGACTATCCGGCCATCAGTCCGGATGGCCGGTTCGTCGTGTTCGCGTCGCTCGCAGGCAACCTTGCCGAAGGTGCCCAGGAGGAGCGGAATCAGATGTTCATCCGTGACCGCGAACTGGGTACTACGGAACTGATTCCCGTCAATGGCAGCGTGGGCTCGATCTATGGTGGACCTCCCGCGATCAGCAGCGACGCGCGCTTCATTGCCTTCGTCTCCGGGGAAGACGGGCTGGTCCCCGAAGATGCAAACGGTGCCGATGACGTGCTTGTATTCGATCGCAGCTCCGGTACAGTGGAGCGCGTGAGTGAGGCTGCGGGCGGCGGCGACACCGACCATTGGAGCTTGTTTCCCACTATGTCAGCCGATGGCCGGTTCGTTACGTTCTACTCAATGGCGAGCAATCTCGTGCCGGGCGTGGTTAGGAAAGGCTGTAGTGTGGGCATTACTGACCTCCCGTACCCTGAGGACACTTGTCCCGGCATGTATGTACGCGACCGCGCGACCGGGCGCATCGAGGAGATCAGCCTCGTCACCCCCAGTAGGCACGTGTGGGGTATGCCGTGGCCTCCGAGCATGAGCGCGGATGGCCGGTATGTGGCGTTCGTACCGTCGGTCGTCTGGGAGCCAGAGGAGCAGCCAGCACAGGAGCCGGATGAGATAGTGCTGGAGATCCTGGTCCGTGACCGGGAGCAGGCAACCACGAACCGCTTGCCCGTCCTGACCTACATTGACCTGAGTGGGGGAGTTGATGACTATCGGCCTGCGCTGAGCGCGAATGGTGGGTCCTTGGCCTTCTCGTCCTTTGGCATGCGCCTCTTGCCCGAGGAGGCCGTCGTCGGGCGACAGATCTTCGTTGTAGATCTGTCGCGCTAACCCAACACCTGCTCCACACAGACGATGGAGCAGTCGCGGCCGTGGATGCGCTCCGCCTCCGCGATCGCGTCCTCGACGGTCGCCGTCGAGATGAAGCCCACGTGCTCCGGCACCTTCGGGTCCTCCGCCCCGGCGACGAAGACGCGCCCGGCGTGCTTGAGCCGCTTCAGCGGGTGGGTGGCCAGGATGGCGTGGATGGGGTGGAAGGCGAAGCGGTTCCGATAGAGCTCGATGTAGTCGGCCCGCGCCGCGAACTCCTCCCCAAAGCGCTCCGTGATCTCGTAGGGGTCGCGGGTCTCCGGCAGCACGCGCTCCCACACCTCGGGATACGGGGCGTGGTGCTCGCGGTCCCACTGCTCGGGGCAGGGCGTGGTGACGATCACGGAGCAGCCGGGCTTCCCCAGCGCCTCGATGTGGCCCCCCATGTAGCCCATGGCTGAGGAGATGAGGGTGAGGATAGGGTTCATGATCGAGAACGTCGCGTACGGGCTCCAGTTCGGCACGCCGTAGACGACCACGTCGGCCGGTTCGGCCTGGCTGCGGCGCGGCGGGTGTCGCTGGAGCAGTACCTCCATCGCGGCGGCCCTGGTCTCGGCGATGCCGCCCGCCCAGACCCGACCGATGGTCGTGAGGTCGGCCAGGATCGTCTCGATTTTGAAGATCCGCTTGCCCAGCCGGCTCTCCAGATGCTCGCCGATCTCGTCGTAGACCTGGTGCATGCGGTTGTCCCGCACCGACATCGACATGCCGTCGGGCGTGTGCGTCCAGCGGATGGAGCGCCAAGTTGAGAGGCCGACGGCGATGGACTTCCAGCCGCCGCCGAAGCCCATGTGGCAGACCGCGTTCACGTAGACCGTCAGGTCGCTGTCGGCGACGAGCCGGTTGACCTCCACGTCGTGGCCGCTGGCCGTCGTGCCCAGATGGACCAGGTTGTCCGGGTCTTCGGCGTCGTGGCAGCTCAATCTCGAACCGAAGCGCTCCACCAGGTCATCGCCCAGTATCGAGGCCAGCTCCTGAGCGGTCCACATGCGGTGCAGGGCGTTGGCGCAGACCAGCGAAACACGCTCCTCCGGGACGCCGGCCTCGGCAAGCTCCGCCAGCACCGCCTCGATAGCTATGCGGCGGACGGGCCCGTACGAGGGCACTGTGGGGTCGTCGAAGGCGATGAGCACTCGGCCCCCCGCCGGGACAAGGTCGCGAATGCGCGGCAGACCGAGCGGCCGGTCGAGCGCAGCGCGCACGGCGGCCTCTTGGTCCGGCACCGGCTCCAACCTGCTGCCTCCTCCCATTCCGCCCCGAACGAACCGTGTCCGGTCCGGCAGCGTCACCTGAACGTTGCCGTCGCCGTATGGAAGTAGTTGATCTGGCATCCTTCGTGTCCTTTCTCGCTGCGGCATTGTACTGGCGTCCTAGCGGCCCGTTCAAGGTGATACCGCTCTGGTATAATGCGCCCGCGGGCCTGTTGCAGGAGCCCCGTCCGGCTACCGATAATCCTCTAGCATGCGGGACGATAGCGCCCATCACCTCGATGCGCCGCCATGGTGTCGGAAAACACAGCGGACGTGCAGCCGGATCCGAACTCACGCGGCCAGCGCGGCGCGTTGAATAGGCTGATGTCCCGCGTGCTTGGTGGGTTGTTCGGAGGGCCAGTGGAGACGACGAACGAGCCTGAGGGCCAAAGCGACGTGCAACAGGACACCTGGGTGCCGGAGGAAGCGCCGGCGCCGCCTCCGGCGGAGGAGCCCCGGACTCTCGAGCAGGCTCTGGCGGACATGGAGTCGATGCTTGACAGGCTGGAGGATCAGGTGGAGCAGCAGGCCGTCGCGGCGGCGCAGGCCGCGGCCGCTCAGCAGATCGGCGTCGTTCAGCAGGCGCTCGGTGAGTCGTTCCAGCGGCTGGGGGATGCTCTGGGTCAGCTCGGCGTCTACGTCCAGCGCCTCTCGGAGGAGGCGTCCGGCCTCAGGCTGGTGGAGAGCCGGCTGGAGGACCGCCTGGACGAGCTGACCCAGATGCTCCATGAGAGCAGCGGGTCGCTCCCTGGTGAGCCCACGCGGGAACAGGAGCCGGCCGCTCCTGAAGAGCCTCAGTTCTGGCCCAACGAGAAGGCTGTTGGTATCGTGCTCGCGGAGGTGCCGGGCTTTCAGGGGCTCATGGATGCACAGCGGGCTCTCAGCAATCTGCGGGAAGCGGCGGGCGCCTCGGTTGTCGCCTACAGGAACGGTGAGGCGTCACTGGAGGTGACGCTGCGCGCGCCCATCAGCGCCCGGAAGATCGTTGAGGGGCTGCGCGCCTCGACCGGCCACCAGCTCCTCATCGAGGAGGCGAGGCCGGAGGCGCAGCGCCTGCGCCTGCGGTTCGTCAACGGGGAGGGCCGGGGCTAGGACTGCCGCCCCGCATGTGGATTCGCCATCTCTCGCTTAGCAGCTTCCGCAACTACCACAAGCAAGAACTAGACCTCCCGCGCGGCCCCGTGTTGCTCCTGGGCGACAACGCCCAGGGCAAGAGCAACCTGCTGGAGGCGGCCTTTCTGCTTGCCACCGCGCGATCCCAGCGCGCTCAAACGGACGGCGAGTTGATCGAGTGGGATGCTCTCAACGAGGCGCAGCCCGTGGCGCGCATCGCCGCGCAGGTGGAGCGGCGCGACGGCCCGCTGGAGCTGGAGCTGATCGTCGTCGGCCGGACACGGCCACCCGGGGCGGCGCGCGTCCCCGCCTCCAAGCGGCTACGGGTGAACGGCGTCGCGCGCCGCCAGGCCGACGTAGTGGGCCAGCTTACCGCCGTCTTCTTCAGCACCGACGACATGGAGCTTGTCGGCGGGCCGCCTGCGGAGCGCCGCCGATACCTTGACGTGGCGCTGTCGCAGCTCGACCGAGCGTACCTGCGGGCGCTGCAGCGATACGGCAAGGTGATAGCCCAGCGAAATGCTCTCCTGCGTCGCATCCAGGGGGGAGAGGCGGACCCGCAAGAGTTGGTCTTCTGGGATGAGGAGCTGGCGCATCACGGCGCCGCCCTGCTGGCTGAACGGGCCGCCGCCGTGGACATCCTCGCGGAGCACGTCGGCGACGCGCACCGACGGCTCAGCGGCGGTCTGGAGGAGCTTGCCGTCGTCTACCGGCCGCGGCTGGAGGGCTGGGACGGCGCGCGGGCCGGTGGATCGCCCGAGGGGCTGGCGGTGGCCCTGCGAGCGGCCCTGGAGAACGGTCGGCGCCGGGACATCGCCGCGGGCGTCACCCTGACCGGCCCGCACCGGGACGATCTGCTCCTTACGCTCAACGGCGTCGCGGCGGCATCATTCGCGTCGCGAGGCCAGCAGCGCACGGCGGCCCTCGCGTTGCGCTTGGCGGAGGCTCGCTTCATGGCCGACCGCAGAGGCGATCTCCCGATCGTGCTTCTTGACGACGTCCTCTCAGAGCTGGACGAAGCGCGCCGGGGCGCGGTGCTGGATTCGCTCGGGGAATGGGACCAGCTCTTGATCACCTCGGCGGACGCCGACCGCTTCAGCGAGGGGCTGCCCGCCGCCCGGGCCGTGCTGCGCGTGGTCGCGGGCAAGATTCATCCCGGCTAGGCTCGGGCGCTCGCGCTCCCAGAAAGACTGCGGGTGCGTTCTTCTCATCTGACTTCCCCCGGGCCTCCTGCTCCAAACAGCGGGCTGCGCAGTCCGCGCGGCACGATGACCCGTAGTGCGGCCGGCGCCGTCTCGAAACGGAGCGGCGTCTCGCACAAGTACTCGCCGTCCACCTGTACCGGCAGCCCCGGCGTCCGAACCTCGAGCGAATCCACCTTCTCGTAGGTGACTCCGGCACGCTGATGGTGCCGGCCCAGCAACACCCATGGCGACAACCAGCCCAGCCGCAGCGGCCCGCCCTCTCGGAGCAGGCACAGGTCGAGCCGCCCGTCGTCCGCTTCGGCCTGATGAGTGATGTTCAGTACCCCGGCATAGCTGCGCGTGTTGCCGAGCAGCAGCCAGTAGAGCCGGTCAGCTCTCCGCTCTCCGTTCACGACCAGATCGACGGCGGTTGCCCGGTGCGTCAGCGCGCGGCTCATCCCATGCAGGAGATATGACGCGGCCCCCAATCGCCGCTTGAGGGTCGCGGACACCCCACGAACGATGGCGGCGTCGAACCCTATTCCTGCCATGAGCAGGAAGTAGCGTTCTCCGGCCCGGCCCAGATCGATTGTCCTGGTATCGCCGTCGTTCAGTAGACGGACGGCGGTCGCCGGATCGCTGGGAATGCGCACTTCCTTGGCCCAGACGTTGGCCGTGCCGCCGCGCACGACTGCCAGGGCCGTGTGCGAGTTGACCAGGCCGTTCGCAATTTCATTGAGCGTTCCGTCTCCGCCGCAGGCGATGACGGCATCGGCCCTGTCCTGGGCGGCACGGCGGGCCAGCTCCGTGGCGTCGCCGGGCCGGGCCGTTGCCTCCAGCGATATCTCCCACGCATCGAGTTCGCCGATGGCGTCGCGGAGCTGTTCGGTCGCGGGTGCGCCGCGGGCGGCCGGGTTGATGATGCACAACGCTCGCTTGGCCACGAGGGTATGGTAGGACGAGAGGCGGGTAACGGTCACCCCCATTGGTTCGGAGTTCGGTTGCGGGACGGGCTGACAGTACCTTGGCGGTCGCCGAGACGCCGGCGACGACGTAGTGCCGCGCAGGGGCATCCGTTCCGGCTGTCGGCGAGGTTCGACAGAACGCGACGTGGCTTGCACGCTTCTTCCAGTCCTGTGAAACTCGTGAAGAAGAAAGAGACCGCGCGCTAGCGGGAGGAGTTGATGATCGAACGAGGAGTGACCGTCTGGCTGACCGGCGTGCCGGGCGTCGGCAAGACCACTATCGCCCGGCGGCTGGAGGTAGTGCTGCGCGACCGCGGCATGAAGGTAGAGGTACTGGATGGCGACATCATTCGTACGAACCTGAGCAAGGGCCTCGGCTACAGCAAGGAGGACCGCGACACCAACATCCGGCGAATCGGGTTCGTCTGCCGGCTCCTCGCCCGCAACGGGGTCGTGGCGATCGTCGCCGCCGTCTCTCCCTATCGCGCCGCGCGGGATGAGGTGCGTGCCCAGAACGGAGACTTCGTGGAGGTGTACTTGAAGTGTCCCCTGGAGGTGCTGTGTGAGCGCGATCCGAAGGGACTCTATGCGAGAGCGCTGCGAGGCGAGATCCAGCATTTCACCGGTGTTTCCGATCCGTACGAAGAGCCGTTGCATCCGGAGGTCATGCTGGAGACGGGAGAAGAGACCGTGGAGCAGAGCCTGGCCAAGCTCCTCGCCAAGCTGGAGGCCCTCGGATACGTGACATCCGTTCCCTAGCGCTGCGCTCCGAACTCGGGATGTTGGCGGACGGTCGAATCTCGATGGAGAGGCCACGTAGATCGGATTCCATGTCGGCCCGCTGACGGTTGGGCGGCGGTGCTGCCACGCTGCTCTTGCGGCCGCCGCTGACGTTTCGCTTGTGTTCCTTCTGCGGGCGCTGGGTCTACGTGGCGCGATGATGCACTTGGCGGGTACGAGGTGGATGTGTTAGGATAATTGTTGATGATCTCGGTACACTTACCAGACGAACGGTTGGCAGCCGGATGAAGGTTTCCACCAAGGGCGACTACGGTGTTCGGGCCCTCATCGAGCTGGCGCATCACTATGGGCAGGGCCCGGTGCAGAGCGCCGAGATCGCGTCTCGACAGGAGGTACCGGAGCCCTACTTGGACCAACTGCTCACCACGTTGAAGCGCGCAGGCTTCATCCGGAGCATCCGCGGCCCTCAAGGGGGGCATGCCCTCATCCGGGATCCCGGCGAGGTGCGGCTGAGCGAAGTGGTAATTGCGCTGGAAGGATCGCTCGCGCCCATCCCCTGCGTGGAAGATGAGCAGGGCTGCGCGAAGGCGGGAGGTTGCGTGCAGCGTGACGTGTGGGGACAGATCCGCGATGCTACCAAGCAGATCTTGGACAACGTAACGATTGCCGACCTGGCGGAGAAGGAGCGCCAGTACGGTGGGAACGGTGGACGCTATGTCATCTGAGCAACGCGATCCGAAGCCTTCCGTTCGCGCCGGCGAGGAGATAGCCGACACCGTGCTCGACATTGTCGGGAACACTCCGCTGGTGCGGCTCCATCGCATCGTGCCCGATGGGGCGGCGGAGGTGCTGGCGAAGCTGGAATCGCTCAACCCCGGGGGCAGCGTCAAGGATCGCATCGCCCTGAGCATGGTTGAGGACGCGGAGGAGCGCGGTGAGCTGAAGCCTGGTGACACCATCGTTGAGCCCACCAGCGGCAACACGGGCATCGGCCTGGCCATGGTGGCGGCAGCGAAGGGGTACCATCTTGTCCTGACCATGCCGGAGCAGATGACCGTGGAGCGACGAAAGCTGCTCGTGCGCTACGGGGCGGAACTGGTGCTCACTCCGGCCGTCGAAGGGATGTCCGGCGCTGTCCATGCCGCCCAGGAGTTGGTCGACAAGCATGGCTACTTCATGCCCCAGCAGTTCGAGAACCCGGCGAACCCGGAGGTCCACCGGCGTACGACCGCTCGTGAGATCGTGAAGGCCACCGGCGGCCGCCTGGACGCCTTTGTGGCCGCCGTGGGGACCGGGGGTACCCTCACGGGCGTAGGTGAGGTGCTCAAGCAACACGACTCCCGCATCCTGGTCGTCGCCGTCGAGCCGGCTCGTTCGCCGGTCTTGGCCGGTGGCAAGCCCGGCCCGCACGGCATCCAGGGTACCGGCGCGGGCTTCATCCCCACGGTGCTCAACCGCGAGGTCTACGACGAGTTGATTGACGTAAGAGATGAAGACGCTTATGCTACGGCTGCTCGTCTGGCCAAGGAGGAAGGGCTGCTGGCGGGTATCTCAGCGGGCGCCAACGCTTTCGCCGCTCTTCAGGTGGCGGTGAAGCTGGGCCGGGGCAAACGGGTGGTTACCGTCCTGCCCGATACCGGCGAGCGGTACCTGAGCATCAATTTCTAGAGAGCATAGCCTATCATCAGTTCGGGAGCCCGGCTCCCGAGTGGAGGATGCCGAGATGAGCGTAGCGGTCTACATCCCGACCCCGTTTCGCAACATGACGGGAAACCGGGCCAATGTGTCCGTGGAAGGATCGACCGTCGCCGAGGTGCTGGACAATCTCGACCGCCGATTTCCCGGTGTCCATGACCTGATCTATGGCAGCGAGCATGAGATCCCGGCCCACATCAACATCTATGTGAACAACCAGGAGATCAGCAGTCTGGACGGCGATGACACCGCCCTGTCAGAGGGTGACCAGGTCGCCATCATCCCCGCCATCGCTGGTGGGGCGGATGACGGCGATGGCTCCAGCCCTGCGCTCGTGCTGAAGCCGGAGCAGGTAACGCGTTACTCGCGCCACATCATCATGCCCCAGGTCGGCAGCTCCGGGCAGCGGAAGATCCTGGCCTCGAAGGTGCTGATCGTCGGTGCGGGAGGGCTGGCATCGCCGGTGTCCATCTACCTGACTCTGGCCGGCGTCGGCACCATCGGCATCGTCGACTTCGACATCGTGGACCTGTCCAATCTGCAGCGTCAGATCCTCCACCAGACCGCGGACGTCGGTCGGCCAAAGGTGGAGTCCGCCAGGGAAACGTTGCTTGCGTACAACCCGGATGTCAACGTGGTTCCCCACGGGGCGCCGCTCACCTCCGAGAACGCGCTCGAGATCATCGGCCAGTACGACATCGTGGTGAACGGTGCGGACAACTTCCCGACGCGATATCTGGTGAATGACGCCTGCGTCTTCCTCAAGAAGCCGCTGGTAGACGGCAGCATCCTCCTGTTCGATGGCCAGGCGACGGTGTATCTACCGGGCAAGGGATGTTATCGGTGCCTCTTTCCCTCGCCTCCCCCGCCGGGGCTCGTGCCGACCTGCGCCGAGGCGGGCGTGCTGGGTGCGCTCTGCGGGCTGGTCGGCTCTATCCAAGCCACTGAGACGCTGAAGCTCATCTTGGGCATCGGCGAGACGCTCAACGGCCGTCTGCTGCTCATCGACGGGCTCGCGACTGACGTTCGCCTGCTGAAGATCCGGCGCGACCCCAAGTGCGTCGTTTGCGGGGACAACCCGACGATAACGGAGCTCATCGATTATGAGGCCTTCTGCGGCGCGCCTCGTTGAAGAGTGGGGACAGTCGAACGTCATGCAGCATAGGGTAGGTGTGATATGGCAGTAGAAGTACGCGTAGCCTCGACATTGCGCGAACTCGTAGGAGCGGAGTCCACGCATGCGAAGGGGGCGACGGTGGGCGAGCTACTGGCGGACCTTGATAGTCGGTACCCGGGCTTCAAAGCCCAGATCAGCGGCGAGGACGGGCAGTTGCACCGCTACGTCAACGTCTACTTGAACGATGAGGATATCCGCTACATGCGGGCCTTGGACACCCCCGTGAAGGATGGAGACGTCGTCTCTATTCTTCCTGCCCTGGCAGGCGGTGTGGAGACCCCCCCGGAGGGGTCTCGCTAGGGCAGCCGCCGTGAAGTACGACAATCTCATCGACGCCATCGGTAACACACCCCTTGTCGAGCTCAGAAACCTGAGCCCGAAGCCGGACGTGCGGTTCTTCGCCAAGCTGGAGGGACAGAACCCGACCGGTTCCGTGAAGGACCGCATTGCCAAGTACATGATCGAGGCGGCCGAGGCCTCGGGCGAGCTGACGCCGGACCGCACCGTGCTGGAGGCGACCAGCGGGAACACAGGGATCGCGCTGGCGATGATCTGCCGGCTCAAGGGCTACCGGATGAAGGCGGTGATGCCCGATAGCATGAGCGAGGAGAGGACGCACCTCCTGCGCGCTTTCGGGGCGGAGATCGTCTATTCGGAGGGAAGCAAGGGTACCAACGGTTCCATCGCGGTCGCCGATGAGATGGCCAAGAACGATCCCAGCTACTTCGTCCCGTATCAGTTCGGGAACGAGGCGAATCCTCGCGCTCATTATGAGACCACCGGCCCGGAGATCCTGCGCGACATGCCGGAGGTCGATGTCTTCGTCGCCGGCATTGGCACGGGAGGCACCATGACGGGCGCAGGCAGGTACTTGAAGGAGCGGCGGCCGGAGGTGAAGATCGTCGCCTGTGTCCCGCATCCCGGCGACCTGGTGCAGGGGCTGCGCAGTCTGGAGGAGGGCTTTATCCCGACCGTCTTGGACGAATCGGTGATGGACGGCAGGTTCGTCGTCGATTCGAGGAACTCGTTCGCGGCGGCCAAGGAGCTGACGGAGGCGGAGGGCGTCTTCGCCGGCATCTCGTCCGGCGCGGTGCTGCGAACGGCCCAGAAGGTGGCGCAGCGAATGGATCGAGGCAACATCGTCCTCTTGCTGGCGGACAGCGGCTGGAAGTATCTCTCGACCGCCCTCTGGAGCAAGACGTATGAGGAGCTGGACGAGGTAGTGCAGGGCAAGATCTGGTGGTAGAAGGCGATGCTGACGCTGGAGCGTTCCTACGTCGAAGAGATCATCGCGCATGCGCGGGAAGACGACCCGAATGAGTGCTGCGGCATCATCGCGGGCAGCGGGGGGCGGGCGACAAAGCTCTATCGCGCCCTAAACTCAGAGGCCAGCCCGTTCCGCTACAACGTCGACTCGAAGGACCTGCTGCGGATCTATCATGACCTGGACAGCCGTGGCTGGGACGTGCTCGTCATCTACCACTCGCACACCCACACTGAGGCCTATCCATCGCCCACCGACGTTCGACTGGCCGCCTGGCCAGACGCGCACTATGTCATCGCTTCACTGATGGACGCGGCGAACCCTGCCGTGCGCGCCTTCCGCATCCGGGACGGCGAAATATCGGAGGAAGAGCTGCAGGTGGTGTAGCTGGTATACTACCGTCGGAGGTATGAGGGATGGCTGAAGAGAAGGGCGGAGGAATAGGAGGTCCCACAGAGAAGCGCAAGGGCGCGGAAAAGCCTCCCCCGAAGGTACCTCAGAAGCCCCCTGATCCGCCCCCGGCACCAAAGCGGTAGAGGGTGATGGACCAAGATAGCGATCGTCCGCCGGAACCGCTCCCACCGGCACCGGACGAGACCAAGAAGTCGGGCTCGAAGCCAGCCCCGGACCGTCGGCAGCCCCCGCCGTCACCACCGCCTCCCCCGCGGCGCTAGGCGACCCGGCCATGCTGGAGTCGCTGGCTCCTGACGTAAAGAACATAGCGACCCTCGTCGTCCTCCTCCTCCCAGGCTTCCTGTTCATTTCAACTTTCCAGGCGGTCAATATCGCGTTTGCGAGACACCGCTCGGCGTGGGAATGGACGATGCGGAGTCTAGTCGTGAGCCTTCCGATCTTCGCCATGTTCAGCGCTGCGTACGACAGACTTGGGTGGCCCGGTGAACCCACAGATCCCGAGTTCTACTTGGGGTTGTTCGGCGGAGCATTTGTTGCGGGCTACGCCGCGGGTATTGGTACTGGGACACAGACAGCCCGCGATCTCCAGAGGAAGCTGGGGTTCAGTGATCCAAGGACAATATGGGCAGACGTCATTGGGCAGCCAGGATCCTACGTGATCGTCCACTTGAAAGACGGCAGCGTGATCTTCGGATACCCTTCCAGCTTCACCAACGATCCTCGTGAGGACACGCGAGAGGTCTTCCTCAGAGAAGCAGCCCGGCTTCGTCGTCATGATGATGCGGATTCTGGAGTGTGGGAGGCGTTCTCCGACACGGACGGGGTTCTGGTCGAGTCGTCGGAAATCAGCTTCATCCAGTTGGTAGCGCGGCCTGGGGCGCGAGCGCGTGGTCTTTCTGCGGATGGTTGACGCGTGGAGCGCGAAGACTTCGCGGGGACGACGCGTTGCCAGATGACCGTGGCGTTGTAGAGTTGGAGCGCCTTCCGCGTCCGGGACGGCAAGGTACCGCAGGATCGCCTTCAGCTGGTGTAGCCCTCACGAGCCGGTAGTGCTGGAAGGAGAAAGATGGAGTTCAAGCTTGACGAGGAGAAGACATTCAAGCTGAATGAAGCCTTCAAGGCCGCCAGAGAACGGGAGGGGGCTCTTGGCGACCAGGCGCTGCTGGAGCGGGAAGAACCTGACGAGCGCTTGCGCCGCCTGGTCCAGGCAGATGGGCAGCTAACCCAAGCCTGGATGTGCTACCGAGGACTTCCTGCCCAAGCTGTCATTTGGGCCTACCAGGGCGTAGACAACGCGATGCATGCCGCGCTGGTCTCGTGCGGTGTGGCTCCATCCCGCAACCACCGGGCAAAGGTGGATCAGTTTCGCGAGTCATTCGGCGAGTCCGAGGAAGACCACTTGGCCGATCGACTTGCCGAGCTGCGCAAGGTGTGGAACGACGTGAGATACGAGCGGACCGCGCTTTCGAGAGAGACTTGTCAAGAATGGGTGAATCTTGCCTACAAAGCGTTCTACTTCTGTCTTGACATCGTGGCGGACCAGCTGGGAATAGAAACGATGGCGCTGCGTGAGAAACTTGCCGCTATTGCGGATCGTGTGGGCCTTCCGGTCCTCGCGAACCTAGATAAGGCGATGGAGCTCATCGAGTATCAAGAGGTGTCGCGGGAGCAGTATTTTGAGAGCAGAGGACTGTCTGGCATTGCGTCGCAATTGGCCCACGGCGGGCGCGACATCTCTCTGGAAGTGGTATGTGATCGCTCGGAGGTCAGGGATCTCCTGGAGGAGGACGGGCAATTGGCGGCAGAAATCTTGCGCTTATACACTGCGTTCCACGATCTGGTGACGGGATTGGTCGCCAAACGGCTGTCGGCGCAGTACTTGTCTGATCCAGATCTCCTCAAGGACCCAACCAGGTTGCTCTCAGTGAATGACTTCACTCTCACATGCGTGGCCAGCTACGCTGGGCTTTCCATGTTCAACGACATGCGGCGAATCCTGGCTGTGACAGGTGAGGCCAGTCAGCAGGCGTGCGACAGTGGAACCGCCACCCAAGCGTAGCTTGATCGGCCAGCGTACGTTCGTTTGGGGGGAGCGCACGTACCTGATGGGCATCATCAACGTTTCGCCGGACTCGTTCTCGGGTGACGGGATCGGGGATGTGGAGGCCGCAGTCGCTCAGGGGCGGCGCTTCGCCGAAGACGGCGCGGATATCCTGGATGTCGGCGGCCAGTCGACGCGCCCGGGCTTTGAGGAGCTGGTGCCGGAAGAGGAGGTCCGGCGCGTCGTCCCGGTCATCGAGCGGCTGGTCGCGGATGTGGACGTGCCGGTCAGCGTGGATACCTACAAGGAACCCGTGGCGAGGGCGGCGCTGGAGGCGGGCGCGCACATGGTGAACGATATCTGGGGCTTCCGCCACGACCGAGGGCTCGCCGAACTGGCGGCGGAGTTCGACGTACCCGCCGTGATCATGCACAACCAACGCGGGCGGGAGTTCCGCGACGTGATCGGTGACATCCGGACTGGCCTCGAGGCGAGCGTCGCCATCGCGGAGGAGGCGGGCCTCGCGCGCGAGCGGTTGGTCATCGACCCCGGCTTCGGCTTCGGCTGGACGGAGGAGCAGAACCTGGAGATGCTGCGGCGTCTCGGTGAGCTGCGGGACTTGGGCCTCCCGATGCTCGTGGGCACCTCGCGCAAGTCCACCATCGGCGCCGTGCTGGACGGGGCACCCGTTCAAGATCGGGTGCTGGGCACCGCGGCTACCGTGGCCCTGGCCATCGCGGCCGGTGCGGACATCGTGCGTGTGCACGACGTTGCCGAGCAGCGTCAGGTGGTCCGCGTCGCCGATGCAGTGGTGAGAGGATGGCGGAAGGGAGCATGAACGACGGCTTGCCCGTGATCTACCTGGGCTTGGGATCGAACCTGGGCGACCGCCGGCGCAATCTGGCCGTGGCGCTGCGACGCCTTGGGCCGCTGGTTCGCGTCGAAGCGGTGTCGTCGCTGTACGAGGCGGATCCCGTGGGGCCTCAGGGGCAGCCGAAGTACTACAACGCAGTCTGCCGCGGGGTTACCGGGTTGCAGCCGCGGGGTTTGCTGCGCCACCTGTCGGAGGTGGAGCGCGAGCTGGGCCGGCGGGCCGGCGAGCGTTGGGGCCCCCGCCCGCTCGACATCGACCTGCTGCTGTATGATGACTTCGTCCTGGAGGAGCCGAACCTGCGTGTGCCTCACCCGGAGCTTCCCTCGAGGGCATTCGTCCTGGTGCCTCTGGCGGAGCTGGCGGCAGAAGTCCCTCACCCCGAACTGGGACAGACGATCGGAACACTGGCGGCGCAAGTGGACCGTTCGGGAGTGTGCCGGCGGGCGGACGTGGGGTGGGAGAAGAGCTAGGCCGATACCGGCTGGGGTTCTTCTTCGTCCTCTAGGTCCAGCTCGGCCAGATCAGGCTCCATGTTGACCATGGTGTAGCCGACCCAGAAGAGGAGGCCGGAAGCCGCGCCGGTGGCGGCTAGGACCGGCAGCGCAACCGCCAAGTAGCTTCTGCGAAGTACCCCCAGCGTAAACACGAGCATCTGGAGGGCGGCAGCCGCCATGAGGATCGCGCCGAGTGTTTGCGTTCGTTCCATGGTCGTGCCTCCGGTAGCGGTTCAGGCGGTCTCGGCTTCGGCGGCCCTGCGCAGATCCGGCGGCAGCAGGTTCGGTATGCCGTCGTCGATCGGGTAGCGTTCGTCGCACTTCTTGCAGAAGAGAGAGCCACGCATCACCTCATCCCCCTCTTCTTCATCCACGGTCAGCTCCAGCTCGCCCTTGCACATCGGGCACGCCAGAATGTCCATCAGGTCTTTGCGCATGGCCACCTCCTTAGAGTCGGAGTAGTCGAAGGCATTGTATGAATCCTGCGCCTGCCGGTCAATGCGACGGGACCAAGCGGCCGACCGCCCCCTTCGTGGACGGCGCTCGGCGCTTCTCCCTATAATGAGTGGCCGTGGGAGAACGGGCTGGCGAAAGGAGCGCACCGACGGAACCCCGTGAGATAGACCTTCACCGGCAGGTCTGCGTGGTGAGGATGGACACCATCACCATCCGACCGGCGCGCAGCGCGGCCATCGTTCCGCTCATCGGGCTCCTCTTGGGAATTCTCGCCCTTGTCGCTGTGATCCTGTGGCTGGAGCAAATCCCCTTCGCCTTGGTGGTTCTGCTGACGATGGGAGCGATTCTGCTCGTGCCGTTGTCAGTGATGGGTTTCGTCTCCTCTGTCTATGGCGCAAGCATCGTCATCGACGGAAGGAAGCAGACTGCTCTCTGGCGGCAGGGGCTGCTGGGGATGGGCGTCGGCACTCGTGAGCTCGTTCCTTTCGAGAACATTGAACGGTTGGAGGTGGAGGAGGTCAGGGAAGAAGGTGAGGAACGCCCCGGCGATTTCGCCCAGTTCGAGATCCGCCTCGTCAAGACCGGTGGTGAGGGCCTTCCTCTGGGACAGACGACGGTGCCCCGCCGCCTGGCATCCGAAGGGCTGGCCCGCGCCCTTGCGGTAAGCGAAGCAGCGGCGGCCCTCGTGGGGAAGCCTATCGTCGTGATCGATGACGACCAGCGACCGAGTCGTCGGGCCCGGCGGGCGCGACGGCGGATGACGACGGTCGTGTAGCCTCTCGACATGCCTGACGATTCTCCGCCCTCTGCGCAGCACAGCGTCACCCTGGTCGTGCCGGCATACAACGAGGAGCGCCGCCTCGGCGACTCGATGGCACGGTTGATTGCGTTTGCCTCCCGCCAGCCCTATCGGGTTGAGATCATCGTGGTCGATGACGGCAGCGCCGACAGTACCGGCGCCATTGCCCGCGAGGCGGCGCGAGATCCGCCGGATGGTGTGTCGGTTCGAGTGCTCCGGCACGACGAGAACCGAGGCAAGGGGGCCGCCGTGCGCACCGGGGTGCTGGAGGCGACTGGGGACTATGTGCTCTATCTGGACGCGGACCTCGCGACCCCTCCCGAGGAGGCGGGCAAGCTGCTGGCCGTACTTGACGAAGGATATGACGTGGCGGTGGGCAGCCGGGTCCAGCCGGGCGGGGCTGACATGCGCGCGTCTCAGCCGGCCTGGAGGCGAATCGGCGGCCGCCTCTTCGCCATCGCGCGAAGGCGTCTCATCCTCTCGGACGTGCAGGACACGCAGTGCGGCTTCAAGGCGTTCAGGCGCTCGGCGGCTCAGTCGATCTTCTCCCGCCAGCGCCTGGAACGTTGGTCGTTCGATGCGGAGCTGCTCTTCGTCGCCGACAAGCTGGGCTTCTCGGTGCGGCAGGTGCCGGTCGAGTGGCACCACGTCGAGGGGTCCAGCTTTCAACTTGGTGTCGGTTCCGCCCTACGTGAGGTGTTCGACCTTCTCCGCATCCGCTGGCTCCACCGAGGGGTGGGAGGCCGGCGTGAAGCGTGACGGTGTCGGGTTCCCGGTGCGGTGACATAGACCACCGGCCGGCCGTTGGTATCATGAAAGGTGGACATGGACGCTGTCGCTCATAACCGGACGGCTAGTCGCCGTGCCCTCAGCATTGCGCTGGCGCTGGCCGGGGGCGTCGTCGTCGCGGAGGTGGTCGGCGGTATCTTCGCCAACAGCCTTGCCCTTCTGGCCGACGCCGGACACATGGTGTCGGACGTACTCGCGGTGTCGCTTGCGCTAGGCGCGGCCTGGATGGCGAGCCGGCCGGCGAACAGCCAGCAGACTTTCGGCTATCAACGGCTGGAGGTGATCGCGGCCGCCACCAATGCCGGGATCCTGCTCTTGGTGGCCGCGTTCGTCTTCTGGCAGGCGGCCCAGCGGTTTCTCGACCCGCCGACCATCCACGGCGTGCCGGTGTTGGGAATCGGCGCGGTGGGGCTGGTGGCAAACGTGGCGAGCGCGCTCATTCTGCGCGGGCATCAGGCGGAGAGTCTGAACGTTCGCGCCGCATTCTTCCATGTCCTGGGAGATCTGGCGGGCTCCGTCGGTGTCATCGCGGCCGGTATTGTCGTGATCGCTACCGGTTGGTCCCTCGCCGACCCGCTTGCCGGCGTGCTCATAGGCGTGCTGATCGCGGTCGGAGCTGCTCGGCTGCTGTGGGAGTCCTGGACCGTGCTGCTGGAGGCCGTGCCCGGCCACATAGACGCGCGCGAGGTCGAGCGAGCGCTGACGGACACGAAGGGTGTGATCGGCCTGCACGACCTGCATATCTGGACGGTAACCTCCGGCTTGGTGGCGCTGAGCTGCCATTGCGAGCTCAACGGGGAGCGACACTCCGACCAGGTGCTGGCCGAGCTCTGCGACATGCTGCACGAGCGGTTCGACATCCATCACGTGACGATCCAGCCGGAGCTGGAGCGGCTGCACGGCGGGGAGGGAGAGCACGCGCTGCCTCGCTGTACGAGCGTCATCGGCCATGATCACCGAGAATCGGGCGGGCAGGCGGCAATTCTGGACAAGCGGGCCTAGCGCGCCGAGCGCCGACGCACGAACCAAAGGCTGCCGCCGGCCACGAGGATGACCGCGGCAACCACGCCGATTGCCGCCAGCAGCCGAACCTGCCCGGCCCGCTCGGCCCCGTCGACCATACCCGCGGCTTCCTCAGCGTGTTTCGTGGCATCCGCAAAGCGGCCGACCGAGAATTCGGCCGCGGAAGCGTCCAATTCATCGGTCGGGTCCTGGCCCCAGAGGCCGATCTTCTGCCAGAGGCTGCGGGGTTCATCCAGCCTGTCGCGGGCGTCCATGTAGGCGTCCAAGGCCGCCTCAGCCTCGTCCATGTCACGTATTGCCTCGTCGAAGTCCCAGGCGTCGATGAGCTCTTGGGGTCGCTCCCGCAGGTGGAGTTCCGCCTCCGCAGCGTCGGCGCGCAGAGCGATGAGTTGCTCGTGGGCGCGTCGGCGCTGCTCCAGGATGGGGGCGAACGACGGCGGGAAGACCTGTTCCAGGAACAGGTCGTCCAAGCGGGCTCCGCTGACCTCCTCAAGGAGATCCAGGTACGTTCTGCTGTCGATACCGCGGTCGAGATCGGCGGCCGCAGCGTTGGCGGCCTGCAGGGCAGGGAGGCCGATCGTCTTCTCCAACGTCTCGAAGAAGCGTTCGGACTCCCAGTATCCTGTCTGCTCCCGGGCGACCACGTCCTCGCCGGCACCGATCATGTACCGGGTAGCGCCCCACTCGTCGAGGTAGAGGTCAACGGTGCGCGGTGGCGGGCCGGTCTGGGACGCGGATACAAGCGGGGCGAGGTCCGCCGCGGCGCGGTCAGACATGAACTCGGCCAAGCCCTCTGCCAGCCAGCGGGCGTCGAACATCTCGGTCCAGAGGTGGGCGAGTTCGTGAAGGGCGGTGGAGTCGTCGGCGATCGGTGTTATGCCGATGACGCAGTAGCTTGTCAGGCAGCCAAACGTGCCTTCGTAGCCTGCTATGTCCTGGCGGCCGCGCTCGGCGATCGTCAGATCGGTCGGCCCCTGATAGGGGAAGCCGAATAGCCCTTCTAGGACGGGGAGGGCCGCATCGGAAAGGTCCTGCGTATGGGAGGCCCAACTCTCCTCTCCGGGGAAATAGCTGATGGTGAGGGTGATCTCGCCGTTTGTGAGTTGCACGGCCGAGTCGGTGCTCTGTAGGGCATCGGGTCGTGTCACCTCCACCCACGCGGCCACCTGCACGCTATCCGACGCGCCGCACACGTACTCACCTGGATCCGACTCCGGGCAGTCGAAAGGTTCAAGTGTGACGTCCCAGTCTCGGTCATGCGGCACGGTGATGCGGACGGTGGACGAGTCACCGACGGCGATGGCGGGCAGGTACACGTAGGCCGAAGTAACCAGGAGAACGTCGGAACGCGCAGCCGCCAGATCGTACGAGAGTGTGAATCCGTAGTGCTCGCCGTAGAACAGCGCTCGATCGAAGTACACGATGGCGGCCACGGTGGGTCCCTCTGCCGAATCGTCGACTTCTGCTGCGAGAGGGGCGCCGCTCGATCCCGTGGCACTGATGGCCGAGGCGCCGCGCAGCACGGGCAGGCCGATGCTGTGGTAGAAGTAGGAAGTCCCATAGTTCTGGCGCTGAGTTGATGGGTCGTTGTTCTCGATGTCGACCTGCCAGGAGACGTGTACGGGGCCGGCTTCCGGGCGGACGACATACGTCACCCGGCTGGTGATGTGAAGCAGGTCGTCGCCTTCGGCCTGGGCGCCGACAGTGTGGACATCGACCCACGCGACGACGGCCAGGAGCGCCACAGTGGCACTGAAAACGGCGAGCCATCGCATGTGGCGGTGGCGGGCGAGTCTTGTCATCGAAAGGCCCGGCATGCCTCGTTTCTCATCAAGCATAACAGCCTGTGCCGGGCGGGGCACGTTGCGCAGCGCTCCGCGCAAGTACCCGAGAGTACAATCAGTTGCCCCAGTCGAGGGTGCCTGCTAGACTTGAAAAGCCAGAAGCCGGTGCGACGAGGTCGAGAGGGGAGGTTCCTGTTCGACAGCTCAGCGCAGGCATCAGTGCTTTGGGCCGCACGGCCTAAGCGCTGGAGGTACGCGTGAGTCCAACCCTGCATGAGGCCTGCGGTGTCTTCGGGGTCTTTTCACCCGGCGAGGATGTCGCGAGGATTACCTTCTACGGGTTGTACGCCCTGCAGCATCGGGGCCAGGAGAGCGCAGGGATAGCTTCGGCTAACGGGAGGCGGCTCTATCTTCGAACCGGCATGGGTCTCGTCTCTCAGGTCTTCGACGAAGACGATCTGAGCTATCTGCCCGGCCACATGGCGATCGGGCACACTCGATACTCCACTACAGGTTCCAGCGATCCTGCCAACGCCCAACCGTGCCTCGTCGAGAGTCCTGTTGGTTCCCTCGCGGTGGGCCACAACGGAACGGTCGTGAATGCCGCCGTTCTGCGTGCGGACTTGGAGGAGCAGGGAGTAGCGTTCACCACGGGCACTGACACGGAGGTCATCGCACGAACGCTGGCGGAGGCGCCGGGCACATCCTGGGAGGAACGCTGGGCGTACCTGATGCGCCGGCTGAGCGGCGCGTACTCGCTCGTCGCGCTGACGCCGCACGAACTCATGGCTGCCCGCGATCCGATGGGCAACCGTCCGCTCTGTCTGGGCAGGATGAACGGCGGCTGGGTCGTCGCCTCGGAAACCTGCGCCTTCGACCACTTGGGCGCCACATTCGTCCGGGAGATAGAGGCCGGGGAGGTGGTCAGGATCACGGAGGAGGGGGTGCAGAGCTTCCGAGCGGCGGAGCCGAAGGAGGCCTTCTGCGTCTTCGAGTACGTCTACTTCGCCAGGCCGGACAGCGTCCTCCACGGAAAGCTGCTGTATCCGGTTCGCATGGCGCTGGGCGCGCAACTGGCCCGCGAGCACCCGGTGGAGGCGGACGTGGTCATCGGGGTGCCGGACTCCGCCACGGCAGCGGCCGTAGGATACTCACAGGAGTCCGGCGTGCCGTTCATCGAAGGGCTCGTCAAGAACCGGTACGTGGGACGCACCTTCATCCAGCCCGACCAGCGCATTCGCGAAGTCGGCGTGCACCTGAAGTTCAACCCGCTGCCGGAGCTGCTGGAAGGCCGGCGCGTTGTCGTCGTGGATGACAGCATCGTTCGGGGCACGACGACGCCCCGGGTGGTGGCGATGCTGCGCAAAGCGGGCACCAAGGAAGTGCATATGCGCATCACGTTCCCGCCGATCGTCTCGCCGTGCTTCTTCGGCGTCGACTTCGGGACGCGCTGGGAACTCATCGCTGGGCGGTTGAAGGGCGTCGAGGAGATCAGGCGGCATATCGGTGCCGACTCGTTGGGCTTCCTGAGCGTGAAAGGGCTGATCGAGGCGATTGGCCTGCCGAAGGAGAAGTTCTGTCTCGCCTGCCTCACCCGCAACTATCCGGTCCCCGTGCCGCTCCAACTGGACAAACTTGCGCTGGAGCCTATTGGCCGTAATCGCCGTGAGTTTGAGTGGACGGACGCGGTACCTTCTGTGTCGCAGCGCGGGTGACCGAGCAGGGGTGACAGGGACCGAGGGCCATCGCCTGCGGGAGGGATTGCGGGGGTCCCGGAAGGCCCCAGAGCCCTGGTTTTCAAAGTCCCACCAGGTGGTCATCGTCTGAGATCCAGCGAAGAGCGACGCCATGGCCAACACGGAGTCTGATCGGCCGTCCCTGACGTATGCTGCAGCGGGCGTGGATATCGCCGCCGGCCAGCGCTTCGTAGAGCGTATTCGCGAGATCGTGCAGACAACCCATCGGCCGGAAGTGCTGGCCGGAGTCGGCCCTTTCGCGGGCCTCTTTCAGCTAGGCGCCTATCGGCAGCCCGTACTGGTCTCGAGCGCGGACAGCGTTGGCACGAAAGTGAAACTGGCGTCGCTCCTCGGACGGTTCGACACCATCGGCGTTGACCTGGTGAATCACTGCGTGAACGACATCCTCACCTCGGGGGCGGAGCCACTGTTCTTCCTCGACTACATCGCCTCGTCGGCGCTGGGCGAGGAGGAGAAGACGGAACTGGTGCGGGGCGCCGCCTTGGCCTGCCGTGACGCCGGCTGTGCGCTCATCGGCGGCGAGATGGCGGACCTGCCGGATATCTACGCGCCGGGCGACCTTGACTTCGTTGGCTTTGTCGTGGGGGTCGTTGAGCGCGACGCGATCATCGATGGCTCCGAGATCGGGGAGGGCGACGCGCTGCTGGCGCTGCCGTCGAGCGGCCTGCACACCAACGGCTACTCGCTCGTGCGGCGGGCCTTCTCGGTCGCCGTGGGGGGCGACGTGGAAGAGGAGCGCGGATTGCTGGCGCTCACCTATGCCGGCCTGAACGGTACTCTGGGCGAGGCGTTGCTCGCGCCGCACCGCTGCTACGTGCGGGAGCTGCGTCCGGTTCTCTCGAAGCTGAAGGGCATAGCTCACATCACCGGCGGTGGTCTGATCGATAACGTCGGTCGCATCCTGCCCAAGGGTCTCGCCGCGCGCATCGAGCGCGTGTCCTGGGAGGTCCCGCCCATCTTTCGTCTCGTGCAGCGGCAGGGCAACGTGGCGGAGGACGAGATGTGGCGCACCTTCAATATGGGCCTTGGTCTCATCGTCATCGCTGACCCGTCGGAGGTGGATGCTGTGCGCTCTTCCCTGCGGGACGCGATCGTGGTAGGAGAGGTCGTGAGGCAGCAGGGGGACGACAGGGTGAGGCTGGAGTAGGTTTGGGATGGCGTGCGGAGAACGTCATCCCGCTGGACCTACCGTGACGGTGGCACGACGAAAGAGCACGCCAGTGCCCTAGAAGAGGTGGTAGGGGAGGCAAGCTGACCATGCGCGCGATCATCGCACCCTACGACAAGACCGGCGCCGTCGAGCTGGCGCGGGGGCTGCTTGAGCTGGGAGCGGAGGTCTACTCCACCAGCGGCAGCAAGCGGCACCTGGGCGAAGCGGGCCTGGACGTCCACAGCATCTCGGAATTGACCGGCTTCCCTGAGATCCTGGACGGTCGGGTGAAGACGCTCCATCCGGCGGTCCACGGCGGGCTCCTCGCCCGGCGCGACCGGCCGGAGCACCTGACCGAACTCGAGGAGCACGGCCTCGGGACCATCGACTTGGTCGCCGTCAACCTCTATCCGTTCGTGGAGACGGTGGCGCAGCCCGATGTGAAGCTGAACGACGCGCTGGAACAGATCGACATCGGCGGGCCAACGATGCTGCGGGCGGCGGCCAAGAACTTCCCGCACGTGCTGCCCTTGGTCGATCCCGCCGACTACGGCCCCGTGCTGGAGGCGCTGCGCGCGGGCGAGGTCGCGCTTGAGGAGCGCCGGCGCCTGGCCGCGAAGGCCTTCCAGCACGTAGCCCTGTACGATACCGCCATCGCCTCGTATCTCAGGGATGATCGAGAGGGCCCGCCGGAGGCGGTCACCGTCGGGCTGCGCAAGCTGTTCGATCTGAGGTACGGGGAAAACCCGCACCAGCAGGCTGCCTTCTACGCCGACGCCGGATCGGCTCGGCCGGTCGGTGTGGCGGCGGCGGAACAGCTCCACGGCAAGCAGCTCTCCTACGTCAACATCCTCGATGCCGACGCGGCCTGGAACGCCGCCTGCGACTTCGAGCAGCCGGCGGTGGCCGTCGTGAAGCACACCAACCCCTGCGGCCTGGCCACGCACTCGGATGTCGTGGAGGCCTATCGGCGCGCGCTGGCTGGGGATCCCATCTCCGCTTTCGGCGGGATCATCGCGGTCAATCGGCCCGTGACGGGAGAGCTGGCGAAAGCCATCCGCGCAAGCAAGCATCCCACCAGCGGCCAGCGGCTGTTCGTTGAGATTATCATCGCGCCGGACTTCGAAGATGAGGCGCTGGAGCGACTTGGGAAGAGCCGCGACCTGCGCATCTTGCGAGCGCCTCTCGTGGGGCGCGACGCGAATCCATTCGAGTTCCGCCAGGTGAGCGGCGGTATGCTCGTGCAAACCCCTGACCGCGTGGCTGACGGCGATGTGGAGCTGAAGGTCGTCACCAGGCGTGCGCCCGACGCGGAGGAGCTGACCGATCTGCGGTTCGCCTGGAAGGCGGTGAAGCACGTGAAGTCGAACGCCATCGTGCTGGCCAAGGACAGTGCCATCGTCGGGATGGGTACCGGACAGCCGAACCGCGTGAACAGCGTGCACCTGGCCGTGCGGGCGGCGGGCGAGAGGGCGCCGGGCAGCGCCCTCGCCTCTGACGCCCTCTTTCCGTTTGCGGACAACGTTGAGCTGGCCGCGGAGGGTGGCGTGCGCGCCGTCGTGCAGCCCGGCGGCTCTCTGCGCGACGAGGAGGTCATCGAAGCCTGCGACCGGCTGGGCGTAGCGATGGCCTTCACCGGCTACCGCCACTTTCGGCACTAGCCACGCGTAATGGGAGGCCGCAGCGTGACCCAACTCGAGATCGTCCTTCCGGTGTACAACGAGGCGCACGTCATCGGCGGCAGCGTCGAGCGGCTGCGCGCATTCCTTCGGGACACGTCTTTCCCCTTCACCTGGCGCATCGTCATCGCGGACAACGCTTCTACGGATACGACGCTGTCGGTCGCGCAGGGATTGGCCGAACGCTTCGACGACGTGGCTCCTCTCCACGTTCCGCAGAAGGGGAGGGGCCGCGCTCTGCGCAAGGCCTGGCTGGACAGCGATGCCGACGCCATGTGCTACATGGACGTGGACCTCTCGACAGACCTGTCGGCGCTGCTCCCGCTGGCAACGTCCGTGCTGGAGGAGGGGTACGACGTGGCCACGGGCTCGCGGATGACGAGGGGTTCGGATATCACACGTTCCTTGCGACGGGAAGCCACCTCCCGCGGATTCATTCTCCTCATCAAGATTCTTTTTCTCTCGAAGCTCTCGGATACGCAGTGCGGGTTCAAGGCGATCGCACGCGAGGCGGCTCAAGAGCTGATACCGCGCATTGAGAACCAGGAATGGTTCTTTGACACGGAGCTGCTGCTGCTGGCGGAGAAGGGCGGCTATCGAGTCAAGGACGTGCCGGTTCACTGGGTGGAGGACCCGGACTCGCGGGTGAACGTGGCGAAGACCGTAGCGGAAGACCTGCGCGGACTGCTTCGCATGCGCTTCAGGCGCATTCCCCGGCGCGGTGTCCAATCCTCTCCCTGATTTCATCACCCGCCGCCGCATCCTATCGGGCCCGCGCCCAGGCTCTCGGTCCTTCATCGCTTGAGCCCGCGGGCCAATGCCCTTGACTCACGATGCTGCCTGCGATAGGGTTTTATGGTCATAAGTTCATAAACTCCATGCCAGACAAAGTATGGTCAGACCGATCAAGCGCCGGCGCGTAGCGAGCCTTCCAGAGGTGACCTACTTCAAGCCGGCGGGAGTGCCGCTGCGCGCCCTGGAGGATGTCTCGCTGACTGTTGAGGAGGCTGAGGCCATACGCCTGAAAGATCTGGAGGGGCTCGACCAGCGGGAGTGCGCTGAACAAATGCGAATCTCCCGGCCGACGTTTCACCGGATACTGCAGTCGGCCAGAGGCAAGGTGGCCGATACGCTGCTCAACGGCAAGGCGCTGCGTATCGAAGGCGGCAATTTCGCCCTTGACAGCCAGGCATTCCTCTGTATTGATGGCAATCATCGGTGGCGGGTTGGCTTCGATCAACTGGCGGTCGGCGGAAGCTTGACCTGTCCCCGTTGCCACAGCGCCAGCGTGGTAGCCGTGCACCCGGGAACTCCATGGGAAGGCCCTGGCTGGCGGCGGAGGCGGGGAGCGAGGAGGGGCCTGCCGCGTCGGGCACTATCGGAAGGAGCTGGCCCGCAGGTGCCTTCCGGCGCAAACGAAGCCGGGGCCGAAGAGGCGCCCGGACGCTGCGAGAGTAGCGGTCGGGTTGACAGTTCCGGCAAGGAAGACCTAGACTAAGGGCGGCCAGTTGCAGGTGCTGCGAAATGCATGAGCAGCCAGTTGCACAGTCGCTTCGAGAAGAGGGGGAGGCTCGGGCGGGAGCGCCGGTGCGAAGGGGGACCGCGCAGTAGCCGGCGAGTGAGGTGCTGCCGGCCCGTTGGGCTGACATCGCTGACACAGATGGGGGAGCCTGGAGGTGAACCCATGAAGACGTTGTGTGGAAGAGCGTGGCCGGCGTACTGGCGCTGGGCGTTGCTGTTCGTGATGGCGGGCGCCCTTGTCTTTGCGGCCTGCGGTTCGGATACGGGCGAGAGCGCAAGCGCGGAGCCGAACGGCGAGCAGGTCGCCACTGCGACGGTGGAGGGCGGCGAGACCGAGGGCTTCTACGGTATGGTGCTCACTACGCCTCTCAGGAAGCCCTCCTTCACGTTGCCGGATACGTCAGGTAATCTCTACGACTTCGCGGCGGAGACCGAGGGGTACGTGACGTTGCTCTACTTCGGGTATACGTACTGCCCGGACATCTGTCCGGGGAACATGGCAGTGGTGGGCACGACGCTGAAGAAGCTGCCTCCCGAGATCTCGGACCGGGTGAAGTTCGTGTTCGTCTCGTGCGATCCCGCCCGTGACACGCCGGAGCGGCTGCGTCAGTGGTTGGACAACTTCGGCGAGCAAATCGTGGGGCTCATTCCGGAGAGCCAGGCGGTGACGGACGGGCTGGCGCAGGAGGCGTTGGGTCCCTTCTGGTCCCCGATCACGAACGAAGATCTGGGCGGGGGTGACTACTCGGTGAGTCACCCGGCGGTGATTATCGCGTACACGACGGACAACCTGGCGCACATCCTCTACCCTTTCGGAGTCAAGGCCAGCGGGTGGGAGCATGACCTGCCCATACTAGTGGAGGAAGGATGGACCCGACCATGAAATCACTGAAGGCATTCTCGGTGCTCTTGCTCACAGTCGCGCTCGTCGTAGCGGTGATGGCGACCGTGAGCTGTGGAGGGGACGAGGGGAACGGCGGCGAGGCCACCGCCACTGTCGGTGTCACGGAGGAAGCCAGCCCGACCCCGGAGGCCAACGGGACTGGCGCTGCCATCGCCACGGTGGGCGACCTGGAGATTGTTGAGGCATACGCGCGTGTGGTGGAGCTGGGGGGCGCGGCCTACTTCACAATCGAGAACAAGGGCGACACGGACGACGCTCTCATAGACGCGGCGTCGGACGCGGCCCGAAGGGTGGAACTGCACGAGACGGTGACCGAGGAAGGCATGCACAAGATGCTGCCCGTCGAGGAGATCGCGATCCCGGCGGGAGGAGAGGCGATCCTGGAGCCTGGCGGCTACCACGTGATGCTGATGGACCTGAACGAGGAGCTTCAGGTCGGAGACAAGATCAACATCACGCTGACCTTCAAGGAAGCAGGGCCTGTCGACTTGGCGATAGAGGTCACGCCGTTTGTGCCCCTCGCCACGGTGGGTGACCTGGACATAGTGAAGGCATACGTCCACTCGGTGGAGCTAGGGGGCGCGGCCTACTTCACCATCAAGAACACGGGCGAGACGGACGACGCTCTCGTGGGCGCGGCGTCGGACGCGGCCCAAAAGGTCGAGCTGCACGAGACGGTTACCGAGGGAGGCATGCACAAGATGCTGCCCGTCGAGGAGATCGCGATCCCGGCGGGTCGCACGGCGGTTCTCGAACCCGGTGGCTACCACGTGATGCTGATGGACCTGGTGGAGGAGCTTGAGGTAGGAGACAAGATCAACATCATGCTGACCTTCAAGGAAGCAGGGTCTCTCGACCTGGAGGTAGAGGTCACGCCATACGCGGAGTAGGAAGTTGAAGCCTACGAGGAGGTCGGCACAAGCGACGAAAGCGCCCGATGACAGTCCAGCCGGCACGACTCATTCCGTGATTGCCCTCCCTGCGAGAGCGCTGTCCGGGCGGTCCCTGGATCACCGAGGCCGGCGCCTTCTGATCGGGGGACGGAGCCGCATCAAGTCACGAACTTCGTTGGGAGCTAGCGCGGGGACGATCGCTGAACGGGCATCGACACGCGACTGGTGGATATCGATGGCTTCTGTGCATTCCCGCTTGATAGGCCCAGGGCAGCGGCGCTAGATTGGAAGGTGGCTCATCACGTGTGGGTGAGAGACCCGCCGTGCGGGGCAACGCAGCCTCCATCAGAGTAGGAGCGACCAGGTTGACCATAACTGAGGCCGGTGCTAGCGTGGTTTGCGTCCTGCTTCACAATCCGAGGCGGAGCCACGAGGCGGCTCCGCCTTGCCCTGAGGTGACCTAAGAGCATGCCCTGGGTGGTCACAGAGTTTCAGGAACTTGTCCTCGTCTTTGGTACCTTGGTGGTTTCATTTGCCGTGATGGTGGTCCTGGGCCGGTGGTGGGCGCGCTAACGGGGTAGCTGGTGGAAGGCAGAAATGGCAGCCACTGAGCAACCTCCCAGCCCTGGGCTAGGCGGGTGGCTCTACGACAGACTCTTCCACAACTACGTTTGGCGCTCCATATTCCGCTCCGGCTATCCAAACACGCCCAGAAACCAGATGCTGGCGGTGGCCACCAACGTGTTCCTGCACCTCCACCCGACTCGACTTCACAAGTCGCATGCCAAGGTCACCTACACGTACTGTCTGGGCGGCCTCACGTTCTTCTTCTTCCTGGCGCTGACCGTCACCGGGGTGATGCTCATGTTCTACTACGTGCCGTCGTCCGACCGCGCGTACGGTGACATCGAAACGCTGGAAACACAAGTTCGCTTTGGGATGCTGATGCGCAACCTGCACCGGTGGATGGCCCACGCCATGGTGATCACCGTCTTCTTGCACATGATGCGCGTATTCTACACGGGCGCTTACAAGCCGCCGCGTGAATTCAACTGGGTGGTGGGGGTGGTCTTACTGGTGCTCACCCTGCTCCTCAGCTACACGGGCTACCTGCTGCCCTGGGACCAGTTGTCGATCTGGGCCGTGACCGTAGGCATGAACATGGCGGGTACGGCGCCGCTCCTCGGGGATGACGTGAAGCTGGTGCTCCTGGGCGGCCTGGAAGTGGGCGACGCCGCCCTCATCCGATTCTACACGTTACACGTCATCGGCCTGCCGCTATTGGCCGGCGTGTTCATGGCGGTGCACTTCTGGCGCGTCCGCCGCGACGGTGGCCTAGCACGGCCGCTCTAGGAGGTTCGGGCCCGGGTTCCCATGGCAGTAGAGACACAGGCAGCAGCACGACCCGTGACACCTCCCCGGCCCAAGCGGGAACGTGAGCAGGAGCTGCTGGTTTGGCCCGACCTCGTCTTCATCGAGTTCATAGCCGCCACCCTGTTTACCCTCACGTTCGTCGTCCTTTCGTCGGTCGTGAATGCGCCTCTGCTGAACCGGGCGAACCTGGATCTGACGCCCAATCCCTCAAAGGCGCCCTGGTACCTCATGAACCTGCAGGAGCTGCTGCTGCACATGCATCCGGCGACTGCGGGCGTCATCGTGCCGACCATAGCGCTCGTCCTCTTGGCCGCGGTGCCCTACATTGACCGCAAGCGGGAGGGGCAGGGCGTGTACTTCGGCACCCCGAACGCTGGCAAGATCATTCTCTTCTCTATCGTCTTCACCTCGGTCTTCACGTCGGCGCTGATCCTCTACGACCAGGGGCGTCACGTCAACGTTGTCACCAACATCGCGCAGCGCATCGATGCGGACTGGGAGTGGCCAGGCGTGCTGGCACCGTTCCAGAACGTTCGTGCCATCCAAACGGGGTGGGAATGGTCGATCCCTGTGCCGGAAGCAGCGCAGCTAGGCGGAGGCGAGCACGACGGGGACCTCGACTGGCCCCAGGATTTCGAGCATGTCCCCATGCCGTTCAACGGAACCAGCGGGCCCGAATGGATGCGCTGGGGCCCTCCTGACGCTCTGCCCGGATGGGCGCAGGCCCTCTATTGGTATGACTTGAATCTGAACTTCCCGGCCTTTGTGGTGGAGCAGATCATACCGGTGATGCTGATGGTGGGCCTGCCGGCGCTCATGATCTACACGCTGCGGCGGCTCGGATGGGTGGTTACCATGCACGATGCCATGATCGCTCTCTTCACCGGGTTTATCATGGTGTTCTTCATCCTCACCATCATTGGAGCGGGATTCCGTGGGTCAGGCCAGGACTTGGTGCTGCCCTGGGATGTCCCGGTCTCGGAAGGGTAGTGGGTAGGCTGAGATGACTGAGCAAGAGCAGCGAGAAGAGGACCCGAACGAGGCCGGCGAAGGCGGAGCAAACGAATTGACGGAAGCTGAGCCGACGAAGGGGGCAGGCGACGGTGCGCGGCCCGGAGAACGGAAGGAGGTCGCCGGTGCCGCGCCCGCTGGACCAGCGACGGCTATCGTGGCGCCCAGGCGAACGCCGGGTCAGCCTGCTCTTACGCGGCGGAGGCTGCTCCAGATCGGCTTCTGGAGCGGCCTGGGCGTCGCTGTGGCGGGTACGGTTGTCGGCGGCCTGGACATGATCTACCCGGGCGTCGTCGGCGGGTTCGGGGGCAAGGTCTCCGTGAATCCGAGCGACGTCCCGAAGCCCGGCGACAAGAAGGAAATACCTGAAGGCCGCTTCTGGCTGGTGAACCTGACGCACGAGCAGGGTGGCCCCGGTCTGCTCGCGCTTTGGCGGAAATGCCCACACCTGGGCTGTACCGTCCCGTGGGTGCCGAGTTTCGTGTGGCCGGACGTGACCACGGGAGCGGACAAGCAGGGCTGGTTCCGCTGCCCCTGCCACGGCTCCACGTTCACGGATGCCGGCATCCGGGTCTTCGGCCCGGCGCCGCGTTCGATGGACACGATGGACGTTGTGGTGGAGGAGGGTGGCCGGGTTACCGTCGATACGGGCAAGATCACGCCCGGAGGGCCGGACAATCCCAACCGGGCCGTGCAGATCTAGCTCCGGGAAGGCAGGGATGGGAGAGGAAACCGGATGAACACCAGGAGGCAGATCAATGCCATGGTGGTCGTCCTGCTGCTGTCACTCATCGCAATCGGGGCGTACACGATCTGGGACCCCGTCCGGTCCGAATCAGCCGAGGACGACCAATTGGAGAAGGCGGTCGAGCGGGGCGCCAACACGTTCGCTCAGGATTGCCGTCTCTGCCATGGCGACCGCGCCCAAGGCCCGCCTGCCAGCGGACGACTGGCCGCGGCCCTTCCCCTGGACCGCGAGGACCTCCGGGGCATCGTCAACGGCGTATTCGATCAAGATCTGCACGACCAGAAGTTCAAGTTCATAACCGACACGATTACCTGCGGGCGGCCGGGCAAGGCCATGGCCCCTTGGGGTCAGTCACAGGGCGGCAAGTTCAGCGATGAGCAGATCCGGCAGCTTGCCTTCCTGATCACGGAAGGTAGATGGGACCTCGCGCAGGAGTACGCCGACGAGATTGACGCGACCACGACCAACCACGCCACGGTACAGATGCCGGACGGACTGCTTGGCGCCAGCGAGACTGAGCTCGTGGTCAGCAACGCCGATCCCTTCTTCGTAGACGAGTACATCCGCATCGAGGATGAGCGGCTGCACGTGACGGAGATCGCCAGCACCGGGCAGCGAATCGTCGAGGAGATCGGGCGCACGCCTCGTGAGTTCATGGTATCCGGTGCCAGCGGGATCGATATCGGCGCGACTCTACGGATCGACGGTGAGCTGATGGAGGTAACGGCCGTCCGGGACGATGGCGACCCGGGCATCACACTGGATGGTGACATCTCCGCCAGCGCGACGCGCATCGCGGTGAGTGAACCGGCATTCTTCGGCGAGGGCGATGTCTTCGGGGTCGGCGACGAGCTCATCCAAGTAGAGGGGCCCGTGGAACTCGGCCAGACGCTCGCAGAGACGGTGGGGCGTGCGGAATCGATCATCAGCGTGAGCGGGATAGAAGGGCTGGAGCCCGACACCATCATCCGCATGGACGACGAACTGCTGCGCGTGGTCGAGATCGTCGAGCCGGCGCAGGTCCAGGTCCAGCGGTCAGTCAACGGTGTCCGGGCGGTTTCGCACGAACCCGGGACGGGCCTGCTTGCGGTGACGGAGGATTCGGAACAAGGAGCAACGGCCGACGGCTCGGAAACCGCCCCGGCTCTGGTGGAGCCCATCTCTCCGGACGATACGACGTTCGCCGTCGATGGCGTCGTCGGCCTCGCGGTCGGCCAGACATATCGATTGCGGGATGAGTTCATACTCGTCGCCAACGTGGAGGATGAAGCCGTACTCGTGACGGACATTGAGCCAGCGCGGGTCCGCGTCGAGCGGGCGGTCGGGGGTACCAGTCGGGCTGAGCATGCGCGGCGCGCGGAGATCTATCGAGGAAACATGCTGGATGTGATACGGGGCGTAGAGGGCAGCCAGGCGTCGGGGCACGGCGCAGGGGACGAGCTCTCGCTTGCCGTGGTTGAGGTAAGGCGAGCGGTGGCCGGCTCCGCGCGCGAGATCCATGCGAGGAATGAGGAGATCTACCTCGGCAACAGCCTCATCGTGGAACGGGGCGTGCTGAGCACCGAGCCCGCCGACCACGCCAGCGGCGTCTTGGTGCGAGACTTTCCACTGGCTCCGGAGAACCCTGCTCTGACGGGCGATAGCTGCGGCCAAATCCCGCAGCCCACGCCGGTACCGGTACCGACGCCCACTCCGGGACCCTCGCCGACGCCGGGAGAGGGAACGGAAGTCGGCGTCTCCCTGGCTGAATTCAGCATCGCGCCTGACCCGGCAACCATCGTCGACGGAGCCGTCAACTTCCAGGTCAACAATGATGGCGTCATTCTCCATGACTTCCGTGTCATCGCCACCGACCTGGCCGTCGATGCGCTGCCGATGGATTCGAGCGGGCTGCAGGTCGATGAGAGCCAGGTGGACGTGGTCGGTTCCTCGCAGCTTCTGGAGGCGGGCACGAGCGAGCTTGTCGCGGTGCAACTGCCTCCCGGCAACTACGTCCTTATCTGCAACGTGGCGACGCACTATCAGGCGGGGATGCGGATCGGTTTTTCGGTGACGGCCCCGTGAGGGCAAGGAGGCGCCGGCCTTGACGCTCTCCGCCGTCCTTGGCTAGACTCTGCTACGGGACGGCCCCTGGGGCGCGTCTCGAGACATCGGTAGGAGCGAAAGCGTGGCCAATCAGGTTGGTAAGCGATACCAGTGCAGCAAGTGTGGGACTGAGATGATCGTCACCAAGGGGGGCGAGGGTCAGCTCTCTTGCTGTGGTCAGCCCATGCAGCAGAAGCAGTAGCGCCGGGGAGGTTGTAGCGTGGCGAATCAACTGGGCAAGCGGTTTCAGTGCGAGAAGTGCGGCTCAGAGGTGCTCTGCATCAAGCCGGGCGACGGCGAAGTGGCGTGCTGCGACACGCCCATGCAGTTGATGCAGCCGAAGGTCCTTCCTTCCGCCGACTGATCGTCTGACAGAGCGCATCCCCTAGAATTCCGGCGACGGACCCGCATGTCGGGTCGGTCGCCTGCCATCTATTGAGCGCTGTTTTCCTCCACAATGCCCGGGTCATCACCATGGATGCGGCCCGTCCGCGGGCGGAAGCCGTGGCCATCAACGATGGGCGAATCGTGTCCGTCGGCGGAGCTCGGGAGGCCGCCCGCGCTCTAGATGCCGGTGTTGAGCGCGTAGATTGCAGTGGCGGCGTCCTGCTGCCGGCCTTCATCGATGCTCACTGCCACTTACTGGCGTACGCGGCCAGCCTGCGCTCCGTCGACTGTACCGCCGCCCGGAGCATCGCCGACGTCCAGGAGGCGATCCTTCGGCGGGCGAGCGAGACGCCGGAGGGGCAATGGATCCGCGCCTTTGGGTATGAAGACACGGCATTGGCCGAGCGCCGTCACCCTGAGCGGCGTGACTTGGATGCCGTCGCGCCCGGCCACCCTGTGTGGCTCATTCACAGCAGCGGCCATGCCAGCGTTCTCAATAGCCTTGCCCTTCAGCAGGCGGGCATCGACATCACTACCGAAGAGCCGGCCGGTGGGGCGATGGAACGAGATCTCACCTCCGGTGAGCCGACGGGGGTGTTACTCAACATGGAGCGGCTGATAGACGATGCCGTGCCACCGCTCCCGTACCACGAACTCGAGGCAGGCGTCCGGGAGGTGACGCTACTCCTGCTCCGCGCCGGCGTTACCTGCGTTCAAGATGCATCCCACACGAACGGCCGTTCCGAGTGGGAGCTGTTCGAGCGGCTTATCGCCAGCGGCGCCCTTGCCCTCGATGTGGTGGCGATGGAGGGGATCGATCATCTGGGGGAGATGCCGGAGACCTCTGCTGGCGGTCGCGGACCGTCAGGCTCGGGCGCGCGTCTGCGTCGCGGCGCGGTCAAGATCATGCTGCACGAGCTGGGGCAAGAGCTCGTCCCGGACGAGGCGGAGCTCAGTCGGATGGTGGCGGCGGTTCACGCCGCCGGGCGACAGGTGGCGATCCACGCCGTGGGCGAGCGAGCGGTCGCCGCCGCTGTCGCTGCCGTGGAGGAAGCGCTCCGCCGTCGGCCGCGAGCCGATCACCGTCATCGCATCGAGCATTGCGGTCTGCTGCCGAGCGGGACGGCGCCCAGGATGGCACGGCTCGGCGTCGTGGTCGTCAGTCAGCCGGCCTTCGTCTTCGAACGGGGAGAGCGCTACCTGCGACTGGTGCCTGAGGACAAGCATTCAGCTCTCTACGCATTCCGCACCCTGCGTGACGCGGGGGTTACTCTGGCTGCAGGCTCGGACGCACCGGTAACTGCGCCGGAGCCGCTGTCGTCGGTGGCTGCAGCCGTGGACCGTCAGACCGCATCGGGCCGTGTCCTCGGACCCGAGCAGGCCGTTGGCGCAAGCGACGCGCTGCGATGGTGGACGGCCGGCGCCGCATGGGCGGCTTTCCTGGACGGGGAGTCTGGTGCGATCCGTGCGGGTCGTCGGGCCGATCTCGTCTTGCTGCCCTCAGGCGCGACGACGAGCTCGGCGGACGCCCTGAGGCAGATGTCTGTACAAAGGGCCTGGCAGAAGGGGCGTCAGGTTGGTGCACCGCCGGCCGTGAAGTCTTGATCAACCACCGGAACACAAGTAAGATCACTACGCCGATACTGAGAGCAAAGGAGTGAGTCTGTTGGCGGAAGTCATCGTAGGGGAAAAGGAGACGCTGGAAGCGGCGCTGAGGCGGTTTACTAGACGCGTGCAACAGTCCGGCATCCTCTCTGAGGCACGTCGCCGCCGACATTACGAGAAGCCAAGCGTCAAGCGAAAGAGGAAGGCGGCGGCCAAACGGCGCAAGTCAGCCAGGACCTCCGGGCGCTAGCCCGGTTGTCGCTGGGCTTCTTGGACCTGTCTGTGTCACTTAAAGAACAACTAGCCGCAGACCTCAAGGACGCGATGCGCCAGCGGGACGAGCTCCGTCGTTCCGCGCTACGACTGACCATAGCCGCGTTGCACAACTCCGAGATCGCAGCGGGCGAGGAGCTGGACGAAGCCGGAGCCATGGCCGTGCTGACCTCCGAGGCGAAACGCCGCAGGGAGAGCATCGATGAGTTTCGCAAGGCCGGCCGCGAGGATCTGGTCAAGAAAGAGGAGGCGGAACTCGCCGTTCTGGCCCCCTACCTGCCTCAGCAGCTCACGCGGGAGGAGATCGTCCAGGCCGCCCGGCAGGCCGTCCAGGAAACCGGGGCGAGCGGCCCGAGGGACATCGGCAAGGTCATGCCGGTTCTCATGGAGCAACTTCGCGGGCGTGCCGACGGTCGCCAAGTCAACGAGGTGGTGCGCGAGCTGCTGGCGGGCTCCTGAAGCTCAGGTCGTCCGTTTGCGCCCTAACCGGGCCCGGCAGACTCTCGTCGGTTGCCCCCTTCGTGTCTGATATGATGGGGCGTGGAGCCTCAGCATGCTAGGCAGCCGGTCGTGCGGTCGGTGAAGCGGTCCCATGTGCTGCTCTTCGGCGCGGTGTTGGCGGTCGCCCTGCTGCTGGCGCTCTTCCCCTACTTCCCACGGCAGTCCCAAGTCCGGGAAGGTGACATAGCGTCGCGCGATATCCGCTCGCCCCAGGAGAAGAAGTTCGACAGCCAAGTGCTCACGGAGCTCGCGCGGGACGATGCCGCCCAGGCGGTGCCCGAAGTGCTGGTCTTCGATGCGGGTGTGCAAACCAAGCAACTCGCCACGCTCGCAGCGGCCACCGCCAGCGTTGCATCGGTGCGCGAGAACGAAGCTCTGAACGAATCAGAGAAGCGAGCGCGGCTGCTGGGCATTCCCGGACTCAGCGGCCTCTCACGTGCCAGCATAGACACGGTCCTTGCTCTCTCCGATGAGCGCTGGCGCAGGGTGGAGCAGGACGCGGCGGACGTGCTGAGCAGCGCGATGGTCCGGCCCATCACTCCGGAAGGCGTCGAGGAGGAGCGAAACAACCTGGACCAACAGATCAGCGCGGACCTTGACTCGGGAGAGGCGGCCTTTGTTGCCGAGCTCCTGCGTCCGCTTATCGTCCCAACGCTTCAAGTGGACGAGGCGGCCACCGAGGAACAGCGGGAGGCGGCGAGACAGCTCGTGCAGCCCGTGCAGCAGAGCATCGCCGAAAACCAGGTCATCGTACGTGAGGGCGACCCAATTGACGCAACGGCGGTGGAAATACTGGAGCAGGTGGGTCTGCTCACGCCACGGCTCGAATGGGACAGGCTGACTGCAGCGATAGTGATGGCCCTACTCTCCGCGGCCGTGCTGGCGCTCTACGTCTGGCTGTTTCCGGCCGGGCCGCTCACGTCGGAGCGCAGGATGGTCCTCCTGGCGCTGATGATCGCCGTGCCTGTGTTGTTGGCGCGGATGTACTTCTCCCTGGTCCTGCCGGACGAGAGCGGGCGGTTTCTAGCCTATTTCCTCCCGATGGCCGCGGCGCCCATGTTGGTTGCGACTCTGCTGGACGGAAGACTGGCCATAGTGGTCGGGCTCATGCAGGCTGTGCTGATGACGTTCGCGGTCGTCTATCTTCCCGATCTTTCGCTGGTGGCGACGATCGAACCTCTGGATGCGGGGCGCGTGTTGCTGGTCTACGGACTGGGCGCGGTCGTGGGGGTGCTGGCAGTGCAGCGCGCGGACCGGCTGAACCAGTACGTTGTGGGGGGCCTCCTGGTGACCGCCGCCGCTATGGCCGCGCTCATCGCTGTGTGGCTGTTGGAGCCGGTGCGCGCGTTTTGGCCCGATCTGGGCTGGATGGCGCTTGCGGCGCTCGTCGGTGGCGTCAGTAGCGGACTGCTGACGGCGGGCGGCTTCGCCGCCGTGGGTTCGCTCCTGGGTGTCACGACACGGGTGCAGCTCATGGAGCTCTCGCAATTGAACGCGCCCCTGCTGCGGCGGCTCCAGGATGAAGCCTCAGGCACGTTCCACCACAGCATTGTCGTCGGCAACCTGGCGGAGCGGGCCGCCGACCTGGTGGGCGCCGACGCCCTGCTGGTGCGGGTGGGATGCTACTACCATGACATTGGCAAGGTGCTCCAACCCGGCTTCTACATCGAGAACCAGTTGGGCGGCGCCAACCCGCACGAGGGTATGGACCCCAAGACGAGCGCCCGCACCATCGCTCAACACGTCCAGGACGGGCTGGAGTTGGCCCGGCGCTACGGACTGCCGCCGGCTGTCCGGGCCTTCATCCCGGAGCATCACGGCACGCGCTTGATCCCCTATTTCTTCCGGATGGCGAGCCAGCAGGATGAGAGTGTCGATGCTAGCATCTTCCGTTACCCCGGCCCCAAGCCCCAAAGCCGCGAGACCGCCATTGTGATGTTGGCGGATTCCATCGAAGCGACGGTCCGCTCCAGCGCGGACCGGTCGCCTGACCGCATCGACGCCATGGTGGAGGAGATGGTGTCGGAGCGCCTGGCCGAAGGCGAACTCGAGGAGTGCGATCTGACGCTGCGCGACATCAGGACCATCGCCGAATCGTTCAAGCAGACGTTGCGCGCGGTCTACCATCCGCGCATCGCGTATCCGGAGCCCACGGAGCGAGAGCAGCGCGCGCTCATCGGGCGCTTCCGGCCCGGCCGCCGGCCGGCTCGATCACTCCCTGACGCGCCTGCGCCTTCGCCCGGGCGACGGTCTACCTGATCCAAAGCACGAGGCGTATAATAGGAGCGAATGCAAGCTGGACTCAACGGATGATGCGCTTCGCCGTCTTGGTGTTCCCCGGTACTTGGAGCGATCACGATTGCCAGTATGTGCTCCGTGAGGTGCTGGGCCTGGAGGCCGATTTGGTCTGGCACCGGGAGGCCGACCTCTCCGGCTACGATTGCGTTGTCTTGCCCGGCGGCTTCTCCTACGGCGACTATCTCCGCGCTGGAGCAATAGCTCGTTTCTCGCCGGTGATGGACGCGGTCGCCGGCTACGCGGAAAGCGGCCGCCCCGTCATCGGTATCTGCAACGGCTTCCAGGTTCTGTGTGAGGCCGGCCTGCTGCCGGGCGCCCTTCTCCGCAACGATAGCCTCCAGTTTCGCTGTCAGGACGTCCATCTGCGGGTCGAGAACGTCGATTCGGCGTTCACCCGGCTTTGTCGCGAAGGCCAGGTGCTGCGTGTGCCAATCTCCCACGGGGAGGGAAGCTACTACGCGGACGAGGCGGTCCTGGACGAACTCGAGGCGAATGGACGCGTGGCCTTCCGGTACTGCGCGCCGGGAGGCGAGGTGACTCCGGAGGCAAACCCGAACGGCTCCTTGCGCAATATCGCTGGCATTGTCAACAAGCGGGGAAACGTGTTGGGGATGATGCCCCATCCGGAGCGTGTCGGAGAGCCCCTCATGGGCGGCACGGACGGGCTCTTTCTCTGGCGCAGCGTGATCGAGGCGGGCGTGGGCGCGGTGGCGGTCTAGGGTCAGGGTCCGCCGGGGCTTCGGACAAGGAGGGGTCCTGTGGCAGAGGCGACGACAGCAAGCTATCCACTCGCATTCGACGTCGAACATCCTGAGCAGCTATCGCGCTGGCTCATCTTCATCAAGTGGTTGCTGGCAATCCCGCACATCATCATCTTGTACGGCCTGAGCGTCGCCGTGAGCGTAATGACCTTCATCGCCTTCTTCGCAATCCTGTTCACCAAGCGATACCCGCAGGAGTTGTTCAGGTTCGCGGTGAACGTCAACCGCTGGAGCGCAAACCTGACGGCCTACGTGTATCTGATGCGTGATGAGTACCCGCCGTTTTCTTGGGAACCGGGGCGCTACCCCGTCGTCTACGACGTCGAGTATCCCGAGCAGCTATCGCGCTGGCTCATCTTCGTCAAATGGCTGCTTGCGCTCCCCCACATCATCATCCTGTCCTTCCTGTATCTGGGGCTGTTTCTGGCTCTGGTGGCCGCGTGGTTCGCCATCCTCTTCACCAGACGGTTTCCTGAGTCGCTCTTCAAGTTCGCGGTTGGCGTCTATCGCTGGAACCTTCGGGTGAACGCCTACTCGAGCCTTCTGCGAGACGAATACCCGCCGTTCAGCATGGCGCCGTAGCGAGAGTTCCGGCCACCAGCTTTGAACGAGACGACCTGTCCCAGCTGCGGTGCGGCTGTCAGGAGCGACCTGCTGCTGTGCCCGGAGTGCGGGGCGTACCTGAGGACCTCGCCGGGGGCGGTGTCGGAAGCATATCCGGTCACGGTCGCGGTCGGCTACCCGGAGCGGCAGTCGCGCTGGAAAGCGCTGCTGCGGCTGCCACTACTCGTCCCCCTCGTCGTCTTCGCTCTTCTCTTGGGCAACGTCGTCGTAGCGGCGGTCTGGGCGGCCATTCTTGTGAGCGGGAGGATCCCGCGCTGGCTGTTCGATTTCCAGGTGGCGGTGAACCGGTGGTGGCTCCGAGCCCTGTCGTACTCCCTTCTCCTCACGGATCAGTATCCTCCGTTCGAAGGCGAACACGCCGTCCGCTACGAGGTCCGGTATCCGGAGCGGTTGGCGCGGTGGAAGCTGGCGGTTTGGAAGCTGATCACCGTCGTACCGCAACTCATCGTGCTGGCAATCCTCACGGCCACCCTGGTTGTGGTGGTGGCCATCGGCTGGTTCGCCGTTCTCATCACAGGGCGGTTTTCGCGCGGGCTGCACTGGTACGTGGCCGGTGTCCTCCGCTGGTGGGCGCGCGTCCAGGCCTACGCAGTCTCGCTGACGGATGAGTTCCCGCCGTTCAGCCTCAGCCCGGACGCCGGACCGGGCGGAACAGACTCGTACGTCATCTCATCAGTGGTCGGGCTACTGGCTACGGCCGGTGTTATTGCCCTCTTCACCGTGGGCATCATCTTCCTCCAGCCGGGAGAGCAGATCGTGCAGGTCTCCTACGAGCGCTTGCTCGCGGGTGACGTAGATCCGGTGGAGACACGCGCCACCACGAATTCCCTTGCCGTCGAGCTGACCGCTGCGGCCGACCCCGCTGACGAACGGCTGCCACTCCTCGCTCCAAGGGCGGGCGACCGCTTCGTCCTCCTAAGTCTTCGCGTGCAGAACGGCAGCCGCCACGACCTGCGGATCCGAGAGGGGGACTATCGCCTCAAGGATCGTGAGGGGGATGGCCACGATAGCTTGCTCGTGGTTGCGGACGGGCGGATCGCACCGGTCTGGCTGCGAAAGGGCGAATTCGCTGTCGTCGATCTCGTCTTCGAGTTGCCCCAGGGTGTGGACCCCGCGGAGCTGCGCTGCAACCTGGCGCGCATCGAAGCGGACAGCGTCGTCTACCAGTTTCAGTAGCGCGGTGCGACCGCTGCGATGAGCCCGAATCAGGCTCCTCCTCTCGCGGCGGGCATCGCGTCGCCTCACGCGCGATGCTCGGCACCCAAGGTCTGCAGGTTCGATCAGGATCGCCGACAAGACATCTAGTGAGGCCTTGCGCGGGGATGGCGATGAGGAGAGAGCACCATGAATCAGCAGGCAACCGCGAGACAGGCGGATGAGACGATCTGCTTTGGCTGCGGGCGCGCAGTCAAGCGGGACTTGAGGCTCTGTCCGGAGTGCGGGAAGCGCATCGCGACCGAGCCCGCAAACGCCGTACTAGCTCCAAGCCATGATGTCAGCGAGCCGTTCGCCCGCCCGCGCGTCCAGGATGATGTCGCGGGCGTAGGGCGCTACGTTCTCAACTTCTTCCTCGCCGGGCTTCTGGGGCTGGGCCTTACCTTCTTCCTGCGCCGTCAGGGATGGCTGGCCACCTGGATCTGCGTTCCCATCTTCGTCCTAGGAGTCGTGGTGATTGCCGCCTCGGGCGGCGCGTACCCGTAGCGGCCCACCGTAGCTCTCGCTCCCGCCGCCGGGCGGAATTCGGGTTTCCGATCACCGCGGTTTCCATTGTCTCTCCGTGCGACGAGCGATGGACGCCCGCGTTGCCTCAGAGCGGGTCGCAGGTTACGCTGGCACTGGCCCCATGACCGTCGACCAGCGCACTCTGGACCAGATCGCTCTCTCCTGGGACGAGTACCGCCTCGCCTGCGAGCGCTTGGACCGCGAGCCGAACGAGGTGGAGCTGGGCATGATCGGCGCGTTGTGGAGCGAACACTGCGGCTACAAGAGCAGCCGGCCGCTCCTGCGCCTCTTCCCTACCACCGGGCCCCACGTGCTGACGGAGGTCGGCGAGGAAAACGCCGGCGTCGTGGACATCGGCGATGGCTTCTGCGTGGCGTTCAAGATGGAGTCGCACAACCATCCCTCGGCCATCGAGCCGTACGAGGGCGCCGCGACGGGCGTTGGTGGCATCGTGCGCGACGTCTTCGCCATGGGTGCGAGGCCCATCGCGATCCTCGATCCGCTGCACTTCGGCCCGCCGATGGAGGCCCGGAACCGCTACCTCTTCAACGGTGTCGTCGCGGGCATCGGCGGCTACGGGAACTGCTTGGGCATCCCGACGGTGGGCGGCCAGGTCGCCTTCGAGGAGTCTTACTCCGGTAACCCGCTGGTGAACGTGATGTGCGTGGGCCTGGCGCGGATTGACCGCCTAACGCGGGCGGTGGCCGAGGGTCCCGGCAACCTGCTCATGCTGGTGGGAGCCGACACCGGCCGCGACGGCATGCACGGCGCCACGTTCGCCAGTGTGGAGCTGGATGAGCGATCGGAGGAGAGGCGGCCTGCCGTGCAGGTCGGCAATCCGTTCCTGGAGAAGCTGCTCATGGAGGCCTGCGTGGAGCTTGCCGAGCAACATTCCGACTGGATCGTTGGCATGCAGGACTTCGGGGCGGCCGGCCTTACGAGCTCCAGCGTCGAATGCGCGGCGAAGGGGGGCAGCGGCATCGATATCGACGTGGCGCTGGTGCCGCGCCGAGAGGAAGGGATGACCCCCTACGAGGTGATGCTCTCGGAATCGCAGGAGCGGATGCTGATCGTCGTGAAGCGAGAGCACGAAGAGGACGTGCGTCGACTCTTCCGGCACTGGGAGCTCCACTGCGTCGTCCTGGGGGTCGTGACGGATGACGGCA
Organism: uncultured Dehalococcoidia bacterium; assembly: GCA_964406605.1. Taxonomy (GTDB): domain Bacteria; phylum Chloroflexota; class Dehalococcoidia; order DSTF01; family RBG-16-68-14; genus CAYOSF01. Next base: position 9,745 of record CAYOSF010000006.1, on the reverse strand, counting down.
GAGCGACCGTTCGCGACGGAGACAAGATCGTCGCGCGCTTGCCGGTCTCGCTGCTGGTCGACCCTCCCTTGTACGTGCACGACAGTGTGAAACCCGGCTGGCTGGAGCGACTTCAGACCTATGACCTCTCCGGGCTGCCGGACATCGACGAAGGTGGGGAAGCGCTTCTCCGCCTCATCTCGAGCCCCGGCCTCGCCTCCCGGCGCTGGGTATGGCGGCAGTACGACCATCAAGTTCTCACCAACACGGTCGTCAGACCCGGGAGCGACGCGGCCGTCATGCGCGTCAAAGGGACTCGCAAGGCCATAGCGCTGGCCACCGATGGCGACGGCCGCATGTGCTACCTCGACCCGTACGTTGGTGGTGCGATGGCCGTGGCCGAGGCGGCCCGCAACGTGGTGTGCGTGGGAGCGGAGCCCATCGCGCTCACCGACTGCCTCAACTTCGGGAATCCGGAGAAACCGGACGTCTACTACCAGCTCGATCAGTGCGTGCGGGGCATGGCGGCTGCCTGCCGGGAGCTGCATGCGCCTGTCGTGTCCGGCAACGTCTCCCTTCACAACGAGACGAATCCCGACGCCTCCGGCAAGGGTCCGTCCGGGCCGGTGTATCCCACGCCGGTGGTGGGCATGCTGGGTCTCATCGAGGACGTCGATCGTGTCGTGCCGATGGGGTTCCAGAATGAGGACCACGAGGTCTTCCTGCTCGGAGCCGCGGCGCTGCGTGGCGAGCCGGCCGACCTGGCAGGCAGTGAGTACCTGAAGGTGCTGCACGATGGCCTGGTCGCGGGCCAGCCTCGCATCGACCTCGATCTGGAGGGGCGCGTGCAGCGCGTCTGCCTGGAGGCCGCGAGAAGAGGTCTTCTCCGTTCGGCGCACGATTGCTCTAGCGGCGGGCTCGCCATCGCGCTGGCCGAATGCTGCATGCAATGCGGCTGCGGCCTGGATGCGACGGACGCGGCCGTGGAGGGAAGGCTGGACGCCGCTCTCTTCGGCGAGGCGCCATCGCGAATCGTCGTCTCGACCGGTCAGGCCGGCGAATTGGCATCGCTCGCCCGAGAGAGCGGCGTGCCGCTGCTGCGGCTCGGTTCGGTGTCCGGCGAGCGGCTTGTGCTGGGGAGCTGCCTGGATGTCGCAATCGAGGATCTGCGACGAGGCTACGAGGAAGGCCTGCCGCGGGCGTTGGGTGAGCCGGTCGGGGCGGCAGCCGCACCCGGCGGCTGAACGGGCGCGAACCTGTCCCGCCACCGCTCGCGGGACCCCGGCGCGCTGATCGGTTCATCTCCGCCCCGAGTGTTGCGCTTGACAGAACACAGGGCGTCCAGTACATTCGTTCTGAGGGGGATTTGTGGCTTTGGCATGTGGAAAGATAACTCGGTCAAGCCGGACGAGATGACCGATTATCTCGTTGATCGCGGTTCGTATCCCGCTATGATAGAGACCAATGGTGCCCGCCAGCGGGCGCCATTCGCGTGAGGAGAGCTGCCATGAGAGTTGTATTTCTGGAGAGCGTCGAGGGTACGGCCCAGGTGGGTGAGGTCAAAGAGGTGAAGAACGGCTTCGCTCGAAACTACCTGCTGCCCCGCGGCTTGGCCGCCCCGGCTGTCGAACCGTATCTGCGCCGCGCCGAGGCCCGCGCTGTCCGCGAGGCCAGGCGTCAGGCGGCGCTGGATCAGGATGCGTCCGCCGTCGCGGAGCTGCTGGAAGGGGCGCGCATTGTGATTTCCGCCCGCGTGGGTGAACAGGGGAAGCTCTACGGCTCGGTGACCAGCGTCCACATCGCTGAGGAAGTGGCGAAGCTCATCGGCGGGGAGGAGTTTGACCATCGCAAGGTGCTGCTGCCCGAGGCGATCAAGGAGGTCGGGGTCCATCCCGTTCGGTTGCGCCTCACGCGGAACGTGGAAGCTGCCCTCGAGGTGGAAGTCCTTGCGGAGGGCGAGGAAGAAGGAGCCGTCGAGGAGGGGCAGCCGGAGGCGGCGCTGGAAGGTGAGGAACCGGAGGCTGCGTCAGAGGAGGAGGCTGAGGCCGGCTCCGCTGCGGAGCAGCCTCAGGAAGACGTGGAGGACGTGAGAGAAGCCGGGGAGCAGCTCTCGGAAGACGAGTCGGAGGAGCCGGAGGAGGAGCAGGCGTGAGGAACGCCGGTCTCGCCAAGGCGACACCGGCGGATCGCGCTGGCCGTCACCATGCGTGCCGGGAGTCGGTGGAGGTAGCAGCATGACATCGCCCGATGAATACGAGACCGCGTTGCGGGAGGCGGAGCGAGATCTGAAGGAAGCCACCACGGCCGAGGACGTGCGCCAGGTCTGGCGCAAGCACTTCGGCACGGTGGGCCACCGGGCCCTGGGCCGTCTGCTGGTCGGCCGTTCCGCCGACGAGCAGCTCGCCCGCCGGGCCAAGCGCAGCGAAGGAAGCTAGCGCCCGTCCGCCGCCAGGGGCTGCGCGGACAAAGAAGGAGCACATGACCACTCGCATGGATTGCTGCGCACATGGTCACGGCTGAGAGGCTGTCCGAGGTCCCGTTCGACGTCGAAGCCGAAGAGGCGGTCCTCGCCTCTCTCTTGGTGGACGACGAGGCTATCTTCAAAGTCCATCTGTGGGTTCAGCCCGAAGATTTCTATCGCGACCAGGATCGCTGGGTCTACGAAGCCTGTCTCGCGCTGTCGGAGCGGGGCGAAGCGATCAACCAGGTGACTGTCGCCCACGAGCTGAGCCGCAACGGCCGCTTGGAGGAGGCGGGTGGCCCTGGATTCCTCTCCCGGATCGTGGCCGAGCTGCCGACGCCCGTCGGTGTGGAACACTACGCTCGAATCGTCAAGCGAGACAGCACCTACCGAAGCCTGATCGGCGCCACCAAGCAGATCGCGGACATGGCGTACCAGGGTGGGCCGAAGCTGGATGCGGTCCTCTCCAGGGCCGAGGATCTCATTCTGGCGTTGCGCGCCAGCGACAGAGTCGGCGATTTTCAGCACATCCGCAAACTGCTGGAGGAGCACCTGGAGACCCCTGGGATCGATTCCCGGGAGACGAACCTCCTCGCTCAGGTCCGGACGGGTTTCGTCGGCCTGGACACGCTCTTGGGTGGCCTCAAGAGGTCCGACCTCATCATCCTGGCGGGCCGGCCCAGCCTTGGGAAGACGAGCCTGGCGCTGAACGTAGCCCGCAACGCCGCCATCGGGCAGAACGCCCGTGTGGCGATCTTCAGCCTGGAGATGGCGGCCGAGCAGCTTGCGCAGCGCCTGCTCGCCAGCGAGTCGGGCATCGACTCAACGCGGCTCCGGCTGGGCGAGCACAACGAAGCGGAAGAGCGGCGTATCATGCATGCCATCGGCGTGCTGGCCGAGGCTGAGATCTACGTCGATGACACCGCCGTGCAGCGGGTGGCTGAGATCCGGGCGAAGGCCCATCGCCTGCATCGTGAGAAGCCCCTTGACCTCGTCATCGTCGACTATCTGCAGCTTATTCAAGGGGCGGCCGGGCGTTCCGAGAACCGCGTGGCAGAAGTGAGCGCGATCTCGCGGGCCCTCAAGGGTCTGGCCAGAGAGCTGGACGTCGCCGTGATCGCCTGCTCGCAGCTCTCTCGCGCCCCGGAGCAGCGAGTTCCCCACGTGCCCATGCTCAGCGATCTGCGGGAGAGCGGCAGCATCGAGCAGGACGCCGACGTGGTGGTCTTCCTCTACCGGGAGGACATCTACGTCACGCAGGATCAGTGGGAACGGGACCGTCCCAACGAGCCGTACCAGGAGGGGATCGCCCAGATCATCGTCGCGAAGCACCGCAACGGGCCCACAGGGTCGATGAAGCTGCGTTTTCGGAAGAACCTGACCAGGTTCGAGGATCTGGAGGTGCTCGAACCGCAACCTGAGTACGTCTGACATGCCCCGTTTGAACGATATCCTGGGGACGGCGGGCTTGACCCCGCGCTCCACAAACGGTGACAGCGATGCCGTACCCACACCGCCTACCGCTGAAGAAGGGAGCGTATGTCCCCAATGCGGAGGCGCTGGGTTCGTGCGCCGGGACGTGCCGGTGGGGCATCCGGATTTCGGGGAAGCGTTTCCCTGCAGTTGCCTCCAGCGCGAGAGCCAGGAGGAGCGGCTGGCCCGTCTCCAGCGTTACAGCAACCTGGGTCCGCTCACCCGGCTGACGTTCGAAAACCTGGTCCGGCGCGGGCGCAGCCCCGATTCCCGGGACCAAGAGCGATTCCAGCGCTATGTTGAGGAGGCCGAGGGATTCGCGCAGGATCCGGAGGGCTGGCTGGTGCTGGTGGGGGCTTCAGGCTGCGGCAAGACGCACGTCGCCGCCGCGGTGGCCAACCGATGCCTGGAGCGCGGCGTACCGGCGCTGTTCGTCGTCGTGCCGGACCTGCTGGACCATCTGCGGGCCGCCTACAAACCCGATGCCGACCTGGCCTACGATCAGCTCTTCGAGCAGGTGCGCAACGCGCCGGTGCTCATCCTTGATGACCTCGGGACCCAGAGCGCGACGCCGTGGGCGCAGGAGAAGCTCTTCCAGATCATCAACCATCGCTTCAACGCCCGCCTGCCGACGGTGGTGACGACCAACGTGCCCACTCGCACCTGGGATGACCGCCTCCGAACGCGGCTGGCAGATACGGAATTGTCTAGGGTGTTCCAGATCGAGGAGAGGACGGTCCTCGACTATCAGAACATCAACATGATCTTTCAGCCCCGCATCCGCTCGATGACCTTCGAGAACTTCGACATCAGCGGACACAGATTGCCTGATCGCGAGCGGGAGAGCCTTGAGGCGGCGTATCGGGGGTGTCTGACCTTCGCGCAGGAGCCGGACGGATGGATCGTCCTCACGGGCAAGCCCGGCTGCGGCAAGACGCACCTTGCGGCGGCGATAGCGAACCATCGTCTCCAGCTCGGCCAAACCGCCATGTTCGTCAAGGCGAGCCGCCTTCTGCAACTCTATCGAAGTACGTTCGACGAGGGCGCCGACAAGAAGCTAGTCGACGTTCAGGAGGAGATCGAGAACGCGAAGCTCTTGGTCGTGGACGACCTGTTCTTTCGACCGAGCCGCACGCACAAGAGCGATTGGGCCAACGAGCAGTTGTTCAGTCTCGTTGACTACCGGTACGAGAACCGGCTTCACACGGTGTTTACCACGGCTCTCACGGAGGCGGCCATGGCCGCGGATGAAGTGGGCCATCGCTTCGCCATCCGGATTTGGGACTACTCCGCGTCCGCGGAGTTCGCGATCAAGGCGGGGGCCTACAAGCAGCCCCGGTAGCCCGCCACGCCGCGGGCTTGGCGCCGGTCTCTACTCCGGCACCTCGACCGGATGGCCGGCTACCCACGCGCTCTCGCCGCCCTCCCAGATCTCCTTCTTCCAGATGGGGACGATCTCCTTGATGCGGTCGACGGCGTAGTGACAGGCGTCGAACGCCTCCTTGCGGTGGGCGGCCGAGACGGCCACCAGCAGGCTCGTCTCGCCGATTTCGATCCGGCCGGTCCGGTGCAGAATGCCGATATCCGTGACCGGCCAGCGGGCGCGCACCTCTCGGGCCACCTCGCGGAGTTTCTTCTCCGCCAGAGAGGGGTGGGCATCGTACTCTAGGGCCTGCACGCGACGGCCCTCGCTGTGGTTGCGGGCCACACCATAGAAGAGCGCCACGGCGCCGCTCTCGTCCTTGCGGACGGCGGCCACCAGCCGGCCGGGGTCTAGCGCCTCAGAGGTGACCTGGAACCATCCTCCGGCTTCGTCGCCGCCTCCGCTTACCGGCGGGATGAAGGCCACTTCATCGCCGTCGCGCAGCTCGTGCTCGGTGGGGACGTACTCGTCGTCGACGGCGCAGACCAGCGTCGGCAAGAAGGGCACGACCGCCGGATGGTCCCGGCCAAGCTGCTGCTGCAGCTCGGCTACTGTCGCGCCGTCGGCAAGCTCTACCGACACGTGGCGCGTGCCCAGCAAGTCGTGCAGTCCGGCGAAGAGGCGAACGCTTACCTTCATGCTCGAAACATAGGCGATGGGCTCTTGTCGCGTTCAGTATACTGAATGCCGAAGAAACGCTCCCCTGACGCGTGTTGCCCAGTTGGGCGGTAGGAAGACGATCCATGCTAGGTCTGGTATCGGCGGCTGAGAGGGTGGGCAAGGCGGCCCTGGATCTCGTCTTCCCGCCGCGCTGTGTTGGTTGCGGCAGCGGCGGCGCCTTCCTGTGCGAAGCGTGCATCGCCTCACTACCTCGGGCTGAGGGTCCGCGCTGCCCGCGCTGCTGGCGGCCCGCCCGGGCGTTTGACCTGTGTGCCCGGTGTCAGGCAGAGCCCCCCGCCTTCGATGGTCTCCGCGCTGCGTTCATTTATGAAGGGATCGCTCGCGAGGTGGTGCACGCGCTGAAGTATCGGGGGACCACGGCGCTGGCCGCCTCTATGGGCTCGGTGCTGGCGGATGTGGTGCGCAGACATGGCCTGCCCGTAGACGTTGTTGTACCAGTCCCGCTTTCCGGTCTCAGACGCCGGACGCGGGGCTTCAACCAGGCGGAGTCGCTGGCCAGAGCGCTGGGACGGGAGCTGCAACTGCAGGTGAGGCCGCGGGCGGCGCGGCGACGTCGCCATACGCCGCCACAGGCGCGCAGCGCGGACGCCGAGGAACGCCGGCGCAACGTGGCCGGCGCCTTCGTGCCCAACGAGCGGAGCGTGGCGGGCCGGAATGTACTGCTCGTGGACGATGTGACGACCACCGGCGCCACCCTCGGCGCCTGCGCCGCCGCTCTGAAAGAAGGAGGCGCGCGCTCGGTATGGGCGCTCGCCTTCGCCGCGGAAGACTGAGGAGCGGCGGCTCCGGCATCCCGGCTCGGTCGCTGGCCGAAATGAAGCCGCTCTCGTTAGTGGATTCTTACCAAGTTGTCGTCCGAATCTAACAGGACGTTGTGAGCGGACTTGGTATCGTACGACCGTGGCTAGCCCACGTGTGGGGCAGGCGAGAAGCCGCGCCCTTTACGTGTGTGGCACATTGGTGTATGATGCACCTTGCACGTCCTGGGGTGTTATGACAACCACCTAGGTTGGTTTGAATAGGTGAGCGACGGGGGAACAGGGGTGGACTCGGTGAAACCGAACTCGATGCCGCAGCGGATACCGGTGCGCCGCACCGGTCGCTGGTCTGTGGCTGCTCTGCGAAAGCTCTCGTCTGCCGGTGATGCGGCCATGCGGCCGGGCGTCGGGTTGGATCGGCATGGGACCATCAACCTCGCTGCGCCGTCGCGGCGCCCGCTGGTTGTGTTTGCGCTGCTTGTGCTTGCTGCCGCAGTGCTCGTCGCTATCGGCTACGGGGCTCCGAAGTTGGTCCTGGGTGACGATGACCCCAACGCTCCCACAATGGCCCTTCAGGTCTATAAGGACAAGCAGAAGTCGGAGCCCGCTTCCTGTTCGGGCAGCGTGCCGGACCGGAAGTGCGACGTGTCAACCCAGGGAAGCTTCGCCGTCGAAATCGTCGCGACGAACCCGCCGTCCGATGGGTTCAGCGCCTATCGAGTAGTGCTGCAGTACTCTGGCGGCGTCAACCTGGATCCACAAGGCGGAACGACAGAGAACAAGGCCCCGAAGTGCAACATGAGCACCGAGTCTGACACACCGGGCCTCTACAAGCTTACGTGTCAGATCACGGCACCGAGTGATACCGAGCCAATCCACTATTCCGGCCCGCTGGCGAACGTCTTCTTCTCCTGTAAGGGGCCCGGCGCGGGGAAGATCGTGCTCGTTTCCGGAGCTACCGGAAGCGTCTATCTCACGCCCGGGGACCCCGGTGGTCCCCTTCATGCGAAGTACCACCTGAAGAACGACGACAATGTGGAGATCAATTGCGTAGCGCCTACCCCGACACCGACGAACACAGCGACTAGGACCGCAACGAACACGCCGACAAAGACGCCGACCAAGACGGCTACCCCGACACGGACGAATACGGCCACCGCCACCTATACCCCGACGCGGACGAACACGGCCACGGCTACGTCCACCCCGACGCGGACAAGCACGGCGACGGCTACCTCCACCCCGACGCAGACGAACACGCCGACAGACACGCCGACGGGCACGCGCACCACCACGCCGACGGACACGGCCACGCCAACCTCGACACCGACGGGGACGTTGACGCCACCGACGGTCACCCCCTTGAGCACGCCGACACCCACGGTGACGGCGACATCTACGGCCACACCTACGGGATCGCCCACCGAGACGGTTACGCCGACGTCTACGAGCTCGCCAACGATCACCCCTACCTTCACGTCGACGTTCACGCCGACAAACACCGCAACGGCGACCTCGACCCCGACCGGGGGAGTGACGCCGACGCCGACGCCGACACGTACCCCCACGCGTACACCGACGCCCACGCCTACGTGGACCCCGCCGGAGCACGAGGCGACAGCGACCCCGGAGGCGACAGCGACGCCGACGCCCACGCCGACCGGTCCCTGGACGCCACCGCCGACGCACACCCCCGGTCCGACGCTCACGCCCACGCCGACCGTGACGCCGAGTCCGACGATGACGCCCACCTCGACGCCCTTCTCTGAGGTGTTGGCGACCGTTGTGACACCTACACCTACGGTGGGCGCGTCGGGGTTCCCGTCTGCCGGCGACGGCACGTTGGGGGGTGGTTCCAGCCCCTCGGGTGACTACCTCATCCTGATGCTGCTGGCAGGTCTGGGCACCGTGCTGCTGGCGCTTGGCTACTGGCGCTGGCGCGCAGCCGAGACGCTCGCGCCGGTTCCGATTCGTGCGCGCACAGCGCCCCCTGGTCGAGCATTCGTTTCTACAGGGCTGCCGGGCGCGGTGCAGCCGCCCAAGCTGACCTTGAAGAGCCGAGAACACGTTTCGCGCTTCCCGCGCTGGAGGACGACGGGAACGCCCTCGCGTGCAGAGCCGGTCGATCCCGGGAAGACCAGGACGCCCAAGCGGATCTTGGCCCCGGATGCGATGCCGACGATCCTGGACGCGCCCCGCTTCGAGTGGAACTCTCGTCAATAGGAGCGGAAGGCGGGGGAGCCAGGGTCACGCCTGGGTCTCTGAGTTTCAATGTGTTATCGTAGTTAGTGTGCTACATAGGACGAAAAGCGCACGATGGGCCCTAGCATAGGGCGCTTCCCGGTCAAGCAAAGAAAGGGTGGGGATTCGTGCTTGTATGGCTGACTGAATTGAGATGGCGGATAGAAAGGATCACGGGAATCCAGAGCGGCAAAGCAGGCCTGGCGCCGGCCGTGGCGCTGGCAGGTTTGCTCGTAGTGTTGGGGCTCGCGTTGTGGCTCGGCGGCGGCATTCACCGCACGTCGGCCGGTGTTGCATCGGGCACACCCGTCTCGGGCAACCCGACCTGCTCGGACCTCGGTCTGCTGGAAGCGATCAAGCTCGAGACAGACCAAGGCGAAGTGTCTGACGGGACGTACGGGTTTTCAGTGAACGGCGGCAAGTACTGGGTACAGATCGACGTCAACTTGGACGGGGGAGAGCCGATCTCGTTCGACTGGACCTCCAAGCTCGGTATGGACGCGGTGATCGTTAAGGGCGGTAGTGCTGGTGCGAACGTGTACGTATATGACGAGGCGTTTGGGGGCAGCGGCCTCGAAACGCCGACCGGTCAAGGCATAAGTCACATCACCTTCTGCTACGACAAGGAGGTCGAGACGCCAACGCCGACGCCGAGCAGCACGTCGACGAACACACCGACGAACACGCCGACGAATACACCGACGGACACGGCGACGCCGACGAACACGC
>CAYOSF010000005.1:109286-297505 GCA_964406605.1 uncultured Dehalococcoidia bacterium | reverse complement strand
CGACCACGAAAGCGATCAGAATGATGGCCGTCTCAAGACCGGTGATGCCCTGCTCCTCTCGAGCAGTGCGCCTGAAGAGTCGAAGTAGCTTCCGCACGCTAGGACCTCCTTCTGCTGTCCGCTCCCTCGGCTCTTATCCGTGAATCCCCTCTGCCTGCCTGGTGAGTATCTGTAGGGGATATCGCCTAGAAGTTCCGCCTATCGCATTAGGGAAAACCCCGAAGTCCTGCGCGTCCTTGACCGCTAGGGAGAGGGAGACAGAAGGCGAGACCTGGTCCGTGCAGACGGAAGGGAAACGACCACGTGGGCCCCGGTCCTGGATGACCGGCGACCTGAACGCCGGAATGAGGCTGACTGAACGGCTACCCGTCCGCCCGCGGCCCGAGGAGCGAAAGCGCCCTGCTCTCCACCTCCTCGCGCAGGCGCTCGATGATAGCGGGGCGCAGCTCCCGCAGCGCGGGAGCCGCGCCGGCCTCCGCGAGCACGCCCAGACGGGCCACCGCCGCATGCAGCCTATCGTTGGCGGCCGACAGGTCGGACAACCGCACGGAGGCGTCGTTCTCGGACGCCACGGAGCGCAGATCGGCTGCCAGGGACATGCTCTCTGGACCTGCGGCGCCGCCCGCGGAGGCGAGCGCCTCCGCGCCACGCCGTGCCAGAGCCCGCAACGCATCGTTGTCGTCGACCAGCCGCTGGGCCGCGCCGTCCAGCTCTGTCGCGATACCGCCCAGTACGACCATTGTGAGCATCACCTCCAGACGAGCGTGCTCGGTCTGGACCTCCGGCAGGACGTAGGTCGCCAGCGCGCTCTGCAGTCCCTGCAGCACCTCTCGCTCGTTTGGACGCATGGCACTCTCCCTCCTCAATCGATGAGTCGAAGAAGCTCAGCTTCGATGTCAGGCTTAAACTTGGCGGTAAAGGCATGGATAGCGTCCTTGCTGCGGCCCTCGGCGAACGACCGCGCGCCCGTTAGACAGATGATCGCCCACTTGAAATTGCCCAGCGCTTCCCAGAACCGCACGGCTTCGCGGTCGACGCTGAAACCGCTTGCCTCCTCGTAGCGCCGGTAGTACTCGTCTCGCAGCATCAGACCTCCCACGCGCGCATCGCCCGCCCAACGCCAGGAGCGCACGCAGCCCCACGCCACGTCCTCCAGGGGGTCGCCGAGGTGCACCATCTCCCAATCGAGGACGCCGGTGATCCGGTCCTTCTCCACCAGGAAGTTGCCGGTGCGGTAGTCGCCGTGAACGAGCGCGATGCGCTGGGCGACGGGTCGACGGCCGCGTAGCCAGGCCAGCGCGAGCTCGAGCACCGGTTGGGGCTCCAGCGCGTGCTGCCGCATGATCTTCTCCCAGCGGTCGATCTCATGGTCGCCGCAGCGGTCGGGCGCCTCCGGGACCCCCAGGAACTCGAGTCCGAGCGCCTGCCAGTCGAGGTTGTGAATGCGGCCCAAGATCTCCACCTTCTGTTGAGCGATGGCCTCTATGTCGACATCGAGGACGCCGGCCACCAACTGCTGCGGCGAAGCCTCGCCGGGCAGGCGCCCCATGACAAAGAAAGGGCGCTCCAGCCACTTGGGGTCTTCCTCGAGCCAGTAGACATCGGGCACGGGCACGCCGCTGTCCTTGAGGGCCTCGTAGACGCGGAACTCGACGTACCGCTCCGTCTCCAGCAGGCTCGCCTCCGGATCGCGCCGGAGGATGAAGCCGCGCCCCGCCAAAGCCTTCCCTTCGCGCCAGGTGGCATCGAAGGACCACGTTTCGCGGGAGGCGCCGCCGGGGATTCGCCACAAGCCGGAGACTTCGATCTCGCCGGCCTGCGGCATCTGGTGTGCCAGATAGGCTGCGATCTGCTCTTCGCGCACGCTACCACCGCTCCTCTCGCCCAACGACCACATCGTTGCGCTGCCCGGGCCTGCCCGCAGGTGCGACCAGTCAACCCGGTTCTCTTCCGCACCGTTCGCCTCAGTGTACGGCGCGGAGGGCTGCGGTCAATGGGGAGAGCCGCGCGGCTCGACCGTTCGGCCTGTGGCGGCCTGCGGCTTGAGGACCGGCGTGCGCACTGGTACAAGTAAGGTGATATCGCATCCGACCTCCGATGGGAGGCGCGTCTGCGGAGGGCGCCCAATGAACGGCACAGGAACCGAAAGACGGAAACCCCGCAAACCCGGCCGTCTCCTGCGCTGGTTCTACCGCGCCCCGGTTCTCCTCTTTGACATCGGCCTGGGCGGGCTGATGCTCGGGCAGTTGCGCCTCACGACGGCCGGCCGCAGGAGCGGGCGTCCGCGCAGGGCGGTGGTCGACGTACTGGGGCACGACGCAACGACCGACACGTACTACGTGGTCTCGGCCTACGGCGGCAGGTCTGACTGGTACCGCAATCTTCAAGCCGACCCGAAGGTACTCGTCCAGGTGCGCCGGCGCGAGTTCTCTGCCCTAACGGAAACGTTGCCCCGTGAGGAAGCCGAGCCGCTGTTTCTGGACTTCTGCCACCGGCATCGACTGTACGTGCGCACCATGTTCCGGCTCATCGGGATCAACGTCGACACAGACGAGGACGCGCGCGCGGCGGCCGCGGAGATGAAGGTAGTGGCGATCAGGCCCACGAGTGACGGCTGACCCGCCCAGGACCCGGAACACCCCTCCTTGCCGCGATACGCGCCGGTACATCGCTGACGCCAAGAGACGTCGATCAGGCGTGGTGCCGGGCCCGCCGGGAAACGAACCGATGGCCGGCCGGCCATGAGGAAGTCGGTTGGTCGTCGCTCGACCGAGCGATACCGCTGCTCCTCCGTAGCATTGCGGACGTCGTCGCGCGGTACTTGACGGTTTTTCTGCGCGCTTCTTCCCTTGCGCCAACACTACAACAGTGGTACGTTATGTCTAGGAGACGGAGGAGGTCGCTGGTGGCAAAGGGCACACGCTGTACCCATCACTGGGTGATTGAGAACGCCAACAGCGCGAGAAGCCGCGGCGTCTGTAGGTACTGCGGCGCCACGCGCGCCTTCCGCAACTACGAGAAGAGAAGACCGTTCACCTCTCCGTCCGTATCATCTCGCCAGAGCCAAGACTACAACCGCCCGAAATCCCCTCCGTCAGGCCGCTAGCGGTAGCCATACCCTGGCCACGCGAGGCCAGAGGCGGGCGCAGGCAGTTGCCCGTTCTGTTTCGCCGCGCCCCGGATGTCTCATGCGGTCGGACGGTTCGCGCCAAGCTCGACGACTCGTTCCCATGCTCTGTCCAACTCGCTCTTGAGCTGCTCGACCCGCGCAGCGTCAACGGTCTCCGCCAGCGCGGACAGACCGACCTGGCCCGACGGCCTGGCACTATTCAAGGCTTCATGAGCCCGGCGGTATTTGTCCCAGGCCCTGGCCCACTCTTGCTGCCACGTTGCCCGATCCATCGCGTCAGCCCCTTTGCCCGTTGAACGGTCATGCCGGCCGCCGCGTGACGCTTTGACTCCAGCACCAGCCAGTCACCCCGGACTGGCCGCCTCCCCGCAGGTGCCCCGAGCCGGACAGCTCTCCCCCCTTGCCAGCAGAGGCGCCGGCAAGGGAACGTGGTGGGCCCGCCAGGATTCGAACCTGGGACCAACCGGTTATGAGCCGGTCGCTCTGCCGCTGAGCTACGGGCCCACGCGCACTCTCATCCCTATGCTATCCGACCTGCCGGTCGGCCGCACCTCCCTAGTCCAACCGCTCGATGATCGTCGCTGTTCCCAGCCCGCCGCCGCAGCACATGGTCTCCAGTCCGTAGCGACCGCCCGTCCTCTCCAGTTCGTGCAGAAGCTTGATCATCAGCATCGCGCCGGTGCAGCCAAGGGGGTGTCCAAGGGCGATCGCTCCGCCGTTGACGTTCACTTTGCTCATGTCCGCCTGCAGTTCCTTCTCCCACGCCAGCACCACCGAGGCGAACGCTTCGTTGATCTCGATGAGGTCGATGTCATCAAGCTTCAGGCCACCCTTTTCCAGCACCTTGGGCGTGGCGGTCATCGGGCCGGTGAGCATGAGGACCGGCTCCGAGCCAACAACCTTCTGGGCAGCGATGCGAGCGCGCGGTTTCACGCCGAGCTCCTTCGCCTTCGCCGCCGACATGAGCAGAATAGCCCCTGCGGCATCGGATATCTGCGATGAGTTGCCAGCCGTATGAATGCCATCCTCACGGAAGGAAGGCTTGAGGCCGGCCAGCTTCTCCATCGACGTGTCCGGCCGGATCCCCTCATCGTGCTCGAACGTTGTCTCCGTGCCGTCCACTGTCACCTGGAGCGGCATGATCTCCCGCTTGAAACGCCCCTCCTCGCGGGCGCGGGCCGCCTTCATGTGGCTATCGTATGCGAAGCGGTCGACATCCTCACGGCCTATTCCCCACTTCTTCGCAATCTCCTCAGCGGCAATGCCCTGCGACGTGACCGCATACTTGCTGGTCAGCTCCGGCGGGAAAGGGAACCCAGGACCGGCGGAGATGCTTGCCAGGAGCGGTACCCTGGTCATGTTTTCCACCCCGCACCCGATCGTGACGTCACAGACGCCGGACTGGATCAGGTTGGCCGCGAAGTGGACCGCCTGCTGGCCCGATCCACACTGTCGGTCCAGGGTCGTGGCCGGGATGGTGTAGGGGAAGCCCGCAGCAAGGAGGGCATTGCGTCCTGCGTTGGCCGACTGCTCGCCAACCTGGTCGACGCAGCCCGTCACCACGTCCTCGACGATGTCGGGCGACAATCCTGTGCGCTGCATTACTTCGTTCAGCACCTGGGCGAGCAGCGGCACCGGGTGCACTCCGCTCAGACTCCCGCCACGACGCCCCACCGGCGTCCGTACCGCCCCTACGATGACCACGTCGTTATCGTTCACGCATGCGCTCCTTCTAGAAGTTCAGTCAAGCCTCCGCGGCGCATTGTACCAGATGGTCGGGAACAACGGGCCAGCGAATTCCACGTCCCGCCGCACATCCATCGCGAGAGCCGCAAGCGGATACGAACCGCGCCCTCGCTGCGCCCGGTGAAGCCATGAACCGCTGCGGTGCTGCAGTTACACCGGCAGGGCGGGTATGAGACCTGCGCTGTACTGCAGGATGAGTGCGGCGTCTATACTGTTCACCGTGCCATCCTGGCTCACGTCGGCGGCCCCCCCGCAAGGCAGCAACCCGATGAGGCCCGCACTAAGCTGCAAGACCAGCGCGGCATCGATGGCGTCGACCGTTCCCCCGCAGTTGACGTCGCCGGGCACCACCGCCGGCTCTTCGCCGCAGTCCAGGCGGATGTCGAGGTCGGTCACCGGCGGCGGGATCTGCATCGCGCCGGTGTCCACGTAGGACTGCGAAGGATTGAAGGGCGAGACACAGCCCGGCGCCTCCGCGCGAACCACGTAGTAGCCCGCGATCACGTCCCAATGGAACACCCCGTCCGCTGCGGTCGTATCCGGGTTGGTGCGATTCGACGGCGCCATGATGGCGCTCCCGTCCGGCACCATCTCGTACGGCCCGGTAGAGCTGTCGGAGCGCCAGAGGGTCACCGTCGCGCCGGCGATGGGGTCACCATCGGTCGTGCGCACCGTTCCGCTCGGGTCGATGTAGACATCGATGTCAACCACCTTGCCGTCAGGTGGGTTAGGACACGAGACTGTGATTCTAATGACGGCGTCACCGTGCGTTGGCTGCAGCGGAGGGATAGTGCCCTTGTACGTCCCGGTCGATATCTCCGGCATGGGACCGGTTCGGATAATGACGCCGTCTTTGATCACGTCGTACCTGGCCGTACCGCCCGGGCAGTTGTCCTTCGTCACCTGATTGGACGTGCCCCAATGGATGACCGGCGCCCCCGTGGCGGTGGTAGAGATGCTGGAGATCGTCACGCCCGGCGGAAGCGGCCCCGGGCGCGTCAGGTGGAAGTCCTGTCCGTCCAGCGTCTCGGCTGCGGCCAGGTTGATGGGGCCGATCGTTCCGGGAAAGAGATCGGGCCGGTCGGCGGGCGGGAAGGCGGAACCCACGTACTGGCCGGGCGCCAAACCGCTGATCGAGTATTCCCCGGTGGCGTCCGTGCCCGTCGTGTTGCAGGATCCGCCCGTTTGGCAGATCTGGACGAGGGCACCGCCCAAGGCAACGACCCCTCCCAGGCCGCTGCCGCCACCCGCGCTCCCGAAGACGTGGCCGGAGATCGTCCCCCCGGTAGGAGCCGCCCCGCCGCGCACCGGGAACAGATAGCGACCGTTCTGCAACGAGTTCCGGCTATCGTGGACCAGGCCGCCCGGGTTCGAATCGAGAAATGCGCCGTTCACAGCCGACCCCGGCAGCTCCAAGGCCGTATCGACGCCGTTAGAGTATCCGACCCGAGCGGAGTGGCCCCCCAGCCCGTCGGTGCCGTCGCTGGCGTCGCCGGTCTCCCACTGGATCTGGTCGTAGTTGAACATGATGTCGAAATCGCCGACGCCAACGTCAGATCGGTCGACGAGCAGCAGTTGGAAGCTGTTCAGCTTGTTGGTGTTCCTGCTGTAGTAGCCGACGTTGAACCAGTTGACACAAAAGGCCGTGCGGGCTCCATAGGTAATGACGCCGTAGGTCACGATGCCGGACCCCGCACCACTCGTGTCCACGTCGCCGAAGAACGGCGCGATGATAGCGCGCTCGGTCGTGAGCAGGCTGAACGGTGTATACGTTCCGAGGCGCGAATCGAAGGTGACGTTGCCGTTGTTGTTCACGTAGAGCGAGCTGTACGTGGTGCCGAAGAAGTTAGGCGCGAAGGGAAGCGCTACCGCATCTGTGGAGCCATCGTCATTTGCCGGCAGCGTGTTCGCGGCGCAGCCGGCATAGGGCTTGATCGCGGCCGCTGAGGCGCTCTCCGGCTCGAGAACGGCGCACAGCGCAACGGCGACAACCAAGATCAGGGACGAGAGCAGCGCACGTTTCATCTGACTCCATAGCCTCCTACTACGTCCGAAGTCCAGCGTTGGGCATTTCGGCCGTCAGTACAGCACCACACGACTAGGCTATGACCGCGGGCAAACCGCGGTCAAGCCGCGCAGTGACGTTCCGGCCGCGGTCCGGCTCATCTCCGATGCGAACCCACACGCGCCCCGGCGGCCCGAGCTAGCGCCGCCCGGCATCGGACGCTACTAGCAGAAGCGTGCCGTCCAGGTTCTGGAGAGCCGCAGAGAGAACGACGAAATCAACGTCGAGCGCCTCGCCTTGGGGCACGATCAACGGCATGGCCTCTATCACGTCATACTGGCGGGCAGGAGCAGCTTGAACGATCTCGCTGGGAACCAGGTAGGTCAGGTCGAGATCCACTGAGTCGGAGCTGACTATCCCCTGCTCGATTGCATAGAGTGCCGCGTGTCGGCTGGGGTGGTCCAACACCGCGATGCTGACCGTTGTCCGGTCACCATCGGGGACCGCTTCCGCCTGTTCGTCCTCGGTGGTGAAGAGGACGGAAGCCATGTCCGGCACGTCTTTGATGTCTCCAATTGCCGCTGCCGCCTGCCACACGTCCAGGATCTGCTCCTGCGCTTCCACCGAGCGATCTCCCAGCAGCAGGTCTTGGCGTTCCCACCACCAGCGGAGGAACTCCTTATCCACCCCGCCTTCCCCCGCCACCGCCTCGATAACCTCGTCCTGATTTGCCTTGAAATAGGTGACCGATTCGGCCAGCATCCGGGTCACCTCGCTCAGCGCCCCGTTCTTCTGCTGGGCCACGTCCCGGTAGGTCACCAGGACGGAGTCCATGACCGGAGCGCCGGTCAGTCCCCGCATCTCCTCGGTGATCCGGCTGATCACATGGAAGTCTTCGTCGTCCTGAAGTCGGAAGGCGCCGAGCCCCGCCATGACCACCGCGTCAGCGGTACCGTCGCGGAGGAGATCGGGAAGCTCCTCCTCCAGCGATTCCTTGAAGGTCACGTCGCCCCCGTTCAGGCTTACGTCCAGTCCGTACGCCTCCTGAAGCACGAACCGCGTCTCCAGCGTGAGAGCGTCTCCCAGCGACTGGACGTAGATGGTCTTGCCCTGCAGGTCGCCCGGCCCGGCCAGTGTCGCGGCAGGCGCCTCTTCACCGCCCCCGCAACCAGGCGCCAACAGAAGGAGCGCCAGCAGCGCCGCCAGCACTCCGGTCAGCCGCAGCCGTCGCAGCGTCGCACACGCAGCCGGGAGCAAACGCCCAGGCGCGCTCCGCCACCCGTATCCCGAAGGGCGGTGAAACCGATGTGTGCCAGGTACGTTCATGCGGGTCACTGGGACCTCTCCGCAACATGGATCGCGACGCTGCCGAGCGCCAACGATAGGCACGAAACGTGCGTGAGTCCCGCCTCCTCCATCAGTCTCCTCATGCCTTCCGTCGTCGGCGCGAAGTCCGTGGATTCCGGCAGATAGGCGTACGCATCCCCGTCCCCGGCGAACGCAGCGCCCAGGGCCGGCACCACCAACCTCTGGTAGAAGCGGCCCAGCGGTGCGAACGGTCCGCGAGGCGGCCCGATGAGCTCCGTGGTCACCACGCGCCCGCCCGGCGCGACCACCCGCCCCATCTCGACCAACAGTCCGGGCACATCAATCACGTTTCGCAGAGAAAACGTGGTCACGGCACACGAAAAGGCGCCCGCGGCGAACGGCAGGTGCAGAGCATCGGCTTCCTGGAAAGACGCAACGCCGCTCAGCCCGGCCCGCCGCGTCTTCTCTCGGGCAAGGACGAGCATGGGCCGCGCAAAATCGATGCCCAGAACAGGCCCGCGGCCCAGACGCGCCAGCTCCAATGCTTGCTCGCCGGTACCACAGCAGAGATCAAGAGCCGGCCGGCCGGGCTGCGGGTCTGCCAGGCGCGCCGCACGGCGCCGCCAGGCGTGGTGGCGGCCCCACGTCATCAGACTGTTCATTCGGTCGTAGTGCCCAGCGATCCGTCCGAACATGTTGCGCACGTATCGCTCTTTGTCGCGCGCCGTCCCCTCGAAGGCCAGACGGCGGCCCAGCGTTGCGGCCGTGGACTTGCGGCCGGGATCGGCGACCCCACTGTCCGTCAGAACTCCCTCCTTCGTACCGGCGACTCGGTCTGGGTGGATAACATAGCTGGTTCGCGCCAGCGTCCCGGGCGCGATGACCCACGTATCAACTTAGCACCGCGCCGCTGGCGGTCAAGGCGGTTGGCCGTCCCGGCCGGCGGCCACAGCATGATAGCAGGAGAGGGTGAATCGAGGCGTCATTCTGACGGAAGGGGGTGAGAATAAGCAGCGGAAGCGCCGAAATGCTCCTCGGATCGCCATCTCAATGTCCTATCGTCCATCATTCGCGCGTGCCTGCCCGTGCGGGCGAGCCACCACCCCACGACAGCGGGTCGCCTACGCTCTTCTCGCTGCCGGCGGTTCAGAAGGCATGTCTCTTCAACTTCCTCACCGCGACCTCTTCGACACAGACGGCGACGGGTGTAGAATTGGTGGAGGAGGTGCAGATTGACATCCGGACGGGGCGACGAAACCAGGCACGCCGGCGAGGCTGTCCGCTCTGAGGGGCACCGGGTTCTTCTCGGTGACCAGATGTGCCCTCGCTGCCAGAAATTCTTCACCGTAAGTTACTGGAGCGGCAACACGATGGTGCAGGCACGTTGCCTTAGTTGCGATCTGAAGTGGCCACGCCCAGACGTCGTGTAGCGTCCCCTCGGCCGAACAGCGGAAGGAAGGACCGGAGCATGGCACGAAAGACGGGCAAGGCCGCCACCGTCCCCGCGGATACCCGCGGAGAGGTCGAGCTGCCCGACTCCGTCGAGCTCTACCTGAACGAGATCGCCCGATTCAAGCTCCTTACACCCCAGGAGGAGATCGATCTCTTCAAGAAGATCGAGCACGGGCGGATGCTGACACAGTTGAGCCAGGTGTACACCGAAGAGACGGGCACGCCCCCGACCCCGGAAGAGCTCACGTATCTCCTCGTGCGGGAGATGAACCGTGGGCTGCAACTCGTGCGCGATAGCGGGGCAGTCCGAGGTTTTCCGCCCGATGGCGGCCTGACCGAGGAATTGAGCAGCCCGAAGCTGAAGGCCGCCATAGACCATGTGATCGATCCGCGCCTGGAGAGAAAGCTGCAGGCCTACTCGCGTGAGAGCGTCAACCGCGTCTATGACGCCATCGTCAGCCTCGCCGTCGGAGTGCGCGTGTTCGGACCGGAGCCACCGCAGGACTTGGAGCGCGCCCTGAAGCTCATACAACGAGGCGCCACGCCCCGAAACCAAAAGCTACTACCTCCGCTCAAGACACTGACGCCAACGCTGCGGCGCGCGCGGGAGGAGGCAACGCGGGCGGAAGAGCACATGGTGAACGCCAACCTGAGGCTCGTGGTCAGCGTGGCCAAGAAGCACGCGGCCCGCGGCCTACCGCTGATGGACCTGGTGCAGGAAGGCAACGCCGGACTGATGCGGGCCGTGGAGAAGTTCGAGTACCGCAAAGGGTACCGATTCAGCACTTACGCGACGTGGTGGATCCGCCAGGCCGTCGGTCGGGCGATCGCCGACAAGGCGCGCACCATCCGTCTCCCCATCCACATCAACGAGCTGATCTCGAAGTACACGCAGGCGCGCGAGCGTCTCTTTCAGTACTTCGGTCGCGAGCCAAAGGTAGTGGAGCTGGCCCGCTTCATGGGGATGAGCCAGGAGAAGGTACGCGAGGCTGCCCGCGCACTCCGCCAGTCCGTGATCTCCCTCGAGACCCCCGTCGGCGAGGAGGATGAGAGCACCCTGGGTAGCCTGCTGGAAGACCTTCTCTCACCCTCTCCCGAAGAAGAGGCCACGCGCGAGCTCTTGCGCGCGCGGGTACGCGAAGCCCTCGGCGTTCTCTCGCCACGCGAGCGGCGGGTAATCGAGCTGCGTTTCGGGATTACCGACGGACGCGCCCGCACCCTGGACGTGGTCGGGAACGCCCTGGGCGTCACGCGCGAGCGCGCTCGCCAGATAGAGGCACAGGCGCTATCGAAGCTGCGCCAGCGCCACCAGCGCCGCCTGTTTGAGGACGAGTAGCGGTCCATCGTTGAGGTGGCAGTGATCGCTCTGCTCCCGCCCCCGGTTCGCTCCCCGGATTCCTCTCCGATGTCCGCGTCGCGAACGCCAACCGCCCAGCTATCTCCCACGATGTGACATCGCGGCCAGCAACAGCGCCAGCAGACGACCAGAGCGGGAAGCTGCCGCTGCGCAACAAGCTGCTCTACGCTTCGGGTAGCCTGGGCGCCAACATCACCTTCCAAACCATTGCCGCCTGGCTGATCTTCTTCTATTCCCCGCCCGAGGACTCAGAGCGTTCGCCGCTGGTATCCATCGGATTGGTGGGCTTCATCTTGGTTGTGGGCCGCATCATTGAGGCAGTGGATGATCCGCTCATCGGCTACTGGAGCGATGTGACGAGAAGCCGCTGGGGCCGGCGACTTCCCTTCATCGCCCTTGGAACACCTGTGCTGGCCGTCACGTTCTTCCTCCTCTGGACGCCGCCCCTGGATCACGAAAGCCTCTGGAACGGGCTCTACCTGTTCGTGCTGCTGGAAGCGTTCTTCCTGGCCAACACGGTGGTGGGCGGGCCCTACGACGCGCTCTTGCCCGAAATAGCCACGTCATCTCAGGAACGGGTGAGCATCTCCGCCTGGAAGGTGCTGTTTGGAGCGGTCGGCGCCGGGGTCGTCTTCCTCCTGGGCGGGCCGCTCATAGCCGCGTGGGGGTTCGTGGGCATGGGGCTCTTCATGGCATCGACCACCTTCGTCTCGCGGTACCTGCCCGTACTCGGGGTGCGCGGGCACATCCGGCGAGAGGTGCGCGCGTCGTCGTTCCGATTCGTTCAGGCGATGCGCGAGACGCTTGGCAACAGCCAGTTTCTCGCCTTTGTGCCGGCGTTCGTGCTCTTCACCATGGCCCAGGTGATGCTGACGCAGTGGCTGCCGTTCTACGTTGACGTCGCCCTCAGAGATACCGTCGTGAAGCTGCCTCTGGGGGTGGTCCTTGAAGAGACAGAGGAGAAGGTAACGCTGCTGACCGCGCTGTTCTTCCTGCCTCTCCTCGGCTCCGTGCCCCTGATGCTGCGACTGGCCGCCTGGACGGGCAAGCGGAGAGCGTACGGCGCATCGATCTTGGTGTGCGGCCTGTATTTCCCCTTGCTGTTCTTCTTTGGCTTCCTTCCTGGCATGCCCAAGCTCGCCCAGTCTTTCTTCATGCTCGGACTCGGAATACCGTTGGCCGGCCTCTTCGTCTTCCCTCACGCGCTCCTGGCGGATATCATCGACTTTGACGAGCAGCGAACCGGCGAGCGCCGGGAAGCGGTATACTATGGAATACAGGCGACGCTGCAGAAGGTGGGACTGGGATTGGCGGCCGCCATCTTCGCTCTCGTCCTGGCCGTTTTCGGTAAGAGCGCGGACGATCCCCTGGGCATCCGCCTCATCGGTCCGGTCGCGGGAGCGTGCGCACTCGCCGGGTATGCCGTGTTCGCTCGCGGATACCGGTTGACCGACGAAGGACGCCTGCCGGATACGCCGGCCTAGCTCGCACTGGAAAGGAGTGACCCCCGCAATGGCGATCAATCCATTCAAGGCGAAGCAGGCACTTGGCGCACGCGTGCCTCTCTTTCTGACCCGTGACACCCCAATGACAATCCCGGAGATGGTCGCCCGGTCGAGTGTCCGCTTCCGGGACAAGGTCGCATATCAGCAGAAGGTGCAGGGTCAGTGGGAGCGGCTCAGCTTCAAGGAGACGTGGCGTCAGGCGAACGAATTCGCTGCCGGATTGATCGCCCTGGGCTTGCAGAAGGGAGACAGGGTAGCCATCATCTGCGAGAATAGCCCGGCGTGGGCCGTCGGCTACTACGGTCTTTCCATCACGGGCGCCGTGGGCGTTCACCTCTATCTCGAACTGAAGAACGGCGAGATCGAGCAATTGGTCAAGCACTCTGGTGCGCGCTTCATCATCGCGTCCATGAGGATCCTGGACCGGCTGGGAGATCATCTGGCGGGTGCGGAGAAGGTAATCGTCGTCGGCGCCACGAAGGGTCGCCCCGGCCAGGCTCACGGCCTCCTTCGACGGCGTCGGCCGGAGCTCCTCCCCTTCGACCAGGTCGCAGCGCAGGCTACCGATGAGAGCCGCGCCGCCCTGGCGGAGCGCCGGGTCGAGCCGGATGACTTGGCCTCCATCATCTTCACCTCGGGCACCACGGGCGGAATGAAGGGGGTCATGCTGACCCACAGGAACGTCATGTCCGACGTGGAATCCGCGCGCGGTACCGTCCAGTTCGACGAGAAGGACCGTTTCGTCCTCGTCCTGCCGCTCCATCACGCATTCCCATTCCTGCTCTTCCTGGCGAGCACGACCGAGGGCGGCGAACTCACGTTTGAGAACGACCTTCTGCGCGTGCGCGACCGCCTGCTCGAGACGAAGCCGACCCTCTTCCTGGCTGTACCCGCCTTGTACGACCAGATGTATCGTACGGTCGTGCGGCGGGCAGAGAGCGAGGGGCGGCTGGAGATGTTCCAGCGCGGTCTGCGGGCGGTAGACACCATCAAGCGGCGGACGGGGGTCAACTTGGGCCGCTTCCTCTTCCGAGAGGTGCATCAGCAACTGGGGGGCCATCTGCGCTTTGCCCTCAGCGGCGGCGCGGCGCTCAACCCGGAGGTGGCCCGGAGCTTCTTCCGTCTGGGCCTGCCGCTCCTCCAGGGGTGGGGACTGACGGAGGCGGGGCCGGCCGTTGCTTTCCAGCGATGGGTCCCCCGGAAGTTCTTCTTCAGCAACTACTATGAGGAGCATGCGGGTTCCGTGGGGCAGCCACTCGAAGGCGTCGAGGTGCAGCTCATCGACGTGCCTGAGAAGGAGATCTACGTGCACCTGCACGGAGAAGGCGAACTGGTGGTGCGAGGCCCGAACGTCTTCCCCGGCTACTGGCAGGCACCCGCGGAGACGAGCGCCGCGAAGACGGGTGAGTGGCTCCGCACCGGCGATCTCGGCCGCATCGACGACGAAGGGAACATCTGGATCACCGGACGCAGCAAGTACGTCATCGTCCTCGATTCGGGCGAAAAGGTAGTACCCGACGAACTGGAGGAGCGATTCGCTGAGAGTGAACTGCTACAGGACGTGTGCGTAGTGGCCCGCCGCAACCGCAACAAGACGCAGGTGGGCGCCATCGTCTACCCCAATCTGGAGGAGGCAACGAGGCGACAGGAGGAGCGCGGTGGGCAAATGACCGAGGAATCGGTGCGCAAGGCGGTGCAAGAGGAGCTCGACGCGTTCGCCAGGAAGCTGGCCCCGTACAAGCGGGTGACGGATCTGGTCCTCACCGATACGCCTCTGCCCAAGACTCCGCTTCTCAAGGTAGCCCGTGGCCAGTTGCGAGACTCCCACTCCTTCGACCTCAAGCGCTGGCAGGAGACAGCGCTGGAACAGGCACAGATGGCAGGCAACGAGCCCGAGGTCCCTGCCGACGGCAGCGCCGCCGAATCCGGATAGCAACAAGACCCATCGACGACTCGTAGGCCGTCCTCACCGCTATCCGCAGCCGCATGGCGCTCGAGCTTGGGAACCTGCCTTCGTTTCGTGACGTCCTTCAGCCCTGCCTCTCGGAGGTTAGCGGAGCGACCGGCCAAACCCGGCCTCCCAGGTCCCCATCCGTGTCGGTTCTTGTGATGGAAAGAACTTGTGCAAGTAGACCGGTTATCTCTTGACAACTCTGTGCTTGTTTGCTACCGTTAATGTAGCCCCGAGTGGCTGAAACCTGAGCATCCGGCGGACGAATCCGGCACGAGTGGAGGGCTGCCCGCAAGGGTGGCGCAAAGGGAAGGCCGGGGGAGGATGAAGCCGGAGAGGAAGGCGAGGTTACTCGGGGCTCTACGTTGCCTGCCGGTCAAGCCAATCTCGCTTGAGCGTGGCGACAAAGGGTAGGTTCCGGAATTTCTGCCTGAAGTCCAGCCCGTACCCAACGACGAACTCGTCGGGCACCTCGAACCCCACGTAGTCGATAGGCACCTGCGCCAGCCGACGCGCCCGCTTGTCCAGCAGGGCACACACCTTGAGGCTGGCAGGGCGACGATGTCGTAGGCCCTGGAGCAACGTATTGAGCGTCATGCCGGTGTCCACGATGTCCTCGATCACGATGACGTCACGACCTCCCAGCGGCTCCTCCAGATCCTTCACAATCCGCACCGTCCCGCCCTGCTCGCCCTCATAGGAAGAGATGGCCATGAAATCGATGGCCACCGGCAGTGAGATGTGGCGCATGAGATCCGCCATGAAGCAGGTCACGCCGCGCAGCACGCCGATGAGCAGCGGCTCCCTCCCCTTGTACTCGCGCGATATTTGAGCACCGAGCTCACCCACCCGGCGCTCAAGCTCGGACGTGCTGATGAGCACCTCGTGGATTCCCTCGACCTCGACCTCTGAGAAGGGGCCGAATCCGTATTTCGCCAGCAGGCTAAGGTAGTCGGAACGGTGGAGCAGCTTGATCTGGATGTCCGGGTAGCGCTCTTGGAAGCGTCGCAGCTTCCGGTGTTTCGCCGTCACCAGGCTCTGCTTGAGCGTT
Source organism: uncultured Dehalococcoidia bacterium (assembly GCA_964406605.1). GTDB lineage: Bacteria > Chloroflexota > Dehalococcoidia > DSTF01 > RBG-16-68-14 > CAYOSF01. The sequence goes on along the minus strand of CAYOSF010000005.1, from coordinate 282,000 downwards.
GTCAGCTCAACATACAGGTCGAGTTCCGGAAGAAAGAAGTCGGGTGTGAATGCTTCGAGCAGCCGCCCTTCCTTTTCCCGGAGAGGGAAGGAACGCGGCTCATACTGCCACACCACACCGTAGAAATCGAGGAGCCGCGCGAACTCTTCTTCACTAGGATGGGCGAACTTTGTGGCGGAGGCATCGCTCGACGGGCCCGTTGCGTTCGCCCCGGCACTCATCCCGACGAAGCCTGAATCCCCCTCACAAAGTGCTCGACGCTGTTTTGCACCAGCCGCACGAGATCGGGCGACGGGCCGTCACCGTCGTGATCCAGGCCGAGCATCAGCTCGTCCATGAACGGTCCCACCGAGAGAACCACGAGCTGGCGGGAGGCCATGTCCACGTCAACGGGAGGGATCTCTCCCCGCCGCACGTACTCGCGCAGGATCCGCGCCTGGGCGTTGCGCCATCGCTCGGTGACCAGCCGGTAGTCCTCTGCGGCGATGGGATCCTCGCCCATCGCTTCGCTGAGCAGCACCTTCATGAAGTCCTTGTTACTCTGCAGGATCTCCAGCGCCATCAGGGCGACGGCCGACGCATACTCCGCGAACGGCCGCGTGACGGTCGCCTGCTCCAATTCACTCAGCGCCGAGGCGATGCCCCGCTCCTCAAACAGCGCCTCGAAGAGATCGCGCTTGGAGGAGAAGTGGTAGTAGATGGCAGCGTCGGTGATTCCCGCCTCTCCCGCGATGTCGCGCACGCTCGTGCGCGCGAAACCCTTCTCCGAGAAGAGGTGTAGAGCGGCGTCGAGGATCTGCTTGCGCGTCAGTGAGCCACGCCGCGCCCTGCGGGGGCGCTTGCTTCGCCGTGGCGTCGACCTCGTAGTATCCAACTCCTCAGCCCGTGGTGCCCGCCGAGGGCGAACACACGTTTCTCCGAGCATAAGCCTAGCCCACGACGGCTGCCTTGTCAACGACGGTGGTCGGCCATTCTGTTCACTTGGTTGATCTGTCAGGGTACGCCTGGTACGCTTACCATCACACCATTAGCGAGGTGGCCTGCCATTTCGATCCGAGCCACAGGTAGAGCGTGGGAGCTCCTCTACCTACTGACCCTACGCGATTTGAAGCTCCGCTACCAGGATACGGCCCTGGGGCTGCTCTGGTCGCTGATGAAGCCCCTTGCGCTCGGGGCCGTCCTGTTCGTCGCTCTCAAGCAGTTCGTCAGGATCCAGGTGGAGGACTACCACCTCGTTCTGCTGACCGGCCTCTTCCCCTGGGTCTGGTTCCAGACATCGTTGTTCCTGGCGACCCCTTCATTCGCGAACGGCGGCGCTCTCCTGAAGAAGGTGCCGTTTCCCCGCGTCGTGTTGCCTCTCTCGACGATTCTCACCACCGGTTTCCATTTCCTGCTCACCATCCCGGTCCTGATCATCTTGCTTGCGATAGCCGGCCGTCACCCATCGGCGGCGTGGCTGCTCGGCATTCCCATCCTTGCAGCCGTGCAACTGGCGCTGCTCATGGGGGCGTGCCTGCTACTCGCCTCGATCGACGTGTACCTCCGCGACCTCCAACACTTGATAGAGGTATTCTTGACCTTGCTCTTCTACCTTTCCCCCATCTTCTACCCCCTGGACCTCGTTCCAGACCGCTGGCGACCCGTGGTGATGATGAACCCTCTTGCCTCGCTCATCGACTCGTGGCGAGACCTCTTCCTGAACAACGCCATGCCCGGGTTTGATATCTGGCCGGCGGTGCTCTACGCGGTGGGCGCCCTGATACTGGGCGGAGAGGTGTTCCGGCGCCTGGAGCCGGGTTTCCCCGATGCGCTCTGAGGAGGCGGTCGCCGTCAAGGCGGAGCACGTATCCAAGCGGTACTTCCTGCGCGGAGGACGAACGAGGGATCTGAAGAGAGCGCTGCTTACCCTGCCGGTGCTCCTTTTCAACGGCCGCCCTAGGCATGCCTTTTGGGCTCTGCAGGACGTCTCGCTCACGCTGCGCCCGGGGGAGTGCCTGGGCATCGTGGGGGCGAACGGTTCCGGGAAGAGCACCCTGCTTCGGGTCCTGGCCCGGATCTCGCTTCCGACTTCCGGTCGCGTGGTGACCAACGGGCGTGTTTCCGCTCTGCTGGAGCTGGGTGCCGGGTTCGAGCAGCAGATCACCGGCCGTGAGAACGCGCTGCTCAACGCCGTGCTGTTGGGCCTCAGCCTGCGGGAGGCGCGGGCGGTGCTTCCTCAGATCATCGAGTTCTCCGAGCTAGGCGAATTCATCGACCAGCCCATGCGAACCTACTCCTCCGGCATGTTCGTGCGTCTCGGCTTCGCGGTGGCGGTGCACGTTCGACCGGAGATCCTCTTGGTCGACGAGGTGCTCGCGGTGGGGGACGCCGACTTTCAGAGCAAGTGCTTCGCCCACATGGAGAAGCTACGGGAGGACGGTGTGACGATCGTCCTCGCCTCGCATGACCTTCCGTCGATCCAGCGCTACACTGACAAGGCCATGCTGCTCGAACACGGCCGCACCGTCCTGGAAGGGAAGCCCGCGGAGATCGTCCACGCGTACCTAACAAGGGTCTTCGGGTCCGCCTCTGAGGCTGAAGCAAGGCTATGATCGTCCGCCTCGACTTCGGCGGCGAGGCACGGCGGGCGCGCTCCTTGCGGCTCGCCGCGACGCCGGGCCCTGGGGTACACATCCTCGCCCAGCTCAGCCCCCACCTTCCATTCAAGGACAATAGCGTGGACGAGGTGTTCCTAGACCACGCGCTGGCCCACACAGAGCGCTTCGCCGACACCATGGAGGAGCTTTGGCGGGTCAGCAAGGCCGGAACCATCATCCACGCCCGGCTGCCTCACGCGTCCTCGTCGTGGGCGCTGAGCCGCGACGCCCGCCACAACCGCCACTTCACTCTGGAAACGTTCAACTACTTCGATCCCAGGTTCAACGACGCTCGTTGTACCAGCCCAGCCTCCTTCCGGGTGGAGCATGCCCGTCTCTACCTGACGGGCGCCCGCCGAAGCGCTCGCGGGCTGGCCCTCGCCCGGAGCGGCTTCGCCCGCATCATTGAGGCGTTGGTGAATCAGGACCGCGGCATGCAGTACCGTTGGGAACGCTGGTTCGCTCCGCTCGTGGGAGGCTTCGAGGAGTTCTATGTCGTCCTCAGCGCCACCAAAGAGACCTCCTTCGGCTGACCCGTCCTTCGACCTCGACTACTCAATCGAGGAGTTCGAGCTAGATCCGCATCGTGATAGCCAGTTCCTCTTTCGCCACGTCGATGAGGCGATGCTTCAAGAGGGACTGGTGCGGGGAGGCCGGACGCTCGATGTCGCCTGCGGCTCGGGGCGCCTGGCAGCCCGGATCTGCGAGAGGGGCGGCGAGGGTTGGGGAGTGGAGCCTTCCCAGGAGATGCTCGGCATCAGCCGGCTGGTCTTCCCCGCCAGCCGGGTGGTGCTGGTCCGCAGCGTTGCCGAGGTCCTGCCCTTTCGCGACGCGAGTTTCGACCGGGTGCTCTGCCAGGGCGCCGTGGATCATTTCGTCGATCCGCACGCGTTCGTGCGCGAAGCGGCCCGCGTGCTCAGACCGGGCGGCCGGCTCATCGTCGCCGTCGCCAACTACGAGAGCCTGTCCTGCCGTCTGGGGCGGCTGCTCTGCCGCGTCGCGCCTGCTCCGTTCCGCCGCAGCAGTTCCGCGAAACGTCCCTACTGGGAGCCGCCACCTGACCATCACCACAAAGGAGAGCCGGCCTTCGTCCGGCGACTCGGAGGCGAACGGCTCCGCCTCGAGCGTTGCTATGGCGTGTCGCTGCTCTGGCTGCTGGAGGGCTGGGGCGAGTGGCGCTGGGGCCATTGGCTGGACGGGCTACCCGACTCGCTCGCCCAAACGTTTCTCGTCATGTTGGACCGAATCGCCCGGAGAGTGCCGACCATGGCCGACGTGCTCGTGTCCGTGTGGCGTCCGCGGGAGCAGTGAGCACATCGATGGGTACGACTGCCCCGACCGTTGACGTCGGCTGGATCGTCGACGAGGACGTGCCGCCGGGGCCCTATCCCAGGGACACCCAATTCGTGTTTCGGCGGGTGCCGGAGCTGGTTGCAGAGCTAGCAGTCAGCGGCAACCCGCATCGTGTGCTGGAGGTGGCGTGCGGCCTTGGAGGACAGATGGCGTTGCTCAGAGAGAGCGCGAGTGAGGTCTGGGGGCTGGATGCCTCGCCCGCGTTAGTGCGGCATTGTCGCAGACGATTCGCGAATGAAGGTGGGGCGCCGCTCGTGTGCGCGGCGGCGGAGGCGCTTCCTTTCCGCGACAGCAGCTTCGACCGCATCGTCTGCCAGGGATCTCTGGACCATTTCGCCCGGCCGCGCACATTCCTGCGGGAGATCGCGCGGATCTTGAGCCCCAACGGCCACGCGATCATCGGCATCTCCAACTACGACAGCCTTGCCTGCCGCCTGGGGCGGGCGCTTTTCCGGCTTAGGGAAGCCTGCGGCCTGCCTGTCTACCGGGGACGCAATTTCTGGGAGATCCCGCCGAACCACACGTTCCGAGGGACAAAGGGAGCGCTCCAGCATCTGGGCCGGCCGTACTTGGACCTGGTTGCGTGCCACGGGATCTCGCTCCTCTGGCTCTTTCATCGCTGGACGCAACTTATGGAGGCGTTGCCCGGTCCCCTGGCCTGGTCGACGATCACGGTGCTGGATCGGGTCGCCTACCGGATGCCGGCGGTGTCAGACATCATCATCTCGGTGTGGCGACCAAGGAGGACGCATGACGAATGGTAGCGCCGCCTCCGGCGGGCTCTGGGATGAGCTGAAGGAGGCATATGATGCATACCGCCGCCGGAGCTTCAGGCTGGAGCCGCCGGACTTGGGATTCCTCGACCGGTGGAGAGAGACGCGCGATCGCCTCTCCTTCATGTACCTGGGCGTGCCCTTGGTGCCGGTGCTCTTGTTCCGCCTGCGGGCGCACCTCCTACGACGGGAAGTGCCCCTGCTACCGCATCTCTGCGGCTTGCTCAGCACGGGCATGTGGGGAGTGACCATCGGGCACTACGTGGAGATGGGGCCCGGCCTGATCATCCCACACGGCCACGTCGTCATCGATGGCGTCGTGAAGATCGGGCGGAACTGCGCCATCAATCCTTGGGTGACCATCGGCCTAAACAACAGCCGCCGCTTCGGGTTCAGCCTGCAGGGGCCGACTATTGGCGACGACGTGTACATCGGCACGGGAGCGAAGGTACTCGGCCCGATCACGGTCGGCGACGGCGCTCGCATCGGCGCCAACGCCGTGGTGCTCCACGACGTGCCGGCGGGTGCGACGGTGGTCGGAGCGCCGGCACGGGTGGTGCAGGAATCGCAGCCTGACTGGGACGCGCTCAAGAAAGCCAACCCCAGCTAGCCATGATCGGCGCAACCGGCGGCGGCACGATCTCCGAACGTGTTCGCCTGGCCACCGATCCGCGGTCGAATCCGACACGCTCGGAAGCTCTTGAGCACGAGGAAGCCTCCCCGATACGAAGGGGCAAACTGGAAACCCACAGGTACGGAAGGAGCACACGATGATCGACGGCGTCCAACTGAAACCGCTCGTCACACACGCCGACGAGCGTGGCTTCTTCCGCGAGATCGTTCGTGACACCGAGGAGATCGTCGGCGAAGGGTGGGCCCAGGTGAGCCACTCGCTCATGCATCCAGGGGTAGCCAAGGGGTGGCACGTCCATCCCACCCAGATCGATTGGTGGTACGTGCCGGTGGGCGACCTGAAGGTCGCCCTCTACGACACCCGCCAATCATCGCCCACGCACGGCCAGCTCGACGAGCTGTTCCTTGGGGAGCACTACGAGGCCCAGCTCCTGAAGATACCGGCCGGCGTGGCGCACGGCTGCCGGGCCATCGGCACGACGACCCACCTCATCTACCTGACCTCAAGCACATACGACCCCAACGAGGAGGGCCGGATCCCTCACGACGACGCCACGATCGGCTACGATTGGACGGCGCCACCGCCTGTCACGTAGACGCTCCAGAGCGGCCGTATGACGCCACCATTCCCCCACGGACAGGTCCAGGTCGGCGGCCTGCGGGCTGCTTACGTTGCGTCGCTGGCTCGAAAGGCGCGGAAACTGTCGGCGACTACCCGCCAGACCACGTCCGGCCGCGCCGGCCGGATGGAGGACATGCTCTCGGTAGCGCGGAAACTCCAGGCGGCAAGGTGGGTCGCGCCTTCCTCCGCGGCGACCTGAAGACCGAGCGCCAGCTCCTGCTCCTGCCCCTCCGGCACCGAGAACGCCTGCACCCAGATCTGTACGTCCCGGCCATGGCGACGCGCGGTCTCCGCCGTACGCCGGGTGAAGCCGCGCACGAAGGGCTCCGCCTCCGTCCGAAAGAGCTCCCAGTAGGGATCGGACCCGAAGACGTCGAGATCCGGGATGGAAGCGGCTCGGTCCCAGTCGCGCACGCCGACTGAGCGCAGCGGTTGATCGTCCACGAAGGGGCCGTCAGGCGCACCCAGCCGCTCCCTCCAGCGCTGATCCAGGCGGCGGGCCAGGTCCTCCAGACCGGCGGCCTCGGGATCCATGGGCAGCAAGCAGAGGGCGTTGCGCATCCCCTGCCGTCGTGCCGAGGCCGACAGCTCCGTCAGCAGTCCGATCAGTGACTGTTCGCGGAAGGTGCGCACCTGGTCGTCCATTCGCTCCGGCATCGGTCCGCCGGCATAGTCACGGAAGCGGTCCTGGCAATGCTGGCAGCGGCAGGCCCACGCGCCCGACCGATCGCCGCGCCAGAGAGGTATCTCAAAGTGAGGCTCGTCCCAGAAGGCCACCTGCCCGCCCACCTCCGCCGCCGCCTCCACCCATTCGAGAAGGAATCGGCGCGTTTCCGGGTTGTTCGGGCAGGCGCCGCGCGCCCGCCGGCCATCGGAGCGGACCTGCAACGCCTCAGGGTGGTCAACGAGAAAGCGCGAGAGGCTCTCCCCACTGAAGATGCCGGTCACTCCCCACGGATCCAGCCACGCCTCAAGTCCCGCCTCCCGGGTCGCCTCCATTACCTCCTGCATCGTGGCTCGATAGTAGAGGAGGTCCGTCTCGGTGAAGCAGTGCACCACGTAGGTACAGCCGCAATCGAGCATTTCCTCCAAGTCCTGCCGGACGTGCCGCAGATCGCGGCTGCTGAAGTAGCTAACGCCTGTTTCCATTGCGCAACACCTCCCTAGTCTCCTTCACCGGACTCGACTGGTGCCGTTGACACCTGGTCTAGTGAGCAATACTATGTCAAGTGACTGCAAGCGGAGCATGTCCGGTTCCTCTCTGCCACCAGGGTCGGGCCTCTACTCGCGCCGAGGCCGCGCTGCAGCCGTCCTACCTCGACAAAAGCCTCGGCTCTTTCATTTTCTCATTCGTGCAGTATAGACGTCGCGCAGCCTTCTTGACACCGGAGGCCACTTCTCGAATACTCGCTAACGCCTGGTCCGGTCTGTCGCAACTGACGCGCGAGCACCCGGAGGAATCATCATGTCTCACGTCGAAACCCTACGCGGCCCGGTGGAGACCGCACAGCTTGCCGTCACGCTCATGCACGAGCACGTCTTTTCGCTCTCCCAGGGCGTTCCCGAAAACTTCCCATCGGTGTGGAACGAGGAGGAGGAAGTAGCCGCCGCCCGTGACAAGCTGCGCGAACTGGCCGACGCCGGCGTGAGGACGCTCGTCGATCTGACCGTGCTCGGCCTGGGACGCGACATCCCGCGCCTGGGCCGGCTCGTCGGAGACGTCCCGCTGAACGTTATCGTCGCCACCGGCCTGTACACCTACAACGAGCTGCCCCACTACTTCCAGTATCGCGACGTGGACGCCATGGCCGACCTGTTCGTGCGGGATATCACCGAGGGTATCCAGGGAACGAGCGTCAAGGCGGCGGTCCTCAAGTGCGCGACTGACGAGCCCGGCGTGACGCCGGGAGTCGAGAAGGTACTCCGCGCTGCGGCCCGGGCCCACCGGCGCACCGGCGTGCCCATCTCCACGCACACGCATGCGCCGACACGCCGCGGTCTGGAGCAGCAGCGTGTCTTCGAGGAGGAGGGCGTCGACCTGAGCCGGGTGGTCATCGGCCACAGCGGCGACACGGAAGACATCGGCTACTTGGAGGAGCTGCTGAAGCGGGGCTCATTCATCGGCATGGACCGTTTCGGCATCGACATCTACCTCTCGACCGAGAAGCGCGTGAAGGTCGTCGCCCGGCTCTGCGAGATGGGGCACGCGGATCGCATGGTGTTGAGCCACGACGCGGCCTGTTACATCGACTGGTACCCGCGGGAGGCGATCAGGAACGCGGTGCCGAACTGGCACTACTTGCATATCAGCCGGGACGTGCTACCCGCCTTGCGCGGCGCCGGCGTCAGCGACGAACAGATCCAGCAGATGATGGTTGAGAACCCGCGCCGCATCTTCGAGCGCACGGGTTCGTACTAGGCCGGCTAGGTCGGGCCGAACGGCCCGGCAAGCGCCGGGGGCGCAACCGCACTACAAACGAGCAGGGGGCCAATCCCGGCCCCCTGCCCCACGTCATCCTGCGTAAGAACTACCCCTTTGGGTTCACGGGCGGCTGCTCCGGGTGCGGGACCCGGCAGGAGCTGCCGAACCGGCCGAACACGAACTGCAGGTCCTTAATGTCAATGTCATTGTCGGCCTGCGTGCCCGAAGGCTCCAGGTTCATGAAGTCGGAGTAGATCAGACTGCCCTTCTCCGCGCCCCAGCGGAACGCGATGGACTGCGTGTCCAGAGCATCCACTGAGCAGTCCGCCGTCACGTCACCCTCCAGGTAGCGGAACGTCACGTCCGCGTCCTCACACGAGAACACCGGTACCGGGTGACCCTGCAGGTCTGAGAGCTCACAACCAACGTCGTTGAGCTGCACCACGACACCGTTGTCCTGGTTCGGCTTCGCCTGCGAGTAAACGTCAGGCTGCGGGCGAACTAGGAGCGTGGCCAGAACCACCGGGTAGTCCGTCTCGGTCGCCATCGGGTTGGCCTTGCCCACGGTCACGCAGCCGACGCGGGCCACGCCCTCGAGCGCCGAGTTGGTGGCGTCCTCAACGATGCAGACCTGGTCGGGCGACAGGTCGGCCGGAACAATCACAACGCAGACCTTGTCGGCGTCGAAGTGGACCTCGAACTCAAAGGCGCCCAACTCCTGAAGAGCCTCCGGGTCCTTCGGGTCCACCAGGTCCGGGAAGAACGCGATCTGCTCCTCGATCACCGCGGCGTCACTGCCACCCAGGCAGGTCTGCGGCGGGATCTTGACGCCCTGTCGCTCCAGGAACTCGTTCTGCAGCGCCGGGACCTTCACCGTGCGCGGGGAGTCCGGCGGCGTCGCGGGCACGTGCGTTGGCGGTGGCGGAAGCCCGACACAGTTGACGTTGATCACCTCCGAAGCGCTCTCCTGAAGGGTGGTACCCTTGTCGTCGATGATGAGCGTGTCCGCGCCCGTACCGCTGACCAAAGCGATGCTGCCGTCCTCGGTTCCACAACTCCAGCTACCCCTGGCGACGGTGCCAGTGTAGGTCGAGGACGGAGCGCCGATGCCGATCGAGCAGCCTACGTTCTCGTACTTGCCGCCCGGCGTCGTATCGTTATGGGCGGTCGCCTCGAACACGCAGTCCGGCCAGTCTGCTTGGGCGTCCATCCTGCCGTTCGACGTCAGCCCGTCGGAATAGGCGATGGTGGCGGCCACGGCGTCGTACGCACCGTTGGGCGCACCGGAGATGTCGTCCAGAGACACCAGGATCTCGAAAGAGGCGTTCACTTGGATGTCACACTTGTCGCCCACACACTGGATAGCGTCAGGGATCGATATGCTGAAGTCGACCGGATCCTGCGCCTCGGCCACGTTGCTGCTGCCGTGGTCCCAGCCGAGGCCGAGCCCTGCGATAGACAGCGCAAGCACCAGGAGCAAAACCCCGCCCGCGATCCGCAAGTGATGTAGCTTTGTCGTCCGCATCCGGAACCTCCTCCGAACGATCCGTCATTGCGCGCGAAAAGCACGCAACCCCGACCCGCCGGCCGCGCCATATGCGTAGCCTCGACCGATGCCAACGGGGAAATTAGCCGCTAGAGCAACGCGAACATGTACGGCCATGAGTCCTCCCCCTCAGACCCTGGCATGGAAGCCAAGCCCTGAGAGACGCCAAGTGTTGGGCGGGAACAACGCCTGACGGAGAGGAACAGCGCCCCAGTCGCCGCAAGCATAGCGCGTGTCGCCGGGCCGCGCATGGGCAATATTGAGTATTCCCTCAATTCTCTTTTTCGAGCCGCACACTCCGCGCCTCGCGCCCGGTCGGGTTACACCGGCCTCACAAGCGGATCGACCGACTCGCGTCGTACTTGGGGGATGCTCTGATTTCGGGCGCGCTGCCGGCTTTGCTCTGGTACTATCCCGCGGCGCGGGCCATCGGGTCGACCCGACGGCGTTCCTCCGGCTTGGCGTCCGCCCGGTCCTGCTTCGCCGCCTCCAGATCGCTCAGCGCACGCTCCAGCAGGGCCTGTGGCGTCCCCGCATCCTCGGGAAAGCAAACGATGGCGACACTGACGGTGACGGGCGCGGCCTCCTGATCGGCAGCATCGAACACGGAGACCCGCGCCAGGCTCGCGAGCAGTCTCGTGGTGGTGGTGACCGCCGTCGCCCGGTTCGTCTCCGGCAGCAGCACGGCGAAATCGTCGTCTTTGAGCCGGGCCACCAGCTCCGGCGACGACACCGCCTCGGCCAGGGTGGTGGCCACGGTTCGCAGCAGCCGGTCCCCCATCGACTGGCCGTAGGACTCATTGAACTGCCCGAAGCCATCGATGTCCAGCGTGACGAGCGAGAGGCCCCGCCCATAGCGGCCGGCGCGCACCATCTCGCTGTCGAGCGCGTGCATTAGGTAGCGCCGGTTATGCACCCAGGTGAGGGGATCGACGTCGCTGAAGCGCACCGCCTCATCGCGCACCAGGAGATCGCGCAGGGCGAGCGTCAGGTGGCCGACCAACAGCTCCAGCGCCTCCACGTCTATCTCGTCACGGTCGAACGCGAAGACCACCAGGCCCAACTGCTCGTTCTCTACCACCATGGGCACGAGGGCCAGCTTCCGCAGCCGCAGCGCCGTCTCTGCGGGCTTCCACTGCTCCTCCGGGAGCACGCCGTCGAACAGGATGTCGAAACTCTCTCTCAGGGCCACCTCGCCGTCCTCCATGACGCGATGGAGCTGCTGGTTCTTGGCGAGCGAGAACTCCAGCGCGGTCAGGTCCTCCTGGAAGGCATCCATCGCCGCCTCCAGCTTGGAGTCCGTCGAGCCCTCGAGGACAGAAGCGCGCAGCGTCTGTCGTTTGCGTTCCAAGAGGAGGGGGTAGACTAGCACCGCGCCCGTCACCGTTGGCGCCTGCTCCAACAGCATGCCGATCATCTCCTCTATGGTCGCGGTGCTGTGCAGGAAGAGAGAGAGGACGGCCAACCCGTGGAGCTGTCGCTCCCGCTCCGTCTCACCGCGCCGTGGCTTTTCAGGCGCCGGATCCGGTTCTGCCCGCGTGGGCTCCTCTTCCATGGGCTCCTCTCCCATGGGCTCGTCGATTTGTTCTTCTTCCTTCTTGCGCCAGGGTCCGATGTCCACGACTAGCCTTCCCCGCCTTCAAACGACCTCAGCCGCAGGTGAAGCCTGCCGTTGTCCTGTGGGATCATCTCACAGTCGCGGTCCATAGCGACGGAGACGGCCTCCCTCAGCCGCTCGAGATCCAGTTTGCCTTGGACCCTGATGGAGATGACCGGCACCCCATTGGCGAAGCTGAGCAAAGAGACATCATCCATGTCCGCCACAGCGGAGAGCGCCCGGTGCAAGGGCGCGAGCGCTACTGCACTCTCTCGATCCTCGACCGTCACCAGGTACTGCTGCGGGAGCAGATCAAGCCCGCGAAGCTCGGACGAACCCTCCCCCGCGTCCTCGCCCTGCTGGTCCAGCCTCTCCGCCTCGATGCGGTCCCAGAGGCGCTCGAACGGCGAGTGTCTCGTACCCTTCTCGTCCGGCGCTTCCGGACCGGGCGGCGAGGCGGTCGCTTCCGCAGGCTGCGCTGGACCCTCCGGCACGCTCGGCCCTGGAGCAGCCGCGGGCGCTTCCGGCTGTCGTGGCGCGCCTCCGCTGTAGCCCTGTTGAGGTTCGGCCGCCTCCAGGCTGCGTCGAAGCAGCGCGATGGCCCGCCCGGCATCGCGCAGGCTGCGTTCCACGTCATCCAGCGCTTGCCGCCAGTCGGAGATATCGGGCGCACCGGACGGCTCGACTGCCCGCGGCTCGTCGTTCATCGGCCTCTTATTCCCGGAGGTTGTCTCGTGTTCCCTCCTATGTCATGTTCGGCAGGAAGGGCGCCCCTGTCCACGTTTCCGCCCAAGCTGGACGCCCCATCCAGGCTTCGGTATCATCCCCTCGTTGCTGCGAACGGGAGTGGTGCTAGGAGGAAGAGCATGGCCGCGACGAAGGAACTCTACGAGCTCGGCGAGATCCCGCCCATCGGGGAGGTGCCTTCCTCGATGTACGCGCAGGTGATCCGGCGGGAGCGCTTCGGTGAGCCTAGCCAGGCGTTCGCGCGAGAGGTCGTGCAGGTACCCGACCTCGAGCCCCACGAAGTGCTGGTCTACGTCATGGCCGCGGGCATCAACTACAACAACGTCTGGGCCGCCCTGGGTATCCCGATCGATGTCATCCGCGTTCATGCCCAGATCGGGGACGACTCCGGCATCCATGTTGGAGGCAGCGACGCCTCCGGCATCGTCTACGCCGTCGGCAGTGACGTCACGAACGTAAAGGTCGGCGACCGCGTCGTCGTCCACAGCGGCTGGTGGGACGCGAACGACCCGTGGATCAAGGCGGGCGGCGACCCGATCATCGCTCCGAGCGCCAGGATCTGGGGCTACGAGACGAGCTGGGGCAGCTTCGCGCAGTTTGCGAAACCCCAGGCCCATCAGTGTCTCCCCAAGCCCCCTCACCTCACGTGGGAGGAGGCCGCCGCATACATGCTGGTGGGATCAACGGCCTACCGCATGCTCACCAACTGGACGCCGAACAACGTGCACCCCGGCGACGTGGTGCTGGTCTGGGGGGCGAGCGGCGGCCTCGGATCGTTGGGCGTCCTGGTCACCAAGGCCCTCGGCGGCGTGCCTGTCGCGGTCACCTCCAGCGAAGAGAAGGGAGAGTACGCCAAGAGCCTGGGTGCCGTCGGCTACATCGACCGCACGCAGTTCGATCACTGGGGCATGCCCCCGCACTGGACCGACGAGGAGGCGTACGGCCGCTGGGTCCAGGGCGCCCGGGCCTTCGGGAAGGCGCTCTGGGACGTACTCGGCGAGCGCAAGAACCCGCGGATCGTGTTCGAGCACCCCGGCGAGGACACGATCCCCACCTCGATCTTCGTGTGCGACAATGGCGGCATGGTGGTCATCTGCGCCGGCACGACCGGCTACAACGCCGTCGTCGACCTGCGATACCACTGGATGCGCCAGAAGCGGCTGCAGGGCTCCCATCTCTCCAACGACGAGCAGGCCGCTGCCCTCAATCAGCTCATGATGGAGAAGAAGATCCAGCCCGCCCTCTCCGGCGTCTATCAATTCGACGAGGTGGGGCTCACCCACCAGCTCATGTACGAGGGGAAGCAGCCCAATGGCAACATGGTGGTCCTGGTGAACGCAACGCGAGAAGGGATGACCGACCTGCCCGCCTGAGCGACGCCCCGCCCGGTGCCGGATCCCTCATGCCGCTCCTCCTACAGGTCGGTAGGGCTTGAGGGAGCCACCGTCCTTCACACCACCGCAGGCGGCCAACAACACGTCATGACAGATCGAGAGATACCCGGCGGCCTTGAGGATCTGAACCCCGAGTGGCTCACGGGCGCTCTACGCGAGACGGGCGTCATCGGAGACGCCAGCGTGGAGTCGTTCGAGAGCGAGATCATCGGAGAAGGGACGGGCTTCATGGGACGGCTTGCCCAGATCCGTCTCGGGTACGAGCCGCCCACGGCGAACGCGCCGCGGTCGCTCATCGCCAAGTTTCCGAGCGCCTCCCCGGAGAACCGCAGCCTGGCGAACATGTTCCGCTTCTACGAGGTCGAGGCGCGCTTCTACCAGGAGGTCGCCGAAGAGGTCGAGTTGCGAACGCCGCGCTGCTACTACAGCGCCGTGGACTCTGAGACTCAGGAATTCGTGCTGCTCCTCGAGGACCTCGCCCCCGCCCGCGTAGGCGATCAACTCGCCGGCTGCTCCCCCGAGCAGGCGGAGCTTGCTGTTCAGCAGTTGGCGAAGTTCCACGCCGCGTGGTGGGAGAGCCCGCGGCTGGGGCAGCTAGACTGGCTGCCGGACACAAACGACCCGATGAGGGCGCAGATGACGCAGGCCGGCTATCAGATGGCGTGGGTACCGTTCGTACAGCGGTTCGGCGATCAGGTACCGCCTTCCATGCTTGAGACGGGCGAGAGGTTCGGCGGGAAGGTCGCCACACTCATGGACGGGCTCGCGGCGCCGCCGCGAACCATCCTGCACGCCGACTACCGGCTCGACAACCTCTTCTTCGCCAGCCCGGAGGGAGGCGATCCGCTGGCCGTCATTGACTGGCAGCTTTGCCAACGCGGGCGCGGCACCTTCGACATCGCGTACTTCGTAACCTTCACCCTCACGCCCGAGGAGCGCAGACCCAAGGAGATGAGCCTCCTGCACGACTACCACCGTATCCTCACCGCAAACGGAGTGCGGGACTACGATTTCGACGACTGCCTGCGAGACTACAGGCTGTCGACCCTCTTCTGCTGGCTCTACGCGGTGATCGATCTGGGCGGCATCGATCTGGCGAACGAACGCGGCCTGGCCCTCGTCACGAACGACCTGCACCGCGCCGCCGCGGCCGTTGCCGACCTCAACGCGGCGGAGCTGATCCCGGAATAGAACGCTAGGTGCGTTCTCCCGCGTGGGACGCGCACGCGGCGTCCATCTATGTCCAAAGGCGTAGAGGATCTCCCTGATCCGCAACAAGCGCGATAGGGCTCACGCATGCGCGTGCGGCCTCACGGATGCTATCTTGCCCGCCCGTCCTGTCCGATAACAAAACAGGGTGATCCGAGAGCGCGGCCATCGGCCCGCCGGGGTCAACACGCTCGTTGCATGCGTCGAATGCGAACAGGACAGGGCGCACTATCCAGACCAGGTACGATTCTCCGCTTGAATTCGATTCGGGCGCGAGCCGCACTTGCCAGCACCGTCCTAGTGGTGCTCCTGTGCGGAATGGCGGCCCTGGCACTGTGGCGCGCCGAGAGCGATCAGAACGCGCGCAGCTCGCTGGAGCGAAGATCGACGGCGGTCGCCGCTCTCAACAACGCCCGCGCCCAGTTCTTTCGCTGCGCAACGCTCATGGCGGCCCTTACCTTCTCTGACGATCCTGCCTCCCTGATTGAGCTGTACCGTGAAGGCTTGGCGGAGGGAGACGAAGCCGTAGCGCGCGCCCGATCCGAGCTTGCTTCCCTCGGCGACACGGACGCGATCGCCAGACTCGACTCTTTCGCTGAGCAGCGGCAGCTTCTGGAGCAACAGGCAGAGCCGTATGTCGCGTTTGCCCTCGATTCAAACCGTGACGCACTCGCTGAGATCGCCCAACAGTACCTGCCGCTGCTGTGGCCGACAAGCGAGGCTCTGATTGCCGACATGGAGAAGCTGGCCGCAGAGCAACAGACTGCGCTGGCAGCCGAGCGAATGGCAGCTGATAGGGCCGCAAACAGGAATCTCCTCGTGTTGGTCGGATTGAGCATGGGCGCGTTGCTGGCCGGAGTGGTGTCCCTCATCCTGCTCGGCGCTTCCACGATTCGCCCCCTGGCTTCGCTACGGGCAAGCGTCGAGGCAATCGCTGCGGGAGACCTGGACGCGAGGGCGGCGGTGACAGGTCCGAACGAGCTTGCCTCCCTCGCCCGCGACTTCAACGACATGGTTGCCGCCCGCAAGCGGGCAGAGGATTTGCTGCATGGGACTTACGAGGAGCTTGAAGAACGCGTGCGCGAGCGCACCGCTGATCTGGCGCTGGCCAACACGCAACTACGACAAGAAGTCGCCGAGCGCAAGCGGGCAGAGGATGCCCTCCGCGAGAGCGAAGCCAAGTACCGCCAGATCTTCGAGAACGTAAGGGACGTCTTCTTCCAGACCGATGCCAGCGGCATCATCACCGAGGTCAGTCCCTCCGTGGAGAGGTACGGCTATGCACGGGCGCAGCTTGTTGGCACGCCGGTGCTCGATATCTACGCAGACCCGGAGGACAGGCGCGCCCATGTCGCGGCGCTGCTGGAACATGGAGAGGTCGTCGACTTCGACCTTCGCCTCAAGACGGCCGACGGCGGCGTCGTCCTGGCCTCCGCTTCCTCCCACCTGCGTCGGGATGCCAATGGCAAGATCATCGGATTCGAGGGCGTCTTGAGAGACATCACCGAGCGAAAGAAGGCGGAGGAAGACCTGCGGGAGCGGGCACGCCGCGACCCGCTGACCGGTGTGCTGAATCACCGCGCCGTTGTGGAAGAACTCCGGAGCATGACCGGCGACAGACGAGAGGGCATCTCCCATGTTGTCGCGATGGTCGACGTGGACAGTCTCAAGGCCATCAATGACACGTACGGCCACCAAGTCGGCGACGCGGTCCTCAAGGCGGTCGCCGACTCCCTGGGCAGGGAGGACGCCGTAGTAGGCAGATACGGCGGTGACGAGTTCGTGGCGATCCTGACGGAAGCCGACCGCGCGACCGGCGAACGGTATCGAGATGGCGTGCTGGCTGCGCTGGCAGAAGAGGGCCTAAGGGACCCGGAGACAGGCGCCAGAGTCGCCGCCATCGCCACCATAGGACTTGCGGTCTACCCGCAGGAAGCCGAGACCGTGGCCGACTTGATCAGACTCTCGGACAGCGCCCTGTACGCCGCGAAACGGCAGCGTCCCAGCGCCGCGCGCGTCGGTCACGACCGAAGTGGAGGCGAAGGTGCGGCCAGGGTCGTGGGAGAGATGGCGCCCCTCCTCACGTCTCCCGGGGACCTCGACGGCAAACTCAGTCTCATAGCACGCCGGCTGTCCGCCATGGTCGGCTACGGAGGGGTCCACTTCTCCCTATTCCTTCCCGAAGGCCAGACAGGAGCGCCGTTGGCGGCCAGCGCGTTCGCGGAGGTTTCCGGGAATCTGATCGAGGAGTGGAACGATGGGCAGCGCCGGCAGCGCCCCGGCCCGCATCCCATGCGCCTGCTGCTGGAACGGACGCGCAGGCCGGTCATCCTGGATGATCCACACCACGACCGAAATCTCCTGCAGTCGGAGCGTGACATCCTGAAAGCCGGAGGACTCCGGTCAGTCATGGTGGCGCCCATGATCTGGCAGGGCGAGGTCGTCGGGCTGGTAGGCGTGGCAAGCAAGGAGGAAGCGGCATTCGGGCCGAACGACGCCCAGTTTCTGACCGCGGTTGCGGCCCAGGTCACCGCCATTGTGCGGATGGCGACGCTGATCGACGATCTTCAGTCGACCTCGGCTCGTCTGACTGAGGCCCAGACGGAGACGGTGATGATGCTTGCCGCTGCGGCGGAGGCCTATGATCCCACAACGGGACCCCATCTCCAGAATGTCCAGGCAATCACCCAGGCTCTCGCGCGGCAAGTCGGCCATAGTGAAGAAGACGCATGCGAGCTGGGCCTGGCCGCCGTGCTCCACGACATCGGCAAGATCCGCGTGCCCGACGTCGTTCTCTCAGCTACCGGCCGCCTGAGCGACGAGGAATGGGAGCTCATGAAGCAGCACACCGTCTGGGGTGCGGAGTTCCTGGCCTCGCGGCCGCGCTTCCAACTGGCGGCTGCTATCGCCCGTTCACACCACGAGCATTGGGACGGCAGCGGCTACCCCGACGGTCTGTCGGGCGAACACATCCCGGAGGCCGCCGCCGTGGTCGCCGTGGCGGACGCCTTCGATGCGATGACCAGCGAGCGGCCGTACCGCCCGGCGCGGACGGTCGATGCCGCGGTGCGGGAGGTGGTCGCCTGCTCCGGCCGACAGTTCAGCCCCGAGGTGGCTCAGGCGCTGGCGCAGCTCCATGAACGAGGAGTCTTGAGTCCTCTCATCGGCCAGTCGTCTCAAGAGACGGCTGCCGCCTAGATCGAACAGCCCCGAACGAGCCTAAGACCTAGGTGCCGATGGCGACGAGGCGCTCCGGTTTGAGCGCGATGACCCACCGGTCCATGGCGGCACGGACCTCCGCCCGCTCCTTGCCTTCCGGGCCCGTGACGTACTTCAGGGTGATACGTCGCGTCCAGTCCCCGCCCACGTCCCGAAAGACCCGCGCCGTTCCACGGCCCCCGACCTGACGGTTCGTACGCTCGGGCGGCGGTTCCTCCGTGTCGACCCAGATGGTCGCCCGCGGGTCACGCGCCAGGTCGCGCAGATGGCGCTTCCCCGTCACGCTCGTCATGTAGAAGACGCCGTCCTCATACAGAAACCAGATAGCGCTGATACGAGGTAAGCCTCGGGCGGAGATCGTGCCGAGATGGGCCGGAATGTCCAGGCCCAGCACTTCTGCGATCTCGCCTTCGGTCAACTGTCGGACAGGCCACGACTGCCGTTGCCCAGGCAACGCATCGGTCTCCTTGATCGCGAATAGCTCGGACACGGGCGGCTCGGCGCCCTAGTCTACCGGCGCCTCCCCCAAACAGACAAGGCTGAGGCTGGTCCCCACACTCCAGTTGGCCCGCATCGCCGTGGCCATGCTATGGTGACCCAACGGCCACTCGCAGAGTCACAGCGCGCAACAGGGAGGATCCCCATGAAACCAGAGGACCAGCCGTACGTCGAGTTGGGTACCACGTTCTCGCGAGGCGTCATTAGCGCCCCCGTGACCGAAACACAGACCGAGATCCTCAGGATGCTGTTCAGCCCGGAGGAGGCCCACGTCGCGGCCAGCCTCGACTTCGTGCACGAGCCCGAGGAGATCATCGCCAAGCGGGCAGGCGTCGACCCCGTGGCCGCCGCCGACCTCCTCACCAGCATGGCCTCCCGCGGCCTCATCCGCGGCGTAAGGCGACCCGACGGCGTGCGGGTCTTCCGCACGCTCCTGTTCATCCCCGGCCTGTTCGAGATGGCCTACATCAACCCCGCCCCGTCGGTGGACATGCCAAAGCTGGGCAGGCTGCTGGAGAAGTACTTCGCGGAGGGCTGGGGGCACGAGCTGCACGGGCACGATATCCCGTTTGCGCGCATTGTCCCCCCGATCGGCCCGCCCAAGGAGCAGGTGCAGCCCCACGAGGACGTGGTCAAGATCGTCGAGAAGGCGGGCGGCGCCATCCTGGTCGACTGCGCCTGCCGGGAGGCGTCCCGCAAGTGCGACTGCCCGATCGACATCTGCATGGGCGTCGGCACAGGCATGCTGGGCGGTCCGATGGAGGGAATGCCCGTCAGCGATCCCAAGTACGCTGTGGGCCCGCCCAAGGCCCGTCCCATATCGATAGACGAGGCCGTCCACACCCTCAAGCGCGCGGAGGAGGCCGGCCTGTGCCACATCACGATGAACTTCCGGGAGGACTCCTGGCTCATCTGCAACTGCTGCTCCCACGCCTGCTACGGCCTGCGCGGCGCCACGGAGCTCGACCTCCCGCACTCGATCGCCCCGTCCAGCTACTGGACCGTCGTCGACGACGGCGCCTGCGACGGCTGCGCCGCCTGCGAGCCCGTCTGCCCGATGCTGGCCATCACCATCGACGACCACAAGGCGGAGGTCGACTACGAGCTCTGCCTGGGGTGCGGTGTCTGCATCAACTCCTGCCCGACGGAGGCGCTCCGCCTGGAGAAGCGGGGCGACGAGATCTACACGCCGTTCCTGGACTACAACGAGTTCGCTACCGCGATGGGCAAGACCCAGACCATCCACGCGCACTAGGCGACAGGAGAGGCACGATCGAACTCAATCCGGCCCAGCAGCTACTGGCGAGCGGATTCCTCTGAGCGGAGGCGGTCCTCCTGGCCGTGAGCCGGGAGCTTGGGGAGGAACACGAGATCATCCCGCGGATCGCCACCGGATTCGGCGGCGGCTACGGAGGCACGGGGGCCGTCTGCGGGGCGGTAGCCGGTGCGGCGATGGCGATCGGGCTGGAGTTCGGGCGGGACCTCGCGGAGGAGGATCGCACGGGGGCCTGGCGTCTGACCCAGGAGTTCCGCAGGCGGTTCGAGGCCGAGATGGGCCACATCGGCTGCCGCGAGCTGACCGGGGCGGACCTGACCACCGACGAGGGCCTGCAAGAGTACCGGAGCAGCGATGTGCCCATACGCGTGTGCCTGCGGGCCGGGGGCGTCGCCTACGACATCGTGCTGGACCTGCTGAAGGGGAAAGAGTAGCAGCACCCCAACCGGCGGCCGTACCCGGTAGGGCAGATGCCGCCTGGAGCGGACCGGCCGGTTCCGCGAATCCGACCTGACCGGACGAGGACACTTCATGAGCACTAGGCCGAACGTCATCCTGCTGATCAGCCACGACACCGGGCGATACCTTTCGGCGTACGGCATCGAGACGGTCGACACACCCAACGCCGAGCGGCTGGCCAGGGAGTCGGCGGTGTTCGAGAACGCCTTCTGCGCCGCGCCCCAGTGCAGCCCCAGCCGCGCGGCGTTGGTCACCGGGCGCTATCCTCACGCCAATGGTGTCATGGGGCTCACGCACAGCGACTTCGGGTGGGCGCTCCCGGAGACCGAGCTCTGCATCGCGAAGCTCTTCGGCCCCGCCGGATATCAGACCTGGCTTCTCGGCCTGCAGCATGAGACGAAGGACGCTGCGACGCTCGGGTTCGATCACGTCGACCTGGGCTGGAGCATCCTCGACCTTCCCCAGCACCTCGAGCCGCTCCTGGCCGGCAGGGACGAGGTCACCCCGTTCTTCTGCCAGATCGGCTGCTTCGAGACACACCGTCCGTGGAACGTCTGGGGCACAGAGCCCGACGACAGCCTCGGCGTGCACGTTCCGCCCTACCTCCACGACGGCCCCGAGACGAGAGCCGAGCTGGCCAGCTTCCAGGGCCTGGTGAAACGCTTCGACACGGGGTTGGGACAGCTCCTGGACCTGCTAGAGAGCCACAACCTGAGGGACAACACCATACTTGTCGTGACCACGGACCACGGCATCGCCATGCCCATGGCAAAGGGCACCCTGCGCGACCCCGGTATCGAGACGTTCCTCTTCATGCGCTTCCCGGAGGGCGGTTGGCCGGCCGGCCAGAGGGAGCGGGCTTTCATCAGCAACGTGGACGTCCTCCCGACTCTGCTGGAGGCGACGGGCATCCCGGTCCCGGACGCAATCCAAGGTCGCAGCTTCCTCCCTCTGCTCCAGGGCAAACCTTTCGGCTCCCGCGACGCCATCTTCGCGGAGAAGACGTTCCATGGAATGTACGACCCGATGCGCTGCATCCGGACGGAACGCTACAAGTACATTCGTTACTTTGAGAAATCGGAGATCCACAAGTTGCCATCCGACATCGTGGGCGGGGGCGCCAGCCGCGACCTGGGGGTCGCCATCTGGCGCGAGGCGCCGGAGGAGCTGTTTGACCTGCAGGCCGATCCCAACGAAACGGCCAACCTGGCCGCCGACCCGTCCCATGCGCCGGTCAGAGACGAACTGCGAGCCCGCCTGGCGCAATGGATGATCGACACCGACGATCCGCTCCGGCACGGACCCATCGCCAGTCCGTTCTACGACAAGGCGATCAGAGAGGTGTTCGGGTAGGGCTCTGGCGGGGACGCAGGATTTCGAGTTGGCAGACGACCCCCGCGCCTGGCGTCCAGGCCGGGAGTTCCGCCGGCGGTCCGAGGGCAAGATGCGTCACTCTGCTGCCATCGACTGACGGCAGCGGACGTGACCACGGACGAGGAGCTTCACCAGTACCTTGGCTCCGGTCCGGCCGCACGGGTCTGCCTCCGGACCAGGGATAGAGCGCACGACATCGTGTTAGAGCTCGTGAAGGGGCTGGACTAGCGGCTTCGGTGGCGATCCAGAGATCGCGCAGTGAGCCGGTGTCGTCCCACTTTCCTTCAGATCGTATCTCGGTGACGCTAATGGAAGCGCCGCGAGGATTGTCCAAACCGGCAGGGCATGTCATACTACTCCCAGTGGTGATCGTTTAGTTTCCTCCGGGTGGCGAACCCATCCTGGACTCAGGTCTCCGAACATTCGCCAACTATTGGGGAAAGGAGGCCATCTATGAGCTATCAGGACAGAACTCTCACTTGTCTGGACTGCGGAGAGTCGTTCACGTTCAGCGCGGACGATCAGCAGTACCATGCGGAGAAGGGCTACACCAACGAGCCAAAGCGCTGTCCTTCCTGCCGGCAGGCACGTCGCAGCGATCGCGGCGGCGGCTACGGCGGCGGCTACGGTTCTTCTCGTCGTGAGATGCATCCGGTGGTGTGCGCCGAGTGCGGCAAGGACACGCAAGTGCCCTTCGTGCCACGGGGCGACCGCCCGGTGTACTGTAGCGATTGCTTCAGAAAGCAACCGTCCTCGGCACCGCGCTACTAGGCCGGACCGAGAGCCAGGAGACAGGGGTCCTTGCTGGACCCCTGTCTCTTCTGTCGTCTTTCGGCATGCGTGTGTTCTAGGGCCTGAGGCGGTGCGGCAGTCCTCCGCGGCGGCCGGCAGAGGACCCAAAGAGGGCCAAAGCCCACCATCGCCAGCCCGTTCTACGACAAGGCGATCAGAGAGGTGTTCGGGTAGGGCTCCGGCGGCCGGCGGGCACGCTTTCGTTCCACTCGTGGTGGAAGGCGACGGCCGTTATGTCGCCTGTTTCTCGATCTCGTCCAACTCCTCCTGGTACTCCGGGTTGATGGCGAAGCGGCCGCGCTCCAGCACCAGACGGTCCCAGGGGTTCAGGATCAGGTCGTCCGTTTCCAGCACGAAGTAGTCGGGCCGGCGGCTCACGCCGTGGACGAAGAGCGTCGCGGTCTTCACCTCCGCCGCACCTAGCCGCAGCGCCTCCCCGGAAGCGAGACGCAACGTCTCGCCCGTCGCGCAGATCTCGTCGACGACGAGCACTCGCTTGCCCGCCACGGCGTCGGGCATGGGCGTGAGCAAGGCCGGCGTGTCGCGAACGATGCGGTCGTCGTGGCGGCGGGAGAAGCGGACGGGGTAGAACTCGCGGCGCAGTAGCGAAGCGAGCACCGCCCCGGGCAGCACACCGCCCTTGGCGATGCCCACGATGATCTCCGGGTCGTAGGGCGCCACGACGAGGGCCAGCTCCTTGCACAGCTCCCCGAAACGCTCCCAGGTGATCTCGGTGACTCCGGTGTGGCGATGGTCGTAGCTGGTCATGCGCCGAGGGTAGCGCGGACAGTTGTGAGAACGCCAGATGAGAGGAGCGAAGCGTCTCAGCCCTCCTTCCGGAGCCCGCGCTCCGGGGCCGGGCAGTTGTCACGACCGACGCGCCAGACGACGAGCGCTGCAGCCTCGCCCGTTTTGCCAATCGCACCCAGCGCTGGTAGGATGGCGTCGCGCCGAAGAGCACGGCGCATAGAGGCTTTGTCAGAGCAAGCAGGAGGTCCCGGAACATGAGTGAACGACCTAAGGCCCTTGTCGTAGGAGGAGGACTGGCCGGACTGACGGCGGCGCACTTCCTTGAGAAGAGCGGCGCTGAGGTGGAGGTGTTCGAGGCGGGTGACAGGGTCGGCGGACGGGTCGGGACGGTTCAGGTCGAAGGGGGCTTCATAGACATCGGCGCTCAGTTCATCCACTCGAACTACGATGTGGTCCTCTCGCTCATCAAGGAGCTTGGGCTGGAGGAGAAGCTCGACCTCATCTCGTCTCCCATCACGACGATCCAGCGCGGCCGCCGCTTCAGCATGGCGATGGACTCCTGGAACATACCGTATCTCAGCGTCCGCGAGAGAGCGCGTTTCAATCTGCTGCTCGGCCGCCTGCTGCTCCCCCGTCTACGCACGCGGCCCCACGATCAGTGGCCGCGCGCGCTCGACCTGGACGACGAGGAGCTGGGGCACTACCTGCGTCCGCGCGTAGGCGAGGATACCTACGAGTACACGATCCGGCCTCTCATGCTCAGCTACGCCATGGCCGAGCCGGAGGGGGTGTCCCTCGCCTACTTCGCGCGAAGCATGGCTATGTATCTCTCCACCAAGACGTTCGCCGTGCGCTCAGGCATCGCCGCGCTGACGGAGGCGCTGGCGGAGGGGAAGCATGTACACCTGAACGCGCAGGTCGTCCGGCTCTTGCCGGAAGGCCCCCGCCGGGTGGTCGGGGTCGAGGTGGCGGGTGCCGAAGGGCGCGAGGAGATACGGGCCGACGCCGTCATCATGGCCGTCCCCTCGCCCGCCCTCGCCCCTCTCTACGACGGCTGGAGCGACGTTGAGCGACGTTTCCTCGACAGCTTCGGCTACTCGCCCTTCCCCATCGTGAACCTCCGGTTCCGCCGCCAGATCGACGACCCGTCCTACGCCGTCCTACCCGACCGGGTCGATGGCTACCGGATGAGCTTCCTCACACTCCCCCAGAACAAGCTGCCGCAGTCCGCACCGCCGGAGTACGTCCAGTGCTACGTCCTTGGGCCGCAGGGGGCCGAGATCGTCGATGAGGACGACGAGACTATCACCCAGCGGCTGGTGCGCGACCTGGACAGGATCTTCCCGGGCATGACCAAGGATGTGGACTGGGTGCGCATCGACCGCTACCCGAACGGGTTCCCGCACTACTCCCCAGGGGCCTACGGGCGGGCCCTGGAGTTCCGGGAGAGCGTCCGCTCCATACAGGGCCTCGCGGTCGCGGGCGACTTCATCGAGGGCGGGCTGCTGGAAGGCGCCGCCCTGTCCGGAAAGAAGGCGGCGATGGCGGTCAGCGCCGACCTTGGGCTAAGGGAGTAGGCCTTCGGGCAGAGCGAGGGCCTGTCCACACGGGCCCGCCGTCACCCGCCCGCCACCGGCGGAAAGACCGAGATCTCCGTATCGCGCTCGAGGCGGCTCTCCAGACCGTCGAGATGTCGGATGTCGCGGCCGTTCAGGAACACACTGACGTGTGGGAGGAGGGCCCCGCCTTCGTCGAAGATGTGCCCATCGAGGCCGGGCTTGAGTCGTACGAGCTCCTTCACCACGTCGCCGATGGTGTCGCCGGGAGACCACGGTACCTCGACCGCACCCTCACCGCCGACGCGCTGCCGAAGCGTGGCGAAAAGCCGTACCCGACCCAATGAGCGCCCCCTAAATGATGGCCAGTTCCTTCAGCTTGCTCTCCGGAACCACGCCGTTCTCCCAGCCGCGCGCCTCGTAGTACTCGCGCAGCATCAGGTCCAGCTCGCAGACCTGGCCCTGGGAACCCGGGCTGGTCGAGGGCTCCTCCAGGAAGCGCTTCGGCAGGGTATCGGACCCTTCTCTCAGGCCGGCCAGGTTGTTGTAGTAGCGCTCCAGGTTGTAGATGCGTTCCCCTATCTTCATCAGATCGTCCGCCGTCGCCTTGACCCCAACGACGGCCGAGTACTGCGCCGCGAAGTCGTCCATGCTTTCCGCGAAGGTCGAGAACTTGCACATGTCGAGCGAGTCGGAAACGGCGAGGAGGTCCTGGATCATCTTCGCCAGCTTTCCCTTGCCCTCCCAGGCCAGCGGGTCGGTCTTCTCCGGTATACCCAGGATCTCGCTCACCACCGTGTAGCCGCGAAGATGGCAGGCGCCGCGGTTGCTCGTCGCATACCCGAGGCCCATCCCTTTCATGCCACGAGGGTCGTAGGCCGGGATCGCCTGGCCCTTCACGCTCATAGCGATGTCCGGGTCACCGAAGCGTTCCGCGGCGCCGGCCGCCCCCTCGGCCAGCGTGTCGCCCAGGCCCTCCCGCCGGCCGACTTGGTGCGTCAGCTCGATCATCTTGTCGGGATCGCCCCAGGGGATGCGCTCCTTGATCAGCTCTCGCTCGCTCGCCTCCATCGCCATAGATAGGACGTTCCCGTGTTCGATCGTGTCCATGCCGTAGTCGTTGCAGAGGTCGATCAAGAGGGCGATTGAGTCGAGGTTGTCGTTGCCGCAGTTCGCGCCCAGAGACCAGGCCGATTCGTACTCGACGCTCTCCATGTGGACGGCGTACTTGCCGCTGGTCTCCACCTCCTTCTTGCAGGCCACCGGGCAGGCGTGACACGTCGGGTCGTCGACCAGGATGGTCGCTTTGACCTTGTCGCCGGAGATCTCTCCGGCTCCGGGGAAGTTCGTCTCCTGGGAGTTGCGCGTCGGCAGCGCGCCGATCGCGTTGGCGATGTTCATCAGAGCGTTGGTGCCGAACACGGAGACCGGCCCCTTGCGGGGAGCCACCGCCGATCCCTCCTTCATGATGGCGGCCAGGGCCTGCTTGTGAGCCTCCTTGAAGGCGCCCTTATCCTTTGCCTTCGGCATGGCCTTCTTCGCCTTCACGACCACCGCCTTCAGGTTCTTGCTGCCGGCGACGGCCCCCGTTCCGCCGCGCCCTGACGCGCGGTCGTTCTCGTTCAGCCAGGCGGCGTATCGTACCAGCTTCTCCCCCGCCTGGCCGATAGCCACCACGCTGACATCCTCGCCATGCCTGTCCAGAAGCGTCCGCACCGTCTCGTGCACGTCCTTGCCCCAGAGGTCGGAGGCGTCGCGCAGCTCCACCTTGCCGTCCTCGACGAACGCGTAGACCGGCTTCGCAGCCCTGCCCTTGAACAGCAACCCGTCGAACCCCGCCCAGCGGAGCCGCGCCCCCGACCATCCGCCGTGGTGGGAATCGGTCACCGTCCCGGTCAGCGGCGACTTCGTGACCAGCGCCATGCGGCCGCTCATGGTGACTTCTGTCCCGCTCAACGGCCCGAGGATGAAGCACAGCAGGTTCTCGGGGCTGAGAGCGTCCACCGTGGGGCCGTTGTCGAACACGTACTTCACTCCCAGCCCTCTGCCGCCGATGTACTTGCGGGCGTCCTCCTCGTCGAGGCCCTCGTAGGAAACGCTGCCCGAGGTCAAGTCGATGCGGGCAATCTTGTCTGCGTAACCACCCAATTCCATCTCCGGCTCCTTTCCCGGCGAACGCTCCGCGCTCTCACTCAGAGCCCGAACGCGTAGAAGCGAACCGCTTGGTCGGCTCAAACCTAGCACCGCCCGTGGCGCAAGTCAACGTACGGCGGCAGCGCGGGTGCCGCGGCCAACCGTGCGAGATGGATTCAGTGCCGGAACACGATAGACCCGTCAGGGCGACGGGTCCGAAAGGCAGGATCCGTACCTGCTGGCTGCCGAGCTAGGATTCGAACCTAGACTAGAGGCTCCAAAGGCCCCTGTGCTACCGTTACACCACTCGGCAGAGCGTCAAGCCCAAGAGCAGACGGAGCTCCGACCGCCCGCCCTGGGTGTGCATGTGGTGCCGAAGGCCGGACTCGAACCGGCACGCCCCTTGCGGGGCAACGGTTTTTGAGACCGTCGCGTCTACCAGTTTCGCCACTTCGGCACATCGGACGAGGAGTGCTCGCCCGCGGCGCTTCATTCTAGCCAGGCGGGCCCACCGCCCTCAAGGCCGCCATCTCTTCCCACGTGACACGTCATGCTTTCGGGTGGTGCCGGACACCGATACAATGGCGGCACGATGGCAGAGCGGCCCGCCTCCGTCTCCGCGAGCCCTATCCAATCCGTGAAACGCCGCCTTGAGGAGCGGGAGAGGCTCCTGTCTCCCTTCGCCGCCAAGAGCTACGAGGGCCGCGGCCGCGAGCGACCGGAGGAACCCTCTCAGACCCGGACGGAGTTCCAGCGCGACCGCGACCGGATCATCCACAGCAAGGCGTTCCGCCGGCTCAAGCACAAGACACAGGTCTTCATCGCCCCAGCCGGCGACCACTTCGTCACCCGGCTGACCCATACGCTGGAGACGGCGCAGATCGCCCGCACCATCGCCCGCGCCCTCAACCTGAACGAAGACCTCACGGAGGCGATCTCGCTGGGGCATGACTTGGGCCACACGCCCTTCGGCCACGCAGGAGAGCGCGCGCTCGCCGAGCTGCTGCCGGGAGGGTTCCGCCACAACGAACAGAGCTTGCGCGTCGTGGAGAAATTGGAGAACGGGGGCCGCGGCCTGAACCTCACCTGGGAGGTGCGAGACGGCATTCTCAAACACTCGAAAGTGCGGGAGGACATCCTGGCGGAGGGCTGGGGCTCAGCCACTACCCTGGAGGCGCAGATCGTCAAGCTCGCCGATTCCGTCGCCTACCTCAACCACGACATCGCCGACGCGGTGCGGGCAGGACGCCTGCGCGAGGAGGACCTCCCCCACAGGACGCGGGAAGTACTGGGAACCAGGCACGCCCAGCGCATCGACACGCTCGTGACCGACATCGTGGAGACGTCGTGGGCGGCCGCCGGGGAGGGCTCCCCGCCTCCCGGCAACGACCCGCCGCGCATCGGCATGAGCGAGACCGCCGCCGCGGCCGCAAACGAGCTCCGCGACTTCATGTTCTCCCATGTGTACGAATGGGAGGCGCAACAGGAGGAAGCGACGCGCGCACGCCGCATCGTGCAGTTTCTGTTCGAGTACTTCATGGCACACCCACAAGCGATCACGTCGGACTTCACTCGAACCGAGGACCCGCCTGCACGTCGCGTGGCCGACTACGTCGCAGGCATGACGGACTTCTTCGCCCGGCGGACCGCGGAATCCCTGGGACTCCGATTCCAGGGCGGAGACAGTGATGTGCCCAGCGTGAGAGCTTGCTAGCATGACTGGGGAACCGTCTATGGACGACAGCGACATCCCGCAGGCAAAGCCCGCGCCGCCGCCGGAGCTGGAGGAGCTCGTGCCCGTCACACCGCGTACTGAGGCGCCGCAGCGCGGAGTCGGCCTCCAGCTTGCAGAGCGCGGCATCGGCTTCAAGCTTGCAGACTGGCGAGATCTCCTGCGAAACCGTTTCATCCTGGGCGGGCTGGGTGTCCTCGTCGTCCTGTTCTTGGTCATGATCGTCCTTACGGTCTTCAGCAGCGGCGATGGAGGTGCGGGGCGCCGCGTGGCGCTGGGCGATGACGGCACGCCGGAGGCCGAGTCGACCGCGGCGCCACAGAGCGGCCTCATCGGGAGCGTGCGCACCACGACCACGATGCGCATCGGGCCCGGCTCTCGATACGCGGTCCTGAGCGTGATCCACAAGGGCGCGCGGGTACCGATAGTGGGTCGCAACGAAGACGAGACCTGGCTGCAGGTGATACACCCGCCGGGGTCTCAGATTCGCGGCTGGGTCGACGCCTCCTTCATAGACGTCTCAGGAGACCTCTCCGGGCTGGCTGTCGCCGGACCGGGCTCAGGACCGGACGTGGTCCTTCCCACGTCCGAAGCGCCGTGGGTCCCCTACTACCCGACGGTCGCTCCAGCGACCGAACCGCTGGCACCGCCCGCGGCGACTCCGTCCCCATCGCTCATCCCTCCCACCGCGACCAGACAGGCGCCTCCCACGTCGACGCCGCTACCACCGCCGACCAACACACCAGGGGCGCCCGTAACGCCCCAGCCAACGCTGCGGCCGCAATCTATCCCGACCCCGACACCAGGAGCATAGAGCGGGCCGGGCATGGGCGAAGACGCGCTCCCCGTCGGCGCCCGGCCAGCCCGGCACCGGCTTCTGTCCGCCATCAAACAGCCCCGTCCGATCGCCGCCCGAAAGGCGAACGCCGCGGCGCGCGCCGCCACGAGACTTTGCTACACTGGGCAGTGACTGAAGATGTGCCCCGACGACCCAGGCCAGTCCCCGGCGGCGGAACTCGGCGCTCTACTGGAGGCCAGCAGGCAGGCACTGATGGGCGCGATTAGCGAGCTCGACGAAGAAGGTTTCCGCGCCTGCCCCGACGAAGCGGAGTGGTCGGCGGCGGAGGTGTTGGCCCACTTGCTGGCGACTGAGGGCATCCTCGTGCAGCAGGCGCAGGCGGCCCTGTCCCAGGAGCAAGTCACGGTATCGCTCGGGACGGAGGACGAGCGTCAGGAGCAGGCAAAGCTGGCGCAGACCGCGCCGGTGCCTCAGATCCTGCACGGGCTCCTCGCGCAGCGCAGGGATACGGCGCGTCTGCTGCGGGGGCTCTCCCCAGAGCAGCTAAACATGACGTTCATCCATCCCCGCCGCGGCGAACAGACCGTCGCGAGCCGGTTCCGGAGAGTCGCGGAGCACGAGAATGAGCATGCTGGCCAGGTGCGAGCGTTGCGCGCCAGGGCTGCGGCACGAACGCCGTAATCTGCTGCGTCGAAGGCCGTTGTAGGGAGCGAACGGGCATGTCTGCCATCGACGAGGTGAAGAGCCGCATCGACATCGTGGACGTGATAGGCGAGTACGTCACTCTGCAGCGATCCGGGCGCAACTTCCGGGCCAACTGCCCCTTCCACAACGAACGAACCCCCTCCTTCTTCGTCTCTCCAGAGCGGCAGACGTGGCACTGCTTCGGCGCGTGCGCCACCGGGGGCGATGTCTTCAACTTCGTGATGAGGCGCGAGGGCATAGAGTTCGGAGACGCGCTGCGCATGCTCGCCCAGCGCGCTGGGGTAGTCCTGGCCGACAGTTGGGAGCCGCAGGAGGACGAACGGCGCCAGCGGCTCCTCCAGGCCAACGAAGCGGCCGCCTCCTACTTCCACAATGCCCTCCTCCACTCGGAGGCAGGGGAAGCGGCGCGCTCCTACCTCACGTCGCGCGGCCTGGACATCGAGACCATAGAGACATTCCAGTTGGGCTACAGCCCGGATAGCTGGGACGCGCTCAAGTCCCACCTCTCGGAACGGGCGTTCGACGAGGAAGAGCTGCTCCAGTCCGGGCTGCTGGTAGAGAGCGACCGGGGCGGCTACGACCGATTCCGTGGCCGCCTGATGTTCCCAATCAACGATGAGCGTGGCCGTGTGGTGGGTTTCGGAGCGCGGCTGCTGGAGTCCGCGCCGGCCGGCGCGACGGGCGCCCCGGGAGCGAAGTACCTCAACACCCCGCAGACGGCGCTGTTTGACAAGAGCCGCGTATTGTACGCCCTGGACAAGGGGAAGGACGCTATCCGCCGCGAGCGCAGCGTCATCGTCGTTGAGGGCTACATGGACGCCATCGCCGCCCATCAGCACGGCCAGGCCAACGTGGTCGCGTCGATGGGCACCGCGCTGACCGAGCGGCAGATCCGGATGCTCGAGCGCCTCAAGGCGAAGATCATGCTGGCCATGGACGCCGACGCGGCGGGCATCGAGGCCACGCTCCGGGCTCTCCAGGAAGCCGGGGCGGCAGGCGCCATACGAGCGGCGCCCGCATCGGCGCACCCGGCGGCGCTTGACGAGGACGAGTTCTCGGAGAGAGCACAGGAGTGGTCCCGTGATGCCCTGAAGCGCGCGGCCGTCACGGTCTACGTTGTCCCTCTCTCAGGCAAAGACCCGGACGAGATGATCAGGGCCGACCGCACCGCTTGGGACGCCGCGGTCGCCGGCGCAAAGCCGTTCACAGACCACGTCTTCGAGACAGTCGCAGGGCGCAAGGACCTGTCGCAGCCCAGCCAGCGCGCGGAGCTGCTGCAGGAGTTGCTCCCCGTCGTCCGCCTGATCGAGGAGCCGGTCTACCGCGCTCACTACGTCCAGCGTCTGGCGCGCCTGGCACAGGTGGCGGAAGGCACTCTGCGCTCCGAGCTGCGGAAACGCCCCGCGACCATGTCCCGAGGAGACACAGGGGTGACGCCGGAGCCGGCGCGCGCGGTCCGCCCAAGGGCTGAACCGGGGGAGGAGTTCTGCCTCGCACTGCTCCTGCGTAGCCCGGAGCTCCGCGAGGAGGGCATGGACCTCTCCCCGGATCTCTTCCTGTTTGAGGAGAACAGGGCCGTCTTCCGGGCCTGGCGTGAGGCTCCCGAGGTGGAGTCGATTTGCCGGGTGATACCACAGGAGCTGCACCCTCAACTGGCGCGCATCATGGAGCGAGACCTCCCCGTGCTCGAAAGGGCGCAGCTCCATGACGCCCTCCGGGATTGCGTCGCCCGGATCGAATTCCGTAGACTGTCCGCGGCTAAGCAGGCCAGGGCAGCGGCCTTGGCCGAGCCCGGTCTACAGGAATACATGAGCGCGGCCGTCGACGAAGCTTTTGCCCTCGAGAGAGCCCGGGCGGCGGGGGATCAAGACGGCGCTCCGCCGCCCGAGGGCGAAACCGCTACGTCGGAGCTGGCCAACAGGCTCGTGGAGGATAGCGAGATCGGGCGGCGGCTCCATCAAGCATCTTCGGGCTCGCGCTCAGCGCAAACGAGACAAGCGTCCCCGCAAGGTGAGGGCGATACATGATCGACGACGATCAGGAGAGCAACGGCAGCCACGTTTCCACGGGCCGTAGCAGGAGCCGCGACAACTCCTCCAGCGGTGATGAGCTGGACGAGATCTACGCCCGGCTGGCCGACAGCGTCGCAGTGCTGAACTCCACTCGTCTGGTAGCCAAGGCGTCCGGAGGCCGCGACGCCGACTCCGCTCTGGTGAGCGTTGCCGGAACAAAGGACGAACCGAAGTCGGCAAGTCTCGAGGATGAGACCGACCTCGAAACGCAGGACGGCATCGATGATCCGGTGCGGATGTACCTGCGCGAGATCGGCAAGGTGTACCTTCTGTCCGGAGCCGACGAGAAACGACTGGCCCGCCAGATGGAGGAGGGGAAGCACATCCGGGACATCGAACAGCGCTGGCTGGACGACCGAGGAGAGGAGCCCGCCGGCAGCGAGATCCTCCTCAGCCTCCTCAGCCAGTTGCACGACGAGCGGCGGGTCCTCAACAGCGTCACCAGGCATCTCCACATCAAGAAGAACCCGCTTTCGAGCCTCGTAATCGATGAGACGTTGCGGAACACGCTGGATGGAGAACTGGACCAAACGCTGATCGAGCATCTGGTCCGCAGCCTGCGCTGCGACTCGGAGCGCGCCGAGCAGGCTACGGTGCGGCTCTCGATCCTCACGCACATCCTGACCCCGGACCTGCTTCAGGTCGCCGCCGGGGCTGTCGGCGGCGAACGTCGGCTCGTCCCTCCCCCTTGGGACCAGATCGACCGGCTCGCCCCTCACGAGCGCGGCCTCACGGACTACTTCGAGCGGTTGAACGAGTCCGGCTACCGGGGAGAACGAAAGCTGACGGAGGCGAACCTGCGCCTGGTCGTGAGCGTCGCCAAGAAGTACATCGGCCGCGGTATGTCGCTGCTCGACCTCATCCAGGAAGGCAACATCGGCCTCATCCGCGCCGTCGAGAAGTTCGACTACCGCAAGGGGTACAAGTTCAGCACGTACGCCACCTGGTGGATTCGCCAGGCCATCACGCGGGCCATCGCCGACCAAGCGCGCACCATCCGCATCCCCGTCCACATGGTGGAGACCATCAACAAGCTCGTTCGAGTGAGCCGAAAGCTCATTCAGGAGTTCGGCCGAGAGCCCACCAGCGAAGAGATAGGCGAGGGGATGGAGATCGCGCCGGAACGAGTCCGCGAGATCATCAAGGTGTCTCAGGAGCCCGTGTCCCTGGAGACACCGATCGGCGAGGAAGAGGACAGCCACCTGGGCGACTTCCTCGAGGACGAAGCCGCGCTACCCCCGGCGGACGCCGCCTCCCACCAGCTCCTGAAGGAGCAGGTGACGGACGTTCTCAACAGCCTCACCTATCGTGAGCGAAAAGTGCTGGGGCTCCGTTTCGGGCTGGAAGACGGGCGCAGCCGCACGCTGGAGGAGGTGGGACGCGAGTTCCAGGTCACCCGCGAACGGATCCGCCAGATAGAGGCGAAGGCGCTTCGCAAGCTGCGCCATCCGTCCCGGAGCAAGAAGCTGAAGGACTACCTCGAGTAGCGGCCGAGCGGACCCTCGTCCTGCACGCCACCTTCTGAGATGAGCCAACCTAGACCAGTCCGGCCCACGCCTGCGGGTCGCGCGTCCAGCGCTCCCCAAACCGGCGCCTGAACGGCCTCCCTCTCAGTACCACTTCCAGAGCCAGTAACGTTCGTAGGCCACCTTGCCCCAGTGCCAGACCGGACTGGGAGAGCGCAACGGAATACTGCGCGGCTCAGCGAAGAAATCGCCCTGCGCCAGGCCCGCCGTGCCGCCGCCCGTCTCCAGGAAGCAATAGCCCTTGCCGTCGAACCGTTCGCGCTTGGCCTGGCCAAGAACGCGCGCCGCGATGTTCCGGGCCACCACCTCCGCCTCAGCCTGAGCGAAGACTCCCGCCTTCGGCAGCGGCATGCCGTCGTGAAGAGCAATGCGCGTCACATCACCGATGGCGTAGACGCCCTCGTGCTTGGTCTCGAGCGTGCGCCGGTCGACAGGGATCCAGCCGGAGTCGTCGGTGAGACCCGAGTCCCGCACCACCTGGGGCGCCCGGTGGGGCGGTATGGTCACCAGCAGATCGGAAGAGACCGTCTCGCCGTCCTCGAAATGGATCTCCTGCCCCTTCACCTCCACGAGCTGTTTGTTGGGGTGGAAGGCAACGCCCTTGTGGGCCAGCAGCTCCCGTACGGCCTCGCCGGTGGTCGGACCGGCTATCGGCATCGGCGCCGGCTCCGGCGTGTAGAGAGCCAGTTCTACCCGATGACGCACGTGGCGGCTGTGAAAGAACCCCTCCAGCAGCATTGCGCCCTCGTAGGGCGCCGTCGGGCACTTGCTCGGCAGACCGGCGATAACCAAGTCAATTCGACCACCCTCGAAGGCGACGACCGCGTCACGCAACCGCGCCGCGCCGGCCAGGTCGTAGTAGGTATGAGCGTCGGCCAGTCCGGGCACGCCGTCGGGAGCCATCTCGGCGCCCAGCGCCACGATGAGGTAGTCATAGGAGATCTCGCGCTTGCCCGCGGTGACTGAGCGCTTCGCCAAGTCGATGCGCGTCACCTCGCCCGTGACGAACTCGACGCCCTTGCGCTCGATCCGGCTGATGTCCCGCGTGATGGCGTCCGGCCGGCGTTCGTCGGTCATGACCCAGAGGTAGGACAGTGGCAGGGACCGCAGCGGGTTCCGCTCAACGAGGACGATGCGAGCCTTGTCCTTCAGCCGACCGTGCAACTCGTTGGCGGCGACCACGCCGCCAACGCCGCCGCCAAGCACTACGATAGTCTCCTCTGCCATGCGACGCTCCCTACTCATTGGGTTACATATGAACTGGACAGTCCGCTACCATTGTAGCAGCCGCCATGCGCATGCGACGAAGCGATCCATCGCACGAAGATGTCTACCACCCTGGCTGCGGCGGGCTTGTGCGGGCGTTCCCGACGTTTGACATACTCGGCAGGCCGTCCTGCCGCGGCGGCGCCTCGCAGGACGGCCTGGAGGAAGCAGCGGGAGCGCTCGGCGTATGAGGATCTCGGTCATATCGCTGAACCGGTTTCGCGAACCCAACCCGGTCTTTCCTATCGGACCCGCAATCGTCGCTGGCACGCTCCGGGAGCACGGGCACGACGTGCGTCTGCTCGACCTCTGCCACGAGCACGACCCGATCCGGGCCATCTCATCCCACCTGGCCGCGTTCGAGCCCGAACTCGTCGGCATGAGCCTCCGGAACCTTGAGAACAACCGACTCCATGGCCACCAGTCCTTCCTCGAGGAAGCGGAGCGCTGCGTCGAGACCGTGAAGGAGGCCACGCGATCGCCGATAGTGCTCGGCGGGTCGGGCTACTCTCTGTTCCCGGGCGAGATCCTCGAGCGCCTGGATGTCCCCTATGGGTTCGCCGGAGAGGCCGAGGAATCGGTCGCTGCGCTGGTCGACTGCATCGAGAAGGAGGACCCGCCCGACGCCGTTGCCGGCGGCTGCTACCTGTCTCACGGCAAGGCAGTCGTCACGGGTGTGGCGAAAGTGCACACGTTCTCTGCCTCCCCCGGGCCGGCCTTCGACTTGGTGGATTGCCCCAAGTACCTGGCCGAGGGTGCGGCCATCCCCGTTGAGAGCAAGCGCGGCTGTGACCTGGCCTGCACCTACTGCGCGGAAAGCGCCGACGCCGAGGGGGTCCGCCTGAAGCCGCCGGAGGTCACCGTCGCGGAGATCGGGCGGATCCGCAGTGAGATCGGCATCAACCAGGTGTTCTTCACGGACGGGGTGTTCCAGTACCCACCCGAGCATGCGATGGCGGTGTGTCGCGAGCTGATCAAGCGAGGATCTGGCACGGTCTGGCACACGGACGTCAACCCCGTTGGCCTGTCGAGGGACTTGCTGGAGGTGATGAAGGAGTCGGGCTGCCGCGGGGTGGCGTTGGGCCTGGAGGCGGCCACGGACGAGATGCTCAAGAGCTACCGCAAGGGTTACACGCAGAGAGACATCGTCCGAGCCTTGGACGACCTGCGCGCCGTGGGCATGCCCTTCATCATGTTCCTGCTGTTCGGCGGCCCGGGCGAGACAGAGGAGTCGGTGTGGCGCGCCCTGGACTTTCTAAGCGAGGTGGCGCACGACGCCCCGCTCATGATGAACGTCGGACTCCGCGTATACACGGGAACGCCGCTGGAGGAGACCGCGAGGCATGAGGGCCGCATCCCCCCCGGCCACAACATGCTCACTCCCACTTACTATCTCTCCGAGGGTCTCGACGAAGCCCTGGTCGAGAGACTCGACGAGTACTGCCGGGACCGACCGAACTGGTTCACGTCCTCCAGCCTGGCGGGCCGCGCTGATCCGCCAAGCGGGCACTAGATCGGCGCCTATCGTCCCGTCGTGACCGCGCGCACAGCACGGTTCCGGTGGGTGAGATGCCGGGACGTGCATCTTCAGCGAGTTGTTTGGTACCATGAGAGTAGCCCCTGGGAGGCAACCAAGTCATGCCGCTGTATGAGTACTACTGCCGGTCCTGCAACACCACCTTCGAGCAACTACGCCCGATGAGCCGCTCGACTGAGCCCGCGACCTGCCCGGCAGGACATCCGAAAGCAGAGCGGGTCGTCTCGCTTGTCGCCGCGCCGGTCCGCGAGGGTAGCGATCCGCTGGGCGGTTCATCCATGGCGAGCGGCTGCTCGTCCTGCTCCAGCAGTTCCTGCGCGGCCTGCCGGCCCTAGCTGAACTCCAGGCAGCCAGCACTCAAGGCAGGGTTCAATGCCCTGCCTTTTCCGTGTCCGGCCTGGGGGGTACCTCCGTCGGGGCCGCGCAGCGCGCCAGCTAGGCCTGCGCCCCCTCGGGAAGCGCATAGGTGGCCGCCGAGCGGCGGGTCAGCCCCAGGTAGGCGGCCGCGAGCAGCGCCAGCGTCGTTAGCTCCGCCAGAGTAGCGATGCCGACCCAGAGACTGACGTCTCGCCAGAAGTCCTCCGGGAACATCTGGATCAGGTGGTCGCGGGTCGCGTCCAGTTGCCACAAGTCGTTGTCGAAGGCGATGCGGTGGAACCAGTCGAAGGACTGGTCGAATCCAGTGACGGCGATGGCGCCCACGATGCCGATGACCGCCAGACCCAAGAGCCCTGAGAGCACGATCTGCCTCGCCAGCGTGCGCAAGCTGCCCTCCCGCGCCCAGAGGAAGACCATCACTACGTACGCCAGCGCGAAGATGACGGCCGCCTCCTGTACCCGAAAGCTCGCCTGGAAGAGCGTCCTGACATCCTGAAGGTGAGCCGTCTCCCGGCGGTTGAAGAGGGAGATTGGTGCGCCGTCCTTCTGCACCCGCACGAAGATCGGCTTGCCGTCGTCCCTGTTGAAGTAGTCGCGGAGTTCGCTGCTCGCGCGCAGCAGCTCTGCGCGGGGGATGCCCGTGGTGCTGGGAGTATCGTAGTGATCCGTCGCATACTCGTACACGCGCGGCTCGTTGACCACGATGCGTACGTTGGTGGTGACGAGAGCGATGGGAAGAGCGATTACGAAGAGCAGCGCGGCGAAGTGGCGGACGAACCCCAAGCAACCCTCCCGCGCCGACCACCCCCACCATGGCCGGGCACCTTCATCGTAGGCAGGGGGCCGGGCCCTGTCAAGGCATGCGGCGCGCGGCCGCGCGGAGCCCGCCGACGGGCCCCTTTTCGCTCCCGCGGGGCCGCTGCAACCCGCGCACCGATATGCTATCGTTGCTCTGAACCGCCCTGGCGAACGGAACGTTTCGCGTGGCTCGTGCGTCTAGCGAGCTAGGACCGACGTGATAGCAAGACTGAGCCGGACACGGACGTAGCGAAGCGAGGTGGATCATGAATGCAACGCTAGGCCTTCTGGGAATCGCAAAGGCAGCCGGTCGGCCGGCTGTCCTGGCGATGGCGGTCCTTGTTCTGCTTGGAGCAACGGCTGCGGGCACCGGCAGCCTGGAGGTGCGACAAGCCGCCGCTCAACCCGTCCTCGAAGCGAGCGGCGCTTGTGATCCGGATGCGGCACGCCCCGGTGAGCCGGTGCTCATCACCTGTACCGTCACACTCGCAAACACCGGTGATGAGGCCGCCACCAACCTCGTCGCAACTGTTGGCCCGGCCAGCGAATGTGAGATCCCCATTCCCACGTTCATCGACCTGACGCTCAACGGCGAGCTGCTGCCGACCGGCCCCCTCCAGCTCACGTACGAACTGGGCGACCTGGAAGCCGGCGGCACATTGGAGGCCGTCATCCGGCTTGCCGTTGAGAACTACGACACGGGACCCATCGGCGGATCGATCACTGTGGCTTCTCGGGACGATCCGAATGTTATGACAAGTGGCGAGCGCTGCTGGGACGTGGCAGATGACGCGCAGGCGCCGCCCACGAACCTCCAAGTGACGAGGACCCTTGTCACGGAGTACGAGCCTCCGCCCTACGAACCGTTGCCGGTGCCGCCCCCACCACCGGACGATGGCGTGCCGGTGCCAATCGAGCCGGTGCGCCCCGGCGCCCCGGACCAGGCCGAGTTCCAGATCGCCGTCTCGAATGTGAGCGACCTGGAGATGACGGACGTCAGCGTCCTGGACGTGCAGACCGGCGGCGCGGTCCTGGTCAGCTCAGAACCGCCGGCCGCCGGAACCGACGCGCTCGGCCGGCCGGTCTGGGATCTGGGAACGCTGGCCCCGGGCGCCGACTTCGGCATCCGCGCCGTCTACGGCCC
Source organism: uncultured Dehalococcoidia bacterium (assembly GCA_964406605.1). Taxonomy (GTDB): domain Bacteria; phylum Chloroflexota; class Dehalococcoidia; order DSTF01; family RBG-16-68-14; genus CAYOSF01. The sequence continues at coordinate 243,054 of CAYOSF010000005.1, read as the reverse complement.
GCCGCCGGAGGGCGATTGCGCCTATGCCGACGGCGTCCTGGTCGTGAACGGGACGCCCTCCGGCGGCCTGCCGGAGGACTACGTCGCGCTCGGCGGCGCCGGTATGGCCGTCGGTACCTGCGGGTACGAGGACCAGTGCTGGCACTATCCGCCGGAGGGCGACCCGGAGATAGCTCCCTGTGACCTGGAGGTCTGCTGGGCCGCCTCACCGGACACCGGCGAGTACTACCCAGCCTTCGGCGGATGCGAACAGGAGCACTGCTGGTATGTCCCGCCGGGCGAAGGAGAGGCCACGCTCCAGCCCTGCGCCGAGCAGGTGTGCTGGCTATCACGTGGATCTCGCGGGTCCGACGAGTATCTCTATGATGTTCCCTGCGACACCGACCTCTGCGAGTACACCGCTCCCGACGGCTCCCGGTCGTACCGAGATAGCTGCGAATTTCCAATGTGCTGGACGAGTCCGCCGGGCAGCGGCGAATGGAGATCGATGGGGGACTGCTACGGTGGCGACGATCTCTGCTGGTTTGTACCCCCGGATGAGGGAGATGCGGAACTCCGATCTTGTGGCGAGGACATCTGCTGGCTCTCCGTCGAAGAGGACATGCCGCTCTACGACGTGCCATGTGACACGGAGTACTGCGACTTCATCGCGCCCGACGGCTCGTCGTCCGTCCGAAACCCGTGCGATTATCCCTTCTGCTGGTCGCAAACGCCGGGGTACGGCTTCTGGGAGAGAGCCTACGGCTGCGGGGAGCCGGAGATGTGTTGGTTCTCAGTGCCCGGCATGGACGGCCGTCCACAGCTTGAAACTTGCGACGCTGAGGTGCGCTTCGCGGTGAACCTGCCCGAGGGCGCGGTCGATCTCGGCTACGGGATCTTCCCCGTCGACTTCGAAGAGGAGACGTGCTGGCCGGTCCCAGCGGACGGGGGGGAGTTCTTCACCTATCCTCTTCCTTGTGATCGGATGGAATACGTTAGCTGGTTCTTGCCTCCGAACGGCGGACCGGCCTTCCCTAGCTTCGGGCAGGAGGAGGCCTGCTGGCAGCCTCTCCCACCGGATGTCGATCTGGACCCAGGCGTCGAGCTCCCGCCCGACCTGCTCATTCCAGGAGCATGCGAAGAGGGAGACGAGCCGAAGATGGGCCAGCCCGGCTCCTCCATCCCAGTCGAGCTGGCCGACGGCGTCGGAACGCCGGCTGAGATCGTCCAGGGTACTGTACAGCCCGCCCAGTCGCTCCCCAGCGAGAGCATCACGCCGGTCGAGGTGGTCCCCGGCAACGTCGAGCAGATCGACCCGCTGCCCAGCGCCGAGGTGATCCCGGCCGAACTGATCCGCTCTGAGCGGGTGGAGCCGGCGCCTCCCGACGTCACGCGGCCCATCGAAGGTCCCGGCTCTCCGTCGCCCCGCGACGACCAGGAAACCGGCTGGCCGCCCACCCTGCCGGAGCTGCTGGGGTTCCCACGGGACGAAGCAGGACCTGAGGCCGCATCGCTGCCGGATTCAGGAGCGGGCCCCGGGACCGGCGTTTGCGAATCGACCTGGCTCTGGGTACTGGCTGCCGCACTCATGACGGCCGGACTGCTGCTCACCTCGGCCGCCGCGCGCATACGCGGGCGCATCCGCTTGTAGGGCACTGTCCCAGGTGCTACACTCGGCCCGAACCGAGCGCCGCTCAGCATCGAGAGGGAGGGGTATGCCGCAACAGAACGAAAGCGTGGTCACGCCGGAGCGCTTCGCCCAGGGGCTGACCTACGAGGACTGGGTAGGGGCCGTGGAAAGCAACCAGGCCCGCTTCCACGAGAACTACGCCGAGACCCGTCTCTCAGACGACGACGCTCGCGCATTCCGCGAATTGGTCAACCGGCCGGCCGGCCCGGCCCGCTGTCTCGCTTTGGGCGAGCCCTGGTGCCCTGATGTCTTCCGCGGCCTGCCGGTCATGGCGCGCATCGCGGAGGGGAGCGGCATCGAGCTGCGTGTCTTCTTCCGCGACAAGAACAAAGACATCATGGCGGAGTTTCTCAATCAAGGGAAGCACGAATCCATTCCCACGTTCGTCTTCTACACGGCCGACCACTCCTACATCGCCCACTGGATCGAGCGGCCGGCCCTCGCGAACGAACAGATGCCGGAGCTGCAGAAGCTGACCGCTCCGTTGCGCAACCCCGACATCTCGAACGATGAGCGGCAGAGGCTGATCCGAGCGTACGTCGAGTTCCAGCAAGGGCCTACGTGGGCCGGTTGGCGCGACGCAACCGTCCGAGAGATCCGCGAGCTGCTGGAGCAGCACTGCGGTTGAACGCACTGCGAGCAGCATTCCGGGCCGGGCGCGGTGGCAGGTGCCCGGCCCCGGCTTGCCCGGGATGGAGGTCTAGATGACGCGCAAACCGGCCCTGAGCCTTGCCGCGGTACCGGGCCGCCGGAAGGCCACGGTGGAGCTCGCGCAGGAGATCGAACGACGCGGCTTCGCAGGGATCTACAGTCCCTCGCTCGGCGACAACCTGTCCTTGTGTCTTGCTGTCGGGCTCAGTACGCACGACATACGCTTCGGCACGTCCATCGCGAACATCTACACGCGGCACGTCGCGGACTACGCTCAGACCGCATCCTGGCTTCATGAGATAAGCGGGGGCCGCTTCCTCTTCGGCGTCGGCGTCAGTCACCGCCCGGCGCACGAAAGGCTGGGCATTAGGGCGGGTAAGCCGCTTTCCGACATGCGCCGGTTCGTCGAGGACCTGAGGGCGGTGCCACGCACGGGAGACCTGCCGCCTGTCGCGCTGGCAACGCTCCGTCAGCGCATGGTGCGGCTGGCGGGTGAGATCTCCGACGGTGCCATCTGGGCCAACGCCGCCCGTTCGCACATGGAGACGTCGCTATCGAACCTGCCGAAGGAGAAGCGCGGCTCCGACGGGTTCCTTATCGGCGACATGATCCCGACCTGCATCTCCGACGACAAGGCCGCGGCGGCCGAGGTGATGCGCCGCACGCTCACCGGCTACGTCATGATGCCCAACTACCGCAACTACTGGATCGAGGCCGGCTACGAGGAGGAGATGACCGCCATCGGCGAGGCTGTGGGGGCCGGCGACCGGGATCGGATCGCCTCGCTGATGAGTGACCGCTGGCTGGCCGACGTGACCCTCTATGGCAGCGCCGCCGAGATCCACGAAGGTGTCGAGGCGTGGTTCGCCGCCGGGGTCAACACGCCGATCCTCGTTCCTTCATCAGCCGAGGGCGGTCAGATGCGTGCATTCGAGGAGCTCTTCGCCGCGTTCGACTAGGGAGGTGCCCCATGAAGCGTTTTCACTGCTCAACCCTGCTGATGGCGCTGGTCATGACGTTTGGGCTCATTGCTTTCGCCGCCTGTGGCGGAGAGGAGTCCGCTCCGCTCACCCCTTCGCCCGCGGGGACGGCGACCGCGGGTGCTGTCGCCAGCCCGACCGGGTCGTCCGGTGTGACGGTCACGACGCCAACGCTGACCGGCGAGGCCGTGTTCAGCCGCGAGCCCGTGGAGCAGTCCGGCGACACGGCGCCGCCCCACCCGCTGCTCACCCTTGTGCAGACCGGGACGCCCGAGCAGTACGACCGCGCAATCTTTGAGTTCGACGGCGGGATCCCGGGATACCGCGTGGAGTACGTCTCGCCGCCGATCACGGCATGCGGTTCCGGACTGCCGGTAGAGATCGCCGGCAATGCCTTCCTGCAGGTGCGCATGTACCCGGCAGCGGCGCACGACGACACCGGCGCGCAAACGTTCGAGCAAACCGAGTTGGCCCCCAACCTGCCCTCGCTCCTGGAGATGGAACAGATCTGCGACTTCGAAGGGGTGGTAACATGGGTGCTGGGGCTCAACCAGGAAGTTGATTTCCGCGCCTTTAGCCTCACCGACGCGTTGCTTGTTGTCGATGTGCAGCACCCGTAGGACAGGTGGATGCATGCCCGGCAAAGATGCTCGAACGGCTCGATTGACCCCCCGAGATTTCGGGTGCGATACTGAGTGAGCCGCGCGCCCAAGAACTGGTGCACCCGCCCGACTGACCGCTCCTCACGTGAGGTCCCCTGTCGGAGTTCTCAATGACCACCGCCCGGCCCCGCTACGAGCCCCTGGAACACACGGCAGAGGCGGGCATCGTCGCCCGCGGCGCTACGCTCGCCGAGGCGTTCGCCAACGCGGCAGAGGGGATGTATGCTCTGCTGGTGGAACTCGACGGCATCAAGGAGCGGGAGACGCGCGAGGTGGCGCTGGAGGGCGAGAGTCCCGAGGCGCTGCTCACGGACTGGCTGCTCGAGTTGGTCTTCCTCACCGAGACGGAGGGGCTGATCTTCCGCCGGTTCCAGGTCGATGAGTTGACGGAGACCCGGCTGCAGGGACGCGCCTGGGGCGAGCGGTTCGATGCGGAGCGCCACGGCGCCCACAACGTGATGGTGAAGGCCGTCACCCGTCATCTAATGGAGATCGCGCGAGAAGACGGCGGCTACCGCGTGCAAGTACTGTTCGATATCTAGCGATCATGAGCTGGCTGAAGACGCTGAATCAGATCGACGACTACCGCTGGGAGCTCCCCAAGGAGTACAAGCGGGCAATGCGGGTTCCGGCGCTCATCTTCGCCGACAGGCCGATGCTCGAGCAGTTGGAGGGCGATCAGGCCATCGAGCAGGCGGCGAACGTCGCCACGCTGCCCGGCATCGTCGGCCGCTCGCTCGCCATGCCGGACATCCACTGGGGTTACGGCTTCCCCATCGGCGGCGTGGCCGCCATGCGTGTGGAGGACGGCGTCGTCTCGCCTGGTGGCGTCGGGTTCGACATCAACTGCGGGGCGAGAGTGATTACCACGACGCTCCGCGAGGACGAGGTCCGGCCCATCCTGAAGGAACTGGTGAATCAGCTCTATCGCGACGCGCCGCCGGGCCTCGGCGGTCACGGCTTCCTTCGCCTGAACCGCCACGAGCTGGACGATCTGATGGTGCGCGGCGCTTCCTGGATGCTCGAACGCGAGTACGGCCAGCCCGAAGACCTGGAGGCTACGGAATCGTGCGGCTGCCTGCCCGGCGCTGATCCGTCGGCCGTGAGCCAACGCGCGCGCCAGCGAGGCCTGGCCCAGTTGGGCACCATCGGCTCCGGCAACCACTTCCTGGAGCTGCAGGTGCTCGAACGTGTCTTCGACGCGGAAGCAGCGAGCGCGTTCGGTCTCACGGAGCCCGGCCAGGTGGTCGTCTTTCTCCATTGCGGCTCGCGGGGCTTCGGCCACCAGGTGTGCCAGGACTACCTTCGCGTGATGGAGAAGGCGGCGGCGAAGTACAAGATCGAGCTTCCGGACAAACAGCTCGCCTGCGCCCCGATTAGCTCCAAGGAAGGGAAATCGTATCTGGGAGCGATGGCGGCGGCGGCGAATTTCGCCTGGGCCAACCGTCAGGCCATCAACCACCAAATCCGGCGCGCTATCATGAGAGTAACGGGACGGAGCAGGCAAGACCTGGGCCTGCACTTGATGTACGATGTGGCTCACAACATCGCGAAGATCGAGGAACACCGCTTCAACGGCAGAACAATGAGGGTCTGCGTGCACCGGAAGGGCGCCACACGCGCGTTCGCCGCCGGGCACCCCGAGGTGCCGGAGGCCTATCGAGCGGTTGGCCAGCCTGTGCTTGTGCCGGGGGACATGGGCCGCTACTCCTACTTGGCCGTCGGAACCGAACAGGCGATGAGCGAAACCTGGGGCTCCACCTGCCACGGCGCCGGCCGGGTGTGCAGCCGGGGCGCCGCCAAGCGGCTGCTGGCCGGGGTGAATATCGCGCAGCGGATGGCCGACCAGGGCATCCTGGTGCGCGCGCAGAACCCGCGCGCCCTGGCGGAGGAAGCCTCCGAGGCGTACAAGGACGTGGCGAACGTCGTGGACGTACTCGAGCACGCAGGCATTTCGCGCAAAGTGGCACGCATGCGTCCACTCGGCGTGATCAAGGGTTAGGGAGTAGGATGGGCAGTTCTTTCAAGATCGGTAAGATCGCCGGGATCGAGATCGGCGTCCACTGGAGCTGGGTCTTCATCCTTCTGCTGATCACATGGTCGTTCGCCGGCGACGGCGGCATCCTGAAGGAGTTCTTCCCCCAGTGGTCCGAGGCCCGGCGCTGGGCCGTCGGTGTCGTCGTTGCCTGCATTTTCTTCCTCTCCATCCTCCTCCATGAGCTGTCGCACTCGCTCGTAGCGAAGGCCAAAGGCATCCCCGTCAGGGGAATCACCCTCTTTGTCTTCGGCGGCGTCTCCAACCTGGGTCGGGAAGCCCGGTCGGCCAGCGAGGAGTTCCAGGTGGCCATCGTCGGGCCGCTGACCAGCCTGGCGATCGGCGCCTTCTTCACCGTTCTGTGGCTGGTCCTGAGGGGCCCAGCTCCCGACGTCGCCGCAATCGCCGGGTACCTGGCTTTCATCAACGGCGTCATCGCGGCCTTCAACATGCTGCCCGGCTTTCCGCTGGACGGCGGGCGAGTGCTGCGCTCCGTCGTCTGGGCGCGCAACCGCAATCTGCTGCGGGCGACCCGCACAGCATCCAGAACGGGTACCTTCGTCGCTTTCGGTCTCATGGGCGTGGGCGCCATCCAGTTCTTCCTCGGCAACCCCATAGGGGGCGTCTGGATGTTCTTGATCGGTCTGTTTCTCCGGAGCGCCTCCACGGCCAGCTACGAGCAACTGGTGATCCAGACGGCGCTCCGCGGCGTCTCCGCCGCCGAGGTAGCTCGCAAGGACTGCCTGCCCGTTCCGCCCGACGCAAGCGTCGCTCACCTCGTGGCTGACCTCATGCTGGCCGGCCGCGGCCGCTGCTTCCCGGTGATGGCCGGCGAGGAGATGCTGGGCCTCGTCACTCTGACGGACGCTCAGCGCATCGATCGCGAGCTCTGGCCGACGACGGCCGTGTTCCACGCCATGACACCATTCGACAAGCTGCGAACCGTCTCGCCGGACGAGGATGCGCTGCGGGTGCTCCAGATGATGGGCGAGGCCGACGTGAACCAGGTGCCCGTCGTTCAGGGGCGGCTATTCGTAGGCATGGTCAGCCGGGCCGACATCCTCCGCCTGATCCAGGTACGCCGGCAAGTCGCCGTCGAAGCGTGACCCGAGGCCCGCGTCCCGAGCAGCGTCGGCCTTTGCCGATCAGCAACGACGTCGTGGCATGCCAAGTGCCGGCAGCCCGCGTGAGGCAATGGTAGGAGCACCATGGCAGCGAGACGTCGCCCGCCAAGTGACGAGGAGAACGTGAACCGATCAAGCTTCGTGGCAGTCATCATTCTCGGCCTTGCTCTCGCGGGCCTGCTCGTCGGCATGATGCCGGAGACGGCTCAAGGGAAGCCCGGAGATGACGGTACGGCGCGCGCAGGCGATGTCAATTGCGACGGCGCCGTGACCAGCGTCGACGCTTCACTCATCCTGCAGTTTCACGCTGGCCTCCTGGCCACGCTTTCGTGCGAAGACGTTGCGGACGTGGACGCTGACGGCAGGATCAACGCCATCGACGCGTTTCTTGTCCTGCAGTACAGCGCCGGCCTGATAGACAAGCTGCCACCCCCCGCCCCACCCACACCTACGCCGTGCCCGTGCGGCCGGTAGGCCGGACCCTGACTCCAAGGAGAGCCAGCGCCCGGCTAGGTTGGCGGCGTCCACCTACCGCGATAGGATGTGGCCGTAGGTCCCGGTCCAGCTAGGAGCCAGGAAAGGAATCAGACCATGGATGAGCCATCCCGCCAGATCGCCAAGCAGGTCATCGGCATCACGGACGAAGACCTGGACAGGCTTTCGCCCGGCATGAAGAAGCTCCTCTCCGACCTCCCAGAGAAGACGAAATGGAAGGTGGTAGCCGAAGTCACGGAGTCCAAGTACTGCTTCGCGGGACTCAAGCCCGGCGACAAGCTCGTCTTCAACTTCCCGGTGCTTAACGTGGCCGAGAGCACGGCCGCGCCGTGCATCGAGGCCATCGCTCCGCTGACCAACCAGATCCGGGCGATGGTCGACCGAGTGGCCGAAGGCACCGATCCCAACGAGTCGATCTTCGCTACTCAGCAGGTCTCATGCATGGACGTCGGCGTGGAGCACGGCGGTCTGGGGCGCGTCATGTTCAGGCTCTACGCGGAGAAATCCGGCTGAGCCTTCCCGGCTTCGATCGCTGACTGATCTGCGACGAAGGGGTCCTAGACGATCGGCGATGCCCACATCGAGGTGGGACGGCCCGCTCGGCCGAAACCGTGGGCGCTACGCTATGTGACGGCTGGACGAAACCTGGCGACGCTAGCGAGGGCAGTCGCCCTCTTCGCGAAGGAGTTCCACGATGCTTTCCGCCTGGGCTATCAAGGCTGACGCCTCGTCGGAAGTAATCCTCCCGCTGCGGAGCAGCGCCTCCACGTCATGGATGAATGAGCCCGCCTGATTAGCGGCTGTGCATGGCCTGCCACGCTGAGCCTGGCTCAGAGCGGCATCGAGCTTTGCGCCCAGGCTGTTGCGTACGCCCCCCGGCACGTCCAAGCCATCCACCGCATTCCCCAAGTCGTCGAACAGATCCTCGATGGTCGCCGGAGGCAAGGTATCTGTCGGCACCGGCGTGGGAGGATCCGCGGTCGCTGTCGGCGTTGGCTTGGGCGCGTACCCGACCACGTCCACAGGACTGGCGCTGTCCGAAGTCGTCCCATCACCGAGCTGACCGAACTCATTGCTCCCCCAGCACTTCACCGCGCCCGATTCCATGACGGCGCAGGTGTGGCCGTAGGTTGACGTGCTCCCTCCGGCCGCCACTGCCGTCACTCCGAGCAGCGGTGAGCCGCCGGCGGCCTCCAGAACATCCACAGGCGCCAGCCTGCGGTAGGTAGTTGTGCCGTCACCCACCTGTCCGACATCGTTCCTGCCCCAACACTTCACTCCACCTGACGCGGTCAGCGCACAGTTGTGCGACCCGCCGGCGGTCAGCGCCTCCACACCATCGCCCAGCCCGACGACGTCCACCGGCGTGCTGCTGTTGTTCTCCGTACCGCTCCCCAACTGACCGGCGATGTTCCAGCCCCAGCACTTCACCCCGCCGCCGCTGGTCCGGCCACAGGTATGCCAGCGCCCCGCGCGGACGTCGGCCATGCCGCTCGACAAACCGAAGACTGGCACGGGTGAAACGCTATCGCCCGTGGTTCCGTCACCCAACTGACCGTAGTCGTTCCGCCCCCAGCACTCGACGCCGCCTGTTGCGGACAGGGCGCAGCTATGACCGCCACCCAGTAACTCGCCGCCCCCGGCGGAGGTCGCGGCTGCCCCACCTGAATAGCCCGCCACGTCCACCGGCGTCGTGCGGTTCGTCCCGGTCCCGTCGCCGAGCTGGCCACGGTTGTTCTGGCCCCAGCACTTGAGCGAGCCGGCCGTCGTCAGGGCGCAGGTGTGGAATCCGCCGGCGCTCACGGCGACGACACCACTTTCCAGGCCGGAAACGTCCACCGGAATCGCACTGCTGACCGTCGTACCGTTGCCGAGCTGACCGTAGCCGTTCCGGCCCCAGCACTCCACGCCGCCGCTGGATATTAGAGCGCATGTGTGATAGCCGCCCGCGCTTATGGCGACAACACCGCTGCCCAAGCCCAGAACACCCACCGGAATCGAGCTGTTTGCCGTTGTCCCGTCGCCGAGCTGGCCGAAGTCGTTCAGGCCCCAGCATTCCACGCCGCCCGCCGCTGTCAGAACGCACGTATGGTAGCCGCCGGCAGCGACGCCCAGCGGCCCCGAGGCGGACGCAGAGGACTGACGCTGCCCAAGCACGACAGCGCATGTGACGGCCACCAACGCGCAGACCACCGCGACCATCGCTGTCTTGCCGATAACCATGTGATCCCTCTCAATCCCCTGCTACCCATAAACTCGACCTTCCGGGCTGGAACTGAACCTTGTCGGCGGCCGGTGTTTCACGCGTTCAACGGGCAGACCGTATGGTACTGTTGATGAGGGCCGGCCGCGGGACCGCCCATTTCGGCGCCGTGGCCCCGGCGTGGCCCGGCCTCGCACCTACCCTGGAGGCGACAGCGAAGAGATGAGCCGGTTGCCGAGTCAGCCTGACTACTCCGTCTTGGACCGGCCGGAGATCCTGCAGGTTCTCTTCTACCCCAGGCAGGACTGGACGGCGCCCCCGGCTGGATCACGCGACTTCATGGTCGAGGTAGAGCCCGGCATGCCGGTGTCGTGCCGCTTCTACGCCGGGCCCGCCGGCGGCCCCTGTATCCTCTACTTCCACGGAAACGGGGAGGTGGCCTGCGACCACGACTGGATAGCGCCGTTCTACAACCGCCAGGGCATCAGCCTGTTCGTGGCAGACTATCGAGGCTACGGCCGTAGTCAGGGCTCGCCGACCTTCTCCAGCATGACCGCCGATGCCCATCCGATCTTCAGGTTCTTCGCGGGGACCGTTCGTTCCGCGGATGCCGGAGCGTCCCTCTTTGTCATGGGCAGGTCCCTAGGCGCCCATTCCGCCGTGGAGCTGGCATCTTCCTATGGTGAAGAGCTCAGGGGGCTGATCGTGGAGAGCGGGTCGGCAAACGTAGCCGGGCTGGCCCGGCGCTTCGGCCTCTCGTCCGAGCGCCTGGAAGAACTCGAGAAGGCAGTTTCAGACCGGCTTCATTCCATCACGCTTCCCGCCCTGATCATCCACGGCGAACACGACAGCTTGATACCGGTCGAAGCGGGCATCGCGCTTCATGAGGGGATCGGCTCGCAGCAGAAGCAACTGGTCATCATACCGGGCGCCGATCACAACGACATCATGCTGGTGGGGATGGAGCAGTACTTCTCGGCGATCAGGGATTTCGTCCTCGGCGACACGGAGTAGCATCCCTCGCCATCACACCACTGGCCGCCCTCCGTCTCGTCGCCGAACGGCGGACGCCGGGCTGCCTGCGCCGCGCCAGGCCCGCCTAGAGTTCCGACCGCAGCATCTGGAAGACCTTGCGGGCGCCCTTCATTACTCCAGGTACGCTGCCCCCGGACTCGCTCTGGCTGCCAAGGAACCACAGCCCCTTGAACGGCGTGCGGTGGGGCGCCCCGGTCTTGCCCATGACCGGGCAGTGCCCGCCAAACGAGTGATGGTCGAGCTGGTACGTGAGCCGGCCGAAGTCATCGGGCGTGAGGGAAGCGATCACCTGGGCATGCTCCCGAAGACCGGGGATGATCTTCTCCGCCTCGTGGAGGAGCTTGTCCGTCATCTCCTGTCGTCGCGCCTCCCAGCCGCCTTCCAGCGTGTGGGGGGCGATGGTGTAGACGGTAATCGCGTGGCGGCCGGCGGGCGCCATGCTCGGCGAGTGGTACGACGGGATGTAGATCAGAAATCCGTCCTTGCCCTCGTGGTATTCGGCGCGCCGCGTTCGCGCCGCTCCCTCCTCGATGTCGTAGGTGCCGTAGTAGTAGATCAGAGTGGCGTCCTGGTACGGAGTCGGGTCCATGTCCACGCCAAGGTGCACCATGAACACTGACTCCATCAATGGCACGTCGTCCACCTTGGCGGCGAAGTCGGCCGGCAGTGCCTCGCGTCCAATGAGATTGAAGAACGATTCCCTGGCGGCGCCGGTCAGGAGCACCAAGTCCGCATCTCGTTGCTCGCCATCGGCCAGCTCGATGCCCGTCACGCGATCCCCCTCGACGAGCACCCGACGCACCGCGCGACCGGTGTGCAGACGGCCGCCGTGATCGCGGACGACGCCGGCCACCGCCTCGACCAGGACATCGCAGCCGCCGACGATGTACTGGAACGTCATCCGCGGCCCGACGCCGACAGCCTCCGCCGGCAGACGGTTGTCGAAGGCGGTTTCTTGATTGGTGGCGGGGACACCCAGCCCGGGGAACTCCGACGGGAGTACCACCATGTCAGCGAGGATGCCCAGGTAGAACGCCTTCAGCCTGGGATCAGCAAAGAAGTGGTCCATCACCTGCTGGGCGTTCCACGTCTCGAACTGCTTGACGTTGCGGAACAGCCACGCCATCCGCAGCTTGAGCAGCAGGCCACGGAGAGGGCCCGCCTCTTCCGCCTGACGGTCGAGGGTCATCAAGTCGAGCAGGGTATCGTAGAAACGATAGTAGCGATCGAGCCCCTCCGCTTCCGAGGGGAATATCTCCTTCAACCTCTCCCGCCGCCAGTAGGGGCCCCCGTATTCCGGCTGGCGGAACACACGGTAGTCGGGGAATGAGATGCCCCTGTCGGCACGCACCAATTCGACCTTGTCGGCGCACCCCAGCTCGGCAAGGATCTTGCCTACCGGCTCGCCCGGCGCGAAGCCCTCGACCATCAACGGGCCGAGGTCCCACGCGAACCCCTCCTTCCGCAGCGTCATCGTGACGCCGCCGATCTGGTCGCCCTGTTCGAACACGTCCACCTCGCACCCCTCGCGGGCGAGATAGGCGGCCGCCGTCAAGCCGGCCATTCCGGATCCAACCACGATCGCTTTCGTCACCTCGGGCCTCCTTCCGCTCTGTTCCGCTGAACGATACCACACGCTATCCCGAACTACCCTCTACGGCGTCCTTGGGGCCGCGCTGACCCGACACGCACGAACAGCCGCCGCAACCACTGGAAACGCCCGACGGGCTTGAGATCGACCCGGGCTTGAGGCACCATGAGGACTGCATACGCCGAGCGAGGGATCAGCAAATCGAGAACACACCGCACATGAGAAGGGAAGACGCAGCAGAGTTGCACGTCGGTGAGTGGAGGAGGCTGCATAACCAGTCGTCTGACGATCGCGCCTCTATCCACGACGACGAGGTGGCCCGCGCATCCGGCTTCGAGGCGGCCCTCGTGCCCGGGAGCACGGTCGGAACGGCCGCCATGCCCGCGGTGTTCGCCTGGTATGGGCCGCGCTGGATGGAGGGTGGCTGGTACGAGCTCAAGTTCGTAGACCCGGTGTACGAGCACGACGACGTGCGCGAGATCGCCGAAGCCGCAGCCGGGTCGGAAGACATAGGGGTCCGCATCGAGACCAGCCAGGGGCGTCTATGCTGTGCGGGACGGGCCGGGCTCGGTGGAGCGCTTCCATGGGCATCAGAGCAGGGCGGCAAGAGGAGTGCCGAAGAAGTGCTGCCGGACATCGACATCGGCCTCACGTACGATGAGGCCGAGTTCACCGTCACCCCGGACGACGTTGCGCCGCTGCTCCAGGCCGCAGGTGAGAAGAGTCCCTGGTACAGAGAGGCCTCGCCCTGGGGAGAGCCCGTCGTGCCGCCGGAGTGGCTGATGGATATCGCCTCGCAACAGCGGCCGCCGCGCGCGCTGCGCTACGACGGCATTCGGCAGCCCGGTATGTGGTCCGCCCACTCGCTCTCGGTCCGAAGACCGCTGGCGCTGGCTACACCGTACACCATGACGTGTCGCGTTGTTGACAAGGGTCGCTCGCGACGAACCATCTTCCTCACGCACGAGTTCGCGGTGCTGGACGCAGAGGGTGGCCAAGTCGCCGTGGGCCGCCTCCAAACGAAGTGGTTCGGCGCGACGTAGGGCCGTGCCCGGCCGGGACCGGCTGCGCAACGTTGGGCCTCAGGGTGCCGGCCTCAGGCCCCTACCGGCCGCCACACGGACACGATGATGTCCGCCAGCGCGGGCGTTCGACGGGCGATCCTGTCCAGCGCCCGCAGCAGCGCGCGGGCTAGGAAGGACGGCAGGATATCGAGGCACGGAGCCCAGCCGGGCAAACCCCACAGTAGCGACACGCCATAGCACCGTTCGAGCCGGAACCGAGAGCCTCCCAGGCCGCGAGCGAATGATATCTCGCTACGATGGTTGTGATCCGGGGGCGCCTCCCACAGGGGCCTGTGTGACGGCGACGCACGACGGAAGACGATGCGCGCCAGGCGGTGGGCCAGCCGCACAACGTGACAGGTCAGGCTGTCATAGTTGTTGAGCGCGATGATCACGCGGCCACCCGGCCGCAGGATCCGATCCGCCTCCCGCATGAAGGCGTCGGGATCGACGAAGTGATCCAGTGCGCACCTGCTGATCACGCGGTCGAAACTGTCTTCCCGCAGGGGCAGCGTCTCGGCAACACCGCGGATCCGCACCACCTGATCGGACCCGAAGAGGAACCGGCTGATATCCAGCATCTCCCGCGAGGGCTCCAGCCCCCATGCCGAAACGCCTTGCTCTCCCAGGCGCGCCGCCTGGTGTCCGGTGCCGCAGCCCGCATCCAGTACGCGGCCCCCTCTGATCGACGCCTCCTCGACCAGGGCTGCCTCCAGCCGGCTTGCAAGGAACTGATTGTCCCGGCGCCGATTGGCCTGCGCGTCGCGCATCGAGTACGTCAAATCGAACGCCGACTCAGCGGTGGGCGGCGTTTCGGTTGGCGTGTCAGGCATCACTCATCAGCTTGCGGTCGTCCCTCAGGTATGGGAATACATCAGCGGGAGCAGGGTACCATGCGCGGGAACCGGCCGGGCAACCCGACGTCGGCGCAGAGGAGGTCCGCGCCATGGCCACGGGAATCTCGGCAACGGCCGGTCAGGCCCGCGTCCGGCGGCGCGCCCCGCTAGGCGACCGACCCCGGCAACTCCAGGTTCGACGCGGCCCGTTCACGAAGCGCTGGGCGCGGTGCGGACTGCGGGCCCGGGAGCGTGGCCGCGCCGAACCGAGTGTTCCCACAGCGTCGCAAGACCGAGGCCAAGGAGCGCAAGCGCCCCTCCAGCGATGCCGTCGATGATGTAGTGGTTGCCTGTCAGCACGATACCCAGGAACATGAACGCCGGCATGATCAGCCCTACCAGCTTCGCTGGAATCGACGAGGCGTGACGCACGATGGCCACACCAACGAGGAGGTTCCAACCGAAATGGAGGCTCGGCATGGCCGCGTATTGGTTGACGAAGGCCGGAGGGTGGAACTGCCAGTACGCTTGGGAGTCCTGCGCTATCGTGTCGACGAAACCCCAAGCGTCCATGAAGCGCGGCGGCGCAACCGGAAAGGCAGCGAACACGATGAGGCCAATGGCCCCGGAGATGAGGAACGCGTTTCGATAGACAGGGTACGCCTCCCGATGCAGCAGGAACAGCCACAGGGCCGCAAACACGATGACCGGCCAGTGACCCCAAATGTACGTCCAGTTCGCCAAATTGACCAGCACATCAAAGCGCAACACCCGCTCCTGAAGTCCGGGTTCCCAGAAGAAGCCCAAGCTCCGCTCCAGGTTGATGATCTCGATCGACCCACGGAACGCCTGCACCTCCCGCCCCGCCACGAACCCTCGCACCAAGAAATACGCGAAGTACGCGGGGATGACGATCAGCAGCTCACTGGCGAGTTGAAGCAGCCTCGTTCGCGGCTTCCGCCGGGACCACACGACCACGATGATGAGCGTTGCGAGGCCGATAGCCGGCCAGCGGCCCGAGGTCAGTACGCCAAAGTCAACCGCCATCGGCCAGCTGATTGCGGTCGCTGAGATCGGACCCAACACCATGGCCATCGATCCTCAGAATCCTACGTGCTGCAGGCGGTATCGCTCGACTCCAAAAAGTAAACCTTGCCCGCACCTCTACCGCAAGTCCGGTTCTCCGCCCGGCGCACCTCTCCTCGGCCGGTCAGCGCTCCAGCGCCAGGCGACCGTTGCTCTTCGTCAGGCTGGCACCCCACAGAGCGGCTCTAGTCCTCTGACGGAAAGACACGGCGCGTTGACGTGAGGGGGGAGCGGAACTAGCATGTAGTACGTCCCTGCCGGCATCCACAGCCGGTCAGACGCAGCAAGAGAGCAGCCACGCCGCCATGATCGTCGTAATGAAAAGGACCGCCACAGAGGCTCAAGTCCTCGCGGTACAGAAGCGGGTGCGAGACCTGGGGTTCAAGGATCACCTGTCGAGCGGCACGGAGCACACCATCATCGGAGTCCTCGGCGAGATATACCCCGGCCTCCTTGACGAGTTCTCCGTGCTCGATGGAGTGGATACCGTGCTCCGGGTCAGCAAGCCCTACAAGCTGGCCAGCCGTGAAATCCATCCTCAAGACACCGTCGTGACCGTCGGACCGCTTCAGATAGGGGCCGGGCGCGTTGTGGTCGTGGGCGGCCCCTGCTCCGTGGAGAACGAGGAGAACATCCTTGAGACGGCTCGGGCCGTCAAGGCCGCTGGTGGCCACATGCTCCGCGGCGGCGCGTTCAAACCGCGGAGCAGTCCCTACGCCTTCCAAGGCTACGGCGAGGAGGCCCTGAGGATGCTGGCAGCCGCCCGCGAGGAGACCGGCCTCCCCGTGATCACCGAGGTCTTGGACGTGCGCGACCTGGAACTGGTGGCGCGCTACGCCGACGTGCTCCAGATCGGCAGCCGAAACATGCAGAACTATGCCCTCCTGGCCGAGGTGGGCGGCGCCGCGAAGCCCGTCATGCTCAAACGGGGCATGTGGGCCTCCGTGGAGGAGTGGCTGCTGGCGGCCGAGTACATCCTCTCCCAAGGCAACCGAGACGTCATCCTCTGTGAGCGCGGCATCCTCAGCTACGAGACCGCAACTCGCTTCACGTTCGACGTGAACGCCATCCCGCTGGTGAAGCGCCTCAGCCACCTGCCGGTGATCGGCGACCCAAGCCACGGCACCGGCAGGTGGTACCTGGTGGAGTCCGTGGCGGCCGCCGCCGTGGCCGCGGGAGCGGACGGCCTCATCATCGAGGTGCACCCGAACCCCGACCAAGCGCTGTCCGACGGCCCCCAATCGCTGACGCCCGACAACTTCCGCAAGCTCATGGAGCGCATCCGCCCTATCGCGGAGGCCGCCGGCAGACCGCTTCACTCAACACCGAAGTAACACCGACATCTGCGGTACCGGCAAGCGACCCGACCGCTGTCGGCGCCCCCGGAAAAATGGCCTGGCCTCGGCCATCGGTCTTTGCTGCGGTCTCTTTGCTGGCGCGCGCCTGAGATGGCTGACGCTTCCGATAGATCCAGCGCCGGGGGCCGCCTCTCGCTAGCCGGTGTTCTTCATCCCGGCGGCGACCGCGTTGATGGTCATGAGAATCGTCGCCATCGTTGCCTCGTATGACTCATCGCCGGCCTCCATCGATCTCAGCCGCCTGAGCAGCTCCACCTGAAGGTAGTTCAAGGGGTCCACATAGGGATTGCGAAGGCGAATCGACCGCTGAAGCTCAGGCTCGTTGTCCAGCACATCCCGTTGACCGGTGATGGCCTTGATCGTGCTGCCGGCCAGCTCGTACTCGACCTGGATGCGGCCGAAGATCCGCTCGCGCAGACCCTCGTCCTCCACCAAGTCGGCGTAGAGGCCGGCGATAGGCATGTCCGCCTTGGCGAGCGCCATCTGGGCGTTATCGATAACGGCCGCGAAGAACTCCCAACGCCCGTACATGTCCGCTAGCCGCTGCCGGTGGGCATCGGACCGGTCGGCGTAGCTATACAGTGCCCTGCCCACACCGTACCAGGCCGGGAGCAGGACCCTGCTCTGGACCCACGAAAAGACCCAGGGTATGGCCCGCAGACTTTCGAACTCATGAGTCTCCCGCCAGGCCGGCCGCGAGCCGATGAGAAGGGACCCGATCTCGTCGATGGGTGTGGCCTGGTGGAGATACTCGAGGAAGCCGGGCGTCTCATAGACCAACGAACGATAGGCCTGACGCCCCACGTCCGCCATCTCGGTCATGGCCTCCTCCCATCCCGCCTCCGGCTCCCTGGCCTCCCGCCCGATGGACGCGACCAGGACGGCGTTCACCATCTGTGAGAGCTGCCGGAAGGCAATGTGTGGATTCGAGTAGCGCTCGGCGATGACCTCGCCCTGTTCCGTAACCTTCAGGCGCCCGTCCACGGAGCCGGGTGGCTGGGCGAGAATCGCCCGGTGGGCCGGGCCTCCCCCTCGTGCGGTAGTTCCGCCCCGCCCATGGAACAGCTCCAAGCCAATGCCATACTCCCGACACACCTTCACCATCGCCCGCTGGGCCTGGTATAGCTCCCAGTTGGCGGCCAGGTACCCGGCATCCTTGTTGCTGTCGGAATAGCCGATCATCACCTGCTGGGCATGCCCACGGCTGGCCAGGTGCCGGCCATAGGCGGGGTTGGCGAAGAGCCGTGTTAGCACGGAAGGAGCGGCCCGCAGGTCCTCAATGGTCTCGAACAGGGGAACGATGTCCAGAGCACCGGCCAGGCCGGCCGCCTCAGCCAGCAGTTGCACCTCGATCACATCGCTGGCGCCCTTCGCCATGCTGATCACGTACGCTTCGATGCTTTCCAGCCCGAACCGCCGGTGCGCTCTGTCGATCATGTGGAAGGTCTCCATCACTTCCGTGGTAGGCGCCGACACGTCCTCCGCCTCGCTCAGGCACTGCGGTCGACGCAGGATGCAGTCCGTCAGAAGGTCCGTCTTCTCGGCCTCATCCAGGGCGCCGTACCGGGGAGTGACGCCGCTGGAGGCAAGCAGCTCGCCCAGGGCCTCTTCATGACGGCGGCTGTGCTGGCGGACGTCGAGGCTGGCCAAATTGAGCCCGAAGGCCTGGACCTGATCGATCAAGGCGCCCAGATGGCCCCGGGCCAGCGCACCTCCCTTGTTGGCGGCCAGGCTCTCTTGTACCACCCGTAGATCGGCGACCAGCTCTGCGGGCGAACCATAGGCATCGTCGCCCAGCTTGCGGCTGACGATGAGCATCTTCTGTCGATACGGTTCCTTGGGATAGCGCTGGCGCAGCTCCGCCCCAAGCCTGGGGTGGACCGCCGCATCGGCCTCCAGGGAAGCCACAAGTTCGTCCGAGATACCTGCCTCGTCCGTCGACATGGTGATCTGGACCGCAAGATCCTCCACCCGGCGGCGATACTCGTTGCGCGCGGTGTCGCGGCCCACCGCGAGGGCCTGGAGCGTGATCTCCGGCGTCACGAATGGATTGCCGTCTCGGTCCCCGCCCATCCAAGAACCGAACCGGAGGAAGGACGGCACCGACCACGCCCGCTCCGGATAGCTGGCACGCAGCGCCTCCTCCATCTCCCGCCGGATGCCCGGTATGACCTCCATGAGAGTGGCAGTGAAGAAGTAGAGGCCGTGATACACCTCGTCAAGCACGGCGGGACGCACACTGTGGGTCGATGCCGTCTGCCACAGGCCGACGACCTGCTCCCGGATGCTCGCCACCTCCGCATCCACCTCTCGGGGAAGAAGATCCTCAATCTCCAGACGCTGAATGCTGCGGCTGATCGAGCGCAGCTTGCTGGCGACCACGGGCCGCTTGGCCTCGGTAGGATGGGCAGTCAGCACCGGCCGGATGCAAAGGCGGTTCAGAAGGTCAGCCAGCTCATCCACCGGCACCCCCCGCTCCCTGATGACGGCAACCGCCTGCGCAATGGATTCGGCCAAAGCGCGTCCGGCCCGCTTCTCGCGGGCGCGCAGCACGCGTATCCGCTGAACCTCCTCGGCGATGTTCACCAGTTCGAAATAGATGGAGAAGGACTTGATGAGCGCGCGCGCCTTCTCCAAGTCGACGCCCGCGGCAAGCTCCGTCATCTGGCGGGCGGCAGGTGCGACCCCCGCCCGCCGGTCCTTGGCGACGGCCCGCACGCGCTCCTCCAGCGCGAAGACATCCTGCCCCTCCTGCTCGACGATGACCTCGCCCAGACAGTCACCCAGCAGATGGATGTCCGCGCTTAGGGAGCGACGGGCGTCCTCGACCTTGGAAGCACCATCTCCCGCGTCAGTGTCCCTGTTCAAGAGGCCCCTTTCTCTCCTACGGACCGGCCGCGGCAGCGCCCGCGTGGCGCCCCGCAGCTCTCATTTCATGGTGACGAAGCATGGCAAGCGGGGGCAAGTGCCGGTCTGCAAGACCCCCGGCTCCACACGATGCGTGCTCGCTGTGCCGGCCCCGGACCGCCGCGCTGCCCGCGTACCAGCCCAGATCGACCTGATCCGCTGTGACAGACGCCGCGCGAGGATCGATGCGTCACAGTCCGTCGACAGTTCGCCCGCCTTCACGCCGCGACGGGCACCGCGCTACGCCGGCGTGCCCGTAGAAGAACCGCGCTAGAGGGGGATCGGCAGGAGGCCCGCCTCAGTCTGCAGGATCAGCAATGCGTCGATGGAATTCACAAACCCATTCCTGTCCATATCCGCCGCACCATCGCACGGAAGCACGACCAGCAGTCCCGCCACGAGCTGAAGCTCGAGCACGGCATCGATGCTGTTGATGTCGCCGTTGCAGCTAACGTCGCCCAGGGGATGCCAGGACTTCGCGCCGATCCCAGGCACGGGCGCCGGCACGCTTCTGGTGTGAGTGGTTCCATCCCCAAGCTGCCCCTCATCGTTCCGTCCCCAACAGACCACCCTTCCCGAGGTGGTGAAGGCACACGTGTGGTCGCGGCCGGCGCCAACACCGATGGCCGCCATCCCCAACCCCACTACGTCGCTGGGTGTGCTTCGGTTGGTCGTCGATCCATCTCCCAGCTCACCTTCGTAGTTCGCCCCCCAGCACTGCACACGAGGGCCCCCAGCCACCACGACCGCGCAAGTGTGATCATCGCCTGCAGTGAGCCCGGCCACGTTGCTCGCTAGACCTGCTACATCCACAGGCGTGGTGCGCCGCGCCACCGTTCCATCTCCTAGCTCCCCGTGGGAGTTCCAGCCCCAGCGCTTCGCGCCGTTCGCTCTGGTCCGCACGCAGGTGTGTGACTCACCGGCAACAACCGCGGCCGCACCTTCCGGCAGCGCCGGCACGGACACGGGCGTGCTACGGTTCGTCGTGGTGCCGTCACCCAACTGGCCATAGGAGTTCTCACCCCAACACCTCACGGATCCGCTCGCGAGCACGGCACAGGCGTGCTCACCGCCCGCGGCGATGCCGACTACTCCGCTGCCAAGCCCGATCACGTTCACGGGGTTCCGGCGGTCGATCGTCGTACCGTCCCCTAGCTGGCCATCTCCGTTTAGGCCCCAGCACTTGACGGCTCCAGTGTCAGTGAGAGCGCACGTCGAGAATTGCCCGGCGGCGATCTCGCTCACACCTCCGCCCAGGCCCACCACATCCACGCGCGTGGTGCGGCCGGTCGTCGTCCCGTCCCCTAGCTGTCCGGTTCCGTTGTCGCCCCAGCACTTGACACCGCCGGTCGTTGTCAGGGCGCACGCATGGCGATATCCGGCAGTCACGGCCGCCACGCCGCCTCCGAGCCCCTCCACGCCAACCGGGGAATACCGATCCGTCCTCGTGCCGTCACCAACCTGCCCGAACGCGTTCCAGCCCCAGCACCGAACGGTGCCCGCGTCGCTTAGCGCGCAGGTGTGATAGCCGCCGAGACTCACGGCGTCCGTGCTGTGGGCGGAGACGGTCCCCGGATTCGCGGAGGCCACCCAGGCCGCTGCGGCAATCAGCACGACGGTCAACGGCAAGCGCAACGTCAGGTCCATCTGGTAACCCCCGTTCTTCCTAGGCGGCATGATGCTCGTCGGTCGCATGGACTACCCTGGCTCAAATCGCGATCACGATGAGCCCGGCGTCGATCTGCAGGATGATGGCGGCATCGATCGCGTTGTAGTTGCCGTCGTAATTCACGTCCGCGCCCCAGAAGCAGAGGGGCAAGATCATGGTCAGGCCAGCATCGTACTGAAGGAGGATCGCCGCATCTATGCTGTTGATGGCCTTGTCGCAGTTGGCGTCGCCGGGGATGATGCCCAGCCCCAGGATTTCCGTTGGCGTTGTGCGCTGCGCGTATGTGCCGTCGCCGAGCTGCCCATCCGTGTTCCCGCCCCAGCACCACGGTCCCGCGCTCAGCGACACCGCGCAGGTGTGGTCGGCCCCGGCGTCGACGGCGAAGATTCCCAGGATCGGCGAACTGCACGGCGGGTCGGCGCAAACGGCAACAGGCGAGTGGCGGTCCGCCGTGCTGCCGTCGCCAAGCTGTCCGTGCGCGTTCCAGCCCCAGCACGAGATGCCGGAGTTGGGCGTGAGGGCACATGTGTGACTGGACCCGGCGGTGATATCGGTTGCCCCCGCGGGCAGCCCCGATACGACCACCGGCGTCGCGCGGTCCAACGTCGTGCCGTCGCCCAACTGACCGTACGCGTTCCATCCCCAGCATCTGGGTGGGCCACCGGCCGGGATCGCGCAGCTATGAAGCCCGCCCGCGGCAACGGCCAGGATGTCGCCAGAGAGCCCCGACACCGAGACCGGTGTGGTCCGATTGATCGCGGTGCCGTCGCCGATTTGACCGCGGGAGTTGTCGCCCCAGCACTTGACGCCGCCGCTCCACATGATGGCACAGGTATGGAGCTGGCCACCCTTGACGGTACGGACCCCGCCCCCCAGGCCCACGACGTTCACCGGCGTGCTGCGATTCATCGTGGTGCCGTCGCCCAACTGACCCGAGCTATTGTCTCCCCAACACCTCACGGCGCCGCCAATGGTGACGGCGCAGGTATGGTTGTAGCCGGCCGTGAGCCAGGCGACGTTCGTGAGGCCGCCCACGGTGACAGGCCAATACCGATCAGTGGTGGTGCCGTCGCCCAACTGCCCGTAGAGATTCCAGCCCCAACACTTGACGGCGTCGGACACGGTGTGCGCGCAGGCATGGAACTGTCCCGTCACCACGAAGTCGGCCGGTTCGCCGAGCTGCACGGGCACAGCGAAACTACGGTCTGCGGTCGTGCCGTCGCCGAGCTGGCCGCGGAAGTTGTCGCCCCAGCAGAGGACCTCAGCACCGTAGGAAAGGGCACAACTGAAGCTGCCGCCGGCGGCGACCTGCATGCCCGGCCCCGCAGCGGCTGCCGGCGCGGGGGGCAACCAGACCAGGCAGGCTGCAGCAACAGCAGTCAGGGCGCAGAGCTTCGCGGCGGTAACGGTCGCGGACACAGACACGGCGTTCACCTCCTGGTTGCCGCACCCCAGCCACCCTCCTAGAGTAGGGCCGACCGCCGCAAGGGCGCAACACCCTTGTCGGTGGCTATGCCTCGACCGGCGCCGCGGTGCTCCGTCTTGCGCACTTCGTGTGGAGAAGCCTCGCGCCGCAGCCGCCCATGCCGAGATGTGTCGGGCGGCCGATGGGCGCGTCGATCCGCAGACAGCCATGCCGCGGTACGCTCGCTATCGCACATCAGGTCGACCCTCCCGCGGCTAGGCGCACGGGTGAGCGCACAGACGATACCGGCGACGAAGAAGAAGCCTAAGGTACCGGCGACCAGGCGGGCGTCTTGTCTGCACCAGGGTTATGCGTGAGACGTGTTGGGCCGGATCCGTCCGCGCCCATGATGTAGATCTCTTGATCACCGTCGCGGTCGGAAACGAAGACCATATGAACGCCGTCCGGTGACCAGTCGCTGTCGGAATCGATAGCGGGGTCCTCGGTGAGACGCGTGACTCCTGAGCCATCGGCGTTCATGACGTAGATCTCGTAGTTGCCGTCGCGGCTGGTGGTGAAGGCGATCTCTGAGCCATCCGGTGACCAGGCAGGGGCGAAGTCACGGCTGGCAACTTCTGTGAGACGCGTTACGCCCGATCCGTCGGCGTCCATCACGTAGATCTCGTAATTGTCGTCGCGGTCGGAGACGAACACGACGCGCGATCCGTCGGGCGACCAGTCGGCGCTACCATCGTAACCAGGATCGTCCGTAAGACGGTTGACGCCGGACCCATCGGCATTCATCACGTAGACGTCGAAGTTTTCTTCCCGATCGGACTCGAAGGCGATCTGGGAGCCATCGGGCGACCAGGTGGGAACGAGGTCACGGGCGGGATTGTCAGTCAGGCGCGTGAGGTTGGAGCCGTCTACGTCCATCACGTAGATCTCAAAGTTGCCGTCACGGTCGGAAACGAAGGCGATGCGCGATCCGTCAGGGGACCAAACGGGGTCGGCTTCCACGGCAGGGTTGTCGGTGATACGCGCGAGGCCTGACCCGTCGGCGTTCACAGCGTATATCTCGGAGTTGCCGTCGCGACCGGACACGAACGCGATGCGGCCCGTGGCCGGCGTCATGGTGGCGGTAGGCATGGGAGCAGCAGGCTCACCACCACCGCAGGCCCATGCGCCGGATATCGCCGCGAGGACCGCGAGGGCTAGGAATGGATTGCGTAGCATCCTTATGTCGCTCTAACCGTAGACAGGAGACAGGCCGGTGTCAATATCGCCTTGGACTGCCACCAGCGGGAGCAGCGGTTGCGGCTTCGATAGCGCTTCTTGCCTACGGCGGCAGGCTTGGTATCAGCCCTGCTTCGTACTGCAGGATCAGCGATGCATCCACGCTGTTCACAGTACCATCCAGGTTGACGTCGCCGAGAGGCGTAGGGGTGGCCGTCGGCGTGGCCGTTGGCGTTCGCGTAGGCGTTGGTGTAGACACGTCGGCAAGAATCCCCCGGATGGTCGCCGCATACGCCTCGCCTTCTGCGTCGTCCGTGGCGATCTCGATCTCCGAAGCGGAGGAGGCACCCAGGCCAAGCTCGACCGCGCGCCTGATCTGCTCCTGCTGGAAGATCGGCCCTTCGCTCACGTCCCGCGTCGTACCCAGGTAGCGCAGGATCGCCACGCCCACGGCGTCGAGCGCTACGCGGTCCGTCCCCGCCAGGATCACTCCCGCCTCGACCTCAGTCCCTTCGTTCGGTCCGCCGTCCACGAATGCTCGGACGCCGTCGACTACCACCAGAGCGGGCGCGTAGACCGTGTTGATCTCGGCGATCATCGACCGCATGTAGGGCGAACCATGGAGCTCAGCCATGTAGTTGTGACCGCCGCCGGGTAGCTGCACGGGCAGAAGGCCCACGCCATTCTTCAGGGAGAGTGTGAAGCCGCCGCCTGTCGAGTGCGTCTTCAAGTTGCACGTCTGCACCACGGCGTCCGACTCCAGCAGCAGACGCGCCACCGATATCCCGTTCTGCCAATGGCTCTCGGGTGGGTTGAACGTGGTCCAACCATCCTCCTCCATCTCGTTCAGGAACAGCAGGTCGAGACCCAGATCTTGCGCCACCAGCGTCGCGCCGGCTCCTTCGGCGATCGTGCGCGTGTCGGTCCCCCAGCCCGACCGTTCCGCAAGGGTCACGTGAGCAGCTCCCCGGTTCAGGACGCCCTGGGCGACCGCTCTGAGCGTGTCCGCGTGAGTGACGCAGGGGTTCGGGTACGGCCCATTGAAGTTGGGCTTGAGGTACACCCGACTGCCCTGCAGCCCCTCCGGCGAGACCAAGTCGATAGCGCGCCCAACGCCGCTACTGCGGTCGGTCGTGCGAATGAGGGCGACTTTCGATGAGACTCCCGGCGGCGACGGGGTCATGACAGGGACGGTCGGCGTGGTTGCGGTGGACATCACATCCCGCCCGGCCTGGCCTGGGTGTCGGCCCGCGCCAAGCACCGCCAGCGAGCCCGCGCCGAGCGCACAGGCGCGGAGAAAGGCGCGTCTGCTCAGCGGTCGTCTGAGTGCCATGGAACCTTCTCCCTTCCGCTCCCCGGCAGGCAATGAGGCGAACGGCCTCGTGGGCCCTCCAAACCGTAGGGTCTGATCTAAGGATGCGCCGCGACTCCAGGGCGGAGCAAGCGCCATTTGTCCCCTAGAAAGCTGAAAAAAGACCCTCTCATCCCAACTGGGGAGTTCAGATCCCGGCGGACGCGCCGTTCGCTATCGTGCCACGTCTCCCGCCAGGCGCGCCCCGGCGTTGCGACCGCGCGGGTGGCAGGTGTAGGATTCCCTGCAAGGCCGGGCGGCTCTCAGAAGCCGCGGGCCGGCTCTACCGTGATTCCCCCAAATCGAGAGGAGCAAACATGGATGATTATCAGCCTCGGGACATCTCCCAGTGGTGCAATGCCGGAGTGGCCCTACTGGGAGAGGGCGGCGAACGAGCCATCGGGCAGCAGACGTTTCGCGGCATCCCCTTTCTGATCGGAGCGAAAGAAGGCGAAAGCGGCGGCAATTGCCTGCTGGCCTTGGATGGCTCCGACGCGGGCGTCACGATTCCCATCAGCCGCCGCGCCCGTCGCGTGATCGTCGCCCACCGCCTGCCGGGTGCGGAAGACGGCGGGGGCCGTTCCCCAGGGGCCCAGGTGGCCGAGTACGCGTTCCGCCTGTCCGGCGGCAAGGAGGTGCGTGTGCCGATACGCGAGCGGTTCGAGATCGGCGTCGTGCCGACTCCCTGGGGCGTGTCGCCGTTCCGCGCTGTGAGCGACCTGAAGTCCAGACTGATGCCGAGGTACGAGGGCCGGTGGGAGAACGCCGGCTATCGTCAGACGGAGGCCGCGCCTCCGCTCTTTCGGTGGTACTCCCTCTGGGCTTGGGAGAATCCGGAGCCCGGGCAGGTGATCGAGTCGTTGGAGGTTGTCCCCTCCGGCCCGCGGTTCATCCTGGCCGCCCTGACGCTGGGGAACCTGGACGAGCATCCCTTCGCCAGAGAAGGGCGGAGGCTGGCGCGGATCACGCTCACCCAACCAGCGGACGCAACGAAACCTTTCAGCCTTGACCTGGATGTCGACCGCGGCGACGCCACGTTTGTCCACCCGCTGCCCGATGTCTCCGCCGAAGCCTTCATAGACGCCACACACAGAGGCTGGGGACAGGAGCAGAGCGCCGCGTCCGGCCCCGCCTACGTGGAGATCTCCGCCGTGCCCTCCGCGACGCTGACCGTAAGACAGGACGGCGACGTGATCGGCGCGGTCAACTGGGGAACGGTGGAGGAGCAAGGTTCCGCCCGGACCGATCGAACGCGTGTTGAGCTCATCGATCCAGGCAAGAACTGGGTGCGCGTCAACGTGCTGGACGAAGAGACGGGCCGGCCCGTCCCGTGCCGGGTCCACTTCCGCTCACCGGAAGGCGTGCCCTTTCAGCCGCACGGCCACCACAACCACGTCAACTCCAACCTCGGCACCTGGCACATCGACGTAGGCGGAGACGTTCGCCTCGGACAGATCACCTACGCCTACATTGACGGCACCTGCCAGGGCTGGCTGCCCCGAGGCGAGGTCATCGTCGATGTGGCACGCGGGTTCGAGTACGAGCCCGTGCGGGCAAAGGTAAGGATCGAGCCCGGCCAGCGCGAGCTGACCCTACGGATCCGGCGGTGGACGGATATGAACGCCCAGGGCTGGTACAGCGGAGACTCCCACGTCCACTTCCTTTCCACCCAGGGGGCGCACTTCGAGTCCCAGGGCGAAGACCTGAACGTCGTCAATCTCCTGCAGTCCCAGTGGGGCAGCCTGTTCACCAACACGGAAGACTTCACGGGCGCTCCGAGCGTCTCCCGGTCCGGCAGGAACATCGTGTACGCCTCCCAGGAGAACCGGCAGCACTTCATGGGGCACATGATCCTGTGGGGCCTGAAGGAGCCCGTGATGCCCTGGTGCAGCGATGGACTGTCCGAGGCCGAGATCGGCGGGACCATGGAGGTCACGCTCAGTGAATGGGCCGACCGGTGTCACGACCAGGGCGGCTACGTCATCAGCCCGCACTTCCCCAACCCGAACGGAGAGCCCGCCGCCCTGGTCGCCACCTGCCGGCTGGACGCGGTGGAGATGATACGACAGGAGGAGGACAGTCACGCCGAGTACTACCGCTACCTGAACTGCGGCTACCGCCTGCCCCTCGTCGGCGGCACCGACAAGATGAGCAGCGACGTCCCCGTCGGTCTCTACCGCACCTACGTCCGCATTCCGGAAGACGAGGAGTTCAGCTACGAGAACTGGTGCACGAACGTGGCCCGGGGCCGAACCTTCCTGAGCGCCGGGCCCATCGTCCACTTCAGCGTGGACGGGCACGAGATCGGGGATACGGTGCAACTCTCGGGACCAGGCACGGTGGAAGTGACGGCGCAGGCCGAGAGCATCCTCCCCATCAACAGGCTGGAGATCGTCCAGGGTGGACAGGTCGTCGCGGCGGCTGAGTCACGAGATGGAGCACGCCGCCTGGAGCTGAAGGAGAAGCTGAACGTCCAGGGGCACACGTGGTTCGCCGCCCGCTGCGGCGGCCCCGAGTACTTCGGCAGGGCGCACTTCGATGTCTGGCGAAGAGGGATCTTCGCCCATACCTCGCCCATCTACGTCGCGTGCGGCGGCGAGTGGTGGATGTTCGACAAGGCGACGGCCCAGTACATGCTCACCTTGATCGAGGGCGACCTGGCCTACATCCGCGAGACCTCAGGACAGCACAGGCCGGGGACGGTCACCCACCACCACGGCGAGGAGGACCACGTCGCCTACCTGGAGCGCCCCTTCCTCGAGGCGCGTCACGCCGTCCGCGAGCGCATGCGCCGCTTGGGTGCGCCCGGCTCACCCGGGAGCCGGTAGGAACAGCAGGGGCTGCTGGGGCAGGGGCGCCCCGGCAGCCCTCATGGCCTCTTCCGCTGCCCTGGCCAGCCCAGGCGCCGGGCTCAGGGAGCAAGCCGCACGAGAGGATCGCCCAGCAGCCACATCTGGTGGGCGTTGAAGCCGGTCACAGGATGATCGATCCCGAGGGCCCAGGCCCTCCGCATGGCCTCGCCGAGGGGCACACCCGCCACGGCGCCTCGCAGGATTTCCGTGAAGAAGCGCGCCGACTCGTCACCGCTCTCCGTTAGGTAGCTGAGCACGGCGGCAGCCCCCAGGCGGCCGAACACCAGGGGCATCTCGCTCGAGCCCACCACGCACCCGCCCAAATACATGACCGCCGACCGTAGCCTCTCGACCTCCTCCTCGACCTGAGCGCTTGTGACGACCCGGTTCACCGCAGCGGCAGCCCCGGTAGCCCACCTGGTCTCCTCGTACGGCTGCAGCCCCGGCGGGTCGCTGTAGGTCACGGTAGGATAGGTACGCCGGGGCATCGGAAACGTCAGCTTCGCCACTCCCGGGACCTGTCTACCGGCCACGTCGGCGACCGCGCCGCCGTGTCCCGTCCACGCCACGAGATCAACGCCGCGACGCAGCAGGCGTTTGAGTCCGCTCCACGTCCCTGGCTGGACCCGGCCGGCGCCAGGCCCGAAGACTCGCTCCGGAGGCCACTCTCCCCGCGTGGCCGAACCGGCGAACCAGGCTTCCTCCAGCCGGTCGAAGGCGCGGGCGAGGAGCGCGCGCTGCTCCAGCACGTCCGGCACCGCCTCGACCGTTGTCGACCAAAGGACCGCGCGGCTCGGAGCCTTGCGTTCTACCGGACACACCGCGCGAGCCAGCAGGGCGGCGCCATCAGCGAGCGACAGCCCATCGATCCGCCCCACGGCGCGACGGTGTGCGGCGGCCACGTCGAAGGTGAGGGGCACGGTACCTCGCGCCAGACCGAAGCCCCCGCTCTCACGTTCCGATCCCTCTCGCCGGGTCAGCCCCGTGGAGGCGACCACCGCCAGCGTCTGGACGTCGAGGCCGAGCTGCCCCAACCACCGGTCCAGGAGCCCGTTCCAGAGCGGTGGCAGATACGAGAGCGGGCCGTCGATAAAGAGATACTCGGCCCAGCGAAGCGCCTGTTCTCCGTCGTCCGGCAAGTCAGGGATCAGCGACCACAAGCCTTCGAGACGTTGGACGCCCGCTTGCGCCTCCGTGCGCGCTGCGGCGGGCAGCGCCTCGGCCAGTCCCACGCTCTCCCGCAGAGCGTCCTCGGCCTCGACGCGGATGGCCTCCACCGTCAGCGACGGGTCCAGGGCCTCGATGTGGATCAGGTCCGCCACGCGGGCCCACCGTTCGCTCAGCTCGACGAGCGGCCTCGGCAGATGGAGGACGGGCGCCCTCCGGTACGCCGCCGCGATGCCGGGCAAGACCCCCTCCTCTTCATGCGTCAGAACCGCATACGAGCCGGATCCCGCCGGAATCCAGCCAAGGAGATCGTCTTCCGTGGCAACCACGCGGGTCTCGACACCCGCTTCGGCGAGCGCCGTGTGCAGGCGGGCTGCCGCGCCCACCAGCAGCACCCGATCGGGGCGCACGTCCCGCACCATCTCCATTGCAGCCGAGCCTGACCCGGCGGAAAGCAGCGGAGCTTCCAGAAAGCCGGCCAGTGCACCCGCCATGTGAACCGCGAGGCTGTAATCTCGTTGGCTCCGTGCGGGCCGGCGTGCACGGTCAATGCGGCGTGCGGGTAGGTCCGCGATGACGACGCTGTGGACCCTACCCGGCCATCGACTCAACAGGATGTCACCGGCGCGCCTGGTGCCGAGGCCACGCAGGTCCAGCAGCTCGCGGGGCTTCCAGTCCTCCAGATAGAGTTCGGTTGCTCGCGGCAGGCTGTCAGAGCCGTGGGCGAGCAGCACGGGCGCGGCCAGCGCCGCACCCAGCGAGGCCGCCATCAGAGCCACGCTCTCGTCGTCAGCCAGGATCGCCGGCCGTTTGTTCCGTGAGGTTCCCAAAGCTACTCGTCCCATTCCGCCGCCAGGTAATCATTCATAGTGCGGCCCCGGACCACGTCCGCGTACTCCTTCAGTTCTTTTTCAATAGCCGGATCCAGCGGCGGCCGCTCATGGGCGGCCAAGAGATCGCGTGCCTTTTCGGTCGCGAGCTGGAACGCCGTCTTGGCTCCCTTGCTCTCCCACGTCTCCCTGGCGTCCCGCCGCAACAGACTGGGAAGATAGTGCTCCCGCCGGTAGTGGCGGGCCGTATGCAACTGATCGAGGTAATGGCCCTGCCAGCCCACCTCCTTGATCAGGTCCAGGGCCATCGTCTCGTCACTCACCTCGATGCCTCGGACCAGGCGCGAGATGACCCCGCAGAGCTCATCATCCAGAACCAGCAGCGGCTCGCTGAACGCCGTGATCCCGTCGAAGGTGCCGGCACAGACCAGGAAATGGACGCCGGCGAGGGCCGCGGGCATCAATGTGCTGACGCGTTCGAGCATGCACTGGAGGTCCAGCACCCTGGCGTCTGTGGACCCGGCGAGCGCCCGGCAGGGCAGACCGTAGTGCCGGGCCAGTTGGGCGGCCGCTGCCGTGAGGAGCCCGCTCTCGACCGCGCCCGTGGCGATGTTGCCGGTAGCCATGTCGGCGATGGTGGAGGCGCAGCCGTATGCGACCGGCGTCCCGGGAGCGATCGATTGGGCCAGCGTGATGTGAGCAAGGACCTCCGCGTTGTGCTGAACCAGCAGCCCGGCCAGAGTCGCAGGCGCGGTGGCGCCGGCCATCGCCTCGGGCCCCATCACCATCGGCTGCCGGTACTCAGCGAAGAGGAACATCCCCTCGAGCTGCATCCGGGCCATCTGGAGAGGGCTCACCGCCGAGCAGGTGCCGAAGAACCGAGGCCGCCTCGTCAGATCGTCCTTCCCGCCGACGGCCACGGCCATCATCTTCATCATGTCTTCGCTGGCCATCGCCCCGTAGGCTCCCATGCCGAAGGGTTTTCGACAGTTCTGCGCCCACGCCAGGATGGCCTCGACATGGATGGTGGTCGCCGGTATGTCCGCCGGCCAAAGGCCGATGGGCGTCGCCGAGATATTGGGAAGGGCATCCACCAACCGAAGGTGGTTTCGCTGGTCCTCCATGGTCGCGGGGCGCAGCTCGCCGGTCTCCCTGTCCAGAGTGTGCGTCAGCACGCCAAGCCCGGCGAAGTGCACCTTGTCGCTACCGATCTCCAGACGCAAGTCCGGGTCCGCGCCGTACACCGTGAAGGCGCTGGGCGCCTCGGCCACGGCCGACCGCACCAGCTCCTCCGGGATGCGCACGGACCGAGCCGATTCCTCTACGTGCGCCCCGGCGCTACGAAACGCCTCCCTGGCCCGCTTGAGGTCGACGCGCAGGCCGGTGGTCTCCAGAACCTCGATGGAGGCCGCGTCTATCCGCTGGACCTCGGCCTGATCCAGCACCTCAAAGGAGGGAGGCTTCATCCCGGTAGTCCTTCAAATCACCCGTCCTGGTGATTGACAGTGCCGCGCCCGCGGTTCTCCGGCTGACGGCGCGGTTCACGAGCCATCCACATCTTCCGCAACGGTTCGCACCAACTCCCAGGCCCGTTCCAGATGCTCCCGCCGTGTGTTATCACGCATGACCGACATCCGCAGCGTCAATCTGCCATCGAGACGCGTATGCGTGAGGAAGAGCTTGCCCGAGCTGTTGAGACGGTCCATGATCTGCTGGTTCGTCTCGTCGCCGCCGACGTGCCGGAAGCAGACGAGGCTGAGCGGGACGGGCGCCGCAAGCTCGAACCGCGGATCGGAATCCACCCAACCCGCGAACTCCTGCGCGAGTGCGACGTGACGCCGCACCATCTCCCGGAGCCGCTCCACGCCGTAAGAACGGATGACGAACCAGAGCTTCAGCGCCCGGAACCTGCGCCCCAGCGGCACGCCCCAGTCCCGGTAGTCGATCACCCCGCCGGACTCCGTCGCGACGTTGCGCAGGTACTCCGGCAGCACGCTCAGTGCGCTCACCAGCGCGGAGCGGTCGGAGACGTAGAACGCGCTGCAGTCCATCGTCGTCAGCATCCATTTGTGGGGGTTGAAGCAGTAGCTGTCCGCCAGCTCCAGGCCGTCCTGGATGTGACGGAACTCCGGACAGAGCGCCGCCGTGCCTGCCATCGCCGCATCAACGTGAAGCCAGACGCCGTGCTCGCGGCAGATTTCGCCGATCTCCCGCACCGGGTCGAGCGCACAGGACGACGTCGTGCCGACCGTCGCGCAGGCGAACGCGGGGACCAGCCCAGCCGCCTTGTCCTCAGCGATCATCCGCGCGAGCTCGTCCGCGCGCATCGCGAAGCGCTCGTCCACTCCGACCAGACGGCAGTTCTCGCCGCCGAGGCCCGCGATGCGAACGGCCTTCTCGATGGACGAATGCGCCTCGGTAGACGCGTACGCGACGAGCCGGTCCCTGAGGCCATCTCTGTTCGCGCGGCCGCCCGTGGCACGCTCTCTGGCCGCCACGACGGCGCAAAGCGCAGCGCTCGAGGCGCCGTCCTGGATAACGCCGCCGCCCGCGGACGACGACTTGAAAGCCGGTGGCAGGCCGAGCATGTCCACCAGCCAGTCGAGCACGTGCGTCTCAAGCTCGGTGCAGGCCGGGCTCGTCTGCCAGAGCATGCCCTGTACGTTCAGCCCCGCCGCCAGCATCTCTCCGAGGATGGCGGGCAGGGACCCGTTGGATGAGAAATAGGCGAAGAAGTTCGGGGACTGCCAGTGCGTGATTCCAGGCAGGATGATATCATCGACGTCCCTCAGGATCGAGTCGAACGGCTCTCCCTCCTGAGGCGCGAGCGCCGGAAGTCTGGAGCGCACGTCGCCCGGGGCGACCTGAGAAAGGACGGGCAACTGCTCCACGCGTTCCAGGTAGTCGGCGACCCAGTCCACCACCCGGCGGCCGTTGCGACGGAATTCCTCTGGTGTCATGAAACCACCCCCCAAGAATCGAAACCCATGCCTGGCGCCAAGGTATCACACGGCGCCGGAGTATCGGAGGGGAGGAGAAGCGCACGCCGTTGTCGGGCGTATCGCCGGACGTCGCTCAGACGGTGTGCTCTGTCCGCGCGATGAGTTCGTCCTGGACGGCGCGATTGAGGTCGGTGAACAGGGCACTGTACCCCGCCACTCGCACCACCAGTCCCCGGTAGGCCTCAGGGTCCTCCTGAGCGGCGAGGAGCGTGGCCCGATCGACCAGGTTCCACTGCACCTGCTGGCCGCCCATGGCGAAATACACCTCCAGAAGCCCGCCGAGTACCTCGCACGCGTGCTCGCGCGCCGACGCGCCCAGACTGAGCATCTGGATCAGCGTCAGCCCGTTGGAGACGAGCCCGTGATCGAGCTTGGCAACAGACCTGAGAGCAGCGGTGGGACCCGACCTATCTCGCCCATGCGCCGGGCTGACGCCTTGCGAGAGCGGCTGGCCCGCGCGACGGCCGTCCGGGGTGGCCCCGACCATGAGCCCGAAGACGACATGCGTCGTCACACTGTACAGGCCCGGTGAGTACGAGCCACCTCGGAAGTTCCGGTGTTTCTCGACAGCGTGGCAGTATGTCTCCGCCGCCACCTCCGCGAACCGGTCGGCGCGGTCGTCATCGTTTCCATACTTGGGTGCCTTGTTCACGAGCATCTGTCGCAGCGCTTCCTTGCCTTCGAAGTTGGCTGCCAGGGCGGCCAGGAGCTCCTCCATGGTGAGCCGCTGCTCTTCGAATACCAGCGTGTCTATCGCCGCCAGACTATCGGCGACGGTCCCGATTCCGACTCCCTGCACACCGGTGAAGTTGTAGCGGGCGCCCCCTCCCGTCAGATCCAGTCCCCGCGCCATGCAGTCGTCGGTGAGCGACGAGGCGAGCGGCACGGGCCGCAGCTCAGCATGAGCCCGCGCCAGCCCTTCGAGCCCGCCCACCATCTGGCCGACCATGTGCTCCACCTGCGCCCGATAGGCATCGAGTACGTCCTCGATGCGGGTGAAGCCTCGCGGGTCTCCCGTCTCCGGACCGAGCTGATCCGAGAGCAGCCGCCCCCGACCGTTGCTCAGCGCCAGCTCCAGGGACAGCGGGAGGTTCAGCAGCCCCGCGTCGGAGGAGGTGAAGCTCTTCCCTGGCACCGCCTGTTCCACGCAGCCGATGATCCCGTAGCCGCGCGCGTCCTCCAGCGGGACGCCCCGGTTCGTGAGCGAGGCGATGACCACCTCGTCGTTGAACAGCTGAAGGTTCTCGATACCACCCGCCACGGCTCGAACGACGGCGTCCCGGAACTCCCGCGGGGCATCCTTGTGGAGACGAACGCCGAAGTTGGGCTGCGGCGTCCGCACGCGTTCCATGGCTTCCAGCATCAAGTACGAGAGCGGGTTAGTGGTATCGTTGCCTTCCTCATCCATGCCGCCGATGACCGTGTTGGCGAAGTTGGTCAGGCCGGAGAAGGCGAAGGTCACGTCGGCATCGAACAAGGGAATCGAGTGGCTGAGCTTGATGTAGAAGCAGGCCAGCAGCTCTAACGCGCGCTCGCGCGAGAGCCGCCCGACCTCGGATTCCGCCCTGTAGGCCGGATAGAGGAACCGGTCAATGCGCCCCAAGGAGATGGCCGACTCCCACGACTCGATCTGCGTGGCGTAGTGAAGGAAGAGGACGGACTGGAGGGCCTCCTGGAAGCTCCGCGGCGGTTGGGCGGGCACCCGGCGGCACGCCTCAGCGATGGTCAACAGTTCTTCGCGCCGGGAATCCGGCGCCGAAGCGGCCAGCCGTTCGGCCTCGTCCGCGTAGCGGTTCGCCCAGAGGATCACCGCCCGCCCGGCGATCTCCGCGGCCTCGTAGAAGTCGCGCTGCGCCGGTTCGGTCGCCTGCGCCCGCCTTCGTCCTGCCTCCTCCACGATCTCCTGCAGGCCGCGTTCCAGCACACGCTCATGGTTGATCAGCATGTGTCCGATGCCCGCGATCTCAGTGAGAATGAACGGCGCTATCTTCTCGAAGCTGGCGGTCACGTCCAGCGGCCAGAGTTCCCGCGCCCGGTCTTCGATGGTCCTTCCACGCCAGTAGGGCAAGATGTCCTCACCCAGCTCCCGTTCCCCGTCCGGGTCGATGGCGAACGTATTGCAGTCCCTCCGGGCGAGGTTCGGCAGCTCGCCCATGATACGCCCCGCGATGCCTTCCGGATAGACACCCGCGCCCAGCCGCCTGCCCGTGACGTTGCCTACCAGCAATTCGTCCGCCTCTATGCGCACCGTGATCCGGCTCAGGACGTGCTCCAGGGCGCGGGCCTGCCGCAGCACGGCGGGCTGCCCTTCCGTCCGGCGGTACGACTCGGTGAGGTAGCGGGCGCGCTCAACGCAGACTTTTCGCTGCCCGCGCAGAAATCGGTCACGCAAACGCTCGACCCTGTCACCGACGGACCCGACCTCTGGTCTCTCTTGCGTTCCCGGACCGGGCTCCTCTGCCGCCGGCTCGGGCAGGCCGGCCGAGACGCAGTGTTGCCGGTAGATCTGGATCGCCTGCGGCAGCGTCCATGCCGTCTTCACGATGAGGGCGACATTGCCCTCGGTTCTCACTTGGTCACCGGTGAGCGCCGTCAGGACGTTGAGTTGCCCCGTGTAGATGCCGTGGAGGCTGTCGGCGGTCAGCATCAAGGTCAGGTCGGGCTCATCCTTGGGTGCGCCCGGCTCGACGCGCATCTCCCGGCCTCCGCGTGTGTCGACGGCGACGGTGAAGTCCGGCTCCTGGATCCGCACCTGCACCAAAGCATCCAGGTCCAGCCAGGTTCTGCGAATATCCTCATTGTCTCGCAGCCGCTCGAAGTACCCGAGGGTGAACCGCTCCGCTTCTCCGGCGTCGCTATAGGGAAAAGACATCATCTTGCTCCAGACATCGCGCGGGAACGCCACAATCGGTCGGACCCCGGCGCATGGTGTACACCGCTGCTCTCCCGCCCGCGCCTTCCTCTTGCCTGGCCACGGCGATCATAGCCGCTTGCCCGGCAGAGGGGGCGATGCGCTGTAGGCCTCTCGCACGTCGATGACGCCCAGGTCCCAGCGCAACCTCGAACGCAGGCCGGCGAACTCACCCTTCACTTGATAGGCTACCGGCTCCAGGCTGAGCACGGCGGCGGCGATAGCCGAGCCGGGCGCCAGCGGGGCGACTTCGCTCGCGGTTTCGCCCCCGAAGACCAATCTCGCCGAGCCCGCCGGCATCAGAGAGAGCGCCGGCAGGCACACCGGCCAGCCTTCATCATCCAGGAAGGCCAGCGCCTTCGCAGCCTGAAGGCGTCCGAACTTCTCGAGAACCTGGACCGGCATCGTCTCGCCGGCCGCTCCGTCACGCCCCAGGTCGCGGCCCAGCAGTCGGCTCCGCGTACCCTCCAGCAGCACACCCAACTGCGAGAGCTTGAACGTCCGCGTCATCTCTTCGACGCGGATGACTCCGGCGCTGCGAACGCCGCCGTAGGCGTTGTAGCGGAAGTTCTCGCCCGATCTCACATGCTCGAAGTGCGGGCCCGTGCTCTGGAACTCCACGAAGCGGCCCCTGACGGTCCAGGCGCGCAGGTCCGGCGCCAGCACCATGATGGACACGCGCGGGTCCGTCTCCAGGTTGCGGCGCGTCTTCCAGATCATCATCTCGGCAAAGATGATGGTCTGTTCATCGGCGGCCTCCAGCGACAGCACCGGCACCACGTTCGGCACACCGTCCGCGTCTCGGGTGGCCAGGAACTTGGGCGTCCGCGCGCCGGCCAGCGCGCTTGCCGTTGCGGCGTCCAGCCGGCCTTCCATCGTGTCGACGCTTGCCATCTACCTAGTCCCGGGCGGCCCCTGACCACACCACCGCGGATCCCCCACCGTCGGCGGCGATCGCGGCCAGGCGCTCCATCGTGACACGGGCGGGAGGCTCTGTCTCCTCCAGGAGATAGCGGAGGTCCAGGCGCCCGTACTTCGGCCGGCCCAGCTTGGTGTAGGCCAGGAGGTCCCAGCGCTCAACCGTCGGCAGGTGTTCGCGTATGAAGCCGGCCAGGCCGGCGATGTTCTCATCGTCGTCGGTGTAGCTCGGCACGATGGGCGTGCGCACCCACATGGGTACTCCGCGCTCGGCGATAGCCACGGCATTGGCGTGGATCCGGTCCGTGCCCACGCCGGTCGCCTGTCGATGGCGCTCAGAGTCCATGATCTTGAGATCGTACAGCACCAGGTCCACATGGGGCAGGAGGCGTTCGTAGACGCGCCAGTCGGCGTGGCCGCAGGTGTCGAGAGCGCAGGCCATGCCGGCCTCGCGGCACAGCCGCAGGAACTCCTCCACGAAGTCGGGCTGCATGGCCGGCTCGCCGCCGGAGACCGTCACCCCGCCGCCCGAGGTCTCGTAGAATGCGGCGTCCTTCTGCACGTAGGCGAGCAACTCCTCGGCCGTCCAGCGGCGCCCGATGATCTCCAATGCGCCCGTCGGGCAGGCCTCGGCGCAGAGGTCGCAGGGCGAGCATCGCTCGCGGTCGATGCGCATGCCTTCCGGCGTCAGCTCGAGCGCGTCAGCGGGACATGCCCGCAGACAGTGCCGCGCGCCGATGCAGCGCACGTCGTACCAGACGAGCTCCGGCTTGGCTAGAAGGCCCTCAGGATTGTGGCACCACTGGCAACGCAGGGGGCACCCCTTCATGAAGACCGTCGTCCGGATGCCGGGGCCGTCCTCGGTGCTGAAGCGCTGGACGTTGAACGTGAGTCCGGTCACGACCACGGCCTGCCACTGCGCTCGATGAAGCGCAGGCTCCAGAGGATGGGCCGGGAGAACGGCGGCCGGCCTCTCAGGGCCTGGGCCACTTGGGCCAGCGCCTCCTCAACGTGGGCGTCCAACATGCGGTTGCCGGCCTCCGCGTTCGCCAGGCGAGGCTCGCCCATGTAGGTGGGCTTGTTGCGGGCGGTGACCCAGCCAAGCGCCAGCGCCAGGGCAGGAAGGTCCTCCGCGAGCTCGCGGGCCCCCACCCACCGCAGCAGTGGACGGAAGGCCATCACCAGCCGGTAGACAGGTGAGCGAGGGCTCACGGTCACCCGACCGAGCGTCTTCCACGTCGCGGCTACCGATTCCGGCGCGGCGGCAAGCATTTGAGACGTCTCGTTGCAGCCCGCATGGCAGTCGGTCAGGTCGCCGCAGATACCCGGCGCCGTACCGGTGTCCTCCAACAGGACCGGGTCGCACTCCACCATGCGACGGTAGAAGTTCAGAAACGGCGCGATGATGAAGAACCCGTGCTTTCGATACACCCTGCGGACCGCCTTCTCGATCGCGATCTGGTGGCGGGGCCCACCGTGGTTGTCCGTGACTATGAGATAGCGGAACCCCTGCTCGGCGAGAGAGCCGCCGACGGCGACCAGCAGATAGTAGAGAGCGCGGCTGTCCACGTCGACCGAGCCAAGCACGGGAATGATATCGGAGCCCGCGTATAGGGTGGGAAGTACCAGGCGGTCGTAGTCCGGATACCGCTCCTCCAGCCGGGGCAGGAGCCGGGCCAACAGCTCCTGGGCCAGGATGGCGTCCGTGCCGATGGGCAGATGCGGGCCGTGCACCTCCAGCGGGCTGTGGGCCATGAGGGCGATGGTGTGAGCTTGGTCGAGGCCGGCTACTTCTTGCGCGCTGAGATCGGCGTACTGGAGGGTCCTCCCGGCCATCCTTCGTTGCTCTCTACGCCCGGTGCGCCTCGCGGGTCACGATCTCGTCCTGGATCTCGCGGCCCAGCGTCACGAAATAGGCGTTGTAGCCCGTCACCCTCACGAGCAGATTCCGGTAGCTCTCGGGGTCGGCCTGGGCCGCGCGCAGCGTCTCGGGATCAATCACGTTGACCTGAAGGGCGGTGCCGCCCACGCGCCCGTACGCGCGCAACAGAGCAGCGAGCCTGGTCACGTGCTCTTCGTCCCTTAGCAGCGAGGGGCTCAGACTGATGGTGTGCGACGCA
This sequence comes from uncultured Dehalococcoidia bacterium, assembly GCA_964406605.1. Lineage (GTDB taxonomy): Bacteria > Chloroflexota > Dehalococcoidia > DSTF01 > RBG-16-68-14 > CAYOSF01. The sequence continues at coordinate 203,897 of CAYOSF010000005.1, read as the reverse complement.
CCGTTGGGCGCCGTCTCCAGCCCCAGGTTGCCCACAGACTTGATGACTGCCGTGGGCCCCTCCGTGTCGCAGCCGTTGACGGGACAGACGCCGTTGGAGAGGAACGAGCCGCGCCTCCGACCGTCCGGCGTGGCGGCCGTCGATGGAGCGTAGGCCACCCAGTAGTTCCACGAGAGATATCCGCCCCGGTATCGACGTCCCGTGGCCGGCGAGCTGCGGCTGAAGACTTCCTCCGTCCAGAAGCGGGACACCTCCCGCGCAAGCTCGTCCACGTCGGGGTCGTCATTGCCGAACTTGGGAGCCTTATGGGCCAGCGTTTGCCGCAGCTCCTCGTGTCCCTCGAAGTTGGCCGCCAGAGCCGCGATGAGTCCGTCCATGCTCAGGCGCCTTTCGTCGAAGACCAGCCGTTTGACGGCGGCCAGCGAATCAACGGTCGTGGCGAGCGCGATGCCCTCGACCGTGATGTAGTTGTAGGATGCGCCCCCGGCCGTGACGTCGCGCCCGTTCTCGGCGCAGCCGTCCACCAGGACGCTCAGGTACGGCGTTGGCTCAAAGGAAGCGCGGGCGGCGTCGGCGTCGTTGCTGGCGTCGGTGATGCTCTCCAAGAGAGCCCTGAGCTGCCTCTTGAACGCCGCGAAAAAAGCCCGGAAGTCGGCGAACGATCGGGGATCGCCGGTGCGAGGACCCACGCGTTCGCCGGTCAGCATGTCCGCACCATCATTGAGCGCCAGCTCCACGGCTTTGGCGATGTTCAAGTTGACGTCGACCGTCCCCGACCGGTCGCATCCCTGCAGCGTGTTCTCGAGGCAGCCGACCGGCGCGTAGTCCCACAGACGCTCGACGGGGAGCCCCTGCCACTCGAGGCCGCGCATCGCCGCTTCGTCGAAATTGAGGAGGAACGGTGAGCCCTGGGCGCGGGCGATGAGCTCGGCCACGCGCCGGAGAAGCTCGTCGGGCGTCTTGTCGTGGAGGCGAACGTTGGGCTTGGGTTCCAGCAGGTTCAGGTCCTCGATGACATCGAGCATGAGCCAGGTAAGGTCGTTGCTGGCGTCCTCGCCGCCGGGCCCAAGGCCGCCGAGGGTGATGAGCTGCCCGAAGCCGGAGTTGATGCCCTGATTCGCGCCCACCCGGCCCTGGTAGTCGTACGCATAGTTGTGCTTGATCCAGGCGCACTGCAGCAGCTCCCGCGCGCGCTCGCGGCCCAGACGCCCCGCCGCCAGATCGGCTTCGTAGTAGGGATGCAGGTACTGATCGACGCGCCCGAGCGAGAGGCCGGGCCCCGGGTACGACTCGGCCACCATCACCAGCATGTGGGCGAACCAGAGCGCTTGGAGAGCTTCGTGGAAGGTCTCGGCGGGCCCCCAGGGCACCTTGCGGCAGATGCGGGCGATCTCCCTGAGCTCAGCCTGTCGCTGGCTGTCGCCCTCGTTTCCGGCAAGCCGTTCGGCCTCGTCGGCGTAGCGACCGGCCAGGTCCGTTGTCGCCTGGCAGCAGATCAGGAGAGCGCGCAGGAAGTCCCGCTTGTCGCGATCCGTCGTGGCGCGCCGCATCTCCTCCAGCTCGGCCGCTATGCCCTCGAACCCTAAGCGGAGCACCTTCGGGTAGTTCGGTATGAGGTGGCCGGGGACGGCGCCGCAGTTGCCCACGCCCAGCCTGTTCAGCGATTCCGCCTTACGCCGCCAGCGGCTCACCTGCCGGCTCCACTTTCCGGCCTCCGATTTGGTGTGAGTCCTGGAGAGCGCCGTATTGGAGTAGGAGCCGACGATGAGCTCCCCGTCGAGGATCTTCACCGGCAGGTGCCGCCGGACGACTTCCCGGAAGAAGAGAGCCCGCCGCACGACGAGGGGCTCATCCCAGAAGCTCGGGGGCAGAGTGACGACCTCGGCGGCGGCCAACAGGCTGTCCCGAAAGGCATCGAAGAATACGTACATCTCCGGCACGACGCCCCAGTTGTGTGGCGACCAGACCTCGTCCCAGGAGGTACCGCAACCGTACGGTCGCACCTCGTTTCGGAAGTAATCCCGCGTGCCGAAGGAGAAATACTCGTCACGCAACCGTCGCACCCGGGACGAGAGCCCAGATGACGGCGACCAGACGGCGCTGGAGGCAGGGCCGCTACGACTCTCGTCGCTCATCGTCCGTCGGCTCGCAGCGGCGACGACGCACTTGTGATATAGAGATTCCGTCTGTGGCCGGGCTGTATCTGCATAGGAGATGTGGCGTAGTGCCTATGAGGGACGACCGTTCCCCTCGGCTGAGCCAGGGCAGCCGTTTCCCTCCTGTTTCACCCATTATACAAGGCAAGATCGCACCGCTGGCTGGTTCCCGGCCCCGGCAGAGGCTAGGCGAGAACGTTCCAGCCGATGAGCATCGACCTCTTGGCCGGGTACGGCCGACCGGCCACGTCGAATCTACGGAGACGCCGGCCGCGATCTGCGCTCATCGAGTGACCATCTGGGCTGGTTCAGCAGAATCTCGTCTGATGTTGACAGGCGTCGGCCCGCCTTGTACAGTTGTTTTGACTGTTAGCTTAGCGTTTGCTAAGGAGAGTGTCAGTCTACGCTTCGCGTGTGGAGCTAGTTGAGCCTTATCCGACCCTGCCAGGCTCTCGCTGGTTCGAAAGGAGGCCGACGTGCTGAAACAAGAGAGATTTGACGTCGTCATCATAGGAGGGGGCCATAACGGCATCACCGCCGCTGCCTATCTCTCGAAATGCGGACTGAGCGTCTGCGTCTTAGAGGAGAGGCCGGAGGTCGGCGGCGGCCAGGAGAACACTGAGCCCAGGGCCGGGGTACGGATCGACCCGCACGCGACCTACCTCTATGGTGCAGCCGCGCCCGGCTTCGAGCAGCTTGAGCTGTGGAAGTACGGCTTCCGCATGTCCTGGACCCCGATGCTGCCGCAGCCCCAGGACGGCGAACGCGACGGGGGTGGAGGGGGCGGCATGCTCACCACCGAGGGCCCGGTGCCGATCACTCTCAAGGACATGAGCGGGTTCGCCAAGCTCACCGGCATCGGCACAGACCACCCCTTCCTCAAGGAATTGCTACGCGCCATCTACTGGTGCCCGCCGCACCCCCATGACATGGAGACGACGGTGGATGACATCGCCTGGGTGCAGGTCCTAAAGCAAAGGGCGCCTGAGGTATGGACGGACGAGATCCTGGAGTGGAGCCTCTTCGACCTCATGGACGAGTGGATGGAGACGGAGGCCTACAAGGTGCTGCAGGCCGGCGTCGCCTGGTACTCAGGGGCCGGTCCCCACCTGAAGGGCATGGCCATCCCGTCCTGGGCCGGCGGCGCCTCCATGATGCTGGCCGGCCTCAGTCCGCCTCGCGGTGGCATGCACCACTACGCTCACTCCATCGTGCGCTGCGCCATCGCCCATGGCGCCCGTGTCATGAACTGTTGCCCCGTCGACGAGATCATCATCGAGAACGGCCGCGCGAAAGGCGTGCGCCTGCGGGACGACGCCGCCTGGGGCGAGAAGATCATCTGGGCGGACAAGGCCATCCTTAGCGCTGTCGACGTCCAGCAGACCTTCCTCAATCTCATCGGGCCGCGGCACCTGGATATCTCCTTTATGCAGCGGATACGGGATATCAGCAAGAAGGGCGGCAGCCTTTACGTGGCCCACCTGCTCCTGAACCAGAAGCCGACCTTCAACGCCAAGTTCGCGAGTTCCAGGAGCGAGTACCAGGACTTCCCCGACCGGTTTGGCTACCCGTGCGACTCCCGGGAGATACTGCTCGAGCAGATAGCCGACGTCGACTCCCGCAAGGTCACGCCGAACCTGGACCCGGACAGGATGTTCTACATTGCCGTGGGCGCGAAGCTGCACGATCCCTCGTGCTGCACCCTGCCCGGCCACTACCTGATTTCACCCATCTACGTTCAGATGCCGGTTCCGGAGTACCACGTGGGCGGCCCCGAAGCCGTGAACAAGCAGAAGCCCGAGATCGACGCGGCCATCATCAGGGGCTACAGCCAGGTCGCTGAGAACATCAATTCGGACACCATCGCCGGTTACTGGGCCAACAGCCCGCACGACTCGGAGCTGCGCAACGCGGGGCTCATCGCCGGGAACTGGCTGGCCACTAGACATTGCCTGGATCAGTGGGAGGGCCAGCGGCCCCTGCCGGAGCTGTCCCGCTACCGCACTCCCGTTGATGGTCTGTACCTCTGCCACCAGACTTCCCACCCGGGTGGACTTTGCCTCATGGCTGTGCCGTACAACCTCATGCACATCCTGATTGAGGACGGCATTGCGGAGCCTGGCGACTGGTGGTATCCCTCGCCGTGGTACATACCGGAAAAGAAGAAAGAAAAGGAAGTGGTCTATCGCTAAGAGGGGCGACGCTGGATTCGCGGTGAGGAAAGGAACATCCCAATGACGATGCCCGATAGGGAGCAGCTTCTCCAAGAGTTCCCCAAGCAGAGCGACTGGGACGCGGTCATCATCGGAGCAGGCCACAACGGCTTGATCGCGGCCGCCTACCTCGCGCGCGCCGGCATGAAGGTGGCGCTGGTAGAGCGGCGGTATGAGGTCGGAGGTGGTATGGCCACGGAGGAGATCCTCTTCCCCGGCTACTACACCAACCTGCACGCCGTCTATCACATGATGGTGGACTACCTGCCGGTCTTCGAAGACTTCAACCTCGACCGGCATTCCCTGATCTTTACCAAGCCCAATGCCCAGACCGCCATGGTCTTCTCGGACGGGTCTTCCCTGCTCCTCAGCCGCATGCTGGAGGACACCAGGGACTCCATCGCCAAGTTCTCGCTCAAGGACGCCGATACCTTCGGCAACGTCATGCTGAAATGGCGCAAGATGGTGGCCGAGATACTCGCTCCGGCCACATACTGCCCGCCCGAGGCCCCTGTCGACCTGGCCGTGGCTATGGAGCGCAGCGACGTCGGTCGCGAGGTGGTGGAGCTCGGCGAGCGCAGTCCCCTCGACATCATCAATGAGCTGTTCGAGAACGACCGCGTCCGCACCCTCATGATCTACACCGCCTGCATGTGGGGACTGGACCCGCGCGAGAGCGGTGTCGGCTACTTCGTTCCTCTCTTGTTCGACCGAGGGATGAACAAGCACTACTGCTACGGCGGATCGCACAAGTTCGCCGGTGCGCTCGTACGCGAGGTTGTCCAGGCCGGGGGTATCGTCCTGGAGAACGCCGCCGCGACGAAGATCCTGATGAACAACGGAACTGCCGCAGGTGTGGAGACCGAGGACGGCCTTACCTTGAACAGCAAGGTGGTCCTCTCTAGCCTCGATCCCCATTCGACCTTCATCGACCTAGTCGGCCGCGACAGGCTGCCTGGAGATCTGGCTTCGTCCGTCGAGGGGTGGGAGTGGGACAAGTGGAGCTTCTACACCCTGCACGTCGTCTCAGACGAGCCGCCGCGCTACAAGTGTGACGACCCGTGGGTCAACGATGCCTTCATGACCATCTTCGGGTTCGACAGCAGCGATGAACTGCTGGCTCACTGGGACAGCGTGATGGCCGGCCAGGTGAGCGACGGCTTCGGCGGGCACGCCACCTGTGAGAGCCTGTTCGACCCCCACCTCAACCGGGTGCCGGACAAGAACATCTCCTTCTTCCAGATGCATGCTCCCTATGACATCGAGGGAGGTTGGGATACGCGCGGCAAGGAGCTGGAAGCTGCGGCGCTGGCCAAGTGGCAGGGTGTGGCCCCGAACCTGACCCAGGACAAGATCGTCATGACCCACTTCGAGACTCCGCTGGACATCGAGACCCGCCTCCCGAACATGCGCCGGGGCAGCATCAAGCACGGTGACTACAACCCGCTGCAACTCGGGTTCCAGCGCCCGAACATGGATTGCTCCAGCTCGGCGACGCCGATCGAAGGCCTCTATGTCTGTGGGGCATCCACCCACCCGGGCGCGCTCATCACCGGCGGTCCGGGGTACCTGGCGGCGAACAGAGTCGCGGACGACATGGGGCTGACGAAGTGGTGGACGCCACCACGATACGTACAGCAATACATAGAAACGTACCTGCAGTAGGAGGTCGCTAGAGACCAGGTGGCAAGAGGCGCACTATGAAACTGTGGTCACGCGGATTGGGCAAGCGAGAGCTTGAGATGGACTTCATGCGTTACGAGATCAGCCGGGACGGCGACGAGATAGTCCTGTCAGGCAGGATCACGGAGCCCGTGAACTGGGACTTCTGGATCCGGTTTGACGAGAACGACGTGCCCGGCTTGATCCGCGTGGCCAAGAATCCCGGCATCATAAGCCTGGTACTTCGGCGCTGGACCGGCAAGCTTCCCTTCGTGGGACGGAAGAAGGCGGAAGAGGAGGCCGAGCAGCCCGAGGAACCCAAGAAGGCCGCGGTAGCTGCCAAGCCTGCCGCGCGGGCGAAGGTAGCGGCAGCGGGAGCGAAAGCGGAGGAGGAGCGAGAGGCAGAGCCTGTTGCCACCGCCTCCCGCTCCGGAACCGACCGCTCCGAACCAGAATAGGCCGGCAACCGCTCAAGCAACCGGGAGCGGCCTGACCGCCAACAAAGAGACCTCCTCGCCATCTGGCGAGGAGGTCGTCGCATTCTTGGAAGGTGCGGCGCGGCTCAGCGGGGATGCAGGCGTCGGCGGCCCAACGGGGCCGGTCCGGTGACTGCCTTAAAGACCCTGTGCGAAGTCATCGATCAGGCGTGCCGCCTTCGAGGCGCCACCATATCTCCGGGTCCTCTCCGACACCTCCTTGGCGCTCGTCGTGAATGATGGATCGGAGAGGACCTGCCGGACTTTGGTCCCCAGCTCCTCCACCGACAGCTCCTTCCCTCCGGAGGCACCCTCAACCGGAGTGACGACAGCGCCCGCCCCCAGGCCGGCCACGCGCCTGGCGTTGCTCTCGCGCTCCGAATAGGTGGGCACGATCACGGCAGGCGTGCCGGCCAAGAGTCCGGTCATGCTGGAGCCGTGCCCGCCATGGTGGATCAGCAGGTCGCTCTTCTCCGCCATGAGGAGGCCCGGAACGTAGGCCTCGTAGTGGAAGTTGGTGGGCAGTGCGGAGAGCACGTCATCCGGTAGCTGTTGGTGGCCGCTCGTCAGCACGACGTCAGCGTCCACGTCCGGCAAGACCTCCAGACACCCCCGCAGCAGCACCATGGAATCGGCCCACGGCGCCACGGGACCATAGGTGGGATTGGCCGTGTACACCCAGATCAGCGGCCTGTCCCTCCCCAGTGCCTCGATGTGGGCCGGTAGAGCCGGGTCGGGCTGCTGCCACAGTATGGGGCCCACGTAGACGGCGTCCGCCCCGTCCTCGATGGGATCGGTATCAGGAGTGCCCGCGACCAGGGTCATGTCCCCGATGTGTAGCTCTTCGCTCTTGCCCACAGACGCAAGGCCGTGCTCGGACAGCACCTTGTTGAGTCCCGGAAGAGGAGATGGGACATCCGGCGGAGGTTCCTTCCACCAGACGAAACCTCGGTTGGACGGATGGAGGTCGCCCTGGATGATGGAGACCAGAGGTCTCCGCAGCGCCTTCGCCGCGAGACAGGCGCTGATGTTCCAGGAGTCCACGACCACGTCCGCGCCGTACTCCGTCATCATCTCCATCATGGCTGCCGTGCTGCCGCGCACGAAGTTCTCGTCCAGGAACCCGACCAGAGCGTAGAAGTGCCCCAGGTTCCAGACCTCCATCGTGCTGGGAGCGAACCCCGACGGGATGGGCCAGGGCGGCGGAGTCAGGTTGTCAAGGCCCGCATCGGCGATGAGCTTGCCGGGCGCCGGCGCCGGATTGCAGTACGCAACCTGGTAGCCCAGCTTCGCCAGCTCGCTCGCCACCGGCACCGTCCGTGCCAGCAGGCCCAGATCGTTGGACGGGAGCGTCGTGAACAGCACCTTCATTCGGAAGTACCTCCCTGTTGAACGGCGGCGCTCCCCGGTCTAGGACATGGACGCTCTCATCCGGTGGTCGCGCTCGACCATCGCCGCCACGTTCACGCCGGAGTCCACCGCCTGGTGCGTGCCGCAGCCGTAGCCGCCGGCGTCACAGCCGACATAGTAGAGGCCGCGAATGGGGGCCCTCGCCGATGGCTTGTGCCGGCCGCACTGGCCCACGATCTGGCCGAGCCCGATGCATTCGCCTCCCTGTCCGGGCAGGACGTGGTCCCTGGTCAGATTCGAGACGTGGTGGGTGCTGTAGAGCTCCCTCGACTCGATCGCCCCCTCCGCGTCGGGCCAGATCCTGAAGAACGTCTCCTCCAGCTTGCCCCACCACATCTCCGCGTCCGGGGCGTCGGCGTCCGGCGAGCAGATGGTCGCCACCAGCACCGACTGTTTGCCCTCGGGCGCAAGCGAGGAATCGTACAGTGAGGGGACGACGACGAAGAGGAGCGCGTCTTCGGGCATCTCCCCTTCCTTCGCCCTGCGGAAGCGCTCCGTGTCCATGTAGTTGTCATCGCTGAAGGTGATGTACACGCCGCGGTCGAAGACCGGCTTGTTTAGGAAGTAGCGGATGCCCATCAGGCCCCAGGAGGGCAGCAGCCCCTTCACGTACGCGACGTAGCTCTTGTCGAAGTGCTCCTCGCCGACGAGGTTGATGACGGTCGGCTGGATACCGGCGTTGCTGACCACGATGGGAGCGGTGAACGTTCCCTGATCGGTGGCGACGCCCGTCACCATGCCATCCTCCACCGCTATCCGGCCGACCTGGGTCTTCATCAGTACCCGGCCGCCGTACTTCTCGACTGCCTCGACGAATACCTCGGCCACGCGGCCGAAGCCTCCCGTGCTGTAGCGCATAGCGCCGCCCTTGGCGAAGTCCTGGTGCGTCCTGATGGCCTCTGAGGCTGCCACCAAGTCGATGGGAGCCACGAAGACGATGTTGCACCACATGCCGAGGTAGGTATAGAGCGGCTGCGGCACCTCGTACCGGGAGAGGAACTCGCTCAACGTCAGGTCGTCCAGCTTGTCGATCTCCTCCGGCGGCATCGTTGTCATGTCGGAAAACACCGGCACAGCCTTCGGTAGTTCCTCCTCCGTGAGACCGAGCAGTCCGACCAGCGCTAGAGGACCCTCTCCTCCCTGCTCTCCCGGCGGCGGCGGAGCCTCATAGCTACCGCTCCGCCCCTTGTAGAGCAGTCCGCCGATGCCGGGCGGCGTGATCAACTCGACCTCGCCCTCCATGTCCAGCTCCCTCAGGACGGCGTGGAATTGCGAGTTATTGCTTGGGCCACCCACGACCGGCCAGAACTCGTAGCGAAAGCCCTCCTTGGACATGGTCATGGCTTTGCCGCCGGCCAGGGTGTTCTTGTCCAACAGCAGGGTCTTCACGCCCTTCTTGGCCAGCAGGGCTGCGCATGCTGAGCCGCCGAAGCCGGCGCCCACCACTATGACGTCATACTTCTCGTCCATTGAGCAGACCATCCCCTCCTAATGCAAGTATCAACGAGTCGTCGTAACGGATGGCATTGTAGCACGCTTGGCTGATAGCCAGTCGCCTTGCCGGCAGCAACCTGTCTGGTCTCGGCAGGCGCCGCTTCAGCCGAGCCGACAAACGGATGAAAGGCAGGCGCTCCCCATGCGGTCACCGTAGCCCGGAACGGTCGGCGGCGACCTTGTGCGGAGTTCACTACGGCTGCTGCCAGGCCACCACGCGAGCCATGGCCCCGGCGGCCTGAGCCAGAGAATGGAAGACCGGAAGCCCTGCCTCGACGAATGCCTGTTGGGCGGCAAAGAAGTCCTTTGCCCCGTCCTCGTCCGGGGCCGGCCGCAGCGCCAGCAGAACCGGCTTTCCGGTCGCATCGCGGGCCTCGGTCAGGGCGTTGATCACGCCCTCAAGGAACCTCGCCGAGGAGAGACGGCCGCCTCCCCAACGGCTGACGGGGTGGAACCCCAGGTGGTAGACGATCATGTGCACGTCCGGCGCCCTACCGAGCACACGCAGAGTCTCAGAGATGGCCCTCGCGGACAGAAGCGTCGACGCGTCTACCGGGTTGCAGAAGATGCTGCCGGCCATGGGAAGGAATCGCCTCAGCTCCGCCTGCACCGCCCGGGAGAGCGACGGCAGGCGAAGCCCCGCCTTCTCCACCTCGTCGCTTGCCAGGACGCTGGGCCCACCGCCGGTGCCCACCACGGCAACCCCGGGCCCGCGCGGCAGCGGCTTGGCGAATCGAAGCGCCACCAACACGTCCGCCAGGCCCTCCACGTCATCAACCCGGATGGCGTTCACCTGCCGGCAGAGAGCATCGAAGACGGCGGCCGAAGTGGTCAGGCTGGCCGTGTGTCCGTGAGCGGCCCGCCTGCCGGCCTCGGTCGTTCCTCCCTTGTAGATGACTACCGGCTTCCTCGCCGCCGCCTCCCCAAGCGCGGCCAGGAAGCGTCTACCGTCTTTCGCCCCCTCAATGTAGGCCGCGATGATCTCCGTCTCGCCGTCGCGTGAGAAGTACTCAAGAAGCTCGCTCTCGTCGACGTCCAGGGCATTCCCGTAGCTGACCACTTTGCTGAACCGCAGCCCCCTGGCGCCTCCGTAGAACGGAAGGTCGTGCGCGTGTCCCCCGCTTTGAGACATGAAGGCGATGGGGCCGGGATCGGGCGGCATCCCGGCCATCGTGATCAGGCGGCTCCCAGGGACGGAGAGGCCCACGCAGTTGGGACCGATAATGCGGAACCCGCCGGCCCTCGCCTTGGCCAGCATGGCGTTCTCCAGCTTCGCTCTTTCGGGGTCGCCGCTCTCACTGAAGCCGGCCGTGAAGAAATGGACCGACTTGACTCCCTTGGCGGCGCAGCCGTCCAGCAGCGCCAGCGACGATTCTGCCGGAATGCTCACGACCACGTGCTCCACCGTCCCGGGTATGGCGGCGAGATTGGGATAGCAGGGCAGCCCGAGCACCTCGGTGTACTTGGGATTCACGGGATAGATGGCGGGAAACGCCGCCCTCTTGAGCGCCTGCACCACTTGGCCCGCGAACGTCGCTCTCTCCTCGGGGGAAGCGCCGACTACCGCTACGCCGCGAGGCGCGAACAGCTCGTCCAGTGATGGTCGCTCTCGTGTGGCCACGCTGCCCATCGTATGCCTCCGCCGCCGGAGTGGCAACAGGCAGCGCCGGACAGGTCTCCTCCCCGTGCGGTGCGGTCGCCTCCGCGCGGCCCCATGGGCCTCGCTGCCCGGCCCCGCCTCTGGAGCCGCTCGAAGACGGCTAGAACTGGGGCAGGTAGGCGCGGTGGGCGCTCAGAAGCTCGTCCAGCATCGGCTCCGCCGAGCCGAAGTCCTGCACCAGAGGGTCCGTGGCCAGGACCTGCAGCGCCAGGCTCCGGTTGCCCGTCATGGCCGCCTCCACCGTCATCTCCTGGCGCAGGACGTGCGGCATCACCACACCGAGAACGGCCGGGGGCAGCTCGACCGGTGCGGCGGCCTCCACCCGATCCGGGAGAATCCGGCCCATCGTTTCCACGACGGCATCCAGAGGCAGGTTGGCTATCTGGCCCTCGTTGGGCAGGTTCACCACATCGAACAGCTCCCCTTCGCCCTCCAGGGCGGATATCACCCCGGCTGCCGCCTCGCCCGATGGCCGTAGCGGCAGCGCCTCCTCGCCGGCTATCACACGCCGTACCCAGCGGGCGCGCCAGGCGACACCGGCCCGCCGGTGGTCGACCGTCGTCAGCTCTATGCCGTAGTCGGCCCCACGGTTGGTGCCATCGATGAGGAAGTTCGGGAAGAACTCGGCCAAGTGGCGGTCCCCGGCGGCCGGCAGGAGACCGAACGTCTCGAAGAGGCGCCACTTGAGCGCGAGCCGGTCCTGGAAGACGCTCGCGGGGTTGCCGGGCAACTCCCCGCGATAGGGCATCTCGACCGGATGATCTGAGAGGTGGCCCCGGAGAAGCTCGTAGCCGTCACGCCCATCTACTGTCCATCCGAGAAGCCAGATGAGGTGGTTGATGCCGGCCACCCGGGTTTCGATCTCCGCGTCATCCAGATCGAGCACACGCCGCAGACGCCGCATGACTCCGATGAGCTCGTGGCAGAGGCCGATGACCCGCACCCCGCTGTGCTTGCTGACCGTTCTGGTCAAGGCGGTCAAGGGATTGGTGTAGTTGATGAGCCAGGCCCGAGGGCACACCTCCTCCATGTCGCGGGCGATCTCGTAGACGACCGGAATGTGGCGAAGCGCCCGGGAGAGGCCGCCGGGCCCGACGGTGTCGCCCACCGACTGGTAGACGCCGAACCTTCGGGGGATGGCCAAGTCGTGCTCCATGGCGTCGAGGCCGCCGACGGCGATGGTTAGGATGACGTAGTCGGCGTCCCGCAAGGCCGCCCGCCGCTCCGTGGACGCTTCCAGGGTCCAGCGGCGTCCGGATTCTCTCAACAGACGCTGCCCGTATGCCATGGTCAGCTCCAGGGCCTCAGGATCGATGTCCACCAGGACAGCGGTGCTCCCCTCGAGCTCCGGCCTGATCACCAGGTCGGTCAGCGTGGCAGGCGTCCATTGGAGGCTGCCCCCACCGATCAGTACGACCTTCATTGGCTGTCTGTCTGCTTCATTCCCCGACTTGTATCGCGTGGTCTCCCATCGTGCCCCCTTGGGCGGTCCGATCTGGACCTGCCCCAGGCATACTCGGATCGCCGGTCGAGGCGGCTCCCAGCGGAGGTACCATACAACACCGGGCGACCATCCGTCGACCGGGCGGAAGCCCCGGGTAGGGCCCCGGCGTTCTGTTGTCGCGGGGTTGCGTCGGCTTCGCTGGTCAGAGAGCTAGCCCACTACGAGGCGGGCACGTTCGCTTGACCTGCGACGTGACCCAGAGCATACTGCCACCGCGGGATCACGGAACGACTGCCAGCAGTGCGCCGCCGGAGGCACTAGGACAAGGAGGGAACGATGGCACTCCTCACTGACATCTTCAAGGCCGTCTTGGGCATCTGCGAGACTCCTCCACTCGACTCGGGCCTGTGGACGACCGACGGGAATCGCGTGACGATCAAGCTCGCGGAGGCGACCGCCCTGGCCCCTGTTGGAGCGGCGGCGCGCCTGGAGGGCGCCGGACTGACCGACCGCGTCCTGATCGTGCACGCGGACGCCGACAAGTACATCGCGATCAAGAACCGCTGCACCCACATGGCCGGCCGGAGGCTGGACCCTGTCGAGGGCAAGGCAGAGCTGCGTTGCTGCAGTGTCGGACACTCCGTGTTCGACCATGAGGGGACCAGGCTGAGCGGCCCAGCGCAGGATCCCCTGACGATCTTCCCGGTGGAACAGCAAGGTGAGGAACTGATCGTCACACTGGCCTAGACCTTGCGGGCGGCGCCCGCCGGGGGCGTCCAGCAGCACAGGGCCGGAAGGCACGCCGCCGGCAACGCGCGGGGAAGACAGCGGCCCGCCCCGATGCGCTCCCAGACTGGAGTCTCTGGAAGCTACGTGTGCGGATCGATGGGCGTGATGACGCCCAGCCGTTCTTCTATCGCCTCCGCCGCGTCCAGGCAGAGATCCTCGCGGTATCGCTGCCCGATGATCTGCACCGCTTGAGGAAGCCCGCCCGCTTCTCCCACCGGCACTACCGCGGAGGGCAGCCCCAAGAGGTTCACAAGGAGCGTGAGGCGCATCGCGTCGAGCAGCGCCTGAATCTCGTCGCTGCCGGCGGTATCATAGCCCACCGCGAACGGCGGCATGGAGCAGACCGGCCCGACCACCAACGGCCAATCTTCCTAGAACTGCGTCCAAGCGCGAGCCACACTCACGCGTCTGGCGAGAGCCGTCATGTAGCCGTTGAGGTCCAACGCCGGCACCACCTCCGCCGCGAGCTGTATGTACCTGAGGGCATCGGGGGAGGCGATCTGCTCCAGTATGGGCAGGAACACCGCATTCACCTCCGCCAGCACGAGCTGCGCCCACAGATTGCACGCCTCTTCTACCTGCGGCGGCTCGACCTCCTCCACGGCATACCCGGCGTCCGCGAGCGCCTCGGCGGCTCTGCGCACGCCCGCGGCAACGTCCGGGTCCACCCCCATGCCCGCCGGATCAACCGTTACCGCCGCGCGCATGGTCGGCCGCGGACCAGCGCCGCGCAGCGGCACCGGCGTCCACCAAGGATCGCACGCGTCCGGACCGGCCATCGACTCGAATGCGACGCGCAAGTCTCTGACGTGCCGTGCGATGGGCCCGTGCACAGAGAAGAGTTGCACCGTGATGGGGAGCTCCGGCCCCTGGAGAACGGGCGCCCGTGCAACCCGGCCAAGTGTCGGGCGAAGCGTCGCCGTGCCGCAACACTGCGACGGCCAGCGCAAGGAGCCGCCGTAGTCGTTGCCCATGCCCAGAGGCGCCATGCCCGTCGCCACCGCGGCCGCGTCGCCGCCGCTGGAGCCGCCCGGCGTCCGGCCGGGATTCCACGGGTTCTTCGTGGCGCCCCGAAGCGCGTTGTCCGTGTGGTGCCGCAGACCGAAGTCAGGCATGTTCGCGCGGGCCAGCGGGATCGCGCCGGCGGCCTTCAGTTGCCCGATGTGAGGCGCATCTACGTCGGGCACCAGCTCGGCCAGGGCGGCAATCCCCTGCGTCGTCGCCGACCCGGCCACGTCGATGTTCTCCTTGACGGTCATCGGAACGCCGTGCAGTGGCCCCAGAGGCCCGTCGGCCTCCAGAGCCCTGTCCGCGGCGTCGGCCGCGGCATGCGCCTCCTCCGCCAGCACCACGGTCACCGCGTTCAACGCCGGATTCACCTCTTCGATGCGCGCCAGGTGCGCCTCCACCGCCTCCCGACTGGTCACTTCCTTACGGGCGATCGCCGTTGCCAGCTCCACTGCGCCCATGCGCCACAGCTCAGATGTCATGTTCCCTCCCTTTCGGCTCGCCCTCGCCGTTGCCACTTCAAGCGACGCTACTCGGCCGCAGGCCACCCAGCCTTGTATGGGGTGGACCGGAGACGTCCGGCGCCGCCTTGGCGAGCTTTCCTATCCTAGCACGATGAGGTGGACAGTCGAACTGCGGCGCGCCGGATGGACGGCGCGCCGTTCGAGCTGCCGCGCTGCCGCCCACGGGGCACCAGGCGAGGTGCGCCCACCTCCCTGCCCAGACTCCAACCGAATCGGCTGATCGCGGTGCCTGCCTGGCAATGGTAGGATGGTTCCACCAGGAGGAAGATTCATCGATAGGTTGCCGCGCGCACCACGTCGGCTCCGGCGCCCCGCTTGAATTGATGGGCGTGGCCGAGTTCTTGAGGCGACCCCACGACCACGCGCCCTTGCCCGGCGTGTGGAACTGCCAGCGCCGCGTCTGCAACCTGACATCGAGAGGACAAGACCACTGATGACGCATCCGACATGGTCGCTCGCGTTGCTGCTCATCCCCACGGTCGTCGCTCTGGCCGCCTGCGGCGACGGCACCGAGATCGCAAGAGAGCGAGACGAGACACCGGGTGGGGAGGAGACCCGTGCCGGCGAGGATGCCTCCGGCGAGTTCACCACGCTGGCCTACAACGTGGCCGGCCTCCCTCAAGAGTTCTCCCAGGTGAACCCACAGAAACATATCCCGCTGATCAGCCCGCTGCTGAACGACTACGACATCGTGCTGACACAAGAGGACTTCGACTGGTGGCACCCCGATCTGGACGGGTACGACTTCGTCAACTACCACGCGCGATTGCGCGCCAAGGCCGACCACGCCTACCGAAACGATCGTCACCCCGGCCCGGAGGCGGTGGGGATCGACGTCGCGAAGGACCGGCCCCTGCTGCGCGTGGGTGACGGCCTCGGCATCCTGTCGCGCTTCCCCTTCGACGAGTTCCGCCGCATACCCTGGGAGACCTGCGGCGAAGGCGCGGCAGACTGCCTGGCGATGAAGGGCTTCGCCATGGCGCGGGTCCAACTCGCTTCGGGCCTGACCGTCGATGTGTACGACCTCCATGCGGACGCCGGCAGCGAAAGCTCCGACATCGAGGCGCGGGCCGCCGGCTTCCCGCAGCTCGCCGCGTACGTCCTGCAGCACTCGGACGGGCACGCCGTCATCCTCGGCGGCGACACCAACCTGCACACCGACCCCGGCAGCGACGATCCGTCCAGGCGCGAGGACGCAGCGCTGTGGGAGGCATTCCTGACACGGACCGGCCTGACAGACGTGTGCGACGCGGTCGGCTGCGAGGACCCGACCACGATCGACAAGTTCGCGTTCAGGAGCGGCGGCGACATTGAACTCGAACCCCTGAGCTGGAAGTTCGAGGCAGAGAAATTCCGGGATGCGGAAGGCGTGCCGCTAAGCGATCACGATCCGCTGGCCGTGCGCTGGCGCTGGTCGGCCACAAGAGACTGACGAAGACGGCCGGGGCTATTTCGTGCCGTGGAAGAGCTCGCTACCCGCTCCGGGGTAGACGCGCCGCTCGCTCCTGGAAGTTGGCTGGGTGACCTCCGGCCACTTGCCCGGCTGTGGCTCTGCGCCTTCTCGGGTGACCTCGGAGGGCGTTGTGTCCTCCATCGCCGGGTTGGCCCGAACGTCGATCCCTTCGACGTTGTGGCTGAACTCGACCGGTATCCCGTTCGGGTCGAAGGTGTAGATCGAGTGTATAAACCCGTGGTCCACGACCTCTGAGACGTGAAACCCGGCGGCCTCCAGCCTGTCCTTGAGCTCCCACAGGTCATCTTCGCTCTCCACGCCAAACGACACGTGGTCGAAGACAAAGGGCCCGTCAACCGGCCTACCGTGATCCTTGTGCGCGACCGGTCGTACGCCCGGCCACTCAAAGAAGGCGAGCAGGTCGTGGGCCGAGATCTCGAAGAAGTAGTGCCGGTATCCGGGCTGTCCCAAGCCGGCGACCAGCCTCATCCCAAGCAAGTCCCTCCAGAAACGGATGGTCCGGTCCATATCGCCGGTGGCCATCGCCAGGTGGTTGACGCCGTTGAACGTTGCCATTGTCCTTCCTCCTCTGGACGCCGGGGGCGACGTCCGTCCGCTCTCTCGTCCTGCTGGCGGCCTCGCACGCCGAACGGCGATACGTCGCAGGACAGAAGGCAAACACTGCTGTGATCCGCCCCTGCTTCAAACGTACCATACGCCGGTTGCGGTTCATGTGGCGAGCATCACACTCGCGATCCCGCCGCCCCGGCCTGTTGCGCCTCCAACGCGGACATAGGAGCCGCCGGCCGCCTCTGGGTCTTGTCTGACCACAAAGCGACTGGACCAGGCTAACGCGGCAGCGCTGGAGGTCCAGTAGGAACATGGTGCTGCAAGAAGGGAAGGCCGCAGGACAGTCCCGGTGTTGAAAAAGCAGGGGCGGTTGGCGGTCAGCCCGCGGGCCTCTGGTCGAAGCGTCTGCCGAGGAGGATGCTGGCCATCGTGATCCTCAGCATCTGGACCGTGCCGCCGGCGACCCTCCAGGCGAGGGCGTCCCTGTGCATCCTCTCCACCGGAAACTCCCGGCTGTATCCGTAGCCGCCGAAGACCTGCATGGCCGCGCTGGTGACGTCGGCGGCCATCTCATTCGCGTAGCACTTGGCCATGGCGGCCTCATACATCGAGGGGAAGCCCTCGCCCGCCCCCGTTGCCGCCCGATAGACCAGCAAGCGCGCGGCGTCCAGCCTCGTGGCCATGTCTACGAGCGTGAACTGCACGTCCTGGAACTCGCAGATCGGCCTGCCAAAGGCCCTCCGTTCGAGCGCGTAGGCCTTCGCCTCTTCCAGCGCTCCGCCGGCGGTGCCGAGACACATGGCGGCGTTGCCGCACCGCTCGAGGTCGAACGTTGTCATCAGGTTCCTGAATTCGCCCGCTTTGACTACCACGTTCTCTTTCGGAACGCTTACGTCCTCGAAGATGAGGTCGCATGATGGCATGCCCCGAAGCCCCATGAACTCCTCTTGCTTCCCGAACGAGAAGCCGGGTGCCTCCTTCTCGACGATGACGCCCCCGATTCCTCCGTATCCGGGGACTTCGCCGAACCGGCAATAGACCAGATAGTGAGAGGCGTCCCCACCGCCCGAGATGAAGGTCTTGCGTCCGTTCAGGAGATACCCGTCCCCGTCCTCCACCAGCTTCGTGGACAGCGACGTGAGATCCGATCCGACCTCCGGCTCCGTCATGCAGACGGAGACGCTGAGCTCACCCTTGCATACGCCGGGGATCAACGTGCTCTTCTGGTCCTCCGTGCCCAGCCTGTCGATTGCTCTCGCCGGGCCGATGTTCGACTCAAACACGGGGCTGGCTATCACGGGGCTGAACTTGGCCAGCTCCTCGATGGCCAGAATCGCGTTGATCCCGGGCTGGCCTCCGCCGCCGTACTCGGGCGAAAGGGTCATGCCCAGCAGCCCCAGGTCGGCGTACATAGTCACGAGATGGCGCGGGAACTCCCCGGCCTTGTCGATCTCCGCCGCCAGCTTCTTGAAGTTCTCCCGCGCACCCAGCTCGCGGAGCGTCTCAACGAGCATCCGTTGCTCTTCGTTCAGTTGGAAGTCCATGGCGCTATCCTCTGTGCAGACGCTGCGCGCGATTCCACCCACCCGGCCTGGGGCGATGCCCGGCGGTCTAGGTGGCCGACGTCAGCTCCCTGATGTCCTCCACGTTCTCAAGGTCGGTCGACAGGCTGACGAGCGTGTCAATCGCCTTGTCATCCTTCCGGATGGCGAATCGCCTGAGCTTGTCGGCCAGGTCTCCGGCGGTCATCGGGTCCCTCGGGTCTCCCTTGGGGGTGTCCACCTGTCTCGTCAGCGTCTCGCCGCTCTTGAGCCTGACCTGCACCCGACTGGGCGTCGTGTCGGGATAGGCGGCAGCCAGCTCCGGGTCCACCTCCACGGTGACCTTCTCCGAAAGCTCAATCACGGCCGGATCCGAGATCCGGTCCTCTCGTAGCTGGGTTGGCCCCAGCTCTTTGTCGAACAGGCAGACGGCAACGACATACGGCAAGGAGAACTGCGCCGAGACGAAGCTGCTCTGGGCGGTCACGCCCTTGCCCACGGCAATTGAGGCGATGGTGTACGTATGGACGTCGACCACCTCAACGTCCTCCGGCCTGAAGTCCTTTTCGCGCACCAGCTCCAGCGCCGCCTGGGCCGCGCCGTGGGTGTGCCTGCACGCCGTGTACGGCTTGAAGTAGACGTCCATGATGGAGAAATGCTCGCCGATCTGATCGACGATTCTCTCCGGTGCGGCCTCGCCTTGCGTCGTGATCTGAAGGAAGCCTCCATTCAGGTCCGAGCCTTCGAGGACGTAGGGGGCTCCCGTGATGCCGGCGCCGGCCAGTCCGGCGGCGGTGAGGCCGGCGCTGGCAGCTTGACCACCCTGCAGTATCTTGGACGTGTATCCGCCCATCAGATGCTCCGCCATCGAGAGCGGGAGGAGATACCCCGCATTGCCCAGCGAGTTGAGCATTGCGTCCGTATCGTGCCTCATCAGCTTCGAGGCTGCTGCTGCGGCCCCGAAGGTACCACAGGTTCCGGTGGGCAGGAACCCCGCAAGCGTGTGACGGGGATGGACCGCAGCCGCCGTCCGGCCGGCGACCTCGTACCCGGTTGCCACTGCCTCGATGACCTCCCTTCCGCCGAGACCCAAGCTCTCCGCGAGCGCCAGAGCGGCAGGGATCACGGCCGTACCGGGGTGGTTCCCCCCAAACCGAAGGCCGTCCTGGCCTTCTATCGCCTCGGCCGCGGTACCGTTTAGAAACGCCGCGTTGTGGATTCCCGTCTTGAAACCACAACCCAAGGCCGTGGCGGTCTCGGGCCCGCCCAGCGATCGTATGTAGGACACCACACTCGAGACAGCCTCCAACTCCAGGGAGCCGTAGACGTTGGCGAAGAAATCCAGGACGCAAAGCTTCGCCTTCTCAACGACAGCGGGCGGCAGGCTATCGAAAGAGGTCCCGGCGCAGAACGCCGCTAGCTTTCGAGTGTAGTCCAAGACCTTCTCCCTACCACGACGCTACACGTAGCCGCGGCTCTCATAGATGTTGACCATCCGGTTGGGATCGAGTACCTCCCTCAAGACTCTCAGCTCCTCTTCTGTCGGCGGCTCCGTCTCGCGGACATCGTCGGCCACTTTCAAGTCCCAGGGCGTATGCTCCAGTACCTCCTCTATCGACGTACCGGGATGGTGGGTAGCCAGATAGGCTTCCTTCGTGTCGTCGTCGAAGCGCATCACGGCCTTGTTGGTGATGATGACCTGCGGGCCCGTGTTCTGCGGCAGGCCCCATTTCTCGCGCGCGCCGGGACCGTCGATGTATCCCGGTGTGGTGATGAAGTCCACCTTCTCAGCCAGCCGGCGGACGTCGTGCAGAGCGATGATGATCACCCTCTTTGCCAGCGAGCCGATGGGGTTCGCCCCACCGCTGCCGGGGAGGCGGCTCTTCGGGCTGTCGTAGCCTCCGATGACCGTGGTATTGATGTTTCCATACTTATCGACCTGGCTCCCGGACAGAAAGCCGACATCCACCCAGCCGGCCTGCAGGAACATCCCCATTATGTCCAGCAAGCTGCCTATCATGGCCGCTCCCGGATTCAAGCACGGGTCGCCCACGGACAGCGCCGGCCTCTTCGGTTGAGCATCAAAGACGCCCGATTCCTGCATCAGTCTGGCGTTCGGCGCATGAGTGTACCTGGCGATGTTGGCGGACATGGTGGGGAAGCCGGTGCCAACCAGAACGATGTCATGATCCCTGATCTCCCTGGCTCCACAACAGGCGATGAGCTCAGGTTTCGTGTAGTCTCCCGGCGGTTTCGTCATCTCCACTCGTTCTGGCCCCTGCCCTGTGTGCTCGCGGTCGCGCTAGTACGCGTAGCTGACGGGATACCCGTAATCGAACCCCGCCTGCAGATTGCGGAAGGCTGCGTACCCGAACCGGCTGATGTAGTGCTGGATGTACTCGGTCCTGTTCTCGATGCCCAACACCCATTCGTCCAAGAACCCCTGAAAACCCTCGACCGAACCCGAAGCCTGCTGGTAGAGCCGGCCAAACGCAAGGTCCACGTCGTAGAAGCCCGGCGTGTACCCGGGGTGAGCGCCGAACGGTTCCTCGACGACGGCAACCACCTTGAAGTCAGGCACGATCGTGCGGGACGGGTCCTTTCCGATGATGTCCCTGCTCACGATCCTCTCGCAGCACACGATGACTTTCTTGGCTGCGTTGGCCCCGACCTGGCAATCGCCGCCGATGCCCCATATCTGAGCGTTGCCGAATTCATCGGCTTGCTGGACGTGGATGATCGCCACATCGGGGACGAGCGGCGGCACCAACACCGTGACGCTCCCATCGAAAGGAGAGTCGATCACCTTGTACTTGTCTTCGCCCATGAACGACCTCACATTCATGAGGTCTGATCCCGCCATGTCCTTGACCGGTGCAAACGGCATCCCCATGGCGCCGGCCATGAGCATCATGGGCAGCGACAGGTTCGTGTACTCCTCCACTTCGACCTTGTGGGGGATCCCCTGCTCGATAGAGCGCCGGTAGCACCGCCCCAGGCCGAAGAAGCCGAGCGAGAGGAACGTGCTGATGAACCGCTTCACTATCCCGGCTCCGATCATCATGTCGAAATCGTCGGCCGCGTTGCTCCTCGTGATGGTGAGGTCTTTCTTGCCTTGCCGGATGATCTCGTGGATGGCGGCGAACGGCGGCCTGCAGATGTAGCCCCCGATGAAGAGGAAGGCACCATCGCTGACATGCTCAGCGATGGCTTCCTTTATCGTCACGACTTTGGTCACGCGCTACCTCCGGTCGCCGCGAGGCCTCGAGGTACCCCCGTGCTCCGCCCTCATCTACACCTCGTACTCCGTGCGACTTATGATCTCGTCTTGCGCTATGTCGCTCAGGCTGGTGAACAGCGCCGAGTATCCGCTCACCCTCACCACCAAGTCGCGGTACTTCTCCGGGTTGGCCTGAGCGTCCCTCAAAGTAGCCGAGTCGATCATGTTGAACTGTACCTGGCACCCTCCTTGCTTGAAGTACGTCTTGATGAGCGCAAGAAGGACATCGGGCTTCAGTCCGCTCGGGCTGAGCCTGATGTTGAGGTTGAGGCCGTTGTGGGCGCGGGTGAGTGGCAGCTTGGTGACGGAGTTGAACACCGCCGTTGGGCCGCTCAGTGCATTCCCGTTTGACGGGGTGATCCCGTTGCCCAGAACGTCGCCGGCGTGGCGGCCATCCGCACTCGCCGCGGCGAAGGCCCCCATCGCGATGTGGAATCCAACGGTGAAGACGCCGGGCCAGAACGAGCCGCCCCGGTAGTTCCGGTGCATCAGCACCTCTTCGCAGAAGTGCTCCAGCACTCTTGCCGCCAGCGCGTCCACCCCGTCGTCGTCGTTCCCGTACTTTGGGCTCTTGTGCAGAACGAAGGCCCTCTTGTCCTCGGCCTCGTCCCAGTCCTCGGCCAGGCAGCGGGCCAGCTCCCCCGGGGACAGCGCACCGTCCTCGAAGACCGCCTTCTTGACCGCGCACAGGCTGTCGACGACGTTGGAGAAGCCGATGAGCTGAACGCCCGTGGAGTTGTAGACGGCTCCGCCGCGGGTGAGGTCCACGCCCTTCTCCAGCGGTCCCTCTATCATGGCGGATGCGAACGGGGACGGCACGAGTTCGGCTATCGCCTGGTCGAGAAGCGCCATGCCTTTGACCATCTGGCTCATGAAATACGATACCTGCGCATCGTAGGCCTTCCACACATCCTCGAAGGAGGAGAACTCGGCCGGATCGCCGCTCTCGACGCCCGATCGATATCCGAAGATGTTGTCCACGCCGTTGCTCAGGGCCAGCTCCAGGCACTTGATGCCGCTGAACTGCACCGCGAACGTCGATCCGAAGCTCTTACCCTGCGCGTTCGGCTCGAGACATCCGACGACGCCGTAGTCGCGCGCGTCCTCCAAGGTGTGCCCTGCCTCCCGGAGGGACTCGACGATCGTGTCGTCATTGAACAAATGCAGCGGCAGCCCGTCTCTCGCGTGTTCGACGGCCCGTCGGAAGAAGTCCTCGGGCGTCTTCGAGCTCAGCCGGACACCGAAGTTGGGCTGGACCGTCCGAACGTCGGCGTAGGCTTCCAGCCCGACGTAGCTCAGCTCGTTGGTGGCGTCCTCGCCGTTGCGCCCAATGCCGCCGACCGTAACGTTTTGCGTCGTCTTCCCCTCCGGCCCCTCGCCGCCGGGGATGAACGCTTCCTCCAGGATGTTCCATATCTCATTGGTCTTCAGGAACAGGAGCGACAGCAGCTCTTGCGCTTGCTCGGGCGTGATCGTGCCGGCCTCCCTGTCCGCCAGATAATGCGGGTAGAGGACCTGGTCTATCCGGCCCAGGGACACCGAGTTCCCCCCGGACTCTATCTGGGCGACCAGGTGGACGAAATAGAGAGACTGGACCGCTTCCCAGAACGTCTGAGCCGGGTGTTCCGGAACCCGCCTGCATACCTGGGCTATAGTCCGCAGCTCTTCGGCCCGCTCTGGGTCGGTCTCCTCGGCCGCAAGCGACGCCGCCAGGTCGGCGTATCGATGGGCGAACCGGACGGCGGCCCCTAGCGAGCGGACGACCGCATCGTAGAACTGTCCCTGCTCTCCCTGCCGCTCCCCGGGGGTCAACTCGTCTCGCCGCCTGGCCGCCTCCGCAGCGATCCCCGAGAGTCCCTGCTGCAGCACCCTGGCATGGTTCATCGTGAAGTGGCCGATGCCGTAGGTGATCTCCAGCACCATGGTGAAGACGTACTTGTCCATGTCTTCCGCCACGTCCGGAGGCAGCAGTTCCTCCAGCCTGTCTTCCACGGTCCGGCCTCGCCAGAAGGGAAGGATATCTCGCTGAAGCTCCCGCCGCTCCCCCTCGGTGATCTGCACTTCCTGGAGACACCTCTGACCAAGGGTATCCAGGTCTCCCTCGATCCAACGCGACTTATTCTCGGGAAAGAGCGGCGCTCCCTTGAGCTTGCTCGTGCGGCATCCCACGATGAGCTCGTCGTCCCTGATCACGATGCTCACGTTTTCGAGGATGTGCTCCAGGGCCATGCTCATGCGGGTCAGCGCGGGCAGCTCCCAGTTCTTCCGCATCGACTCGGTGAGGTACCGTGCCCTCTCGACGCACGCCTCGCGGGGCGCGTCGACTATCCGCTCCCTGAGGCGCTGAAGACGGGCGCTGCCCCGCCCCTCCGCGAGCGTCTTACCGGCCGGCGCGCGGGCCACGTTCTTCGCTTGCCTCACGGCTTGATGTCCATCTGCCGCAGCAGTATCTCGTCGCGCAGCCGACGCGGTACGACCCTATTGAGAGACAGAAACAGCGTGCTCTTAAAGTCAATCCGGTTGTAGAGCTTTGGGCTCTTGGCCCGGATGATCTTCACTATCGAGGCCGCCGCCTGCCGCGGAGTGGGCGCGCTCTTGATCATCTCCTCATCTCTCTTGATGAACCGGGCGGCCCGCTCTCTGTAAGGCGATCCCTCCGGTGGAAGCTTGTGGATCTTCGCCGCAAACGTCGTGGACACCTGGGCGGGCTCGATGACCGCGACCTGTATCCCGAACGGCTCCACCTCATAGCGCAGAGAGAGCACCAGACCCTCCAGCGCGAACTTGCTCGCCGAGTAGATCGATTCGAACGGGAATGGGATCTGGCCGACCAGAGATGAGACGGCGATCAGCTTCCCCTTCCGTCTCTCGCGCATTGCCGGCAGAAACGCCTGGAACAGCGCCGCCGTGCCGATCACGTTGATCTCCATGCACTTCAGGGCTGCCTCCAGGTCGATTTCTTCGAAGGGACCGAAGAAGCCGATGCCGACGTTGGAGAGGACCACATCCACCTGCCCGAACTTGTCCAGCACCGCGTCTTTGAACTTCAGGATTCCCGGACGGTCGGCTATGTCCAGAGACACGAGCAGGTGATCGCAACCCGCCTGCTCCAGCTCGGTCCTCAAGGACTGAAGTCCTTCTTCATCGATGTCAAAGCCCGCAACGGCCGTCCCCGACCCGGCCAAGAGCTTCGCGACCTCGCGCCCCATCCCCTGGGCAAGCCCCGTGACTACAACTACCTGCATCGTTCCTCTCCCTGACCTCTACCCAGCGTAGCGCTTCTGAGCAAGCACTCCGGCCCGCCGCCCGAATCGACGGACGTTGGCGCGGTCCATCCTACGCGGATACGCTCTCCCTGTACCATTCTGCCATCTGGGCCATGGACTTCTCGAAGTCCGGGTGGATGAACCTGTAGCCCGTGGTCTTCAGCTTGCTGTTGTCCACTATATAGTCGGCGCCCAGGTGCCGCAGCGCGTCGTACTCCAGGTCCGGAATCCGGCCCCGCCTCTTAGCGATGAGGCCGTCCACTCGGGCAAAGGCCTTGACAATCGCCAGGGGCAGATGCAGTCGAGGCGGCTTCGCGCCGAACGCCCTTGCCGCCGTGACCAGCGCTTCCTCCAACGTTGGATGACTGTCGTCGGCGATGTTGAACGCCTCACCGACGGCTGTGTCGAGCTGAGAGAGATGCACCACGGCGGCCGCCACGTCCTCGACCCGTACGTTCGACAGCAGTTGCCTGCCGCTTCCCGGGATGGCCGTCATGGAGGCGGGCCGCGAGAGGACCTTGCCGGCCCCGTCGGTGCAGCCCGGGCCGTAGACGGTGCAGGGGCGCGCGACGATCGCCGGCAGTCCTTCTCCCAGCCTCCGCCACACGATGTCTTCGCCGTCTCGTTTGCTCCTCCCGTAGGCATCCTGTGGATTGCGAGGGCTGTCTTCCGTGAACGGCCTTCCCTGGTAGAGACCGTACACGCTGGTCGAAGCGACATGGACGTATCTCGTCACTCCGGCATCCAGTGCCAGCTTGGTGACGCGGTCCACACCAAGGACGTTGACGGGATGCAGCTCCCGGTACGGAGTAGAGAGGTTGCAGATGGCGCCAAGGTGGAACACCCTGTCCACGCCTCCTTCGAACAGGGACGGCAACGTTTCCGGCCGCGTGAGGTCCGCCCCCACGAACTCGACGCCCAGGTCTCGAAAGCGGGACGTATCTCTCCGGGCAAGATCCGTCGCCCGCACCCTCACGCCGAGGGCCACGAGGCGCTCCACCACGTGCCTGCCTATGAAGCCCGCGGCGCCCGTTACCAGAGCGATCCCGTCAGAGCCCACCCCGCGCTCTCAGCCTCCGTTCAGCGCCGCGACGGTTCCTTTCGCGACGTACGAAATCGGCGCCGCGCCGACGTCTCATTTCTTCCTGATGACCAGATCCCCGTGGCCCATCTCTTCGAGGGCGATCGGGAACATCTCGAACGCAGGCCGCACCACCGGCAGCAGCTTCAACATGGCGATCACGTTGCCGCCCTGCCGCACCTTGCCCTTGGCGACCGCTGCTATGGGATTCTCGAAGCCGTGCCAGAATCGATGGGACTGATCCGCCGACTGCCTGGACCAGACGTCCTCCTTGACCTCGCAGGGACCGAGGTAGAAGGTTCCGTAGTACCCCGGCTTCGCCGGCGCGTGCTTCAAGTCGACCGTGATCTCGCAGTCGGGATCGGTGTAGATGAACTTGATGACGATCCCGGCCTTGGCCATCTTCCGGCCTATCTTCTCGTCCTTCAGTACCCGGTCGAGGAAGTAGCCGTATATCTCGAAGAGCTGGTCAGCGTCCTTGTAGTACTGCCCCATCGCGCTTGGTGATGTCCCCTCTGGAACATCGACCCGCCCGATTACTCGATGATCCCAATCTGGCTCTGCCGCGATTCCGGCCCGCTGCAACCTCATCCGGCCAGGAAGATCTCGCGAACCGTGTATCGGCCTCGTTCGATGCTCAGAGTGCCACAAGTGACGTTCTCAGTCCACCGAGCGGCCCGCGGCCGGTCGCACCAGGGCCCGCCGATGAGTTCCGTCGCTCCTCCGACATACTCCGACAGTGGCCCGTCCGGATTATGTCACGTGCTCGGGAACCCTGAGCCGGACGAGGGACGTCAGATCATGCTCTCGAGCAAGGGTAGGAGACCAGCCTCGTTGGGAAGTGGAACAGACTCGCCAAGCAAGAAGCCCGGCCGAAACACGCGCCGCGAAGTCCGCCAGAAGAAGGTTGGCCCGCGTGAGGGACGGTGGCGGACACCCCCAACGCGGGCCTAGGATGGAGAATCTCTCCATCTCTAATGCGCAAACGTAGCACCGACCACCGTGAGGGCACAAGGGGGATTTCCAGTATTTAGGCCACCGAACGCTCCGCGCCCCCGTCCCCGGTGCGCGACGTCGGAAACAAGACAGGTGAGCGCGACGCGGACTCCGTCCACATCGCGTCTCGGCACAGCCATCCGCGTTCGCGTACCACAAGCTGAGAGAGGAGAAGCGCCCCCTCCGGGATTTCGCCGAGACCTACCACCAATACCGGCGCACGGTTTCCATGCTCATGCCATGCACGCCGCGGAAGGTCGAATGGATCAATCCAACCTGCCCAGGAGACGACAACCTCCGATCGCGACTTGCCAGCGAAACCGCCTTTGGGCCGTTGTGGCCTACGTCGGCCTCCGCCGTGCGGTATACCAGGCTGCGCCACCAAGCACGACCACGATCCCGGCAACCACGAGTCCAATTACCAGCGGCGTGATCACGCCCCCGTCGGAGTCACCATCGCCACTCTCCGCAACAAGCGTCGCGGTAGGCGAGACTGCTGGGTTGTCCGTGGGCGGAACGGGCGTGCCTGGTGGTTCTGTGGCGACCGGCATGATAGTGGTGGGTGCAGCGGAAACCAGTGGCTGCCAATCGGGCTCTCCGCTGAACGTGGAGTTGTTGGTGATGTTGGTCTGGCTGCTGCCGTCGGCGTTCATGACGTAGATGTCCGAGTCGCCGTCGCGGTAGCTGACAAAGGCCACCTGCGAGCCATCGGGCGACCAGACGGGCGAGCCATCGTTCCCCGGACTGGCAGTCAGGCTGGAGACTCCGCTGCCGTCGGCGTTCATCACGTAGACTTCGTAGTTGTCGTTGCCGTCGCGGTCGGTCTCGAAGACGATGCGCGAGCCATCGGGCGACCACGAGGGCTTCAAGTCGAACGCGGGCTCGTTGTTCGTGAGGTTCGCTTGGCCGCTGCCGTCGGCGTTCATTACGTAGACCTCCTGGCTGCCCTGCCACTCCCGCGTGAAGGCAATCTGCGTGCCGTCGGGCGACCAGTCGAGCCAGGCCTCGTCCGCCGGGTCGTTGGTAAGACGGGTGACACCGCTGCCGTCGGCGTTCATGACATAGATATCACCGGTGCCCGCCCGGTCACTGCTAAACGCGATCTGAGACCCGTCGGGCGACCAGGCAGGCGAGCCGTCATGCCCTGGGCTACCAGTCAGGTTGGTGAGTCCGCTGCCGTCCGCGTTCATCACGTAGACTTCGACGTTCGACACTCCGAGGTCCCAGTCGCTGTCGCGGTCGCTGGTGAAGGCGATCTGGGAGCCATCAGGCGACCAAACCGGACTGAGGTCTGCCGACGGATGGTTGGTGAGATTCGTCATCCCGGTGCCGTCGGGGTTCATTACGCAGATATCCGGGTTGGTGTCCGGCTGGCACATGAACGCGATCATCCCGTTGGCGCCGGGGAAAGAGGCTCCAGTTGGTGCGGTCTCGGATGCGACGCCGCCCGCGATTGCGATGGCGATTGCCGTCAGCAGGGCGGGCAGTGTGATCCGACTCACGGAGACTCCTCGGATGTCGACCAGCCGGGGCCACACTCGTGGATCCTCATAGCTTCTGCGCCCATTGTACGTGGTCGCCTTGGGCAGTCAAGGAACAACAGGTCAGGCCACTCTGCGTCGACGCGCTGCGCCGCTGGTCCTGTTTCCAACACAAGTACCGCCTGTCGGGTGCTAGCTGGTGCCGTTCTAGGAGCTGCGCAGCACAGGAGGCCCCATCCTCACGTGGGAGTGGCGCACATACACCTCCGGCCGCGATGGCACCGCTGGTACGCCACACTATCTCTACATCGTGGGGGTCTGGTGTGCCCACCCTCGCGTAGTCGAGGCTAGCTCGGGCATCGCCTGCGGGCTGGTCAGGCCAGGGTTGGCTTGAGGGCGCACTGGCTTGGGCCAGAGACCCCGCGGTAATACAATTGCGCCAGTCGCCGTTATCGGAAACGAGAAAGCCAGTCTCGGAGGTTGTGAGGATATGAAACTGCTCATTGGCTTAGGACTCGTGCTCGGGCTCATGACTGTGGTGGTGATGACGCCCACGTCAGGGGACAGCGCCACCGCAGCAGAACCTAGCGCGTTCGTAGGAGATTGGGAGGCAATCCACCCCAACCCAGCAGTGCCGAACGCAGAGCTTTCCATTCGTGGCAGACACGTGTCCTTTCACGCGAGGCTCGTCGACCCCCTGGCAGTGGAGGAGTGCGAGCCTGATGGTCCGGCAATGGCAAACGGTACGGGGCGTTTGGACGCTTCAGGCCACCTCGTCGTAGACATGCGTTTCCGCTGCCTTGACGACGGCTCGAAGAGCATCGTGCCGTTCACGTTCACCTTGGCTCCCGGGGATCCCAACCAGATGGCCGACCAAACAGGGCTGGTATGGCACCGGGTCGGTGCCTGACCTTCGGCCGCGCATCAAGAGCGTGTGCCGAGCAGCCCAGCCGCGTGAGCCTCTCCCAGAGCCCATGAGCCACCTGGGCTGCGTTCCTGTGCGTACTATCTGCCCGTAGTGACGGCCAGTAGCGCTCTCGCACACTCGTGACGCACATCAGCCTCCGCCGCTTGGCACACCAGCCCACCCCAAGA
The DNA here is from genome assembly GCA_964406605.1 of uncultured Dehalococcoidia bacterium. Classification (GTDB taxonomy): domain Bacteria; phylum Chloroflexota; class Dehalococcoidia; order DSTF01; family RBG-16-68-14; genus CAYOSF01. The sequence goes on along the minus strand of CAYOSF010000005.1, from coordinate 174,298 downwards.
AGACGATGCCCACGATCCCGCCAACCGCGAGTCCAATTGCCAGCACCATGCTCACGCCCCTCTCCGACTCGTTCTCATCGTTCGCTACGGCGACCGTTCCGGTGAACTAAGCGCGGCGCTACGATGCATTCATGAGGCGCGCTGCCGTACTTCTTCTCGTCGTGCCGGTACTCCTCGCTGGTTGCGGCGGCCAAGGCGAGGACGCGGCAACCGCCACGCCCACTCCTCGGGCGACCCGGACGGCCACGAGCGCACCGCCCGAGACGCCCGCGCCCAGCGCGATCCCGACCGAGGAGCCCTCGTCGGCGCCGCCGCCCACGGCACCGCCGTCGCAGAGCGCGGCAACCGTCATCCGGCGCGCTGACGCAACACGCAACGCAGTCGTGCTGACCTTCGACGCGGGGGCGGACGCGGGCTACACGTCGCAGATCCTCGACACGCTCGCTGCCAACGGCATCAGGGCCGCATTCGGCATCACCGGGCGCTGGTCCGAAGAGAACCCCGACCTGCTGCGACGCATCGTGCGGGAGGGACACACGCTGGTCAACCACAGCTACGACCATCCATCCTTCACCGGCCTCTCAACCGGCGAACCCGCGCTGACGCGCGAGCAGCGCTGGCAACAGCTTGACCAGACCGAAGCGGCCGTGCAGCGCATCGCCGGCGCCACGACCCTCCCCTACTTCCGGCCGCCCTTCGGCGACTACGACGACTCGGTCAACGTGGATGTCGCTGCCCGCGGGTACCTCTACAACGTGATGTGGACGGTGGACTCGCTGGGGTGGAACGGGCTGTCGGCGGACGCGATCGTGGAGCGATGCCTCTCGCTGGCGGCGCCGGGCGCGGTCTACATCTTCCACGTCGGCTCGGCCTCGCAGGACGGCCCGGTGCTCCAGCGTGTGATCGACGGCCTCCGCGACCGCGGCTACACGTTCGCCGCCCTGGAGGCACCCTGAAGATCTTGTGGGAAAGCAGCCCGCCTACAGAGGCTGATGCGCCTTCCGGCCTGCCTCGTCCTCGCCCAGGACAGCACACAACCTCATCATCGTGTGGCCGATAGAACCTGGGATATCAAGAATTCCGTGCGAAACCGCGCAGTGGAGTGTCGCTGCGGTCGCCCCAGGTGACATACGTTGGACCGAGCAGGGCGCCCGGTCCTATCGTGATCCGTCGCGATTCAGGCCGCCGCCTCTGTGGACTCGTGTTGGCTCTTCCATCGCTCGATCACGGTTTCCAAGTCTGCCATCCAGGAGGAAACCTCCTCGAGCTGCGGAGCCAGGGATTCCAGAATCGCCTGCCCCTCGGCCGCGGCCATCTGGATCTGAGCCAACTTCTCCCGAAGCTCTCCAAGTCTTTGCACCAGGTGCCCATCATCGCGTTGTGTTAAGGGCGAACCTGTTATGTCTTGAGTCGCCATGATCGTCTCCTCTCGCGTCTCAGAGGGTTCCGGGGCCTGCTGCTCACCACTTGCCGCGGTCGTGCCGCCCGCTTGCTCTCCCCAGCCTGATCTCGACCTGAGCGCTCGGCGACGTTGCTCGAAGCCGCCGGCGGGTGCGGCTCCTGCGCTCGGTTGAGAGTCGGGCGCTGAGTCACCCGGATGATCGGCACCGTCGTCCGAACCGGACGACTCCTGCGAACCGTCGGGTGCATCGGGCTTTGCGGGCGGGCTGCTTTCCCTCAAGATCTTCAGGCTGCCTCCAAGCTCTGCGGGATCCAATTCGTAGTGCCCGCCGCGCCGATCGAAGTGGACCTGACACAGCCGCTGGCCGTCCTCTGACCAGAGGATCTCGACCAGCTTCTGGGCGAACTGGCCGGAGGTATCGGAAGTTAGCGATTGGATGGTCTGCAGCGGACGGGAATGCGGGCTGGACGCTTCCGTATCGATCCTGGCGGCTATCCTCGCTACCGCCACCATCATGCTCGGACAGCTCTCCCAATCGGGTGAGTCAATCTCCTTGGCGAGCGCCATACACGGGGCAAGCCAGCCCTCATGCTTGGTCAGATATGCGGCCCAGGACTGAGCATTCTTGCCCGGCTCTTCCTCCTGCTCTTCGCAAGTGAGATCGTGGAAGAAGATCCCAATGGCCAGGGTCGCCCGCTCATTATCGGGCAGCGGGACCAGGCCGGCGATGGAGCGGGCGAGGCCAAGCCGCCGGCGGAGTCGATCGTAGTCGACGGGACGGCCGGATTCCAGTGCCCGCAGGACATGCGCAACCCAACCGTCGTCGCGGCCGGGAGAACGGTGTAGATGGCCGAGTGCGGCTGCCAGGGCTGGGGCGATGGGGTCCATGGCGAAGTCTGTGCTCCTATCGAGTGTTGTTCGCATGTCTAGTATCGGTCATGCGCAGGAGACTTTGACCGGGAATCCTCCGGGCATGGACTGGGATGTGCCCGGAGCGCCCCATGGGCCCCTAGCACCGGACCCGATCGAGGACAAAGCCACTCTTTACGCCGGCGTCCCGCCCCGACGCGTCGACGGCCGTGGTCCAGATCCTTCGTTTTGCGGGGCGATCTACAGGAACCCAGTATGCGTTCGGCCTGCCCCCACGAACACCGCCACCCACGTCGACAGGCCGCTCGCGGCCCATGCCTCCCGGTGGAGGAGAGCCGCAGGCGGCCTGGCATCCTGAACTGGTGGAGACGGGGGAGAATCGAACTCCCCGTCCAGAGAAGGGCCGGCCCGAGGTCCTACAGGCGTTTCCGGCGGTTGATTCTCGTCCGGCGGGTCGTCACCGGCCCGGCTTCACCGGACTCAGCCGATGGATCTTTGGTGACCGGTATCGGCGTCAGGCCACCGCACCCCGACTGATCGGCGCCGCACCACTGCCCGCCGGGGGGAGGCTTGTGGGCGACGTCACCGCGCTAGTTACGCGGCGAGGGCGAATTCAGTTTCGCCGGTTGTTTAGTTGCCGCAAGTTTAGCGAGGGAGCGGCACCTCGGCCTGCACCTCGGGTTCACGCTTCCCTGTCGAACCCTTTCGTCCCCAGCTACCATGCATTATACCATTCCCGCCTCACGCCCGGTCCTCGATGCGCCCGTCCAGCATGTACACGATCCGGTCGGCGCCCGCGGCGATCGCCGGGTCGTGCGTCACCATCAGCAGGGTCACGCCGCGCTCGCGCTGGATCTCTCGTAGGACCTCAAGGACGCGCAGCCCGGCCTTCGAATCCAGGTTCCCGGTCGGCTCGTCGGCCAGGATGACCGGCGGTTCGTTGCCCAGAGCGCGGGCGATAGCCACGCGCTGGCGCTCGCCGCCGGAGAGCTGCGCCGGGCGCTTCTTCTCCTTCCCGGCCAGGCCCACCAGCGACAGCAACTCCAGTGCTCTTGACCGGCGCTTCCCGGCGGACAGGCCCGTCTCGTACATCGGCACATGGACGTTCTCGGCGGCGGTAAGGTTCGGCAGCAGATTGTGCAGTTGGAAGACGAGGCCGATAGTCCGGGCGCGATAGCGGCTCAGGTCCCGCATGCGGGTGATCTCTTCGCCGTTGACGACGATCTCGCCCGAATCGGGCTTCTCCAGGGCGGCGATGAGGTGGAGCAGCGTCGACTTGCCGCAGCCGGACGGTCCCGTGATGGCCGCGAACTCGCCCTGTAGCACCTGGAGGCTGGCGCCGGCCAGCGCGCGGGTGCGGCCCTCGTCGAACGTCTTCACGACGTTCCGAACGTCGATGGCGATGTCCCGGGCCTCACTCATAGCGGATCGCCTGTGCCGGCGAGAAGCTGGCGGCCCGGTACGCCGGGTAGATCGCGCCCAGGATGGCGACGCCGACGCCGACGGCAAGGCCGCGCAGGAACACGTCGAGCGTGTACTCGGGCAGAATGAAGTTGCGGATGGTCGGCAAGAACACGATGAGGCGGGTCAGCACGATTGCGAGAATGGACCCGAAGATCGAGGCGATCAGGCAGAGCAGGAGCGACTCTCCCAGCACCATCTGCAGGATGCGCCGCGTTCGCCAGCCCAGCGCCCGGAGAATGCCAAACTCCCGTGTCCGCTCGAAGACGGCCATCGCCATCGTGTTCATGACCGCGATGCCGCCGATGAACACAGCCAGGATCGTGATCCCAAGGTTCGCCGCGTCCATGATCTTGAGTCCCTGGTCGACCTCGTTGAAGTCTTCGATATCCACGAGCGCGGCCAGGTCCGCATGTTCGTCCTCAATGCGGGCCCCGAGCGCATCGATATCGGTGCCCGGCCTGACCCGGACGTACACCAGACTGTAGAGCCCCTCTTTCTTCTCCAGTTCCCACAGCGTGGAGATGGGCAGAATGCCGCCGGCATCCAGCCAGATGGTGTCCGTGCGGTAGATGCCGACGACGGTGAGCGATCTGTCCCGGACCTCCACCGTGTCGCCGACGCGCGCATCGAGTTGATCGGCCGCCTCTCTGCCTAGCATGATCTCGTGCGTGGCGCCCGGTGTGAGGCGGCCGCCGTCGACCAGCGGCGTATCGAAGTACTCCAGATCGGCGGCGTCGATGCCAGCCTGGAGAAAGTATGGATTGGATCCCACGTTGGAAAAGGCCAGGAGGACGCCGGAGGCATGCTCGATCTCTTCGTACCGTTGGACGTTCTCCAGATCCAGCTCGGTGAGGGTGCTCAAGGTGAGGTCGGCGCTGCCCTGCCTTCCTATCGAGAAGTCCGACCCTCCCACCGTCATGATCTGGGCGGCCGTCTTCCGGGCGCCGTTGGTCATGACGCCCAGGGCAACGACCGTGGTGATGCCGATGCTGATGCCCAGCACCGTGAGACCGGTGCGGATCTTCTGGCGGAACAGGTTGCTGAGGATGAGAAGGATGAACGACACGGTGCACCTCCAGGGTGCGCTAGAGCGGGCTTCTCGACATTCTACCAGGGCCCGGATATGGGGCCAGCACCGGCAAGCATCGCCCGCACCGGCCGTCTTTTCGCCGGCGGGGCCACATGCTACGATGACGCCACTCCGTCGGCGGGCCGCCCGGCCCCGCGGGAGAAGGAGGCAGATCCCCGCCATGCGAATCAGAGAGCTGGATGCCAACGGACTGACGTTCCGGGCACGCGAGCACGGGGAAGGGGCCCCGGTGCTCCTGCTGCACGGCTTCCCGGAGACGTCGCGGATGTGGGTGCCGCTGATGGAGCGGCTGGCGGAGGAGAGCTTCCACTGCCTCGCCCCGGACCAGCGCGGCTACAGCCCCGGCGCGCGCCCCGCAGAGGCGAGCGAGTACACCTACGACCGCTTCGCGGGCGACGTCTTTGGACTGATGGACGCGATGGGCTGGCAGCGCGCGCACCTCATCGGCCACGACTGGGGCGCGGCGGCTGGCTGGGCGGCGGTCGACGTGGACCCGGAGCGGGTGCTGAGCTGGATACCGATGGCCGTACCCCACATCAAGGCGTTTGGCACGGCGATCCGCGAGAATGCGGACCAGCAGCAGAGGAGCCGCTACATTCTGTTCTTCCAGCAGGTCGGCACGGCGGAGGAGGCCCTGTCCGCCAACGACTACCGGGCGCTGCGAGACCTCTACAAGGACACCCACTCGCCGGAGGAGATCGAGGAGTACATCGCCGTGCTCTCGAAGGAGGGAGCGCTCACCGCCGCGCTCAACTGGTACCGCGGGACCTTGGGCATCCAGCCCGAGCGCGGCGCCGACCGCGACTGGAAGGCCGTCGCAACGCCCACCCTCCACATCTGGGGCCGCAACGACATGGCGATAGGGCGAGATGCGACCGTGGCCTGCCGGCAGTACATGACCGGGCCGTACCAGCTACTGGAGCTGGATTGCGGGCACTGGATCGCCCAGGAGGCGCTCGACGAGATCGCCGGGCCGATCGCGGCCCACCTGAAGAGGTACAGCTAGGCAAGAAGCGGGCCGTAGGGGCGATTCGGTGAATCGCCCTCGGCGTTCCGGGCCGACACCACAAATCGCGCGAAGTTAGTCGAACTCTGAGAAGCGCTGGCAGTTGCCCAGGTGCGGCCACACGTAGGCCTGAACGTTGGTCAGGATCTGCTTCAGGTGCTCGCGGTCGTGGTGGACCCACTCGTGCATGACGTCCCGCGCGCGGAGCGTGCCCACCATCGGGTGCTCGCCCGATAGCTCGAGCTGATCGGGACTCAACCCTTCCAGCATGCGCGCGCTCTCCTCGCGCAGCGTCTCGAACTCGCGCAGCAGATCCAGGCCGTCCTTCTCGCAGTCACCTCGCTCCTTGGCGACCGCCGGCTGATCCCAGGTGATGAGTGTGCGCCCGGGCTCCTCGATGATGCGCTGAATGCGCCCACCGAAGCCGCGCCGCTCGGCCTCGATCAGGTGACCGACGACCTCGTTGATGCACCATTCGTCCGGCGCGGGACGCCAGCGCAGGACATCGTCCCCGGCTGCCTCCATCTCGGATCGGAGCGTCTGCACCATCGAGCGGAGAAGCGCGGCGGCATGAGCGATGGTGAGAGGCGGCGGTGTGTCTGGCATGTGCGGCTCCTTCTAGGACTCGGCCTTGTTCTCCTCACGGCTCGCCAGCGCGCCGGGCGATTCGCGAATCGCCTCTACAGCTTCCCCCGCAGCTTCTCGTACCAGTCCTTGATCTTCTTCTCGCTCTCCCTCACCCCGACTGCCGTCTCCCCTCTCCCGCGCGCGGGAGAGGGGCCAGGGGGTGAGGGTCAAACTCCTTTTCAATCCTCTTGAGCACGCCCCGTATGTCCCTCTCTATCTCACCTGCGCGGATCCGAACCACTCGCACGCCGCTCTTCTCCAGCAGCATCTGACGCTCACGATCAGCCGCCCGTTGGAATCGATGGACAGGACCGTCCACTTCTACTACCAGCCGCTCCCCATGACAGTAGAAGTCCGCGATCAACCCACCGATTGGGTGCTGCCGCCGGAACTTCCTCCCCGCGAGCCTACGGCCTCGAAGTGCCTCCCAAAGCAGCGCCTCGCTCGTCGTGGGCTCCTTGCGGAGCACTCGCGCAGCATGTCGCACACGACGCCGTGCGTGAGGGTGCACGCTCAACGCCTCGTCCATCGCCTCCAGATTCCTCGTGCCGTGCGCCAGATCCCCTCTCCGAGCATCAGATGGCGAGAGATCCTGGAGCGTGAGGGTGCAGCTCTACCCCTTCTTTGCCTTCACCCTCTCGTACCAATCCTTGATCTTCTTCCCAGAGCCCGGGCTGCCGCGCTGGCAAGATTGTCCGCCGGCCAGGCGGTACGGAGGTGTCAGGCGGCCACAGTCACCTTGACGACGACATCCTTGGGAACGGGTATCTGCTGCCCCTGCCCGCGCATCACTTCTATGACGAGTTCGATGGACTCCTTGGTGTTCGCGACCGCATCTTCCAGCGACTCGCCTTGAGAGCCAGCGCCGGGCAGGCCTGGGACCTCTGTCCAATACCCACCCTCCTCTGCTTCGTGGGCAATGACGGTGTACTCGATAGATCGCGTCACAACAGCTCCTCGAAGTCTTCAGTCTTGATGCCCGCTGCCTTTATCTTACTCAATAGCAGGCCCACCTTCACAGCACGATGCCTTGGAATGCTGATCGTCGCGCGTTCTGGATGTTTCAGGACGTAGTGGCTCCCCCGGACGCGCGCCACCTCATAACCAAGCCGCTCGAAGGCTCTGATGACGCGCTCAGGCGAAAGGTCACGCAACCGCCTGCCTGCATCGGGCATTCAGATTTCTCAGATCTCTTTCGCCTGCCGTGCACCTTCCGATCGGAAGGTGATATCGCCTATCCCTGTCTTTCCTTCCCGCGCAGCTTCTCGTACCAGTCCTTGATCTTCTTCTCGCTCTCCCTCACCCCGACTGCCGTCTCCCCTCTCCCGCGCGCGGGAGAGGGGCCAGGGGGTGAGGGTCAAACTCCTTTTCAATCCTCTTGAGCACGCCCCGTATGTCCCTCTCTATCTCACCTGCGCGGATCCGAACCACTCGCACGCCGCTCTTCTCCAGCAGCATCTGGCGCTCACGATCACCCGCCCGTTGGAACCGATGGACAGGACCGTCCACTTCGACTGCCAGGCGCTCCTCATGGCAGTAGAAGTCCACGACGAACCGACCGATTGGGTGCTGTCGTCGGAACTTCCTACCTGCGAGCTTTCTACCACGGAGTGCCTCCCAAAGCAGCGCCTCGCTCGTCGTGGGCTCCTTGCGGAGCGCCCGCGCAGCATGTCGCACACGACGCCGTCCCCGAGTGTGCAGGTGAAATGCCCCGTCCATCGCCTCCAGATTCCTCGTCTCGTGCGTCATCTTCGCTCTCCCGCAAGCGGGAGAGGAGCCGCGGGGTGAGGGATCTACCCCTCCCTCTCTTTCACCCTCTCGTACCAGTCCTTGATCTTCTTCTCGTAGCCCAGGCTGCCGGGCTGGTAGTAGCGGCGGCCTGCCAGCCTGTCGGGGAGGTGCTGCTGCTCGGCGTGGTGCTCGTCGTAGTCGTGCGCGTAGCGATAGCCCTTGCCGTAGCCAAGGTCTCGCATCAGGCCGGTGACGGCGTTGCGCAGGTGCAACGGCACCGGCTCGCCCAGCGTGTCGCGTACATCTGCGCGGGCGCGCTCGTAGGCGATAAGAGCGCTGTTGCTCTTCGGCGCCGTCGCCAAGTAGATCGCGCACTCCGCCATGGGCAGGAAGCCCTCCGGCAGCCCCACGAAGTGCACCGCCTGCTGGCAGGCGGTGGCGACGACCAGCGCCTGCGGGTCGGCCAGGCCGACGTCCTCCGCCGCCAGGATCACCATCCGTCGCACGACGAACAGCGGGTCCTCGCCGGACTCGATCATGCGGGCGAGCCAGTAGAGGGCGGCGTCGGGGTCGGAGCCGCGCAGCGACTTGATGAAGGCGGAGATGGTGTCGTAGTGAGCGTCTCCGGCCTTGTCGTAGAGGTAGGTCCGCTGTTGCAGCGCCTCCTCGATCATCTCTCGCGTGACGCGCCGGCGGGCGCCTTTCTTTGTCGGAGCCGGCGCGCTCGCCGCCGCCATCTCGATGGCGTTCAGCGCGACGCGGGCGTCGCCGCCGACGGAGTTCGCCAGCGCGTCGATGGCTTCGTCGGACACGGTCAGGTGCTCCGTGCCCAACCCGTGCTCTTCGTCGGCCAGGGCGCGGCGGACGAGCAGCGCGACCTGCTCGGGCGATAGGGCATGGAGCGTGAAGACGCGGCAGCGCGACAGCAGCGGGCCGATGACCTCGAAGGACGGGTTCTCGGTGGTGGCGCCGATGAGGGTTACGGTACCGTCCTCGACGTGCGGGAGGACGGCGTCCTGCTGGGCTTTATTGAAACGATGGATCTCATCGATGAAGAGGATCGTGCGGCGGTCCTCCACCGCCCGCCGATCCCGGGCCTCGGACACGATCTGCCGCAGGTCGGCAACTCCCGCGGAGACGGCGGACACCGGCGCGAACTGGGCCCGCGTCATGCGGGCGATGATGCGTGCGAGCGTGGTCTTGCCCGTCCCTGGCGGCCCCCAGAAGATGATCGATGGCAGGCTGTCCGCCTCCATCAGGCGGCGCAGGATGTGGCCCTCCCCCACCAGGTGCTCCTGTCCGACGAACTCGCCCAGCGTGACCGGGCGCATGCGCGCGGCCAGGGGCGCTTCGCGTTCCAGCCGCTCCTTCGCCGCCTCGGCGAACATGTCGGTCCCTCCCGGTACCTTGCGGCGCGTCATGGCGGCTGTATTGTAGCCCATCTCCAGGGTCGGAAGCCGCGCGCCCGGGCGCCGAACGGCGCGGAGTGGCGACCCTGCCCCCTGCAGCTTCGAGCCGGACGTGTCGATGCTACTGCAGGCAGCCGATTCACGTCGCCATGGCGCCGGGAGCCGGAGAAGCAGGATGACGACGACCGAAACGCAACCGAGAGTTGGAGACGAAGCCCCTGACCTCGATCTGCCGAGCGCCGCCGGCGGCTTCGTCCGGCTGTCCGCGATGTGGAAAGAACGGCCGCTCGCGGTCGCGTTCTTGTCCCCGCTCGACGGGCAGTACTGCAGCGATCAGGCCCTCCAGCTCCGAGACGCGTACGTCAACTTCGAGACGGCGGGTGGGGATCTCATCGCCGTAACAGTAGGAACGGCCGAGGAGGCGCGCGAATTCCGGAAGCGCTGGAGCATTCCATACACGCTCTGCGCCGAGCCTGAGGAGGGCGCGTACGAGGAGTTCGCCGTGACGGGAGAGCTCCCCGGCAGTTTCGTGATCGATACCGAGGGCATCATCCGCTACGCCCACCGCAACCGCGATGCCCTGGATAACCCGTCGACGTGGTCGTTGGTCGACGCGGTGAGCGCGCTCACCGGCAAGACCGTGGAGAAGCCGAAGCTGGCGACGGTCGGGGGCGAGGCCCCAGACACGAACGGATCGCCGGATACGATTCCTGACGTGCCGGCGCCCGGCTCCCCCGCAGCGCTCAACTATACCTGCGCGAAGTGCGGGAACACCGACTATGAGGTGCTCGACGTCTCTGCGACGAGCGGGATGCTGTCGAGGATCGTGAATCTCCAGCACCGCCGGTTCTCGGCGGTGACCTGCCGGCGCTGCAGCTACACGGAGCTCTACAAGGCCGACAGCGACGCGTTGCGCAACATCTTCGACCTGCTGGCGGGGACATAGCACCGCACGCGGCAAGCTGGACGCCAAGAGCCCGCGCCCATGTGGCGCGGGCTCTGCTATATGGTCGGTGGCCCTAGCTATGCGAGTGCCCGTGAACGGGGTACGGCCTGTTTTTCGAGGCGCCGACCATCACAAGCAGCTCCTGCCCATCGCTGGCCGGCGTGAAGAGGTGGTCGTCCCGTTTCTCCAGCCGCAACGCCTCAAGAGCGCACGCGGACGCGCACACGCCACAGCCCAGGCACAGCTCGAGGTCAATCTCCGCAACGTAGTCATCTCGCACGCTGATCGCTTCAACCTGGCAGCGCTCCACGCAATCGGCGCAGCCGTTGCACAAGTCCTCGTCCACCACGGCCCAGTAGCTGGACGGCGCCACGGCGTGGGGGATATCGAGCTGGGTTACCCCTCTCAGGCCATGACACGCGTGTCGGCAGCAGGAGCAGATCAGCCAGTGGTCCTCCCTGGTGTTCAAAGCGCAATGCACCAGGCCGGCCTCCTCCGCCCGCTTGAGAGTATCGACCGCCTCATCGACTGAGAGCCGGCGCACCCTCGCAGGTCCCTCCACCATCTGAGTCGGGTCCAGCACGTCCTCGCCCGGAGGGCTCCCGCCGCGGAAGCCGTCGCCCAGTATGAGGCACACGTCCAGCGGGTCGTCGCAGTTGCGAGCCGCCTGGCGGCACGCGCAGGGCACGAGGTTCACGAAGGACGCCTGCTCCACGATCTGAACGGCGTCTTCATGCGGCAACACCTGGTCCTTTGGCGCCTCGATTGCCGGCAGCGCCCGCGCAAGCTGGATGGAGCCGCTGTGCATCTCCCGTCCCTGCCCCTCGTCGAAATACCGTTCCCAGAGGTCGCCGAGTTTGTCCAAGTCCGCGGAGGGCCGGCGGACGGCAAAGGGCGTCTCGTACAGGCCGGGTAGGATGTGCAACAGGCGGAAGACGCGCACGCCGTCAGGCCGCTTGATGCCGCGGATGAAGAACTTGGAGGCCATCGTCGTAAGGAGTCGCGAGGCCTCATCCAGGCTCATGCCCGCCCGCTGGGCGATCGTCTCCTCCGGCTCCAGCTCCCACGTCATGTGGGCGGCCAGGTGGGCTTCCTCCGGCTCGAAGTAGTACTGCAGGATCTCTGTGAACGTCTCCGTGTCCGGGGCGCCTATCGGGTGTCCCGCGAAGACCTTCTTCAGCTCGCGATAGGGATTGTCTGTCTCCACTGAGGTCTGTCCGACCATGTCCCTTGGTCTCCTTTCTCGCGCCGGCTCAAGTGCGCCCGGGCGCCCTCACCTGCCCGGCGCGGCGCCGACCTCGCGTCGGGTCCTCCGCCCATCCCGCTCCCGCCGCATACGGAACGCGGCCAAGAGCCACCGCCACGCCTGACCGCCCGTAGCATAGCCTGCCAGGCAAGATAATTGTGTGAACTACTTCACACAAGGGCCGCAGCAGAGAGCGGCAGACAGCGAGGATATCGGCCGCAGGAGATGGATCGCGACGACCTAAGCCCGGCAGACTGCCACCTCGGCGGAAGCTTAGAACACGTGTGCCATTATGGTGGTAGAATAGGAGTGCGGCCAGCCGCACATTGATTCGCCCGAGAGACCGTCGATGAAGCTCGTGTACTTGGACCAGAACAAGTGGATTGAGCTTTCCCAGGTGGAACAGGGAAAGTCCGACCGACCCAGGGACCTATTGGACTTCGTCCGCGGCGCGCGGGACATGGGCCTCGCCTGCTTTCCTCTCTCGCTTGTGCACTACATGGAGACCTGGCGCAGAGGGAACCGTGCATCGCGCATCCGGCTCGCCGATTTCATGTTGGACGTATCTGGTGGCAAGACAATTGCGTGGGGCCCCGCGATTCTCCGGTTCGAGATCGAACAAGCCCTGCACCGCCGGTTTCCGCAACGCGTTCGTGCGGACAGATTGATGCAATTGGAATTGCTGGGGGAAGGCATGGGCCACGCTCGGCATGAGCCCATACTCGCGTATTCCGTTCCTGAGTATGTCGCGGAACGGCTGAGCGCAGGCGCGACAAAAGCCATCGAAGAGAGTGTGAAGAGCATGATTGAGCAAGCATTGCTGAGAGGTCAGGTACCATTGACCGATGAGTGCCCGCCCCAACACGAACTGGCCGACGTAGAAGCTGATTTCAACGCGAACCTTCAGCAAGTCATTGATTGGCTGAGACTCCTTGCTCCAGGCCAGCTGGACCTTGGGCTGCACCTAATGGCGATGACGGACATTGTAGTGCCTCTCGGGGAGACCCTTGCCCTTCACGGCGTGGCCACCCATGAGTTCCTGTTTGTGGGAGAAGCACAGGTGTGGAGATTCATCGATGACCTACCCACACAGAGAGTGGCCATGCACGTTTTGCGTCAATGGGTACGCAATGCGGAGCTCCGGCCGAAGCGCAACGACTTGTACGACTGGATGGCCCTGGTGCCAGCCGCGGTCTACTGCGACGTTGTCGTGACAGAGAAGCTGTTCGCTGACTTGGTAAACCGTCCGGCTGTTCAGAGCCGCGCCCAAATCATCACGAATCTAGACGACTTGCCCCCGCTCTTGACTCAGCTCTCGCGCTAGTCCTACCCTTCCCCCTTGTGGAAATCGGGGTCGCGCTTCTCCCGGAAAGCCATGACGGCTTCCTTGAACTGCGGGCGCGCCTGAGCCAGGGCGAACTCGCGCATCTCCTCCGCCATCACCTCAAGATAGTTTGCCTTCGTCAGGTTCTCCCAGACCTGCCGCTTGACAGCCAGCAGCGACTCTGTTGGATTGAAGGCGATCTCGGCGGCCGTGGCGATGGCGTCCTCCAGCAGGCTCTCGGCCGGGACCACGCGGTTGACCAGCCCGATACGGCCCGCCTCCTCGCCGTTGATGATGCGCCCGCTCAGCATCAGCTCGAGCGCATGCGTCACCCCGACGATCTGGGGCAGGATCAGCGTGCTCGCCAGCTCGGGCAGCACCCCGACGCGGACGAAGCGCATCGAGAGCCTCGCCTGGGGCGAGGCGATCCGCACGTCGCAGGGGAGCGTGATGGTCAGGCCGGCCCCGATGGCGGGCCCGTTGATGGCGCAGATGGCCGGCTTGGAGCGTTGCCAGAGCGACGTCCAGTTGGCATCCCGACCCTCCCGCTCCGGCCGTTCCCGCTCGCCGCCCTCTTCGCGCCGCTCGATCTCCCGCCGCCATCCCGCGATGTCAGCGCCTGCGCAGAAGGCCCGGCCCTCGCCCGTGATCACGATCGCGCCCACCGACGGGTCGGCGTTCCAGTCCTCCACTTGCTGCCGCGCCTCCGCCATCATGGTGGGGTGCAGCGCGTTCAGCCGTTCGGGGCGGTTGAACTTGATGACGCCCACCCTCCCGTGTTGCTCCGTGATGATCATCTCATGCGGCATGCTCCCGCTCCTTTCGATCAAGGCCAGGCATACGGTGGCGCCATTCTATCACGCCCGCCCGAACCGCTGCTGCCGGGGCGGCACTCTGCGGGTCAGTCCAGCTCGCGGGTAAGGAAGACAGCGAGGCCGCGGAAGCCGAGTGCATCCTGCCGCTCGTAGCCTCGGTTGTCGTAGAGGGCGTCGTTGACGCCGGCGATGCGGAAGCCCTGGGAGACGGCGAACTCGATGGCGTCGCGGTTGTCGGTCTGGGCCTCCCATTGGAGGGCGCGCAGCCCGCGCTCTCGGGCGTAGGCCTCCGCTTCCTGGACGAAGGCCGCCCCAACCCCCGCCTCCGGTAGGCGATGTCGACGATCAGGTCCGCCAGCTCGGCCGTGCCGTTCCAGTTCGTCCCGAGCATGAGATAGCCCGCAATGCTGCCACCCACCTCGGCGATGACCAGCCTATCGGACCGCTGGAGCTCCTTGGTGAGTTCCTCCACGTCCATCTCGAAGGCGCGACTGCTCCCGGCAGCCTTGACGTGGCGCCAGCGCAGCTCGATGGTCTGCTCGATTGGGCCGCCGTGCCGCTCGAGCCACAGCACCCACTCGTTGCTGAAGCTGCTATCGAGCCTGCTGAGAGCGGGCAGATCATCCGACGAGCCGTCACGCAGCCGAAGGCGCTCTGCCATCACATCCGCGTCCCGCCTCAGCGCGTCCGCACCAGGGCCTCTAGGTCCGGCTCAGCCCTGGGTCCGGCCGAGACCCCGGACGCCGCGTAGCCGAGCGCAATGAGCGCCTGGGGCTCATACTGCGACGGCAGATCGAGTGCTGCGCGCACTGCGTCCTGGCAGAAGAGCGGCGCGGAAATCCAGTGCCCGGCCAGCCCCTCCGCGTGGGCGGCAACGAGCACGTTCTCGAGTGCGCAGCCCATGCTCTGTACCGCCATCCGCCACTCGGCGCGCCGCCGGCGTTTGTCCGGCCATCGACACAGTCCCTCATCGACCAGGCAGGCCAGCACCAGCGCCGGCGCCTTCTCGATCTGCTGGCGCGAGCGGGCCAGCAAGACCTCGACGCGGTCCTGCTCCGCACCGTCCTCCTCCAGATCGCGTCGCCAGGCGGCGCCCATCCCGTCGGCCAGGCGGCGGCGGGAGTCCGGCGTCTCCAGCACGACGAAGCGCCAGGGCCGGGTGTGGTGGGGCGCCGGCGCCAGGCACGCGGCCCGCAGAAGCCTATCGAGGAGCGCCCGGTCCACGGGGCACCCGTCGAACCGGCGGATGGAGCGGCGCCCGGTGATCGCTTCGTAGGCATCCATGTTCCCTACCCCCTTCGAACCGGCGGCGACACCAGGCCGAGGCTCTCGAGCGCGGCCAGCGTGTTCCGCCCTACCGCGTCGGGATCCGACTCCGCAACGTCGCGGAGCCGGTCGAGGTCCTCCGCCGTGTCGATGTCGAGGGCGAGAGCGGGAACGTCGAGCCGCAGCGGGCGCAGGCCGGCTTGTTCCGCCGCGGCCAGGTGCCTCCGCGCGCTGTCGGGCCCGAAGCGGAACGGGATGCCACAAGCGGGCAGGCTCAGCGCGTTCGTGCCCCCGTCGCGGGAGGGCGCGACCACCACGTCGGCGGCAGCCTCGGCGACGCTCGCGATGCTCTCCGGCTCAGCAAGGGGCAGATCGGCTGCCAGGACAACTAAGCGTTCGACGCCGCGCTCCGACAGCGTCCGGGAGGCCGAGGCGAGGGCCTCGTTCAGTCCACCCGGCACCTCCATCCCTTCCGCGCCGGACTCAGCCGCGAGCGACAGGACATCGGGGTCATCGGCCGCTACTACGACGCCGTCGATGGCGGGACAGGCCACCGCGGCGGCCAGCACGTCCCGGAGGAGCGCCTGCGCCAGCTCCCGACGACCGGCGTCGTCCAGGGTGGGCGCGAGCCGCGCCTTCGCGCGCGAGAGGTCCTTCATCGGGATGAGGGCGAACCGCATCGATCGGGTTTCTCGCTTCGCTTCGAATGCCAGTGCCTAGCTTATCAGAGAGCGTTGGCAGACGCCTTCGTCGCTGAGGCGACTTCACGGCCCGGGCACGCCCCGCGGCGGCCTAGCCTACGGCCGCCCCCATCGTCGCCTGGGCCAGGGCACGACGCGAGGCGTCATCGCGCATGACGGTGTCAGCGACGACGGGCCTCACCCCAAGCGACTCGACCTCCGGCGCGAGCGTGGCGTCCTCCCGATCGAGCACCAGATCGTCGAGGAAGTCCGCGTAGAGGCGGGCGACGCCCGCCGCGCTCGCCTCGTGGCCCAACGAGGCCAGCATACGGTCGGCCGGGCCCTTGAGGGCGCGCCCGCCCACGATGGGGCTGACAGCGACGACCGGGGCAGTCCTGTCTCGGAGCGCCTCGCGTACGCCGGGGACCGCCAGGATGGGGCCGATGCTCACCAGCGGGTTGGACGGCGCAACGATGACCGTCTCGGCTTCGGCGAGGGCCTCCAGGACGCCGGGGGCGGCCCGCGCCTCGCCGGCTCCCTCGAACCGCAGGCCGCGCACCTCGTCCTGCCATCCCCGCCGCACGAAGTACTCCTGGAAGGAGATCTCGCCGGCGTCCGTATTGACGACCGTCCGCACCGGGTCATCGCTCATCGGGAACATGCGGCAAGCGAGGCCGAAGGCGCGCGCGATCTCGCTCGTGGCCTCGCTCAGCGCTCGGCCCTCGCGCATCAAGAGCGTACGCTGGACGTGGGTGGCCAAGTCGGTATCGCCCAGCCGGAACCAGGTCTCCTCGCCGAGCAGCGCTGCCTGCTCCAGGCAGGCGTAGCTGTCGCCAGCCATCCCCCAGCCCCGCTCGGGTTCGACCGCATCGACCAACGTGTAGAGGACCGTATCGAGGTCGGGCGAGATGTGGAGCCCCAGCAACCCCTCATCATCGGCTGTGTTGCCGATGACGGTCACCGACGCCGGGTCAACGACATCGATCAGGCCCCGAAGGAACCGCGCGGCGCCGACGCCGCCGGCGAGGACGGTGATCATACCTCGCCTTCGGCGGCGCTCCTCCCGAAGCGAAGGTTCTCGATCATTGCCGTGAGATCCGGGCGGCCGACCCGTTCCATGATCGCACGTCCCACCACCACGACGAACAATCGAACGAGCAGTCGCCTCACCCCGCCCGTTGGCGGCGAGGCAAGCGCGGCCATGAGCGCCCGGAGAAACTGCTCGGAGCGCGGCCTCTCCAGCGGCACCCAGCGCGATCCCCCGTCGGTAATCTCGATATAGCCGACCGGCCGGACCACACCGCCGCCTCCCCCACCGCTGCCACCGCCCTCTCCGAAAGCCCCCGCCGTGCCTGCTTCCTCTCCCTCCGGCCGTCTGCTACGACCGCTGCCTCCGCCACCACCGAACCCGAACGCTGTGCGCGCGACCGGCACGATGGTGACACCGTTGGCCGTGATCGGGTCGCCGTATACGGTACGGACGGAGAAGCGCTCCTGGAGCTTGCGCGCAAGCTCCTCGATTACGCGGAACACGTCGTCAAACATGGCCTGCCTTCCCCGCAAGTTCGATAGCTTGGATGCCCCAGATCGGTTTGACGCCGCCCTCCGAGATCAGGCCGGTTCCTCGGCAAGCCCGCGCCCGAATCGCAGGTCCGCGATAGACGGCAGGCTGGGACGCGAGAGCCGCCCGACCAGGATCTGCCCGATCAGCAGCGTGAGCAGCCTGCCAAGCAGGAAGCGGCGCCCGCCGAAAGGCCAGAGGACGGCGGCGACCGTCACTGCGCGCAGGACCACTTCGGTGCGCGACGGCTCCAGGGGTACCCAGCGGGCGCCTGTGGCGTCGATCTCGATGAAGCCAAGGGGCTGAACGGCGCCGCCCCCTCCGCCACCTCCGCCTACCGGTCGCGCTTCCTCGCCGTCCGTCGCTCGCGCCGTCTCGCCGACGCCGCCGCCCGCGCCGAAGCCCATGGCGATGCGGGCGACCGGGATGATGGTGACGCCTTCGACTTGGACGGGCTCACCGTAGGCGGTCTGGACGGTGAGGCGATCGGTGATGGCGTTCTTCACGCTCTCCAGGGTGTCGGTTACGTCCATCATGATGTGCCTCCTCTCATCACAACCACCAGTGTACCACCAAAGGCGCGACGGCTGACTCCGCGCCCCGCGGGACAGGCTTCAGCCTGTCCGCTCGGGTCCAAAGCTCCGCCGGCCAGAGCGTCGCGCACCCGCGCCCCTGTTACCGACGGCAACGATCCGCTGCCATAATGGGGTGGCCACGGAACAAGGTTCGAGAGCGTCCGTAGCGGCGACCTTCAGGTCGCCACTCGCCCACCTTCGCAGGGCGCTCCTGCTATCCTCGCCGACGAGCCACTGCCATAATGTGATGGCCACGGAACCAGGCGCGAGAGACGCCCCTGGCCGAAAGGAGACGTGCGATGCCGATCACGCTACCCGAAGGCGGCTGCCTCTTCTGCGACCGCATCGCGGCCGGGCGCGACGACTGGGCGATCATCCACGAGGACGAGAGGACGATCGCGATCATCAACCCCCAGCAGCACGAGGCGGGCCAGGCGCTGGTCATCCCACGGCGGCACGCGCCGACGGTCCTCGACCTGTCGGAGGACGAGTTCGCGGCGCTGATGCGCGCCGTCCACCGGCTCTCGCGGGCGATGATCGACGCGTTCGACCCGGACGGGCTGACGCTCTACCAGAACAACGGCACAGCGAGCTGGCAGGAGGTGCCCCACGCGCACTTCCACGTCGTGCCGAGGCGGTTCGGGAGCGGCTACGGCGAAGGCCCGCCCCACATCGCGGCGTTGCGGGCGGCGTCAGAGGGAGCGGCGGGCGGCGCCAGCAAGCCACCGGAGCGGCTGACCGGGGTGGTGGAGCGGCTCAGGGCGGCGATGGCAAGGTAGGGCTAGGCGGTGCCGTCGCAGCCCAGCTGCTGCAGAACGGCGCGGACAGTGTCGGGACCTTCGCCGCCAGCGCCAATCTCATCAAATATGGTGGCAGCTTCCCTGAGAAGCCGGCACGCATCATTCCGCCTCCCGCCGTTTGCGGCCACTATCCCCAGGTTGCCCAGGTCCTCGGCCTCGCGATATCGATTCCCCATCTTGCGGTGCAGGAACAGCGCGTGCTCATGGCATTCCTGCCCGCTCTGCAGATCTCCGCGCGCGGCATTCAGAATGCCCAGGTTTCCTAGGGCCTCCGCCTCGACCATAGGCGTCTCTATCTCGCGAGCGATCCCGAGCGCCGCGCGAAAACACTCCTCTGCCTTGTCAAAGTCGCCGCTTCGAAGATGGACATTCCCCAGGTTCTGAAGGTCAGCCGCCTCGCCTAATCGATTCCCGATCTGCCGGTCTGTTCGCAGGGCTTCCGCAAGCAAGGTTTCCGCTCGCTCTAGGTCGCCCCGCTCGCGCGACACTATGCCGAGATGGAGCAACTGGCTGGCCTCGGCTCTGGGGTTGCCAAAGCCGCGGTGGGCGGCAAGGGCCGCCCGATGGCATTCTTCGGCCGCATCGAGCTGACCCAGAAGGCGATATACCACGCCAAGGTTCCCTCGGTGCTCGGCCGCGCTTCTCTCGTCCCCTACCTCAGCGTAGATTTCCAGAGCCCTTGCATACAGCGACTCACTCCGGCTCAACTCTGCTCGTCGCCGCGCAATCAGTGCCAGGTTCGCCAGCGAGGCCGCTTCATACTCGCGAAGTCTCGCCGACCGACTTAGCTGGAGCGCCTGCTGGTAGTGGCCCTCTGCCTCGCCAAGCTCGCTCAGAGCCAGGAAGCTGTTCCCCACAATCATATGAAGCTCGGCACCCCCTGCAGGCGCCAGGTCGCGTCGAAATGCCTCGTACAACACGCTGATGGCTTCACGATGCCGATGCTGGGCGCGGAGGGCCAAGCCTTCCACTACACGCGCGATGGTTTCCGGATCCTCCTCTTTCGCCAGAAACTCCAATCCGGTGCTCTCTGCGCCTTGTGGGAGCGCGGGATCGCGCCCGGCCATCATCGTGAGAGATTTGCCAAGCTGCGCGCGTTTGGCGCGAAGCTGTCCACGAAGGTCCTTAGCCTGTCTCGCTTCCACTAACTCCCGCACGATGAAGGACAACATGGCCATAGTCGCACCCGCACCGATCGAAAATCCCACCACCGCTAGAACCTGCAGGAGATCCAACCTAATCCCTCTTCTTCTCGTCGGCCAGAGCGATCACAGCCTGCACCATCTCAATATCCGCGTCCAACGCTTGCAACTCTCTTTGCAGCTCCTTCTTTCTCTGCACCACGTGCACAACGCTCAGCGCAGCACCCGTTGCCTCCTCCCTGGACGGCTTCCTTCTTCCACGCAGTAGATTTCGACACAAGGCTAGTAGTGGCTCTTCAATGAGAATAGTGATCGGCACCGACACGAGTGCGCCGACGACAGCCCCGACAAGCACCGAGGGAAGGTCCACACTTCACTCCCGTTTTGGTTGCACCAAGTGTACTACAGCTACGCTCTCCGGCGCGTCCCGCCGTGCTTCGTGAACTCGAACAGGTCCAGCAGCTCCGTAAAGCTCTTCTCGAGGACGTAGGTCGGCGTGATCTCGGACTCCCGGAGGCGTCTCTCCTCCTCGACCTCTTCCCTGGTCCAATGCGTGACGGCCCGCAAGAGCTCGTATCGCTCCGGTGGCGCCCAGGTATGGGCCGGTCCGTATCTGGCAAAGACGTCGGTCACCCCCGCTCTCTGCGCCATCAAGATGTCCTTGGTCAGGCTGTCCCCGACGTAGACCGCGTCATCGGGCGTGGCGCCAACGTCGCTGATTATGTCGAGCAAGAGCGCCGGGTCCGGCTTCGCCTCTCCCTCCCGCATGGCCCGGTGCTCGGTCACCTCGAGCCGGAAGCGCTCTCCGGCATCCATCCGCAACTCCGCCGACGTGGTGTTCGCGGGCAGGTCGTGATCCGCCTTGGAGTAGAGGACGTCGATGACGCCGTCCAGCCCCAGATGACGGATCCTCTCCGCGCTGTAGATCCCCATGGAGTCGGTGTGCCCGACGATCAGACAGCCCCGTCTCCGCAGCTCCTCCAGCGCCTCCATGACGCCCGGATAGAGGCGCAGGCGCTCCCTTCGCTGCCTGCGATAGGCCTCGATGGCGCTGCCGTAGACCTGAGCCAGGTCTTCGATTGGGTGCAACCGCTGGAGGGAGGGCAGCTCCTCGATCAGGAAGGCGTACTCGGACGTGCCGTGGCGCTCGTGGACCTCCTTCGCCTCCGCGATGAGCTGGTCTCGGGTCACCCCGCTCAGCCGAACGAGCTCGTCCAGCATCGCGTCGAACGACGCGTACCAGAACTCGAACCAGTCGTACAGCGTGTTGTCGAGATCCGTTATGACAACAGAAACTGGCTGACGCCTCATGATCTCAAAATGAAGTGTTCCCTGGCTCCTCTCGTCCAGCGGGGAGGGCTATGGCCAATTCAGTCCCGGGACGCTTGCGAGTCCGGCTCCGCTCGGCGGGCTGCCTATTCCGCCAAGTGCACCACCGTCACGCCCTCGCCGCCTTCCTCCGGCTTGCCCTTCTCGTATGAGCGGACCAGGGGGTGCTTGGCGACGAGGTCGCGCACTTGGGCGCGCAGCGTCCCGGTGCCCTTGCCGTGCACGATACGCACCCACGGCAGACTGGCCCGGTAGGCGCGGTCCAGGTATTGGTCGATGGTCGGGATCGCCTCGTCCACGGTCTGGCCGCGCAGCTCCAGCTCCAGCGGCGGCGCCTCAGAGGGCGGCAGGGCGGCTGATTGCCTGCCGACCACGGGTGCGGGCTCGTCCTTGTGTCTGGGGCGCTGGACCCGCTCCACCTGATCGAGGCGCACCCGCCCGCGCAGCGCCCCCAGATGCACCTCCACCTCGCCGCGCTCGTCCGGAGGCGAGAGCGCCTCCCCGTAACGGTCGTAGCCCTCGATCCAGACCAGGTCGCCGGCCTGGATCTCCGCCGGCGCGGGCCCGCCGCTGGGCGGCGCTTTCTTCTTCTGCTTGGGACGCTTGGGAGGCCGCTTCTCCTCCGACTGCTTCTTGCGCTCCAACGCCTTGGCCAGCCGCTCGGCGGCGCGCTTGGCGCGGCCTCGCTCGGCGGCCTCCTCTGCCTGCGCCAGGAGCTGCCGCACGGCGGCGGCATCGCGCTCCAGTTCGGCGGTCGTCCGCTCGACCATCTGGTCGAGCCGCTCCTCCACCTCGGCCAGGCGCTGCTCGGCCTGGGCGTGGGTCTCCTCGGCCGCTATTCGGGCCTGCTCCTCCGCGAGCCGGGCCGCGGCGGCCTCGTCTCGCTCGCGACGGATGTCCGTCAGGAGCGATTCGACCTGGGCCTGGTCCGGATCGATGGCCGCGCGCGCGGCCTGGATCAGGTCGGGCGGCAGGCCCAGCCGCTCGGCGATGGTGAGGGCGTTGCTGCGGCCCGGCAGCCCGATGCTGAGATGATACGTGGGCCGCAGCGTCTCCGGGTCGAACTCGACCGAAGCGTTGGTGATGCCGTCCGTGGTGTGGGCGAAGGCCTTCAGTTCGCCGTGGTGCGTGGTGGCGATGACCAGGCACCCGACTTCGAGCAGCCTCCTCAGGATCGCGCGGGCGAGCGCCGAGCCCTCCACCGGGTCCGTGCCCGCGGCAAGCTCGTCCAAGAGCACCAGGCTCTCGCGCTGGGCGCTGCCGACGATGTCGATGATCTGGGTCATGTGGCTGCTAAAGGTGGATAGCGACTGCTCGATGCTCTGTTCGTCGCCGATGTCGGCCCGCACGGAGGCGAAGACGGGCACGGTCGATGCGGCGTCCGCGGGGACGGGCAGGCCGGCCTGGGCCATGAGCGTGAGCAGGCCGGCGGTCTTCAGGGCGACCGTCTTGCCACCCGTGTTGGGTCCGGTGATCAGCAGCGCCGTCCAGTCTCCGCCTACCGTTACGTTGACCGGCACCACCTCGCCCGTGAGCAGCGGGTGGCACGCGTTGAGGAGGTGAAGCTGGCCCGTCGCCTCCACGATCCAGGACTGGGCCTCGCCTTCGTGCGGGAGCTCCGGGGAGCCCAGCTCGTCGGCCAGCCCCGCCTTGGCGAGCGCGAGGTCCAGTTCAGCCAGGGCGGCTACTGTATCGATGATGTCGCCGGCCGATTCGCCCACGAGGCCGCTCAGGCCTCGAAGCACCCGGTCCACCTCCCGCTCCTCCTCGAGCTGCAGCTCGCGCCAGGTGTTGCCCAGCTCGACGACCGACAGCGGTTCGAGGAAGACCGTCGCGCCGCTCGCCGACACGTCGTGGACGATGCCTCGCACCTGGCCGCGCTGGTCCGCCTTCACGGGGATTACGTACCGTCCGTCGCGGAGGGTGACGATCGGCTCCTGGATAGCGTCGCGGTAGCGAGACGAGTGCAGGAACTCCTGCAGCCGGTCGTTGAGGCGGTCGTGGGCCACCCGGACGTTGCGGCGAATGGCGCCGAGGACCGGGCTCGCGGCGTCCGTCACCTCCGCACGCTGGTCGATGCAACGGTTGATCTCAGCGACCAGCTCGGGCAATGGCTCCGTCTCGCCTGAGAGCGACGCCAGGAGTGGGAGCTCCTCCCGGAACCGGACCACGCCGGCGCGCAGATCGCCGGCCGCCGCCAGGGTTGAGGCGATATCCAGTAACTCCGGGGGCAGGAGGGCGCCGCCCCGAGCGGCCTTGTCGACCTGGGGCCGGACATCGTGGACGCCGCCCAGGCCCGCACGGGGCTGCAGCTCCCGCAGCCGCCGGGCCTCGGCCGTGAGACGCTGTCGCCGCACGACCTCCTCGCGCTCTGTCGAGGGCTCCAGGGCCAGGGCCAGCTCCCGCCCGGCTGAGAATGAGGTGTGGCGCGCCAGCCGCGCCAGCACTTTGTCGAACTCGAGCACGCGTAGCGTGTGTTCGTCCATCGCATCGATTGTAACAGAGGGACGGACGTGTGCTACGGAACCGGCAACCGACGTGCTAGCCGGCGAGGAAGTCGATGATTTCTTGGTTGATCCGCTCTGGCGCCTCTCGGTGCATGAAGTGGCCGCAGCCTTCGATCTTCCTCAGTGTGTGGCCGGAGAAGAACTGGCCCAGGTTGTCGCTCCAGGCGAAGGGAAGGATGGGGTCGCTATCGCTCCAAAGGATGAGGGTCGGCGTCCTCACGATCGGGTCGCCGGACGCCTGTCCCGCCGTGCGGAAGGCGGCCCGGTAGCAGTTGAAGCCGCCGCGCAGGGCCCCGGGCTGCGAGTAGGCCTCGACGAACTCCGCAATCTCGTCGTCGGTGAAGACATCTGTGTCGTGCGACCAGTGGCGGAGGAAGTGTCGGAGATACGTCTCAGTGGCGGCGCGGCTTGCGCCGACGATGTCCTCGGCCCAGGGCTGCTGGTGGAAGAGCATGTACCAGCTCTCGAAGTTCTGCGGCAACTGGAAATACCGGGCGCCGATGCCGGGGTAGGGCGGGTTGAAGAGGATCAGCTTCTCCAGCAGGTCCGGGTAATCGCGGGCGAAGCGTTGGGCCCACGACGCGCCGAAGTCGTGTGCGACGACGCTCACGCGCTCGAAGCCAAGAGCGCCGGCCAGTCCGGCGATGTCCGCCGCCATGACCGCGTCGCTGTAGCCCACCTCGGGCGCGAGGTCCGGCTTGTCGGAGTAGGCGAAGCCGCGCATGTCGGGTGCGATCACGTCGAAGCGCTCGGCCAGGGCCGGGATGTTCCTGTTCCACTCGAACCAGAAGCCCGGCCAGCCGTGGATGAGCAGGACCGGTTTCCCTCCGCCCTGTCGCACGTAGTGCAGTCGAATGCCGTTCACTTCAGCGAACTGCTCGTTCCATTCCTGGGTCAACGCCTACCTCCCCTTCCCGTTCAGCGCTACCGCCTTGCCTCTCTACCTCTCATCGATTCGCCTACTCACCACCGCTCCGACCCCGCCGCGGGCCGAGAATATCGACCGCCGCCACGAGGTATCCGACGCCGAAGGGGCTCTCGTAGGAGAGCACTCGGGGCTGGATGCGATACCCGCTGAGCGCGCCCATGAGGATGGCCGTCTGGGCTACCGCATCCTCGGCCGCGTGGCCTCGGAAGGGCGATTCCAGGTTCACCAGCCACTTCACGTCCCAGGTGTCGATCGTTCGGCGGTAGCGCTCGTCGAAGACCTTGCCCGCGGGCTCGTAGCCGCTCGGCGCTTCCGGCGTGAGGGCATGCGACAGGTCCACCGAACAGACGAAGACGACTCGGCGTCCGTAATCCGCCAGCACGCGGCCGATGGCGCGTCCAAGGTCGAAGTGAAACCGGGGCTCCAGCCAGGAGATCGTCATCGGCAACAGCCTGGCGCCGGCCAGCGCTTCCTTGAGGAAGTAGAGCGGCACGGTGCAGCCCCAGTCCAGCCCGCCGTCCCAGCGCCGGAGCTCGGCCAGCCGCACGTCGTTCCCGGTCGCCTCCTGCAGAATACGGCCGGCCAGCTCCTGATCCGTTTCGAAGTCAAAGCGCACTTCCGGCGCGCCGAACCGGGCGAGGTCGCCGGCTACCTGCGGCGCCGTCAGGATCCCCATCGCCTGGCGCTGGGCCGGACCGTGCGAGCTGACGATCAGCGCCGTCTCCGGCCTGTATGGCCCGATCTCGCCTGCCACGCGCTGCATCGCCTCAATAGTGCGCGGAGTCTCGGCCTCCTGGCCACGTCCGATCTCCGGCACGATGACCGGTGGGTGCGGGCAAATGCAGGCGTACACCAAGGGCATGGCCGGGCTTAGTATAGCTGAAAGAGGGACGGCCCACCGCACCGCGCTTGCGCGGACATCACCGGCAGTGCCACGCCACGAAGGCCCGAATGCGCGGGCCTATGCCGGGCCGCCGCTGCCCGCGAGCGCAGCCCGGAGCGCCTCGATGACCGCGCGGTCCTCGCGTGGATGAACCGTCCGAGGGTCCAGCAGGAGCGTGTCATGCTCGATCCGGCCGATGACAGCCGGATCGCTGTTGCGCAATGCCCGGGCGAGCGTCTCGGCGGAGCGATCCTCCCGCCCTTCGACCGCGAGCAGCTTCGTCGCCAGGCCTTCCTCGGGAAGGCTGCCGCCGCCAATCATCGAGCGCCCGTCGACAACCTTCGCACCTTCGCCGACGGTGCGGGCCCAGCGGCGCGCCCGCCGGCCGATGGCATCAAGGGGCATGGCGATCATGCGCCACACCGGTATCTTCTCCAGGGCTTCTTCCTTCAGGTAATGGTCGAGGGTTGCCGCCAGAGCGGCGATGCTCAGCTTGTCCATGCGCACCGCCCTGGCCAGCGGGTGACGCTTGAGCCGGCCCACTACCTCTCGCCGGCCCACGATGATTCCGGCCTGCGGGCCGCCTAGGAGCTTGTCGCCGGAGAAGAGGGCCAGGTCCACGCCGGCGGCCAGGCTCCTCTGCGGCGTGGGCTCAGGCGGCAGGCCGAACGAAGTGGTGTCGAGAAGACAGCCGCTGCCCAGGTCGTCGATGAGAAGCAGGTTCCGCTCGTGGGCAAGCTGCGCCAGCTCCTCGATTGGCACGGACTCGGTAAAGCCGACCAGCTTGAAGTTGCTGGCGTGCACGCGCATGAGCGCCGCAGTCTGCTCGGTGATGCCCGCTTCGTAGTCGCCCAGGTAGGTGCGGTTCGTCGTGCCGACCTCGACCAGGAAGGCGTCGCTCTGCGCCATGATGTCCGGGATGCGAAACCCGCCGCCGATCTCGACGAGCTGGCCGCGGGATACGACCACCTCCCGGTGGGCGGCGAGCGTCGAGAGCGCGAGAAGCACTGCCGATGCGTTGTTGTTGACGGCCATGGCGGCCTCGGTGCCGGTGAGCCGCCGGATCTGCCCCTCCAGGTGGACGTATCGAGAACCGCGCTCCCCCGCCTCCAGCTCAAACTCCAGGTTGGAGTAGCCGCGGGCGGCCTCGGCCATTGCTGTCAGCGCTTCGTCGGAGAGCGGGGCGCGGCCCAGGTTGGTGTGAATGATCACACCCGTTGCGTTGACGACCGGCCGAAGCGAAGGCGCAAGCGCCGAGCGCGCCCGGCTATCGACCGCGGCGACGATGTCCTCGACCGGCGGCGCCGCTTCTCCCCTCCCAATCGCCTCTCGGGCAACGTCCAGCTCCTCCCTCACGAGCGCGCCGACTGTCCTGCCGGAGTATCTGGCGATGAGCGCACGCAGCCGCTCGTGGGCGAGCAGCTTGTCGACGGAAGGCAGGTCGCGGTAGCGATTGCGGTCCGTCAGTCCATCTCCTCGCTGTCGCGCCTCACGCTGACGCCGCCGAGTAGCGAGAACGCGGTGATCTCCAGGGGAAAGGCGAACTCGTCGTCGCCTGGCCGCATGGGATCGATGGTCTTGCCTCCCAGCAGTACGAAGCCGGATAGCTTCACCTCCTGATCGGGCCGCACCCTCACAGTCGTGTTGCCGAGAAGGTTCAGAATCAGCACCTGCACTTCGGGAGGAGCGGGGGCGGAGGCGAAGTCCAACTCCGCGCCCCCCAACAGGGCAAGCGACGTCAATCTTTCGCCCGGGTCCGCTCTGCTGCCGTCGACCCTCCCCGAACTGAAGATAGCGACATTGAACATCTCTTCCTCCCGCTCTCATGCTCGTCTCCGAGCGCTGGCCTTCCCCGCAGCGGGTGCCTTATTGTACCGCGGCCCTCCCAACGGCGGGAAATCCACCCGCGCCGCCGTTCTTGTTGGCCGGCCCGGCAAGCTGCTACGATGCGCCAGGCCGGAGCTTCACATCGTTGTGAAGGCCGGCCGTGAACTAGAACGCTGATGACTGACCAGAGCGCCGAAGAAGCAGCCGAGGCCCATGCGCGCGCCGTCGTTGCTGGCGACATCGGCGCCACCGTGCGCGGCATGACCCCCGACGGCCTCGCCAAGGCGATGCAGATCGGCAACGCCACGTGGACCTACTTCGGGTACGCTCTGACGCCCCAGGGGCGCGATGGAGACGACTATCTCTTCGACGCCACCTACCAGACCGATCTGGGCTCCCTCGGCATGCGCTACCGGCTCCGGCTCATCGACGGCGAGTGGAAAGTCGTCGACATGGACCGCATCGACCGCGCGGAAGGTCCCTGAAGGATCGAGAACGGCCGATCGCTATGCGATGGAAGGAGCGACGGCGGCGCCGCTCCCGGCCGGAGAGCGCCCCAACAGCTCTTCGTACACCGCCAGCGTCTCCTGGGCTGCCTTTCGCCAACTGAAACGCTCCAGAATCGATTGCTGGCCCGCGCGGCTCAGTCGCTCGCGCAGGCTGGCGTCCTCCATCAGGAGACGGATAGCGTCGGCCAGCGCGGCCGAGTCGCCCGGCGGCACGAGCCAGCCCGTATCATCGTGGTCGATAACCTCCGGGAAGGCGCCGCCGGTGGTAGCGATGACGGGCGTCCCACAGGCCATCGCCTCGGCGGCCGGCAGTCCGAACCCCTCGTAGAGTGACGGCGACACGACCAGCGTGGCTTGGTTGTAGAGCCGCACCAACTGCTCTGTCGAAAGCCTCCCGGTGAAGTGCACCCGCGACGACAGGCCGTACTCCGTGACCAGTCGTGGCACCAGCTTCAGGCGCTCCTTCTTGTGATCGACCAGGGCCAGCTCGTAGGACTGCCGGTCATCCTGGAGCAGATGGAGAGCCTCCATCAGGTAGCGGGCGCCTTTGTTTCGATCCTCGGAGTTTCCCACATAGAGAATGAGGTTGGGCTGCCGCTCCACACCGGGCAGCGTGCGGAAGCACTCGGTATCGATGCCGTTGTGGACCACACGCATCCGCTCCGGCGCCAGCCCGAAGGCCTCCTGGACGGCCTGCTTCGACGTGTGCGAAACGACCACCACCCGCGGCAGCCTCCGCGCCACTACCTGCTGCATCACCCATGGGGACCAGAGAATGCGCCGCGCCTTCTCGTACAGACTGCCGGCCTGGCGGAGACCGTTCTGCAGGTCGATCGTGAGCGGGTGGTGAACGGTCGCGATCACCGGGAAGCCCGACGCCTGCATGAGCGAGATGCCGTAGCTGAGCGTCTGGTTGTCGTGCACCACGTCGAATCGGTGCTCCCTGGCCAGCTCGCGCAGCTTGACCCAAGCCCGCACGCTGAAGGTGAGCAACAGTGAAGAGAGCGAGATCCTCGTGGAGACGAACTCGTAGAAGTTGACCGGATGGAAGTGCGTGAGAGGGTTCCGCTCAAACAGGAAGTTCTTCTTCTCGTGATGGTAGCTCCAATAGCTGTAGGTTGTCAGATCGTGGCCGATGACACCTTCGTCCAGGGTCGGGTACGGGGGACCGGC
The DNA here is from genome assembly GCA_964406605.1 of uncultured Dehalococcoidia bacterium. Lineage (GTDB taxonomy): Bacteria > Chloroflexota > Dehalococcoidia > DSTF01 > RBG-16-68-14 > CAYOSF01. The sequence goes on along the minus strand of CAYOSF010000005.1, from coordinate 145,188 downwards.
CAGCACGTGTACCTCATGCCCCATCCGTGCCAGCTCCCGCGTCAGGTAGTACAGGTAGACGCCCTGCCCGCCTGAGTACATGTTCCCCTGGTACATGATGAAGCAGATCTTCATGCGCAAGACCTCAGCGTACGCAATCGCATGGGAATCGAGTCACAGTGTAGCAGGCGCCGCCCGTACGCGCCGTTGCCGCGTGAGCCGATCGCCGAAGCGGTGGCAGGCGTCGCCAACGGCGCAACTCTCCGTCCGGGTCGTCTCGAAGCCGCGAGTCTCGCTACAGGCGTCCGCGCAGCCTTGGATCGAAGATGTCCCGCAGAGCGTCTCCCAGCAGGTTGAAGCCCAGGACAGTGAGCGTGATCGCCGCGCCGGGGAAGAACGCCCACCAGATGTGCACCGGGTAGCTCTGCCGTGCCAGGCTCACGTCGGTGCCCCACGAGGGATTGGGAGGCGGGATGCCCAGGCCCAGGAACGAGAGTGAAGCCTCGGCCAGGATCGCCGTCCCCAGCAGCGTCGTGGCTATGACGATCGCCAGAGCGGTCACGTTGGGCGCGATGTGGAAGACCAGAATGCGAGGCGTGGATGCGCCCAGCGCCCGCGCCGCCTCCACGTACTGGTTGTTCTTCTCTGAGAGCACCGCCCCGCGTACGACGCGCGTCACCCGAAACACGATGGCCAGGGCGACGGCGAATATCACCGTCCAGAACGACGGCCCGAGCAACTGGGCCAGGATCAAGAGGAGCAGCAGCGTCGGAAAGGCGATCGCCGTATCCACGGATCGCTGAATGAGGGCGTCGGTGAGCCCGCCCATGTAGCCGGAGGCAATGCCGAAGGCCGTCGCAATGATCGTGGCTGCTCCCACTGAGAGGAAACCGACCGCCAGCGAGATCCGCGCGCCAAAGACGACGCGGCTGAACATGTCCCGGCCGATACCATCCGTCCCGAAGAGATGAGCCCAGGAGGGGTTCTGAGTCGTCCTATCTGCAGCGTAGTCATCGATCGAATACGGCGCGATCAGTGGGGCGAAGATGGCCACGACCACCAGCACGAGGATGATGACAAAGCCAATGAAACCCAGCGGATTCTGACGGATCGCGATCCACAGGCTCGACGCCCAGTGGCGTTTCGGTCGGAGAACGTATTCCGCCTCGGTTGCGAGGATGCCAGCCGCTTGCTTTGCTCCCATCGTCACAGGACCTTACGAGTACCTGATTCGCGGGTCCAGCCACGCGTAGCTGATGTCCACCAGCAGGTTCATCAGCACAACCGTCACTCCGACATACAAGACCATCGTCTGGACCACCAAGTAGTCCTTGCTGAGCAACGCCGTATACGTGAACTGACCCAGCCCCGGCAACGAGAAGATCGTCTCGATGATGATGGTGCCGCCGAGCTCGACCGCGATCTGCAGCCCCAGCACCGTGACGACCGGGATCAGCGAGTTCCTCAGCGCGTGACGCCCGATCACCACCGGGTCCCGCAGCCCTTTCGAGCGCGCGGTCCTGATGTAGTCGGTTCGCAGCACCTCCAACAGTGACGAACGGGTGAGGCGCATGATCCCGGCAGCCGAAGCCAGCGACAAGACGACAGCCGGCGGCACGAACTGGCGCAGGTTGTCCCAGGGATCCCGAAAGAAGCTAATAGCGCCTCCAAACGGTGGGGCGTAGCCCCACTGCTCCGCTGGGACTAACAGGACCAGGGTCGCCAGCCAGAAGTTGGGTACGGCCAGGCCCAGGACGGCCGCTACTCGTACCGTGTAGTCCGGCGTAGAGTTGCGGTAGAGAGCGGAGACGACGCCAAAGGGTACGCCGATGGTCACCGTGGCCAGAATGGTGATCGTAAGCAGCTCCAGAGTGACAGGAAACCGCTGCTTTATCGCCTCGATCACGGGCCGCCGAGTCGTATACGACTCGCCCAGGTCACCTGTGAGGACTCCTTTCATCCAGTTGGCATATTGGCTGTCCCCGTAGAATCCCACGAACGGGGCATCCGTGATGTCGATGGAGATGGGAAAGTAGGGATCGTTGAGGCCGAGCCTCTCGCGTTCGGCCGTGATGCATTCCGCCTTGGCGCCGATTCCACAGCGCAAGTTGGCCGGGTCTCCCGGCGCGCAACGCAGCATGCCGAACACGACGACTGACAGGACGAAGAGAATGAAGACGCCGGTGATCAGCCGTCGTATGATGAATGCCCGCATGCTGCTCCCGCTAGAGGTCCAGCCAGGTCGTGTTCACGTAGTTCGCAGCCGTGGATATGCCTGACACAACGTCCTTCACGAAGTCCCAGTACAGCGTACGGCTGTAGGGACTGACGATCGGCAGGAAGACCGGACCCTTCTCGTAGATCACCCGCTGGAGCCTGTGGTATTCCTCCACGATCTCGTCTGGGTCCGTGAGCGTCTTGGCGTGCTCTAGCTGCGCATCGAGGTCCGGGTCCTCGAGCCCGTTGCAGTAGACGGAGCTGCCGGCCGGTCCCTTGGAGCTCTGCCAGTCCAGGATGAACTCCGGTGTCTCGTAGGTCTGGTTTAGCGAGAAGCTGAGGTCGTAGTTCTTGTTCGTGTAGTTGTCCAGCCAGGTAGCGAAGTCCTGCACGTCCTGATCCAGCTCGAACCCGGCATCCTCCATCTGCTTGATGAAGATCGGCAGATGCTTGTCGTGCTCCTCGATGGTGCTGCCCCCCGGGTACATGACCTTGATCTTGAGCGTGTCTTCGCCGGTGGCCTCCTTGATGAGATCCCTCGAGCGCTGAGGGTCGTACGGCTGAAGCTCCTCCAGCTCCTCGTCGGAGAGCGCGTACACTCCCAGCGGCCAGTTGACCAGCCCGTCCGCCCTGGCGTCCCCTTTGTAGACGATATCGATGTAGTCCTGCCGGTTGATGGCATACATCGCGGCTTTGCGGATCCGGGGATCGTCCCAAGGCGAGCGCTCGACGTTCATCGTAAGAGAGATGAACGTGAACACGGGGTCGCGGATCGCATAGACGTCGTGGTCGCGTTCGAGCTGTTCCGCCTCATCGATGCTCTCCGCGGTGTACGAATAGATCTGCCCCCCGATGAAGGCCGCGCGACGGGCCGCCCGGTCGGCAATGAACTTCAGATCCCTCGCGTCGAAGTATGGCAGTGGCGCGTTGTTGTTGTTCTCGTCCGTGCGGTAGTAGTTGACGTTGCGGTCCATGTTGAGGTGCTCGGCTTCGACATAGCTCGAGACGTAGTACGGACCGCCTCCCACCGCATGGTCTCGCATTCGGTCCGGGTTGTCCTGGATCAGCTCCCTCGGGGGGATCGTGTTGTAGAAGGAGCCGAGCCTGATGAGATAGAACGCGTAGGGTGACGGCGTCCTGGCGATGTACGTCTGAGGATCGGGCGCTTCGTGGGTGTCAAACCACTCGCAGACGAAGGCGCAGGCGTTCGCCTCAGGCAAGCCCTTGATCCGCTCGAAACTCACCAGGGCGTCCTCAGCCTCCATATCCCGTTCCGCGATGCCCAGGTCGTTGGGAGCGATCTTCACGCCCGGCCGGATGCTGTAGACGTAGGTCGTCTCATCCGGCTGCTCGAAGCTCTCCGCCAGATCATTGAACTCGAAGGTCTGGTCGAGGGGCGATCTGACCAACAGAGCGTTGTAGAACCGTGGGAACTCAGACGGCCCTCCCGCTACGGAGATGTGCGGGTCCAGCGTGTCAGGGGGAACATCGGTGGCCGTCACATAGCGGCCGCCCGACTTGGGAACGCCGGACGACGGCGTCTCACCCCCTGCCGGCGTTTCGCCTGGTCCCGGCGTCTCATCGCCTTCACCGCCGCCTCCGCCGCAAGCCGCCGCGACCGCTAAGCCGGCTGCCCCTATGCCGCCGGCTGCCAAGACCCGCCTTCGAGAGACACGCGTCCGCTGAAACCGTTGCCAATAGTTTCTCCTCGCCATCCTGGTTCCCTCCTCCTACCTACTACCGACCGTCCTCAGACGGCATCGCTTGTCCGGCCGTTCCCTCGCCCGCCGGCTGACACTATTATACTCACCGTTTCCGTGCAGGGAACTCCCTGAGCACCAAAGCAGCGGCGCAAAGAGACAAATCGGGGCCACCAGTCGTTCCATCCCCTACGTGTAACGTACCTGTACTCGATACGGCGCGCACGGTCAAGGCGCGAACGCTGGGCACGGGGGCCTGGTGGCGTCCGGCACAGCCCGTGCTGTGATACCGCTAGAGGCGGCCGCGCAGCCTCGGGTCGAAGATGTCCCGCAGGGAGTCGCCCAGCAGGTTGAAGCCCAGCACGGTGAGCGTGATCGCGGCGCCGGGGAACAAGGCCCACCAGAAGTGCACGGGGAAGGTGTTCCGCGCGTCGCTCACGTCCTTGCCCCAGGTGACCGTGCCGGGCACTCCCAATCCCAGGAAGGAGAGCGACGCCTCCGCCAGGATCGCGGAGCCCAGGAGCGTCGTCATGATGATGATCGCCAGGGCGATGACGTTGGGCGCAATATGGACGAGCAGAATCCGCGGCACGGACGCCCCCAGCGCCCGGGCCGCCTCCACGTACTGGTTGTTCCGTTCCGATAGAACCGCACCGCGCACCACACGGGCCACACCCGGGATGATGGCGAGAGCGATCGCGATGATCAGCGTCCGGAGCGATGGGCCCAGCACCTGTCGCATGATCAGCAGCAGCAGCAGCGCCGGGAATGCGATGAGCGTATCCACGCTGCGCATCGCGAGCGCGTCGACCCACCCGCCGACGTAGCCCGAGAAGATCCCACAGAGCGTGCCCACCACGGTTCCGAAGATCACCGCCGAGAAGCCGATCATCAGAGAAATGCGCGCGCCATAGACCACTCGACTGAACATGTCCCGCCCGAGCTTGTCGGTGCCGAAGAGATGGCTCGGGGATGGGCCCAGACGCCCATCTCCCGCAAAGGCATCGGGCGAGTACGGCGCGATGAGGGGCGCGAACACCGCGAACACGGCCAGCACCAGGATGACCACCAGCCCGAAGACGCCCAGCGGATTGTCGCGAAGTATGTACCCCACTCGGCGCCAGCGGCCGCTCCGCCGCGCGCGCACCTCGAAGTCGGTTGAAACGACCCCGGTCGCCTGCGCGCTAGCCATCCTTTGCCCTCACACGTTTCTCGTGCATCGTCAGCGCTGGCAAGAGATTGCGAAGTCTTGGGGGCCCGCCCTGCCTAGAGGCGGCCGCGCAGCCGTGGATCGAAGATGTCCCGCAGGGAGTCGCCCAGCAGGTTGAACCCGAGCACGGTGAGCGTTATCGCGGCGCCGGGGAAGAAAGCCCACCAGAAGTGGACAGGGAAGCTGTTGCGCGCGTCGCTCACGTCTTTGCCCCAGGTGACCGTGTCGGGGACCCCCAGCCCAAGGAAGGAGAGCGATGCCTCGGCCAAGATCGCCGTGCCAAGCAGCGTCGTCATGACGATGATCGCCAGCGCGACGACGTTAGGCGTGATATGGACCAATAAGATGCGCGGCGTTGAAGCTCCCAGGGCTCGGGCCGCCTCCACATACTGGTTGTTCCGTTCCGACAGAACCGCACCGCGTACCACCCGAGACAGCCGGGGGATGATGGCGAGGGCGATGGCTATGATCAGCGTTCGCAGCGAGGGGCCCAGCACCTGACGCATGATCAGCAACAAGAGCAACGCCGGAAACGCGATGAGCGTGTCCACGCTGCGCATGATGAGGCCATCGATCCACCCGCCGATGTAGCCCGAGAAGATACCCAGGAGAGTGCCGACCACCGTGCCGAAGATGACGGCCGAAAAGCCGATCACCAAAGAAATGCGCGCTCCATAGACCACCCGGCTGAACATATCCCGCCCGAGCTTGTCCGTGCCGAAGAAATGGTCCAGTGACGGGTCCAGATTCCCGTCCCCCACAAATCTTTCGGGCGCGTACGGCGCAATGATCGGAGCGAATAGCGCGAACACGGCGAGGATGAGGATCACCACCAGGCCAAAGAACCCGAGCGGGTTGTCGCGCACGATCAGCCCGATCCGACGCCATCGCCCGATCCTCTGGACGTGCGGCTCGAACTCAGCGGCGATGACTCCGGTGGCCTGCGCGCTAGACATACCTCATCCTCATGAGTAGCGGATACGGGGATCCAGCCATGCGTAGAAGACGTCCACCAGGAGGTTCATCGTGACCACGATAATGCCCGTGTACAGCGTCAGCGACTGCACCACCTGGAAGTCCTTCTCGAACAGCGCTTCGAAGTAGTAGTTGCCTATGCCCGGCAGGTTGAAGACCCTCTCAATGATAACGGCGCCCCCGAACAGCGTCGCCAGTTGGAGTCCGAGCACCGTCACGACTGGGATCAGGGAGTTCTTGAGCGCGTGCCTGCCGATGACCACGCTCTCGCGCAGACCCTTGGACTGGGCAGTGCGGATATAGTCCTGCCGCATCACCTCCAGCATCGACGAGCGCGTTAGTCGCAGCACGCCGGCCGATGACACCGCCCCCATCACAACAGCCGGCGGGACGAATTGCCGGAGGTTGTCCCACGGGCTGTCGAAGAAGGGCACGTAGCCAATCAGGGGCGGGGCGTAGTTCCAGAACTGCATGGGTATCAGGATCACCAGCGTGGCGAACCAGAAGTTGGGCACGGCCAGGCCCAGAACCGCGGTAAACCGCGCGCCGTAGTCGGCCGGCGTATTGCGAAAGATGGCTGACAGGATGCCGAGCGGGATGCCCAGCGCCACAGTGGTTATGAACGTGATAATGAGCAGCTCCGTGGTCACCGGGAACCGCTTCTCCAGCTCGCTGCGGACCGGGTACCCGTTCCAGTCCTTCCCCAGGCTCCCGGTCACAAGCTGTTTGGCCCAACCGGTGTACTGGTTGTCGCCATGGAAACGCAGGGAGGCAGGACCTCTGAGGTTCACCGAGACAGGAAAAAGCGGATCGTCCAGGCCCATCTCCGCCCGGAGAGCCTGGTACCGCTCCTCAGTGCAGTTCAGGCCACACTTCAAACGGGCCGGGTCCGCACCCGGGGCCAGACGCAGCAGTATGAACACCGCCACCGAGAGCACGAAGAGAATCAGGATACCCTGTAAGATTCGCCGGGTGATGTACTGTCGCACGCTTAGCCTGGCCTACAAGTCAAGCCATGTGTTGTTCAGCATCTGCCCAGCGCCCCGCAGGCCTGGGGTAATGTTCTTCACGAACGGCTGGTACATAGTATACTCCAGCCAGCTCACCAGGGGCAGGAAGCCGGGTCCCTTTTCGTAGCAGAGGCGCTGGGCCTCCTTCACCAGTTCGGCAGCCACCTCCAAGTCGGCGGTCTGCTTCGATTTCAGAATCGCCTCATCGACCTCCGGGTAGAGCTTCCCGATGCCGACCCCGAAGTTGCCGTCGCCCTGCGGCCCCAAGGAGTGCTGCCAGTCCAGCGCGATCTCCGCGATGTCGTACACCTGATTCAGGGAGATCGATGAATCGTAGTCCACTACCGTGTACCGGCCCAGCCACGAACCGAAGTCCAGGGGTTCCTCGTCCAGCTCAAAGCCGGCGTCCTGCATCTGCTGCCTCCAGATGGGCAGGTGCTCGGCGTGGAAATAGACGTCGGTCCCCGTCGGGTACATGACCTTGATCTTGATCGTGTCCTTGCCTGTCGCGTCCTTGATCAGTTGCCGTGAGCGAGCCGGGTCGTAGGGCTGCAGCTCCTCCAACTCCTCCGGGTCGAGCGCGAACGGGCCCAACGGCCACTGGACCAGGCCGTCCGGCTTTGCCGCACCCTCACCGAAGATGCGGTCGGCGAACTCCTGCCGGTTGAGAGCGAAGTTGGCCGCCTTCCGGATCCGGTCGTCATCCCAAGGCGGACGAGTGGGGTTCATGGTGAACGAGATGAACGTGTTCACCCCTTCCTCAGTCACGAAATAGTCCGGGTTTTGGCTGAGGAGTTCGTCCTTTTCGTTCCTGTCCTGGGCATCGTACTCGTAGATCTGGGCGTCCTGGAAGGCGGTCCGCCGCGCCAGACGGTCGGTGATGCGTACGATGTCTATCCCATCGTAGTACGGGAGAGGCGCGTCGTTGTTGTTCTCGTCGGTGCGGTAGTAGTTGGGGTTGCGGTCCAGGATGATGCCGCCGGTCTCCTGGTAGGAGCCGGGTTTGATGGTGTAGGGACCGGCCCCCACGCCCCCGCCCACAAGGCTGATCCCCTGTTCCCAGAATTCGCGTGGCGGCATCTTCCCACCCAGGATCGGGTTGAGCCGGAAGCTGAAGTAGGCGTACGGGCCCTTGGTCTTCATGTTGAATGTCTGTGCGTCGGGTGCCTCGTGCGAGTCCAGCCAGGGCACGGTGAAAGCGCGTGAGAGCGCGTTCTCGTCTTCGGCGATCCGGTCCTGCCAGACCTTGGCATCCAAGGCATCGAGGTCTCGTTCTTCGATGCCGTAGTCGTTCGGGCCAATCTTGACGCCGGAACGGATATGGAAGATGTACGTCTCCTCGTCCGGCTGTTCGAGCCTCTCTGCCAGATCGAAGAACACGAAATCGGTCTTCTCGGTCGACCGATCCATCAACGCATTGTAGAGCCGGCCGGTGATCGAGGTGAACGTGCCCACACTGGTGACCGGGTCGAGGGTACCCCAATCTACCGTGACGGCCTGCTTGTACCTGCCGCCCCGTTTTGGCGTCCCTGCTTCCGCCGTCGCGCCCGCCGTGGGCGTCTCCCCCGCAATGGGCGTCTCGTCCCCGTCACCACCTCCCCCGCCACAAGCGGCCCCGACCGCAAGGCCAGCGGCGCCAACCCCGGCGGCAGCCAACAGGCGCCTCCGGGAGATGCGCTCACGCTGAAACCGTTGCCAGTAGTTCCGTCTTCCCATCCCCGCTCTTCCTCTCTTACGGACCCCACTCGAGGGCCCTTGCTGCAACGCGCCGCCCTCCGGGCGGCTGACCACATTATACTGATCGCTGCCGTCCGGTAAACTCCACACGGTCGGGCCAATCGCCGCGGCTCCAGACCACGCCGGACTTGCCACGCGGAACCTCCCCCGCCGTGCGCGCGAATGTTCGCTCCGGCGCGCTCCCGCGTGGGCCACCGGCCAAGACGGGCATGGCCCGGGAACGGTGCTACGGTTTGACAGGCCGGACATCGCGTGCTACACAGCGTTCACCATCGGGCCCCATCGAGAACGCCGGCCGCCGACTCTCTCTGAGCGATGGAAAGGCGCGGGCGCCGGGACAAAGGAGGTAGCCGTGGCATCGAGGATCGACATAGCGAAGCAGTACATTGGCTTGATGCAGGAACAGAAGATGGACGACGCCCTGGACATGCTGGCGGATGACGTCACCATGTCCAACCCGATGACGGGCACCATCAGCGGCAAGCAGGCTTTGGTGGACCAAATGAAGAACCGGCCCATGGGCGGAGGCGGCGGTGGGATGAATCTCACCTGGTCCGACCCGGAGGAGGAGGGCGATGCCGTGAAGATCCTCGGTTCCGGCAGCCCCTTCGGGACGATCAAGATCATGCTGAGCTTCAACGCCGAGGACAAGATCAACAAGATCGACGCCGGGCTGGCCTAGCGAACCCACCGCGCGGTTTCGCGCTGCGCCGGTTCGTCGTGTCTCGCTCGCCGCCGGCGCTGTCGCGTTGCTGGCGTGTCTTGGTCGCGCCAGCTAGAATAAGCCCGCCTCGTCTTTCGAGCTGTTCGGAAAGGAGCGCCACCTGATGGTCCTGGAACGATTGCGCCTGGACGGCAAGGCGGTGGTAGTGACCGGCGCCGGCCGAGGGCTCGGCCAGCAGATGGCCCTCGCCCTCGCGGAGGCGGGCGCCGACGTCGTCTGCGCCGCGCGCACCAAGAAACAGATCGAGGCGACCGCCGAGGCGATACGCGGCCTCGGCCGCCGCGCCATCGCCGTGCCCACCGACGTGCGAGACTCCGCCAAATGCGACGCATTGATCAAGGCCTGCGTCGACGAGCTGGGCGGCATCGACGTCATGCTCTCCAACGCGGGCATCGGCGACGCCCGCGGTCAGAACCGGGAGTTCTGGGACGTGACGGACGACGACTGGCGCGACACCGTAGACGTGAACCTCTCGAGCGCGTTCTACTGCGCGCGCGCCGCGTCAAAGGCCTTCGTGGCCCAGGGTAGGGGTGGCGTGATCATCAACGTCGCCTCAGGGACCGGGATGCGGGGCAACCCGACCGGTTTCGCCTATGCCGCGGCCAAAGCGGGCGTCATCGCCCTCACCAAGTCGCTGGCGGTCATGCTGCAGCGGCACAACGTACGGGCGAACTGCATCATCCCCGGCTTCGTCGCCCAGGCGCCGGCTGACAACGAGCAGGTGGCCGCGTTCATGGGCGCCCGCGCCCGCTACTTCCCCGTGCAACGGATCGGCGAGGCATGGGAGTTGGGCCCGCTGGCCGTCTACCTGGCCTCGGACGCGTCCAGCTACGTCACGGGCCAGGGCTTCATCATCGACGGCGGCGGTCTGGCGGGCGGCATCGCGCCGGTCGGTTTCGCGCCGGAGGTGGAGGCATCATGACCATACCTGAGTGGCCCAACTACAAACGCAGCCTGGACGCCTACGACCTCACGGGGAAACGAGCGCTGGTCCTCGGCGCCGCTACAGGCGCCGGCCGCGCCATCGCGCTCGCTCTGGCCGAGGCCGGGGCCGATCTCGCGCTCTCCACCGTCACCACGGCGGGCGATGAGACGGTGGCGCTGCGCAACACGGCCCGCGAGGTGCGCGACATGGGCCGTACCGCTATCGAGCAGACGGCGGACGCCTCGCGCGGCGCCGGCGTCCGGGTGATGGTACGCCAGGTAGCGAAGGAACTGGGACGCATCGACGTGCTAGTCAACGCGCCGGACCTGCTGCTCGGCAAGCCCATCACGAAGGTGACGGACGCCGAATGGGCGAAGGTGGTGGCTCAGAACCTGAGCGCCGCGTTCTTCTCCTGCCGGGCCGTCGGCCGCGAGATGCTGAAGGACGGCGCCGCCGGAGAACGCGCCCGAGGCCGGGTGATCAACGTCGCCTCCGTCTTGGGGGAGCGCGGGATCGCGAATGCCGCGGCCTACTGCGCCGCGCACGGCGGCGTGCTCAATCTCACGCGCGCTCTAGCGCAGGAATGGGCGGCCCAAGGCATCACCGTGAACGCCATCGCGCTCGGGTGGATGGAGGGTTCGCCGGCGCTCGGCGGCGCGGACCCGGAGGCGAACAAGACGGTGCGCTACATACCGATGAAGCGCGCGGGCAAGCCGGACGAGGTCGGCCCTCTAGCCGTGTACCTCGCCTCCGACGCATCCGGCTACGTCACCGGCCAGACGTTCTTCGTCGACGGCGGGCTCACGGTGCACCTGTAGGGAACGCCCGCGCAATGAGCACGGCCATACAGCTCTCGGCGGACGCGGAGCCGCTGCGGGCCAAGTTCAACCAGGACGCCGACAAGACCCGCCTCCTGCTCCTGCTTTCGCCCACCTGACCGACATGTCGGCAGGGGGCCTCTGTCATCCAGTCCGCCGTCCTCGATACGATCGACGACCCGTCGATCCGGGTCTTCGTGGGCTGGGTGCCGATCCTCCCGGACGATACGGACCCACCGGACGAGGAGACCATCGCGCTCGTGCCGGACCGGCGAGCGACACACTTCTGGGACGCAGAGGGCGCGCTGCCGAAGCTGTTCCATCCCGTCCTGCGCCTCCCGGGTGACTGGCCGGCCTGGGACGTGTACTTGGTCTACCCGCCGGGCGTGAGCTGGGATGCCGAGCCGCCCGCCCCGAGCTACTGGCAACATCAGCTAGGCGAGCTTCCCAACGCACCGAACCTGGACGGCGAGGCATTCGCTGAGCAGCTTCGGTCGATCCTTGCGGAGCAGTCGAGGAGGACAGCATGACCGATCTGACCAACGAGACGTTCGGCGGGACGTGGCCCTACCAGCCGCGCTTCTTCGAGTACGACGGCATCCGCTTCCACTACGTGGACGAGGGCGGGGGCGAGCCGGTTGTGCTGCTCCACGGCAATCCCACCTGGGGCTACCTCTATCGCAAGTTCATCCCGCCCCTCTCGGAGAAGAACCGCTGCGTTGCGCCCGACTACATGGGCTTCGGCAAGTCGGACAAGCCGCTCGACAAGCCGTACACGCTCGCCCGCCACATCGAGAACTTCACCGCCTTCGCGCTGCACCTCGATCTGCGCGATGCGACGTTGGTGATGCAGGATTGGGGCGGTCCCATCGGACTCGGCTTCGCCGTCGAGCACCCGGACCGCGTCAAGCGCCTCGTGATCCTCAACACCTGGGCGTTCCGCGTCCCGGAGGGCATCCGCCTGGCGCCGCTGCTGGAACTGTTCCGTCAGCCGCACGTGGGCGAGGGAATGGTGCAGGGCCTCAACCTGTTCGTCGAGGGGTACCTGCCCGCGGGCATCCACCACAAGGAGCGTCTCAACGAGATCATGCCCGCCTACCGCGCGCCCTTCCCGGACTGGAACTCACGCATCGGCACCCTCGCCTTCCCGCGCGACATCCCGGTGGGCGATGACCATCCCTCCACGCCGGCGATGGGCCGCATCGAGGACAATCTGGGCAAGCTCAAGGTGCCCACGATCATCATCTGGGGAATGCAGGATATCGCGATCCCGCCGCCGCTCATCGACCGGTGGCAGAGCCACTATCCTCAAGCGGAGGTGCACCGCATCGAGACGGGCAACCACTTTCTCCAAGAGGACGAACCCGAGCAGATCGTGGATCTGATCCAGGACTTCCTAGAAAGGCATCCGTAGCGCAATGCAGGCTTCCGTCAACGGCATCCAGCTCCACTACGAAGACTCCGGCAGAGGACCGCCTGTCGTCTGGCTGCACGGCTTGATGGGCTCGATCGCCCGACAGCGGCGTGTGAACGAAGGGATCGACGGCCTAGAACGGCGGGGCTTCCGCCTCATCTCGTATGACGCCCTCGGCCACGGCGAGTCGGGCTTCACGGAGAACGAGGCGGACTACTCCTGGACCGCCCACGCGGAAGTCCTCTCCTCCTTGCTCCGGCACCTGGGTATCGAGCGGGCGATCCTCGGCGGCGGCTCCATGGGCGCGGGCGCCGGCCTGACGTTCGCGCTCGACCACCCCGAGCAGGTCCACAAGCTGGTGCTCGTCGCGCCGCCGCCCCTTGCGGACACGTTCGAGCCGGCCAAGCAGATCTTCAACGGTTTCGCAACGCTGATCGAGACGCAGGGGATCGAGAAAGCGGTGGAGGTGGCGATGCAGCTCCCGCAGTTCGCGGAGCTGAAGGACGCCCAGCCGGAGGAGTACGCGGAAGTCCGCGACTGGCTTCTCTCCCAGCGGCCGCGCGCCGTCGTGCCGGCCATCCGGGGGCTGCTCAACGGCCCGCCGCTGCCCGAGGAGCGCTTCAGCGAGATCAAGGCGCCGGCGCTCATCGTCGCCCACCCGGACGACCCGGTCCACCCGCAGTCGAGCGGCGAACGGCTACACGCCGACATCGCAGGATCGAGGCTGATCGTCGCGCCCGAGATGATGTACTACCAGGAGCACCACGACGAGCTGCTGGACGCCATCGCCGCCTTCCTGCAGGGGGACGGCTGAAGCTTCAACGCTTCGGATGACGCACCGCCTTCGGGGCAAGCGTATCCCGATCGTGGGAGCCGCCGCAGGCCGCCCCCGGCCTCGCCTCCGTAGTCGCCCTACAGGCCGCCGGGGTCGCCGTCATGCAGCGGCTGCGTGAAGTCAAGCCCGACGTCCTCCAGCGGCGGCGAAATCTCCTCGCCCGCGGGCTTGATGCCGTCCTCGACCCAGTTGAACAGGTCCGCCGCCGCAGTCGCGATCTCCTGAGCGCTGAAGTCGCAGTGGCCCGGCGCCCTGACCGCCCGCTGGACCAGCATGTCACCGTTGCCCGCGGCTTCGACGACGCGCCGGAAATCCTCCTCGAGAGAGATGGGGACCCACCCGTCGCCCGTGGTGTGGATCATGAGCAGAGGAACGGGGACAGCGCCGGTCCGGTCCGTGAAGTTCGGGGCCACGTTCCGCACCTCGGGATCACCGGCGATCCGGACCAGGTCCCGGTTCAGCTCGTCGGCGGTGACGTCGCCGTTCGGGTCCGCGGGGTAGACGAAATCGATGTTGTCGAAGACGCCTTCTGAGTCGGACCCCGCCTGGGCGGCCAACTGGAAGTTCTGGAGATAGAACTCCTCAAAGCCCTCGTGGCGGAACGGCCTGGGCCCGCCCGTGAGCGCGGTCACCAGTCCTTCGAAGAGATCGCGGGCCTCGGCGTCGCCATCCAGCGTCGTCACGATGCGATCGACGAGTTCATCCATCGACTCCATCGAGTCGTACTCCTCCTGGGTGACGCCGGCGGCGTATGCGCCCAGCACCAGGTAGTGTCCGATGAAGTCCACCTCGGCAAGACCCATTGCGCTGCAGGCAGCGAGCGCGCCGTCATAGCGATCGGGAAACAGCTCCAGCGAGATCACCGCCACCGCGCCGCCCATCGATGCCCCGGCGATGTACGTGTAATCGGGTCGTCCGAACTGCCCGACGAAGTAGTCGTACAGGGCCGCCGTCTCGTGGGCGCCCTGATAGGGCACGTAGCCGTTGGCGCTGTAGGAGGATGACGCCCAGGCCGTGCCAGCGGCGATGAGGCCCTGCCGCGCAACCGGGGGCTCCTCCGTCGCCAGCACGGTATCCCAGCCGCGAAAGCCGTGGGCCCAGAGCACCAGCCGCCCGTTCCAGTCGTCGGGCATCTCGATCTGGTAGACCGTCCCGCCGAGCCGCCCGGAGTATGCCTGCGCTCCAGGCAGCGCCTCGAAAGAGGGATCGCCGACCTCGAAACCCTCTGCGGGCTCGTCGGGCAGAATGACCGTTGCATCGGCCGCTACCGGTGTCGAGGTGGGCGACGGCGCAGGGGTGGTGCCATCGTCGCTCCCGCAGGCGGCAGCCAGCGCAAGGACGCCGGCCAGAAGAAGCGCCAGGATACGTTGCATGCTGATCCTCTCTCTCGTGTCTCCGAACGGGCGCAGGCTTCGCGGCCCCATCACACGTCCTGGCCGGGCACGGGCTCGCGGGCGGTCACGCCCTCACGCTCCAGCTCCGCCACCTCTTCTTCGCTCAGGCCGAGCAGATCGCGGAAGACGTAGTCGTTGTGCTCGGCGAAGCAGGGAGCGGGAAGGCGAACGTGCGCGGGCGACAGGCTGAAGCGCCAGGCGGGGCCGTCCATGGTCCAGGTTCCGGCCTCTCGATGGGTAACCTCCTCCCAGAAGCTGCGGTCCGCCAGGTGGGGGTCGGCCATCATCTCGGGCACCGTCAGCACCGGCGCGGCCGCCACTCCCGCCGCCTGCAGCTCCGCCGCGGCCTCTCGATGCCCCCGCTCGTGCGTCCACACCGAGATGATCGCGTCCAGCTCGTCCTGGTGGCGGTGACGGGAGACCACGTCGGCGAAGCGGCCGTCACTCGCGAGTTCCGGCTGGCCTATGACGCGACAGAGCGCGCCGAACTCATCGTCCGAGCCGACCGCGATGGCGATCCAGGAGTCCTCGCCCCGGCAGCGATAGGCGCCGTGCGGGGCCATGGACGTGTGGCGGTTGCCCCGGCGCGGCGGCAGGACACCCGTCATGGAGTATCCAAGGAAGAACTCCCCGACGTAGGAGAGGAACGACTCCCACTGCGCCGCCTCGATGTGCTGGCCCAGCCCCGTCCAGCGCCGGTACAGCAGCGCCGCGATGGTAGCCGCCGCGGCGAGAGTGCCGGCCATCGGGTCGCCGTAGGAGATGCCGCTCCGCTGCGGCGGGCCGTCCGGGTAGCCGCTCAGCGACGGCAGCCCGCCGAGCTGCTCGATGTGCGTGCCGTAGGCGACATAGTGCGCCTCCGGTCCCCACAGTCCGTGGCTGGGCATCGATATCAGGATGATGCTCGGCTTCGCCTCTCGCATCGTCTCGTAGGTCAGGCCGAGCTGCTGCAGCACGTCGGAGCGGTGGTTCTCAATCACCACGTCGGAGAGAGCGACGAGGCGCAGGGCGAGTTCGCGGCCCTTCGGCCGGCCGAAGTCGATGGCGCACCCGTACTTGTTTCGATTGTAGTGGTTGAAGTACGACGACTTGTTGTAATCATGGCCCGGCGTGTCGTCGGGCAGGCTGAGGGCGCGCATCATGTCCCACGCGCCCGGCGCCTCCACCTTGATCACCTCAGCGCCCATGTCGGCCAGCAGCCGGGTGGCGTACGGTCCCGCCCACACCCTCGTCAGGTCGAGGACGCGCAGGCCCCGCAGCGGCAGACGCTCCATCAGATCGCTCCCGCCGCCCTCAGGCGCACCAGGTCGCGCCCGTACAGGCCCAGCAGCTCGCCGTAGACCAACGCGTTGTGCTCGCCGAGACGGGGAGCCGGGCGGAGCTCCCAGCCTCCCTCGCCGGGGCGGAACGGCGGCCCCGGATAGCTGAGCTTCCCGGCGCCTGGGTCCTCAAGCTCCCGGAACGACTCCCGCGCGCGCAGATGCGGATGCGCCATCACCTCGTCGATGTTCAGAACGGGCGCCATTGGGCAGCGCTCCTCGGCCGCGCGCCGGCAGATCTCCTCCCGCGTAACCTCGCCCGCCCAGGCGTAGACGCGGGCGAGCAAATCATCGTTGTTGAGCAGCCGGGCGGTGGAGTCACCAAACCGTTCGTCCTCCGCCATCCACTCTGCACCCATGATCCGGGCGAACGTCGGGAAGTTGCGCGGCATGACGTGCACGCCCAGGTAGCCGTCCGCGCAGGGGAAGATGCCAATCGTGGCGGCCAGCGAGTTGTCCCGCCGCTTCGAGAGCAGGTCGATGCCGTGGTACGCGTATTCGGTCAGGGCGATCTCCAGCGTCGCCGCCATGCACTCCATGCCCGAGACCTCGACCTCCTGGCCCGCCTCGATGACCCCGACCGAGTAGAGTCCGGCCAGCGTGGCGCCGAAGGCGTGGGCACCCGCCTGGTACGCGGCCTGATGACCGGCGGTCATCAGCGGCTCCCGGTTCGGATCGCCGACGAGGGACATCTGGCCGCCGGCGGCGAACGCGGTGAGGTCGGTCGACCGGTAGCCGGCGTACGGCCCCGTCCTCCCGAACGTGGTAACGGAGGTGATGATCAAACGCGGGCTGCGGCTGTGGAACGCCTCCACGCCCAGCCCCAGCTTGTCGAGGTATCCGGCCGGGAAGCCCTCAACGGCCGCGTCGACGTGCTCCGCCAGGTCGAGGAGAAGCCCCCGGCCGGTGGCCGTTTCGAGGTCGAGGGTGACGCCCTCCTTGCCGGTGTTGAGGTAGAGGAAGAGCGCGCCCGCCTCAGGGCCTGCCCTGAGCGAAGCCGAAGGGTCCGAGCCCGGCGGGACCGGCCCGACGCGGCGGGCCGGATCGCCCCGGTCGGGACGCTCCACCTTGATCACGCGCGCGCCGTAGTCGGCGAGGAGCTTCGTGCAGAACGGGCCGCTCGCGCCCTCCGTCAGGTCGAGGATGGTCAGCTCGGACAGCAGTCCCTCGGGCATGGGAGTGCCATCATAGCAGCAACCGGGGGCGGTGGCCTAGGTGCTGACCTCTCGTCCGCCCTCGGCGGCGGAGCGGTAGACGGCGTCCACCAGCTCGTGGGCGCGTACGGCGACGTCGAAGCCGGGGAAGGGATCGCGCTCGTCGGCGAGCGCCCGCAGGAACCAGTAGTCCTCCAGCGAGTACATGCCGAGCGCATCCTGGTATCCGGCATCGGCGAGGCCGACCAGCTCCAGGTAGCGCGTTCGCACCTCTTCGTCGGACAGCTCCTGCGCGCCCTGGGTGTCGTACGTCTCGTAGCGGATCGGCCCGAAGAAGTCGCGGTCGACGGTGAAGTATCCGTTCTCAAAGAAGAACTCCAGCAGCCGGCCGCTGGGTCGGCTCAGGACGTTGTGCCAGATCGAGGTGAGCTGGCCGGAGGCGCCGTTCGCGAAGCGCAGCGAGACCGAGGCCAGGTCCTCCACCCCCTCGTGGCCGGCGAAATTGCGCGTCTCCGCCCTCAGGCTTTCGATCTCGCCCACCAACCAGGTGAGCAGGTCCAGGTCATGGATGCTGTGCTCGATGAGCGTGCCGCCGCCCGCGACGGCGAAGTCCTTCCGCCACTCGCTGGCGTAGAAGCCCTGGATGGGGAAGAACTGGTCGTCCCGGAAGATCACGGCCATGGGGCGTCCCAGCTTCGGGTCGCTCATCATCTCCTTCAGGACGTTGAAGATGGGCGCGTGGCGCAGGATCAGCCCGACCTGGTGGCGCACCCCGGCCTCTCGGACGGCATCGTACATGTCGCGCGCGTCGGCCAGGTCGCGCGCCAGCGGCTTCTCGCAGAAGACGTGCTTGCCCGCGGCCGCCGCCTTTCGCACCAGCTCCTTGTGGTTACCGGTGGGCGTGCAGACGTAGACGGTGTTCACGTCGGGCAAGGCGATCAGCTCGTCCGGATCGGTCGTCCAGGAATCGAGGCCAGCGATGCGGGCGAAGTCCTCCGCCCGCTCCGCGATGCGGTCGCAGGCGGCGACGTAGCGGGCGTCCAGCAGCCCCTGGCGGATCAGCCCGTGGACGCCGCGGGCGTGGAACTGCCCGATGAACCCCGCGCCGATGATCCCGACCTGTGGTTGCATGGCGGAAACCCTTCTATTCAGAACCGGCGCTGCGTTGGCGGTGCTGGGCGGAGCATGACATCGAGGACTATCGTAGCAGAACGATGACTCGGCGGCATGCGAGGTCGACCGCCATGCTCCGCCCGCTGGCCCCGCTCGGGACGGTGACGGTGGCAACCTCATCGCGCAGGCCTAGCTGCAGAGCGGCTGTCCCTTCTCGTCATTCCGAGCGCAGCGAGGAATCTCTTTGCCCGGCGTACCAAGTCTCCGCGAGGTCGTCCCACTCGGGGTTAAGGGACTCGATCAGTTCGACCTTCTTCTGCCTGCGCCAGGCTTTGATCTGCTTCTCTCGAGCGATGGCGTCTCGGATGCGCGCGTAGTCCTCACAGTACACGAGCTTGTGGATATTATACTTCTTGGTGAACCCTTCAAGCATGCCGGTCTTGTGCTCCCAGATGCGGCGCTCCAAGTGGTTGGTGACGCCGACGTAGAGGATCTTGGTGCGGCTCGCCAGGATGTAGACGTAGTAGGACGCGTTGCGAGCCTTCAACGGAGATTCCTCGCTGCGCTCGGAATGACGGTAGTGGGCGGGCCGAGGGCGATCGACCGCCCGATGCCGCCATTAGCGCCGGGCAAGATGCCAACCTTATCGCGCAGGCCCAGGCTCATCAGGTACGGTCAGACCGTCGCCTCCAACTCCGACGCCCACCGGTCAAAGGGATGATCCAGGACCTCTCTGACTCGGTAGCAATAGTATCTCTTGCGCCGAGCGCAGGGCGAGCGCTCACCTACTCCGGCCGGGCAGGCAGGGACGTATCGAAGTCGACATAGCGCTTCAGCAGCAGCGGTTCGCTCGCATCGTGGAAGTGCACACGGGCCAGGCACAGCATCGGCCCGTACGCGGAGACATCGAGGCGATAGTCATCTCGAGGGTCGGTCTCAATGACAGGGTAGTCGAAGAACTTGGGTCCAAGATGATACTCAACACTCTTCACTTCTCCCTGGCTGAGAGCTCCATCCCCGTGCTGCAGCAATCGTATCGCGATGTCTGCCACTTGGCCACGCTCAACAGACGGACGCCAATCATGCACCAGAAAGAGGCCACTGTTGCGTTGATACGTGGCCACTCGTTCTTGCTCGATCCCTTCCCAAGACTGTTCGTGCTGTGAAGGCCCCATCTCAGCGTTTGGCTGCTGCCGCACGTTCTCGGGCTGGAAGTCCTTGAACTGTCGACCAAGGTAGTCGGAGAAGTACGGGTCTTCCTGAATGTGGGTGCGCCACTTGGTCTGCATGAGGAAGGCAGCGCAGGGAAAGACAATCATAGCAGCGACGGCTGCGGCCACCAGTGCAACCTTCATCCAGGCATCATCAGCTCTTAGACCTCCTTCGACTAGAACCACCACGAGAACCACCAGGCAGGCTAGCCAGGCAACAGGTAGCTGAATTGCCCGTGAGATCTTCTCTGGGTGGATGGTTGGCAGCGCCATTGAATGCTCCTTTCCGCCTTGCGGCCCCCTATTTCCCTACCGCTCGCTCTCGCTCCTGGCGAGGAAGCCCGTGCTACCCTGCCTCACACCTCTCGATACCGGTAGCACCCAACCACGTGGTCGTTCACCATGCCCACCGCCTGCATGAACGCGTAGCAGATGGTCGAACCGACGAACCGGAAGCCGCGGCGCTTCAGGTCCTTGCTCAGCGCGTCCGATTCGGGAGTCTTCGCCGGGAGTTGGGAAAGCGACCGGAAGCGGTTCCTCTTCGGCCTGCCGCCCACGAAGCGCCAGACGTAGGCGTCGAACGAGCCGAACTCCCCCTGCACCTCCAGGAGCGCCCGCGCGTTCCTGACCGCCGACTCGATCTTCATCCGGTTGCGGATGATGCCGGGGTCCTCAAGCAGCCGCTCGACTCGTTTGTCGGTGAAGTGCGCGACCTTTGCCGGATCGAAGCCCGCAAAGGCCTTGCGGTAGTTCTCGCGCTTCTTGAGCACCGTCTCCCAGCTCAGCCCGGCCTGCGCCCCCTCCAGGATCAGGAACTCGAAGAGCTTGGTGTCGTCGTGGACGGGGACGCCCCACTCCTCGTCGTGGTAGGCCAGCGTGAGCTCGCTTCCGCCGGTTGCCCACGCGCAGCGCTTCTTCTCAGGCAAGGCGCAGTCCTTGTCTACACCGGCGGCCGGTCGACGGCGTCCAGGTAGTACACCGTGGGCAGGTCGGCCACGCCCGCGCTCAGCATCGTCTCCTGCATGTCCTTGGAGACGATGAACTTCTGCACCTTTTCTCGCTCGTCCCACTCCAGCAGAACGACCACCTCGCTGCCGTCGTCCAGGTTGCGGAAGACGTAGCCGCCCCTGGAGCCGGCATCGGCGCGTGCGGACGCCTGTTTGTCGAACGCCGCCTTCCACCTGTCGAAATCCTGCACCTTGTGTCGGACGAGTACGTAGGCCATGGCGCGTCACCTCCTCGGCGCGTCGGTCGGGCCGGCGCCTGCCCGACATCGGCGCGATGCGGCATCTACGGTAGCGCATGGCGAGTGAGATGTGAAGCGACGCGAGAATTCGGAGTTCGTTCGTTGCGGGCGCGTAGACGCCAAAGCCCACCCCTGACCGAATCGGGCAGCACGGCCTCGAATCGAGAAGCCGCGGACTTCCAGTCCGCGGGCAGGCCAATCTGCCGGCCCGCCCCTACTCGATCCCGAGCTGCTCCTTGTAGTCCGGCTCGATGGCCCGGACGATGCCCGCCTCCAGGAACTGGTCGTAGGGATACTTCATGAGCTCGCTGACGATCTCCGGCGGAACAGGGATGTCAGGCCGGTTGGCGATGATCCCCTGGTCCTCCAGCTCCCTCAGCTCTCCCTCGGAGAGGCCGAGCAGGCCGCCCAGCACCTCTCGGTTGTGCTGGCCCAACGTGGGCGCCGGGCCCTGCGCCGACGCCTCGAACTCCTCGCCCTCACCGGGCCCGCCCGACGTGAACCTAGCGGCCAGGTGGCGCGGCACCGGCCTCCTCCCCTGGTGCGGGTGGTCTACGATGTCGAAGTGGCCGCGTTCCTTGATCTGCGGGTCGAACAGGATCTCCTTGCCGTTGAGGACCGGCGCCGCCGTCACACCCGCCTGCTGGAGCAGGTGAAACGCCTCGTAGTGGCCCCGCTCCCGCGTCCAGCCCTCGATCAAACGGTCGATCTCATCGTGGTGCTCGAAGCGCCCCAGCACGCCCGCGAACCGCTCGTCCTCCGCCCACTCCGGGTGGCCGGCGGCGTGGCAGAACGCGGCCCACTCCTCGTCGTTCCCGATGGAGATGACGATCCAGTCGTCGTCACCGCCGCCCGCGCTGGCCCCTGAGGGCGCACAGCGATAGCAGCCCTGCGGCGCGGCCCACGGGCTCCGGTTGCCGATGCGCTCCGGCACCCGACCGTTCATCGCGGCTTCCATCAGGGCGTAGCCCACCATGGGGATCGCCGCCTCCTGCTCCGATAGGTCGATGTACTGCCCCTTGCCGGTGCGACGCCGGTAGTGGAGCGCCGCCAGGATGGCGCCCGCGCCCAGGAAGCCCGCGTAGGGGTCGGTGAACGACAGGCCGCTGCGGATGGGCGGGCCGCCCTGGTACCCGGTGATCTGCGAGATGCCCGAGGCCGGCTCCAGCCCCATCCCGTATGCCGACCAGTCGGAGCGCGGCCCGTCCTGACCGTAGCCCGAGAGCGAGATCATGATGATGTCCGGCTTGATCTGCCGCACGTGCTCGTAATCCAGCTCGAAGGCGCGCATCACCCGCGGCGTGAAGCTCTCCGCGAGCACGTCGCACTCCGCGATCAGTCCGCGGAGCAGCTCCAGCCCGCGTGGGTGGTTGAGGTCGACCACGATCTCCTTCTTGCCCGCGTTGCGAATGGCGAAGTAGAGCGTGCGCTCCCAGGGCACGTCCTGCCCGTGATTGTCGACGTGGATCAGGGCTCGGGTGACGTCCAGCCGCGTGGGCGACTCCATGCGGATCACCTCCGCCCCCAGGTCGGCAAGGATGCGGGTGCAGGCCGGCCCGGCGAAGACCTGGGTCAGGTCCATCACTCGGATGCCTTCGAGTGGCTTCGCCATCTTCTCGCTCACGCTCCTACGTGACTCCGCGCTCCCGCAGGATGATCTGGTCCTCCAGCGAGTAGCCCGCGTCGGCCAGCGTCTCTTCGTTGTGCTCTCCCAGCATCGGGGCCGGTCCGGTCTGCGGCGGCGTCTCGCTCATGCGGAAGTGCGGCCCGGTCTGCGTCACTTCGCCCGCCTTCGGGTGCGCCACCTTCCGGAAAAACCCTCGATCACAAAGGTGGGCGTCCTCCAGCAGGTCGCTCGCCGTCGGCACGTACGCGAACGGCATGCGCAGCGCCTGCGCGGTCTCCACGATCTCCTCCGGCTCGTGCTCCGACAGCCAAGGCTCTACAAGCTCGTCAAACTCCCGCCACTGGAGCATGCGGTCGCCGACGCCGGCGCTGAACAAAGGATGCTGGTCCAGTTCCGGGTTCTCCATCAGCAGCGCCATCGGCGAGACCCCTTGCTCTTCGACGGCGAACCGCAGGGGGAAGCCGCCCGCGCCGGGAACCACGACGATGTGCCCGTTCTTGCAGGGCAGGATGTCCGAGGGGTAGCCGAAGATGTGGCGCGAGTAGAACCGCCTGCGTATCGCCCCTTGGTAGCCATACATGGCGGCGTTGTACTCATCGGCGCAGGCGACCGCCTCGACCAGGGACACGTCGACGTGCAGGCCGCGGCCCTCCCGCTCTCGATGAGCGAGCGCGGCCTGCGCTCCCACCCAGGCGTGGATGCCGGCGAAGAACTCGGCCGGTGTGCCGCCCGTGGTGAGCGGCTCCCGGTCCGGTTCGCCCGTGTTGTACATCAAGGTGCTCACGGCCATGGCGGTGAGGCTGTTCCCCTTGTAGTCCTTGTAGGGCCCGGTCGCGCCGAACGGGGTCACGGACACGTAGACAAGCTCCGGGAAATCACCCTGCAGGTCCTCGTAGCTCAGGCCCCACTCCGCCATCCGCGACGGCCCGTCGCTCTCGACGAGCACGTCGGCTTTGTCGAGCAGCTTCTTCAAGACCACCTGTCCCGACGTCACGCTCACGTCCAGTGTCACGCTCTTCTTGCCCGTGCTGAGGTGGAGGAAGAGGCCGCCCTTCTCCGCATGCGGGTTGTCCTCCGGGAATGGGCCCAGACGACGCGACCGATCGCCGCCCGGCGGCTCGATCTTCAGCACCTCCGCTCCCAGCTCAGCGAAGAGCTTGCCGCAGTACGGGCCGGCGATGCCCTGGGCAAGCTCAACGACGCGCAGATCGGAGAGTGCGGCTTCTGTCATAATCGTCCGAACATGGTGTCGTGCCTCAGTGCGAGGGCGCGATTCGCATCATACACGGGCGCGCCCACGGGGAGCAATCCGTGTGGCGCGGCCCAGCGCCGGCTGCCCCGAAGGGAAGGTGATCACCCTTGTGTGATCTACCACACACAACGGGACGCCCGGACTTGGTACCATGAGAATGCAGGATGCGGAGTCGAACTCAAACCTCCTACCGAGACCCCCGCCTGCAAGAAAGAGCTCGCGCCGGACCCCCCTTTGCCACCAGTCACCCGGCGCGGGCTCGTGCGTTCCGGCGGCAATAGAGGCCCTCCTCACAGCAAGATCCTCCTAGGCGCTCCGCCCGGCTCTCTACGGAAGTCCCTCGCCAACAGGCGCTTCACGCCGTCCTCGTCCACCTCATCGATAGAGCAGCGACCGGGCCTGGCGACCGCCTCGTCCACCCGACGCGCGAAATCACCGTACGCTACGCGAGCCTCCTCCGCGATCGCATAGATGTCCTCAGCCCGGACGCTCACCGCCAGTTGCCGCTCGCAGAGAGCAAGCAGCCAGCCCAGCACCACCTCCGACCAGCCGGCGTGGAAGGCGCCTGCTCCGAAGGTGAGAGCGAGGCGCTGCTCATCGGATTCCGGCCCCACCTGGAGAAGCGTCGCGCCGAAGCTCGGGCGGCCCAGCTCGCTCGCCGGCCGGTAGACCCGGCGCAGGCGCTCGTCGGTGGCGAGAGGCTCGCCCGCGAAATAGCGGCCCAGGCCCATATCGAACGCCTCGTGCTCCTCGTTGGGAGTCATGTCGGCGGCCAGCCAGTCCAGGAAATCCCCCATGTCCGTGGCGTGGAGCTGGTGCTGAGCTGCTATGCACTCACACGCGGTTCGCACCAGCGGCGGGCAGGAAGCATAGGAGGCTCGGGTAACCAGGAGGCAGGCGTCCGATAGCGCCTGGAACGCGCGCGACCACAGCCCAATCAGCGCCGCATAGGCATGCGTGCGGCCCATGGACGAAGATTGGCCGCCCGCGATGCGTAGCTGGAGACGCATTCCTTCCTGGAAGAGGTGCAGGTCGTTGCCCAGGACGGATGCCGTCTGCCGGTACGCTTCCTGCACTCCCTCCGGCGCGTCCTCGGGCGTGCCGGGTAGCTCGTAGCGCGCCGGAAGAGAGACGGCGGAGACCCGTTGCTTTGGAGCGGGCGACCGGTTCATGCGCAATGCAGGCGTCGGCTGGTGCCGAACGGCATTCATGGTAGGGCTCGACAGGGCGGCATGCAACCGTACGTAGGAGGCGGCGGCAAGCCGGCGGCGGTCGCGTTCATTCCTGGAAATCCTCTTGAACTAGCACTCAGTTCTGGTATACTCCCCGCTGGGCCAGCGGCTTTTGACCGTCGAGTGGGAAAGGAGCAAGCGCCTCGACCCATCGGGGCGCACCGTTATGCCAGCGTTCGTAGTAATCGGTGGTCAGTGGGGTGACGAAGGCAAGGGGCGCATGGTGGACCTCTTTGCGCAGGATGCGACCATCATCGCTCGCTATTCGGCAGGAGACAACGCCGGGCACACCATCGTCAATGATCTAGGGAAGTTCGCCCTGCACCTCGTGCCGGCCGGGATCTTCCATTCGGACAAGCTTTGCCTCATCGGCAACGGCGTCATGGTGAATCCCCGGGTACTGCTGGAGGAGATCGAGTCGCTCGAGTCGCGCGGAGTGAGCACCAAGAACCTCTACGTGAGCGACCGCGCGCAGGTGCTCATGCCCTACCACCCCCTGATGGATGAGCTGGAGGAGCAGGCTCGGGGCGACCGGGCTCTCGGAACCACCAAGCGCGGCATCGGGCCGGCCTTCGGCGACAAGGTGGCGCGCCAGGGCATCCGCATGGCCGACCTGATCAATCCTGAAGCTCTGCGGGCGCGGCTGGAGGTGATCGTGCCCGACAAGAACATCCTGTTGGAGCGCATGTACAGCGCGCCTCCGCTCGATCTGGAGGAGCTGTACAGCACGGTTGTCGAATTCGGGCACAAGCTGAAGCCGTACATACGCGACACTGCCGAAATAGTCCGCCAGGCATTGGATCGTGGGGAGAAAGTGCTGATGGAGGGCGCCCAGGGCGCCCTGCTCGACCTGGACGCCGGCACCTACCCGTACGTCACGTCGGCTACCCCGTCGTCGCTGGCCGCGGGCGCGGCCATCGGCATGGGCATCGGGCCGACACAGATCGAGAAGGTGGTAGGCGTCTACAAGGCCTACATGACCCGGGTAGGCAACGGTCCCTTTCCGACGGAACTGCTGGATGAGACGGGCGACATCCTGCGGCGCGAAGGCCCGGCTCCGGAGTTCGGCGCGACCACCGGACGCCCGCGTCGCTGCGGCTGGTTCGACGCCGTCGCTTCACGCTACAGCGTGCGGGTGAACAGCGTGTCGGCCGCCGCCATGACCCGGCTCGACGTGCTGGACAACTTCCCATCCATCCAGGTCTGCACCGCGTACGAGGTGGACGGAGAGCGGGTCGAGTCCTTCCCCTCCACCATGGGAGTCCTGGAGCGGGTCAAGCCCGTCTTCGAGGAGCACGTCGGCTGGCAGCAGAGCAGCGTGGAGATACGCCGTTTCGGCGACCTGCCCAAGCAGGCCCAGGCCTACGTCCACCGCATCGAAGAGCTCTTGGGCTGCCCCGTGGAGACCATCTCGGTCGGCCCGCAGCGCGAGCAGATCATCATACGTTAGAGGCGAAGGGGCCTATCAGTTCCGGCCGGGCCTGCCCTTACCAGGGAGCAGGTTCCTGGTGATGCTGACTATCCAGCGCTGATTGAGGAGGAGGTGAACGCCCATCAGCATCAGGAACGGTATCGCGGCCCATCGGTGTATCTCCCCCCAGTCATGGCGGCCGATCCACAAGAACTCCTCCTCCAGCCGCCTTCCTTGCATGAATGCTTCCCGCACCCCCGGGTTGGCGCCGGGCGTTGGCGCGGGTATGGCCAGCCAGAGGAGGAACCCGGTAAACACCTGCAGCAGCAGCACAAGCAGCAATAGCGCGCCGACCAAGTAGAGCAGCGTTCCCCTCTTCATTAGCCGTCACCGGTCCTTTCTACCGGCTATCGAGAGATTGCGCGTGGCCTCGCCTTCTCCCCGAAGCCCAGCCTCTTTGTGTAATCTGCCGCCTCTGGCCTTCGAATCTCCCGGCCGCCAGCCAACGTTGGATTCCCTGGGCTCAGCATCCCTGGCTCCCGTTGACCCTTGTGCCATCCGCAGTCTAGGCACCGCGATGTGCAACGGCAACCGCCTGGTTCCGCGCTTCTTCGGTCTGGACCGGCGAGAGGGCTCTTGACTCGGTCGCGCCCGCTCCTGGGGCGTGCCCCTCTTCCATTGACACCCCCCATCCCGCCGCCCTAAGCTGAGGCTGCTGTGGACCTGGGCATCATCGGGCTGGAGCTGTCGGGCAAGACGACGGTGTTCAACGCCGTCACGCGTGGCCACGCGCGCACGGGCACGTTCGGGGCGGCCGAACCGAACATCGGCGTCGTGAAGATCCCCGACGAGCGGCTCGACCAGCTTTGCGCCGTCCTCAAGCCCCGCAAGGTGACCCACGCCGAGACGCGCTACCTGGACTTCCCGGGCGCGCTGGCGCTCCGAGGCGAGGGGCCGGCCGGCGCCTACCTGGCCGCACTCTCGCAGTGCGACGCCCTCGTGCACGTGGTCCGCGCTTTCCGCGATGAGTCGGTTCCCCACCCAGAGGGCAGCGTCGATCCGCACCGCGACATCGCAAGCGTGAACCTGGAGCTGGCGTTCGCGGATGCCGCGGTCCTCCAGCGCCGCCATGAGCGGCTGGACATAGCGGTGCGCTCGGCCAAGGCGGGCGAACGCGAGGCCGGCGAGCGCGAGCTGTCGCTCATCCAGCGCCTGCGCGAGGCGCTGGAGCGGGACGAGCCGCTCCGCACGCAAGACCTCTCTCCGGACGAGCGCCGCCTCATCAGCGGATACCAACTCCTCACCGACAGGCCGCTGCTCGTCCTGGCCAACATCGATGAAGCCGACATCGCGCGGGCACACGAGATCGAGGCGGAGCTCGCCGGGCGCTGGAGAGGCCCGGGCGTCGAGGTGGCCGCCCTCTGCGGCAAGCTGGAGCAGGAGCTGACAGAGCTATCAGACGAGGACGCGGCGGAGTTCCGGAAGGACCTGGGGCTGGAGGAAGGCGGCCTGGAGCGGATGCTTCGCCTCTCGCAGCGCGTGTTGGGCCTCATCACCTTCTTCACCGTGAACGAGCCCGAGGGCCGCGCATGGCCGCTCGCAAACGGCTCGACGGCCCTGGAGGCGGCGGGCAAAGTCCATACGGACATGGCCCGAGGCTTCATCCGAGCCGAGGCGATCGGCTGGCAGGAGCTGATGGAGTGTGGGTCCATGGCGGAGGCGCGCAAGCGGGGCCTCCTGCGCACGGAAGGCAAGCAGTACGTGGTTCAGGACGGAGACCTGCTGCACATCCTGTTCAACGTATGAGCGACCCGCAGATCGAGATAGCGCGGGCATTGGTCGCTGCCGCCCGGGGCGGACCCCCGGTCGCCGTCGCCACCATCATCCGCGCGCCGCATGGAGGGAGCCCCACTCTGGGAGCGAAGCTGCTCGTGCGCGCCGAGGAACCCCCCGTGGGAACGTTGGGAGGCGGCGCGCTGGAGGAGGCAGTGGCCGCCGACACCCGCGCTGCCTTGACGGAGCACCCTCGCAGGCAGGCTGAAGCGCTGTCCTACCGTGGTGACGGCACAAGAGTGGAGTCGGCGGGGGCGGAGGAAGACACCTTCGAAGTGATGATCGAGGTAATCGAAAGCCCGGCGACACTGCTCATCGTGGGGGGCGGCCACGTCGGCCTGTCCATTGCCACCATCGCCGCCCATACGGGCTTCTCCGTTACGGTACTGGACGACCGGGCCGCCTTCGCGAACGCCGAGCGGTTTCCGATGGCGGATCGGGTTGTCTGCGGCGACCTGGTCGCGGAGCTGCGCAGGTTCCCGATCGACGCCAACACGTATGTCGTGTTGGTGTCACGAGGACACAGGCAGGACGAGGCAAGCCTGCGCGAGGTCGTGACCTCTGAGGCTGCGTACATAGGCATGATCGGGAGCCGGCGGCGGGCGGGAACGGTGCTCACCCGCCTGGCGCAGGAAGGCTATCCGCGGGAGGCGCTGGAGCGCGTCCACACCCCCATCGGTCTGGCTATCGGGGCGGAAACGCCTGAAGAGATCGCCGTGAGCATCATCGCTGAGATCATCGCGACGCGCCGGGGCGGCAGTGGCGCGAAGATGTCCGAGACGCGTCCGGCGAAGATCGGCGCCTAGAGGCAGGCTCCCTTCCAGCCAGAGTGTCTCCCTTCCGAAGAAAACGGCCTCTCGTCGGCCTTGCGGGTTCTTTGCGCGGCTGTGCTCAGGGTTGCCCGCTGACCGTCGCCTCGCCCTCAGCGAACGCCAATCCGTAGTCGTGGGGCAGCGCTATCTTCTTGGTCTCCTGCTCGATCAGGCCGGTAACGAACCCCTCCACAAGATCGGTGAACGGCCCCGGCAGCCCACCCACCTCCATCTCCGCAATGCCCGCTTCGGGGTGCTCCCCGGTCAGGATCATCGTGCCCTTGACGAGGATGTCTACGTCGCCGGGGAAGAACGGTATGTCCACCTTGCCGGAGGCACTGCCTCCTTCAGCGCCGAAACAGACCCGGAGGTCCGAGACAGGAACGTCATGCTCCTCCACCCAGAGCTGGGCGCGAGACGTCGCCTCGCCTTCGTCGACCACGATCGTGGATAGCTGGCCCGCGTTCAAGGTGTCGTTGAGCTGGTCCCACTTCTCCTGGAACGACGCCGCCAGCGCCGGTGTGTAGGAAATCGGTCGACCCTCAGTCTCGCACGAGCCGGGACTACCAATAACGGCTATGAGGAACAGGACGACAGCCAGAATCGGCGCGCCGATGACGACAACGGCCATCAGCAAAGCGAGAAGGCGCAGGGGTCCTACGATTGTCTGCCCCTTTCTCCCAGCGCGCCCGGCCGGTCCGAGCATGTGCCCAGGGTGAGTGCGCCGGGTAGCCGAGCCCAAGTGCGGGCCCGGCCGTATGGCTCGCTACTCCTCTTCTTCTTCCTCCTCTTCCTCTTCCTCGTCGGGGGATGGCCGCAGGGTTATCTCCTTGCCCACGGTCACTCTCGGGCGCCGGCGGGGAGGCAGTGCCTCGATGACGCCCCGCAGCCGGCGCATCGAATCAGCGGCTCCTCGCTCCTTGAGATCAACGGCAACCATGACGACGCCGGCGTCCCGCAGCGCGAGGAGGTCCTCCTGCTGAGCGTCCGTCCGGACTGGAAGCAACAGCGGCCTGCGGGCCAGGCCGCTGATACGCTGGATCTCCATCTGCCGCCGGATGGTCGGACGGACGGGTTCCAGCTCCACGTAGAGGGCGTCCACCCCCAGCATACTCAAGGCTCGAAGCTGGGCCTCCGTCAATTCCTCTCGGAGACGGAGAAGGAAGGTGCCCTGTTCGTCCTGAACGAGTCCCGCCGGCGCATCCGGATCCAGCACCAAGAAATCGAAGCCCGCATCACGTAGCCGGGAAAGCCGGTCGGCGTCAGCGCCACTCGCCACCATGCCGCAGGGCCGCCCGTCGGCGACCGAGATCGCGTCCGCGAGCTCCTTCTCCTGCGGCTGGCCGGTGAGCAGAAGGACGTCGGCCCCGGCACCCACTGCGTCCCCGGCACCTCGCGCCCAGTGCTCGCCCACCACGGCCACCAGGAGCATTGAAGAGGGAGACTTGCGAGCACCCGAGGCGAAACCGAGTGGAACCGGCTCCGCTCGGGTGGCGCGCCGGAGTAGGTCAACCAGCTTGCTCATGTCGAGCCCGGGGGAGCCGGCGGCGATCCTGGACCCCTAGCTCCCCTTCTCCTTCTTCAGCGCCTCTGTTAGCGGCCCTATGACCTTCGCATAGTCCTCGACGATACCGAACCGCGAGAACCCGAAGACGTTGGCGTCGGGGTCCTTGTTGATGGCGATGATGTTCTTGGCGCCCGAACAGCCGGCCATGTGCTGGCTGGCGCCGGAGAGCGCAACGGCGATGTAGAGCGTCGGGCTCACGATCTTGCCGGTCAAGCCTATCTGCTCCGAGACCGGTCTCCACTCCATGTCGCACACGGCCCGGGTTGCGCCGATGGCGGCGCCGAGCACCCCCGCCAGTTCCTCGATGGGGCCGAAGTTCTCCGCGCCGCCGATACCGCGGCCCGCAGCCACAATAACCTCGGCATCCTCCAGGCGGATACCCTCAACCTCCAGCTCCTTGCGACCGGTCACCTTCACCTTCACGGCGGAAGCGTCGATCCCGGCGTCGACCTTGGTCACCTGACCCTGACGTGCGTCGTCCTTTTCCAGCGCTTCCTGCGATTTCGCCCGGACCGTGGCGATCTGGGGATCGCCGCGCACTATATTCACGGCGCGGGCACTCCCACCATAGCAAGGACGGGTGCCCAGGAGCCTGTCACCCTCCATTGCCAGCTCCACGGTGTCCATGATCACGCCCGTGCCCAGCCGGAAGGCCAGCCGGGGCGCCAGGTCGCGGCCCAGGTCGCTCTGGCCGAACAGTATGACTGCCGGCGAGGCCTGTTCGACGACCTTCATCATCGCCTGTGCGTAGCTGTCGCTGTTGTACTCCGCCAGGGCGGCGTCATCGACGACGTAGACTTCGTCCGCACCGTAGGCGATGGCTTCCTGGGCGATCGCGTCGACGCCCGAGCCCATCACGACGCAGGCGACGGACCCGCCCGAATCGCCGGCCAGCTTCCGCGCGCCGCCGAGCATCTGCGCGGCGATCGGGGCCAGCGCCCCCTCCGCTACTTCTCCTACAACAAGGATTGAGTTTGCCATGTTGGTTGCTCCTCACTCGCAGTCGAGGCGGTGTCTCGACGTAGGTTCTCGGTTGTCGGTCATGAGCTCTCTTGCTCAGCGCCTAGACGAGCTTGGCCTCCGCCAGCTTGTGCGCCAGGCTCTCTGCCTTCTCCTCCGGGGTCTCCCCCTCGATGAACTCGCACTCGGCCTCGCTCACCGGAACGAAGAGCTTCTCAAGCGTGAGCTTGCGGGCATCCGGGCCGAGCTGGCCGGCGTCCAGGCCAAGGTCGGCGGCTGACCAGACGGTCACCTGCTTGCGGGCGGCCTGCATGATCTGCTGCAGCTTCGGGTAGCGAGGCTCGCCCAGCTCGTTGCTGATGGTCGCAACCGTCGGAAGCGGCGCCTCGACCGTCTCCGTGCCGTCCATGAGCGACCGCTCGACCACCACGGTGCCGTCGCGCACCTGCACGTCCTTGCTGATCGTGAGCACCGACCAGCCCAGCAGTTCGGCGATGCCAGAGCCGGTCACGCCCATGTCCCAGTCCACCGCCTGGCGGCCGCAGACGACGAGCTCCACGTCCTCCAGCTTCTTGATCGCGGTGGACAGCACCAAGGCGATCTGGTACCAGTCCAGGTCCTCGAACAGCGGGTCGGTAAGGAGCACGCCCTCATCGGCGCCCATGGCCAGGCTGTGCTTGATGGCGTCGCGGGCGCCCTCCGGTCCCATGCTCATGATGGTGACCTTGGTGTCGGGCGCCTGGTCCTTGATGCGCATGGCCCCCTCGACTCCGATGTTGTCGAATTCGCTTGGGACCGGCGAGACGCCGGGCGGCGGCACTACCTTCTTGGCCGCCTCATCTATCTTGAAGCTGGACGGGGGAATGTCCCAGTCCGGCACCTGCTTGACGCATACGACAATATGCACGGAATGAGTCCTCCTTGTGCCTTGGGATCGAACCGCTGGGATTGCCCCGCTCCTGCCACGAAGCCGGGCGCAAACCCAGCACAAGGTACACGAAAGGCGCGCCCAATGTCTAGTGAACGAGAGTGGACGGTGCCTGTTCTGAGCCCGGGAGGTAGGTTCTGCCGTCGTCCGAGGCCAGGCCGCGTAACGGCAGAGAAGCCGCTACGGCGGCAGGACGCCGATGAGGCCCGCGTCGAACTGCAGGATGAGCGCAGCGTCTATCGCGTTCGCGTTCCCGTCCCCGTTCGCGTCCGCGGCACCCTGGCAGGGTAACGAGGACACCAGACCGGCGGCCAACTGCAGCACGAGGGCGGCATCGACTGAGTTGATCATGCCGTTACAGTCGACGTCACCGACACTGCCGGGTGGCGTGGGGCAGGGGGTGCCGCCGCTCACCGTGATGGTGCCGGCCGCGGCCTCCGCCGGGATGTCGTTTCCAAAGGTGTCGGTCAGCTCCAGCCGCTCGAAACCAACGTGGCTGCTCCCGGCGCACGAGGTACCCAACGTTACGGTGGTGAGAAGGCCGCTACCTGTTGGCCCCGGAGGGCTCAATCCATGCGAGCTACAGCCAAGAAGCACGAACCCGGGATCGTCGACGGTGTCTCCATCAGCGTCGATGTCGGGCAGGAAGATGCACATGAGCGGCGAACGCCCGGTGCTACCCAGCCACGGCCCATTGTTGAAATCACGATACGTGAGAACGTTTGGGGCAAACCTCAGTGTGAATTCGTAGGATCCTAGTCCATCGGGGTCCACAACGCCGTCCGCACGGATATCGATGTCCACATCATCCCCGGCCGCGACGCTCTGGGTCGTTGGGCTGATTCGCACCAAGGCGGGAGGCGCTCCCGCCTGGGCTGCTCCCTCACTCCGCGGAAGGACCGGTGGCGAAACGAAGACCGCGGAAACGACGGCAAGGGTCAACAGGCCGGAGATCAGAAGCCGGGTGCGTTTCTTCATGACAACCGCCATGGAGTGTACCAGATCGTCCGAAAGCCCGTCCTGCATTCGAGGCCGCCGGCTCCCTTTCGAGATCGCGGACCGCAAACACCGTGCGCCGATAGTGCCCGCTGCGTCACGGCGGCAGAGTGCCGATCAGTCCCGCCACGTACTGCAGGATCAGCGCCGCGTCGATGGCGTCGAAGAAGCTGTCGCGGTTCACATCGGCGGCCATCAGGCACGGCATCGGGCCGGTGAGGCCGGCAGCGTACTGCAGGAGGAGGGCGGCGTCGACGGCGTCAATGTTGCCGTCACAGTCGCCATCCCCTGGCATCACGGGCGAAATGTCCACCAACCGAGCGAAGATGTCCCTCACACCCAGCGAGAGGTTGCGCTCGTCGGCCCACGCCACCAGGAATTCTCCCGTTCGGCTGTTGTAGGCGATCGTTGGATCGTCCAACACAGCGCTTTGCGCGATCACGAGCGGGGGTCCCAACAGGCCTCCGTCGCCCGACAGCACCCGGCCCACAATGTCACTACCCTGCCGGGTCACGATCACGAAGGCGCGGTCACCGGCGCTGTACGCGACGTGCGGAGTGCTGGGCGCGCTCTCCAGTCCGACGGCGAGGTAGAAGTTGACTCCGATCAGACTGCCCGTGCTGCTCACGAACTGCCCCATTACGTTGTTCGCTGCCGTGTCGCGGAAGACGACCAAGTATCGGTTCAGCGTGTCGTCGAATGCCACTCCGGCGGCGTGCTGGCCACCGACATACAGGGACGAGATGATGATTGGACTGCCAAGAAGCGCTCCGCTCGCCGAGATGCGCTGTCCCTGCAGATTTCCGTCTGTTTGGTTACGCCAGGTTGCGAGGTATTCGTTGGCGTTGGGATTGTAGGCAACCTGACCGTTGGGAGCGGGTGAGCCTGCTGTGGCGATCACGATCCCCGAACCCGCAAGCGATCCGTTGCCCGCAACCCGCTGCCCCCGCACGCCATTCCCCATACCCCTTCCCGTTACCAGGTACTGGTTCGCCGTAGCATTGTAGGCCATCGAGGTCTCAAAACCGGCGTTGCCGATGAAGAAGTCCCCTCCAAGCAGCGCCCCCGACGCTGAGATCCGACGCCCACGGACATCGTTGAAGAAGCCGGACTGCTGCGTCTGCCACGCCACGAGATACTGATTGTCGGTGCTGTTGTACGCCACGGACGGGTCGCTCTGTGAGTCTGGAAACTCCATGATCGGGATGTTTGCGCCGGCCAAGCTGCCCGCAGCCGATACCCGCTGACCAAAGATATCGTTGTTGTGGGGATTCCGACCGTCGAACCACACCACCAGGTACTGGTTGTCCGTCCTGTTATAGGCCACGGACGGCGACAAGCGCTGCACTGTCGTTCCAGTGGACAGGTCGAAGTCGTTCCCGACCAGCGCGAGCCGGCGAAGAGGTGTCCCCGCTATCCCTGGCCCGGGCTCCGGGGCTGCGGCGCTGCTACTGTCAGCAGCAAGAAGGATTGAGACCAGGACTGCCGTGGTTAGAGCTACCAGGGTTCGTTGGCGTCGCATATCGCGCTCCCGCTGCGTCTTGGCGCATGCACCGTACTGCCACTCAGTGGTGCCAGCATACCACCCTAGTGCGGCGCCTACGGCGGTAGGTGGTCAATGAGGCCAGCCACGTATTGCAGGATCAGCGCCGCGTCGAGCGCATTGACAGTACCGTCCACGTTGACGTCCGCCGCGCCATGACAGGGCAGCGAGCCAAGAAGCCCCGCTCCGTACTGGAGCACCAGCGCCGCGTCGATCGAGTTGACCGTGCCATCGCAGCCTGAGTCGCCGACCGCGATACTCGGGGTTGGGGTGGCCGTGCGGGTGTTGGTGGGCGTCGGTGTGCTGGTGCTCGTCGGCGTGGCAGTGGGCGTAGGAGTCTCTGAGGACCCTGGGTTGCCGCAGGCAGGAGTGAGGCACCCTAGGTAGAGCATGTACTCTCCCGTGAAGGCTCCGTTGAAACCATCGCCTGCCAGGATGGTGTACGTCCCATCGCTGGGCAGGGCACATTCCCCGATCTCTGCAGTCGTAGGGTCATATTCCTCGCAGAGCTTGCCGCCGCCAGGCCCGTACAGGCGCAATTCCGGCCACAGGTTGCCCGAGGTGGCCGTCATCCTCACCAGAACCACATCTCCAGCGGCGGCAACGAAGCAATACGCGTCCATCTGGGCCGCCGTCTCGACCGTCCCAACCAGAGTCTCTCCAAAGCCGATGGTCGTGCAGTTCCCAGCGTTGTTCAGCCGCTGCAGGTAGAGCATGTACTCTCCCGTGAAGGCTCCGTTGAAACCATCGCCTGCCAGGA
>CAYOSF010000005.1:29975-109186 GCA_964406605.1 uncultured Dehalococcoidia bacterium | reverse complement strand
GCCCGAGGTGGCCGTCATCCTCACCAGAACCACATCTCCAGCGGCGGCAACGAAGGTATAGGAGTCCAACTCTGCCGACGCGGTTATGGAGCACTGCAGAGTCTCTCCAAAGCCGATACTGGAGGGGCAAACGAGCAAGGTCGCCGTTTGCATCGGCGTTGGTGTCAGCGGGAACCCCAAGCCGCCGTCGGGCGCTGCGTCTTGGACAATTGCCGCTTGCATGGGCACGGACACTTGCGCGAGCCCGAGGCCGCCTCCCAGCGCGGCCGGGAGCAGCGGTACTGCCACGAGCGTGCAGATGGACAATAACTTCCAGGGGGTCTTGCCAAGCATTTCCTTCCTCCTCTTGCCAGATTGTGGCTTAGGCCTCATAGAGCCACTCGCCACCCATCAGTGATACCGCCAACCTCTGAGCGTCCTATAGGGATTCCCCATGTCACCCTGGTGCCCACCAAGGGGCGCCGCTGCCAGGCAACAGCATCATGGCTGCGCCTCGATCCCGTGCAAATGCTCATAGGCTTTCGCGACCCATCTGATCCGGATTCAAACCCGATGCTGTCCGGTTTGACTGCCCCATCCGTACCGAGAGGCAGATCCACTCTAGGCAGATTACTGTTGGCGTCTTGCGCGCACACGGCACTCGGGACATCCAGGCTGATCGCATGCCACCGGTGAGACCAGCGCCTGACGTTCCCCGATCCGGCTTGCCGCCGCAGAGATTGCCCGTCGGTGTGAGCCATGGCACAGAGGGACCCTTCGGGTCGAACGCGGCGACCCAGCCGACGGTCTCGTCCGCGGTGCCAACCGGCCACCACTTGTAGCCGCCGGCGAGCGTGGGTGAGCCAACGAGGCAGACGGTATCGCCTTCCGATAATGTGCCAATGATCTCCCCATCAGCGCCGGCGTCCTGGCGCATGTTCAGCGTATCAGGCTGGATGTTGGTAACCCTGGCTTCGCAGCCGGCTGTCGGCACGCGGCAGTCGACCCACATGGGATCAAAGTCGTCGCTGCGACTGTTCGTGAGGTTGGTGAGGCCGGAGCCATCCACCCGCACGGTGAATACCTCCCGGTCTAGGGGCTCCGCCGGGCTGTGCAAACCGGGCTCCGGGCTTGTGGAGAAAAGGAGCGTGGAGCCGTCGGAAGACCACTGCGGCCGAGGGCCCTCAAGGATGTCACTGCCCTCGCAAGGCACGGCGACTACATGACGTTTGTTCGCGCCGCGGGCGCCTATGACGTAGATGTCGCATTGAAATTCCGGCGCCGGTATGCTGATGAAGGCGATCGAATCGCCTTGCGGTGACCACTGAGGGTATATCCCGTCTGCCAAGTACGTGACGTTGCCCCCACTGGCGTCGGCGACATATATGCCTCTCGCGTCACCTCCCGAGAAGAAGGCCACACGGCTACTATCCGGCGACCAGCTGATGCCGCCGCCTGACCCCTCTGTGAAGCAACGGGTCGTGTTCGTCGCGACCGTCGTCAGCCTGCTGCCGTCGGCGTTCATGACATAAAACGCTCCCCAGAGGCCCTCCGAGGCGCTGTCAGGGCACTTGAGGAAGGCCACCTTGGAGCCGTCGGGCGATGATTGGGACCACGGGTCAGGGAAATACGACAGCCAGCCGCTTTGGGTTCCAATGCGAGTAACACCCCCACCGTCGGCGTCCATGATGTAGACACCACTGGCTGGCGGCTGCGAGCCCTCCCGGTTGGAACGAAACACGATTCTCCCGGTCCCAACCGCTGCCTTCTCCGTCGGGGCAACCGGCACAGCGCTCAGCGCCGGGCCGGGCGTTGCCACTGCCGGGACGCCGCTTCCGGCCGTTTCGCCGACGCCCGGGCCGCGCAGCCCGCCGGTTACGGCCAGCCACAACCCCATCCCTCCACCGGCCGCGACGACAAGGATGCCGCTGATGATCGCCGCTTTCCACGTAGTGGAGAGACCAGACAGCTTGGCGGACGGCTG
The DNA here is from genome assembly GCA_964406605.1 of uncultured Dehalococcoidia bacterium. GTDB lineage: Bacteria > Chloroflexota > Dehalococcoidia > DSTF01 > RBG-16-68-14 > CAYOSF01. The sequence continues at coordinate 107,223 of CAYOSF010000005.1, read as the reverse complement.
TGACAGGAGTCCCTTAATGCCGGCGGTGGGGGCCTGCCTGCCGGCCTGAGCCCAAGAGGCAACGAGCGTCTCTGCCACCTGTTGCTTGACGACAAGCGGCAGCGGCACTGCCGCGAAGGCACCCAGAATGTTGGCGGGAGACACCAGCTTGCGCCGTCGCTCTTGACAGTTCGGGCACTCCGAAACGTGATTCGCTATTAGCTTTCTTGCAGCGGGAGAGAGCACGGTGACGGACTGTTCCCGCAACCGGTAGTCGAGGTCCGGGCAGTCACGCCGGCCGTGGCGGAGCATGTAGAGCCCTGCCACGGCGCTTTCGAAGCTGTCCTTCAGTCGGCTAATCATGGTGTAGGCGTTCCCCTTGCTTACCCGCAACACCTGGGCAATCTCGCCGCTTTCGAGCCCCTGCCGTACGTGCAGGTCGAGGAGGGAGTATTGCTTCGAATCCAACGCGGCGGCCGCCTCCCAGACAAGACTCGCCATCTCCCGCGCCTCGGCGGCCGCTTCAGGCTGACCCAGCCGGTCGGGGTCCATCCGGTCGAAAGCCGGCGCTTCGGCGTCGCCCTCACGTGGTGCCCAGGCCACAATGCGCTTGCGCCGCTCAAGATGCTTCAGAGCGGTATTGCGGGCGATAGTCAACACCCAGGTCAGGAAGGATGCCTTCTCCTCTTTTGGAGAGAGCGCCTGCATGGCCCGCAGGAACGTCTCCTGCATGAGGTCAGACGCCTCATCAGGGTCACCGACCATTCGCAGGAGGAAATCATACACTCTGCCGGAGTGGCGCTCATAGAGAACGCCGAACGCTTCTCTGTCGCCCAGTGCGGCCACGCGCTCCAGTTCGCCGTCACTCCTTGCGGCTCCTGGCTTCTCGACCTGTGCACCGCACCTGCTGCAGAAGTCGCTCCCTTCGAGGAGCTCAAACCCGCATGCCGCACAGAACATGCCCCGACTCCTTGGTCAGGCGGAGTAACGTTCAGCCCCGCCCCTCAGGCCTGCGCTTGCCGGCCCATCCATCTTCGGCCTCCGGGATATCTTCCGCTTCATCACGACTCCTACTGTCCCGTGATCGCGTACAACACGCCGCTCGCGACAATGTAAACCACGCCGCCCGCTACCGCGGGCGAGGAGACGGCCTCGCCGCCGAGCAAGAAGCGCCAGCGCTCCTTGCCGGTGGTCGCATCCAGAGCGTAGACGTTGCCGTCGTAGCTGCCGACATACACCACGCCGTCTGCGATCGTAGGCGATGACACAACGCTGTCGCCGGTCTTGAAACTCCAGCGCTCATTTCCAGTTGCGGCGTCAAGAGCATAGACGTAGTGGTCATTGCTGCCGATGTAGACCACACCGTCAGCCACCGCTGGCGAGGCTCCGTTCACACCCATTCGAAAGCGCCAGCGTTCCGCCCCCGTAGCAGCGTCCAGGGCGTAGAGGTAGCCCTCGGCTCCGTTGGCGGCCAGGCCGGTAAAGTAGACAGCGCCATCGGCCACCGCAGGACTAGAGACAACAAGTCCTCCTGTGGGGAACCGCCACCGTTCTGCGCCTGTCAAGGCGTCGAGGCAATAGAGATTCCCGTCATAGCTGCCCAGATAGACTGCGCCGCCGTATCCGGCTGGCGAGGGGTCAAGACCGTCCCACTCGACCTGCGGGGGCGTGAAGAACTCCCATCGTTTCTCCCCCGAGGCAGCGTCCAGAGCATAGAACAGGCCGGGGCCTCGAATGTACAACACGCCATCTACCACTGCCGGGGATGCGTCGATGGACTCGTCCATCTGAAAACGCCAGCGCTCCTCGCCCGTCGCAGCGTTCACAGCATAGACGCTCTCGTCGCTGCTGCCGAAGTAGACTGCTCCGCCCGCAACCGTCGGCGTGGACTCGGTCATAGCCCCTGTCCCGAAGTACCAACGTTCCTCGCCAGTTGCTGCATTGAGAGCGTACACACAACCCGGCAAGGTAGCTCCTGCCACTCGCCCGCCGCCCACGTAGACTGTTCCACCAGCCACCACGGCCGAGGAAGACGGAAACCCCTGGCAATCATCGGCCTGCTCGAATCGCCAGAGCAACCTGGGTGAGCTTTGAACCCCAGGGCCCGGGTTCACGCCGGTTCGGGCGGAATTGCCTCGGAACATCAGCATGTCCGCGCCGGATTCGCCTCTTGCCGGCGTGACCGTGGGACGATTGCTCTTGGTCGGGTCCGCGGCGGTCAGCCCGGCCTCCGTCGAGTCTCTCGCCGTGGGCTGGCCTTCCGTCGGCACGGCACTAGTAGCAGTGCTGCTCTTCCCCCCGTCACAGCCCGCGATTATCAGGCTGACCGCCACAGCGAGGGCTACTAGGCACATATGAACTACCCGATGTTTGGCCATTCTCGTCCTCCCTGCGGGTCCTGAATGCTGCGGAGCCAGCAAACCCGCATTCTGCACAGAGCAACTCACGACTGCTTGGCGAGCGGCTGCCGCCCACCGGTAGCCCAGAGCACGCTTCCGATCATGACGTGAGTCAAACCACCAACCATCGCTCTCCTCAATCCATGACGACGACGATGTTCCTTTCTTGGTCAGTGAAGTACAGATGGCCGGTGGTTGTGTTGATGGCAAGGCGGTCTGGGATTGGCATGCCATCAAGAGCTACTGAAGCGATGACTTGCTCCGAGTCGCGATCAACGATTGATACCCCTTCTGCTCCCATAGTGAACAGAAGGCCTCTCTCTGGATCGATGGCCACCGACCCCGCATTCTCGAGGGTTGTAATAAGGGTGTCCGTTCGTGTGTCGATCACGCCAACGCCTTCCATACTCTCAACGTAGGCTCGCTTCGCCAAGGGGTCGACGGCTATCGCCTTAGGATAGCCGAACCCAGAGAGTCTGATCGTGGTCACGACACTGTTGGTGGTTCCGTCAAGCACTAGAACTGAATTGGCGTACTCGTCCACCACGTACACGCGGTTGGCCTCGGCGTCGACGGCAACTGCGCTGGCTCCTTCGCCGACGGACACGCTTGTCATGAGACTGTCAGTATTCCCATCGATCACGTACAAGTCTCCCCGGCTCCCATTGCTGAAGACGAGGTAAATCCTGTTCGAAATGGAATTCACTGCAGCATCCGTCCCGAAAGCACCTGGCACTGTAGTCAGTCTAGAGCCGCTGTCACCGTCGAAGACGGAGATTTCGCCGTAGTTGCCGTTCACGTAGACGCGGTTCGAGTTGGGGTTCACGGCTACGAAGTATGGCACTCCCTCAAGCGGAACCGTAACAACGACGGTGTTCGACTTCCCGTCAATGAAAGACAGCTCGCGGCTGTCTCGGTTGGCTACAAAGATCCGATTCGTCTTCTCGTTGATGGCGATGTCCGTGGGGCCCCCTCCGACGTGCACAGTGGCCACCACCCCAAACCCTGCCAGCTCCTGAGAGGGCATTTCTGTCCCTTGGGAAATAGGGGGCGATGTCGAGACTGCTCCCGGCTGGAAATCGACGATGTTCAGAAACCACTTCGCCCCGTCGACGCTACGGTCCACAGTGTATGCTCGGTGGTTCCTAGGATCGATGGTAAACCATGCGCAGCTCGGGAGCTTGTCGTAGTCGGCGACGATCGACCCACTCTCAGCTTCAATCACCCTCGCAACCTCCACTTCGCGTTCGAGCGCGAAAGTGAGACCCATCACGTAAGTCCGGCCCTCGTCTTGGTCAACTGAGACCCCGCAAGTGCGGTTGTCGAATTCTATCGTGTCAACAACGCCATTGCTCTTCCCGTCGATCACCGAGATGCTGCTTGCATCGCCGCGGTTGACGGCATAGATGCGATTCGCGGCCGCGTTGACGTACAGTTCGGACGGACTATCACCAGCCGTGACCATCGTCATTACTGAGTTGGCATCACCGTCCACGACGTACACCTTGTCCGCCTCAGGATCGGACACATAGACGCGGTTGGTAGTCGGGTTGACCGCTACCTCCCCCGGCGTGCGCCCAACGCCTGGAATCGTGCTGACTATTCGGTTGGTCTTGCCATCGATCACCAGTAGAATGCGTTCCCACTCGGTGACGGCCTCCGGAGGGTTGTGTGTTTCGCTTTCCGCGACGACATAGACGCGGTTCGTTGTGGAGTTGACCGCCACGCCGCCCATACGGGAGTACTCGCCGCCGATCTCCGAGATCACCTTGGCCGAGTCGCCATCGAGGACAAGCACCCTTCCATCCAGACCCATGTCACCAACAGCCGTGACGTAGATTCTGCTCGCTGCCGGATTGACGGCCATGCGACGTGGGGTCACCTCCGGAGGCAGCGTGAGAGGCACCTCCGCTGCTGCCTTCCCGGTCGCCGAGTCGACAACGAATACGGATTGGGCGCTCAGGACGTACATGCGGCCGGACTCATGGTCGACATCCAGATCAATCACCCCAAAATCAAGAGACACCGTCCTCCACGATGCCGCGGGAATCGTGTCGCCAGCCTCTGCTTGTGCGGCCTCATCTCCGCTTGTGCCTGCGCCGACGGGATACGTCTCGGCTGGGACGGGACTCGGCCCAGCCCCCCCTCCGCCACAGGCGGCGATCATGACGGTGACCGCCACTACGACGGCTGCCGGGAATGCGCTCAGTATTCGATCCTTGTTCATTTGGCCCTCCTACTGGCAAACCCTCTCTACTTCAGCGCTAGGCTGCACCTGCGGATGTTCATCCTGCTCACTACCTACACCCTGGAGGAGGCCAATCCTTACACCGGCGCTGGTTCGTGGTTCCAGCAGCAAGAACGACCGAGGCCAAGACTGCCGTGGCTAGAGCTGCCAGGGTTCGTTGGCGTCGCATATCGCGCTCCCGCTGCGTCTTGGCGCATCCACCGTCCTGCCGCTCAGTGGTGCCAGCATACCACCGCAGTCGGCGGCGGCGTAGCCTTGGTGTCTACCAGGCCCATTCCAGAAGCCACAGAGCCGCCATGCCGGCGATCACCGTGAGCCAGACGTTCTTGGTGAGCCAGGCTACTCCCGCCGCGAACGCCGCCGCCAGCAATCTCTCGTTGCGCAGCGAGAGGTCGAGCGACTGGTCCTCTCCCACATAGAGCACCGCCGGCAGGATGATGGCGAACAGCACAGCAGGCATCACGAAGCGAAGGGCGTCGCGCCCGGCACGCGGTAGTGACGTGTGGCTGACAAACACCAGCACCGACAGCCGGATGCCGTAGGTGACGATGCCCATGCCAAGGACCGTGAGCCAGAGGTTCATGGTGCCCCCACGTCTGCCGGCAGGCCGCCGGCCGGAGCGCCCATCGCCCGGTCCAGCGCAGCCCCGGCGCTCAAGCCCAGCACGGTCGCGGTCACCAGCCCGACGCCGTAGGGCCAGTCGAAGCCGAGTACCGCCACGGCGCCCGCCACCAGCGCGGCGGCCAGCGCCGGTCTGCTTGTGAGGACGGGCATCAGCAGCGCGAGGAACGTCAGAGGCAGCGCGAAGTCCAGCGACCAGCTATCGGGGACCGCAGCGCCCACAAAGATGCCCAGGCTCGTCGTGATCTGCCAGGTGACCCACAGCGCCAGCCCGGCACCCAGGAAGAACCAGTGCTTGTGCCTCGATTCGTCGCCCGAGCGGAATCGGCTCATCGACGTCGCGAAGGCTTCGTCCGTCAGCAGATACGCCAGCAGCCAGCGCCACCGCATCCCAAGGTGATCCACATGGGGGGCCAGTGAAGCGCTGTAGAGCAGATGGCGCAGATTGACGAGGAAGGTCGCCAGGACGATCATGATGCCCGGCACGCCGCTCGCCATGAGCTGCACGCCGATGAACTGGCTCGAACCGGCGAAGACGATCGACGACATCGCCTGCGTCAACCCCGCAGGGACGTCACTTTCGATGGCATAGGCGCCGTACGCCATGCCGAACGGCGCCACGCCCAGCAGAAGCGGAAGCTGGGCGCGCACTCCCGACAAGAACTCCGAACGGCGTGGCGAGTGGGGCACGAGCCCAGTATAGCCGCCCCACCGCGGCCGATGTCTCCGTCGCGCTGGCGGAACTCGCTGTCCACGCGACCGACGCGGCTGCTATACTCTCCCGCGCACACCCCGACAAGGGAGTAGCCACATGACGAACGACGAGCTCTGCTACCTGACGTTGCACGAAATCGCGGACAGAATCCGCGAGCGAGAGGTCAGCCCGGTCGTTGTGACAGAAGCGGTGCTGGAGCGCATCGACAGGCTCAACCCCAAGCTCAACGCCTTCATCACGGTCATGGCCGAGGAGGCCATGGCCGGCGCCCGGTCCGCCGAGGACGAGATCGCCTCGGGCCGGTACCGGGGTCCGTTGCACGGCGTGCCCGTCGGCGTCAAGGACTTGTGCGCGACAAAGGGCGTGCGCACGACGGCCGGCTCCAAGATCCTGGCGGACTGGGTGCCGGACGAGGACGCCACGGTGATCCGGCGCCTGCGCGATGCCGGCGCCGTGATCGTCGGCAAGACGAACCTGCACGAGTTCGCCTACGGCGCAACGGGCACCATCTCCCACTACGGTCCGGCCCGCAACCCGTGGGACACGGCGCGCATCACCGGCGGGTCCAGCAGCGGATCCGGCGCCGCGGTGGCGGCTGGGCTCTGTTTCGCTGCGCTGGGAAGCGATACGGGCGGCTCGATCCGCATCCCGTCCTCGCTCTGCGGCATCGTCGGCATCAAGCCCACCTACGGGCGGGTGAGCCTCGCGGGAGTAGTGCCGCTCGCCTGGTCACTCGACCACGTAGGCCCGATGGCCCGCAGCGCGCACGATTGTGCGCTCGTGCTACAGGCGATTGCCGGGCGAGACCCCCAGGACCCGTCGACGTCGGACGAGCCCGTCGAGGATTGGGGGGGCGGCCTCGACGACGTGCCCTCAGATGGGGGACTCCGCGGCCTGCGTGTCGGGGTACCCGCCACCTATGCGTTTGAGCAGACGGAGCCCGAAGTGGCCGCGGTCGTGCGCGAGGCCATCGCGACGCTGGGACGGTTGGGCGCCGACGTGGCCGAACTCGAACTGCCCGCCATTCAGAACTACTGGATGGCAGCAACCATGGTGCTCATCTGCGAGGCGGCGGCGTACCACCGGGCCAACGCGGAGCAGCGTCCCGACGACTGGGGCCAGACAACGCTGGAGCGCGTTCGGCTCGGTCTCGAGCAGAAGGCGACGGATTACGTGTGGGCCACCCGCTCCCGAGATGAGGCGCGCCGCACGAGCGATGACACCTTGCTCTCGGAGGTAGACCTCCTCGCGATGCCGACGGCTATTCGTGTCGCGGCCCCGATCGACTCCACCACAAGAGATGACCCAACCGTGGGCCTTACCCGGCTCACTGCCGCGTTCGACCTAACGGGCCAGCCCGCCTGCTCCGTGCCCTGTGGCTTCACACAGGAAGGTCTGCCGGTAGGGCTCCAGCTCGTGGGGCGTCGCTTCGACGAGATGACCGTACTGCGGGCCGCCCACGCCTTCGAGACCCAATCCGGGGTGCCGAGCCCGCAACCCCCGGTGGACTGATGCATGGCTGAAAGCGATACCCGCCCGGTCACCTTCCGCTGTGGCGACCTGCTACTGGAGGGAGCGCTGCATCTTCCGGGCGCCACTTCCGCTCCCGGCGTGGTCGTCTGTCACCCCCACCCGCAGTACGGCGGCGACATGGAGAACAACGTTGTGCTCGGCGCCTGTCGGGCGCTCGCCGGCCGCGGCATCGCCGCCCTGCGTTTCAACTTTCGTGGCGCCGGCCGCAGCGAGGGCACCTTCGATGACGGGCGGGGCGAGCGGGAGGACGTTCGCGCCGCGCTCGCCCATCTTTCGGAGCTCTCCGAAGTGGACGCCAAGCGCATAGGCCTCATCGGCTACTCGTTCGGAGCGATGGTGGCCGCGGAAGTCGCCGGCGGGCACCTGCGCGGGTTGGCCCTCGTTTCACCGCCTGTCGCCTTCGGCGACCTGCGGGTCGATTGGAATTGTCCGGCGCTGGTGCTTGGTGGTGACCAGGACTCGATAGCCCCGCCGGACCGGCTGGAGGTGGTGGCAGGGAGGCCGGGAGTGGAGCTTCGCGTCATCCCGGGCGCGGACCACTTCTGGTGGGGCTTCGAGGACCAGTTGGGAGAAGCCCTGGCCGAGTTCTTCGAACGGCAATTCCAGCGGAAGGACTAGCAGCCCGCTCCCTGTCCCCGGCGATCGAGCGTTCCGGCCTGTTCCCTTGCGTGTTCCCTAGGGCACGGTCTCGCCGGATTCCTCCTCCGGCGGCGGGATGATCAGCACCTGGCCGATCGCGATGTCCGCGGGGTTCTCGAGATCGTTCGCCTCCGCGATCGCCTCCACAGTCGTGCCGAAGCGCTGGGCGACGTCCCAGAGGATATCCCCGCTCTGCACCACGTAGGTCTGGCCCTCCGCCGAAGATGCTTCTTCCACCGCTGACTCCGTTTCCCCTTGCAGCGGCGCCTGCTGTGCGCTCGAGTCCTGTGCCGGTGCCTGGCTGACCCCGGAGACCTCGGAAACCTCGACGCCGGACGAGAGCTCTTGCCCGCCCACCAAGTCCGGACTGGAGTCGCCGCCGGAGAAGTTGGGCAGCAGAAGCATCGCCATGAAGAGAACGCCCAGGCCCGTCAGGATCAACGGCAGCCGGTTCGACTCATGGGCCAGCGCCTGGCGACTGTACTGGTGTTCCTGGGGCCGGCGAGCCAGGAAGATGACGGCGGCCACTCCCAGGAGGATGATGCCCACGGTGAGGAACCAGAGACTGGAGCCCGACCAGAGCATGCGGATGAGGATCAGTGACAGCAGCGGGATCGCGGCCATCACTGCCATGCCCAGCCAGGGGCGCTCTACTGCGGGACGCTGAGGAGTAATCCACGGTGACGCCATGGCAAAGCCTCCCTTCTCCCCGTACTTACCAAACAATACATCACCTGTTCGAAGATTACAAGATGTAGGGCCATCTCTCGCAAAATCCCACATGCGGTACCCTTCCGCCCAATGGCCTGGCAATCGCGACGGGGGAGAACGTGCGTGGGCGGCGGGCCGTTCTTTTCACAGGCCGGCGTGCCTCCGCAGCCTTGACACACGTTCGAGGCGTCGGCTACGTTCAGGCTACCGTGTCAGGTACGACCCCACCCGAACACGCCCCCGGCTCGCCGTTGCGCCAGCGGTTCCTCGTGGCCCTGACGGGGCTGCTCATCCTGCTCGCCGCGTCCTGGTTGGCGTTGATCATTGTCACGCGCATCGACGAGCTCTTCTTCCCCGGACAGGGCATCTCCGTCGGCGGCATCGTCGGTTCCCTGCCGGGAGTGGAGGAGGACGGCGCAGGCAGCGACGAACCGATCAACATCCTGGTGATGGGCCTGGACCGCCGGCCCACAGAGGGACAGGCGCCCACCCGCACGGACACCATGTTCGTCCTCACTGTCGACCCACGCAGCAAGACGGCAGGCATCTTGGGCATTCCGCGCGATCTGTGGGTGGAGATCCCTCTCCGCGACGGCAGCGGCTTCTATGAGAGCAGGGTGAACACCGCCTACGCCACCGGGGAACTGCAGGGATACGAGGGTGGCGGCGCCGCCCTGATCAGCAAGGTGATCAACCACAACCTTGGCATCTCCATCGACCACTATGTGATCATCGATTTCCCCGGCTTCATTGACGTCATCGACGAGCTGGGGGGAATCGATATCTACGTCGAGAAAGAAGTGGACGACCCGTACTACTCGCGGACCGAGCTTCCCGGCGACTACTACCCGCTTCACTTCGAGGTGGGCCAGCAGCACATGGACGGTCAGACCGCACTGGACTACTCGCGAACGCGCTTCGACTCAAGTGATCTGGAACGCATCCAGCGCCAGCAGCAGGTGATCTTCGCGGCCATTGACAAGGCTCTGGAACGCGGCCTGTTCGATATCGACAAGCTGACCGGCCTGTGGGAGAAATACAAGGACGCGATCGACACCGACGTCAACGATCTCCAGGCGCCCGGCTTCGCCGCGCTCGCCGCCCAGATCGACACCACCCGGATCTCGGCCCTTTCCCTGGGCGCCGCCACCGTCGACTATGTCACGCCGTATGGCGAGGACGTTCTCATTGCGGACAAGGACATGGTCCAGCAGCTCGTCGAGGCCCTCTTCGTCGACCAACGGCTTGCCGAGGAGGCGGCCGTGGTGGAGATACAGAACGGCAGCGGTACCGACGGCCTGGCGACCCAGGCGGTCGAGTACCTCACCGAGTTCGGCTTTTCGTCCGACTCACTGACCGCCGCCAACACGGTGGACGGGACCATCCGCCCGCGTACAGTGCTCATCGACTTCTCCGGCAAGGACTACACGGTGGAAAAGCTGACGAGCCTGCTCGCCGTCCCGCCCGACCAAGTGCGCCAAGCCGAGCCCCAGGACCGCGAACTGAGCACGGTGGAGAATTCCGACATCCTGATCATCCTGGGAGCGGATACACAGATGCGGGAGTTTGCCGCCGACCTGGGGGGCGGGTAGGCTCGGCGCGCCGGGCGTCGGCGTTACGAACCTTCCTCCGACACAACCACGATTGACTTGAGTCCCTCGTTGCGCAGGCGTACGTTGTAGGCCTCCGCAGCCTCGTCCAGCGGAAAGCGATGAGTGCTGATCCCGTCGATCTCGGAGAGACGTGGCAGCAATCGAAGGGTCCGCCGGTACTGGTCCGGCGAGGCGTTCTGGCTGCCGGTGAGGCGTACCTCGCCGTAGTGTATTGCGTTGGGGTCGAAGGGAACGCTGGTGTCGGGCGGGAAGCCGGCGAACAGGTTCACCACCCCCTGCCGTCTTGCCGATGCTATGCTCTGCTGCAGAACGTCCGGCGCGCCGGTGGTTACCACCACGGCGTCGGCCCCCAGCCCGCCGGTCCGGCTTAGGACAGCCTCAGGCAACTCCCCACGGCGCGGGTCGATGACCTCGGTCGCACCCCATCGCCGGGCCGTCCGGGCGCGCTCCTCGTCCGGCTCACTGACGATGATCGGACCGATTCCCATGAACCGGGCCAGCAGCAGGTGAATGAGGCCCATGGGCCCCGCGCCCACGATCGCGAGGCTGAGCCCGGCCGTGAGCCCGCAGGTCTCCAGCGAGTTCAACACGCACGCCACCGGCTCGGTCAAACACGCCCGTTCCGTCGAGAGGCCGGGCGGAGCCGGAAGCACATGCCCAAGCGCCACCAGGGCCGCCGGCGCCACCATGTACTCGGCCAATCCGCCGTTCTCGTCATAGCCCAGGGTCCGGCGTTCCGGACAGCGGTGGCGGCGGCCGGAGAGGCAGAAGACGCAGTTCCCGCAGGCCACGATCGGGCAGACCACCACCCGGTCGCCCGCGACCGGCCCGGAGACCCCAGGGCCGACCTCCTCAACCACGCCCGCCACCTCATGGCCGGGGATGACGCCGGGGCGGGCATGCTTCTGACCTCGATAGACGCGTATGTCCGAGTGACAGACAGCCGTGGCGCCGACGCGCACGAGCACCTCGCCGGGCCCGGCCGACGGCTTGGGCACGTCCTCTACGCTGATGCGGCCGGGCTCATGGAAGATGAGGGCTCTCAAGCGCTCCCTCCACGCCGGACGCTCGCTGGACGGGATCTGTCTCCTGCTTGCGGGGCCTCCCGCCGCGAAGCGGGCAAGACACAATGGGGCTTCGAAAAGTGCGCGGAGCTTGTCAGGGCGCGTCTACTGCTCGGCGGCCGCCAGGCCATTGAACCGGCGCATGAGACGAGACTTCCGGCGAGCGGCGTTGTTGGCATGGATGACACCCTTGCGGGCCGTCCGGTCCAGGACGGAGACCGCTCGGCGCACGGCAGCCGCAGCCTGTTCCTGGTCGCCTCCTGCGATGTTCTCGCGCGCTTCCCGTATGGCGCTGCGGGCTGCGCTCCGGCGAACGCGGTTGCGCTCGCGCCGGCGGAGCGATTGGCGGTGCCGTTTGCTGGCTGAGAGCGAGTGGGCCACAGATACGGTCTCCTTCAGAACCTAGGCCGCCTGACGGGCGACAGTGGCATGGTAGCGGAGGGCAACCACTGTGTCCAGACGAGAAGACGGCTAGCCGCCCCCTCGCGACTTCCGCCGCTCTTCTTCGATACGGGCGATGCCGTCCAGCGCCTCATCGATCGCGCGGCGCTTGGCCGCCTCCGAGACGTGCGTGTAGATCTGCGTCGTGTTCACGTCCGCGTGCCCCAGCAGCGTCTGCACGACTCGGATCTCCGCCCCGCCGTCCAGCATGTGGGTGGCGAAGGTGTGGCGCAGGAGGTGCGGGTGCACGGTCCGGTCCAGGCCGGCCGCCAAGGCGCACTTCCGTACGATGATTTGCACCGCCCGCTGCGACAGTCGCCCGCCGTCGCGGTTCAGGAACAGCGCTTGCTCCACGCGCTGAGCCAGCCTGGGTCGTCCCTCGTCCAAGTACCGCGCCACCGCCCGGGAGGCCGGCCATCCCATCAGGACCAACCGCTCGCGTGAGCCCTTGCCCAGCACACGAACGGTACGTTCATCCAAACTCACGCCCGCCACGTCTATCCCGACGACCTCGCTCACCCGCAGCCCGGACGCGTACAGCAGCTCAACGATCGCGCGGTCGCGCAGCCCCTGGGGCGTTGTCCTGTCGGCCGCGGCGATAAGGGTGTCGATCTGCTCGCGGGTCAGGTACGCCGGAAGGCGCCTCTCCCGCCGAGGACCGCGCACGCCGAGCATCGGATCGGCCTCCAGGATCTCCTCGTCTCGCAGGTGCCGGTAGAACGATCGCAGCGTACTCACCTTGCGGGTCACGCTGGCGGAGGCAAGGCCCGCCGAGACGAGCGCCGAGAGGTACTCCCGGATCAGCAGCCGGTCCACGGAGCCTACGCCGGCCCCACGCTCCTCCAAGAAGCCAAAGAAGTGGCGCAGGTCGGTCGCGTAGTTCCGCAGCGTGTATTGGGAAAGGTTCCGCCGCGCCCGTAATGAGGAGAGATAGGCATCCATTAGCCTTTCGGCCTCGATGAGTTCGGCGCGGCCCTCCGTAGCCGCCGTCGCCATGTCTCCTACGCCGTCGCCTCCGCCAGCTCTCGTTCGCCCAGGGTACCCTTCCAATCGCACCGCGTGCAGCGCCCCGGCTGCCGGCCGCCCCGGCGAGCGCGGCCGGCAACGACCAGCAGACCGCCGCACTGCGGGCACGGATCGGGCAGCGGGCGCGCCCAGCTTGTGAAATCGCATTCCGGGTAGCGCGAGCAACCGTAGAACGTACGCCGCCTGCGTGTGCGCCGTTCGACGATCTCGCCGTGGCACTTGGGACAGTCGACGCCCACCTTGTTCATGATCGTCTTCGTCCCTCTGCACTCCGGATAGCGCGAACAGGCGAGAAAGCGGCCGTAGCGTCCGTCGCGCATGGTCATCGGCGCGCCGCAGACGTCACAGGTCTCGTTGGTGGACTCACCGCCGGCGTCATTCCCCTCCAGCGGACGCGTGTTGCGACACTCCGGGAATCCGGAGCAGGCGAGGAACCGGCCGAAACGCCCCCAGCGCTTCACCATCGGGCGGCCACACTTCTCACAGACCTCGTCCGTGGTCTCTTCGACGCGCGGCGCGGCTTCGGCCGATTCGAGGGCCGCCTCCAGCGGTTCGTAGAAGCGCCGTACCACCGGCACCCAGGACCCCTCTCCCCTCGCGATCTCATCCAGCTCCTCTTCCATCTCAGCCGTGAAACCCACGTCGAACACATCCGGGAAGTGCTGCACCAGGAGGTCGTTCACGACGAAGCCGAGCTCCTCCGGTACCAGCGCCCGTCCGTCCTTGCTGACGTAGCCCCGTTCCTGAATGGTCGAAAGCGTGGGCGCGTAGGTGCTGGGCCTTCCGATTCCGTTTTCCTCCAGCGCCTTCACCAGAGTGGCCTCCGTGTACCGGGGCGGCGGCTCCGTGAAATGCTGCTCCGGCAGGAAGCCGACCGGCTGGAGCGAGTCTCCCGACGCCAGCGGCGGCAGGCCGTTTGCTTTCTCCTGCTCTCCGCCTTCCTCGTCGCGCATTTCCTGATAGAGCTGCTGGTAGCCGGGAAACCGGAGAACGCTCTCGCTGGCGCGCAACGCCAGCGTTGAGGAGCCATCGGCCGGCTGCGCCTCGACCTCCACCGTGGTCTGGTCGAACACGGCGTCCGCCATCTGGCAAGAAACGAAACGCTGCCAGATCAGCGTGTAGAGCCGGATCTGGTCCCGGTTCAGCTTGCCTCGGAGTGACGCGGGATCACGCAGCACGGACGTCGGCCGGATCGCCTCGTGGGCTTCCTGCGCCCGTTTGCTTTTGGTCCTGTACGTCCGCGGAGCCGATGGTACGAAATCCCCTCCGAAGCGCCTGGTGATGTACGCCCGCGCCTCCTTCTTCGCCGAGTCGGCGATGTTGGTGGAGTCCGTGCGCATATAGGTGATCAGGCCCACCTGTCCCTCACCAGGAAGCTCAAGCCCCTCGTACAACTGCTGCGCCAGCGCCATCGTGCGCCTGGCCGCGAAACCGAAGCGGCGCGATGCCTCCTGCTGCAGGGTGCTGGTGGTGAACGGCGGTCGCGGCCTCCTCAGTTGAGGCTTCTGCTTCACGTCGGCCACGCGGTACGCGGCCGATCGCAGCAGCGCTGTGAGACGGTCCGCCTCTTCCGCGCTTGAGATCTCCACCTTCTTCTTGCCCGCGAGGCCGACCAGGCGTGCCCTGAAGACGTCGCCGTCGCTCTCAAGCTCGGCAACGAACGCCGGAGAGGTTCCGCCGGGAACGGCCGCATCCGTCTCCGCGGCCTTTGCCAGGTCGACGTCTATGGTCCAGTACTCCCGAGGCACAAACCCCTCAATCTCGCGCTCCCGTTCGACCACCATGCGTAGAGCCACGGATTGCACCCTTCCGGCCGAAAGGCCCCGGCGAATCTTCTTCCACAAGATCTTGCTGATCGGATAGCCGACCAGTCGGTCGAGCACTCGGCGCGCCTGCTGGGCGTCGACCAGCCGGTGGTCTACGGGCCGCGGGTGCTCGAATGCCGCGCGCACGGCTTCCGGCGTGATCTCGTGGAAGACCACGCGCTGGTGGGGCCGGTTCTGTAGCTCCGTGGCCTCAACCAGATGCCAGGAGATGGCCTCTCCCTCCCGATCAGGGTCGGTCGCCAGGTAGATCTCATCCGCCTGGTCCGCTGCTTTGCGGATCTTCTGCACCACCGCCCGCTTCTCCTTCGGGATGAGATAGTCCGGCGCGAAGCCACCTTCAATGTCGACGCCCAGGCGGCTCTTCGGCAGATCACGAACGTGCCCGATGGAGGCGCGAATGTCGTACTCCGGCCCCAGGATGCCGGCGAGAGTGCGTGCCTTCGCCGGGGATTCGACTATGACCAGACTCTTCTTGCCGCGCTTGCTTCGTTTCGTCATATCCTATGCCTTGTAGGCGGCGCGCTCCTCTCGCGCCTTCACGTAGCTCATGTTCCCCACCTGCCGCACCATGCCCTTCAGCTCGAGCATCGCCAGGCCGCTGCTCACGGCGGCGATGGCCATGCCGCTCTCGCGGCGCACTTCGTCGATATGTATCGGCTCCGATGAGAGATGCCGCAATAGGCGCGCCTCCGTGTCGTCGACCGGCAGCAGCTCCTTCGCCTCCATCTGGTGGACCGCCATAGTCAGGTTCAGCTCCTCCAACACGTCCTCCACTCGCGTCACCAGCTTCGCCTGGCCCGCCTGAATGAGCCAGTTCGTTCCCCGGAAGGTAGGCGCGTAGATGCTGCCCGGCACCGCGAACACCTCTCTATTCTCGTCCAACGCCTGCCGGGCTGTGATCAGGGCCCCGCTCCTGAGGTCACCCTCGACCACGAGCACGCCGAGACTGAGGCCCACCATGATCCGGTTGCGCCGCGGAAAGTACTCGCTCCGAGGCTGGATGCCGAGCGCGTAGTCGCTCACCAGGGCCCCGTGCTCCATCACTTCATGCGCCAGCTTCAGGTTCTCCGGCGGATAGACCATGTCCAGGCCGCAGGCAAGGCAGGCGATGCTCCTCCCCCCGGCTGCCAGGGCCGCCCGGTGCGAGAGCGAATCGATCCCGCGGGCCAGCCCGCTCACCACGGTCACGCCGTTGCGCGCCAGTCCGTCCGAGAGATCCTCCGCCGCCTGTCGGCCGTACACCGTCGCCCGCCGGGTTCCAACCATGGCCACGGCCCACTCGTCGGCCGCGGTGAACTGCCCGCGCACGTAGAGCAAAGGAGGCCTGTCATAGATCTCCTTGAGCCGCGCGGGGTACGCCTCATCGTGCCAGGTCAGCACCCGCACGCCCAGCCGGTCCAGCTTCTCCAGCTCCTCCGCAGGCGAGATACTGTCGCGGGCGGCGAGCACGGCCGAGAGAGCCGCGCCGGTCAGTCCCGCTCCTTGAATGGCGGCCGGACTGGCCTTCCAGGCATCCTCCAGGCATCCGAAGTGCCCTTCCAATAGCGAGAAGCGCGCCCTCCCGATGTGTGGCACGCGTCCGAACGCTACCCAGTACTGGAGCTCGTTCCTGTCCATTGGCCGACTATTGTAGCACACTTGTCTTTATGCGTAAGCGACCTAGGTCTCTTTCTCGAACCACTTTCAGGATACCGGCTTCTGCCAGGGGGCCGTCGCGATGCCAACTCCGTGGCCAGCACGTTCAATGGACTGCCACGGCAGGGCTACGTTCATGCTGGAACGAACGGAAATCTTACCCCAGCTTCCGG
Organism: uncultured Dehalococcoidia bacterium; assembly: GCA_964406605.1. GTDB lineage: Bacteria > Chloroflexota > Dehalococcoidia > DSTF01 > RBG-16-68-14 > CAYOSF01. Next base: position 90,600 of record CAYOSF010000005.1, on the reverse strand, counting down.
CCCGCCACCCTTCCACCGCCTGACCCCACCTAGATAGCTCACCGCCCGAGCGGCCCAATGCCGCCGGCCGTCGCCCGCAGCGCCCGGGCTAGCTGGCGTCCTTCCCTCCCTCATCCGCCACCGTCACCGGCGCCGTCTTCATCACGCGCACTTTCTTGATCCTGCGGCCGGCCACCGAAAGCACCCGGAGCGTAAGGCCGTCGGTCCGCACCTCGTCACCCGGCGCCGGCATCCGGCCCAACTGATGGTACACGAAGCCGCCCAGCGTATCGAAGTCCTCACCCTGTATCTGCAGCGAGAACAGCTCGTTCAGCTCGTCCAGGCTCACCCGAGCGTCCATGATCGCCTCGGCATCGCTGATCCGCTGAACGATCGCCTCCTCTCGGTCGTACTCATCCTGGATCTCACCGACGATCTCCTCCAAGACGTCCTCGATGGTGGCCAGGCCGGCCGTGCCGCCGTACTCGTCCACCACGATCGCGATGTGGATCTTGTGTTCCCGCAGCTCCGCCAACAGCTCATCGACGTGCTTCCCCTCCGGAATGAAGTACGGTGGCCGCGCGATGTCTCGCAGGGAGGCCGGCCGCCGGCCGTCCGCCAAGTACTTCAGGATGTCCTTCGCGTACACCACGCCGACAACGTTGTCGATGGTCTCCTCATAGAGCGGGATGCGGCTGTAGCCTCGCTCAAGCACCAGCCGGAGCACCTCCTCCATGCTGGCGTCCGCCTCCGCCGCCACCATGTCGATACGCGGCACCATGATCTCCCGCACCGCGCGGTCCACCATGTTGGCGATGCGGCGAACCATCGCCAGCTCCCCGTTCTCAACTCCGCCGTTCCCCTCGCGCATCTCCACCAGGCGCAGCAGCTCTTCCTCTTCTTCGCTTGCCTCATCGGGCTGCTCCCCGCGTTCCTCTCTGCCACGCAACCTCAGCAGGGCGCCGGCCGCTAGGTCGAGCAGACGCGCCGGCAGCCCAAAGAGGATCCGGAACACGCGCATCGCCGGCAGCAACCGCACGCCCCAACGCTCCGGGCTGCTGGCAACCAGCACACGCGGAACGGCTTCCAGTACGACCAGCGCCAGCAGCGCGCCGCCCATCGTTGCGGCGAGCGCCAGCCACGTCAACCCCGTCTCCCGCAACACGAGGAAGGTGCCGACGGCGATGCCCAGGACCACGGCGGTGTTGCGGGCAACCGCCAACGACCCGAGCAAGGCGCGCCGTTCCTGGATGTGTGTGTCGAGCGAGGCCGCTCCAGGCGTGCCCCTGGTGGCGAACGCTCGCAGCCTCAGGCGGTCGACGAAGACGACGCCGGCCTCCGCCGCCGTGACGACGACGAGCACGACGAGCGCAGCCACCAGCAGCACGACGCCCAACCAGCTGTCGCCGCTCATGTCTCTTCGCGCCCTTCATTCGGCGTGCGGATGACGCGTGCCGGTGCTCCCACGGCCACGGCTCCCGGCGGTACGTCCTTGGTGACCACGGAACCGGCGCCCGTCCGGGCGCCGTCGCCCAGCTTCACCGGCGCCACCAGCATCGTGTCGCTGCCGATGAAGGCGCCGCGGCCGACCAGGGTCCTGTGCTTGACCACGCCGTCGAAATTGCAGGTGATGGTGCCGGCGCCGATGTTCGTCTCCTCGCCCACGTCGGCATCGCCGATGTAGCTGAAGTGGCCCATCTTGACGCCCCGGCCCAGCCGTGAGTTCTTCACTTCCGCGAAGTTGCCGACGTACGCGCCCGCGCACAGATAGGCGCCCGCCCGCAGATGGCTGTACGGGCCGACGTCTACCTCGTCCTCCAGCGTCGCCTCCTCCACCGTGGAGGCCACGACCTGGCAGCTATCGCCGATCGTGGCGTCACGCAGCGTGCTGTCGGGACCCAGGCGGCAGCCCTCGCCGACGACCGTGCGGCCCTGAACGCGCGTATTCGGCTCGACGACCGTATCGCGCCCGATGACCGCGTCGGCATCGATGTACGCCGTCGCCGGGTCCACCAGAGAAACGCCTGCCAGCATGTGTCGCCGGTTGATGCGCCGGCGCAGCAGCGCCTCGGCTTCTGCGAGCTGCGCGCGGTCGTTGATGCCCCGCACTTCGTCGGGATCGACAGCGGGCACCGGGAGAAGAGTGGCGCCCTCCCGGACCGCGATCGGCACCAAGGAAGTCAGGTAGTACTCTCCGTTGCCCGCCTCCGGTATGGACGCCAGGTTCGCCCACAGCCAGGCGGCACGAAAGCAATACTGCCCGGAGTTGATCTCGGCCGGGCCTTCCGCGGCCCCCTCGCGCTCGGGCGCCTCCACCACTCCGGTGACCTGGCCGTGTCCGTCACGCTCCACACAGCCGTAGCCGCTTCCGTCCTCCACCTTCGCCGTGAGGAAGGTCAGGTCGGCAGCCCCCTCCTCGTGGAGCCGCGCCAGTTGCTGAATCGTCGCGGGTGTGATGAGCGGCACGTCACCGTTCAGCACCAAGAGCTGCTCCGCGTCGCCCGCGGCCTGCTTAACCTGAGCGACGGCGTCGCCGGTACCCAGCGGCTCCGGCTGCACTACGCACTCCGCGCCGTCCCCCACCGCGGACCGCACGCTGTCGGCCTCCGGTCCAACCACGACGACGCAGCGGCCGACGCCCGCCTCCCGAGCAGCGTCGAGGACGTAGCGCACCATCGGCCGGCCCGCCAGGGCATGAAGCACCTTCGGCAGAGACGAGCGCATGCGCTTCCCCTGGCCCGCCGCCAGGATCACCGCTGTCCATCTATCGAGGGTATGGCTCATCGAAAGGAGCGGACACCGCCGGCCGCGGCATTCCGGGCCGGACGGGCCCGACGCAGATCAATCACCAATCATGAAGGGATATCGAGCTGAAACCGGCGTGACGGCTCGTCGGTCGCGAGCTGTCCGTCCGGTTAGAGCAGTGAAAGGGGGCCTATCTGGAGGAGGTTCGTCGTCTGATCGTTCCACCGAAGATTGTCTCATCTATCGAGCCATCCGGCCGCTCTTGGCGCAAACGTCCCGGAGGCTGGAATGCATGGTAGCGGCGGCCATGGCGGCCTGTCAAGTCGCGTTCACATGCTTCAAGAGAGGTATCGTCCGGCGGCGAATGGTTCTGCAGGCGCCAGTCCGGCGGATGGCGTAACCCGGAAACCTCGACCCGCAGACCCGCCCCGTCTATAATGTGCACACTCAGACGCCCGGAGGGGCGGAACCGCAAGGTAGAAGCGATAGGTGACGTGGGGCGTATCGTGGGACTGGACGTGGGGGAACGGCACATCGGCGTCGCGATCTCCGCGCCCGAGGGCCGCCTGGCCGTTCCTCTGCGCGTTCTCGAGCGTCGCGGCGACGAGGCCGACACGCGGACTATCACGCAGCTCGCCCGAGACGAGGACGCCGTCGCGCTGGTAGTGGGTGACCCGCTCTCACTCGACGGTTCCGCCGGCCCCCAAGCGCATCGGGTGCGTGCCTTCGCCGCCCGGCTCGCGGCCGCCAGCGGCCTGCCGCTGGAGCTCTGGGATGAGCGCCTGACATCAGTGCAGGCGGCGAGAGCCCGGGTCGGCCCTAGAAAGCGCCTGGCGAGGGGCGCCAAGAAGCGCCGCGAACCGGAGGATGACCTGGCGGCCGCCATCATCCTGCAGAGCTACCTGGACCGGCACCGCCCGGATACGCCGTCCGCCACCGAGCCATGAGGGCCAATCGCGCCGTCCCGGCTGTCGTGGCCCTGGGCCTGCTCGTGCTGCTCGGGGTCGGCGTGTGGCTGCTCTCGGGCACCCCGGGCGCCCTCGTCAACGAGGAGCCACCTCGCCTGGGCCCGACGCGCGAACCCGGCGGCGAGACCGTCATAGTCCCCGTGCCCGAGGGGGCCAGCGCCCGCGAGATAGGTGAGGCATTGGAGGACGCAGGCGTGATCCAGAGCGCCCGCCTCTTCCGCGTCCTTGCCTCGCTCATGGGCGTGGGAGACGACATGGTGGCGGGCGACTATGAGTTCGAGCGAGGAGAGACGGCCCTCACCGCCATCCGTCGGATCAGCCAGGGAGTGACCGCCCCCATGGTCGTCGCCATTCCGGAGGGCCTGCGGGCTGAGGAGGTCGGCGACCTGCTGGAGAGCCGCGGCATCGTCTCTGCCGGCGACTTTCAACGTGCGCTGGGCGACATCTACGAGGCAACGTTCCTGAGCGAGCTGCCGCCTGACGCCGCGCTGGAGGGATTCCTCTTTCCCGCCACGTACGGCTTTTCTCGGGACACCAGCGGGCACGAGGTCGTTCAGAAGCTCCTCAACGCCTTCGATCAGCGCTACCGGGAGACCATCCTGCCTTCCCTCTCCACAGGAGATATCGATCTGTACGAAGCCGTCATCCTCGCCTCAATCGTCGAGCGTGAGGCTCAGGTCGCGGAGGAGCGGCCGATCATCGCCAGCGTCTTTCTCAACCGGCTCGATCTGGGCCTACCGCTGCAGGCGGATCCCACCGTTCAGTACGCCCTGGGCAGCGACCCGACCAGCGTTCAAGAGTTCGGCTACTGGAAGAGCGATCTCACGCTCGCTGACCTGGAAGTGGACTCGCCGTATAATACCTACGTCAACGTGGGTCTGCCGCCGGGGCCGATTGCCAGCCCGGGACTCGATTCGATCATGGCCGTCCTGCAGCCGGCCGAGACGAACTACCTGTTCTTCGTTGCGCGGCCCGACGGCAGCCACATCTTCGCCGAGACGCTGGAGGAGCACAACCGCAACGTGTGTGAGATCGATCCGACCCGGCCCGAGTGCGGCTAGCAGGAGCAAACCCGCTGGTGAAGCGCGCAGGCGTTATCGGCTTCCCGATCGGGCACTCTCTGAGCCCGACGCTCTTTCAGGTTGCCTTCGGGGCCTGCGGCGTCGAAGCCACGTACGAGGCATGGCAGACGTCACCCGAGGAGCTTGAAGCGCGCGTCCACAGCCTGCGGGAGGACGACGCGCTGGGCGCCAACGTCACCATCCCTCACAAGGAGGCGGTGGTACCCATGCTCGAGCGGGTGGACAGTGGCGCAAAGCGTATCGGCGCGGTCAATACCATCGCCAACGAGGGCGGCGACCTCGTCGGCTACAATAGCGACGTGTGGGGTTTCGCCCGTGCGCTGCGCGAGGATGCCGGATTCGACCCCAAGGGGAAGCGCACGGCGGTGTTGGGGGCGGGCGGCGCCGCGCGCGCGGTCGTCCTCGCGCTGATCGACGGGGGTGCGTCCACCATAGCCGTAACCGGGCCCATCCCGGAGCAGTTGGAGAGATTCGCCGCCGACATGGGGAGCATTGCAGGCCGCAACGCGGAATTCGCTGCCACGGACTGGCTGGACGGCGTGTTCCTGCGCGCCCTTGCCGAGGCCGACCTGGTCGTGAACTGCACCCCGGTCGGCATGAAGGGCACCGAGACCGAGGGCCGGAGTCCCCTCACGCCGGCGCAACTACCGGACGGCGCGGTGGTGTTCGATCTGGTGTACAACCCGCTGGAGACGCCGCTGGTTAAGCTGGCGAGGGAGAAGGGTGCCAACGCGGTCTCCGGGCTGGCGATGCTGGTCTACCAGGCCGCTGAGTCCTTCCGGCTCTGGACAGGTCAGGACGCGCCCGTCCAAGAGATGCTGGCGGCCGGGCGCGAGGCGCTGACCGGGATGGAAGCTTCACCATGATCCCGCGAATGGCAGCGCTTCTCGCGCTTGCGCTCCTCGCCCTTGGCGTGCCCCGATCGGACCATGCGGCCGCCCAGAGCGGCCCGGTCGGACCACTTGACTTCGAGCCAGCAGACGGCGGCGTGACATGGAGGGATCAGGATCGCGAGGTGGAGTACCGAATATTCGGATTGGTCACCTACTCCCCGCCTCCGTCTTGCACAAGTGGCGGGGACATCCTGTCAGAGACTGTGGAGTTCTCGGAAGTGTTGGCCGCCAACACTACGAGCTACACGTTTCCTTTGGCGGAGAACGAGAGTCTGACCTGGCGGAAGGGCTTCGAGGTCACCTTGGAGGCTGTGAACGACGACGGGCTTGTCTTCATCACGGACGGATTCGCTGTCACGGCTGACCAGTTCTGCACGCCCGACGAGATCGCGGCCGCAGGCAACGGTCCTTCAGGGGCCTCTTGGAGTCCCGCCGTCCCCGCGCTGGCCGCTCTGCTGGCCTTCGGCTCTGCACTCGTGCTCGGTGGGCTTGTGCTCGCCCGGAGGAGGATCTAGCTCATGTCCTGGGGCATCGGCGTAGGCATCCTCATCATCGCACTCCTCTTCGCCGTCTTCGGTTTCTTCATGTTCAAGGAGACGCGAACGCATCGCTTCTGGCGGAGCAAGGTCGAGGAGGGCGACATCGAGATGATCACCCAGCTCATCCAGGTCGAGCTGTTGCGCTGGCGCTCGGAAGGGCCGCCGCAGGGCATATCGACGACCGTCTGGGCGGGCGTCCAGGGCGTTCAACTGGTGGAGGCGGGACGTGACCAGATTCACCTCTCCAGCACGGCCGAGCCGCAGTTCGCTCTGGTCGGCGGCGCGCGCCGGCAGGTGAGCAGCGCCCTCGACGAAGGAAAACGGATCACGGCCGCGCTGGCGGAACGGTTCTTCTACGATGTCCCGCACGTGCGGCCGGAGCGGGTGCAGATCGACATCTACACGGTGCTCGGCGACGCGGCGGGCAAGGTCAGCCAGAGCCGTATTCTGACCACGCTGGCCCACCGCTCCGCCGCCGCGGAGATCGACTGGGAGAATGACCCGCCCGAGGTGATCGCCGAAATGCTGGGGGCGCGCTACCGGCTCGGCACCGAGGGCGACGCCCGCCCCATCGATCTCGACGAACGCTCGCAGCGAGCCGGCACCAACGGCGCCCGCGGGGACGGCCAGCGGGAAGGCCCAGAACGGGTTCTCTAGGGGGTCCACATGTTCCGCTACCTCACCGCCGGCGAATCCCACGGCAAGGGACTGACCATCATCGTGGAAGGCGTGCCGGCCGGACTCGGCCTCACGGAGGAGTACATCGCCCGCGATCTGCGGCGGCGTCAGGGCGGACACGGACGCGGCGCGCGGCAGCAGATCGAGCAGGACCGGGCGGAGATCCGGTCGGGCGTGCGCCATGGCCTGACGCTCGGAACCCCCATCTCTCTGCTGATCGAGAACAAGGACTGGGCGAACTGGCAGGACGTGATGGCGTTAGAGGAGCCCGAGGAGCCCGTCGACAAGGTGACACGCCTGCGCCCCGGGCACGCCGACCTGCCCGGCATCCTCAAGTACGGCTTCGACGACGTACGCCCTATTCTGGAGCGCGCCAGCGCGCGCGAGACGGCGGCCCGCGTCGCCGCCGGCGCGGTCGCCCGCCGCCTCCTCGACGAGTTCGGAGTCACGGTTCACAGCCACACCGTCGCCATCGACGGTATCGACGCGCAGGTGGAAGGCGAGCCGGACTGGGACGCGGTGGAAGCCTCCGTCGTGCGCTGCGCCGATGCCGACGCCGAGCCGCGCATGATCGCCGCTATCGATGCCGCCCGGGAAGACGGCGACAGCCTCGGCGGCGTCATCGAGGTGCGCGCGGCGAACGTGCCTATCGGCCTGGGCAGCCACGTCCACTGGGACCGCAAGATCGATGGGCGGTTGGCGCAGGCCATGATGAGCCTCAATGCGGTCAAGGGTGTGGAGATCGGCGCCGGCTTCGCGGGCGCCCGCCAGCGAGGCTCCCAGGTCCACGACGTGATCCTGCCCATCGACCAGTGGGGCGAACGGCCCTGGCGGCGCGCGACCAACCGCATGGGCGGCACCGAAGGCGGCATGACCAACGGCGAAGACCTGGTGGTGAGGGCCGCGCTCAAGCCCATCGCCACGCTCCACCGCTCCCTGCCGTCCGTCGATCTGCGCACCGGCGAGGAGATACCGGCCCACTTCGAGCGCAGCGACGTCTGCGTCGTTCCCGCCGCTGGCGTCATCGGCGAGGCGCTCGTGGCGATGGTGATAGCCGGTGCCTGCCTGGAGAAGTTCGGCGGCGACCACATCGAGGAGACGCTGCGCAACTACAGGGCCTACCTGGAGACGATAGGGCCGCGCGGCGGAGAGGCCGTCCCTCCAGCCGAGGAAGAGACGACGGAGACGTAGAGGTTGCAGGACAGATTCGTCGGCGACATCGGCGATTTCGGCAAGTATGGGCTGCTCAGAGCCTTGACATCGCCGCAGCCGTCTGATGGCAAACCAGCACTCTCTCTGGGCGTGCTCTGGTATCTGACCACAGACGATCTGAACCCGCCCGGCGCAGGCAAGTTCACGGACTACCTGAGCAGACCAGAAGAGTTCAGGTCTTGCGACGAGCCGCTGTTTGATGCCCTTGGGAAGATAGTCCGCTCCAACCGGAGAAGCGTTACGAGCGTTCGGGATAGCGGCATTCTCCCATCGGTCACGGTCTTCTACGAAGTGCCTCTCGACATCCATGGCAACAATGCCACGCCCGACTCTCGGCTCGCTCACAGGAAACAGTGGGTAACCGAGGCACACCGCCTCACAGAGGATTGTGACATGGTCTTTGTGGATCCCGATATCGGTCTTGAGGTAGGTACTCGGCCGCAGCACAAGGCGGGGCCCAAGTACGTCTTCTATGAGGAGCTGCTCCCGTGCGTTCGCAGGAACCAGAGCATCGTCATCTACCAGCACTCCGACCACACGAAGCCCATCAAGGATCAGATAGGCGAACGCATATCGCAAATCAAGCGCTGGCTTGGGGCGGGCGTCGTCATACCGTTGCTGTTCCGCCGCTGGGCTCTCAGAACGTTCTTCTTACTCCCCAGTGAAAGGCATAGCGATATCCTGCTGCGGAGGGTAGACAACCTCCTCGAAGGACCGTGGTGCCATCACTTCAAGCTGGCCGGATGAGAGCAAAGCGAGAGCACAGTGGGTGAGACCTCCATCCCCGCCGTAGACGCCTGGGCGCAGCCGGGCACCGCCGCTCTCCTGAACCGGCCGGAGTTCGCTTCGCTGTTCCGGGTTACGCGCGAGAGTCCCCGCCTCGATGGTGTCCCGGTTTCGGACCTCGTGGCCAACATGGATGAGGCCGGCGTCCAACGGGCGATGCTCCGGGCGTGGTGCGCCCCCGACGGCTGGATCATCACCAACGACGAGATCGCGGACTGCGTAGCCCGCTATCCGGATCGCTTCGTCGGCCTGGCCGCCGTCGATCTCCTTCGGCCCATGGAGGCGGTCCGAGAGCTTGAGCGGGCCGTGCGCGACCTGGGCCTGAGAGGCCTGTTCGTCCTTCCCTGGATGTGGGACCTGCCGCCCAACGACCGCCACTACTACCCCCTGTACGTCAAGTGCATCGAGCTGGGCGTGCCCTTCTGCTGCCAGGTCGGGCATACGGGCCCGCTGCGGCGATCGGAGCCGGGCCGGCCCATCCCCTACCTGGACGACGTTGCGCTGACCTTCCCCGACCTGGTCATCGTCGGCGGTCACATCGGCTACCCCTGGACGGACGAGATGATCGCTCTGGCCTGGAAGTACCCCAACGTCCACATCGACACCTCAGCGCACCTGCCGCGCTACTATCCGCCCGCGCTGCTGCATTTCATGAACTCCTACGGGCAGGACAAGGTGCTCTGGGGCACCAACTACCCCATGCTGCCGATGGTACGCGCGCGGGAGCAGGTGGAAGACCTGGAGCTGAGACCCGAAGCCAAAGAGAAGTTCCTGCGGCTCAACGCCCTGCGCGTCTTCAACCTGGCCGAATGATGCCTGCCGAGCAGCCCCGGCGCGTCTTCCTCACCGGCTTCTCCGGCACCGGCAAGTCGGCGGTCGCCTCCCTCCTCGCCGACGCCCTTGGCTGGCGCGCCCTCGACACGGACAAGCTCATTATCGAGGAGGCCGCGCGATCGATTCCCGAGATCTTCGAGCAGGACGGCGAGCCCCGGTTTCGCGAGCTGGAGCAGGAGGCCGTCAGGCACGTTGCGTCGCAAGAGGATGTCGTGGTCGCCACCGGCGGCGGCGCCATCGCGGGCGAGGAGAACCGAAGGGCGATGGCGGAAGACGGCCTCGTCATCTGCCTGGAAGCGTCGCCGCAGACCATCCTCGATCGTCTGGCCGGCGCGGAGGACGTATCGGAGCGGCCTCTGCTCGCGGGGCCGGATCCGCTGGCCCGCGTCGTCGAGTTGAAGGCGCAGCGCCAGCCGCTCTACGCCCTCGCCGACATGGTCGTCGACACCGAGGGGCAGACGCCGCAGCAGGTCGCGGACACCGTGCTGGATGCCGTGCGCAACGCCGGCGCCTGGTTCGCCTGCCATCCCGACCGGCTCGTGCTGCCGCAGGAGCGCAGGAACGCGCCCGCTGCCGAACCGCTGTGGATCGACACGCCGTCGCGGCGCTATGCGGTCACCGTCGGCTGGGGAGTGCTGGATCGCCTGGGCGGGCTGCTTCGGGACGCCGGCCTGACCGGCGCGGCCTACGTCGTGGGAGACACGCACGTCCTGCCGCGCTACGGCGACCGCGCGCTGCTCTCTCTGCGAGAGGCCGGTTTCCAGGCCGACGCCTTAGCCGTCCCGGCCGGGGAGGCGAGCAAGACGCTGGACACCGCCGCCACCGTCTACGACTGGCTGACCGCGCGCCGGGCAGAGCGGGGCCACACCATCGTGGCGCTCGGAGGCGGCATGGTGGGCGACCTGGCGGGCTTCGTCGCGGCCACCTACCTGCGCGGCATGCCGTTCGTGCAGGCGCCGACCTCGGTCCTGGCGATGGTGGACGCCTCGGTCGGCGGCAAGGTGGCCGTTGACCACCGGGAAGGGAAGAACCTGATCGGCGCGTTCTACCAGCCCCGGCTTGTCGTTCAGGATGTCTCGACGCTGAAGACGCTCCCCCATCGCACGCTGGTGGAAGGCTGCGCCGAGATCATCAAGCACGCCTTGATCCTCGACCCGCAGCTCCTCGCTGACCTGGAGGAGCACGCCGACGACCTGCTTCACCTGGAGCCCGCCGTCGCCGTCGATATCGTGCGGAGAAACGTGGCGATCAAGGCTTCGGTGGTCGCGGAGGACGAGCGGGACACCGGCCGCCGCGCGGTCCTCAACTACGGACACACCGTCGGGCACGGTATCGAGGCGGCCGCCGGCTACACGGACGTCCTCCACGGTGAGGCCGTCGGCGTCGGCATGATGGCGGCCGCCGAGATCGGTCGCCGTGTGGGGGTGACCCCACCGGAACTGGTCGAGCGTCAGCGGGCGCTGCTGGAGCGCTTCGGTCTGCCGACGAGAGGCCCGAAGCTGGACCCCGGTCGGGTCGAGGCCGCCATCGCGCTCGACAAGAAGGTGGCCGGCGGGGCGGTGCGCTGGGTCCTGCTGGAGGACGCGGGCCACACCGTCGTCCGGCCGGACGTGCCTATGGAGACGGTGCGAGAGGTAGTGCAGGAGTTGCTCTTATGAACTGGGACCCGTTCGTCAGAGACGCGCTGCAACCGCTCGCGGAGCGTGGGGGGCCCGGCCCGCGCCTCGTGCGAGGGCTCTTGTGGGCCCTGGTCGCGATCTTCGTCATCTCCATCCTCGCATTCTGGCTAGGCCAGAGCATGATGCCCGGACCTATCCGGTTCTAGCTGCGAGCTTGACCTGAGCATGACACCCAAGCGCCTCCACGCGATCGTGCGGGGGGAAGTTCAGATGGTGGGCTTCCGCTACTTCGTGGTCGGACAGGCCGATGCGCTGGGCCTGGCCGGTTGGGTGCGCAACGGCGTCGACGGCCGCACCGTGGAGGTCGTCGCGGAAGGCGGGGAGGAACGCCTGCGACAGCTCGAGGCCGCGCTCCACGATGGGCCGCGCCGGGCTCTGGTCGATGGTGTCGACGCAGACTGGTCGGACACACTGGAGGGCCACCAGGGATTCGAGGTGCGCTGGTAGCTTCGCGCCGAACGGGCCGGCAGCCCGCATCCCGGCGTTTCGCCCCCTTTCCTTCGTCCACGCAGCCTCACCGACAACGCGGCCGCCGCCGATAACACACTTGGAGGTGGCAGAGCTGCTGTGGTTTCGATCTCCCTGGCACAGAGCAAGCACCTGAGAATCGCCCTGCCCGCCATCGACGGCGTCAGTCTGCTCACGGGCGTGCTCTACCTTGTCTTCTTCGCCTTCGGCTTCGCCTCGTTCACCGATCCCGACTACTGGTGGCATCTGCGCACCGGTCAGCTCACGTTCGAGAACCTCTCAATCCCGCGGCATGACGTCTACTCGTTCACTGCCGCCGGAAAGGAGCTGCTGGACCACCAGTGGCTGCCCGAGGTACTGGTCTACCTGAGCGTGAGGCTGTTCGGCTACGCCGTCACGCTTGGGTTCTTCGTCGCCCTTGCGCTCGCCTCGTTCGGTCTCATGCAGCGCCTATTGCTGCGGCTCGGAACGCCCCGCACCGTCGCATTGGGCCTCACCGCGCTCGGTATCCTTATCAGCGCGCCGTACTGGACGGTCCGGCCGCAGCTCCTGAGCTGGTTTCTGCTGGCCGTCTTCATCAACGGCCTCATCGGACGGAGCAAACCTCCGTGGGCGCTCGTCGCCGTGATGGCGCTGTGGGCGAACCTGCATCTCGGTTACGTGGCCGGGCTGGGCGTCGCTGGCTTGTGGTTCCTCTCCCGCGTTTGGGACCGTCTCGCGGGCGACCGTGAGGCCCAGTTGGGCGGCGCGGCGCTCTTTGTCGCTACCTGCGTCGCGGCGACGCTGCTCAACCCGTACGGGCCGGCCACGCTGATTCGGCTGGTGTCCTACCTGCCGGGCATCGGCAGCAGCGCGACTCCCCAGGGCATCACCGAGCTGCAGTCGCCGGACTTCCACCAGCCCATGCACCTGCCGCTCCTGGCCGGCATCGTACTGCTCGTCGCGCTCGCCGTCGTGGGGCGCGTTCGAAACCGCTTCGCCATCCTGTTGGCAGTCGCCTTCACAGCTCTGGCGCTCCAGGCGTCGCGCTTCCAGCCGATGTTCGCTCTTGCCTACCTCCCGGCCGCCGCCCTCGCTGCTCGACACCTGGTATCCGGCACGCCCCGACAGGCGGCGCCGCCGCGCACCGCCGTGAACCTGGCCCTCCTGGCCGCCACCGCGGTCGCCGCGCTTGTGGCTATCCCGTCACTGCCGCAGGCCCAGGTGCACCGCCAGGCGATCGCGGACGGCCGGGTCCACTATCCGGCCGAGGCGCTGGCCTGGCTGGAGGAGAACCGGCCGGACGCCGACGTCTTCGCGCCGCACAGGTGGGGCGGCTACCTCATCTACGGTCTCTACCCGGAGGGCCACGTCTACATCGATGGACGAACGGACGTGTACGGAGCCGAGATCTTCGACGACTACGAGCGGATCATCGAGGCGGATGCGGGCTGGCAGGAGCTTCTGGAGGAATCTGGAGCCGACACTGCCGTCCTGGGGCCCACCACGCGCCTTGCTTTGGAACTGCGCGACACTGAGGGCTGGAGTCTGGTTTTGGAGCGCCCTCAGGAGCTCGTCTTCATCCGCCACTAGACCCTTCGGCGCGTCCTGGCCTGACGCCGACTGCACGTTTCGTTCAGGCGCCGCAGCCAGTCAGTCATTTCAGGAGGCCGTAGAGAACAAAGGATTGCTTGCAGTGCCGCCCCGAGAATCGCTTCCGAACGATGTCAGCGGGGAGCGGCCTCGCGTCACTGAGCTGACGACCGCCGCTCTGATCGCGAGACAGACGAGCGCTAGGAGGCCTTGCGCAGGCGGCTCGTCGCCTCGCGCAGCCCGGTGTAGAGAGGACTGCCCACCACCTTCATGCCTAGCCGCACATACGGATGGTTTTCGATCCTCGCGAGCCTCTCCCTAACGTATTTCAGATCGTTCTCGAGGGCAAGCAGCCTCATCGCCTCGCCCATTTCGGGGATTCGACTGCCGCCCTTGCTGTGGCTGTAGACGACCCACGTCTGCTGCGCCCCATGCGGCCACTCGATCTTCTGGCAGGCAAGGCCCTGCTTTGTCCCCAGCGCCATGATCGTCTCCAACGAGTACGAGACGCATGCAGGGTACATCCAGCTGTCACCTTCGTAGTCCCGCTCGTTCTGCATAAACGTCGCGACGAAGAGCGCGTTCGGCGCCATTACCCGCTTCGCCTCAGATAGGCAGCGTTCGATGTGCGTTGAAGACGCATGCGAGAAGATCGAGTGCGCGACGACGAAATCGAATTGCCGGCCGAACGTCGTCAACCCGAAATGGCTGTCGTTGCTGAAGACGGGCCGCTTCAGGTCGATCAGGTCCTGACCAACTTCCTTCGCGATGGCCTCCTCGACTAGCCACTGCTGTGGCTCGATGCCGTAGTAGCGCTCCGGTTCTAGATACACAATGAACAGCCGCCCGCCTCGAAGTGATCCGCAGCCGATGTCCAGCAGATAGTGCTCCTGTCGCAGCCCGAGGAATGTGAGCAGGTTGAACTGGAGCGCCCCACTGATGTCGTACCCTTCCGGCGCGCCGACATATGCCCGGTGATGCCTAACGCCGATTGGCAGGCCACGAGCATCGTCGTTGCTCGCCCCTGCTGTCTTTGGCACGACCGTAAGCTTTGGCCTCGTGTCAGTGGGCCCCAGGTCTCGGTCTGCGGCGCTAGGCATCAGTTTGAGCCCCAACCATTCCCATCCACCCTCCCCGTCTAGTATCGGCAAGTGCTGCGTCTTACCACAGCGTTAGGGGGCGCTCTCCACGCTGAACAGGAAACCCTAGGCCGGACACGCCCGAGTCAATCATGCTGCACTTAGAGGCGAAGCGATCGAGGACCATCCGGCAGCGCCTCGACAGTTTCGTGGGGATTCTATCGTTTGCCTTCAAAGAGGCTCTCCATTGACATCTTTTCCAGCTACGTCGCAAGCCTCACCGAGCCCCGGGCCTTGGATTGGCAGAACTGCAGCGCTGCCGCTGACTCGGTCGATCAGCACCTCGAGACGCCCAGCGCGCCAGTCACTCGGGCCTTGACTCCGACCGCCCTTCCGTCGAGCACCCGTGGCGCTCTTCGGTCCCGGCCCGATCCTTCGCCGTCTAGAGAGGGCCTTGGGTCATGTCGTCCAAGTCCTCCAGTCCCTCTTCATCGGCCTTTCGATCCGCCGCAGGTAGCAGCTGACCGTATTGATGAGCTGCCCTTTCAGCCGCCGTCAGGTGAGAACGAAACAGGAGCCGAACGCGGTGATCGCGCTAGCAAGGAACACGCCAACGCTCACTATGGCGTAGAGGCAGCTCACCACCCCTCCTCCAGCGGTCACTACGTCTATGTTGCTATGCCCCACCTTAGTAAACGCCGAGACCGGCAACCGTCACGCCGCGTCCCTAGGAAAGCGGGACTTGTCGCTCCTTAGTCCTCGGCCACCACCCGCGCCAGCTCGTCGGCCGTCACGGACCGTTGCTGCCCGTCCCGCATATCGCGCAAGGTGACCTCGTCCTTTGCCATCTCCTGGCCCCCCAGAATGGCAACGTACCTGATGTTCAGCGCGTCGGCATGCCGGAGTTGTCCCTTCAGGCTGCGTCCCGCGCCCCCCACCACGACTCCCACGTTTGCGTCGCGCAGGCGGCGTGCCGTGCGCAGCGCCGCCTCCTGGGCCTGCTCGGACGCGTGGGCAACGTACACCTGCGGTCCCTCCAGCTCGGGCACCGGCGTCTTCTGGCGTTTCAGGTTCAGGATGATCCGCTCGATGCCCGTACCGAATCCGGTGCCAGGCGTGGACCGGCCCCCCATGAGCTCGATCAGGCCGTCATAGCGACCGCCCCCGCCCACGGTCGACTGCGTCCCTTCTTCCCGCGGCACGAACTCGAAGACCGCGCGTGTGTAGTAGTCGAGTCCGCGCACCAGGCGGGGGTCCAGCGTGTACGAGATGCCGAGCGCCTCCAGATGCGAGCAGAGCGCGCGGAAATGGGCACTGCAATCGGGGCACAACCTCTCGGTGATCGTGGGCGCCCCGGCGATGATCGGCTCGCACCGCGGCTCCTTGCAGTCCAGCAGCCGCATGGGGTTCTTCTCGAATCGGACTCTGCAGTCCGGGCACGTCTCCGGAAGCCTCTCGCGGTAGTACGAGCGCAGCGTCTCGATGTAGGCCGGCCGGCAGGCGCCGTCGCCGATGCTGTTGAGGTGCAGGGTCAGTCCCTCCAGCCCCAGCGCCTGATAGAACGTCGACAGCAGATCGATGACCTCGGCGTCGACGACGGCGTCTCCGTCGCCGATCACCTCCACACCGAACTCGGTGTGCTGGCGAAAGCGACCGGCCTGAGGGCGGTCGTAGCGGAACTTCTGCGCGAAGTAGTACAGGCGGACCGGCTGCGGCCGGTTCGCCATCCCATGCTCCAGGTAGGCGCGGCACACGCTGGCGGTGGTCTCCGGGCGCAGGGCCAGCCGTTCGCCGCCCCGGTCCTCGAACAGGTACATCTCCTTCTCCACCACCTCGGTTCCCTCACCGGAGGTGCGCAGCCAAACGCCGGCATCCTCGAACATCGGCGTCTCGATATACCGATAGCCGAACAGGCCGGAGACTCGCTCGCCCGTCCGTCGCACGAAGCGCCAGTACGGCTCGTCCTCAGGCAGCACGTCCGCCGTGCCGCGGGGCGCCTGGAAACGCGCCGTGGCCTTGCCTTCTTCCTGACCCATAGCGAGACCAGCATAGCGAGGGCGCATCGCCAGGCCAAGACCGCCGTCCGCCGGCGGCGTGCGCACCGATCCCGACGATACGCGTCGACTGGAGGCCCGCGTCCCGTTCTGGTCGCCCTTTCCCGCCTGTGTTAGAGTGATATTGCTATGGCGATTGCACGCGTTCGTGAGAAGTACGGGCCGGAGCAGTTGCTGCAGAAGGCCCGGAGCTACTTGCCGGACGATCGCGTCGCCCTCATCGAGGATGCATACCGGTTCGCCGAGGCGAGCCACGCGGACCAGCGGCGCAAGTCCGGCGACCCCTTCATCGTTCACCCGCTGGACGCGGCCATGACCATCGCCGACCTCCAACTCGACGCCGACGCCGTTGTGGCCGCCCTCCTCCACGACGTCCAGGAAGACTGTGGTGTGCCCAATCAGGAGCTGAAGCGCCGCTTTGGCGCGGAGGTGGCCAAGCTGGTGGATGGCGGCACCAAGCTGGAGCGAATCTCCCGTATCTCCCCCGAACCGGAGAGCGTCGACAGCGGCATCCAGGCGGAGAACCTGCGCAAGATGTTCCTCGCAATGGCGGAGGACGTGCGCGTCGTGATCGTGAAGCTGGCAGACCGCCTTCACAACATGCGCACGCTCGAATTCCTGGCGCGGCCCAAGCAGTTGCGCACCGCCCAGGAGACGATGGAGATCTACGCGCCCCTGGCCAGCCGGCTCGGCATGTGGCAGCTCAAGTGGGAGCTGGAAGACCTCGCCTTTCGGTACCTTCAGCCGGCCAAGTACGACGAGATCGCCCGGCTCATAGCCTCGAAGCACAGCACACGCGAACGATACATCGCCCAGGTGGAGAAGATCCTGAAGGCGGAATTGGAGAAGAACCACGTTGAGGCCACCATCCAGGGGCGGGCGAAGAACATCTACAGCGTGTACCAGAAGATGCAGAAGTATGCGGCCCAGGGGAAGACGTTCAACGAGATCTACGACCTCCTGGCCCTGCGTATCCTGGTCAACACCGTTGCCGACTGCTACAGCGCCCTCGGCATCGTCCACGGCCTTTGGAGTCCCATTCCGGGCCAGTTCGATGACTACATCGCGAACCCCAAAGAGGGCGTGTACCAGTCGCTGCACACGACCGTCATGTGCCTCGGCGCCCGACCACTCGAGGCGCAGATCCGCACCCACGAGATGCACCGGCTCGCCGAGTACGGTGTGGCCGCCCACTGGCGATACAAGGAGGGTGGGGGCAAGGACGTCCGCTTCGAGCAGAGACTCGCCTGGCTGCGCCAGTTGATGGAATGGCAGCGCGACATGGCCCAGGCGGAGGAGTTCGTCGAGACGCTCAAGACGGACGTCTTCCAGGACCAAGTCTTCGTATACACACCCAAGGGGGAGATCAAGGACCTGCCCGCCGGCGCCACGGGCATCGACTTCGCCTACCGCATTCACACGGATCTTGGCCACCAGTGCGTCGGCGCCAAGGTGAACGGCCGGCTGGTGGCCCTCAACCAGCCGCTGAAGAACGGCGACGTGGTGGAGATCATGACGGGCCGCGGCTCCCGTGGGCCTTCACGCGACTGGTTGAACAGCAACCTCGGGTACGTGAAGACCAGCCACGCCCGGCAGAAGATACGTCAGTGGTTCCGGAAGCAAGAACGTGCCGAGAACATCGAGAGAGGGCGCGAGCGGCTGGAGAAGGAGCTGCAGCGCCTGGGCGTGACGATGGCCGAGTGCAGGGATGAGGTGCTCCACCGATTCCAGTACGACTCACTCGACGACCTCTACGCGGCTGTCGGTTTCGGCGGCGTGAGCGCGCACCAGGTGGCAGCCTGCGTGGAGCGCCTCCTGGAACCCGAGGAGCCGCTGCCGGAGACCGCGGAGGAGACGCCGCGTCAGCCGGTATCGGCCCCGGGCATCCAGGTCTTGGGTACCGGCCACCTGCTCACCCAGCTCGGCCGTTGCTGCAACCCGGTTCCGGGTGACGACATCATCGGCTACGTGACGCGTAGTCGCGGCGTCACCGTCCACCGGCGAGACTGCTTCAACGTAATCCACATCGACGAGCGGCAACGCCTTGTGGAAGCGGAGTGGGGCCGAACCGGAGCGTTCTACCCGGTGGCCGTCGAGATCGACGCGTGGGACCGGGTAGGACTGCTGCGCGACATCACCACCATCGTGGCGGAGGAAAAGGTGAACATGATGGGGGTGCGCACGCGGGAACACGGCGACCGGACCGTCGCCATCTCCCTCACACTGGAGACCCAGGGGGTAGACCAGCTAAGCCGCCTGCTCAGCAAACTGGAGATGGTGCGCGGCGTTACGGCAGTCGCCCGCTCCACCGATCGGTCTCGGGAAGGTGCCGGTCAGGCATAAGAGACACCATCTCGCCCGACGCCCCCGGCAGCGCGGACCTCTTCTAGAAGAACCTCCCCGCCACGTCGTTCTGGAACCTGCGGAGTTCCTCCTCGGAAACGGTGTAGCGGCCGTTCGCTTGCCGCTGCGCGCGCAGGTATCCTACGCGGATGTATCGACGCACCTGCTCCGCGTCACACTGCAGGATCTCGGCCACCTGCTTGGTCGTCAGATCTGCCACGACACCCCCTCCCATGTCGCAGGTGAGGCGACCCGCCGATGCAGTCCGCCTCCGTCGCGAGTCTCTGCTCGACCTGCTGCTTGCCGCACGACGGCGCTGTACGCCGGGCGGCCCTCTCTTGGCCCAATTATCCTAGCTGCCGCCCGCGTTTGTCGAGCGGCTTCCTGAACCCTGACCACCCAGGTTCACTTAAGGCTGCTTCCCGTTGGACAGCCGCCAACCCTGGCGTCAGCGGCCGCAAGCCCTATGATGCAGATGAGGAGCCAACGACTCGACAGCCATGGACGTCACCATCGTCGCTCCGGAGGAGTTCGCCGGCCGGGCCGCCGACGTCGTCTGCGCGGCCGTCCGGGAGCGGCCCGCCGCCGTCCTCGGCCTGCCGTCCGGCAACACACCACTCGGTCTCTACGACGAGCTGGCCCGCCGCGTGGCTGAGGGGAACGCCGATCTCAGCCGCGTCACCGTCTTCGCCATCGACGAGTTTCACGGCGTCTCGCCGGAACATCCCGGCACCAACGCCCGCTACTTCCGCGAGCAGCTCACGAGCCGAGTGACCCTGGGCGCGTTCCACCTCCTCGGCAGCGATGCCGAGCAGCCGGAGGCCGAATGCGAGCGCTTTCGCAGTCTCATAGAGGAGGCGGGCGGGCTCGACCTCGTCGTGCTGGGCATCGGCCGGAACGGCCACATCGGCTTCAACGAGCCGGGATCGCCGCTCGATTCAACGGCCCGCAGAGTAGCGCTCACCGACACGAGTCGCGAGGCATACGCCCCCGTCTTCGGGTCCCTGGCCGAGACACCCGCTTTCGGCCTCACCTTGGGCATAGCCGACCTGCTGGCCGCGCGCGGCGCGCTGCTGCTGGCCAAGGGCGTGAAGAAGGCGACGGCCGTGGCCCGGGCGCTGGAGGAGCCGGTGACCGAGGCGCTACCCGCCTCGGCGCTCCAACGGCATCCGGCGCTCGCCGTCCTCCTCGACCGAGACGCGGCATCGGAACTCCGCCGGATGGCCGGCTAGCTAGCGCCTGAATCGTAGGCAAGCTCGCCGCCGACGAACGCCTTCCACACGGTCATGTCGGGGTCGCAGACCACGATGTCCGCTCGCGAGCCGGCTCCAAGCTTGCCGATTTCGGCGTCCAGGCCGAGGACGCGGGCGGGCGTCGCCGTGGCCATTTCCACGCACTCGCGCAAGTCCGCGCCGGTGTGCGTTTCCATGAGATGCACCGCCCGGCTCATCGAGAGGACGCTGCCGGACAGGGTGCCGTCCTCCCCGTAGCAGGCGCCCTGTCGAACGCTGATCTCCGTGCCCCGGAAACGGAACGAGAGGGCATCCGTTCCCACCGGCGACATCGCGTCCGTAACGAGCGCCATCCCTTCCGCCCCCTTCGAGCGGAAGGCAAGCGAGAGCATCGCCGGGTGGACGTGGACGCCGTCCGCGATTATGCTGACGACCGCCCGCTCGCTCTGCAGCAGCGCGCCGATGGCCCCCGGCTCTCGCTGGTGGATACTCCGCATCGCGTTGAAGAGGTGCGTGCCCACCGATGCGCCGGCCTCGATAGCCCGCTCCGTCTCCTCGAACGTCGCCTCCGTGTGGCCGACGGCCACGACAACGTCCGCCGCCCGCGCTGTTCCGATCAGTTCCAGCGCTCCCGGCAATTCGGGCGCCAGCGTGATGAGCCGCAAGGAGCCACCCGCCGCGTCGAGGAGCCGCTCGAAGAGATCCGTGCGTGGCTCCCGGATGAACCGCTCGGCGTGGGCGCCCTTCCGCTTCGGGTTGATGAACGGGCCCTCCAGGTGCGCCCCCAAGACCCGCGCTCCCGTCGGCGGAACCGCCGTGCTCGCCTTGACTGCCTCCAGCGCGCCGGCCATCCTCTCCTCGTCGGCCGTGACAACGGTCGGCAGCATCGATGTCGTCCCGAACCGGACGTGCGCCCGAGCCATGCATTGGACCGCATCAGGGTCGGGCTGCTCGGTGAGCATCGCTCCGCCGCCGCCGTTGACCTGCAGGTCGATGAAGCCGGGGCAGATGATGCGTCCGCCGGCGTCCACCTCCACGTCGGCCGGCTCGCCCGCGACCTCGGCCGCCGGCCCCACGCGTTCTATTCGGCCTTTCGTCGCGAGAACGGCCCCTCCCTCGATCACCTCGAACGGTGTCAGGACCTCGCCCTCGCGGATCAGAAGAGTAGTCATGCCGTCAGCCTGACCTTGCGCTCACGGCACCAGCACCGCGGCGCCCTGCACGTCCCCACGCTTCAGGCGCACCAGCGCATCGTTCGCATCGCCCAGCCCGTGCACCTCCACTTCGACCTCCAACGGGATGTCGGCGGCCAGCGACAGGAACTCCGTCGCGTCGTCCCTCGTGAAGTTGGCGACGCTGCGCACCGTCCGCTCCCAGTACAGCCGCTCGTACGCGAACGATGGGATGTCGCTGGCGTGTACGGCGTTCACCGCCAGGGTCCCTCCGCGCGCCAGCCGCTCCAACGCGGCCGGCACAATCCATCCCGCAGGCGCGAAGCTCACCGCGGAGTCGAGCCCGACGCCCGGGTCATCCTCCGCTCCTCCCGTCCATGCCGCCCCTAGATCCCGCGCCAGCTTGCGGTGCGCCTCGCTCCGCGTGAACACGTAGATTTCGCAGTCCCAGGACCGTGCTACCTGAAGCGCCAGGTGCGCCGACGCTCCGAACCCGAAGAGCCCGAGGCGCTGCCCCGGCTTGAGTTCGCTCAGCTTCAACGCCCGATACCCGATGATCCCGGCGCACAGAAGCGGCGCCGCCTCGATATCCGAGAACGCCGGTGGCAGCGGATAGACGAAGCGAGCATCCGCGACCATCCGCTCGGCGTAGCCGCCGTCCACGTCGCGGCCCGTGAAGCGCGCTCCTTCGCACAGGTTCTCCCGGCCGCTCGCGCACTGCTCGCACGCGCCGCAGGTCGATGCGAGCCAGCCCACCCCGACCCGGTCGCCGACCGATACGCCTTGTACGTTCCCTCCCACAGACTCAACCGTCCCCACCACCTGATGGCCCGGCACCCGGGGAAGCGGCGTTACTACCTCGCCCTCGACAATATGGAGGTCGGTGTGACAGACGCCGCAGGCGAGAACGCGCAGCGCCACCTCGCCCTCTGCGGGCGCAGGCAGGTCGCGCTCGTCCGCAATCAGGCGCCTGTCATCGACGGGGCCCGTCTCCTGTAGGAGCATTCGTCGCATGCTGGCTCGCCTCTCGCACCTGCCTGCAGTCTCCCCGCGACGCTACCGCGTGTATACTACCAGGCGCAAGAGGGAGAGCGTTTGGAGGGTCAGGGAGCGAGTCAGGTGAGGAAACCGTGGACGGGAGGCCTGCCGGGACCGCGCCGGCTCGCTCATCGCCTCCTCTCGGAGTGGCAGCGAGTCCGGCCCTTCCCTCGCCCCCGCTACACGACGGGGACGCCGAAGGTCGGCGGCACCGGCCCTCTCGACCTGCATTTCCCGCCGAACGCCCAGACGCTCGCCGCGGCGGCCATGTCCGAAGACTCGATCGCCTTCACCAGGGAGGTCCTGGAACGGCTGACTCCCAGCAAAGAGCATGAGGCGAGCCGCCTGTACTACGAGTGGGGATTGGCGAAGTTCGGCCGGCACTGGCGTCATGCCGACATCCTCACTGTTCTGCGGGCCGCGTCAACCCTCATCCAGCCGGCCGCCTACCTTGAGATCGGCGTGCGCCGGGGGCGCAGCGCCGCCATCGTGGGCGCGACGTGTCCCGGGTGCGCCCTCTACGGCTTCGATCTCTGGCTGCCCGACTACGCCGACGCCCCGAACCCGGGCCCGGAGTTCGTCCGCGGCGAACTGCGCGCCGCCGGGCATCGTGGCAGCGTGGAGCTTGTCTCGGGCGACAGCCGCAGGACCGTCCCTTCCTTCCTTCGCGCGCACCCCGGCCTCTACTTCGACCTCATCAACGTGGACGGCGATCACTCGGTCCTCGGCGCCGCGACGGACCTCGCCAATACGCTCCCGCGACTCAAGGTGGGCGGCATCGTGGTGCTGGACGACATCTGCAGCTTCCCCCGGCTCGGGCGCGTGTGGCACAAGATCATTCGGCAAGACAGCCGTTTCATGAGCTGGGAGTTCACAGAGAGCAGGTACGGCGTCGCCGCGGCTGTTCGTATCTCCGACGGACCGCTCGTCGCTCCCCGCCCCCGTTTCCTCGCCTGACGCCACCTGCCGGCCGGCGTCCTTCCACTATCTCCGCACGCGGACGCGGAACTTCCAGGGTCCCTCCAACGTCAAGAAGCTAACGACGCAGATGGAGGCTGGATCATGCTCAGCACGCTACGACTGATCGCTCTTGCCGCACTGCTGGCCGGCATCCTGTCTGCCACGACCGCGCAGGTCGGCGCCGACGGCATCGTCATCCCCAGCGAACCGTGCCCCATGCCGGAGGATGTCGATCCTACGGTGTACGGCTGCTACGCGCCCTTCCTTCCCATCAAGTACCACCGAGTCGAGGTCGAAATCCGGGACCAGGTGGCGGAGGTCCGCGTCGACCAGGCATTCGAGAACCCGGGGGACACGCTGCTGGAGGCGACCTACGTCTTCCCCCTCCCGGCGGATGCGGCCGTCTCCGACTTCACCATGTTCGTGGACGGCGAGCAGCTTGAGGGCCGCCTGCTGGGCCGCGATGAGGCCCGCGAGATCTACGAGGAGATAGTCCGGCAGCAGCGCGACCCGGCTCTCCTGGAGTACGTGGACCGCGGCGTCTTCCAGGCGAGCGTCTTTCCCATCCCACCTCACGATGAGCGCCGCGTCCAGATCAGCTACACCCAGGTGCTGGAGCGCGAGAACGGCTTGGTGCGGTTCCTCTATCCGCTGAGCACGGAGGAGTTTTCACCGCAGCCGATTCCGGACGTGGCGATCACGGTCGACATCGAATCGACGCAGCCCATCCGAACCGTCTACTCACCGAGCCACGACGTGGCGTCCACGCGGGATGGCGACCACAAGGCTATTGTCAGCCTGGAGATGAGCGACGTGACGCCCCGTTCCGACTTTGAGCTGCTCTACTCGACCTCGGACGACGACATTGGGCTGAGCCTGGCCACTCATCGGACCGGCGACGAGGCCGGCTACTTCTTGCTCCTGGTCTCTCCCAAGCTGGAGGTCGACGCTAGGGACGTCGCGGACAAGGACGTCGTCCTCGTCCTGGATACGTCGGGCAGCATGGAGGGCGAGAAGCTGGAGCAGGCGAAGGAGGCGGCCCGCTACGTCATCGAGCGGCTCAACGGGGACGACCGTTTCTCGATCGTCGCCTTCGACTCCAGCGTGCGGGTCGCCCACGACGGCTTGCTACCCGCTTCCGCCGCGCGCACCGACGCGCTCGGCTTCATCGATAGCCTGCAAGCGGGCGGCAGCACCAACGTCCACGATGCGTTGGTCTCAGCACTCGGTCAGCTCTCCAGCGGGGACCGCCCATCGCTGGTCATCTTTCTCACCGACGGCCTGCCGACGGTCGGCATCACCGATCCGGCCGCCATCGTGGACGCCGTCGGTTCCGCCGCGCCGCGCGGCGTGCGGCTGTTCACCTTCGGCGTGGGATATGACGTCAAAGCCGTACTCCTCGACGAGCTGGCACAGGGGCAGCACGGCCTGAGCGAGTACGTCCGCCCCGACGAGGACGCGTCCACCGTCGTGTCCGGCTTCTACGAGCGCGTGAGCGATCCTGTCCTGAGCAACGTCACCCTCGACTTCGGCGGTGTGACGACCTTCGACATCTACCCAAACCCGCTGCCGGACCTGTTCGCTGGCCAGCAGCTCATCGTGGCCGGCCGCTACGAAGGTTCCGGCACGGTGGATATCACCCTGAGCGGCACCATCGATGGCAAAGTCAAAGAGTACGTCTACGACGGCCAGTCGTTCCCGACATCTGCGTTGGGCGCGGGCTACGTGCCGCGCCTGTGGGCGACGCGCAAGATCGGGTTCCTGCTCAATTCCATCCGGTTCGACGGGATGTCGGATGAGGTCGTCGATGAGATCGTAGCGCTGAGCAAGCGATTCGGCATCATCACGCCCTACACGTCGTTCCTGGTCGATGAGCCCGGCCTGACGACGGAGGAAGCCGCAAGAAGCTTCGAGCGGTACGCCGCCCCCCAGCTCGACATGGAGGCGGGTGCGCCCGTCACCGGCTCGGAGGCGTTCGATACCGCGCTCAAAGTAGGCAGCCTCTCCGGCGCGGATTCGGCCTACGATGCGGCGGATGAGCAAGCTGCCGCCATGCGCACGATCGGAGGCAGAACGTTCCTTTCGGATGACGGCGTGTGGATGGACACGGCGTACGAGGGCGGGCCTACGGCCAAGATCGGCTTCGGCAGCGACGCCTACTTCGATGCGCTGCGCCAAAGGCCTGACTGGGGCGGCTACTTCTCCCTGGGCGAGGAAGTGATCTTCGTCTCCGACGGCCGCGCGTTCGAGATCACCTCGGGCGACTTCCCGGCCATCGATGTGCCAGACCCCGTCCTGCCGGACGATCCGGTGAACTCGTCGGTGCTGGCTCACCAGCCCGAAGACGGCGGGCACAGCGTACCTTGGATTCCCGTAGTCGGCGGAGCGGCTGCCGTCGCGGTCGCTCTCACCGCGGCCGGCTGGGCCTGGACGCGCGGGCGACGGGAAGCCGCGTTGTAGAGGCGCCAGCGCGCAGCGGCACGCCGATGGCGGTCGGCGCGGGGCGGGCGCGAAGTTCCTTCCTGCGTTCGCCTTGCTCCGCTAGACTGGCGGGGAGACGAACCCGGCACCAGCATGCGATGTCACCTACAGTAACGATCGCGGAGACGACGAACGGCCTGCCCGCGGCCCTGGACGCGATCTTCGCCCCGTACGGCGGTGTCCAAGAGGTCATTCCCGCGGGCAGTAAAGTCTACGTCAAGCCCAACGGCATCCACTTCTCCCCCGGCATGCACACTGATCCCGCCGTCGTAGATGCGATGCTGGGATACCTGAAGGAGCACGGCTATCACAATCTGGCCTTGATGGAGAACTCGACGCACGGGATTTCCACACGCCTGATCTTCACGGTGAACGGCTACGCGAGGATAGCCCACAGACACGGTGCGGAGACAGTCTACCTGGACGAGGGAGGCACGGTACCCTACACGCTCGATGGAGAAGAGCTGCCGATCCGGGTCCCCCGGCGGCTGCACGACACGTTCATCGACCCCTCGCGCCCACCGGGCAACTTCTACCTGAGCCTGCCCAAGCTGAAGACCCACTCGATGACGACGATGACGCTGGGCGTGAAGAACCAGCAGGCGTTCCCGATCGACGAAGACCGCATGCACTTCCACAACCATGAGACCCTGCACCCACGTCTCGCCAGGCTCTATCGGATGGTCCGGCCCGATTTCTGCGTCATCGACGGCGTGACCGCGATCTTTAACGGCCACGTGCCACCCAAGGCCCTGCTGGAGGAAAGCAGCGCGCGGCTCAACGTGCTCATCGGCGGCGACGACACGGTGGCCGTGGATACGGTCGGCGCCAGAATGATGGGCTACTCGATCGAGGAGGTCGAGCACCTGCGTCTCGCGGCGGAATGGGGCCTGGGTGAGGGACGGCTCGACCACATCGACGTCGTGGGTGACCTGGACCGATTCCAAACGCGCTATCCCTATGCCCTGCTGCGCCGTTTCCATCCCGACGTGCGCATCGTCCAGGGTCGAGAGCGCGCCTGCGTTGAGGGATGTAAAGGCAACACCGAATGCACTCTGGAGATCCTCAGCAACGACTATCCAGGCCAGGGAGGCTTCACCGTCATCTTCGGGCGGGGTTTCGAGGACAGCGATCTGGAAAACCTACCGGGCGACCTCCTCGTGGTCGGGGCGTGCGCGATCAACGATCGTGGCGCGGACCTGCGACGGCGCTACGCCGACCGCCGGATCATCGAGGTGGACGCCCGCAACGACCTGCGCGGCATCACCGCGGGGCTGGCCGCTCTGATGAAGATCAAGCCGATGGACATGGTGCCCCTCAGCCCTCTCCAAACGCTGTGGACCGTCGCTCAGGCCAGGCTGCACGGCCTCAACTCCCGCCAGCCCCCTATCCTGGGAGGACCCGCACCCACGGGCCTGTCCAAGGACCAAGAGCGCTGGTATCGGGAGCAAGCGACAGGACCGGGCGGAGCCGCGGGCAAAGCTACAGACGCCCCCGGCTAGCGCGGGCGGCCAGAGGTTGGTGGCTTCTACCGTCCCTTGAACTGGGCGGGGCGCTTCTCGATGAAGGACGAGATGCCCTCTTTGAAATCCTCTGAGCCGAAGAGGGGAAGGAGCTGGAGGAAGACGTGATGGACGTTCGCCTCGAACGTCTCGTCCAGGCCCAGCCGCATCATGCGCTTGGTGGCCTGCACTGCGAGCGGCGCATTTGCCGCTATCTCCTCCGCCCACTCCCGAGCGACGGCCATCAGCCGGTCGGGTTCGACGACGGCGTTCACCAGCCCCAACTCGAGCGACTCCTCCGCCGAGAGCACGCGGCCCCGGAACGCGACCTCAGCCGCCTTCGCCCAGCCGATTAGCCTCGGCAGCAGCCAGCTCCCGCCGCTCTCCGGCAGAATGCCCCGCTTCGTGAAGACGGCGGCCAGCTTGGCACTGGCCGAAGCGATGCGGATATCGCAGCCCAGTGCGAGGTCCATGCCGTATCCGGCCGCGGCGCCGTTGAGCGCGCAGATGACCGGCTTGTCGGTGGTGTGCAGCACGACCGGCGGGCTGTTCTGAAGATCGAACTTCCCTGCCAGGGGGCCGCCGCTGTCTCCTCCGCCCCCGATTCCCTGTCCCGAGCTGACATCCTTCAGGTCCAGCCCGGCGCAGAATCCACGGCCGGCACCGGTGAGGATAATGGCGCGCACGTTCGGGTCGGCGTCGGCATCTCGAAACGCCTGACTGAACGACGTAAGCATGGGAATGCTGATCGCGTTCATGCGGTCCGGGCGGTTCAACGTGATCGTGGCGATGTTGTCCGAAACCTCGTACAACAGCTCAGAGTAGTCAGACATGAAGTATCCTCCTGCACGCCGGGGCGATTGACTTCGGCGGGGGTGAGTGTAGCACGAACTGTGACGCCCCGGTAGGAACCGCACCGGGCAAGCGGCCGTTGTCCGCCCCCGGTCGCTGCGGTTAAGATGGGGCCACCATCAAGGAGGTACTCCGTGCCCATCCGCGGCATCCTATTCGACTTCGGCGGCGTCATCAGCAACATGCGCTGGGACGTGGCCCAGGAGCTCGAACGGCAACACGGCCTGGAGCGAGGCACCCTTTCGCGCACCCTGTACGACAGCGACGATTGGCGCGAGGTGCAGGTGGGCCGCGGCGATCCAGAAGGCTGGCGTCGGACCGCCCACGAACGACTTGAGGAGGCCGCCGGCGGGCCGCTCCCGCCTCTCCATCAGCAGTGGCGCGACTCTTGGACCATCATCCAGGAGAACGTTGATCTCATTCGCGCCCTGCGGCCCCCCTACCGAATCGGGATCCTGAGCAACACGGACGTCAGCCTGGAGGAGCGCATCCGCGACGGCCTCGGCATCCTGGACCTCTTCGACAACGTGATCTCCTCGGCTGTCGTCGGTCTGGCCAAGCCCGACCATCGCATCTACCGTCTGGCCGCCGAGAGGCTCCGCCTCGCACCCGAGGAGTGCGTGTTCATCGACGACGCGGAGCGCAACGTGGAAGCGGCTCGCGAAGTGGGGATGGCGGGCGTTCACTTCCGCGTGCACCGCGGCGACGATCTGGCCGCCCAGCTCGCGGAGCTGGGCGTGCGTCCGGCGCCCGCGCCATAGGGCAGGGGGAAGTGCGGCTAGGCGGGGCCATCGTAGCCAGGACGAGGGAAGCGCCTGATGTCATCACTGCGCCTGGCCCCATACGGTGAGCAGGCGGCGCTCGCCCTGCGCGACGCCATCGTCCAGGCGAAGGCCGGCGATCCACTGGCGCCCGTCACGGTCGTCGTGCCGTCGAACTACGCCGGTCTGTCCCTGCGTCATCGCCTCGGCTCGGGCGAGCTGTCGCTCGCGGCCATCTCGGGCAGGGATGGCCTCATCAACGTCCGCTTCCTCGTGCTCGCCCGCGTAGCGGAGCTGCTCGGTGCTCCAACGCTGGCTGCTCACGGCCGGCGACCTCTCACCGGTCCGATTCGCGCCGAGGCGATCCGTGCCGCCCTCGCCGCCGACCCGGGCGTCTTCCACGACGTCGCGGAGCATACGGCGACCGAACGCAGTCTCGACGCCACCTTCCGCGAGCTCCGCCTGGCCTCGCCGCAAGCCCTCGATGCCGCAGCCCACCAGAGCCGGCGGGCGGAAGACGCGATTCGCCTCTTCCACGATTTCCGTTCGCGCACCACGGACTACTACGACGAAGAGGACCTGGCCGTGGCCGCAGCGGCAGCCGTGCGCGCCGGCTCCTCCGCCCTCCGCGACGTGGGCCACGTGATCCTCTTCCTGCCGCGTCGGCTGACTCCTGGAGAGCAAACCCTCGCGGAGGCGTTGGCGGAGGCCGGCGGCCTCGCCGCCGTCATCGGCCTCACGGGCGACCGAGAGGCCGATGAGCCGGCGCGCGAACTAGCCTCCCGGCTCCAGTCCAGACTTGGCCCACCCGAGGAGCAGGCGCCCTCACCCATCCCGTCGGACACTCGCATCGTCGTTGCCGCCGATGCCGAGGAGGAGGTCCGCTCCGCCCTGCGCATGGTGATGCAGCGTGTCGATAAGGGCACGCCGCTGCACCGCATGGCGATCCTCTATCCGGCCGCGCAGCCGTATACGCTCCTCTCCCACGAGCAGCTCAACGCGGCGGGCGTGGCCCACAACGGAGCGGCGATCCGTTCGCTTGCGCAGACCGCCTCAGGTCGCACGCTGCTGGGTCTGCTCCACCTCCGGGAGGCAGACTTCCGCCGCGATGCAGTGATGGACTGGCTAAGTGCAGCTCCGGTGCTCGAGCATCGGAACGGCAACCCTGCGCCGGCGCACGCTTGGGACATGATCTCCCGTTCCGCCGGGGTGGTGGGCACCACGCAACAGTGGACAGAGCGGCTCGCCCGCTACCGCGGTTCACTACAAGCGAAGCTCGATGCCCCGGAACGGGAGGACGAGGGCAGCGAGGGGCGTCGGCGAGGGTTGCAGATAGAGATCGATCTCACGGAGCGGCTGGCCCGCTTCATGGAGGACTTGGCGACCGCTGTCGATCCGGGCCCCCGGTCGTCCTGGGGCCAGTTCGCCTCATGGGCGCGCGGCCTCCTTGAGCGGTACCTGGGACGAGAAGGGCACTGGCGCGGCCTGCCGGAGGAAGAGAAAGACGCGGCAATCGAGGCCCACCGTGCCGTGGAGGCCGCGCTCGATTCACTGTCCGCCCTGGAGGACGTACGGCCCCACACGGACGAGGCGACCTTCCGGAAGGCCCTGGAACGCGAGTTGGAGGCCCCTGCGGGCCGTATCGGGCGCTTTGGCGATGGCGTCTTCGTCGGCCGGATCGCCGACGCGCTGGGTACCGACTTCGACGTCATCTTCGTGCTCGGCATGACCGAAGGCCTCATGCCGCCGCGCGAACGAGATGACCCAATCCTGCCCGACCGCGAACGGGCGGTGGCGTCAGACCTGCCGCTCCGCACCGGCAGATCGGCGGAATGGCGCCGGGACTACCTGGCCGCGCTGGCATCGGCAGGCGAGCGCGTGCTCTGCTATCCCCGCGCCGACCTTCGCGGCCAGCGCGGCAGGCTGCCCGGCCGCTGGCTGATCGAGACCGCCTCGCTCCTTGAGGGAAGGTCGCTCTTCAGCGAGGACCTGGCGAACCTGACCGAGCGCCCTTGGTTCACAGTCGTGCCGTCGTTTGAGTCGGCACTGGCGGGCACCGATGGGCGCGCGTCGAAGCAGGAATACGATCTCCACAGCCTGATCCGATGGCAACGCAACGGCGGCCGCCCGACCGAGCACTACTTGACGGCTGAGAAACGGGCATTGGGGGACGGCCTCTCGGAGGAGATCGAACGGGCGAGCGTGAGGCTCACACGTTGGGACGGGCGCCTCTCCGTACACAGCGCCCCGGTGCCCTCGGCCCAGCAGCCCGTGTCCCCAACAGCGCTGCAGAACTGGGCGACGTGCCCGTTTCGCTACTTCCTGGGACACGTGCTTCGCGTCGCAGAGACGGAGAAGCCGGAAGACACACTCACGATCAGCGCGCTCGAGCGAGGGAATCTCTTGCACGAAGCGCTGGAGTCGTTCGTCTCCGAGACGCCGAGGCGCGCGGCTCCCGACCAGGCTTGGACCTCGGAGGAGCGCGCGCGACTGACTGAGATTGGGGAGCGTCTGTGCGACCGGGCCGAGGCGGCGGGCCTCACGGGAAGGCCGCTGTTGTGGCGATTAGAGCGCGAGCGCATCCTACGAGATCTGGCAGGCTTCCTCGACGCCGACGAGCGTCTGCGCGCTGAGCACGGCGTCGTCCCGGAGGCGGTCGAGCTGTCATTCGGCGTGCCTGACGCAGAGCTGGCGGCGGTCCCGGTCACGCTCCCGGACGGACGCAGCGTCGCGTTCCGCGGCCGCATCGACCGCGTCGACCAAGCTCCCGATGGTTCCCATCTCCTCGTTTTGGACTACAAGACAGGCTCGCCGAGACCCTACAGAACGCTCAAGATCGATCCTGTCCAGCGGGGTACGGCGCTGCAGCTACCCATCTACGCCCTGGCGGCAAGGCAGCGCTACGGCGAGGTGCCGGCTGCGGCGTACTACTGGTTCGCAACAGAAAGGGCCGGGTACGAAACGAACGGCCATCCGGTGGACGAAGCCGTCCTCAGCCGGTTCCATGAGGCGCTCACCGTAATCCTGGGCGGCATCGAGATGGGTCTCTTTCCGGCCCGTCCAGGCCCGTGGGGCAACGGGGCCTTCGAGAACTGCCGGTTCTGCGCGTACGACCGCGTCTGCCTGCGGGAACGCGCCCGGGCCTGGCAGCGCAAACGGCTTGCGCCCGAGCTGCGCGAGTACGTCGACCTGGCGGAGCCGGAGGACTGACATGGCCACCGACCCACCGGCCGACCAAGCAGCCCGCGAACGGATCCAGCAGGACCTCGACGCCACGCTCTTCGTCGAGGCGGGTGCGGGCACCGGCAAGACGAGAGAGCTGATCGAGCGGATCATCTGCCTCGTCACGACCGGTCGCGCGGAGTTGCGGCATGTCGCCGCCATCACCTTCACCGAGGCCGCCGCCGCTGAGCTCCGGGATCGAGTCCGCCAGCGGCTCGAAGAAGCGGCACGGGACGTGGAACACCTATCAGCGGACGAGCGCGCCCGCTGCCGGAGCGCTCTGGTCGAGATCGATGCCGCCGCCATCGAGACGCTGCACGGCTTCGCTCAGCGCATTCTGGCCGAGCACCCCCTGGAGGCAGGGTTACCGCCGGCCATCGAGATCCAGGACGATATCCGCGCCTCCATCGCCTTTGATGAGCGCTGGGCCGCCTTCGTCGATGAACTCCTCGAAGACCCACTACGCGAGCAGGTGCTCCTCCGCGCCTTCGTCCTCGGCCTCGCACCCTCTCTCGACCAACTCCGAGAGGTGGCGTGGCAGTTCCATCAGAACTGGGACCACCTTGAGGACGCCGCCGTCCAGGCGCCACCGCTGCCACAGCTCGACGTCGCGCCCGTGCTGCAGCTCCTTGACGAAGCCTGCGGGCTCCGAGCGCATTGCAGCGATCCCCAGGACCTGCTGTGCCTCCACCTGGAGAGTGTGGACACCTACCGGCGACGCCTCGCGGCGGCGACGACAGAGCTCGACCAGCTTCGCATCCTCGCGGAGGGCATACGCATCGCGCGCGGCAGCGGAGGGCGCGGAGACAACTGGCAGAGCGTCACCCCCGCAGAGGTGCGCGACATCCTCGGTCGTGCCCAGCAGACGCGAGACGACCTCGTCAGCGGCGCGCGGGCGACGATCCTGCCCCACCTGCTCGCGGCGCTCCGGGATCTCATCCTGCAGTACGCCGAGGAACGCCGCATGCTGGGCCGCCTGGAGTTCCACGACCTGCTCGTGCTGGCCCGTCGAGTGCTGAGACGGGACGCCTCAGTGCGGCGCGATCTGCACCAGCGCTTCTCTCATCTGCTCGTAGACGAGTTCCAGGACACCGACCCGCTGCAGATCGAGATCGCCGTGCTGCTGGCGGGAAGGGAGCCGGACGGCACGCCTCCGCACTGGCGGGAGGCGGAGATCGAAGACGGCCGGCTCTTCTTCGTCGGCGACCCGAAACAGTCCATCTATCGCTTCCGCCGCGCCGACATCGACCTCTACCAGACCGCGCAGCGCCATTTCTCACGAGAGACGGTGCTGCTGACGGAGAACTTCCGCTCGGTTCCCGCTGTCATCAACTGGGCGAACCATGTCTTCGCTGGACTCATGGGCGACGGTGATTCCGACGGTCAGGCCGCGTACGTGCCCCTCCAGCCCTATCGAAAGACGCCGGATGGCGCTGACACCACGGTCCGGCTCCTTGGCGGTCCGGCCGGCGGCAACATCGGCCCGATTCGAGATCGCGAGGCGGAGGAGATAGCCCGCCTCATTCGGCGCGCGAAGGCGGAAGGCTGGCAAGTCGCCCAAGCGGAAGCCGACGGCACGTGGACATCCCGCGCCGCCAGGTACCAGGACATGGCCCTGCTCCTGCCCACTCGGACCACCCTACCGCCCATCGAGGAGGCCCTGGAGGGCGCCGGTATTCCCTACCGCGTCGAGAGCCGCTCCCTGGTCTACGACGCACAGGAGGTGCGCGATCTGCTCGCCATCCTTCGCGCCGTGGATGACCCGACCGACGAGGTGGCGCTGATAGCGGCCCTGCGCTCACCAGCCCTCGCATGCGGCGACGACGACCTGCTTCGCTTCTTCCAGGCCGGCGGCCGCTGGGACTACCGCCGCGGTCCGCCTGACTCACTTCCGCAAGACGACCCCGTCGTCGCGGCGATGCGATCGCTGCAAGGCTTTCATGACCGCCGCTGGTGGTCGAGCATCAGCGGCATCGTGGAGGCCGTGATCCGTGAGCGCCGGCTCTTCGAGCTCGCCTTCGCTCACCGGCGGCCGCGCGAGCGCTGGCAGCGGCTTCGCTTCGTCCTCGACCAGGCCCGCGCCTTCGCGGAGACCGGTGGCCGCACGCTGCGCCAGTTCATCGACTGGGCGGACCGGCAGGCGGAGGAGGGCACACGGGTGGTGGAGACGGTAGTCCCGGAGCCGGACGATGACGCCGTCCGCATCATGACCGTCCACGCCGCCAAGGGCCTTGAGTTTCCCATCGTCGTGCTCGCCGGCCTCAATACCGAAGGGGGAGCCCCGCCGGGTGCCGGCGCAACTGTCCTCTGGGAGGAAGACGGCCGCCCGCAGGCCCGGATCGGTCCCAAGACAGCGTGTTTCGAGACTCCCGGCTATGAGGCGCTTGCCGTCCGCGAGGAGATCATGGAGCAGCACGAGAAGGTCCGGCTCCTGTACGTGGCCGCCACCCGTGCCCGCGACCATCTGATCGTGAGCCTCCACCACAAGGAAGGCGGCAAGAGCCACGCCGCCCGCCTTCACGAACGCTCGATGGAAGCGCGTGAACTCTGGGTCAAGGCGGAAGTCGATGAAGCGCCGCTAGGTGAGGAGGAGCCCGCCGAGCCGCTCGCCTTCGACGACAGTCCGGAGCAGCGCCGGCACTGGTTGGAGGAGCGTGAGGAGAACCTGAAGAAGATGTCGAAGGTGCCAAAGCGTAGCGCGGTCGACATCGCGAAGGGTGTCCGGGGCGCCGAGGACGACCCCAATCTCCAAAAGGACGCGCCCGTCGAGGAGACGCCGCCGTGGCGGCGCGGCCGCGCCGGCACGGCGCTCGGCCGTGCGGTCCACGCCGTCCTCCAGAGCATCGATCTGGCCACCGGCGCCGACGTCGAAGGCGCCGCGAGAGCCCAGGCCGCGGCCGAGGGCATCGCCGGCCGTGGGGCCGAGGTGGCCCGCATGGTAGCGGCCGCCCTCGACTCGCCGTCCCTCCGGGAGGCCGTGGGCGGGGACCGTTACTGGCGGGAGCTGTATGTCGCGGCGCCGGTGGACGGCGTCACCGTCGAGGGCTTCATCGACCTGCTGTATGAGACGCCCGACGGCCTGGTGGTGGTCGACTACAAGACGGACGTCGTGCCCGGCGAGGCCGACTTGGAGGCCGCCGTGGCCCGCTACCGCCTTCAGGGAGCGGCCTACGCGCTGGCGCTGCAGGAGGCGCTCGGCCGGCCGGTGGCGCGGTGCGTCTTCGTCTTCGTGCAGCCGGGGCGTGCCCGCGAACGAACGATCGACGACCTTCCGGCCGCCATCGCAGGGGCGCGCCGCGAGCTTGGCCGCACGCAGGCGTAGCCGCCCGGCGGAGAACCGCCTCGCCGGTCCACTCCAGACGACGGCTCGGCGGGCCAAACCGGGATGGGCGGAGAGCGGGCTTGCCCGTGTTGTCGGTCACCCGCCCTGCCGATAAGATAAGCCTGATGCCGCGCCGAACGAAAGATGAACCGCCGACCTCTCGCCTGGCGGAGGTGCGCGCCGCCCGCGTCCAGAAGCTGGCCCGCCTTCGTGAGTCGGGCATCGATCCCTATCCCGCCGCGTTCGAGGGCCGGGAGCCCATAGCCGCGGCGCGGGAGAAGGCGGAGGGGACCGAGGCGCGGATCGCGGGCCGCCTCGTGCTCTGGCGCCGCCACGGCGGTTCCACTTTCGCCAACCTCCGCGACGGGTCCGGCGAGATCCAGCTCCAGTTCCGGCGTGATGTCCTCGGCCGGGACCGCTACGACCTCACCAAGCTGCTGGACATCGGCGACTATGTGGGAGTCGACGGGCCGCTCTTCACCACCCGCACCGGTGAGCTAACGGTTGAGGTGCGGCAGTTCAGCGTGCTCACCAAGGCTCTGCGTCCCCTTCCCGAGAAGTGGCACGGCCTGAGCGACCCCGAGACCCGCGTCCGCAAGCGCCATCTCAGCTTCATCAGCGACCCGCGGGAGATGCAGGTGCTCGCCCAGCGGGCGGAGTTCGTCCGCAACTTGCGCGTGTTCCTAGACGGCGAGGGCTTCGTGGAAGTGGCAACCCCCGCCCTTGAGGCCGTTCCCGGCGGCGCCGACGCCGAGCCCTTCACCACCCACCACAACGCGCTCGACACCGACTTCTACCTGCGCATCTCGCTGGAGCTCGCGCTCAAGCGGCTGGTCGTCGGCGGCTTCGAGCGCGTCTACGAGATCGGCCGCGTGTTTCGCAACGAGGGCATCAGCCGGGAGCACCTCCAGGACTACGACATGCTGGAGTTCTACTGCGCGTACGCGGACCTGGAGGCGCTCAAGCGCCTGCTGGAACGGTTCTACACCACGGTCATCAGCGAGACCTTCGGCACCCTCAAGCTCACGTATGGCGAACACGAGCTCGACTTCAACCTCCCATGGCCGGAGTCGGACTACTTCGAGCTGTTCCAGCGGGAGATCGGGATCGACCTGCATGAGTACCCGAGCGCGCAGTCGCTCCTGCCCATCGCCGAGAAGCTCGACGTGCCGGACGCCGGCCCAGGTGTTGGGCGCGGGCGGCTCATCGACATGATCTATAAGAAGGAGATCCGGCCCAAGCTGATCCGGCCCCAGTTCCTCGTCAACCACCCGGTCGATATCTCCCCGCTGGCCAAGCGCGACCCAACCGACCCCGCGCGCGTCCAGCGCCTCCAGATCATGATGGCCGGGTCGGAGGTCGGCAACGGCTTCGCCGAGCTGAACGACCCGCTCGACCAACGGCAGCGCTTCGAGGAGCAGCAGCGGTTGCGGGATGCCGGCGACCGCGAGGCGCAGATGCTCGATGAGGAGTTCCTCGAAGCGCTCGAGTACGGCATGCCGCCGACGGCGGGCTTCGGCGTCTCCATCGAGCGTTGGTTCATGTACCTGACCGACAGCCCGTCCATCCGCGACGTGGTCGCCTTCCCCCTCACGAGACCGGCGCCGGGCGCGCCGGAGAGAGACCCTGACTAGGCCCATCGGTTCGCGCTGCCGCGACACCCGCCTGTCCCCTCCGGCGGCGAGAGATGGCTGACAGAGCGGGAGTGCAGAGTCCTTCCCGGGAAGGACTCTGCCGGGGGTCTGGGGGTGTCCCCCAGATCCATAATCATCTCCGGGTGGGCGGGTGGGATCGAATGAGGTAGCTTATCCTGTGGTCCATCTTCAGCGCGCTTGACAACCTTGCTTCGCGCCGAACAGCCGCCGAGTACGGCTCCCATGGAGATCGGACCGGCCCATGAGGTGCAGGACCTGACCGTCCACGAGCGCGCGGTGACAGAGGCCTCTCTGCGCGCCTGAACCTCCCCTCCCTCACCACAGCGTCCGCGTTGTTATAATCCAACCACCATGCGAAGCTCCGAGATCCGCCGCAAGTTCCTCGACTACTTCGAGGCGCACGGCCACACCATCGTGCCCAGCTCCTCCCTCGTGCCCGCCCAGGACCCCACCCTGCTCTTCGCCAACGCCGGCATGGTGCCGTTCAAGGACGTCTTCCTGGGCAAGGAGAAGCGCTCCTACACGCGCGCCACTTCGTCGCAGAAGTGCATGCGTGTCAGCGGCAAGCACAACGACCTGGAGGAAGTCGGGCCGTCGCCGCGGCACCACACCTTCTTCGAGATGCTCGGCAACTTCTCGTTCGGCGACTACTTCAAGGAGGAGGCCATCGAGTTCGCGTGGGACTTCTTCGTCAACCAGCTCGGGCTGTCCCCCGACCGTCTCCACCCCACCGTCTACGAAGAGGACGACGAGTCGCCCGAGATCTGGTCCCGGGTGAAGGGCATGCCGGCGGCGGACGTTGCGCGGCTGGGCGCCGACGACAACTTCTGGAGCATGGGCGACACCGGCCCCTGCGGCCCGAACTCCGAGATCATGTACGACCGCACCGGAGCCTGCCTGAAAGACGGCAGCGACTGCCCTCTCACCTGCGAGTGCGACCGGTGGTGGGAGCTCTGGAACCTAGTCTTCATGCAGTTCGACCGCGCCCAGGACGGCACAATGACGCCCCTGCCCAAGCCCGGCGTCGACACCGGCATGGGCTTCGAGCGCTTGGTCGCGGTTCTCCAGGGCGTCTCGACCGACTATGACATCGACCTCTTCGTGCCTCTCATTGGGCGCCTCCGAGAGATGACCGGCGACCCGAAGGAGATCGCGCCGGAACGGCTGCCCAGCTACCGCGCCGTGGCGGACCACGCCCGCGCGGTGAGCTTTCTCATCGCCGATGGCATCATGCCCTCGAACGCGGGGCGGGGATACGTCCTTCGCCGCGTCCTCCGCCGCGCGTCGTATCAGGGCCGGCTCCTCGGCCTGCACGAGCCGTTCTTCCACGAGATCTGCCGCGGCGTCATCGACGCTATGGGCGACGCCTACCCGGAACTGAGAGAGACGGCGTCCCGCATCACCGATCTCGTCGCGGAAGAGGAGGAGCGCTTCCTCGCCACTCTGGAGGCGGGCCTCACAAGACTAGAGGGCTCCATCAAGGGGGCAGAAGCAGGGCTGGGTGGTGCAGCGAAGATCAGCGCAACAGCGACGGTCCTCCCCGGCGAGGAGGCCTTCCGCCTCCACGACACCTTCGGCTTCCCGCTCGACCTCACCCGCAAAGTCCTCGAGGCGCGGGGCTGGACCATCGACGAAGAGGGCTTCGACCGCTCGCTGGAAGAGCAGCGGCAGCGCGCCCGCGAGGACCGCGAGCAGGGGCGGGAGCAGGAGGAAGAGCTGCTGGCTGCCGCCCGCGACCTGAAAGCGACCCGATTCCTCGGCTACGACACATTGGCCGCGGACGCCACGGTGCTCGCGCTCTTCACATCCGGCGAACGCGCGGCTGCCGCGGACGAGGGCGCGGACGTCGACCTTGTGCTGGACGCGACCCCGTTCTACGCCGAGGCCGGCGGGCAGATCGGGGACCTCGGGCGTATCGTCGGTCCCGAGGGCGAGGTCGAGGTGGCCACCGTGCGCCCGATCGGTGACGGCGTGTTCTTCCATAGCGGCAGGATCGTGCTCGGGCGGATTGCCGAAGGCCAGCAGGTGCAGGCCCAGGTAGATGAGTCGAGCCGCCGCGCCACCATGCGCAACCACACCGCCACCCACCTGCTCCACAGGGCGCTGCGCACCGTCCTCGGCCCGCAGGCGACCCAGGCCGGGTCGTTCGTCTCGCCCGACCGCCTGCGCTTCGACTTCCTCCACAACAAGCCGCTCACGGACGATGAGCTGCGGGAGGTCGAGCGCATCGTGCGCGAGCAGGTCGTGCTCAACCGCCCCGTGCGCACGGACGTCGTGTCTGTCGAGGACGCCCTCAAGCAGAACGCGGACGCCATCTTCGGCGAGAAGTACGGCGAAGAGGCGCGCATGGTCACCGTCGGCGACGGCGACCCGTTCAGCCGCGAGCTGTGCGGCGGCACCCACTGCCACGCCACCGGCGAGATCGGCGCCTTCGTCATCGTCGACCAGCGCAGCGTCGGCGCGGGCATCCGCCGCATCGAGGCCGTCACCGGCTTCGGCGCCTTCGAGTGGATGGACACTCGCCGCCATGTCATCGAGCAGCTCAGCCGCGAGTACAACGTCCCGCCCACGGAGCTGCCCGACCGCATCCGCGCTATCGAGGAGCGCGCCCGCGAACAGCCCAGGCAGACCGTCGCCTTCCCCGACCCGGGCGAGCTGCTTGACCGCGCCGAGAAGCGCGACGGCGCGCTGCTCATCGTCGACAGGGTCGACCGGGCGGATCCCGCCGCTCTGCGCGACTTCGGCGACGAGCTCCGCCGGCGCGCCAAGTCCGCGGCGGTCGTCCTCGGCTCTGTGCTGGAGGGCAAGCTGAATGTGGTCGTTATGTTAACTCCTGACCTCGTGGAGGGCGGCCTGCACGCCGGCAAGATCGCCAAGGGCATCGGCAAGGCGATGGGTGCAGGCGGCGGCGGCCGGCCCGACGTCGCCACCGCGGGCGGCGACCCAAACCGCCTCGAGGACGGTCTCGCCGCGGCGCGCGAGCTGCTAACAAGCCGTCCCTAGCCTTCCCTCCCGTTGACAAGCCTGCCGCCTTCCCTCACCATGGGGGTGCCTTCGGAGGCAAGACGACCCCGGACTGT
Source organism: uncultured Dehalococcoidia bacterium (assembly GCA_964406605.1). GTDB lineage: Bacteria > Chloroflexota > Dehalococcoidia > DSTF01 > RBG-16-68-14 > CAYOSF01. The sequence goes on along the minus strand of CAYOSF010000005.1, from coordinate 50,412 downwards.
AGGGGAGCCACGCCATGGAGCCGCAGATTCAGTACGCCAAGACCAAAGACGGCGTGAGCATCGCCTACTGGACCTTGGGGGAAGGCGAGTCGCTCGTACTCACCGCGCCTCTCTCCTACAGTCACATCGAACTGGAGTGGCGTAGTCGTGAACTGACCCGCTGGTACCTGCGGCTGGCTGATCGTCGGAAGATCATCAGATATGACATGAGGGGTTACGGTCTATCCCAGCGCGACGTGACTGATCTGTCTCTTGCCGCCCACGTAGCGGATGTGCACGCGGTGGCGGACCACCTTCACTTGGAGCGCTTTGCGCTCTTGGCGATCCGGGGAGCCGGTCCCATCGCGATTGCCTTCGCGGCATCGCACCCCGAACGCGTCTCACGGCTAGTCCTCTGGTCATGCATGGCACGGTATTCAGAGGCTTTCGCTTATCAGCAACACGAGATGCTGGAACCGATGACGGACCGGAACTGGGAAGCGTACATGGAGACCCAGATACACATGCAACTTGGTTGGGAACACGCGCGGGCACACGAGCTTGCTCAGTTCATCCAGGCGAGCATCAGGCCAGACACGTACCGAGCCATGATTGCCGCTAGCAAGGATGTGGATGTCAGTCCATTGTTGGGCAAGATAGCGTGCCCAACGCTCGTGCTCGCCGGACCAGACTATCCCTCCCCTGAAGCCACAAGAGAGATCGCAGCAAGCATCACAAACGCCAGCCTGATCCCTCTGGAGGCGGGAATACATCCAGCAGCAGGCAATACCGAGACCGTCGACGCCGCCATTGACGAGTTCCTAGGGGGCGGCAAACAACCCACAACCACAGCACCCGCCCCACCCGGCCTCGTCACCATCCTCTTCACCGACATCGAGTCCTCCACAGCCCTCACCCAACGCCTCGGGGATGCCAAGGCTCAGGAGGTCGTGCGGGCCCACAACACCATCGTCCGCGATGCTCTAAGGCAACGCGGCGGCAGCGAGATCAAGCACACCGGCGACGGCATCATGGCCTCCTTCCCCTCCGCCTCCGGCGCCCTCGAGTGCGCCGTCACCATCCAGCGAGCCGTCGGTACCCACAACCGCGGGGAGGCGGGGGGAGGCCGCGACCCCCGACCCTCGTCCCCCGACCACCATGCTGAGCCTGTCGAAGCACCGCTGTCCATCCGCATCGGCCTCAACGCCGGCGAGCCCGTCGCCGAGGAGCAGGACCTCTTCGGCACAGCCGTCCAGCTCGCATCCCGCATCTGCGACCGCGCCGCTGGCGGGGAGATCATTGCCTCAGACGTGGTACGTCAGCTCGTTGCTGGCAAGGGCTTTCTGTTCTCGGACCGAGGGGACACGGAGCTGCGCGGCTTCGAGGAGCCGGTGCGCCTATACGAGTGTGTGTACCGTAGGTAGGCTCCGGTTGAATACGAGGGTCGACTAGGATGAAGGCGATGAACCTCGTCCAAGCACGCCCACAAGCCTCCGGAAACGGTTGCGCAGCGCTCAGGGCAGGTTGTCCTTTTGGCAGAGCATCAACCTCACGAATCGTTGTGCAGGCCTCCAAAGGGGCGAGAACATACCCGTGAAGATCACTAAGGAACAGGCGCGACAGATGCTGTCTGATGACCGCTTCCCACGCTCGTCAGCGTACGATCCGGAGTGGATCTTCGCGAACCAGATGGGCCCGAACGCTTTGTGGCTGACCGAGTCCTTGTGCGAGCGCATGACGCTCAAGCCGGGCATGCGCGTGCTGGACATGGGCTGCGGGAGGGCGATGAGTTCGATCTTCCTGGCCAAGGAGTTCGGCGTGCAGGTGTGGGCGAACGATCTCTGGATCAGCGCCGAGGACAACCAGCAGCGCATCGACGAGGCCGGAGTCGGAGACCTAGTCACGCCCGTTCGCGCTGAGGCGCACTCGCTGCCCTACGACCGTCGGTTCTTCGACGCGGCAATCAGCGTAGATTCGTTCCAGTACTACGGCACCAGCGATACGTACCTAGGGTACTTCGCTATCTTCTTGAAACCTGGGGCGCAGATTGGGGTGGCCAGTCCGGGCCTCACAAGAGACTTCGCAGGCGAGCTCCCGGGATACCTCACCGAACAGGACGACGATGGCAACACCTTCTGGGATCCCAAGGAATGCTGGTCGTTCCACACAGCGGACTGGTGGCGCAACCACTGGGAACACACAGGTATCGTGGACATCCAGTATGCAGCGCCCATGAAGGACGGCTGGAGCGTCTGGCTGAAGTTTCAAGAAGCGGCGGTTGCTGCTGCCGTGCCCATGCCGCTGCGCGGATTCCCTGACCTTGACACGGGCAATGCGCTTCGGGCCGACCAGGGCAGCTACTTGGCTCTCATCGAGATCAATGCTCGAGTCAAAGAGTAGGGCTGTTGGCGTTCTCCCCGGAACCAACAGGCGCCTGTACGAGGTGAGGTGGAGGGAGGACAGTCAATGGAGATGAAGTACAACCACATTGGAATACCCACCACTGAGCCATTCGAGGGCGAAATACCATTGCCGCATCTCAAGATCACGGTCAGCGACCACAAGAACAACCCATTCGGGATTCAGTGGATGAGGTACTGGGACGATGCTCCGTACGCGGATCTGATCAAGAGCGTGCCCCACGTTGCGTTCGAAGTCGAGGACCTCATGGCAGCAATCGAGGGGCAGAACGTCATCGGGGAGGGACCCAGCAGTCCCAGCACGGGCGTACTCGTGGCAATGATTGAGGTGAACGGGGCTCCGGTCGAGCTGATGCAAATCGACCGTACGATTCGCCCGGACGTCTAAGGTTCATCTTCAGCTTTTGGCGGCAGGTCATCGGTCAGGCTGTATGGGGTCAGGTGGAGGGAGGAAGGGTAGAAGATGCAAGCCAGCGATAAGATCCGTTTCTTGCGCAGCCTCCGGGCCGTTCGAGACTACACGCCGGAACGGATTCCTGAGGACGTTCTCAGCGACATCCTGGAGGTCGGCCGGTGGTCGGGAAGTGCGAGCAACCGCCAGGTCTTGGAAGTCGTGGTGGCGCGGGATTCCCAGATCAAGCAGCGGATCTCGGAGCTCGGTGCCCGGCCCGCAGCAGGCGCTGCTTTGGCGCTCGTGGTCGTTACGCCGGCAGACCCCGAGAGGCATGATCTGAATGTCTTCGACAGTGGCCGGCTCGTCGAACGGCTTCTCCTAGCGGCCGACGCTCATGGCCTCGGAGGCAACATCGCCACGCTAAAGGGGGACGGCCCCGACATCATCAAACAGATGCTCGGAATACCTGCGGACAAGCGCATCTGGGCTGTCGTGACACTGGGCTACGTCGATGAGGAAGCACATGGGACTCGTCCCAAGAGTCCCACCGCGGGACGAAAGCCCATGGAAGACTTCGTGCACTGGGACCGCTACTAGCGCGAGGCCGGATTATTCCACCCGACCGCCTCGATCTATCCGCGAGGACGCCAATGCCCGCCGGGCAAGCCGTGAGCACAGCGTGCTACGTCAGCGGGCTGTCCGTACCGAACCATGTCTCCAACATCGTGCGCGAGCCCGCCACCGGCAACGGGTTCCTCTTCTCGGACCGCGGCGAGACGGAACTCCGCGGCTTCGAGGACCCGGTGAGGCTATTCGAGGTGCGCTGGTAGGCCGCGGCGCCGCCTTAGGCGTGGCAGGACGAGCCCCCGGACCGGCGGCGCCCGCCTCCGAACGGGGCCTGACCCGTGCCTCCCGAACTCGATTCCTCAAGCCGCCGGCCGCCCTTCCGTTCAAGGCATGCGATCTGGTCGAATGGGAGAGAAGGTCTAGGGGCAAGCGGGCAAGGCACTGCCAGCACGGCCGGGCGGCCCCATCCCCCGCAGGGAGGCAATGAGAGTGAAAGCGACCGAAGTACTCAGGGAAGAGCACAGGGCCATAGAGCGGATGCTGGCCATTCTCAAGGAAGCGGCGGATCGCGTAGCCGAGGGTGAGCGCATTCCCGCGACCCTGTTTCGGGATGCGGTGGACTTCATCCGCAACTTCGCTGACAGATGCCACCACGGCAAGGAGGAGGGCCAGTTGTTCCCTCGTCTGGAAGAGCGGGGCATGCCCAGAGGAGCAGGACCCCTGGCCGTCATGCTCCACGAGCACGCTGCCGGCAGGCGGTACGTTGGGGCAATCGAGGGGGCGCTGAGCGCCTACGAGGACGGCGATGAAGGCGCAACGCAGATCATCGTCGAAAACTCGCGCAGCTACGTGGAGCTCCTCCAGGGGCACATTGCAAAGGAGAACGGCGTGCTCTTTCCGATGGCCGACCGGATCCTGAGCGATGACGACCAGAGAGAACTGGAGGGGCTGTTCGAGCAGGTGGAAGAGGAGCAGATGGGCCCTGGCACGCACGAGAAGTATCATCGGATGCTCGACCGAGCCGAGAAGGAGCTGGGCCTCACGCAGGATGAGGCCTAAGCCGCTTCCGTCCGGACGGCGCGAAAACGCCGGGCCGCGCGCCTTCTAGAACTCGGTGGGACTGTTTGAGGTACGCTGGCGCGACGGAGGGTAGTCAGCCCGAAGGGGGTATAGACAGTGACGATCACCCGCATTCGCACCGTGACGATCAAGCCCGGGACGGTCGACGCCTACAAGGACACCGCGCGCGACTGGAAGTGCCTCCTGGAGAAACACGGCGGCAGAGTGCTCGGCTTCTACTTCGACGAGGCGACGAACACGGCCATCGGCATCGCGGAGTACGAGAGCCGGGAGCATCTCAGCGAGATCGTGCGGAAATGCGCAGCGGAAGAAGAAGCCTACTCGTCGATCGCAGAGCGCTCAGAGGAGATCATCACATCCTTCGAGGAGCGGATCCTGGACAAGCTGGATATCGATTGACGAGGCACGATCGCCGGTCGCCGGCCGGAGAGGAGCTGCTGCGCCGTCATCCGTGAAGGGAGCCACTCATGGTCAAGTTCGTCTACTGTCTCCGCCGCCTCCCGCATCTCTCGCGGGCGGAGTTCCAGCGGTACTGGCTGAACACCCACGGACCGCTCGTCCGTGACCGTGTCGGCCCGCTCAAGATCCGGCGCTACGTCCAAGTGCACACGCTGGAGAGCGGGATAAATGACGCGCTTCGGCAGGCACGGAGCACGGAGGAACCCTACGACGGCGTGGCGGAGCTCTGGTGGGACAGCCTGGATGATCTGGTCGCGGGCGCGTCGACGCCCGAGGGCCGGAAGGCGGCGCAGGACCTCTTCGACGACGAGCGCCTCTTTATCGACCAGGCGCGCTCCTCCGTCTGGATCGGTGAGGAACACGCCGTCTTCGAATCCTAGCGTAGAGGGAGACCAACGAATGATCAGGGGAATCCACCACACCGCCATCTCGACCCCGAACCTGGAGCGGGCGCTCGCCTTCTACCGCGACCTCCTGGGTCTCGAGGTGGTGCTCGACGGCGGCTGGCCGGTAGGGTCGGAGGCCGCCGACAAGATCACCAACCTGAAGGACTCCTCCGCCCGGCTGGTGATGCTCAAGGCCGGCAACGCCATCATTGAGATCTTCCAGTACGAGTCCCCGCCCCCGAAGCACGGCGACCCCCGCCGTCCGGTGTGCGACCACGGCATTACCCACATCTGCCTGGACGTCACCGACCTCGAATCCGAGTACGAGAGGCTCAAGGCGGCTGGAATGACCTTCCATTGCCCGCCGCAGGACCTCGGCGCGGCCATCAAGACGACCTACGGCAGGGATCCCGACGGAAACGTGCTGGAGCTGCAGGAGGTCCTGGACCCGGACAACCCCATCGCCCTGGATCTCGACTAGGGGCGGGCGACGGGCCGCCGTGCCCTCGGTACCCGGCAGCGTGCCACCCGGCTTCGCGGCGCGCCTCGCGTACGGCCGCCTACGTCCATCCGTTCTCGTATCCCGTCTCGTACATCGCCACGATGTTCTCCGGAGGGCTGACCGCCTGGATGTTGTGGCACGGCGCCAGGATGTAGCCGCCGCCTGCGCCGAGTATGCGGAGGTTGTCCAGCACCTCCTGACGCACGTCCTCGACAGAGCCGAAGGCCAGCGTGCGCTGGTTGTCCACTCCTCCGTGGAAGATCACCTCGTCGCCGAAACTGCGCTTCAGCTCCTCGCGGTCCATCCCCTTGCAGCGCCACTGGATGGGATTCAGGATGTCGATCCCGGCCTCGACCATGTCCGGGACGATCGCTCGGACTGCCCCGTCGCTGTGATGGAACACGTAGGCCCCGGCCTGATGGACCAGGTCGATCATTCGCTTCATCCACGGCATGAAGAACTCGCGGATGAGAGCGGGGGAGAGCAGCAGCCCCTCCTGAGAGCCGAAATCCTCGCTCACGAACGTGAATGTCACCTTGCCCGGTATCTGCTCGTAGATGCGAACGGTGTTCTCGTACGCGAAGCCGAACAGCTTGTCAAGGCAGTAGCGGACGATCTCAGGATTGACCACCAGGTCCATGTAGGACTGCTCCATCCCCCTGAGGTCCTTGTAGGTGAGAAACGGCTCCGAGCCGCCTCCTCGAACGGGGAATTGCGGCCGGGCCTCGACCCGGCTGCGGATCTCGGAGTAGTCGAACCAGTCGAGCGACGGCCACGTGTAGTTGCGCTCGATCTCCTCGACCGAGTCATACTGCGCCAGCGGGTTCGATACGCATTCCAGGTAGGCGCCCGTTCCGTAGTCCATCCACCGGCGTTTGCACCCGTACACGTCTTCGTCGAGCGGTATGGGCGGCCCGACGTATTTCGGGGCCACGTCGACCACGCGGTCGATGTGCAGCCTCTCGAAGGCGTCCGGCATTCGCTCGCACCCCAGGTATTCCTTGAGCTTCTGGTTGGCCTCCTGCGTACCCCAGTAGTCCATGGGGACGCGGTCCGGGGTCCCTCTCTCGAGCACCGCGAGCCACCGCTCCTTGGGAGTCATGGTCTCTCTTGGCATGGCTGCCTCCATTCCGCGCTGGGCCTGCCGGCCATGTCATGGTCCACCGCATCATCGTAGTCGATCTCGCCGGTTGCGGCTTGCCCTGTTCCGGCACCCCTCCGTCGACCAGCCGTCTGGCGATCCGGCGCGTTCAAACGGCGCCCTCGATGGTGTAGGATGGGGCTGCCATGGAACTGCCCGTTCGCTTAGGCTCCATCGAGTCGGCCGACATACGGGGCGAGAGGGTTCGTCTCCGCCCGATGAGGCTGGACGAGGTTCCCATGCTCCACGAATGGAGCCTCGACCCTGAGGTCCGGCCCTTCTGGGGCAGCGGGATCGAAGATTACGATGAGTTCCTTGGGCACTATGAGCCCCATTGCTTCGACGGCTCGCAGCCCGAGCGCGGCCGCTTCTTCACCATCGAGGCCGACGGCCGCCCCATCGGCGCAATCAACTACAACCGGCTGGACACCGCACACCGCTGCACGGACATCGATATCGTCATCGGTGAGCCGAGCCACCGCGACCACGGCTACGGCACCGACGCGATCCGCGCCTTCCTCGGATTCCTCTTCGACGCCGTCGGCCTCCACCGCGTCTGGCTCGGGACGTTCGATTACAACGCACGCGCGAGGCACGTCTACGAGAAGCTGGGCTTCGTCCAGGAGGGCGTCATGCGCCAGTCCGACGTAGTCGATGGCCGGTGGGTGGATACGGTCATCTACGGCATCCTGGAAGACGAGTTCCGCAGGTAGTAGCCTTGCGGACGCACGCCAATAATCGCCGCGCCGCGCATCCTGTACACTCATGCCAAGACCGCAAGCATCGCTCGCTCAGTACTGGAGATAGGAGGCGGAGCAGATGGATGACTGGACGTCCAAGAGCTTCTGGCTAGGGGCCGCGCCCTATCAGGAGAACCGGAATCTTGAGGAGGATATCCGCGCCGACGTGGCCATTGTGGGCGCGGGGTTCACCGGGCTGTCCACGGCGTGGCACCTGCGTCAGGCCGATCCGTCGTTACGGGTGGTCGTGCTCGAGTCGAACGTCGTCGGCTACGGCGCCAGCGGGCGGAACGCAGGCTTCGTGACGACGCTCATGGGCCTGACGCTCAAGACCACCGCGAGGCGGTTCGGCAAGGAGAACGCGCGCAAGGCCCACGACTTCGCGGTGCGCGCCGTCAGGCACGTCGGGGAGCTAGTCGAGCAGCAGGGCATCGACTGCGACTATGAGAAGAACGGCGAGCTCACCGTCGCCACCAACCCGGCCCAGGTCGACCGGCTGCAGGACGAAATCCGGTTTGCGGAGGAGCTGGGTGTCGAAGGGGTGCGCTGGCTGGACGAGCAGGAGCTGCGGGCCGAGGTCAACTCTCCCGTCTACCTGGGCGCCAAAGCGGAGCAGGAGTGCGCCCTGCTCAACCCCGTCAAGCTGGTGCGCGGCCTGAAAGACCTCGCCGAGGGCGTCGGCGCGGTGATCTACGAGAACACACCCGTGGAGGCGGTCCATCTCAAGCCCCGGATCAGGCTGGAGACGCCCCTGGGCAGCGTCGCGGCCGAGAAAGTGGTCTTCGCCACCAACGCCTACACGCAGCACTTCCCTCGGCTTCACTCCAAGGCCCTCCCGATGTTCACCTACGTCGTCCTCACCGAGCCGCTCACGCCGGAGCAGTTGTCGCCCATCGGCTGGCAGCACCGCCAGGGAATCGGCGACGCCCGCAACCTGATCCGCTACTACCGGCTGACGGTCGACAACCGCCTGGTCTTCGGCGGGGAAGGCACCGTGTACTACTACGGTGGACGGGTGGACGCCGACCGGCACCAGCCAACCTTCGAGCGGCTGGAGCGCTCCCTCGTGGAGATCTTCCCCAGCCTGGCCGGCGCCCGCATCACCCATCGGTGGGGCGGGCCGGTTTCGGTCCCCGTCGACTTCTTCCCCGCGATGGGCTACCTGGGCAGGGACCGGCGTCTCGTCTACAGCTTGGGCTGCGTGGGGCAGGGCGTGGCGCTCACCAACATGGCCGGGCGGGTCCTGCGAGACCTGGTGCGGGAGGACGAGACGGAGCTGACCGATCTCTTCTTCGTCAACCGGCGTGTGATCCCGCTTCCGCCGGAGCCGTTGCGGTTCGTGATGGTGCAGGGCATCCGCCGGGCCCTCGCCCTCCAGGACGACTGGGAGCGGCGCAAGCAGCCACCGAGCGAGGGATAGCAGGGCCTGCCCACTCAGGTCGGGCAGCGCCATCTGGAGACTAGGACATGGACAACTCAGGACCACATGACGAGCGAGTCGCTGTCGCAGAGTTCTACGACCACCTCCAGCCCTATGCCGGGCGGCAGGATGTGGACTTCTACGTGGACTTGGCGCGCGAATCCGGCGGACCCGTGCTGGAAATCGGCTGCGGGACCGGCCGCATCCTGATTCCGACGGCGCGGGCGGGGATCGAGATAGTCGGCCTGGACAACTCGGAGAGCATGACATCGATCTGCGCGGACAAGCTGCTGCACGAGCCGCCGGAAGTGCGGTCGAGAGTCGAGCTGGTGCCTGGAGACATGCGAGGTTTCGATCTCGGTCGGACCTTCAACCTCGTCACGCTGCCCTTTCGGGTGTTCCTGCACCTGATAACCGTCGAAGATCAATCGTCGTGCCTCGCGTGCGTTCACAGCCACCTCAGCGACGGCGGCCGGCTGGCCCTCGATCTGTTCGATCCACGCCTAGAATGGCTGGTCGACGAAGGGCGGCTGGAGGAGCAATCCATTGGAGAGCCGTTCACGATGCCGGATGGTCGAAAGGTCGCCCGCAAGGACCGCGTGGCGTCTCGTGACCTGTTCGCCCAGGTTCAGCACATTGAGATGATCTACTACGTCACCTACCCCGACGGACGTGAGGAGCGAGTTGTGCACGCCTTCCCCTTCCGATATCTCTTCCGCTTCGAGGCGGAACATCTCCTTGCCCGTTCCGGCTTTGCGGTGGAGCAGTTCTACGCGGACTTCGACGGGAGCCCGTACGGCTCCAAGTATCCGGGCGAGCTGATCTTCGTTGCGCGGAAGGTTTGAGTGTGTGGACCTGGTTTCCGTGCCACGCCTGGTCGAAGGATACGAGGTGCCGCGCCGGGATGTCCGCGACGCGCCCATGCCGCCCCCTCGCATGCATAGGAGGAGATCCACGTGTTCAAATCGATTGATGCCTTTCTGAAGTACTTCGACGCCGTCAACCGTCGGGCCGTCCGGGACGTCGGTGCCCTGCCTCCCGAAGCGGACGGCTGGACGCCTCCCGCTGGCGAGGGTGAGAATGCCTGGAGCATCAACCAGATCGTCGGCCACATCGCCGTTTCGCGCCTCTACCTCGCCAGCGCCTATCGCGGCGAGGGCTGGATCTTCCCGCCGGGACCGGACGTGAGTTCGCGCACCAAGTGGGTGCCCGCCATCGAGGAGAGCGCACGCGAGTTCCACCGCCAGATCGAGGGCACGCCGGACGAATGGCTCGACCGCAAGGTCCAGATGATCGACACGGAGGGCACGCTTTCCGGCTGGCGCATCCTCATGATGATGCTAGAGCACGACATCCACCATCGGAGCCAGCTCGATACCTACGCCGGGCTCAACGGTTGGGACGTCCCGCACATCTACGGACGCAGCGCGGAACAGATCGCCGTCCAGCGGGAAGCGCAGATCAAACGATATCGGTCTTGATCCGGTATCCCCCCGCGACTGCGCTCACTCGGACCGTCCAATCCGCCGCGTTGTCGGCTCTGCCGCCCGCCGCTAGAATGACCCAGTCTTGAGAGCCAGTGGACCAGCGCGGGTCACGCAGGAAGGATGCGCATGAAGCCTGAGGACAGACCCTACGTCGAGCTTGGCACTACCTTCTCCAAGGGCGCCATCGGCGCGCCCGTCACCGACACCCAGATCGAGATCCTCAGGATGCTCTTCGAGCCGGAAGAGGCCCATCTCGCCGCCAGCATCGACTTCCTGCCCGAGCCCGAGGAGGCCATCGCTGAGCGCGCCGGCATGTCGCCCGAGGATGCCGCCGATCTCCTCACCCGGATGGCCTCGCGCGACCTCATCCACGGCGTCAAGCGGCCGGACGGCGTCCGGGTCTTCCGGCTGCCCCTCTTCGCCCCCGGCCTCTTCGAGATCGTCTACATCAACCGCGTGCCCTCATCCGACCTGGAGAAGCTGGGCGACCTCTTCGACAGATACTTCCACGAAGGGTGGGGTCAGGAGATGCACGGTGCAGGGGCGCCCATGGCCCGCGTTCTACCCGCCGTCGGCCCTCCCAAGGAGAAGGTCGTCACGCACGAGGACGCGGTCAAGCTGGTCGAGGACGCCGATTTCACCATGCTCATCGACTGCCAGTGCCGCCAGGCCGTGCGCAAATGCGACCACCCAAACGACGTGTGCATCAGCCTCGGCATGGCGGGCGGCGGCGAATCCACGCCGGTCCGCGACCCGAAGTACGTCGTCGGCACGCCCCAGAGCCGCCGGGTTTCGGCGGACGAAGCCGTGGACGCCCTCAAGCGCGCGGAGAAGGCCGGGTTGGTCCACGTCACCATGAATTTCGAGCGGAACCCCTGGTTCATCTGCAACTGTTGCGCCGACGCCTGTATCCTGCTGCGCGGCGCCTCAGCGCTCGACATCCCTCACGCCGTTGCGCCGTCCAGCTACTGGTCCGTGATCGACGAGGACCTCTGCGACGGTTGCGCCGCCTGCGAGCCCGTCTGCCCCATGCTCGCCATCACCATCGAGGACCACCTCGCCAAGGTGGACTACGAACGCTGCCTCGGCTGCGGCGTCTGCATCAACGAGTGCCCAACCGACGCCATCCGTTTCGAGCAGCGGGGCAACGAGATCTACACGCCGTTCCTCGACTACAACGAGCTTGTGATCGCCAGGGGCAAGACCCACGCCGTCCACGCGCACTAGCCCGAGCAACGCGGCGGCAAGCTCCTCGCGCAAGACACCCGGTCCAGCTAGCCATTCGACACGTTGTCGCGGCTACCGGCCCCCGATACAATGACCCGACGTCCCGGTCGCCGCAACTGATGCCGCCGTATCGAGGGAGGATCGCCATGAAGCCTGAGGACAAGCCGTACGTCGAGCTGGGCACAACGTTCTCGAAAGGCGCCATCGGCGCGCCCGTCACGGAAACCCAGGTCGAGATCCTTAGGATGCTCTTCGAGCCGGACGAGGCCCATCTCGCGGCCAGCATCGACTACCTGCCCGAGCCCGAGGAGGTCATCGCCGAGCGCGCCGGCATGTCGCCCGAGGACGCCGCCGAGCTCCTCACCCGCATGGCCTCGCGCGACCTCATCCGCGGCGTCAAGCGGCCGGACGGCGTCCGGGTCTTCCGCCTGCCGCTCTTCGCCCCCGGCCTCTTCGAGATCGTCTACGTCAACCGGGCACCCTCGCCCGATCTGGACAAGCTAGGGGACCTGTTCGAGAAGTACTTCCATGAAGGTTGGGGCCGAGAGGTCCACGCGCATGGCATACCTCCCGCCCGCGTGCTGCCCGCCGTCGGTCCGCCCAAGGAGCAGGTCCTTCCGTACGAGGACGCGCTCAAGCTCATCGAGCAGACGCCCATCGCCGCCCTCGTCGACTGCCAGTGCCGCCGGGCGGTTCACGCCTGCGACCACCCGCTCAACGTCTGCCTCGGGCTCGGCCTGGGCATGGCCGGCGGTAACATCCCCGGCACCCCCGTTCACGATCCCAAGCACGCCGTCGGCACGCTCCAGGGCCGGCTCGTATCCACGGACGAAGCGGTCGACGCCCTCAATCGCGCCGAGAAGGCCGGCCTGGTCCACATGACCATGAACTTCAAGGAGGACTCCTGGTTCATCTGCAACTGCTGCGCCGACGCCTGCTTCCTGCTTCGCGGCGCCTCAGAGCTCGACATCCCCCACGCCATCGCGCCGTCCAGCTACTGGTCCGTGATCGACGAGCACCTCTGCGACGGCTGCGCCGCCTGCGAACCGGTCTGCCCCATGCTCGCCATCACGGTCGAGGACCACCTCGCCAAGGTGGACTACGAACGCTGCCTCGGCTGCGGCGTCTGCATCAACGAGTGCCCGCCGGAGGCGATCCGCTTCGAGAAGCGGAGCGACGAAGTCTATACTCCCTACCTCGACTACAACGAGTTCGTGAGCGCCCTGGGCAAGACCCACGCCGTCCACACGCACTAGCCGAAGGGGCGCGGCGTCGGCGCCGCTGGGAGGACAGAGCACGAATGAGGAACGGTGCGACGTCATCGGCTCCGGCATGGGCGGCCTGGTACCGGTGGTGCTCGTGTCCAAGGCCGGTCTCCGGACGCTCTTCTGGGAGAACTACGAGAGCCGCCTCAAGGAGACGTTCCCCGGGGAGCCCCGGGCCATCGAGCGCTGTATCGGCTGCATGAGGGCCCTGACGTCGGGCCTGCCGGGCGGCCCGGCGCCGGAGGTGGAGGCGACGGAGCGCCGCCTCGGAAAGAAGAGGGCGCGTCAGCGGCCGGACTGCCGCCACCGCGCCCCACACCACCCCACGGCAGCCTTCGTGCTAGAATACTCTGATATCCCCCTCACCGAGGTGCTACGTGACATCGAACCTGGAGGAGACCTACTCAGAACCTGTGCCCGAAGGGCCGCCCGACACCGGCGACCACCCAAAGGTCGCTCTCGCCATCGCCGCCCACCCGGACGACCCCGACTTCGGCTGCTCGGGCACGGCCCACCTCTGGTCGCAGCAGGGCTGGGAGTTCTACTACCTGATCTGCACGGACGGCTCCAAGGGCACCGACGACCCATCACTCACCGCCGACCGCCTGGTGCCCATGCGCCGGCGGGAGCAGCGGGCCGCTGGTGAGGTGTTGGGGCTGAAGGACGTCTTCTTCCTGAACGGGTACGTCGACGGCGAGTTGGCCTACGGCCGCCAGCTCCTGGGCGACGTAGTGCGCGTCATCCGGCAGGTCAAGCCCTACGCCGTCTTCACTCACGACCCGACCCAGATCATCGTTCGCAACAGCTTCGTCAACCACTCGGACCACCGCGCCGCGGGCCTCATCGCCGTCGACGCCGTGTATCCCGCCGCCCGCGACCGCTGGAACTTCCCCGAGCACCTGGAGGAAGGGCTGGAGCCGCACAGGGTGAGGGAGATCTTCATCTGGGGCTCCGACCAGCCGACCTTCTCCGTCGACGTCAGCGACGTCGTCCAGACGAAGATCAAAGCCCTGCTCTGCCACACCAGCCAGTTCGGCCAGCGGGAGGATTTCGTCGAGCGCGTGCTGGACCGCTGGAAGGACAGGGACGGCCGCTACATGGAGCGCTTCCGGCGGGTGGTGTTCTTCCGCTAGCTGTTCCGGGCCCTTGTCCGCTCGATACTGCCCTCAGTGTGGAACCAAGCTCCGCCGCCGCGTGGCGTTCGGACGCAGGCGCATGGTCTGCCCGGAATGCCGTTATGTCCACTTCGACGACCCCAAGGTGGCAGTCGGGATCCTTGCCCAACGCCGCGGTCGGCTCCTCCTCGTGCGCCGCAACATCGAGCCGCACATAGGAGCATGGTCCTTTCCCTCCGGCTACGTGGATGTCGGCGAGGTGCTGGAGGAGGCCGCCATACGCGAGGCGAAGGAAGAGACCGGTCTGGACGTGCGCATCACGCGCCTGCTGGGAGCATACTCACGCAGAGGCGTTCGAGTAGTCTTCATCGCCTACGCCGCCCGCGTCACGAGCGGCCGCATCCAGGTCGGCAGCGAATGCCAGGACGTGCGCTTCTTCCCCCCGGACGCGCTCCCGCCTCTGGCCTTCCACCATGACGCCGCCATCCTGCGCGCCTGGCGGGAGCACGGTCCTCCTCGCGGTCGCCGCGCCTGATCGCCCGCCACCCTCTACCTGCCAGGCCAGATACGTGCGCGAGTGGGCCGGAGCGCATTTCCTGAGCAAAACAATCAAAAATCTCCCATTCCGGCCAGTTTGGTGATCTCGATCACCGTCAGCCTCAGCGCGAATTCTTACTATGTGCTCAGATACCCCACGGGGGCACGGGAGAGAGGCCCGGAACGATGATACGGAGCCTCCTTCCAGCAGCGAATCCAGGAAAGGAGCGCTGGGTAATGAAGACAACGATGGACCTCATAAACAAGCTCTCGGCCGAGCGGGCCGGGCTCTACCGCCTCGCCGGCAACGGCCGCAGCAGCGACACGGACGTCCGTCACCGAATCCAGGACATCTCCACGGAGCTCGACAAGCTCTGGGAGAAGCGACGCAAGGAACTGGTCGGGCACCGCGAGGGGATAGACGGCTTCATAGACCGCGTCTACGAGCGCCTGTACGGCCGCGATTACGACAACGTCGTTGCCCCCGTCAGGGTCGGGATCGACGACGGGCACCGCGGGGGCCGGGCGGCGTAGTTGCGCGGGAAGACGCCCGGGAGAGACAAAATGACAGAAGTCAGCAGTGCAGTCCAGATCGACGCGCCCGCGGAGAAGGTATGGGCGGTGCTTTCCGACCTTTCGGCGGTGCAGGAATACAGCCCGGCGGTTGCAGAGGCCAAGTACACCTCAGAAGCGAGGACCGGCATAGGAGCGAGCCGGCATTCCGACTTGGTGAACCCCAGCGGCTGGCTGGAAGAAAGGGTGGACGACTGGGATGAGGGCCGGTCGATGACGATTGAGATCTACGACAATGGTGGCCCGCTCAAGAGAGCACTCGGCCGCTTCGACCTGACGTCCAACGGTCAAGGCACGATCGTGAGCTTGACGCTTTCGTATGAGCTGAGGTTGGGGCCCCTCGGCATGCTGATGGACATGCTCTTCGCCAGGCCACAGATCGCAGAGGCAGTCTGGTCGACCACCCGCGGCCTCAAGCACCGCGTCGAGACTGGTCAAGCAGTAACTGACCAGATTCTTGTCGAACTGCAGGCGGCCGCGTAGGAGAGGCAGGGATCTGACCCGCTCTCCCCCTTTGCAGCACCGAGCGGAGTGGTGCCGTAGGAAGGGCACACTCCGCTCTGGCGTCTCTTGCTCTTCCTTCGGCTTGGCACGTCTCGAATAGCTCCCCGATCAGCTCCCCGGCGCTCGCTTCGTGGGTTTCTCGGCGAATGCGGGGGCGTCGAACGCGCCGCATGGTGCGGCGCATGTTGACAGTGTGCGGCGCGCCGCCTCGCGGATCATCGGTACCCGCGTGCCTTCCGCCGCGCGACTACTCCAGAACGGCGCTCGCCGTCCATATGCGGTCGAGTATCTCTTGCGCTTCTTCCGGTCCGGCAAAGGTCGGCTGGTGCTGGTCGATGATGCGGATCGGATAGTACCGAATGCCTTTCAGGTCGGCGCCGTGAAAGGCCACGTCCAGTACCGCGCCCTGCTGGGTCTCCACCGACCAGTCCTGGTCGAAGACGAAGTTGCCCAGCGCGTAGGCCACGAATGCATCGCCGATGTACTCGGCGGCCTCCACCCAGTGGGGATGGTTCCCGATCACCAGGTCGGCGCCGGCCTCCACGGCGGCGGCCGCCAGCGCCCGCTGTCCCAGGGTCGGATCCGCCGTGTACTCGACGCCCCAATGGGGAAGCACGACCACCACGTCGGCCTGCTGTTGCGCTGCGGCCACGTCCTCCCGCAGATAGGCCTCCTCCAGCGGGGCCGTGCCGGCGTATCCTGGCTCGGCGTGATAGTACGGCGCGATCTCGTCATAGCCCAGGAAAGCGAAACGGACGCCCCCGACCGTGAGGACGGCAGGCTGACGCGCTTCCGCCAGATCGGCCCCACCGCCCACGGGCGCGATGCCGGCCCCGCGAAGGTTCGCCAGGGTGTCAAAGAAGGCTTGGTCTCCGCAGTATTCCTGGCCGCAGTCCTTGACGTGGTTCGTCGCCACCGTCATCACGTCGAAGCCCGAGAGAGCCAGCCCTTCCACGGTGCCCGCGGGCGCCAATAGGCTGTACGTCTCGACGCAACCGATGGGAACGCCGGCATCCGAGAGGGAAGCGTCCAGGCTGCCGACGGTGATGTCGGCTTCGGCCAGCCAGGGCCCCAACTCGAGAAAGGCGTGCCGGAGATCGCCGTAGGCCTGATGCCTCTCGTACACGCAGCGAGCGGGAATGATGTCGCCCGTTGCGCGGAGAATGATGGGCTCGGGAGGCGGCAGCGTCAGCCGTTCCGCAACTCCCCGCGCTGCCTCATCCAGCAACTGCGCGAACTCCTCGTTGTCTGCCTGTCCCGTCGATACCCACGCTCGCTCCACGAGAGCATAGGAGCCCGCCTCGCCCTCTCCGAACACAGGGTCGATTCCGTCGACGGCCAGGCCCCGCACGCGGGCGTCGACCGCTTCGAGAGGCAACAGCGCCACGGCTCCCGGATCGGCCTTCAGCGCCGCCGGGATGTCGGCTACGGGTAGCGTCTGCGCCACCGCCGTGGTGCCCGGCCACCACTGGTCGAGGGGCGGATAGGGGTCGGCGGGAATCAGGAGCCGCAGCGGGGTTCCTTCCCCTGTGAGGGAGGACCAGTCGGCGACATCGCCGGAAACGATCCCGGCCAACTCGGCCGCCGTCAGTCCTTGCGCTTGATGCGGCTGACCGACCGCAACGACCCAGTAGCGAGACACGAATGAGGCGGCGCTCCCGTCTGTCGGCGTCTCGCTTACGACGAGGTCGGCTTCCGCCGGGTCGCTCGCCGGCTCGACGGTTAGGCCGCGGACGGCCAGTATCTCGCCCGCGACGGCGACGGCGCGCTCGGCCAGCCCCGGGTCTGCACTCAGCCGTACCGTCGACGGCAGAGATGAACCTTCGTCCGCACACGCTGTGAGGGCGAGCACAGCGAGGGACGCGAGGCATGTAGCAAGTGCGAGGCGGGCCTTAGAGCGCATCGACGAACCTCCTGCTCAGCTCTTGCGGCTGGACCGGCATACTCAGGCGCGGCGTCCCCTCAACCGCTTGATCGTAGACTACCCCTATGATAGCGTCGCAATAGGTGTACGAAATCACAACCCTGCTTCGCACCACAAGATGCTCGATGATGGCACCCCAGGGGTGCCATCACTCTATCTAGCCCACAGAATGGTGATGCCATCATGCGGTTCTCCCTGATCCCACGCAGCTATCGGTTCTACGACCTATTCGAGCAGGATGCCCGCAACCTGGTGCTGGCGAGCGAGGCCCTGACCGATCTCCTGGAGCACTTTGAGAACGTGGAACTGAAGACCGGACGCATCCGCGAACTGGAACACCAAGGGGATGACATCACCCACGAGCTCTACCTTCAGATCCACCAGACCTTCGTGACGCCCCTGGACAGGGAGGACATCGCCGCGCTGGCCGAGCGGATGGATGACATGATGGATTTCATGGAGGAGGCGTCGACGGCCGTTCGCATCTACGACATTGATGAGCCGACGCCGGTCGCCAAGTCGCTGGCGGACCTGCTGCGGCTGCAGTGCATTCAGATCGAGCGGGCCGTCGGCAACCTTCGCCGCCGCCCGGACATGAAGAAGATCCACGAGCAACTGGTGGAGATCAACCGCCTGGAGAATGAGGCCGACAGGCTGTTCCGCAACGCCAGCGCCGAGC
Source organism: uncultured Dehalococcoidia bacterium (assembly GCA_964406605.1). Classification (GTDB taxonomy): domain Bacteria; phylum Chloroflexota; class Dehalococcoidia; order DSTF01; family RBG-16-68-14; genus CAYOSF01. Next base: position 32,013 of record CAYOSF010000005.1, on the reverse strand, counting down.
TGTTCCGCAACGGCACGAGCGCGACCGACATCATCAAGTGGCGCGACATCTACGATCACCTGGAGAACGCGACGGACAGCGGAGAGCAGGTGGCCCAGGTGCTGGAGGGGATCGTCCTGAAACATGCCTGAGCGGCGCAGAGAGGCGGAGACTGGTGGTCAGGATGGAAAGGGAAGCTAGGCTTCCTTTTCTTGCGCGCCAAGAAGAACTCGAATGACTGAGGGCCTCCCTTTCCTCATCTTCACCATCATGTGTATCCTTGCGTTCGAGGCGGTCAACGGCTGGACCGACGCTCCCAACTCCATCGCCACCGCCGTCTCCACCCGGGCCCTCCCGCCGTTCATCGCTGTAACCATGGCCGCCGTGCTGAACCTGGCCGGCGTCTTCGCCGGCACGGCCGTGGCCACCACCATCGGCAAGGACATCGTGGACATCCAGGCCATTACCCTGGAGACCGCCGCCGCCGCCGCGCTGGCTGTTGTGTTCTGGAGCTCCTTCGCCGCCTACTTCGGGTTGCCCACCAGCGAGAGCCACGGCATCGTCGCCGCCATCGCCGGCGCGGCCGTCGCCGTGGGCGGCACGGACGTCCTGCTCTGGAGCGGATGGCAGAAGGTGTTCACAGGCGTTGGCGCCGCTGTGGTCTTCGGGTTCGCGGGCGCGTTTCTCGTCATGGTCGGCATTCTGTGGGTATTCCGGAAGGCCAACCCTTCCGCCATGAGGCGCCTGTTCGCCCCGCTCCAAATCGTCTCCTCAGCGTTCATGGCGTTCAGCCACGGCACCGCCGACGGCCAGAAGGCGATCGGCGTCATGGCCATGGCCATCGCCATCTACAACGGCACGCCGACCAGCGAGTTTAGCGTCCCCCTCTGGACGATCCTGCTGGGCGCCGGCACGATGGGCGTAAGCACCATGGCCGGTGGCTGGCGCATCATCCGCACGCTGGGAATGCGGGTGACCCACCTGGAGACGTACCAGGGTTTCGCCGCGGAGGCCGCCGCCGCCACCACGCTCACCATCACCTCCCGATTCGGCATCCCCCTCAGCACCACGCACACCATCGGGTCCGCGATCATGGGCGTCGGGTCGACGCGGCGTCTCTCAGCCGTCCGCTGGGGTGTCGCCTACAACATCGTGGCCGCCTGGATCCTCACCTTCCCCATCTGCTTCGGGCTCGGCTGGCTCATCGCGATGGGGATCCCGGGCTAGCCCGCCCAGGAAACCCCGTAGCCCAGCCAGGACCGAAGCTCTGTGCGCGCCCGCCCACATGCCCCAGCCTTCAGGCTGGGGTCGCGTCTCCCTCTCACACCGTCGCGCCCCTACGGATACCTGTCCGGCCTCAAGATTCACCGGCCCCGCTCGAAGACCCCGCCTACCACGTTCCCGTAGCGGCGACCTTCAGAGCCCGCCCTGAGCTTGTCGAAGGGTCGCCACCGACCATCCTCCATCGCCGCCCGGCCCTCCTCCCACCACCACATCCGTAGGGGCGGACCCCCGTGTCCGCCCTGCGGGCATCAAGCACAGGCCGCCTCTCCCTCCCCCACCGTTCGCGCCCCCGCCCTGTAGGGGCGGGTTTCGAGCCCGCCCTCGGGTACCCATCCCTGCACCCGCTCCGGGCATCCGCCCGCCCACATGCCCCAGCCTTCAGGCTGGGGTCGCGTCTCCCTCTCACACCGTCGCGCCCCTACGGATACCTGTCCGGCCTCAAGATTCACCGGCCCCGCTCGAAGACCCCGCCTACCACGTTCCCGTAGCGGCGACCTTCAGAGCCCGCCCTGAGCTTGTCGAAGGGTCGCCACCGACCATCCTCCATCGCCGCCCGGCCCTCCTCCCACCACCACATCCGTAGGGGCGGACCCCCGTGTCCGCCCTGCGGGCATCAAGCACAGGCCGCCTCTCCCTCCCCCACCGTTCGCGCCCCCGCCCTGTAGGGGCGGGTTTCGAGCCCGCCCTCGGGTACCCATCCCTGCACCCGCTCCGGGCATCCGCCCGCCCACATGCCCCAGCCTTCAGGCTGGGGTCGCGTCTCCCTCTCACACCG
>CAYOSF010000005.1:0-29875 GCA_964406605.1 uncultured Dehalococcoidia bacterium | reverse complement strand
CTACCACGTTCCCGTAGCGGCGACCTTCAGAGCCCGCCCTGAGCTTGTCGAAGGGGTATCCGCGTAGATCCCAAACCTTAGGCCGCGAGCCGCCCTTCCCCGGAAGGGCGCGCGATGTGGCCGATGCCCGGCCAGCGGGCCGGCGCGCGTGCCGCCACATCCAAGAAGCACGGTAGAGCCCAGGCCTTCAGCCTGGGCTCGCATTCACCGGCCGCGACACTTGGTATCCGGCCTCACGCCGAGCATTCGGTGAAGTACTGCGACACCACGATGAGCACGTCGGCCACAAGCACAAGGCCGTCGTGGTCCAGGTCGGCGACGGGATCGGCGGTCTGATACTTGCTGGAAACGAAGACGATATCCCCCACAAGCACCTTCCCATCGCCGGTTAAGTCGGCGCACGGATAGCTGGCCGGCGGCTGGCTGTACCCGTCCGCGACGCCTCCGAAGTCCGTCGTCCAGTACCAACCGTACGGGCCGCCGTATGCCCTGCCGATGCCGATCGCCGTGTAGTTGGCACCGAGCATGTTTCCGTTGTGGCCTGGGCTGTTCCGCCACCGCTCGAACGCAACCGCGGCCGTCTCGCTCCCGGCCAGGATGTTCTCTCCCAGCCAGGTGTTGTATGTGTAGCCGCAGTCGCGGATCCGCTCGATCCACGTGCGCCCGATCGGCGTGTCATCGTGGGCAAAGTAGCTCTCCGCGGCCATGTTCTGGGACTTCCAGGCCGCGGAGTGGTTCAGAGTGTCCGAGAGGGCGAGGGGCGCGAGACCGTTCTGCTGCCGGTAGTCGTTGATCAGCCGCAGAAACTCTTGCTCCTCGCTGTCGATCCCGGCATCGACGTCGCAGTTAGGACCGGACAGAACGGACGGCGCGTTCCACGCCAGCGCGGCGATGAAGCCGAACGCGACAAGCGCCGATACGGCGACGAGCCTCAAAGACAGATCCCTCCGATGAGCGGATTCTCTCGCGGCAGCCCTCACGGGCCTACCATATACAGCATCGGCAGATCCACCCCTATCCTGTTGCTCGCGCCCTATGATAGGCGCGCCCGCCCCTAGCCGCTACCCCCTCTCCGCTGGTCTGAGCATGCCCGTTCATGATTATGTCGAGCGAACCAACGCGGCCCTTTGCGCAATCACCGGCACGCTGCCCCGCGCCGTCGGGTATGATGATGGAGCAAGAGCAAGGCACTCCGGAAGGACGAGCGATGGAAATATCGTTATCGCCTGAGGCGATCCAGCTTGCGCGAGAGCGCGGCGGAGTCATGGCCCTCGACTTCATCCCGCCCCTCACCTGAAGCGGCCGGCCCGAGGTGTCGGTCGACACCTACCTCAAAGGCAAGAACACGGCACCCTACAGGGCGATCGACCTCGAAGGGTTGAAGATCCTCGTCGCGAACTCGCTCGTCGGATGGGCGCAGACGGTCCGCTTGGGCGTACGTCAATTCCTGCTCTGGAAATCGTTTGAGGTCGAGGTGGAGCACCGCCACGGCCCCACCTGAACGCACTGAAGCCTCACCGAGTTCGGTGAGAGCGATGCGATCGGCAGCGCAGCCGCCACCCTCGTTCCGCCGGTTCACCCTCCTTGTCCCCCTCGCGGGCGCGGCCCTATAATCCCCCCAAACGACCAATTCGTGGAGGGGAGAGTACGAAGGTCGAAGCGGACAGACGCCGTCGTGACGGTCCCGGCCGGCCGCCCCGCTGTATCGCCATCGACGGTCCCGTCGCCTCAGGCAAGAGCGCCGTGGGCAGCCGGGTAGCCGAGCGGTTGGGCTATCGCTTCCTGGATACCGGCTCGATGTACCGCGCCATTACCTGCCTGGCCCTGGATCGAGGAATCGACCTCGACGACGAAGATGCCCTAGCTGAGCTCGTGGAGGGCGCCTCTGTAGACGTGCAGCCCGGCCCGCCCGAGCCCGCCCGCGTCCTGGTGAACGGGAACGACGTGACGCAACGGCTTCCGTCGGCGGAAGTGGGCGAGGCGGTCTCGCTCGTCTCCCGCGTGCCCGCCGTGCGCGATGCCATGGTGTCGCTCCAGCGAAAGATAGGCAGGCAGGCAGATACCGTGATGGCGGGACGCGATATCGGTACGGTGGTGGTGCCGGATGCCCCGCTCAAGGTCTATCTGGAGGCCTCGCCCGAAGAGCGCGTCCGCCGCCGCCACGAGGAGCTCCTCCCAAAGCGGCCGGGCGTAACGCTCGAGGAGGTCCGCCGGGAGCTGGCGCTCCGCGACACCATCGACAGCGGACGGGCCCATTCCCCCCTCCGGCCGGCCGAGGACGCCGTCATCATCGACACCGATCACCTCTCGCTCGACCAGGTAGTAGAGCGTATCCTGGAGTTGGTGTCATGTCGCTCTTAAGCGCGTACCGTCGCGGCGTCATTCTGCTCGACTGGACCCTCACGCGCATGTACGTGCGCAGGTTCGAGGTGGTAGGCCGCGAGAACGTGCCGCCGGAGGGGCCGCTCATTCTCGCCAGCAACCACTTGAACAACGCGGACCCGCCCATGATCGCCCTGGCCGCGCCCCGTCACCCGACCTACATGGCGAAGCAGGAGATGATCAACTGGCCGATCCTCGGTCCCGGCTTTCGCATCTTCGGCGCCTTCGCCGTGCGAAGAGGCGAGGCCGACCTTGCGGCCCTTCGCGCCGCCACCGAGGTGGTCAACCGCGGCGACATGCTGGTGATGTTCCCCGAGGGCACCCGCAGCCGCACCGGCGGCCTCACCAAGGCCCATCCGGGCACCGCCCTCATCGCTCTCCGCACGAAAGCCCCCGTCCTGCCCGTCGCCATCACGGGCTCGGAGCACCTGACGTGGCCGTGGATCTTCCTCAGGCCCTACTCCGTCCGCCACATCAAGGTCACCATCGGCGAGCCGTTCCACCTGCCGCCGGTGGAGCGGGTCAACAGCGAAGCCGCCTCACGGGCGACCGACATCATCATGCGCCGCATCGCCGCCCTCCTGCCCCCCGAGTACCGCGGCGTCTATGCCGACGCCGAAGACTCGCCGCCCCAGACGGCCCAGTCGCGGACCAACGGCGTATACTGAAGCTACGATGGAGATCATCCTCGCCAGCGAAATGGGCTTCTGCTTTGGCGTCCGCCGCGCCGTCGACATGATGGAGGAGGCGAGCGAGAAGCTGGGCGCCATGGCGAGTCTGGGCTCCACTGTGCACAACCAGCAGGTGGTCGCCAGGCTCAAAGAGCGCGGGCTCGACGTGATCTCCTCCCTGGACGAAGTGAACGGACGCCCCGTCGCGATCACCGCCCACGGCGTGAGCGAGGAGGTCGTGCGAGAGCTGAGAGAGCGTGGCGTGCGCCTGATCGATACGACCTGCCCTATCGTCACCCGGTCCCAGCAGTGGGCCAAGCGGCTCGTCGCCCAGGGCTTCGCCGTCATCGTCTTCGGCGACCCGAGCCATAAGGAGGTGCGCGGCGTTCTCGGCTGGGCCGAGGGAAAGGCCTTCGCCGTCCCGAGCGCGGACCAGCTCGACGACCTGCCCGAGGACCTCCCCGGGCGCATCGGCGTCCTTTCTCAGACGACGGAGACAGAGGGGCACTTCGCCGACTTCGTACGGGCGCTGCTCGAACGCCGCATGGATCGCATCAGCGAGCTGCGCGTGATCAACACCTTGTGCAACGCCACCACCAGTCAGCAGGCCGCGGCCGAGGAGCTGGCTCACGATGTGGACCTCATGCTCGTCATCGGCGGCCATGAGAGTGCCAACACCCGGCACCTGGCGGAGGTGGTCCGCGAGCAGGGCGTGCAGACCTACCACGTGGAGTCCGCCAGCGAGATCGAGCCGGCGTGGCTCGAGGGGCGCCGGCGCGTCGGCGTCACCGCTGGCGCGTCCACACCGGACGACGCCGTCGACGCTGTGGTGGCTCGTCTCCGAGAGCTGGCGCCTGCCGAGAACCAGGGAGAGGCCGTGACGCGACCGGGACAGCGCAAGCGGCAGGGTACCTAGCAGAGCCAGGCGCCGGGTGCGCCCCGGGCGGCCGCGGAGGGCGTCCAAGGCGGCGCGGGCTACTGGCACGAAAGGCTGCAAGGATGGCAGAAAACAAACCCGACAACGTCCTCAGACTGAAGGATGGCCGGCTGCTCGGCTATGCCGAGTGCGGCGATCCCGAGGGCAAGCCGCTCGTCTTCTTCCACGGCATGCCCGGATCGCGGCTGTCGGCGCAACTGGGCGATGCCGTGGCCAAGAAGCTCGGGGTGCGCATCGTCGCTCCCGACAGACCGGGCTACGGGCTCTCCGACTTCCAGCCCGGCCGCGCGATCCTCGATTGGCCGGACGACGTCGTGGAGCTCGCCGACGCCCTCAACCTGGAACGATTCGCCGTCGGAGGAGTCTCCGGCGGCGGTCCCTACGCCGCGGCGTGTGCGTTCAAGATCCCGGAGCGCCTGACCGCCGCCGGCATCATCAGCGGCGTCGGCCCCTTCGATGTGCCGGAGTCGACCCAGGGAATGAGCAGGCAAAACCGCCTCCTGTTCGGCGCCGCCCGGCGGGTCCCCTGGCTTGTCAACCTGCCCATGTGGCTCATGGCCATGGGCGCCCGGCGCTTCGCGGACCGGTTCCTGTCCCTGACAATGCGGACATTGCCGGAACCCGACAAGGCGATCCTTTCCCGGCCTGAGATACGGCCCTTGTTCGTCCAGGACGCGGTGGAGGCCTTCCGCTCCGGAGGCCGCGGCGCCGCCTGGGAGGCCGTGCTGTACGCGCGCCCTTGGGGTTTCCGGCTGGAGGACATCACCATGGAGGTGCACCTCTGGCAGGGGGAGATCGACGTGAACGTTCCCCAGACCATGGGACGCTACCAGGCGGACGCCATCCCGAACTGCAAGGCCACCTTCTATCCCGGCGAGGCGCATCTGCTGCTTGTCGACCGAATGGAGGAGATACTGGGCTCTCTCGTCTCGTGAGGGCATCGCGGGGAGTGCATCATGTGCGGCATCGTTGGCTACATCGGCTCGCGGGAGGCGGCGCCGCTGTTGCTGGAGGGACTCCAGCGCCTGGAGTACCGCGGCTACGACAGCGCGGGCTTCGCCGTTCTCGACGGCGACGGCCGCCTCCAGCCCAAGAAGCACGCCGGCAAGATCAGCAACCTGATAGCAGTCCTGGAGGGCGTCTACCCCGCGGGGACAGTCGGCCTGGCTCACACCCGCTGGGCCACCCACGGCAGACCTTCCGACGACAACGCCCACCCGCACTTGGACTGCGACGGAGAGGTTGCCGTCGTGCACAACGGTATCGTGGAGAACTACCCGGCGCTGCGCCGCGAGCTGCTCGCCCAGGGCCACCGCTTCGTCTCCGAGACCGACACGGAGGTCCTCGCCCACCTCATTGAAGCGCACCTGCGGGACGGCGACGACCTGCCGGCCGCGCTCCGGCGCACCATCGAGCGCATTGACGGCGCTCAGGCCATCGTCGCCCTCAGTCGCAACCACCCGGACCGGCTGGTGGCGGCCCGCGTCGGCAACGCCGGAGGCGTGGTCGTGGGCTACGGCGCCAACGAGCACTTCCTGTCGAGCGACCTGCCAGCGCTGCTGCCGGAAACCCGCCGGGTGACCTTTCTGGCCAACGGCGAGATGGTGGAGCTCGGCCGCGACGCGGTGAGATACTGGGACGCCCGGGGCGAGCCCATCGACAAGGAGCCCCAGGTGGTACCCCTCGATCCGGTCGCGGCGGCCAAGGGGCCCTACAAGCATTTCATGCTCAAGGAGATCATGGAGCAGCCGGAGTGCGTGCTGGACACCTTCCGCGGCCGCGCCCTCTTCGACCCGCCGTCCGTGGAGTTGCCCGACCTCGGGGTTCCGGACGAGACGCTGCGCTCCGTGCAGCGCGTGGCGCTGGTCGCGATGGGCACCAGCCTGCACGCGGCCATGGTCGGCCGGCACTACATTGAGCGCATCGCGGGCCTCCCAGCAGAGGTGGACAACGCCTCCGAGTTTCGCTATCGCGACCCCCTGCTCGGGCCAGAGACGCTCGTCCTTTCTGTCGCCCAGTCCGGCGAAACCGTCGACACGCTGGAGGCGATGCACGACGTGCAGCGTCACGGCTCACCCCAGATCACCATCTGCAACACGCCCGGCGCCCAGTCCACCCGCGTGGCCGACGGCACGGTCTACACACGCTGCGGGCCGGAGATCGGCGTCGCCAGCAGCAAGACGTTGACCGCCTCCATGGTCGCCCTCTACCTCCTCGCCTGCCGCATCGGATGCGTGCGCGGCAACCTCGATGATGCGAAGCTGGCGGAGCTGGTCGAGCCCCTCGCCCACCTGCCCGACCTGGTCGGCCGCGTGCTCCAGCGATCGCCCGAGTACGAGGAGCTGGCCCACACGTTCCGCAACTACCACCACTTCTTGTTCCTGGGCCGCGGCCTCCAGTACCCGGTCGCCATGGAAGGGGCGCTCAAGCTGAAGGAGCTGAGCTACATCCACGCCGAGGGCTACCCCGCGGGCGAGATGAAGCACGGCCCCATCGCGCTCATCGACGAGAGCATGCCGACGGTCGCCATCGCCGTACGCGACGGCCTGCGAGAGAAGATGCGCTCCAACATCGAGCAGGTGAAGGCGCGCGACGGCCTTGTCGTCGCCGTGATCAACGAGGGCGACGCGGGGCTTGCCGCCAAGGTGGACTACGCGATCGAAGTGCCGGAGACCTCCCCGCTCCTGCTGCCGGTCCTCACCGTCCTGCCCCTCCAGCTCATCGCCTACCACATCGCCGTCTGGCGCGGCTGCGACGTGGACCAGCCCCGCAACCTCGCCAAGACCGTCACGGTGGAGTAGGCTGGACCCACTCTCACTCCAACCTGCGGATCACCCCTCTCCCCCAGGGAGAGGGGCAAGGGGGTGAGGGAGCCAGCCCCGCAATCTGGCCAAAACCGTCACCGTGGAGTGACAAAGAGTTCCACGCCTCAGGATTGATGGTCGTGAACAGATGAGACCCACACATGCCGGGGGAGTGCAGAGTCCTTCCGGGGAAGGACTCTGCCGGAGGGTCCCGGCATGACCCCCAGATTCACAAATCTCTCTGGGCGGGCGGGTGGGACAGAATAGCCCATGTATTGGGCGACGGTCTTGACGCCAGCGTATTTCCTCAATGTCATGAACCCTCAGCTTCTGGAGCTGGGTAGGTGGAAACCTTCTACCATGTGTGGTTCAGCACGAAGGGGCGCAGGCCGGTCCTCGATGGGGACATTGGTGCCGATATCAGGCGCTTGTTCGTTGAGACGGCCGAGCGAACCGGTATTCACCTGCTTACAGTCGAGGCCGCCGCGGACCATGCACATCTTCTTGTCGGTGTGCTGGAGGGACAAACGCTGGCGTCTGTCATGCATCAACTGAAGGGAGCCACAGCCAGGCTCATCTTCCTCAAGTACCCGGAATTGAAGACGGACCTTCGCCACAACTCCTTCTGGCAGAAGGGCTATGGCCGGCGACGGATTGCCCAGAAAGAGATACGCGCCGTGCGCGAGTACATCCGCACGCAAGATGCCCGACCACTGAGACGACACGCCTAGGACCGCACCTCGGAGAAGCTGCGGGTTTCAACCCGCAGGCCGCCTTCATCAAACGAGAACCCCGTAGCGGCGACCTTTAGAGCCTGCCCTGAGCCTGTCGAAGGGTCGCCACCAGACCTCCGTCAATAAGCGCCACCGCGTGCCCTCGCACGGCCGGTGCTACGCGCCGTGCGCGAGTACATCCGCACGCAAGATGCGCGACCGCTGAGACGACACGCCTAGGACCGCACCTCGGACAAGCTGCCGGTTTCAGCCCGCAGGCCGCCTCCATCAAACGAGAACTCCGTGGCGGCGACCTTCAGAGCCCGCCCTGAGCCTGTCGAAGGGTCGCCACCACACCTCCGTCAACAAGCGCCACCGCGTGCACCCGCACGGGCGGCGCTACGCGCCGTGCGCGAGTACATCCGCACGCAAGATGCGCGACCGCTAAGACGACATGGCTAGGACCACAGTTCGCAGAAGCTGCGGGTTTCAACCCGCAGGGCACCCTTCCTCCCCCAGATCCTCCAACAACCGCAGCAGCGCCGGCCGTTCGCTCTCGATGCTTTCCGTCAGCCGGTGCGCGGCGACCGGGATCTGCCAGCGCCGCACCAGCTCCTCGTCCACCGCCCGGTGGCGCCGGTACGACCGATGATACGCCGACAGCAGAACCCCCCGGAGGAACCGCGCCAGCACGCGGACGAGAAGCGGTGCGCCGGGCGGCGGCTCCGCCAGCCGCACCAGCACGTCCGTGCGGGCCACGTCGGCCGCCGGGTCAGCCCGCACCGCGTTCGACCAGTCGATCAGCACCCGCTCCCGGCCCGTGTCGATGATGTTGCCCGGGTGGAAGTCCCCGTGGCAAAGACGGTCGCCATCCGGCAGCGTCTGCAGCACCGACAGGGCACGGGAGGCAACGTCTTTCGGCATCTCATCGGAGGACTCGATGATCTCCGCCAGAGCCGGCCGGAGCTCGCGCAGGTGCTCCGGCGCCCTCACCTCGTGCAGCCGGGCGTGCAACTCGCCGGATATGGTGCCCACCGAGTAGACGCGCCACGGCCGGGTGCCGAGCATCGTGAGCATGTCCGGCCCGTCCACCCGCTCCATGATCAGCCCGTGGCGACCCAGCGCGGTCGTCCGCTCGTACACCGCGGGCACCCGCACACCGGCCGCTGCCGCCGCCTCGATGGCATAGGCCTGCCACTCGACGAGCTCACGGGCTTCCGGGAAGTCGCGCGTGAGCCTAAGGACCTTCCCCTCCTCCCAGGCGAAGATCTCCGCCTCTCGGCCCTCAGCGATCTTCTTCAGGTTCTGCTCGTCCAGAGGCGCCTACCTGTGACTAAGTTGCTGCCTATGTGTTCCGCCCCAGAACTAGCCGGCGCAATTCGACGATGCGCCCCACTCCTGTCATGCTGAGCGAAGCTGCCTGTCCGCCTCCGGCGGGAAGCATCTGGCCCCCCAGCAGGGCCTCGCCCCTGGCACCAGTTTCATCCCTCGTGGTGCCGGTGCCAACCGGCATGACCTATTCCCAGTGAAGCTCGCTGGACCAAGGCAAAGCCTCCTCTGCCGGCCGCCCACCCCTACTTATCCTGCTCGCCGATGTCCAGCGCCGCATGCGCCGCCGCCAGCCGCGCGATCGGCACCCGGAACGGCGAGCAGCTCACGTAGTCCAGCCCCACACGGTGGAAGAACTCCACGGAGCGGGGGTCGCCCCCGTGCTCGCCGCAGATGCCCACCTTCAACGTTGGCCGCGTCTTGCGGCCCGCCTCCACCGCCTGCCGGACGAGCGAGCCCACGCCCACCTGGTCGATCGTCTCGAACGGGTTGTCGGCCAGGATGCCCTCTTCGACGTAGTGGTTGAGGAAGCTCCCTTCCGCGTCGTCGCGGCTGAGCCCGAGCGTCGTCTGGGTCAGGTCGTTGGTGCCGAAGGAGAAGAACTCGGCCACGTTCGCGATCTCGCCGGCGGTCAGCGCGGCCCTCGGCAGCTCGATCATCGTGCCGAAGAAGTATGGCACCTCCCTGCCCTCCTCCTGCATCGTCTCCTTGGCGACGCGCTCCAGCAGCGTCCGCAGCCGCATCAGCTCGCTCTCGAACCCGACGAGCGGGATCATCACCTCCGGGTGCACTTGGACGCCCTCCTTCGCGACCTTCGTCGCGGCGCGGAAGATCGCCCGCACCTGCATCTCGTTCACCTCAGGGTACATGATGCCCAGGCGGCAGCCCCGCAAGCCGAGCATCGGGTTGGCCTCGCGCAGCGCCTCCACCTGGCGCAGCATCGCTTCCTTCTCGGCCAGCTCGGCCGCGTCCCCTCCCCCGGCTCGCAGACGGGTCACCGTCTCCAGCAGTTCGTCGTGGTCCGGCAGGAACTCGTGCATCGGCGGGTCGATGAGCCGGATCGTGACCGGACGGTCACCCATCACCCGGAAGATCGCCTCAAAGTCACCCTCTTGCATCGGCTCCAGACGCTCGAGCGAGCCGCGGTACTTGCTCATCGGGCCTTCCAGCCGCGCCCGCAGTTCCGAGAGCCGCTCCTCGGCCTGTCGCCTGTGGTCGCCCACTGCGCCGGCAAGCTCCTTCTCCGCTGCCTGAACCTCGGCTTCCAGCGCCTTCGCCTCGCCGGCAGCCAGGATCATCTCCCGCACCACCGGCAGACGTTCCTTCTCCAGGAACATGTGCTCCGTCCGGCACAGCCCGATGCCCTCAGCGCCGAACTCCACCGCCTTGGCGGCGTCTTCCGGCGTATCGGCGTTGGTGCGAACCCCCAGACGGCGCACCTCGTCCGCCCATGACAGGAACGTGTTCAACTCGGGAAACAGCTCCGCCTCGACTGACGGGATCAGGCCGAGCAGCACGACTCCCGAGGAGCCGTCAATCGTGATCGTCTGGCCCTCGCTGATGGTCAGCCCACCGACCTCCAGGGAATGCGCACTCTCGTCGACCTTGATCGCCTCGCAACCGCTGACGCACGGGATGCCGAAGCCGCGCGCGACGAGCGCCGCGTGGCTCGACATGCCGCCCCGCTGGGTCAGCACGCCGCGCGAAGCCTGCATGCCGTGGATATCATCAGGGGACGTCTCCTGCCGGACCAGGATCACGTCGCGACCCTCCCCGCCGAGCTGTGCTGCCGTGTCCGGGTCGAAGACGGCGGTGCCCGCGGCGGCCCCAGGGGAAGCTGCCAGGCCCCGCGCCATCTCCAGGAAACGCGCCTCGCCCAGCAGTGCGCCTCGCTGCTCCTCGTCCATGGCGCCCCATTCCTCGGCGTGCAGCGTGGCCACCCCGCCATCGCGCACGAATACCATGTCCGACTCCGCTCCCACAGCCGGCGCAGCCTGCGTGGCCGCCTCCGCCAGCGCGATGGTTTGCGCGCGCGGGTCGAGCTGCGGATGGAGCAGCTCGTCGAGCCGGTGCGGCGCCACACGCGTCACGGCCTCCTGCCGGGTGATAAGCCCCTCGTTCGCCATGTCGACGGCGATCTTCACCGCCGACCTCGTCGTGCGCTTGCCGACCCGGCACTGGAGAATGTACAGCTTCCCCTTCTCCACCGTGAACTCGATATCCATGGCGTCCCGGTAGTGGCGCTCCAGCTTTTCCGAGATCGCCGCGAACTCCTCGTAGAGTCTTGGCTCCTCGTCCTTCAGCGCCGACAGCGGCATGGGCGTTCGCAGCCCCGCCACCACGTCCTCACCCTGGGCGTTGGTCAGGTACTCACCCCAGATCTCGCGCTCGCCGGCGACCGGATCGCGCGTGAACGCGACGCCGGACCCGGAGTCGTCCCCCGTATTGCCGAAGACCATCGCCTGGACGTTGACCGCGGTCCCCAGGTCGTCCGGGATGCGCTCGATCCGGCGGTAGTGAATGGCGCGGTCATTGTTCCACGAGCCGAAGACGGCCGTGATCGCCAGCTCGAGCTGTCGCATCGGGTCGTCGGGAAACTCGGAGCCGGTCTCCTGCCGCACCAAGTCCCGGAGCCGCTGCGCCACCGTCCGCAGCGCGCCGGCGGGCATATCCGCGTCGCTGGCCACGCCCGCCTTCTCCTTCTCTTCATCGAAGATGCTGTCGAACTTGTGACGGTCGATCCCGAGAACGATGTCGCCGAACATCGTGATGAACCGGCGTAGCGAGTCGTTCGCGGAGCGCTCGTCGCCCGTCGCGGCGATAAGTCCTTGCAGCGTGGCGTCGTTTAGGCCCAGGTCCAGCACGGTGTCCATCATCCCCGGCATGGAGAACTTCGCTCCGGACCTGACCGACACCAGCAGCGGCCGCTCCGGATCGCCGAAGCGCTTGCCGGTTTCCTCCTCCACGTGCCGGAGCGCGGCCCGCACCTCCTCCATCAGGCCTTCCGGCAGCTTCATTCCCGCCTCGATGTAGGCGTTGCAGGCCTCAGTGGTGATGATGAATCCGGGGGGCACCGGCAGACCGAGGTTGGTCATCTCCGCCAGGTTTGCCCCCTTGCCGCCCAACAGGTCTTTCTGGTCCTTGTTCCCCTCCGGGAACAGGTAGACGTACTTGCGATCGGCCATCCCTGACTCCTTCTAGTCGGGCCAGCCGGCCGTCGTTCTGGCATGGACGCGTTCGTCGGGGTGCCCAGGCCGCGGTGGCCCGCCGAGATTATATCACGACCTCTCAGATTCGCCCCTCTAGGTGGATTCCCCGACCAGACTAGGTGCGCATGGCGGCGGTGTCTTCGGGTGCATTTGCCCGGTTCTGAGGATAGCGGCTTGTGATTGGCTGCCGATACTCCACTCAGGGGAATAGGCCGGACGCCCGGCGGACTCGGACGTGTTGGCCCGTCCCAAGGGCAAATCATGCGATCTCAAATTGCAGCACTCTGCGATCTCGCAAAGCTCGCGCGGTCCGAGATGGCATCCGTGGGTCTCTTCCCCAAGGCTGCGCAGATCATTCGCAGGGCCACGGGCACGGCCGAGGTTCTCATCGTCTACGCCCAGGACGACGAGTTTCTGCTCTCGCGCGATGGTGAAGCGCCGCCACTGAACGACCTGTCGCCGCGCGCCTTGACGGTGGTCGAGCGCAACCTCAAGAGCATGCAGGGACCCGTCGCTTTCAACCTCACCGGGGGCCGCGTGCAGGATTTCTGTGACGCGGATAGCGCCGCCGATGGCCAGTACCTGGCCTTCCACGTGCCGACCTCCGAGGGCTCCTCTGAGATGTGTCTCCTTCGAGGACCTTGGCGACAGGGCGGTGTTCGGGGCATCCTCCGGTTTATGGAATCCGCGCTCCCCTCGCTCATCTTGCTCTTCGAACGTTCGCTCAACGCTGAGCGCAGCGCGCGCCACAGGCGCCAACTGGAGGCTCTGGCCAACGCGGCCCAGATCCTCACACGCGCGGAGAATATGGAATCCGCCCTTTCCGACCTGGCCTCTTCTATTGCCGCCGCGACCGGTTTCAACACCGTCAGCATGGAAGTCTACGACGCCGATAGGCAACGCTTCGTCCTGCGCGTGCTGAGCGAAAACCGCTGGGCCAGCTCCAACCTTGCCCGGATCTGGAAGAATGCCTTCGACCCGGATCGACCGGACAAAGTGCGCCTCGATGTACTCCAGTCCGGAGAGCCTGAGCTCGCTCGCGACCTCCAACACGCTGAGCACCTCTCCGAAAACGATCGCGCATTCTACAAGCAGGCGCTGCTGGCGTCTCGCGCGACGTTTCCCATGACGTTCCAGGACGAGCCGCTGGGTACCATCTCGTTCCTTTCGTTCCAGCCGCAGTCGTTCCCGCCCGAGCAGGTGGACTACCTGCGAAGCATCGCCGGCCAGATGGCGGCCGCGCTCAAGGCGATGCGTATGTACGGCGAGCTGGCCCGCTCCCGAGAAGAGGCGCGCCAGTACGCCCAACGAATCGAGGGCCAGCAGCGGAAGCTGCGCAGCCAGGCCCGACAGCTCCGCAAGATGGCTTCCACCGACGCTCTTACCGCCGCGTACAACTACGCCGGAATGCACGACAACATCGATCGCTGCCTGGCCAGGGCCCAGCGCGACGGTACACCTCTTTCCGTCTTGGTCGGCGATGTGGACAACTTCAAGCTCTTCAACGACACCCACGGCCACCTTGCCGGAGATGAGGCGCTGAAGGCGATCGCAGACGTCCTCCGCAGCTCTTGCCGCCGCGACGACGTGGTCAGCCGCTGTGGTGGAGACGAGTTCATAATCGTCATGCCCAACACCGACAGGCAAGGCGCCGCAAGGGTCGCGAGGCGAATCTACCAGGTCATGGAGAACGCTGAGTTTGGCCCGGCAGACACGCCGGAGAGGATCCCGCTCCGGCTCGCCATGGGCATCGCCGTCTTCCCCGAGGACGGTGCGACGAAGGACGCCCTCATCGGCCATGCCGATGCCGCGATGTACGAGTCAAAGGGTCTTCTTGCCACCAGGCTACCCGCAGACGATGACGATGACGCCGACGATGTCGATGTCGCCAACTACCCCATCAGCGCCTTCAGTCTCCTGGACGGGCTCGTCAGAGCCGTGGACAGGAGGGACCACTACACCAAGGCTCACGCGGAGCGCAACGCCGAGCTGGCCACGCTGCTCGGCCAGACCCTGGGATTGTCCAGTGAGCCTCTCAGCGCCCTGCGAATCGCCGCCCTCCTGCACGATATCGGGAAGATCGGCGTCCCGGACAGGATCTTGCGCAAGGCAGGCGACCTGACGGACAAGGAACGCGAGGCGATGCAGCAACACGTACTCCTCAGCGAGCGCATCATCGCCGGCGTTCCCCACGTCCAGGAGGTGCTGGCCGCCGCCTCCAGCCACCACGAACGGTTCGACGGTGAGGGCTACCCCCGCGGTCTCAAGGGGGACCAGATCCCGTTGCTGGGCCGCATCCTGGCCGTCGTGGATGCCTATGCGGCCATGACCGAGGACCGTCCGTATCGGAAGGCGCTTTCCCGGGAGGAAGCGATCGGTGAATTGCGCCGCTGCTCGGGAAAGCAGTTCGACCCCGACATCGTGCGGGTCTTCATCAACGAAATCCTGCCCCGGATCGAGACACGAAAGACCCGCGCGGCCTAGGAGCCTGCGGTCCTCCGGTCGCAACCGCGGTGGGCGCGACCAACAAGGCCGCCTACCTCTTCTCCTTGCCGCAGTAGTCGCACCACTCCTTGTCCCTCCAGCGCTTCCAGCGGTGCACGCCCCGCTGGCCGACGTGCAGGTTCACCAGCCCTCGAAGGAATCGCAGGATAGCGTTCATGGCTTTGTCGCGAGCCTGGCCGAACGGCTCAGGCGAACGCGGCGACCACCTCGTCGGAAATACGCTTGTACAGGTCGAGCTTGTACGGCGGCCGGCTCATCATCACGAAGTAGCTCACCCCTGCCTCGGCGAATCGCTCGAGCACGCCGCGCACGTGGTCGGCGTTGCCGATGGGCAGCGTCTCCGCCGCGCGTTCGGGCGTGGTTCCGGCGCCGCCGGCCATCGCCGCCCGCATCTGCTGCGCCCGGCCCTCATCGTCGGTGAGAAACAGCAGGCCGAAGACGGACTTCGTGATCTCGTCTGGGTCACGGCCGACGTCCTCGCAGTGTCGCTCCAAGACCGCGATCTTCTGTTTCACCTGGTCCAGCCCGCCCATCACGTTGATTCCGTCTGCAAAGCGCGCGGCCGTCCGCAGCGTCCGCTTCTCGCCGCCTCCGCCCACGAAGATCGGCGGGTGGGGCCGTTGCACACAGCGCGGCGAGAACGGCGCTTGGTGCAACTCGTAGTGCTTACCCTGGAAATCGACGGGCCCCTCCGCGTCGAAGAGCAGCCTGGTCAGTTGCACCGCCTCCTCCAGCCGGTCCTGACGCTCCTTCACGGTGTAGAACGGGATGCCGTACGCTTGGTGCTCTCCCTCGTGCCAGGCGGCGCCGATCCCGAACTCCAGCCGTCCGCTGGAGATATGGTCGACGGTGGCGGCCATCTTCGCCAGCACGGCCGGGTGCCGGTAGGTAACGCCGGTCACCAGACAGCCGACGCGCAGCCGCTCCGTCGCTTGGGCGGCCGCGGCGAGCGCCGTCCAGCCCTCCAGGCAGGTGCCGGTCGGGTCGGCGCCCGGTCCCGGGGGCACGAAGTGGTCGAAGGTCCAGACGCTGTCGAAAGCGGTCTCGCGGTCCATGAAGCGCCAGAAGTCCAAGAGGTGGGACCACTCGACGCCGTCCAGGCCGGTCTGGATACCGATGCGCACTCTTGGCGGCACGACTCTCACTCCTTTGGCGACTGCCACCCGGGACATGCGAGGGCCATTGTACCGTCAGGGGTGCGTGTTGTCACCCCAACCCGGGCCGCGTTCCCGCGAAGACACACTACTATCACCCCTGCCTGCGTCGACAGGAGGTCGTTGGCATGCCGCGCCCCAGCGGTGAGGCGGGTGCCGGCCCGCAGCTCGCCATCCGTCGGATCGGGCGTCCGGCCGGTCACGCCAAACTTGGCGTCTCGGCTCTCGGCCCTATCTCAGTACTAGGACTCTCACCTGACACCGATGAAGTGTAGCTGCTTGTGCAGGAACTCCCAGTTTCCCTCCTGCCAGGCCCTGGTCAGCACGTTCCGGATGGTGCCATGGTCCGCCAGTGCCTTCACCTTCCCGAGGAAGCCTCTGACGTCGTCCGGTGTCACGCCTTGCCTCCAGACGGTCACGCCTGTGAAGCGTTCGGCGGCGGCCTCTAGGAAGTCCTGCCATTCAGCTACCGGCGCGTCGCCCTGTCCAATGATGTACGTATCCTTCCCGTAGGGCTCGAACACTGTGTGAGTCACCTCCGCCATAAACGCCGCCGTGATCCTGCCCACATCGTGTCCGGCATCACGATAGTACGTCTCGTTTCCCTCGAACGTGCGCCAGTACGCCTGCGGCACGATCCCGTCTGCTTCCTGACAGAATGCATGCATCGATCCGTGCAGGTGCCACGGTCGGGCGTCGGGAGCCACCACAATCGGGACGCCCTTGCCACGCAGTCCTTGAACGAATTGTCTGGCCTGCGCTTCCGAGCCCTGCCAGAAGTGATCGTACGGCTCCACGTCCAGTACGAACGCCTCGATATGGTCTCTCGCCTGAGTGATGACTCCCGCGGTCCGGGCCATCTCATCATCAAGGCCTTCATCACTCAGCCCTTTGGGCACAGACCACAGCGCAACAGGCACGCCTCGTTCGGCGAACCACTGCGCAACATTAGCAGCACGTCCGGCATCGGTGATTGCCTCAGGGCTCTTGTCAAACGTGCTCATCCACTCGTTCCCGTCTAGGACCTTGATCAGTATCCCGGCTCCTGCCTGCCTGCATTTCGCAAGCTGATCCTCCATATCTCCGTCCGTGTCGAACTGCCACGACCAAATCCAGAATCCATCCAATCCGGCCATCGAAGCTTGCTCCTTTCGCTCTTCCTGCATCGTCCATTCCAAGTGCCCGCCTCGCCTTGGCCATGAGATGCACCATCTTCCACCCGAGTTGGCGCCTCCTCGGCTCTTCGCTGTTCTCTCCTCAGGGCGCTCTCGCTCACCAGGTTGCACGCTTGAAGCTCTACCAGTCCTTCGTGCGCCCGTGGCGCTGACTGGGACGTCCGGCGACGGGGCCGGCGCCTCCCGTCGCTGATCGACGGATGAGGCCCGGCCCAGTGGACTGTCACTCCATTTGTGAACTGTGCCTGCTGCAACGGGGTCCACCGCCAGCCGATCCGGTGAAGATGCGATCACTCAATAATGCCACCTCCGACCAATGCCTGAAGCGCTACTGGTGCCTTATGCGCTGGCCTTTCACTCCGCCCGGCAGGGCCCTGTCGTCCCGCCGAGGCCACAACACTAGCACATGCCCCCGCGGGCGCGCAATACCCAAGACCAGCCTCCCGGCCGGCCCTCGCCTACGTCACGATGTGATGGGTCTGCGACTCAGCCGCGCGGGCGCGGCCCTGCTACCGACGCGCGCCGCCCCCTAGCTCTGCCCGAGCGATTCGCCCGCGTCAGGCAACCGTCGCCGCGGCGTTCGCGATGACCGGCTCCCCCCGCTCGGCCGTGCGCGACTGGACGATGTACCGGCCCGACGACTCCTCCCAGATGTCGGTCACGATCGTCTCGCCGGGGAAGACAACGCCCGAGAACCGCACCTCGAAGCCCTTGAACCGCTCCGGGTCCCCGCCGCAGCAGGCATGCAGGATGGCCCGACCGGCGAACCCGAACGAGCACAGGCCGTGCAGGATCGGCTTGTCGAAGCCGCCCATCTTCGCGAAGTCCGGGTCGATGTGCAGTGGGTTGCGGTCCCCCGATAGCCGGTAGAGCGCGGCCTGGTCCGTCGACGTCTTGTACTCGACCGTGTGGTCGGGCGCGCGCTCCGGCGGTACGTTCTTCTTCGATGCGCTTGGGCCGCGCTCGCCACCGAAGCCGCCCTCGCCGCGGATGAACGCGCCGAAGTGGTTGGTGAACAGAAGGTTCCCGTCCGCGGTCTTCGTGTCGGCGTCGATCTCCACCAGCGCCCCCGAGCCCTTGTCCCAGATCGCGCTCACCCTGCCCTGGGTGGTCAGCTTGCCGCTCGTCGGGATCGGCCCCTTCAGCTCGATCGCCTGCTCGCCGTGCAGCAGCATCACCGGGTTGAACTGCAGCACCTGGCCGATCCCCATCAGCGCGGGGAACGCCGGCACCACCGCAAAGGTAGGCAGCACCTTCAGGTTCTTCTCGTAGACGAACTCCAGCTCGTCGGTCGTCGCGCCCACGCCCAGCGCGTAGAGCATCACTTCCCGGTCAGTGTACTCGAACGTGGACGGCGTCAGCTCCTTGCCGATGGCGGAGAGATCGAGTGCCATGGTTTGTACCTCCTCAGGAATGTCTTTCAGCGTGCGGGCCGATTGTAGCACTCTGGGATGGAACAGCAAAACGGTGCCCGCCCTCCGCCGCGCTCTCGGAGCGAGCGCTTTGTCAGGCACTGAGACGGTGCTATGCTGTCCGCAACCTGGCCCTTTACCCGCCAGAGGAGGCATCACGTGCGCCTTCGGCTGTCGCCGCCGCCCATCCCGACGATCGCCGCCCCGCGGCGGATCGACAGCGTTCCGAGGCGACACAGCGCCGACGCCTCGACCATCCTTCCGTTCGCGACGGGGCCTGTTACGGCAGCGCTCTAGAAAGGCAGTGCATGGCATGACCTGCGAACACACCCACCGACCGCCGGGTACGCGCACTCCGCGAGCACCCAGCGCCCAACCGGGTTCCGGCATCTGGCCCATCGCTGCCCGCTTCGCGGCCCTCGTCGTGGTCGCGCTGCTGGTTGCCGTTCTCGTCGAGAGCGATTCGGCCGGAGCTGCCTTCCCGGGCGGGAACGGGCGCATCGCCTACCTGCGCGACCAGAACGGCGTCTGGGACATCGTCACCATGAACCCGGATACGACAGGCCTCGCGAACTTGACCAGCGACCCCGCCTCCGACTCCGATCCAGCCTGGTCGGCGAACGGATCGAAGATCGCCTGGTACACCGACCGGGACGGCAACTTCGAGATCTACACCATGAACGCGGACGGCAGCGCTCAGACGCGGCTGACCAACAACAGCGCCGTCGATCAGGACCCGGCGTGGTCGCCGGATGGATCGAAGATCGCCTTCGCCAGCAACCGGGACGGCAACTTCGAGATCTACGTCATGAACGCCAACGGCACCAACCAGACCAGGCTCACCACCGCGCCGGGAGGCGACCTCGAGCCGGTGTGGTCCCCCAACGGCGCCGCCATCGCCTTCGCCAGCCAGCGCGACGGCAACGTCGAGATCTATGTCATGAACGCCAACGGCACCAACCAGACCAGGCTCACCACCAATGCTGCCATCGATGGTGGCCCCGACTGGTCCCCCGACGGCTCCAAGATCGCCTTCGCAAGCGACCGGCTCTACGACTTCGACGTCTACGTCATGAACGCCGACGGCAGCAATCAGACGCAGCTCACCAGCGCGTCGGCCTTCGATAGTGAGCCCGCCTGGTCGCCCGATGGCTCCCAGATCGTCTTCGAGAGCGACCGCGACGGCAACTACGAGCTCTACGTCATGGACGCCGACGGCAGCAACCAGACGCGGCTCACCAACACGCCCGCCATCGAGCGCGGGCCCGACTGGCAGCCGCTGGGCCTTCCGCCCGTCGTGCAACTGGGAGACGCCGACTGCGGCGGGATGGTGAATGCCATCGATGCCGCGCTCGTGCTGCAGCTGGAGGCCCAACTGATCTTCGATCTGCCGTGCTGGCTGGCCGCTGACGTCAATCTCGACCACATCGTCAATAGCATCGACGCGGTCCTCATCCTGCAGTTCACGGCGCACGTCATTCCCCAGCTCCCGCCGTAGCGGCGGGGGGCGCCGCCGGATCATGGACGGAATGCGATGGGCTCCGCCCGCGTTCGTCCCGCCGGCGGGCGCGATGCCGCTTCGGCGTCCCGGCACGCAGTGCTATCCTGCCCGTGGTAGCTCGCTCCCACGGAAGGAGGTCTGACGTGTCCCTGAGACGATCCCTGACGGTCGTGGCGCTGGCATTGACCCTGCTCGTTGCCGGCTTGGGTGCCGGCCCGCGCGTCGCGGCCGGCCCGGTCCTACCCCTGGCCGACATTCGCGGCGACGCCAACTGCGACACCAACGCGGACTCCATCGATGCCCTCCTCGTGCTCCAGTTCAACGCCGGCCTCGTCTCCGAGCTCCCTTGCCAGGACTACGCCGACTACGACTTCGACGGCGACATCGATGCCATCGACGCCGCGCTGATCCTGCAGTTCGAGGCGGGCCTGATCCCGTAGCCGCTCCCGACCCGCGGCGCGCGGCTCATCGCCATGTACCGGCACCCCTCCGTCTCCGCGGCCCCTGGCTCCAGATCGGCGCAGCGTTCGCCGACGCGGCGCTTTGACGCCCCCGTACCCGATGCTATGCTGTGCGCGTCGTAGCGGAACCGTTGCCGAAGGAGGTTTGACATGCGCCTGAGACGATCCCTGCTTGTCGCGGTACTTGCCTCGACCCTGCTCGCCGCCGGCGTCGGCGCCGGTGCGCAGGTGGCCGCCGGTCCCATCATGCCACCGCCCGCCATCCTCGGCGACGCCAACTGCGATCTCGACGTCAACAGCCTCGACGCCCTCCTCGTCCTCCAGTACAACGCCGCCCTCATCTCCTCGATCCCCTGCCAGGGCGACGCCGACTACAACGTCGACGGCGTCATCGACGCAGTAGACGCCGCCCTCATCCTCCAGTACGAGGCCGGCCTCTTCCCGGTCTGACCGCCCGCCACGCTGCACGGGCGCATCGTCTCAGCGGGGTCAGGCTTCCCCTCTCACCACCGTAGGGGCAGGCCCCTGTGCCTGCCCCCAAATCCCCCTGTGGGTGCCCCATTCCCTGTGCGTCGCCGCGCTCCGCCTCACCCCTCCCGCCGTCCCGCCGCCGCCCGCGCCGTAGGTGCGGGTTTCCAACCCGCCCGCGCGGAACCCGCCTTGACTCCGTTCCTCACCATGCCTACATTGATGCTGCCTTCGCCTGTCGCGACGAAGGCGGAGACACGGGCGGGCTGCAGCAGGCGCGCGGCACTCACCGTGGAGCGTCGCGCGGAAGAGGGAGGTGCCCCATGGCAAGCAGAGGGACCTTGACGCGTGAGCGATTCGGCTACAGCATGCCGGTCGATGCGCCGCTCTATCCCCCGCCGCCGCTGCACTTCCCGGACGCCCGGTTCCTCGTCATCACCTACGAGACCGACCCGGATGCCGCCGCCGGGGCCCTGCCCGCGGACCTCTCCGTCCTCTCTCCCGCGCTGGTTCAGATAACGGTCGCGCACTATCCCTCGTCCTCCGTGGGCTCCTACACGGAGGCCGCCCAGCTGGTTCCGTGCGAGTGGGAAGGCCAGACGCGGAGCTTCGTTGCCAGGATCCTCCTTGACAACGATGCCGCTATCGCCGCCGGCCGCGAGATCTACGGCTTCCCCAAGAAGCACGCGTTCGTCGAGCTGCGCCACGAGGGCGACACGCTCACGGGAATCCTGGAGCGGCCTCCGGGACATCGCCTGCTGACGGGCACGATGACCATCGGAGACCGGCTGCCCGCGCCCGCCGGGGCCCAAGGTGGCGGCGGGCTCCTCAACCTGCGTGTCATCCCCGACATCGAGGACAGCACGAAGGCGTCGGTCATGGAACTGACCGAGGTGCACATGCCTTCGACCGTCAAGGAGGCCTGGTCCGGCGCCGGGACTCTCGAGTTCGGCCCGCCCTCCGAGGCCGACCCCTGGTCGGCGCTGCCGGTACGAAAGGTGCTCGCGGCCCACTACACGGTGCTCGACTTCGAGCTGCCTGCGGGCCGCGTGCTCAAGCGCTACTAGAAGGGAGACGGATTCCGGCTTCCGCCGCCAAGTACTTCGGAAGCCTCGAGAACGCGGAAGAGGGGGAGTCCAGAGGGGGCTAGCCCCCTCTGGTGGGGGTCCGGGGGTGTCCCCCGGGATTCACCAAATCCATCTGGGCGGGCGGGTGGGAAAGAAGAACGATGGTTTAGTCGGCGGTCTCAGAAGTGACCGCAGATTGGAGCGCAGGCGAGTCTTGGCTACCGACACCGCCTACCTGGACCTCAACAAGGACCTCACGCCGGAGCAGGTGACGCTCCGAGAGCAAACGCAGCGCTTCGCACGCGAGGTGCTGGGGCCTGCCAGCATCGAGCTCGACAAGCTCGCCGACCCCCAGGACGTGATCCGCGAGGGCTCCGTCTTCTGGGACGTCTTTCGCCACGCCTACCGGCAAGGACGGCACATCGCCTGGTTGCCGGAGGCGGAGGGTGGCACGAATCTGTCACCGCTCGAGAACCACATCGTCCACGAGGAGACGGGCTGGGGCAGCGCCGAGTTCGCCATCGGGATAGCGGCCGCGCCCATGCCCTTCGCCTTCGCCGCCACGTATGCGCGCCTCACCGGCGACCGGACGCTGATGGACGAGGTCGTCCGGCCGTTCGTCGAGGACAGAGAGGCCAGGTACGTCGGCTGCTGGGCCATCACCGAGCCCCAGCACGGCTCCGACGCCATCTCGCTGGGCGCCGACACCTTCCAGCGTCCCGAGACCGCCTTCGACGTGGCCGCCCGCCCAGATGGCGACGACTGGATCATCAGCGGCCAGAAGTCGGCCTGGGTCTCCAACGGCACCATTGCCAGCCACGCCCTCGTCTTCCTCGCCCTCGACCGCTCCCGCGGCCAGGCCGGCAGCGGCATCGCCGTCGTGCCGCTTGACCTCCCGGGCGTGTCCAAGGGCCCGCCCCTGGACAAGCTCGGCCAGCGCGCCCTGAACCAGGGCGAGATCTTCTTCGATGACGTCCGCATTCCCAAGCGCTACATGCTGGTGGGGCCGGATGCCTACACCATGACCATCGACAACATCCTGGCCGGCGCCAACTCCATCATCGGCACGGTCTTCACCGGCCTGGCCCGCGCCGCCTTCGAGGAGGCCCTCGGCTACGCGAAGGAGCGGGTCCAGGGCGGCAGGCCCATCGCAGAGCACCAGAGCGTCCAGCTCAAGCTCTTCGACATGTTCGCCAAAGTCCAGGCGGCGCGTGCCCTCTCCCGAGCCGCCATGGCCTACAACAGCGTCTCCCAGCCGCCCGCGACCCAGTACGCCATGGCCGCCAAGGTATTCTGTACCGAGGCCGCCTACTCGGTCGCGAGCGACGCCGTCCAGCTACACGGGGGCTACGGTCTCAGCAAGGGCATGCTCGTCGAGAAGCTCTTCCGCGACGCCCGCGCCGGCACCATCGCCGACGGCGCCAACGACGTCCTCTCCCTCGTCGCCGCCCGCAAGCTCATCCACCCCGGCGTGTGAGGCGCCTCCGCCGCAATCCCCCCGAACCGTAGCGCAGGCCTTCAGCCTGCGCCCTACATCCCCTATCTCGCGGCTGCCCATCCGCTCTCCCCGCGCGCCGGGCTTCCCCTCTCACCCTCTGCGGGCCAGGCTTCCCCCTAGCCGCCTCCACCGCTTTGGTGTCACCCCGAGCCTGTCGAGGGGCCCGTCGCGGGTCCGCCTCAGGCGTGAAGCTCGGTCCGCCTCGTCCGTTTCTGTCATTCCGAGCGCAAGCGAGGAATCTGGCCCTCCGGCCCAGGCGGAAGGAATCTGCCATCCGTGGGTGCCAACGCCCCGCCACCTAACGGCCCCTCACCTTGCCACCGTAGCCGACGCTTTCCAGCCTCGGCTCCAATCCGCGGTCGCCATCCCACCTTCCCGCCGCCGTGCGCCTTGCAGGGGCGGGGTTCCAACCCACCCTCCTCTCGCCGCGTCCTTCTATCCCACCCGACCCGCTACGCCCTGAGCCTGCCGAAGGGCCCACGGATGTTGTTGTGGCTGGGGGACACCCCCAGACTCCCGCCAGAGTCCTTCCCGGAAAAGACTCTGCCCCCCCCGCGGGCCGCCACCTTAAAACCGCGGCCCGCATCCCGCCCGTGTCCGCCTTCCATGAGAAGGCCGGTTAGGTCAAGGCCGATGTGCAAGAACCAGCCAGCCTGCGGGCCTACTCAAGCGCCTTCTGCAACCGGACCGCCCGCGGGTCTCCATGCGCCGCAAGACCATCCACGAGCAGCTGGAACTTCGAGAGCTCCAGACCTTCTAGCACATGACCCGCGTTGAGTTCCTCCAGCCACTCACAAAGGTACCATGTCCGCGAAGCGATTCTCTGGAATCCCTCGTTCACCACAGCTACCATCATGTCAAGCTTCTGAGACATACCCACTGCCGGCGGGAGCGTTCCAAGAAAGCCAACCATGTTGTCAACAGAGTGCGGAATACCGGCCGCGACGCGCAACCATCGTACAATCAGAGGCTCCATGACAGCCAACTCCAGCCACTCCCCCCGGGTCTGCCGGAGAGTCGCTTCGATGTCCATCTCGTTCAGTCTGATTCGCGGCCGCGGCAATAGGCATGCCAGAGCCTCATCTCGGTCCCCCGCTCGGTGTCGTCGTTTCCCCGCCAAGAAGCTCTGGTCGCTCTCCACTCGGGCCAGAAGGCGCGCCATGACGGTGGGCCACACCAGCCGGAATGCCCTCCGCAGCTGAGGGTCATATGTGGCGACTCGCGCCAACTCTTCAACAAACAGGCGGAAGGCTATAGGCTCTTCTGCCAGCATCTCCGCGTAGTCCCCAAGCGCCTTCACATCCCCATTGTCCGCTATCCTCAGCAGGCATTCAGCGATCGCCTCTTGAACTTCGGGGTCCCTGTCGAGCTCAAACTGCTCGCCCACCCAGTGCACGGCCCCTCTCGCGTGAGCCCGCAGTACCACATCGCGCAGTCTGCCAGCTTCCTCGCAAACGCAGCAGGTCGAAGACGCGCACATGGAGGATGCGATCAGGGGAGCCACCAGACGGCCAATTAGCATGTCTTGTGGATCGACGGCCTCCATGACGTCCTCAATCGGGTCATCGATCAGGGCTATCTGCCTACGTTGTGCTTCGCTGTCAAACGGCCCCATCCGGCAGTCGCGGACCGAAGCCTCAACGGCCTCCCATGCCATCGTATGGCGACACTTCCCGCTCGCACCCACGCCGGGCGTGCATGGCGCGCTCCATACCCGCCCCAACGCCTTCGCCGTTCGCCGCCGGACTTCCTCTGACCCGCTAGTCAGCAGTCTCAGCAGAGCATTGTCGACCAGTTTCAAGTGCTCGTCATCCAACCAAGACGGACCATTCTCGTTGAACGCTGGCAGCAACAGGCAGGGAACGGCGGCAGCAGCTGATCGATCTCCACCCATTTGATAGAAGCTGGGATCCATCGACTCACTGTCTGATGTGCCCATTGCGGCCTGCAGAATGATCCCTGATGCCCATTCCAACTCCTTCCTCCCAGGGCGGAAGCGCTCTTCCGTGAATGCTACGATCGCGGTCGCAGCTACCGCGGGGATCGCGTCTCGAGCGAACTCCTGACCCGTCTCAGGGGGCTGGTCACTGAGCTCCACTGCGAGCTTCAGATCGCTACCTAGGTTGCTCACATTACCAGGGTCCCGCCCCGGCCGAGTCGCGTAGTTAAGGAGGCGCATTATCTGCATCCCTCGATTAAGGTCAACCTGCTGCGCCGCGAACTCCCTGCTAACTTCCGGCGGCGTGTACTGGATGCCGACCCGCCCGCCTTCCAGATTCACGATCTCATAACTCTCCGCCCTCAAATGGCTGGCCCAGTTTCGAGCTGTCGTCATTCGTTCTTCGAAACCGGGCGTTAATCCGTCCGGCCCGTAGAATGCAGATGCTCTTTCGATCAGCTTGTCCGCGACCGATCGAAGGCGCCCAATGCTCCCATCATCACTCGCGAGCACTGCGCGGAGCGTGAGTTCCGTGGCCACATCGCGCAGCGACATGCCCCGATTACTCCGTCCGCGAACATCATCCGCATCCGGTCCCTGGACGTGCAAATGGCCCTCGCTGCTTGATCGACCGAACTCCAACTCCCACACAGCGGGCTCTGCAAGCCATCCATCCAGTTCGTCTGTGACCTCATCCAGGTGCCGGATCAGGAAACCCACAACGAGACCCGGCATGGCCAGATTGTGACACTCTCGCAGCAGGCGTGCCGCGAGCACGCGAAGTTCAACGCCAAAGCCGTGAGCCTGATCCACGAAGCGCTCAACTGCAAGGAGCGCACTCATGCACGGGTACGGGCCAACCGTGGAGCCCCTGTACCATCCCCACGCGTGGCTATCTCCCACCAACCTCCGTATCCCCACCCCGGGTAGTTCGAGTTCCACGCCCGGCAAGTCCTCGTCTTCTTTCGAGCGCTCGACATAGTACGCATTTCCAGATTCCAAAACGCCAAGCCTTCGCATGCGTGCGCGGGCGGCGTGGTCCAGCAGCCTGTTCACGAATACTATGGTCTGCCGCGGTGCCTTCCGCAGAAGGCTCCAGAATGGACCGTACCACCACGCCACCATCCGTGTTCCCCAACCGCCCCGGTGATGATGGTTCCGGATGCCCTGGTCATGGTACGAGTAGTACAGATCCTCCTCTTCACGCTTGACCACGTAGTATGCCTCGGCTAAGTCCAGCAGCAGGTCGGGCCGATGGCATGCCATCGAAGTGGACGCCGCTAATGGCTCGACGCAAGGGCCCAGAAAGCCAGGAGCTTCACCCGCAAGCTCACGCAGATAAACCTCCGTAGCCACGTCAAGATCGGGGCCCAGCAGTGCCAGGCATTCGTGTTCGCGTTCGTCATGCCGTCGCGGACCCGACGCGAGGAGTCGATCGCGAATTCGCGCGCGCAACGGATTCGCCGCGTCCCTGTCTCCCTTCAAGGCGAGCCCTCGCAGCCAACGCACCTCGATTTCATCCGCCGACTCGCGGATGTCTCCGGACAGTTCGCTAATGTCACCCTCGTGATCGAGCATCAACTCAACGATAGGCTGAGTCACTACTGGATCAGCCGACAGGCCGTCAGTGTAGCGTTGAAGCACCAGCCTCAGAAGTCGCTTGAGCCCCTCACTACCCTCTCCAGCAAGTGCTGGCCACGCCTCCTCAAGCGCGCCCCTGGGAGACCCCAAGCTTAGCAGCGCCTCCAGCGGCACGTCCCTCCAGCGCTCTCCGTGTTCCGCCGCCACACTATCCAGTTCCTGCTGCAGCTCGACTCGTACCTGCTCCTTCGGTGCGCCCGGCCTGGCAAACCTGGCTTGGCATGCCAGTCGCGCCGCCCGCAGCGCCCAGCGTGGGGCGCCGGCATCGTGCAGCGGCAACCATCCATCCACCAAGAACAGCCGCGCGACAGCAAAGTCTCGAATGAGATCTGTCGCAAACTGGTCGCCTGCACTCCACGCCGCAGTCGGGCCGGACGCCAGCAGCAGCCCATCCGAACGCAAGGATGGCAGAGCCGCGGGATCCGCCGCCACACTAGCCCCAGCTTCCCCTCCAATCTGACGACGCGCAACGTCAATCAGCGCACATTCCCGACCATCCGGACTGCCCCGCCCAGGTTCGTTTCGTTCAGACCTGCGAACCAGTCCAGACCACACTGCAGCAAACACGTCCGCCTCCGATAGGGCACCATCCGGAAGTGCCGCTAGGGCATCTGCCCTCAGAAGAAGATCAACGAGACCCGGCCGCTCCAACAGCCACACTGCTCTCGGTTCCTCGGCGATTCCACGCATAGCTGGGAACACCGCAACCACTTGCCTTATCTCCTCAGCCGTCAAGCCGTCGACGTTCATTTCACTTGGACCTTCAGAGCCAGGAGCGCGACCAGATACAGCTTCGACCACTTGGCCCCGCCCATCTGAACGGGTTACCGCTACCAACCCGATTCTTGTATGACGCGCCGCCTCCCCCATCTCGGCCAGTACCTCGAACCGATCCTCGAGCGCAGCTTCAGCACCATCTACAACCAGCAGGCGAACCTTCGACACACCCAGCGAACCAAGGACAACCTGCAGAGGCGCTCCTAACAATGTGCTCAGGTCAACAACGGACCTAGGCAAGTCGCGAAGGCTCAGGGCAACTACCTCCTGATCTTGGGAAGTCAGTGCATCCACCGCCGACAGCGTCAACGCCGACTTGCCGACATCCGGATCTCCCGTTATCACAAGCGCGCCACTCTCGCGGCCTGTCTTCCCCATGGCAGCAATGACCTTTTCGCGCACCGCGCTTCGCTCCAATGTCAACTGCTGCCCTTGACCCGCCAGTTCACGTCCAATGCGTTGCCCAAGGCGCTTGTCTAGTTGCGCCAGGATATCCCAGGCCTTCGTGTGAGTAGGCGAGCGCCCCACCCTTGCCACTCCCTGAAGATCGCGCCTGACCACCGCCTCATCTACGACCGCTCCAGTAGAGGCATAGTTGGACGCCAGGCGCGCCAGTTTGGAGAAGAGCGTGTCCGCCTCAGACGTCTCTCCGACCAGGCTCCGTAGCCTGCTGACGGCACCGGTTCGATCGGCGGCATCGCCACCCTCTAGCCGAACCTCTATCGGGTGAAGACCAACAAGCAGTCGCCACGCTAGTTCGCGGGCTCCCCCATCCGGCAGCTCAACGCCAGCGTCTCGGCTGGCCTCCTCCACAGCATCGTCCAGATAATTCAGCCGCTTTCGAACGGGCTTGCGTGTCGCTCTCGGCGTGGCCACGAAGCTCCTGAACTCCTCATTGGTCGGCTGTGTCCGAGCAATCTCAGCAAGAGCAGCCAGTTCACGCGCGCCCCCGTGTGGCGCGCCCACCACCAGACCCAGGCGTACTTCCCCGTCTTTCACCCTGTCCCATTCCTTTTCGATTACCCGCAAGTAGGTGATAAGAAGGGAAACGAACGACTTGTCACTCGGTGCTATCCGCGGCTTGTGCCGTACCCCAATTGAGAGTTCACGGCCCCCACCCCTACTTCCCGTGCCCCGCGGCTCGCCGAAAACCAGGAAATCGTCCACTGCCGTGAAGCGGCGCGCTTGAAACACCACCCTCGTGACGGACTGCTCATCGCCCAGTCCCGGCACGGAATCACCCAGCAGCAGCGCAGCAAGCAGCGTCGCGCCGTAGGTATGCTCGAAGACCGTGCCCCCTCCCCCGGTCGCGTACGCGCTCGCCGTTCCCCCCTGGGCTTCTCGGCCGTCGTTATCGTCGCGATTCACGATGTTTCCGCCTCGTGTCTCTCGATGCCCCAGTGATACGACAACATGTCCGAGCAAACGCTCAATAGAACATCGCTGTGGTGACGCGCCAACTCGCCCTTCCTCCAGTCCCAATTCTAGCATCCGGTTGTCGTGGCGCGCCCCGCCAATTGCCACGGAATCCTGAAGTGAGCTGCTCCGTCCCCATCCTCCCCCACCCCCCCGGTGCCATCTCCCCCTTCGCGCTATTCCCGCGGCGTCTTATCGTGGCCTCCATACAACAGAGCTTGTCCTTCCAGGGAAGGACTGTCCGCCCTGGGAACCAGCGGCAACACGCAAGCGAGCTGGAAGGAGGTGCCGCAATGCCAAGGGGTGGTCGCCGTCCGGGAGCGGGCGCTCCCAAGGGGAACTTGAACGCCCTCAAGCACGGACTCCGCTCACAGCAGGTTCGGATGCTGGCTGAGGAGCTCTCCCGGCACCCGGCCTTTCGACGCTACCTCCAGCGCCTCGCCCGCCTGGCCCGCCGCCGCAGAGCCGCTCACCAGGCCGATCGAGACGCCGCCGTGGCCCTCTCCGCCTGGCTGCGATACAGCTTGGGGTTCCAGGCCGGAGAGCTTACTGATGGCATTTCCGGCGTGCCGCCCCTCTCCTACAGGCAGATCCGCCTCCTCGCGAGGTACTTGGCGCACCAAGCAATCAAACAGGGCCTGCACAAAGACTTCCCCGCCGAATACGAAGAGCACAATGCGTCATGAAACAATCAAAGCCCGCCTTAGACCGCACCGCCTTGGGGGGGGCGGGGGGGGGGGCGGGGGGGGGGGGGGGGGGGGGGGGGGTGGGGGGGTGGGGGGGGGGCGGGGCGGGGGGGGGGGGGGGGGGGGGGGG
>CAYOSF010000004.1:241421-307586 GCA_964406605.1 uncultured Dehalococcoidia bacterium | reverse complement strand
GCTCCGGTCGGTGGCGGTGCTCCGGTAGGAGGCGGCGCTCCCGTCGGCGGCGGCGCTCCCGTCGGCGGCGGCGCTCCCGTCGGCGGCGGCGCTCCCGTGGGTGGTGGCGCTCCGGTTGGCGGCGGCGCTCCGGTCGGCGGTGGCGGCGCTCCCGTCGGCGGCGGCGCTCCCGTCGGCGGCGGCGCTCCGGTCGGCGGCGGTGCTCCCGTCGGTGGCGGCGCGCCCGTCGGCGGTGGCGCCCCCGTGGGAGGCGGCGCTCCCGTGGGCGGTGGCGCACCAGTCGGCGGCGGTGCTCCCGTCGGCGGAGGCGTACCGGCAGGAGGCGGCGCTCCTGTCGGTGGCGGCGTACCGGTAGGAGGCGCGCCTGCAGGCGATCCGGGCGCTCCACTGGGAGGCGCACCGGGTGTGGGCGTGCCGGCGGATGGCGCGCCGGGCGTCGGTGTACCGGGCGTGCCGCCGGATGGCGCGCCGGGTGTGGGTGTACCCGGCGTTCCGGCAGATGGCGCGCCGGGTGTGGGTGTACCCGGCGTTCCGGTAGATGGCGCACCGGGCGTGGGCGTGCCGGGCGTGGGTGTACCGGGCGCCGCTCCGGACGGCGTCGGTCCCCCGGCGGTAGCGCCTGAGGCGGCGGCTCCCGCCGCTTCGGCACCGCCACCCTCCATCATCTTTCCGACGGCCATGCCGCCGGCTCCGAGCGCCGCGCCCCCGAGCCCCGCCTTGGCTGCCGTGCCGAGAAAGCCGGGCTTCCGCCCGCCGGACTCAGCACCAGAGGGAATCTCCTTGCCGCAGTCTTCACAGAACTTGCTGTCGGGTGGGTTGGCTGTGCCGCACGCCGGACAGGCTACCGTCGGCGTGGCATCGGCCGCCGGGCTCGACAGCTTCATCCCGCACGCCTCACAGAAGATCGCGTCGTCGGGCGACTCAGCGTCGCAGGAACCGCATCGCACTGTCACGGCGTCCCTCCTTGTTCCGTCGTTCCGTTCACTGACCAGTCAGCGGTCTCTCGGGGATCCAGGGTGAGGCAGCGGCCAGCAGCCCTCCGATCAAGAGCACGTACAGCCCGAACCCGATGTTCGACACTCCCAAACCCTGCTGTGAGACAACATACTGCATCTCAATGAAAGCCAGCACCGCCAGAACGCCACCGATTCCGGCGACGGTCTGTCTGCCCGTCGCGATGGCCACGCGCCCCACCAGGGACGCCCCCAGCGCCGCAAACCCTGCAAGAGCGCCCAGGATGACGACATACCCGTCAATCGAGTCCGTGTCTATGATGTCTCCGATCCTGAATCGAACGCCGTCGTCCAGTGGGTCTACGCTGAAGCCCTGCACGCTCGCCCACGCCAGAAACACGCTGATGAACGCGAGGAGAAAGCCGACGCCTGCCGCCGCGTTGTTCCACGTGAGTTGACTCGTGAGGATCGGCGCGGAGGCGGGCCTGGGGTGGTCCGCAGGCCGCGGGCCGGCGGGTTGCGCGGCGGGCGGGGCGCCGGCCGCCGCACCGCAGACCCGGCAGAAGCGCGCGCCTTCCCGCAGCGGAGTACCGCAGGTGCCGCAGAACGCCGCGTCGGGAGGCAGCGCGGCTCCGCACTGCCTGCAGGTCTGGGCTTGGGGCTGCACCTGCTTGGCGCCGCAGACCCCGCAGAACGCCGCTCCCGCATCGACGGGCCTGCCACAGCTCGCGCACCGGCGCTGGGTCACCATCTTACGCCACCGTACGTCCGCATTTCACACAGAAGCGGTTCTGGGCTGGAATGCCGGCCCCACACGACGGACAGTAGCGGCGCTCCGCAAGCCCGACTGTCTGTACCCCGTCCGGAGCCTTGGGGACGGCGGCTGGAGCCGGCGCCGTACCGCCTCTGTCCCCCATACGCGCTCGAAGCTGCTCCCACGGCGAGCCCTCCGTTCCCTTGCGCCGGTCGAATGAGGTCAGCGGCGTGAACATGTCGGCGAGAGTCGTTTTCCTCAGCACATTAGCACGGATCAAGTGGGTAACGTTGCTGGCAACGGCCGTTTCGGTGCCGAAGTACAGCGCGGCGAGCCCTCCGTTGAACATGTTGCGGTGCAGATACGCCTGCCGGATCAGCACCTGCGAGATGCCGATCGTCGCGGCGAGCACGGCCAGGTACCATATCTTCTTCCCGCCACGCCGACCTCCCCATACACAGGATGCACGCAGGCTGTCGCTCGCGGGAACAGGCGGTTACGGCGCAACCTCATTAGGATGATAGGTTCGGCATACCTGGTCGCACAAGGTCGGACGGACGACGAGACCAGGCATACTTGGCGGCGCCCGTCCTACCTGATGCCGGCTTGGCGCGCCCAGAAGTCCACCTCGGAACGGTATCGTTCCGCGTCCCGCTCCGTCCCCCACACGCCGGGTCGGCCGAGCACGAGGTCCATCCCGCAGACCAGCGTTGCCCCCGCCCAGGCCAGGAACGGCTCGATGTCCGGCATCGGGCCGGCCACCTCTTCGTAGCCGGAGCGCCATCCGCGAAGCGCCAGCCTGCGGAAGAGGTTCAGTACGGGGCTGAGCGGCCCCGGCGGCAGAGGCGTGGTGCGCATCGTGAACTCCGTCCTGGCCAGGTCCGCGCGCGGATCGCCGGCCGCGGCGCCGGCCCAGTCGACGATGCCTGTGATGCCGGCGCCGTCGCTGATCACGTTGAGCGGATGGTAGTCCATGTGGATCAGGGAGGTCGTCGTGGGCTGAAGCCCTCGGACGTAGTCCGCCAAGTCGGCGTCAGCTTCGTCCACCTCGCACAGCCAGTCGTCCGGAGCCTTCTCGACGAACTCCGCCGGCGGCGATACGGCATGCACCCGCGCCTGGGCCGCGCCGAACAGACGGGTCATGTGCCATATCGACCACGGACGCCGTTCGACAGCGGAGAGCAGCGGCCTGCCCGGGCACCAGGAGAGGACCGCGACGGGCAGGCCCTCGAACTCGCCCACCGTCTCGAGGCGAGGCGCGGGCAGTCCGGCTCGGGCACAGGCTTCCAGGGCGACGCGTTCCCGCCAGGCGACCTCGTCTCGGCGGGGCAGGCAGTAGACACGCAGCGAGTGTTCCCGTCCGTCCGGCGTGGTGAACCGCCACATCAGCGTGTCCCAGCCACCGGTCACGCGCGCGGGCTCCCCGGTCTCTGAGAAGCCAAGGGCCGCCAGCACCCGGCGCGGCTCTACGGTGCTTTCGATGTCGCGATGGCTCATGGGATCCTTCGTGCGCGTCATTATAGTTGCTCGCCGCCTGCCCGGCCACGGCACGCGCGCTCCCGCCGTGCACGACCGTTGCCGAGGACAGCCCGCCGCTGGTAGCATGAGCGCGCGTTGTAGCGAAAAGGGGCGTGGACCCAATGCCCCGCGTGCGGACTGGAGGGCATGCCCGTGGCCGAAGCCGACACGCTGACGGAGCTGGCGGCAACGTTCAGAAGATTCGGAGAGATCGAGTGCCGGGAGAACCTCTCGCCGCTATACGAGGAGCTCTCCTACGGCATCGCCGACGACCCGGAGATGCTTAGCCTGGCCGCCGAGGCGCACCAGCGACTGGGGATTCCCAACCTCCTGTTCGCCGCCGTCCATTTCTTGCTGCTGTCCGGGATAGAGCATCCGCTGGCCGCCCACTACCCCGGCCTCGCCGGAAGACAGGCTCCCGGCTCACCGGCCTACCCGGTCTTCCGGGAGTTCTGCCTGACGCACCGAGACAGGATTGCGTCCTTGGTGGCAAACCGGATGAGTCAAACGAACGTCGTTCGGCGTTGCGCGTGCCTGCTGCCCATGTTTGCCGCGGTCGCGGACAGAGCAGGCTCCCGCGAGCTGGTCCAGATCGAGATCGGCTGCAGCGCGGGGCTCAATCTATACTGGGACCGCTACCACTACGACTACGGGAACGGTCTGACGTGGGGCGACCCGGCATCGACGGTGCGGATCACCACCGAACTCCGGGGTGACGTGCCTATTCCGCGCCTGCCACCGCTGGATGTCGTCTGGCGCATGGGCATCGACCTCCGACGCATCGACCTGGAGGACGACGATTCGGTCCGCTGGCTACGGGCGTTGATCTGGCCCGAGCACGTCGAGCGGCAAGAGCGCCTGGGAGGAGCCGTCGAGGTCGCGAGGAAGGACCCTCCGAGGGTCATCGAGGGCGATGCCTCGGAACGGCTCGCTGACGTGCTTCAGCAGGCGCCGCCTCAGGGCACCTGCTGTGTGATCGCTACACACACCCTCGGCTTCTTCCCTCCCGGTGCGATCCGCAGGACGTTCGACGCGCTGCACGAGCATTCCCGGCTACGTCCGGTGTACTTCGTCACGATGGACATCCGGGGCGCATCTCACTCCGAACTGAAGCTGGCGCACTTCGAGGGTGGCGAACAGACGGTCATGCACCTGGCGAACTGCAGTCCGCACGGTCGATGGCTGCAGTGGCTAGAGGCCGGGCCCGAATAGCGGGCCCATTCAAGTGTCGCTCTGCGCACTTGCACCGCTCAGACGCCCCGTGAAGTGCGGCCCTCACAGCGCAATCGAGACGAACTTCGTCTCCAGGTATTCGTGGAGGCCCTCCATGCCGCCCTCGCGTCCGAACCCGCTCTGCTTCACGCCGCCGAAGGGCCCCTCGGCCGTGGCCGGGACCAGGTCATTGACTCCAATGATGCCGGCCTCCAGCCCTTCATAGGCGCGCACCGCCGTTGCCATGTCCCCGGTCAGCACGTACGCGGCCAGGCCGTAAGGCGTGTCGTTGGCGAGCTGCATCGCTTCCTCGAAGGTGTCGAAGGGGGTCAGCGGCATCACGGGCCCGAAGACCTCCTCGCAACTGATACGCATGAGAGGCGACACGTCCGTCAGGATCGTGGGCTCGAAGAAGAAGCCCCGGTCCAGGCCGGGCGGGCGGCTGCCGCCGGTAACCACCTTCGCACCCTTGGCCACGGCGTCCTGCACAAAGGTCTCTACCTTCTCCCGGCCCGCCGCGGTCACCAGCGGCCCCATCGTCACGCCGTCCTTCATGCCGTCGCCGACGACCAGCGCTCCCACGGCGGCTTCGCTCGCCTCGAGAAACCTGCCGAAGACGCCGCGATGCACGAAGAAGCGTGACGGCGAGATGCAGACCTGGCCGCTGTTGCGGAACTTGGCGCGGACCGCCTGGCCGGCCGCCGCCTCAGCGTCGACATCGGGGAACACGAGCACGGGGGCGCTGCCGCCAAGCTCCAACGCAAGCCGCTTGATCCGCTCGGCGGCGCCCCGCATCAGGATCTGCCCGACGCGCTGCGAGCCGGTGAAGCTGACCTTGTCGACCAGCGGGCTTTCCAGGAATGCCGCTCCCATGGCCTCCGGATCGCCGTTGACCAGGTTGAACGCGCCGGCCGGCACGCCCGCTTCGACCAGCACGCTGGCCAGCGCCATGGCGGTCATCGGCGTTAGCTCGCTGGGGCGCCCGACGACGCTGCACCCCGCGGCCAGCGCCGCCGCCCACTTGCGTGCGGGGAGAAACGCCGGGAAGTTCCAGGCGGTGATGGTCGCCACCACGCCCACCGGCATCGATATGGCCAGCAGACGTTTGCCGTGCTTGCTCGCCGGTATGATGCGGCCGTAACCGCGCTTGCCCTCTTCCGCGAACCACTCGAACACGCTGGCCGTCGCCGTCCACTCGTCCCGCGCCTCGGACAGCGGCTTGCCGCACTCCCGGGTCATGATGGGGGCCAGCTCATCCAGCCGCCCGCGGATCAGTTCCGCTACCCGTCCCAGAACGGCGCCGCGCTCATAGGCTGTCATCTCCGCCCAGAGAGGCTGAGCGTTGCGGGCGGCCTCAACGGCGGTATGCGCGTCGGAGGCGTCCCCGAAGGGAACCTCGGCCACCTCCGCCTCCGTCGCCGGGTTGACCACCTTCCACGTGCGCCCGTTCCCGGCATCCACCCATGCCCCGTTGATCAGCATCTTGTCGTGCATGGCTCTCGTCCACTCCTGAGACCCTTCCGGCCGATGATCGGCGCGTCCCTCAGTCCTCGACCCGCCAGACGGGCATCAATTCTCCCACCCCTCCCACAGTCTCCCGCCATCCTGCCGACAGCGCTCCGCGCCAGCCCGGACGGGTTGCACGGCGACATCGCCGCCATCAGGTCGCGCCGTCCGCCCAAGTACGCGAGGCTGGCGCCGGCTCGGAGCCCTTCGCACGAAACCCAGAGGATGCCGGGAGGCGACATGAGCGCTGGCACCATAGCACACGGAGGCGGGCCCAGGTACGAAACCCTGGGCCACAAGCGACACTTCGAACGGAGTGCTGGTTCCGGGGCAGGTGCCTGCCTAAGCGGCCCTTCTCAGTTCTTGGTCGGATGATTGGCCGTCCGGCGAAGCGTCGCGGCAGTCGGGAAGAAACCTCTCGAGGGTGTCCGACTGAAACGCGAGGTCGAGCCAATCAAGCGCCCACCCTTCTTCCCTGCAGGCCTGATAGGTGGCCAGGAGTACCTGCTCGTCCAGGCCGGATTCAACCAGCCGGATCAGTTCGTTCCGCACCTGTTCATGGGTGTAGAGACCTCTGGCCTGCCTGTTCCAGAGCACCTGCGCCAAGTACGCGGACTGGCGGCGGGTCTTCTCGTCGGTGGGCACGCGCTCTTCCGCTTCGCTCAGCGTGAGCACCGGCTTCGACGTGGTCGCCATCACGGCCTCGGCGACACTACCGAGCACGAACTTGCCCAACCCGCTTCGGGTCCTGCCTCGGGTGGCCATGACGATCAGGTCCGCCTCCACTCTGTGCGCCAGCGACACGATGACAGACGCGGCCGGGCCGCGTTCGACGACGCCCTCCGCATCCAGCCCCTTCTCCCGTAGACCGGCAGCGACGGCCTCCACATAGGCCTCGGAGCGACGGGGAGAGTTGGGCATGAGCGACTTGGTGAACGGCACCGCGTTGACGATGATGGTCGAGGCGTTCAGGCTCTTGGCCAGCCGCGTGCAATGCCGCAGCGCGATCTTATCTCGCACGGACTGATCAACGGGACAAAGGATGCGCATTGCCAGATCAACTCCACAATTCAGAGGGTCGCCTGTGCGCCACCTATGGCGTATGCACGACCATGCTAGACCCTTTGCGCACTGGGGTTTCTCCCTAGCGCTCTCAGGGAAGAGCCCTATCCTTGATGCCAGATGGTTGGCGCGGCGCGGCGGCTTCAGAGGCTGTCCACGATGGTGTAAGATCGGCGTGCCATGGAGCCGCAGGGTCAGGACGCGGAGAAGTCGGCCCCATTCGATGGCATGGCCGACCAGTACGATCGCACACGCATCTTCGATCAAGCATGCTTCGGCTCGGCTTTGGATCTTCTGACAGCGCGGTTTCCTCCACGGGATTTCCCGAACCTGATCGAGCCGGGAATCGGGACCGGGAGGATCGCGGCACCGCTTGCTCAAAGAGGATACAAGGTCGTCGGGGTGGACATTGCCCCAGAGATGGTGGCGCTCCTGGAGAGGCGGATCGCCGCGTCCCCGGATTCCCTTCCGATCCGGTACCAACGGGCCGACGCCACGAGACTGCCCTTCCGAGCCGGCGTCTTCGACATCGGCGTTGCGGTGCACCTGTTCTACTTCATCCAGGAGTGGAAGCAGGCAGCGGACGAACTGCTCAGGGTCGTGAGGCCCGGCGGCCCGGTGGTCCTAATGCACACGGGGATGGGTACCGAGGTCCCCTTCCTCAACGAGAGGTACAAACAGATCTGCGCCGAGCTGGGCTGCTCCATCAGCGAAGCGGGTGTCAAAAGCACGAGCGACGTCGTAGAGTACTTTGCAGACCTGGGCTGCCGCGTCGAGTGGATACGCGACCGCTGGAGTTGGACCTCTCGGATCGGCCTCGACGAAGCGCTCGGCTACGTCAGGTCTCGCGCCTACTCGTTCACAAGCGTCGCGCCAGATGATATCCACTCGGCGGCCCTAAAGCGGCTCGAGTCCGAGTTGATCGGCCGCTTTGGCAGCGTGAGCCGTGAGGTTGACGTCCCGAACGAGATCCGGCTCGCGCTGATCCTAAGGGGTACGCCGGAAAGACGATGATGGGCCCGCGGATTCGGTTCAACTTCGACCAGCGGAGCGCTCCGTACAGCGTGGGGTAGCGGCGAGTCGGCGTTACACCAAGCCGGCTGGATTGTAGGAGGTCAGGTGGGCGGGATGGGAATCGCAGGGTCAGAGGATGATTGCGGGAGGAGCGCACATGGCCAGTGAAACGTACCAGCGTCACATCCCCTTCGAGGGTTGCTTCAACTTCCGCGACTTGGGTGGCTATCGCACGCAGGATGGCCGCAGCGTGCGCTGGCGGCGCCTCTTCCGTAGCGCTGACTTCATCTGGTCGACCGAAGCCGACGTGGCCCGAGCCAGGAACGACCTCGGCCTGGTCACGATCATTGACCTTCGTGGCCCCCTGAGCATAGACCGGCTGAGAGTTGGGCCGATGGCGGAGCCGCCAATGCGCTACCACAATGTCCCGGTGATCCAGCTTGACGCGCAGGGATCGGCCGAGCGCAAGATGCAAACCGACGGCATGAGCGTCGGAGAGCTCTACATCTGGGACCTAAAGCAGCAGGCCTACGGCAGGGGGATTGCAAACGTCGTTGGATTGCTGGCCGAGCCGAATAGCCTACCG
Source organism: uncultured Dehalococcoidia bacterium (assembly GCA_964406605.1). Taxonomy (GTDB): domain Bacteria; phylum Chloroflexota; class Dehalococcoidia; order DSTF01; family RBG-16-68-14; genus CAYOSF01. The sequence goes on along the minus strand of CAYOSF010000004.1, from coordinate 298,981 downwards.
GCCGTCTTCCACTGCTACGCCGGGAAGGACCGCACCGGCGTCGTGGCTGCAGTGGTCCTCGCACTGCTGGGTGTTTCGGAAGAAGACATCGTGCAGGACTACGTCCTGACGAACAACTACGAAGTTGACAGGCTCACCAGGCAAGGCACTGATCCCAAAGCCGTAAGATTCATCGAGGAGTTCGGGGGTGGAGCGGCGGACCGTTCGGTGGTCCATCCGGAGTCCATGCAGCAGTTGCTGACCTGGATCAGCGCACAGTACGGCTCAATGCGCGGGTACGCGGAAGCTCAGGGCGTCAAGCCTTCGGTGCTGAAAGGTCTTGAAGATGCCCTGCTCGCTTAGCGCTCCGCAAGAGATTCACGGATTGCAAGCAGACACAACCCCGCCTGACGACAAAGCGATGCGGACGGAGTTGCTGCGCCGCCTCGACGAGGTTTCCGGCGGCGCGTTGCCTTACGATTCGATCCGTCGCTGGCCCGGTGTCCCCTCTCACCCCTCCAGGATGAGGCCGCTCTGGGGCAGCTTCGGGATGCACTGTGCTTATTGGCTTCGACGCGCCGACGCCACCCGGCGAGGTACCACGGCCGGAGGTCAGGTGACGGAGCCGGTTATCGAATTGGGGTGCGCGCCAGACGGTTGTAGGATCGGATCATGCTGAGCAGGCTGCTCTGGAACCTCCAGTACCTCCGCGGCCGGCCGCCGTGGGACACCGGCATCACGCCGCCCGAACTGGTCGAGCTGGTCGAAGGCGGCGTCGCTCCCCCGGGACGTGCCCTGGACATCGGCTGCGGCACCGGCACCAACGCCATCTACCTAGCGCAGCACGGCTTCGAGGTGGTCGGGACGGATGTCGCCTGGCTGGCTATCCGCAAGGCCCGGAGGAAGGCGCGACAGGCGGGCGCGGCCGTCACCTTCTACACCGGCGACGCCACAAAGCTGGGAACGCCGGGCGGCCGGCTTGCCGGCGAGTCCTTCGATCTGGTCCTGGACATCGGTTGTTTCCACAGCGTGGCATCCTCCGACCGCCCGGCCTACCGCTCGATGCTGAGGCGGATGGTCCGGCCCGGCGGCCGCTACCTCCTCTACGCCTGGGGACCGCGCACGCTTCTGGGACGTGACGTCGGCATAGCGCCGGAGGAAACGGAGAGGCTGCTCGCCGACGACTTCAGGACGGTCTGGGTTCGGGGCGGCGAGGACCAGGGAAGCCCCTCATTCTGGTACTTGTTCGAGCGCCGAAACGAGCAACAGGCGCGATCATAGCCGGGTGCTCCGCAATCTTGAGAAGCCGGTGTGGCTGTGCCGGGCTCGCCGGAGCGAAGACGGCTGATGGATTCGCCGATTGAGCGGACCAGAGGTAATGACGAGGCAGCCGTTGCGTGGTATACCATGGGCGAGGGCTCAGCCATCGTCCCGAACCCGGCCGCGGGCTCGGGCAAGCCAAAGGAGGTACTTGCGATGGATAACGAGATCGTCTTGAAGGACGGCCGCCTCTACGGACCGTGGCGCCAACCGCGGAATCTCCACAACGAGATACCCGGCTCCATCCACGATGACAAGACCGCGCAACGGCTGGGCTTCCGGGGCGGCACCGTTGCGGGCAACATTCACTTCGAGATGCTGGTACCCCTGCTGCTGAAGGCGTTCGGCCAGCGCTGGTTCGAACGCGGCACCCTATCCATCGACTTCAAGTACGCGACCGTCGATTACGAGGAGGTGCGGGGCATCCTCGAACAGCCGCCAGAAGGCGCCGCGGATGCCCAGATCGAGGTCGTCATGGAGCGCCCGGACGGCCAGGTCGTCGGCATCGGCACGGCATCGGTAGGCAGCCCGGCGGAGCAGACGTGCCTGGGGACCAAGGACCTCAGCAAGTACGACGAGGGAGAATACCAGGCGCTGCAGGGCATCTCACCCGGCGACAAGTTCCCCGTTACGAAAGCGACTATCACCAGGCAGGTGGCGGAAGAGCGGATGCAGGTCATCACCGAACCGCTCGACTGGTACGTCGGCGACTCGCCCTGGGGCGGCCCCATCGCCACTCCGACGGTGATGGTGGGTGCCTTGACGACGGCGCAGACGCGCTTCCTGGGAGAGCGTCGTGGCATGGGCGTCGGGCTCTACGGGGCGATCGAGATCAGGAACGTCAACGGCCCGGTGTTCATCGACCGGCCCTACACGACGGGCGGCGAGGTGGTGGCCCGGGGCCAGAGCCCCAAGACCGAATACTTCTGGTACGAGAGCTACCTCGACGACGCGGACGGCAAGCGTATCGCCGAGATGCTGATGCAACTGCGGTTCATGAAGGGCTCCGCCGATCTCGTGCCCACGGCAAGGCGGGCTGAGAGAGCCTAGGGCCGTTTCGCCGGCGGATTCACCGGAAGGTCCGGAACACGAAGTGAGACGGCGCGGCGTGGGCTTCTTTCGCGTGCCCCGCGCCGTGCGGCGTCGCGTCATGGGAAGCGCGGCGGCCGCCGTCCTCGCCGTCGGTCCGGGCTATGCTGAGCCGCGAGGAAGTCTGAGAGGTGCCGTGAGATGACCAGCAAGAACGTCGAGCGCTCACCGGAGCAGTTCAAGAAGGAAGCCCGAGAAAGGGCATACCAGTACGAATGTGCGTACCACGGCTGCAGTCAGGCCGTGCTGCGCACGTTCCAAGAGCTGCTGGACATGGAAGACGAACTGCTCCTCAAGGCCGCCGCGCCGCTCTGCGCCGGGCTGGGTATGGGGAGGGGCTGCGGGGCGCTGGCGGCAGGAGTGATGGTGGTGGGCATGGTGCACGGCCGGGCCCGCATGGAGGAGGAGCTCGGCGGCCTGCTCAAAGGGTTCACGCTTTCCCAAGCCTTGGTCCGGCGGTTTGAGGAGAAGTACGGCACCACCGTCTGCCAGGAGATCTCGGGCGTCGACTGGACCGACATGGAGGCCGTCATGCAGTTCTTCTCCACGTCGGCCGCTGAGAAGGCCTGCGAGGTCGCGGGTGCAACCGCAGAGATGGTGGCGGACATCCTCAGCGAAGAAGCATAGCCTCGGGCCCGGGTGCGCGTCCCGCCCGCTCGACAGGTCGCGCGCCGTCGAAGCGCTCCTGGCGTCGACGTTCGCGTTGATCCGGAGGCCGGCTTGACCGAGGACCGGCAAAGGCATCGGTAGGCAGGCAGGAGGTATGGACATGAGCAGCAGACTGCTGATCGGACTCGGACCGTACATGGTTCCGGTTCCACGCATGCTATGGCAGTGGCAGATTCGCAGGAGCGGACACGGGAAGGATCTGGACTTCATGTCAGAGGAGCACCACCTCGTCCGCGAGTTCGTCGTGAGAGAGCTGCCCAGCGTGGGAGAGCCAATGTCGCCGGAATTCATCGCGGAGAAGGTGAATCTACCCATCGAACGCGTGGAAGACATCCTCGAAGACCTGGACAAGCGCATGACGTTCGTGTGCCGGAACGAAGGAGAAGCGGTCGTCTGGGCGTATCCCGTGACCGCCGCCGCTACCCCGCACCGGGTCACCTTCAGCAGTGGCGAGCAGGTGCATGCGGCTTGAGCGATCGACGCGATTGCGGTGCCCTTCGTGCAAGGGCAACTACGAGGAGAACCCCTGTCGGTCGTCGTAAGTACGGAATGCGAGCATTGCCGTCAGCCGATGCACATTGAGATCGACAGCGACCTTCGGTGTCGCGTCCGGGAGGACGGAGCTGAGCCCCTCATCCTCATCCCGTTGGTGGAGGACTTCATGAAGCTCGCCGACCCATGCATCACGGACGCATTCTGAAAGAAGTCCGTATTCTTCTGGTCAGAAGAACACGCAAGGGAACACCGGCGGAACGTGGAGCGGGTCCGGGGCGTCTACCTGACATTGGAAGCCGGCGCCTGGATTACTCCGATCACTCAGGGCCCGCTCTTCGCGTTTCCGGCACGCAGCAGGATGCCGTAGGGGGACAATGGCGGCATGGCTAAGACCAAACGGCAGGAGGCGCGGCCCGTGCCGCGCGCTGGCGGGAGAGATCGCGGCCTGGTAGGCTTCCCTGCTGGGTGCCTAAGGAGGGCCGCGAGAAAGTGGCTTGGGAAAGGAGCTTCCGATGTACGCCGGTAGGCTTTGTATCGCGTTGATCGCGGCGCTCACCTTGACGCTTGGCGTCACGGCGTGCGGCGGGGACGATGAGGAGGAGACACCGACACCGACACCGACACCGACACTGACACCGGCGACGACTTCGCCTACCGAGGCCGCCGAGCCGACACCCGTGGGTACGGTCGAGGTCTCCGGCGACATCGTCACCGAATCCATGGAGTTCACCGACTTCACAACCGTTGAGGTACGTAACTCCTTCTCGGTCGAGATCACGCAGTCGGACTCCTTCACCGTCTTCATTCGAATAGACGAAGGTATCCGGGACCTGCTCGACGTGTCCCAGGAAGGCGATACGCTCAGGATCGGCCTTATCCAACCCGACGGGTACACGGACGCGGTCATGGAGGCCTTGATCGCGATGCCGGACCTGGATGCGCTGGAGCTGAGTGGAGCCTCCGCGGCGAACGTCTCCGGCTTCCAGTCGACGGAGCCGCTGGACTTCGTGGTATCAGGCGCGAGCGGCCTGCAGGGCAACCTGGAAGCGGGCAGCATCGCGTTCGACGTGTCGGGGGCCAGCAGCGTCGCACTTCGCGGGGCGGCCGACGAACTGTCCATCGCCGCTTCGGGGAGCAGCGCGTTGGAACTGAGCGGCCTGACCGCCGGCACGGCCGACGTGACGCTGAGCGGAGCGAGCGAAGCGACAGTCAACGTGGAGGACCGCATCGATACGATCGACCTGAGCGGCACCTCGCGGCTCCTCTATCTCGGCGACCCCGACCTGGGCGACGTGAGCACGACCGGCGCGTCGACCGTGGAGCAGGTGGAGGACTAGCGCCGGTTACAGAGGTGATGAGATGGGAACGCTCCTGCTCTGGCTGATCCTGCTGGTGCTGTCCTGGCCGCTTGCGGTGCTGGCGCTGATCCTCTACCCGATACTCTGGGTGCTGCTGCTGCCGCTCCGGCTGCTGGGGATCGGCGTCGACGTGGTATTCACCACGCTCAAGGCGGTGCTCATGCTCCCGGCCCGCGTGCTCCGAGGACCAAACGCGCAGAAGAGCTGACGCCTGGCTCGCCACATTACGGATCGCACCGATGTCGCGTGCGCTACCGGTACCGACGCCTCTGAGTCCATCCTGCAGGCAGGCGCTGTGATCGTTGAGGAGCGTTACCCCAACTGGGCGGCGCTAGGATTCCGCCGGTGTCCACCCGTGGGCAACACCGTCCATGCGCAGAGGGGGACAGATCCTGGTCCGCACGCCGTCGGAGCAGGTCAGAAGGAGCCCGCCTGAATTGTAGAGGCGGTAATGCACCGGAGCGGTGAGTTCGCGCGGGACGTGGAGGAGCTCTTCGCCTTCCTCGCAGCAAATCGTAATGCCGTCGGGGAAGTGCTGAAAGCCCCCCGAATCGGCCACTAGTCGGCCTGCGGCATCGTAGAGACGAAAGGCCAGCAGCAGAACGCCGTTCTCGTCCCTCGCCACCTGCAGGACACTCTCACCGGAGACCGAGTCCACGAAGGCGGTCGACGTACCCGCGCTCCGGCCCTCTAGCCTCATAGTGCCCTCTCTAGCAGGAACTCCAGCGGCTCGGGGTAGCGGTCATCGCCGGCCTCGGCGGCGGCGTCTTCCGGGCCTCTCATGAGAGGAGCGAGCCAACACCGCGTCCAAGGTGCGTCCCTTGAGCTGCTTGCCCCTGAGCGCGTCTACGGCGCCGAAGACCCACTCGGTCTACGCGCGCCCGCCTCCACTGCCGTGCCAGCGCATCGCCTTCGCGGCGTTCCTGCGAACCCGCCGCGCGGCCTTCGCCTGTGCTATGCGCCGGGCCTCGGATCGTGAGATGAAACGCCGCCGGCGCTTGGCCTCCCGCAGGATGCCGGCTCGCTGCACCATCTGGCGGAACCGGGCAATGAGCCGTTCGCTTGCCTCACCTTCGTGTCGCTCGATGATCAACAGGCGCGCCCTTCCGGCTGACCTGAGAACATCTTCCTTGCCGGCCGTTGCGCCGGGTCACGGCACGCCCAGCACACGCCGCTCTCACGCTCCACACGATCTCGCAGTCGAGAGGATCCTAGTAGCGGTTTCGCGCCGGTGACCGCTTGGAGAAACAGTCGCGGCAGTATACGGGGCGGTCACCCCGCGGCTCGAACGGAACCTCCGTGTCCTTGCCGCACTCGGCGCAGACAACCGGGTACATCTCTCGACGGGAGCCGTAGCCTCCGCCGTTGCCGCGCTCGGCTTTGCGCGCCTGACGGCACGCCGGGCAGCGCTTCGGTTCGCTGTACCCCTTGCCGGCGAAGAACTCCTGGTCGTCCGCTGAGAACGTAAAGGACTGGCCACAATCTTGACAGGTAAGGGTTTTGTCGGTGTATAGCACGCGACGACCTCCTTCGGTGGTGCTAATCCTGGTCGTCGGGTGCGAAACGAAGTGGAGTGTTCGCTGCAGTCGAAGACGAGGAAACTAGATTGCAGGTACGGTACCACATACGTGGTGGCAAGGCAATCGAGAAAACCACGCCATGGGCGCTCCGCCGGCACCTCCTGAGTCGCCGCCCTTGAACGGCGGGGGCGCGCCTGCCATCATGGCGAAGCCGGAGGAGGCATCGCATGCAGCAACTCAGCTATGACCCCAGCGATCCCTGGTTCGACGTCCAGGGCTGGCGCCTCGGTATCCAGGTCGTCACCTTCGAGAACGTCTACGGCCTGGACCCGGACGCCGCCGCCCTCACCGAGGTCGACGGCCGCTCCCGCATCACGTGCAACCGGCTCACGTGGGCCGGCGGCCGGGAGCTCGCACAGGGCCGTGTCGAGATCGAGACGGCGCCGACGGACGATGGCCTGGAGGTGATCCTGTCGGCACGGCACACGGAGAAGATCCGCTGCCTCAAGCTCCTTGTCTCCGCTCTGCCGGCGGGCGACGTGATCGGAGCGTCCTGGGTGCGGTCCCCGCTGCCGGAAGGAGGCCTGCTCCTGCCGTACCCGTTTCCCCTGCACACGCCCCTGGTCTTCCTGGCTCCGGCGGATGGGCCGCATCTCTACTTCCAGTCCCTCGACGACCGGGTACGGGCGAAGCGGTTCACATTCACCCAGGGAGGCGATCGCCTCACCGCGGAGCTGATCTTCGAGGAAGCCGCCCACGAGATGTCGGAATCGATACGGACTCCCCCCTGGCGTATCGGGCGGTGCGCCGATCCGGGCGCCGTCGCAAAGCGGCACGCGGCTCACGTCGAGCGAGCGTACGGCCTCGAACCGTGGGAGTCGCGGGCCGACGTGCCGGCCTGGGCGAGGGAGATCGCCCTCGTCGCCACGCTGCACGGCATGCACTGGAGCGGCTACGTCTTCAACACCTATGAAAGCATGCTGAGAACGCTCTCCTGGATCGCCGAGCGCATCGAGGGCCGCAGAGTGCTCGCCTACCTGCCGGGCTGGGAAGGGCGCTACTACTGGCAGTACGGCGACTACCGCCCGGAGCCGCGCCTCGGCGGCGAGGAGGGGTTTCGACGGCTGGTCGAGGGCGCGCGGCAGCTGGGCGTCAAGCTGATGCCGATGTTCGGGATGAACTGCGCGAACAGCGGTCTTCCCGGCTTCGAGCGCTGGGGGGCGCCCTCGGTCATGCGCTCGGCGAGCGGCCTCGAGATGCAGGGCAACCGGCCGGACTGGGATGTCTCGCGCTCGCACGACCCCGGCTGGCAGAAATGGCTCAACCCAGGCGCGCCTGCCTGGCGCGACCGGCTGGTCGAGCAGGCCTCGGCGTTGGTCGAGCACCACGATCTGCCCGCGGTCTTCTTTGACACCCAGCACGTCTGGGTGAACGACCCGGAGCATCCGGTCTTCGAGGGCATCACGGCAGTGCGCGACGCCCTCAAGCGACGCTTCCCGGAGCTGCTGGTGACGGGCGAAGGCTGGTACGACGCGCTGGGATCGGTCACGCCCGTCTCGCACGTCGGGGCGCCCGCCCAGTGGCCCGACATCTTCTCGAAGTACTGCCGGACGTTCCTGCACCTCTCGGCCGGGGACCCGAGCCGGGGCAGCACGGGCGTTCACGAGCTTGGCTACCGGGACTTCCGGCTCGCGCCGGACGAGCCGTACTGGTGGCCGACGCTCCCCGTGGTTGACGGCACGATCGAACGGGCCCCGGAGCGGGCGGAGGAGGTCATCGCGCAGGCCAAACGTTATGTGAAGGAGTATCTGTAGCATGGAAGAGACCTACGACGCCATCGTGGTGGGCGCCGGCTTCGGCGGGGCGGCCTGCGCGGCCCTGCTGGCCAAGCGCGGGATGAAGACGCTGCTTCTGGACAAGAACGCAGTCGCGGGCGGCAAGGCCATGACCGCGTCGAAGGAGGGATTCCGTTACGAGTACTGGCCGATCATAGGCGTCCCCAGCAGGGACTCCCTCTTCCATGCGGTCCTCAAGGAGCTGGGCGCGGAGGACCAGGTCGAGCTGCTCACTCCGACCGGCGTCAGCGCCCTGCTCTACAAGAGGCCCGGCGGGCGGTACGAGACGCCCCCCATGCCGCCCGCGGACCAGCGGGACGAGGGGCCGCTCAACATGGTCCGGCAACTGGCCTTGACCGAGGAGGAGGTCGCCAGGGCCGCTCCCCTCTTCGCGGACATGACCTCGATGTCCCAGGCAGAGCTCGACAAGCTGGACGACGTCAGCCTGTCCGACTTTCTCTCCCGCTACGACGTCCCCCGGCCCCTGCAGAGCTGCTTCGGGATGTGGGCCAACATCGTCTACGCCGTCCCGATCGACCTGCTGGCGGCCTCGGAGGCGATCAAGACGTTTCGCGACTTCGCCAGGGGCGGGGCGATGCGCTACAGCGGCGGCGGCTACGGCCGGGTGGCCGAGGTGTTCGCGGGGGCGGTCGAGAGGTACGGGGGCAGGGTAATGATGAGGACCAGGGTGGAGCGCATCATTGTCGAGGAGGCCGCGGTAAGCGGCGTGGTCACTGACCAGGGCATCTTCCGGGCCCCGATCGTGATCAGCAACGCGGGCATTCATCCCACGGTGCTGCGCCTCGTGGGAGAGCAGCACTTCGACAGGGGCTACGTCGGCTACGTGAAGGGGCTGGTCCCGTCGTGGGGGATTATGGGCCTCCGCTACTTCCTGAGCCGGCCACTCCTAGAACGCGGCGTTTACATCGCCTTCTCCGACGACACCTACCTGGATACCGAACGGTATCTCCAGGCCAGGGCCGGCCACGTGCCCGACGACGTCACCGTCTTCGCGGTGGTACCGGAGCGCTACGATCCGGCGCTCGCGCCGAAAGGCAAGCAGTGCGTCCTGGTGGGCGCGATCTCCTCGGCCGACCCGGACGCGCCCGACGCGGAGCTGTGGTGGGGCAAGCTGGAGGAGATGGTCGGCAAGCTCTGGCCGGAGATAGCCGAGTGCACCGAGTCCATCGAGCGCTACAGCTCCCACCATGTGTCGGCGCTGAGCCGGGACCAGGTCATGCCCGGCCAGGGCGGCGAGGCCGTCGGCCTGGCCCAGATCGTGGGCCAGTGCGGCCGCCACAAGCCGTCGGTGCGGGCGCCCATCCGCGGCCTGTACTACGTCGGCACCGACGCCGGCGGCTATGGCTGCGGCACCCACCAGGCCGTCGATTCGGCCCTGAACGTGGCGGCCGTGGTCGAGAAGGACCACCGGGCGCGGGCTTCGATGCGGTAGCCCCGCGCGGCCCCACGCTGACAGAAAGGATCGGGAGCATGGACTTCGCCGAGCTGATCGAGGAACGACACTCGATCCGGGCCTTCGAGGACCGGGAGGTCGAGCGGGACAAGCTCGACGCCGTTCTGCAGGCGGCCAGGCGGGCGCCGACCGCCGGCAACCTGCAGGCCTACCGGGTGGCGGTCGTGCGTTCCCCGGCGCTACGCCGGACGCTGGCCCGCGCCGCCCTGGAGCAGGAGTTCATCGCGCAGGCGCCGGTTGTCCTGGTGTTCCTGGCCGACGCCCCGGCGTCGGCGACGAAGTACGGCAGGCGCGGCGAGACCCTCTACGCCGTGCAGGACGCTACCATCGCCTGTGCCTACGCGCAGCTCGCGGCCTGCGACGCCGGCCTCGGGTCATGCTGGGTGGGCGCCTTCCACGAGGACCAGGTGCGCACCGCCTTGGGCGCGGCTCGCCACCTACGCCCCGTGGCCCTGCTTCCGCTCGGCTACGCCTCGCAGGTCCCGGAGATCACCCCCCGCCGCCCGCTGGCGGAGACGGTGTTGGAGGTGGAGGACGAAGGCTAGTAGACGGGCACGAAGCGCCCGGCGCCCCCGCTCGGCAGCGCTTGTCTTGCGGCCCAGGATACCGCAACCACATGATGGAACGACCCACGGCGAACAGATATAATGCACCCACCGCACCGGCGAGCAGCAGCTGGGCGCGATGTGCTGCCAAGTTGCACGGCGCGCGTCGGCTCAGTTGCCGCCTCTAGTGGCCAAGTCCGTAGGACGCAATTGAGAGGACACAAGCCGGCATGGCGCTGACGCATCACCCGGGAGTTTCCATACGGTCGGCAAGGAGGAACTCACATGGCATCCCTGTACCTCAATCAGCTATCTCGCGAGGCGTACCAGGAGCTTCTGGATACTCTCTACGAATCGCAGCACCACAACTGCTTCATATGCGGTGGTGAGATAGACAGGACCCTTCACGCTGAGTCCCTCGATATCGACCACATCGAGCCGCTAAAAGGTGGCGGCAAAGACGACCCATCCAACTTCGCGCTTGCGCATGCTCACTGCAATCGGTCAAAACAGGCTTCTGATCTTCGTATTGCGCGCCTGCTAGCGCGCTTCGGGCGGATCCAGGGAGAATGTGCGGGCGATCCTGGTCGACCCAACTTGAGCGACATACTCACAATAGAAGGTGGCGCACGCTTCGAACTGCCCGTAAGGATCGACGATGAAGAGGTAGCATACTCATTCCCTGACGTGGGTGACCACACCATCCGGCGTGCTCCGCTATACAACGATCCTCTGAGCCGTATGGACTACTTCTTTGCCGTTCTGCCCATCGAGTACGCATTCCACGACGACCGCATCAATCCACGCGCCGTGGCGCAATCAAGCCTCCGCAAGCTCCTGGAGGAATTCCACCACAAACTTCCCCAGCTACACGTGGGGCTCGCGTGGGTCGAAGTCGGCAGCGATTCACGAAGCGCACCAGTCAAGGTCTTCGACGGGCAGCACAAAGCTGCGGCCCAAGTTCTACTCGGCGTCAAGGCCTTGCCTCTGCGAGTGTTCGTCAATCCGGATACCGACGTGCTGCTTACTGCGAACACCCACGCAGGCACAACGTTGAGACAGGTTGCCTTCGACAAGTCAGTTCAGAGACACCTGGGGAGCGCCCTCTACCAAGAGAGGATTGAGCGTTTTCTCGCCGACCGAGGCCTACCGTCTGAATACAGAGGTCTTTCCGAGCGCGACCTCGTGAATCACTTCAAGGCCCAGTGGCGCGAGGTCAAGAGATACGTGTTGGACGACGTGCGAGATTCCATAACGCACCATCCTGAGAACCGGCTGAAGCCGTACGTCGACTTTGGAGGACGTGGCAGCGACCGACCACTTTCCTACAGCACAATCGAAAAGACGTTCTATTCCTTCTTCATCTACCAAGATGTTCTAGACACGCCGCTCGACTACCGCATGGACGAAGGCGAGAACCCCCGCGACTTGGAGCAGGAGCAGATACTTCGCCTCATGAACATGTTGGCTGAGCAGATCTACATCGGACAGTACGATTCAGCCATCGGCACGTACAGACTCGAAAGAAAGATTCAGCAGGGAGAAGAAATTCCGCTGGAACATCTGAGGGCCTTCCGTATGAGCAAGGAGGAGGTCCTCTACAACTGGCTTGGCCATATCAATCTCATAATCAAGAACTTCGTGGTCATGCAGGGACAGATTGTGCATGAAGACCGCCTCTTCCAGTATAGGTTCCCGGAGCCCCTCTGGGATCGAGCCGATGCGTTTGTGGGGAACTTGAAGCGGCTTCCCGTGTGGATCAACCTGGGCCTTTCCGACACAGTGTTTGGCGCGAAGCAGACGTACGACTACTGGTATCGCGTTTTCGAGACTGGCAAGGCACCGTCGGGCCAACAGGTCTTGGCCGCGCCCCTGAATCTCATGGAAATGATCAAGGAGCCGTCGGGCTAGTTGGATGTTGGCACCACCTAGAGATGCATCAACTTCCTTTGGGATCCAACGAGCGGGAGGTGCGCATGATTCGAGATCCTGTCGCATTACGGCCTGGCGCTGTCAGGGTCTTTAGACCGGGACACTCGCTTGCCCTCGGTGTGGGTGTTTGGGCAAAGAGGAACCAATCCGGCCGGATTCACATCCATATCACCGGAGGGAAAGCCTTTCACACGACCGTGACGAATCACAGGGAGTCCAAGCGCTACCACCGGACGCTCTTCCGCAACCTGCGGCGGCTGCTTGACGAGCAGGGGGCCTGGCCATACGGCAATGACGGGGTGGAGACTGAAGAGCGAACGGACTAGGAACGTAGCATGTTAGGGCATACTCACCGAGCTGGCTCTGCTAGTGCCGGGCCAGTGAGCCGACATCGCCCGAGCCCGCGCCCCTACAGCACCTCAGGCACCACCATCCACGCGACCGACCATTCCCCCTCCTGATCGCGTTGGAGGCAGACGATCCCTCCCGTCTGGAAAGTCACGACCGGGTTGTCCGCGTCCCCGCAGACCAGGAGTGAGGCCAACCGGCCCATGTGGGGCAGGTGACCGACCAGCATCAGGTCTTCCTCGCTCTCGGCCAAGCGTCCAGCCCACACCTTTGGGTCCGCCATCGGATCGAGGCCGTCGGTCGCCTCGACGCCGAGCGGCGGCCGCAACGCCTCCGCCAGCGCCTCCGCCGTCTCCTGCGCCCTCGTCTTCCCGCTGTGCAGGATCCTCTCGACCCGAACGGCCGCCCGATCCGCGGCGAACGCGGCCGTCTTCCGGATTGCCTCCCGGCCTCGTTTCGAGAGGTGACGCTCCGGGTCCTTCGATTCGTCGCGGGCCTTGGCGTGCTGCACCAGGTACAGATTCATGTCCTTGCCGTCCCTTTCGGCTCCTGCCTCGTCCTCGGGCGGGAGAGCATGATAGCAGCGGAAGCCCCCACGAGGAAGCGTGTGACGCCCGGCCGGTGATAGAATCCTGAGGACGCCGAGGGAGTCACCGAGATGAATCATCCTAGAACGCTGATCACCGGCTCGCGAGGCAGGATCGGGAGCATCCTGACGAACGCCCTGTCGGACTCCTTCGATGTCTACGGCGTGGATTTCACCGGGAAGCCGGATGAGAGGACGCTCCGGGCGGACGTCTCGGACTTCGCGGCGCTGGACTGCGCGTTCGGGAGCATAGGCTCGATTGAGTACGTGGTCCATCTCGCCGCGGACCCGCGGGTCGATGGGGACTGGGACTCGATCCTCAAGAACAACATCGTAGGCACCTACAACACCTACGAATGCGCCAGGCGCCACGGAGCCAAGAAGGTCGTTTTCGCCAGCTCGAACCACGCTACCGGCGCCTACGAGGGCCTCCCCCGGGTGCTGCACAAGGAGGCCGATCCCAGGAAGATCGGCGTCACCGACCCGGTGCGACCAGACGGCCACTACGGCACCAGCAAGGTCTTCGGTGAGGCGCTCGCCCGCCAGTACTACGAGCTGTACGGGCTGCAATCGGTCTGCCTGAGGATCGGCAGCGTCCTCCCGGACGACGACCCGACCCACGACGAGAGATGCATGAAGACGTGGCTGAGCCACCGAGACCTGGTCCAGTTGGTGCGCAAGAGCCTCCTGTCGGATGTCGGCTTCGGCGTCTACTACGGCGTCTCGAAGAACAAGGGAATGTTCTGGGACATCTCCAACGCGCAACAAGAGCTCGGGTACGATCCGCAGGACGACGCCTCCTTGCGGAACTGACACCCGCCTTCCCCGTTCGACACCTCGTCCGCCGGACCTAGTCACGGGCGTCCGCGCCTCCCACGCGCATGCACGAATGAACTAGCGGTTCTCCAGAGCGGCGTTCCGGTCGATAGTCTACGTGAGACCGCCGAGGTCCGACGGTCGCTTCGACCGGGGACCAGCGCACCGAGGAGGACAACGATGGCCGAACTGACGCAGCAGCGCACGCTCACCGACCGCATGGTCGGCGCCGCGCTCCTGAACGGCAGCGCATACGAAGAGGTGGAGCACGACACCGGGGCCACTCTCCAGGCACTGCTGGTGGTGGTTCTCGGTGCCATCGCCGCCGGCATCGGGGCGCTTCGAGGAGGCCCGCCCGGCCTCGCGGTGGGGATCGTCACCGCGCTGATCGGCTGGGCGGTCTACGCCTACGTCGCCTACTGGGTCGGCACCAACTGGTTCCGGGCGCCGGCCACGTCATCGACCTGGGGCGAGCTGCTGAGGACGCTCGGCTTCGCCAACACACCGCGGCTCCTTCTAGTGATCGGCATCATCCCGACGGTCGGCCTGGGCCTCGGCCTCATGGTGATGGTGTGGACGCTTGCCGCGACGGTGGTAGCGATCAGACACGCTCTGGACTTCGACCTCTGGTCGGCCGTCATGACCGCGCTCGCGAGCTGGCTGACGCTGGTCGTCGTCTCCTTCGTGCTGACGTTCGCGGTTGCCCTCGTCCTCTAGCAGACGAACGGGCTGACGACGACTCCCCTGTCTCCCGCCGCCTTCAGCCGGGTACGGACGTCTACACCCTGAACGGGTGCGGGCCGAAGTCCGCTTCGTAGAACGGGGCCACGGCGTCGCCGCGAGGAGCAACCTGGTCGATCTGCGCCAGCTCCTCGACACTCAGGCTCACGTCGAGCGCACCCAGGTTGTCCTCCAGCTGCTCCATGCTGCGCGGGCCGATGATCGGGCTGGTCACGCCCGGCTGCGCCATGCACCAGGCGAGCGCCAACTGCGATAGCGGCGCGCCCTTGGCCTCCGCCAGCGGCTGGAGCCCCTCAACGACGTCGAAGATGCGTTCGGTCATTCGGCGGCGCTGGATCGGGTTGTTCTCGTAACCCGCGAAGCGACTGTCGGAAGGCGGTTCCTCACCCCGCTTGTACTTGCCGGTGAGCAGGCCGCCGCCCAGCGGGCTCCACGGGATCACTCCGAAACCGTAGGTCCTCGCCATCGGCAGCAACTCGCGTTCCACGCGCCGGTCGAGGAGATTGTACGGCGGCTGCTCGCACACGAAGCGGTGCAGGCCCAGCTCCTTCGCCGTCCACAGCGATTCGACGAGCTGCCACGCGGCGTAGGTGCTGGTGCCTATGTAGCGCACCTTGCCTGACCGGATCAGGTCGTCGAGAGCGCGCAACGTCTCGTCGATCGGGATGTCGGCCTGGGGCCGGTGGAGCTGGTAGAGATCGATGTAGTCCGTTTGCAGACGGCTCAGGCTCGCCTCGCACTGCTCGATGATATGGCGGCGGCTGTTGCCCAGGTCGTTGACTCCCTCTCCCATCCTGGCGTGCACCTTGGTGGCCAGAACGACCTCATGCCGCCGGCCGTTGCGCTTCAACGCCGCACCGGTCACCTCTTCGCTTCGGCCTCTGCCGTAGACGTTCGCGGTGTCCAGGAAGTTGATGCCCGCCTCCAGAGAGCGATCGATGATCCGCTCCGACTCAGAAGGGTCGGCCCTGCCACCGAACATCATGCAACCCAGGCACAGGCTGCTCACCTTGACTCCTGTTCTTCCCAAAGACCGGTACTCCACGACATCCTCCTCGCGCTGAGCCTGGCTGGAGAGCGCCACGTGCAGGCAGTGCGTCGCGACGTTCGCTACTGTACTTCCATTCTGGCGCAGCACCGGTCAGCGGTACAAACGGCGTCGCTCATGCGGGCCCCGACTTCGTTACGAGCCGCGCAGCGTCCGGGGCCACGAATACCGGAGCGAAGGCCTCGATGCTGCCGCGGCCTCCGACAAAATCAAAGGATGCCCGCGCCGGGTGCTGGTGGCGGGGAAACCCGGCGCGGGCAAAGGCAGAGAGTTGCTCCACCTGGGGTGCCAGCGTACCACCCGGCCGTCGGGAAGCGCATCACGGAGATCAAGTAGTCGGCGAAGAATTGGCGGCAGGCCCGCCGGCCAGCAACAACATCCCAAGGAAGAGAGCAGGCCGGACCCCCGGCCGACTGCCGGAAGCCAGCCCGGCCCAGAACCCTAGGGCGCGTCCGTCCCAGGCGGCGCTCGGGCCGGCGCGAGCGCACGGGCATTCCGGAACCATCCCGCGTGCGTCCGGCCGGCGGGATCAAGGCGTTCCGCCCGCGACTAGATTCTAATCAGGCCGTCGAGCTGCAGGAGGAAGATCACGGCGCCGCCGACTGTCGCTTTGCCGCCGTTCCCTCTGCTGGCGGCCCGCTCCCTTCGCTTGCACACGCGCTTCAGGATTTCGGTCGCCTGCTCCAACTGATGGTCGTGAAGCGCCATCAGCAACGTCGCGTTGCCCGTGCGGAGATACCCGCCCGTTGTGGCGATTCTCGTTACCGGCAGGCTGCACGCGATCAGCTCATCCACGGCCCTGTCGGCGTCTTCCTCCTGAACGATTGCCACAGCAAGCTTCATCGTATGCTCGTCCGGCCCGCACCATGAGCGGCACCGATCTCTATGCTAGACCGACCGGAGCTCTAGTTCCAGGCTGCCGGCCGCCCCACACCATTCACCGCTGGTGTCTGCCCCGGCTCCGCCTGAGCGGCTTCGTCAGATGCCTCAAAGAATGAACCGGCGTGGCCTGATTCGGATAGAGGACACGCCGGGCGGTGGGGGCGCGCGCATTTAGTTGTAGTTCTTGAAGTCTGACCACATCTCGTCGAGTGGCCGCCGACCCCGGAGGACGTAGATCGGCAGGTCCGTTTCCTCGCTCGTGCAATGGTCGCAGAAGAAGACCGCCGCCCGTTCGACGCTGTCGAAATGCTCGCGCAAGAACTCTTCGTCAAACCCGACCGCGATTACCAGCTCACCCGTCGCGTCACCGGGACCCCACAGGTAGTAATTGTTGTGACCGCTGATCGCCTCGGGCAACCCGTACTCGTCGCCGTAGAAGTTGATGGCGCTTGCCTCGCCGTAGTTGCCGGTCAGGATCGTCGCCCGCGCCCGCTCCTGCTCAGGCAGGGACCCGTAGACCTCGGCCACCTTCGCCGTCATTTCGTGCCAGCCGAAGCGGTCGGCGAGCCACTGGGGCAGCACCGACGTCTTCCCTTCCTCGATCTCCATTTCGTCGAGGCCGATGGCGCGGACATACGACTCCGCCCGATCCACCGGCAACACGGGTACGCTGAGGGGCAACAGCGCGAACCCGCCCGCGGCCATCACGACCACCGCCGCCACCGGCACCCACACACTGCGGGCGAAGGGCCGCCAGCGTTCGATGGCGACTGCACCTCCGGCCAGCAACGCCGGATAGGCCGGCGTCAGGTAGTCGGGGCGGGAGCCGCCCTGAATCAGAAACAACACGAAAGGAACTACCCACAGCAGCCCAAGCATCCGGTAGCGCTTGCCTTCAGACGAGAACAACGTCCACCAGAGGCCGGCCGCCCATATCGGCAACGTGAGCGGGTGCATGCCTACGATCTGCATCAGCGGCAAGTCCACCAGGTCTCCCATGGCGTTCTTCCCCGACGACGCGTTCTCGGCGAACTCCAGCGTCGGCCAGCCGTTGCTGATCTGCCATAGCAGGTGGGGCAGCGCGATCAGCAGGGCAAGTCCCGCCCCTGCCCACAGATAGCGGCTCCGCAGGTACTTCCGGTTGGACGTCAGCAGTGTCCCGGCCGCCACGGCGATCGCGAGGAACGCGGCGTTGTGTTTGGTCTCCAGTCCGATCCCTATCGTCACGCCGATGGCTACCCAGTAGCGCGCGTCGCCCGTCTTGAGGAGCCGCAGGAGGAGGAATGCGCAGATCGCCCAGACTAGGTGGTCGAACACTATGGGAGATATCGAGCTGCTGGAGAGGAGGTACACGGGTGCGATGGCGGCTCCCGTGACCGCCAGCATCATCGCCCGCCAGCCCCCTCCAAACTCCCGCGCCATGAAACCGATGAGCACCATGATGGAAGCGAAGACGACCGCCGGCAAGAAACGGAGTACGCCGATCGAATCGCCGGCGATGGTGGTTATCACACGTATGAGCGCGGGGACGAGGGGCGGATGGTCGACGTAGCCGAACGCCAGGCGATCGCTGCAGGCCACGTAGTAGAGCTCGTCGCGAAAATAGCCGTAGGGTTGGAGCGCATTGACGATGATCTCTAGGAGCGCGACTCCTGCCGCCATTCCCAGAACGATGATTATTCCAGCGTTGAGACGCCCGAGACGTGACCCGTTGCGCGCGATAGCGGCATCCTCTGCGACCGACACACTGGTCATCGCACCACACTCCACCCGATCATGGGCACCACGAGATGACAACGGTTGCTATTGCGTACGTGCTTCGAGGACTCCATCACCCTTCCTGTCTCCTGTCTCCCAGGGCTACCCTTCCTCCCATCATCTCACCTCGTACAACCTGACCGGCTCCCCGAAACCTTTCGGCTCCACCGATTCCAGGTCGGAGAAGTGCAGGTCCCCGCCGGCGGCCGGCTCCCGCCCGGCCACGCTGCTACAGGATCGGCGCCGTGAGCCCCGCTTCGATCTGCAAGATGAGCGCAGCGTCTATGGCGTTGATCCTGCCGTCCTGGTTCACGTCCCCGGCGTTGTGGCACGGCAGTGACACGACCAGGCCGGCACTGAGTTGGAGGACGAGCGCGGCGTCGATGCTGTTGATGAGGCCGTCACAGTTGACGTCTCCCCGGGCTCCCCCCGCCTTTCCCAGCATCCCCACAACGTCCCTTGGAGTCGCCCGGTGGCTGGTTGTGCCGTCGCCCACCTGGCCGAAGAAGTTGGCGCCCCAGCACTTCGCCCCGCCGTCGGTCGTAACGGCGCAGGTATGCTCATCGCCGGCGGCCACGGCCTGCACGCCCGTTGCCAGGCCGGCCGCGCCGACCGGCGTCGTGTGATCCGTGGTCGACCCGTCACCGATCTCTCCAAAACTGTTATCCCCCCAGCAGAGCAGACCGCCGGCGCCGGTGAGGGCGCACGTGTGGCTGTATCCAGCCGCCACGGTCACCCCGTACAACGGTGAACCGCAGGCGGCGTCGGCGCAGACGGTCCGGGGCGTGGTCCGGTGCGTGGTCGTGCCGTCTCCGACCTGCCCGTGGGAGTTCTGGCCCCAGCACAGCACGCCACCCATGGCCGTGAGCGCGCACGTGTGCCTGGTCCCAGCTGCGATCTGGCCTATGTGGCTGCTCAGCCCGACCACATTCACCGGGGCGCTGCGGTCCGTGGTCGTCCCGTCGCCGAGCTGCCCGTAGCCGTTGTCGCCCCAGCACTTGGCAGGCGCTGCTGCAGGTATGGCGCAGGTGTGGGAGCCCCCTGCCGCGATGTAGGCGATGCCGCTCGTCAGCCCCGATACGCTCACCGGGGCATGTCGGTCCGTGTTGGTTCCGTCTCCGATCTGGCCCGAGTAGTTGCTGCCCCAGCACTTGACGGCGCCTGTGCCGGTCAACGCGCACGTGTGTAGATCGCCGGCACTGACGGCGACGACGCCGCTGGTCAAACCGGTGACGTTCACGGGCGTGTACCGCATGGTTGTGGTGCCGTCCCCAAGCTGTCCATAGAAGTTGTCGCCCCAGCACTTCACCCCGCCGGTACCCATCAACGCGCAGGTGTGGTACCGCCCGGCGGTGATGGAGACGACACCACCGCTGAGACCGACCACGTCCACCGGAGCATATCGGTTGACGGCCGTCCCGTCCCCCAACTGGCCGTAGACGTTGTGGCCCCAGCACTTGACGCCGCCCGCGGGCGTCAGAGCGCAGCTATGGCCGGAGCCCGGCGAACCACCCACCGTGACGGCAACGGCAGCGCCCGCCGCCCGCCCCGATTCCGGCTGCATGGAGAGCGGCGTCGCCGCCAACATCGATAGAGCCACCACTGCCAATGCTATTATGCGTGTATTCATTGTGCCCACTTCACGGCTAGCAGTGGTGGGATTGTAGCGCACGGTACGCCGTTTCCGGCAGCGCCTACCGGGGTTCCCGCCAGCGCACCTCGAACAGCCGCACCGGGTCCTCGAACCCGCGCAGCGCCGTGTCCCCTCGGTCTGAAAACAGGAAGCCTTTCCCCTCCGATAGCTCCCGCACCACGTTCGCCACCAGGATCTCACCCCCCGCAGCCAACGCCGCTATCCGCGCCGCCCGGATCACTGCCGTCCCGAACAGGTCCTCCTCCTCCGCTATCGGCTCCCCGGCGTTCAGCCCTACCCGCACCTTGATCGGCTCCTCCGCCGTCTCGTTGTGCTCCTCGAACGCCCGCTGCACGGCGATGGCGCACTCCAGCGCCTTCGTCGCCGACGAGAACGACGCCATGAAGCCGTCGCCCATCGTCTTCACCTCCGAGCCGCCGTGGGTGCGCAGCGCCTCCCGCACGATGCGCTCGTGCGTACGGAGGATGTCCCGAGCCTTGGCGTCACCCAGGCGGTCGGTGAGGGCGGTGGAGGCCTCGATATCGGTGAAGAGGATGGTCGCGAGGCCGGATACCTTTCGGTCGAGTTC
This sequence comes from uncultured Dehalococcoidia bacterium, assembly GCA_964406605.1. Taxonomy (GTDB): domain Bacteria; phylum Chloroflexota; class Dehalococcoidia; order DSTF01; family RBG-16-68-14; genus CAYOSF01. The sequence goes on along the minus strand of CAYOSF010000004.1, from coordinate 278,364 downwards.
GCCGGCAGGGGTGGATGCAGCGCCTCCGAGGAACGGCAAAGCCGCACGCAGCACCTGCTCCTGATCGCCCATGGGGTAGGCCGTAATCACACCGTCCAGCGGGACGAATAGGGCGTCGGGGATGCCCGCCGCGATCTGCTGGCCCAACTCCAGCGGCACATTCAAGTCACCTTTCCGGTGCAACACTAGCGTTGGTGCCGTGACTCCAGCCAAATCGTCGCGAATGTCGTCGTCGTGCTCGATGGCAGCGGTGAGCAGGTGTGCAACGGCTTCGGCCGACGTTGACTCGCGGTAGATCTCGCCCCAGCGCAGCCCGGCCGCGGGGTCGGCCTGTCGGGTCGACATGTCGCCGAAGGTCTGAGCAGCCAGAGGCCAGTTCGATCGCGCCAGCTCGATGAAGCTATGTAGCATGTCATCTGGGAAAGCGTCGGCCCGCCGCGCCATGGACGCAAATAGCACGAGCCGTTCGACCATGTCCGGTCGAGCGTTCGCAAGACGGATCGCCGGGATCGAGTACGTCATGTTCGCCCACAGGGCAGCAGGTTCCCCACAGGTCTCGACGACCGCCTCCATATCCAGCATTGCTGCGTCGAGGCCGCCATGGGCATCGCGCTGCGAGAGACCTGTCCCGCGCGCATCGTAAAGCGCCACCCGCCGCACGGACCGCAGCCGCTTCAGGAACTGGTCGAATTCTGCGAGCAAGTGGTGAAATGAGAACGACTCGAGGAAGACCGGGGTCATGACGAGCGGCGGGCCCTTGCCCTCGACACTGTACGCAATGCGGACACCGTCCTTCGTTGTGCAGTAGCGGACCTGCGGCTCCATCACCCTTCCTGTCTCCTAAGGCGACCCTTCGGCCCGCCAGCGCACCTCGAACAGCCGCACCGGGTCTTCGAACCCGCGCAGCGCCGTGTCGCCTCGGTCCGAGAACAGAAAGCCCTTCCCTTCCGATAGCTCCCGCACCACGTTCGCCACCAGGATCTCGCCCCCCGCGGCCAGCGCGGCTATCCGAGCCGCCCGAATCACCGCCGTCCCGAACAGGTCCTCCTCTTCAGCGATGGGCTCCCCGGCGTTCAACCCCACCCGCACCCGGATCGGCTCCTCCGCCGTCTCGTTGTGCTCCTCGAACGAACGCTGCATCGAGATGGCGCACTCCAGCGCCTTCGTCGCCGACGAGAACGACGCCATGAACCCGTCGCCCATGGTCTTCACCTCGGAGCCGCCGTGGGAGCGGAGGGCATCCCGCACGATGCCCTCGTGGGTGCGGAGCACCTCTCGGGCCCTGGCGTCGCCCAGGCGCTGGGTGAGGGCGGTGGACTCTTCCACGTCGGTGAAGAGGATGGTATGAACGTCAGCGCTAACCCGGCTCCCGGCACGTGGTTCGTCACGACCTAGTAGAAAGTCATCGGCTAAACGGGTCTCTTCATCTCCCCACAGGCTGGGACTTCTCGGTGTTGTTGCGAGACGCGCGCCGGGAATGCCTGAAGCAAGTTCACGTGACCATTCGAGCGGAATGTCCTCGCGCTGAGAACAGAGCACAAGTGTCTCAGCGCGCACGTGCTCCAACAAATCGGTAACATCTGTCCGGCGCGCCGCCTCGGCCCACGCGAGGACGGTGTCCGGTGTCATGGACTCCCGGTAGAGCTCCGCTACTTTACGGATTTGTCCCGGGCGGATTTGGCCACCATCAGAATAGTCGAGATTGCCAGCTGCGATTGTGAGCGTGTACTGTTGCCAGTCGTCGGGCGCCAAGTCGCGAAGTGCGTCCCTGAACCTGCCGCCCGGGCGATCGAGCTGCAATCGAGGGCGAGTGAACGAGTTGAAGAGGAGAAGGCGCTCCACATGTGCTTGGTGAGCAGACGCAAACGCAATGGCCACGGGCCCGCCATGAATGCACCCGATCATTGAAAAGCGCTCCAGCTCCAGCTGATGGACGACCGCTTCCAAGTCCCGGGCACCTGCCTCGACGGAGAAATCTGTGACTGTTCGGTCTGAAAGCCCTGTGCCGCGGTAGTCGAACCTGACTATGCTGCAATCCCTCCCAATACCCCGTCCAGATCGGTGGTGCTCGGGTATGACCTGCAACCGCAAGTGGCCCCAAATCGGACTGTGAACAATCACGAGCGGCGGGCCCTCGCCCATGACGTAATAGGCGATGTTGACCCCATCCTCGGTCTTCGCGTACTGGATCCGCGGCTCCATGGTGCGGACATTGTACACCAGGCGTCCGCTCAACTCGGAGGGGATCGCTGGATCGCAATCCTGGGCACCCGCCCCTGCTGCCCCCTAGCCGCCGTCCTCCTCGCGGTACTGGAGCAGCTCGTTGATGAACTCGGTCACCAGCCCTTCCCGCAGCTCCGCCGGCAGCGCGTTCAGCATCTCGTTGATCGTCGCCATCCGCTCCGGCAGTGCGTAGCCCTCGATACCGGCCATGCCCAGCATCTGGGAGAACGTCTCCGGCGTGAGGGTGGACGGATCGATGGAGGCGAACGCCTCCTGGATCGTCTTGGTCACCTCGCCGGACTCGAGCTTCCTCGCCGCCTCCACGCAGGCGCCCAGGTCCGCGATCAGGGCGTCCACCCACTTGACGCTGGCGGGGTTGATCGAAAGGTGGATGTTCTCCTTGGAGGCCCGAAAGCCGAGCTGAGGTTGCACGTACCAGGCCCGCTGCTTCATCTCGTCGATGATGTGGAAGACGCTGACGGTATCCGACGTGAAGGCGACGAGGTTCATCTCCGGCCGCCCCAGCAGGCGCAGGTCCTCCATCCCATCGATCGCGTCCGCGATCCGGCGGGTGGCGTCCAGTACCTGCCTGGCGATCTCCTCGTAGCCATCGTCGCCGATGAAGTGCAGCACCGCCCAGGCGGCAGCCAGCGGCCCCGCCGACTTCGTGCTCTGGATCGTCGCGTTCACCACGGTGTAGCCGGTCCACTGCGCACAGGTGTAGATCTGGTGCCGCCGGAGGTCCTTATCGCGGTAGAGGACGACCGACGCCCCCTTGGCCGCGAAAGCGTACTTGTGGAAGTCCATCGAGATGGAGGTCACGCCCGGCACGCTCAGGTCGAAGTCGGGCACCGGCGCGCCCAGCCGCCGGAAGTAGGGCAGCATGAAGCCGCCCATGCAGGCGTCGACATGGAGCAGCAGCCCGTGATCGAGCGCGATCTGCCCCAGCTCCCGGATCGGATCGACCACGCCGTGGGCGTAGGACACCGCCGACCCCACCAGCAGGATCGTGTTGGGCGTGATCGCCTTCCGCACCTCCTCCGGGTCGGCCCGGAAGGTCTCCGGGTCGACGGGCACGATCACGGGCTTCACGCAGAGGTAGTGCCCCGCCTTCTGAAACGCCGCGTGGCCCGTCTCCGGCAGGATGATCTCCGGCTCCTTGATCTCCGGCCGGTGGGCGCGGGCGTAGTCCCGCGCGGTCTTGACCGCGAGCATGATGCTCTCCGTGCCCCCGCTGGTGAAGTTCCCGACGACATTCTCGTCGCCGTTGAGGTGCGACGCCGCCATCGCAACCAGCTCGTTCTCGAAGCGCATCGCGCTTGGGAACACGGTCGGGTCCAGCGCGTTCTCGCTCAGGAACGACATGTAGGCCTGCTTGATCACCTCCTCCGCCTCGGGTCCGGGATCGTAGATGTAGGCCCACGTCCGGCCGTCCCGCCAGGGCATGTCGCCGGAGCGGTAGCTCTCCATCCTCTCGAATATCTCTCCCTTGCTGAGACCTTTCGGCGGAATCCTCACGGCTTTGCTCCTTCTCTTTCGTTCGTCATTTCCGGCCCCGGCCTCCGCCGCCATCCGAAAGGCTCGGCATGAGCCGCACGGACCACGCCGCTGCGCTTCGGGGCCGCGACAGGACTAACATAGGAGGTACCCTCGCTCAGGGCAAGGTCGGACCTGTCTCGTTCAGACAGCCAAGGAAGCATTGCGCGGCGGCTTGGGCTCTCGACCTTCGCCGCCGAGGGTGGGCCAATCGGGTCGGGTGTACGAGCTAGCTGAGCGCCAGGAGTGGAGGTGTCACACCTACTTCAGACCGTGGACTGCTTCGCGGCGCTCTTCCTCGGTCGCCTTGTCGACAAGCCGGCGGTAGTAATCAACGCCTGCCCTGGCGATAGCAGTGACGCGCGGATCTGGACTGTCGACGAACGGCGCGAACGCGCCGACGTATCGGTTCCAGTGGGCGCTCTCGTCGCCCATCCATGAGGACATGGTCAGCCTACACGAGGCCACGATCTTGTCCGGCGACCACCCGGCATCAAACATGACTGCGGCGCGGCGAAACCAGCCTTCGTCAGGCAATCCCACCAGCGCCGCGTGATGATTGTTGGCCAGATCGTGCCTGGAGAGCAATGCGCGCGTGGCCCGCTCGTCTCCGCCGACCGCGGCGGAAAGGACCTCATCGAGCGACAAGTTGAAGCCGTGAGACCTGACGCGTTGCAGCAGGTCTATTCGCGCCTCCAACTCGAGTGAGCCGATCAGTGCGAGAACAGCCTCAGGAACCCGCTCGTAGGAGGCCCGTTCGCCACGGAGCCTCTGGCTCCAGGCAAGGATCCATCGCACTAGGAGATCCCGACGGTCCTTTAGCATCTCCGCGTACCAGTATTCGTCCGCCGGGCACCGGACGAGAGCCGCTTCCCAGGCTTGCCCGAGGTCATCAGAGGTGCCCTCACCAGGGGCCGGTCTGAGGGCAATCACCGCTGCCTGCGCCACGCCGGTGTCCCGATGCTCCAGTAGGGGCCGCTTCGCGTCGGGGTTGAGCTTCTCCTTGGGGAAGCACCGAAGAAGATTGCTCATCCGACCGTCGCACAGCTCGACCGCCCTCTCGGACAAGCGTTGGCCGACGGGAGCGGTCAGGCACACGTTCACGGCGACTGGGCGCACGCGCTCGTCGTCCAGGAATTCGTTGATGCACGCCTCCCAGCCACGAACACGCTTGTGCACTAGCACTACAAGGAAAGGGTGAAGTAGGTCTAGCGGTGCGGCCTGTTTGCGGAGGGCCGCCACGTATTCCGACGGTCGGTCCGAAGCCTGGGCGAGAATCTCGCAGAGTTCTGGTGTCTGCCTTGGCCACGTAATGCCAACCATCGTCGCTTCGCGCTCGTACCGAACCAGCCTTTCGGCGAGGGCCTGTGGACGTAGTCTCGCCCACTCGCGCGCCAGCCGGCGAGTATCTCGGCTCCATCGGGCCTGTGCGGCCCTCCAGTCCAGGCGCTCCACCGGGAAGAGGACTTGGAACTCTCGGTCTTCATCAATACGGACTCGGAGCCCAGCCCGGTCGCTGAGCCTGCGCAGTGCAGCGCGAGCGCCAGGCCGGGCCTCCAGCCGACCAGCCAGCTTCCGAATGACGCTGGCCACTCGTCGCTTGGCGAAGCGTACCCACTCGTCTGAAACACCACGCCCCATCGTAACCCGACCTGGGTAGCACCAATCCTCCAGGGCTCTGAGCGCAAGCCCGAAGTTCTCGATCCTACCGGTCGTGAGCAGCTCCACGTACGGTTCCCACAGCTGACCCAGCTGGCCAAGGTCTTCAAGCGACAAGGGACCTTCGCGGATCGTCACGGTCATCCCACGACCGGGATCCGTCTCGATGGAGTGCACTCCCGGTCGAAGCGCGTAGGACATCGCCTCCAGCGCCGCCTCAGAGTTGCCGCCCTGGTCCAGCCAGGTCGCCACCGCTCGCCGGACCTCCATTCGCCGCGTCATCGTCTTTGTCGGCGCCAGCACGTAGTCCTGGATCATCCGCATGGGATGATCAGGGTGGTTGTGCCTTGGTCGTTCGTCGCCAACGGCGAGGGCCATGAGGGCATGAAGCGCCGGCTCCGGGGCCGAGTCCGACTCCAGGGCAGCGGCGGCCACCTCTGCGCGGCACTCTCCCGCGTGCTCGAGGGCGAACACAGCTTCCTTTTGGCCCAGAGTCGCGTACCACGCAAATGCGCCGCACTCGCTGCATCCATTGAGCAGCTTCTCCAAGAGGGCGCGCTCGACTCGCGCGCCCAGGTGCGCGGCACCCACCAACGGCCGAACGGCCGATGTCGGCTGGGAGAAGACCTCTAGCGTGGCTCGGACATCAAGCCGGCCCGGTCCTTCGAAGAACGTCTCGCGGACGAGCGCGTACCGTAGAGCCTCTGGCTGAACCCGGATGCGTCCGGACGGAGCCTCGTCGATCGTTCCCGCAGAGGCGAGATCTCTGACCACAGCAGTGACAGTGGCGAGATCCAGTCGGAGAACGTCCGACACCGTCTCGAGACGAATGCCGCCGTCGCCGCTCAGAGCAAGCACGCCGAGTACGGACGAACTCTGATCTCCGATGGCCCGCCGGTAGGCGGACAAGGTGTCCCTCATCAGAGCCTCCCCGGTGGCCACCTCGGTAACGTTTCCTCTGAGGCAGAGCTGTGCCAGGGTGGCTGCCAGACCGGGACGGCCAAGGGCTTGGTCGACGATGCGACGTTGCAGGTCCGTGGGGCCGGCCACGCCCACCTCCGTCACAACCTGCAGGATCTCGTCGCGCGGCAACGGCTGCAAAACAACCGTTGTCGAGCTGTCCAGGATACGCTCTATGCCGGTGCGCCTCCCCGGCCAGGTTGTGGCCACGACAGCAAAGTCGGCGGCGATCTCCTTGCGCAGTTGCAGCAGACTCGTGAGTTCTTCAGGGGCGAAATGGGCGTCGTCCACGATCACCCGGCAGGGTTTGAGCTTGCGGATCGCGTCGGCAAGCTTCTCTCGATCATCGTCAACACTGAATAGACCCCACCCCTCGCGGACGAGAGCCTGAAGCAGGAACGTCTTGCCGACGCCCGGCTGACCCTCGACTACGAGATCCCCAACGCTTGCCCCTAATGCCTCCAGATCACAGGACCGCCCGATGAGAGGGATGCCCACCATCGGCCTCCACACCCGGGGATACTCCGACAAAGCGCTGGGTGCGCCGCTAAGACCCAGTAGCTGCTTCCGCCACTCTGGGCTGTGGTACAGGCGGTCGACGAAGGCTTGCTGCTGGTAGACCTGCACCAGATCGAAGCCCAGTTCTCGGGCCGCCGCCGCGAGGTTGCGTTGTCTGCGTGGTGTTAGCGTTCTGGGCGTCGCGAAGATGACCCGTCGGATGCAGCCTCCCATTTCCTTGTGCCGGGTGAGGCTGCGTCGGAGATTGTCCAGCGGCCCGGCCTTGCTCGCGGTGCACACGAGGCCAATGTCCAGGCCATCAGGTGTCGCGACCAAGCCATCGACGCCTGCGTCGTCGCCACCGGGCACGGGCACCAGCGAAGGCCATTCATCGCGGAGCAGCGAGCAAGCGCACTCTTCGAAAACGTTTGGGTCGAGCCGCCCCGCGAGCGCTTGTTGGATGTCAGCACGAAGTGGATCGTTCACCCTGAGGTCATTATAGACAACATTGTCGCCGGATGGGCGTTCGGCCGACCTTTCCGCCCTGGACGTGCAATGCTGGCTCTGTTCGACGAGGTCTCGATGACCCGGGATCGAGAGCTCGGGATTGTCACCTGCGCCGCAGGCCTCCCGTCCGCTAGCCCGCCCGTAGTTGCCGGCAGCCCCCCCCCCCAACCTCTCGGGCGTCAGGCCCACCAGCGTTCGATGACGATCTTCTTGTCGGTGAAGAAGTCGATGGCGTCCTGCCCTTGGCCGTGCAGAGTGCCGAAGAACGATTCCTTGCGGCCGCCGAACGGGAAGAAGGCCATGGGCGCCGGGATGCCCACGTTCACCCCTATCTGGCCGCAGTCCACCTGGTAGCAGAAGTCGCGGGCCGCCTTCCCGCTCGTTGTGTAGATCGTCGCGCTGTTCCCGTACGGGCTGGCGTTCAACATCTCGATCGCCTGCTCGAGGGAAGCAACTCGTAGGACGGCCATCAGCGGCCCGAAGATCTCGTCGCAGGCGATGGCGGCCCCAGGGCGCACCTCGTCGATAATCGTCGGGCCCAGGAAGTAGCCCTCCTGCGGGACCGGCGCGACCCGTCCGTCCAGCAGCAGCCGCCCGCCCTCTCGGACCCCCTGTTCGATGTAGGAGATGACCCGTTCCTTCGCCGCCTGGGAGATCAGCGGGCCCATGGTGACGCCGTCGTTAAGTCCGTTGCCCACGACGAGGCCCGACGCCGCTTCCACCAGCGCTGGAATCAGCTCCTCGGCGACACTGCCGACGCAGACCACGTTTGCGCCGGCCAGGCAGCGCTGCCCCGTCGTCCCGTAGACCGAGTCGATGATCGCGGGCACCGCCTCCTCCAGCCGGGCGTCCGGCATTACGACGGCGAAGTTCTTGGCGCCGGCGCCACACTGTACGCGCTTCGCGTACTGGCCCGCCATGGCGTAGATCGCCTTCGCCGTCGGCGTCGAGGTGACGGCCGATATGCCGGCCACTCCCGGATGCTGCACGAGGATCTCGGTGACGGTCCTGTCTCCGTTCACCAGGTTCAGAACGCCCGCGGGGAATCCCGCCTCATCCATGAGACCGAAGAGCCGCTGCATCGTGACCGGCACGCGCTCGGACGGCTTCACGATGACCGCGTCGCCGCAGGCAACCGCGTACGGCCAGAACCAGGCGGGCACCATGGCCGGGAAGTTGAACGGAGGAATGACCGCGAACACCCCGATGGGCACCCGCTCTACCGCCTCATCGATGCCCGGCGAGATCTGCTGGAGCGTGCGGCCCTGCATGAGAGACGGTATGCCGCAGGCGACCTCCACGTTGTCGATGGCGCGACGCACCTCCGCGCGCGCCTCGTCGAGCGTCTTGCCGTTCTCCTTGGTGATGCCGACCGCTATCTCCTCCCTGTGCTCCTCCAAGAGCTGTTTGAGGCGGAACAGGCACTGCACCCGCTCCGGGGCCGGCACTTGGCGCCATTCGAGGAAGCCGGCCTGGGCCGCGTCCACCGCCCGCTCGATCTCCGCCGTGGTGGAGATGGGGACCTTCGCTATCGCCGTGCCGTCGGCGGGATTCATCACGTCGAGCAGGTCGGAGGATGTCGACGGCTGCCAGCTACCGCCGATGTAGTTTTGAAGTACCGCTTCAGTCACCGCGCCCAGCCTCCTTCGCGGCGGGACGGCACCCGGCCGGTGTCCCGCTAGGGCCCATCGATCTCACTCAACGCCACCGGCCTGTCCTCCGCGAGAGAGCGCTTCGCCGCCAAACCCACCACCACCGCCATGCGCCCATCGATGCCGCTCACGGGCGGCTTCGTATCGTGAAGCAGGCAGTCGACGAATGCGGACAGCTCCGCAAGGTAGGACGCCATGTAGCGCTCCACGAAGAAGTGGAGCGGCAGGGCAGTGTGCACTCCGTCTTTGCCGCTGAGCGTCGCCCGGTGCGGCTTTTCGTTTTCCACCGAGATGCATCCCTCCGACCCGAAGACCTCCACCCGCTGGTCGTAGCCGTAGACCGCCTTCCGGGAGTTGTCGACGGTGCCGATGACACCGTTGGCGAACCGCAACACCGCCACCGCCGTATCGATGTCACCCGCCTCGCCTATCCTCGGGTCCACCATCACACCGCCGGTGGCATAGACGCTCGTTACCTCGCTGCCTATCAGGTACCGCGCCATGTCGAAATCGTGGACGGTCATATCCAGAAACATCCCACCGGAGATCTTGATGTACTCCAGCGGGGGCGGGCCGGGATCGCGGCTGGTGATGCGCAGCATGTGCGGCTCGCCGATCTTCCCGGCCGACACGGTCTCGCGGACGTGCCGGAAGTTCGGGTCGAACCGCCGGTTGAAGCCGACCTGCAGCTTGACTCCGGCCTTCTCCACAGCGGCCAGGGCTGCGTCGATCTTCTTCAAGTCCAAGTCGATCGGCTTCTCGCAGAAGATATGCTTTCCCGAGGCCGCAGCCTCTTTGATGATCTGGAAATGCGTGTCCGACGAGGAGCAGATGGCAACGGCTTCGACGGCGGGGTCGTTGAGAAGCTCGCGATAGTCCTCATGGACGGCTGGAATGCTGCACTGCTCCGCGCAGTCTTCCGCCGCGGCGCGATTCACGTCGACGACCGCCGACAAATCGGCCCCCTGGATATGGTAGGCCAGGTGCTCAGCGTGCAGGCGGCCGATGCGCCCCGCCCCAATGACCCCGATGTTCACCCTCTTCTCTTCCATCCACAATGCCCTTCAACTCAGAGCCCAAGGCTCCCAAGATAGTCGCGGTTTCGTTGGGCGCTGTCGCGGGGCGCCCCCATGCCGGGCAGCACGTCCTGTTCGACCACGATCCATCCTTGGTAATCGCGGCCATCCAGTTCCTTCAGAACGGACTCGAAGTCGATCTCCCCCTTGCCAAGCTCGCAGAAGAGCCCGTTGCGAACTGCCTCGAAATAGTCCCATCCCTCGGCGCGAGCCCGGGCCGCCACCTCCGCATCACAATCCTTGAAATGCACGTGCCAGACCCGCTCGCCCAGGCGTTTGAGCCCGTCCAGGGCATTGCCGCCCCCGTAGGTGTAGTGGCCGGTGTCACAGCAGACACCGATGAGGTCGGGCTGAGTGAGTCCGAGCAGGGTCTCGATCTCGGCCGGCGTCTCCACGAACCCCGCGCAATGGTGGTGAAAGACCGTGCGCAGGCCCGTCTCGTCGCGTACGGATTGAGCGATGCGTTGGGCGCCCTCGGCAAAGACGCGCCACTGTGTTTCGCCCAACCCCTGCGCCGGCTGAATGCGGCCGGCGAGCTTCGTGCGAGTCGCGTCGGTGCCGTTGTCGTCTGCCAGGATGATGAAAGGTCCGCCGTCTCGGGACTGCCCGTCGACGCAGTCGGCCAGCAGGCGCGCCGTTCGCAGAGCGACCGCTTCGCCCTCCGCATGCGAGGACGGGTCGGCCAGGGCAACAGGCACGAACGCTCCCAGCATCGCAAGGCTGCGCCGCGCCAGCTCCGCCCTCAGCGCCGCCGGCTCGCTCGGCATGAAACCCCAGTCTCCCAGCTCGGTGCCGGCGTACCCCGTCTGCGCCATCTCGTCCAGCACCTGGGCATAACCGGCGGTTTCACCTTCCAAGTCAAACTCCAGCACGCCCCAGGAACAAGGCGCGTTAGCGACTCTGATCTTGCTCATCGGCCACAATCCTCACAGAAAGCTCCTCTCGTTCTCCAGCGCTCGCTCGTACTCGGCGCGGGCTTGCCGCACCGCCTCCACGTCGGACACCTCCGCCACCGGCACGTCCCACCATGATTCGTAGGCGGGCACCCGCTGGTCCCGGTCGACCTCGACGGCGATGACCGTCGTCCGGTCCTGCGCCCGCGCTTCCTCCAGCGCCTGGCGGACGTCGTCGCGGGTGACGGCGCGGACGGCGTGCGCGCCCAGGCTCGCCGCATTGGCCGCGAAATCGATGGGCAGCACGTCGCCGTCCAGCCGGCCAGTCGCCGGGTCACGAAAGCGGTGCTCGGTGCCGAATCCCGCGCAGCCGACCGATTCCGACAGCCCGCCGATGCTGCTGAAGCCGTGGTTGTCGAACACGACGATATTGAGCTTGTAGCCCTCCTGAACGGACGTGACGATCTCCGACGACATCATCAGATAGGAGCCGTCACCCACTAGCACGTAGACCTCTCGGTCCGGGTCCGCCATCTTGACTCCCAGCCCGCCGGCGATCTCATAGCCCATGGTGGAATAACCGTATTCCAGGTGGTAGCCTTTGGGATCGCGGGTCCGCCACAGCTTGTGGAGATCGCCGGGCAGGCTTCCCGCCGCGCACACGACCACGTCCTGAGGCCGTGTGAAGCCGTTCACCACGCCGATGACCTCCCCCTGGCTGATGGGCGGTCCATGGCCCAGGTTGTAGATCCGCTCGACCTCCGCGTCCCACTCCCGCCGGAACTCCTCGACTCGCGCGGCGTATCCATCGCTCACGCGGAAGCCGTCCAACCGCTCGGCCAGCTCACTCAGCGCGACGCGGGCGTCCGCCAGGACCGGAAGCGCGGAGTGCTTGTGGGCGTCGATCTCCGCCACGTTGATGGTGATGAAGCGAACGTCCGGGTGTTGAAACGCGGTCTTCGACGCTGTCGCGAAGTCGCCCAGACGGGTGCCGGCGGCGATCACCAGGTCGGCCTCTCGAGCGATGGCATTGGCGCCCGGCGTGCCCGTCACCCCGACGGCACCCAGGTTCTGGGGGTGGTCATAGGGCAGGGCACCCTTGCCCGCCTGCGTCTCTCCCACCGCGATGCCCGTCCGTTCTGCCAGGCTCGCCAGCGCGTCCGCCGCCTCACTGTAGAGGACTCCACCGCCGGCTATGATCAACGGTTGCCTGCTGGCCCGGATCCACTCGGCGGCGCGCTGGAGCAGCGCCTCCTCCGGCCGAGGCCGTGCCACGTGCCAGACGCGTTTTTCGAACAGCGCGTCGGGATAGTCGAAGGCCTCCGTCTGTACGTCCTGAGGCAGACCGAGCGTCACCGCCCCCGTCTGTGCGGGCGAGGTAAGGACTCGCATGGCCTCGGGCAGCGCGGTCATCAGTTGCTCCGGCCGGTAGATGCGGTCCCAGTAGCGGGAGACGGGCTTGAGGCAGTCGTTGACCGACGCGTCCTGCGACCAGGGCGCCTCGATCTGCTGCAGCACCGGGGCCACGTTTCGACGCGCGAAGATGTCACCGGGCAGAAGGAGCACGGGCAGGCGGTTGATCGTCGCCCCCGCCGCGGCCGTCACCATATTGGTCGCCCCCGGCCCGATCGAGCTGGTGCAGGCGAACGTCCGCAGGCGGTTGCTCATCTTGGCGTACCCCGCCGCCGCGTGGACCATCGCCTGCTCATTGCGGGTCTGGTAGTAGCGCAGCTCCGGGCTCTGCAGCAGCGCCTGGCCGATCCCCGCGACGTTGCCGTGTCCGAAGATGCCCCAGACGCCGGCGAAGAACGGCGATTCCCGCCCGTCTCGCTCGACGTGCTGTGCGCCGAGGAAGCGGATGAGGGCCTGGGCCGTCGTGAGCCGTTGTGTCTTCTTCGATCTCATAGCTGTCCCCCCAAAGTCGCCGATCCGCCGCCGCCAACAAGCGGCGACGCGCGCAAGCCTCTCGTCCCGCCCGGTGGCGGCAGGATACGGTGTCGCGGCGGAGTGTGCCCGTCAACCCCGCTCATCTAGAACCCGCCCCTTTCCTCCACGAAGTCCAGGGCTTCCTGCTCGTAGGGCATGAAGTTGGCGCAGCCGTGCCGGCTCGCCACGATCGCGCCGCAGGCGTTCCCCATCCGCGCCGACCTGTGCCAGTCCCAACCCTTCAGATATCCATATATGAAGCCGCTCCCGAACGCGTCGCCTGCGCCCAGCACGTTGCACACATCAACAGCAAACGGCGCGGCGTCGATAGCATCGCCGCCCGGCAGGTACACACTGGCGCCTTTCTCGCCGCGCTTCATCACGAGCACAGGCGAGCCCGAGCCCGGTGAACGTCCCGCGCCGGCCGCAGCTCCGCCTTCCGCCCCGGCGTCCGAGACCTTCGCTCCTTCCATGAAGGTCTGCAGCCCACCGTCCAGCGCTTCCACCTCCTCTTCCGTCCCGATGGCGACGTCTACCAGACGCAGCACAGACCTGGTCACCACACCGAACGCGCGGCGGTCGTGCCACTGGTCCGGGCGGTAGTCGATGTCCAGAAAGACCGTGGCGCCCGACGCCTTCGCTTGCTCCGCCGCGAGGATCGTTGCGCTGCGGCTCGGCTCCTTGCTCAGGCCGGTGCCGCTGATCAGGAGCGCGCGGCTCCGGGCAACCGGCGCGGCCAGCACGTCATCGGTCGTCAGTTCGATGTCGGCGCAGTTGTCTCGATAGAAGACGAGCGGAAACTTGTCGGGAGGCTCGATCCCAAGCAGGACCGCGCTCGTGCGATGGCCGGGCTTACGGGGAATGAAGCCTGTCTCGACGCCCTCCTCGTTGAGAAAGCTCAGAATGAAGTCGCCGACCGGATCCTCGCCCACGGCCGTGAGCAGCGCGGAGCGCAGGCCCAGGCGGCGCGTTCCGACGCTGATGTTGGTCGGGCACCCACCCACGTAGGCCGCGAAGCTCTTGATCTCCTCGAAAGGAGCCCCCATGTCGTTCGAGTAGAGATCGATGGAGCTTCGGCCCATCGCCAGGACATCGTACTTCCGATCGCTCATCCCGCCTCCATACCGTGATGCACCAACGGCAGCCCCGGCCCTCTCGCCGTCCAGGTCTCCTTCGTCCACGCATGGTCGGGATCATCGGAGAAGGCGAGCGACTGGGCAGAGCCGGCCAGGAAGTTCAAGTAGTAGCAATCGTAACCGTATGCCGCGGCGACGGGATGATAGCCCTCGGGCACCAGCACGATGTCGTTGTGCCGGCACACCATCACCTCGTCGATCGACCGGTCGGCGCTGTAGACGCGCTGGATGGCGAAGCCCTGCCGCTTCCCGATGCGGTAGTAGTAGAACTCCTCCAGATCGGCCTCCAGCAGGTTGCCCGACTCGTCCTCTCGATGGGCATCGTGCTTGTGCGGCGGATAGCTGCTCCAGTTGCCGCCCGGCGTATACACCTCCACACAGACGATCCGATGGCAGTCGAAGCCGGGCGGGATGATGCTGTTGATCTGGCGCGTAGCATTGTGACCGCCGCGGATTTCGATCTCGGAGTCGTCCGGCGTGACCAGCCGGGCCGGGTGGTCTTCGTCGGTCGGCACCCAGCAGTGGGCCACTTCGAGCCCACCCGACAGGGCGGTCACCTCGAATGTCGTGCGGCGGGGGAGGTACAGGGCGTAGGGCATGCCCCTGAAGACATCCGGCCGGCGGCCGACGCTCGGCCACTCACCCCGGTTGGACGTGACGCGGCAACGTCCGCCCAGCAAGACAACGGCGGCCTCACAGTCCGCCGTGTCGTGCGTCCAGGCTTCCCCATCGGCCAGCCGGCGCACCTCCATATTGAGCAGTTCCCAGCCGGCACCCTCGGCGGTGACCCGGTTGACGATGCCGCTCTGATCGTCGTCTCGGATCAGGGGACGCACCAACAACGCCTTGGACTGGGAAACCAATGGGGTACTCCTACCGGGCTAAGCCTGTCTCATGGGCACTTTACTCCGATCCGGCGAATAGAGCATCACGACTGCCGCGCGAGCCCGCGTCCACCGGAAGACGGCCCCGGTGCAGTCCTCCGATTCAATGATGTAGGATGGTATGTCGTTACGAGGAAGGCAGGTGGATGTGATGGCTCCGTACCAACAGATCCTCTACGAGAAGATCGGCCGCATCGCCAGGGTGACCACGAACCGCGCCCGATACCGCAACGCCCAGTCTCGCGTCCTCCTGGAGGAGCTCGACGCCGCCTTTTCGGAGGCGGCGTCCGACGACGACGTGCGTGTGGTCGTACTGGCAGGCGCCGGCGAGCACTTCTCGGGCGGACATGACTTGGGCACGCCGGAGGATCGGGAGGACCGAGAGCGCCGGCCCTACCCGGAAGGACTGCGTGGAGAGCACCAGCGGAGCTGGGACCTGTACGTCGCCAACTCGCTCAGGTGGCGCGACCTGCCCAAGCCGACCATCGCCCAGGTGCAGGGCTTCTGCATCTACGGCGGCTTCCTGATCGCCTCCGCCATGGACCTCATCGTCGCAGCCGACGACGCCCGCTTCCTGCCCGCCCATCTGCAGTACTTCTCTGCGCCCTGGGACCTGGGCGTGCGCAAGACGAAGGAGATCCTCTGGCTGGCCCGCTTCATCGATGCGGAGGAGGCCCTGGCCATCGGCCTGGTGAACCGGGTGGTGCCGAGACAGGAGCTCGAGTCGGCGACCATGGACCTCGCGGAGCGCATCGCCAAGACCGACCCTCTGACCGCGCGCATGGTCAAGTTCTCCGCCAACCAGGCTCAGGACGCCATGGGCTTCCGCACCTCCGTCCAGGCGGCCCATTCCAACTACATGATTATGCAGGCGGCGGGCACCAACCGGCCCGTGCCGAGAGACGCCAAGGGCCGGCCTCGCCTGCCGGGCGTCGAGCGCGCCTTCAGAGAGGAAGAAGAGCGGCAGGCCGGCCCGAAGGATTGAGCCAGGACGCCGGCGCCGCCACGGCGCAACGCGGAGCAGCGTCACGCGGATCATCCAGCACGCACGGCCAGAGGGCAGCCCGAGCTTCGCCTCAAGCTTGTAGAAAAGGGAACGCAGATGCCTGATTCCGACGCAATGTCCCTATCGACGGTGGAGTTCCACCCCGTGACCCCGGACCGCTGGCCGGACCTGGAGGAGTTCTTCGGCCGGGGTGGCCACAGCAACTGCTGGTGCATGTGGTGGAGGCTCAAGTCCTCCGAGTTCGACGGCCAGAGCGGCGAGGAGAGAAAGCAGGGCCTCAAGGCCATCGTCGAATCGGGCGAAGTCCCCGGCCTGCTGGCGTACGACGGCAGCAAGCCGATCGCGTGGTGTTCGATAGGTCCGCGGGAGACATTCGGGAGGCTGGAGCGTTCTCCCACCCTCAAGAGAGTTGACGATCAGCCGGTCTGGTCCATCGTGTGCTTTTTCGTCTCGAAACCGTATCGGGGCAAGGGCCTCATGGCGCGTTTCCTGGAGGCGGTGCTTGACTACGCCAGAAACCAGGGTGCCCGTATCGTCGAAGGCTACCCCATCGATGCGACGGGCGGCTTGCCTGGTTACTCCGGCTACACCGGCATCGCGTCCACCTACCGCAGGGCGGGGTTTGTGGACGTGCTCAAACGATCGGGGCGGAAGATGATCATGCGGCGCTCGCTCCAGTAACCCGCGGTCGCACGGGGCGGGCCCGTACGGTGAAAGCAGACCCGAGCCGGCTCGCGTAGGGAACGTACGAAAGGCCCAGGGCCGCTTGACCCCGCACCTTCACGCCAGAAGGGGCGGCTCAGCGCTGGCGCGGGTCCAGAGCATCTCGCAGTCCATCGCCGATGAATGTGAAGGACAGCATCAGCAGGGCGATGGCTGCCGCCGGGAACACGACGATCCAGGTGTTCACCTGAATATAGGTGTAGCCGTCTGAGACGAGGCGGCCCAGACTTGCCGTCGGAGGCGGTAATCCGAAGCCTATGAAGCCCAGCGCCGCCTCCGCGAATATGGCCGTCGGGATACCGAATGTCACGGCCACGATCACGGGACCCAGGGTACTGGGCAGCATGTGAATGAAGACCAACCGCCATGATGATGCGCCCAGTGCCTGGGCCGCCACAACGTAGTCACGCTCCCGCAACGACAGCATCTGTCCTCGGACCAGGCGCGCTACCGTCGTCCAGCTCACGAAGGAGATGGCGAAGATGACCTGCAACTTGGGCTCGCCGAGAACCGGCCAGTCCCGCTCGGACAGCACCGCCCTCATCAGGATGATGAGCAGCAGGTCCGGGAACGCGTACGTAACGTCGGTAAGGCGCATCAGGAGGTTGTCGGTCCACCTGCCGCCCAAGGCTGCGGCCGCTCCCACCGACAGGCCCACCAAGAGTACCACGGCTTGCGTGCCGAAGCCGACCTGGAGCGAGATGGCGACACCGGTCAGCACTCGACTCCAGTTGTCCCGCCCCAGATTGTCCGTGCCGAAGAAATGGCTCCAACTGGGGCCCTCCTGGACGTGCGCGTAGTTTTGTTCCTGGTAGGGATGGTAGCGCTGCACTCGTTCGCTAAGAGAGGCCGATATCGCGAGGGCCGCGATCAGGCCAAGCAGGACGAGCGACGCCACGGCCAAACGGTTGCGCAGCAATCTGTGAAGGGCGTCGGACCAGAGACCCCGCTCCCGCCTGCGAATCTCAGTTACGCCTACGTCTTCTGGCTTCGCTTCCAGTTCCGCCTTCACCGGCCACCTCACCCGTAGCGGATGCGGGGATCAACCGCGGCATAGAGCACGTCGACGACCAGGTTCGCCACCGCCACCATGCTGGCATAGAAGAGAGTAGTGCCCATGATCATCGCGTAGTCACGCCGAATGACGGCATCCACGAAGGCGCGCCCTACGCCTGGGATGGCAAAGATGTTCTCGATGATGAACGAGCCGGTGACGAGGGCGGCAAAGATGGGCCCCATGAGCGTAAGGACGGGAATCATCGCGTTCTTGAGCGCGTGGCGGAGAATGATCACACGTTCCGTCAGGCCTTTCGCGTGGGCGGTGCGGATGTAGTCCTGTCGTAGCACTTCCAGCATGCTCGCTCTCGTGACCCGCGCCACGTACGCAGCCGGCAGGAGCCCGAGAGAAACCACAGGAAGGATCATCTTCTTCAGGTCCCAGGAAGATGCGTGGAACGCATCACGCCACTCTATCGGGCCTCCCCAGCCCAGGATCTCGACCCATTGCAGATTCACCGCAAAGATGATGATGAGAAACGTGGCTAGGACGAAGTTGGGCACGCTGGCACCGATCGTGGCCACAAGCACGCCGACGTAGTCCGCTACGCCGTTCTGGTTCACGGCTGAGAGGACGCCGAGCGTGATCCCCAGGACTGCCGCGAGAGCGAACGCCAGGATGCCTAGCTGTGCTGTGACGAAGATGCCGCGAGATATCAGCTCAGAAACGTCTCGGTCGCCCCGGAAGGAGAGACCGAGGTCGCCGTGCGCGAGGTCCCACAGATACAGGGTGTACTGCCTCCAGAGTGGCTCATCGAGGTTGTAGCGCTTGTTGAGCGCTTCGGTGATCCCGGCGGGCAGAGCCTTTTCGTGCGTGAACGGCCCCCCCGGCACGGCATGCATGAGGAAGAACGTTATTGTGGCCACCGCCCACAGCACTGGAATGATCCAGAGGATGCGTCTGATCAGGTATCCGGTCATAGCTAAACGCTAATGTGTGGGGCTCGACGGGATCGAGCCCCACACACTACATACGCCGTCGGCAAATGATGTGCGGTCTACTGCTGCTTGACGAACCAGCACTCCGCGCACCACGTCCCGGGCAGCCCGGCATCAATCGTGCCGTTGTCGATGACGCCGCCGATCTTGGAGTTCACGAGATAGACCCGCGCCAGCTGCGTAATGGGGGCGACCCCACACAGCTTGGTGACGATCAGGGTCTCCGCCTCCTGGAACGCCTTCACGTGCTGCTCGAAATCAGTAGCCGCAGACCCCTCCGTGATCTTAGCGTCGATGTCGGGGTCGCTGCACTCGTACTTGTTGTTGCCGCCTCCGGTGTCGAACAGCCCGACGATCGGGTTCTCCGGGTCAGGGTAGTCGAGCTGCCAGCCCCCGCGGAACAACTGGAACTGCTTCTCATTGAATCGCTGAGAACGCGTCTGGGAGTCCACAAACTCCAGCTTGACGTCGATGTTGAGCACCGTCTTCCACTGGTTCTGGAGGAACTCGCCCAGCGCCTTCTGCACGGCGTCTTCGCGGAGAAGGAGGGTCAGCTCCGGGAACCCCTCACCATCGGGATAGCCCGCTTCTTCCAAGGCTGCCTTGGCCGCATCAGCATCAAAGCCGATGATATCCTCGAACGCGGCGTTTCCCTGGAAGCCCGGCAGTCCCTCCACCAGCCAATAGGTGGCCGGGATGCTGGCCCCGTTGTAGACCACCTCGTTCAAAGTCTCCCGGTCGATGGCGCGGGACAAGGCAAGACGCACGTTGAAGTCCTGCAGCGTGGGGTCATTGAGCTGCATCTCAATGGCGTCCATCCGAGCCGTGCCCTCGCGAACGAACTCCTCGCTCAGAGTCGGGTCGCCCTCGACTGTGGGGATCTCCGACTCGGGGAAGTTCACCATGTCCAGCTCGCCCGTCTGGTAGGCGCGGAACGAGACGGCCGGGTCATCGATGAACTTCACCGTCAGGTCTTGGACCAAGGGCGTTGGCTCCAACGTCCAGTTCGGGTTGGGCTCCAGCTTGACATGATCCTTTGGCGCAAACTCCGTGAGAGTGAACGGACCATTGGTCACGATGTTCTCCGGGTCCGTCCACTTCTCCCCGAACTCGTCGATGACGTCCACCCGTGCCGGGAACGTGATCCACAGCGAGAAGATCTGCTTGAACGTGGTCACCAGCTTGGGGTCGACGAGTTGGATCTCCAGCGTCGTGTCGTCGATGGCCGTGGCCCCCACCTGGTCTCGCAGCGCATCCTGCTCCTCAGGTGCCGCGTCGGCGGCCTCGCTGTATTCGTCGCAGCCCTTGACCCCGATAATCCCTCCAACAGCCGCCGACTGCAGCAGGTAGGCGTACGGGCTAGCCACCGTCGGCGAGCAGCCGCGCCGTATTCCATCGACAAAGTGCTGCGCGGTCAGCGCCTCGCCGTCGGACCACATGAGCCCCGACTTCAGCTGGACCGTGAACGTGGTGCCGTCTTCCGATACCTCCGGTTCCCCTTCAGCCATTGCCGGGACGGCTTCAACGCTGCCGTCCTCCGTAGCAGCCAAGTTGTAGAGCCCCCGGAACAGCATACGCTCGATCATGATGTCCTGCTCGAAGTTCGATCGATGAGGATCGAAGAACTCGGGCTCGGTGCTCTGCACGATGAGCACCTGATCTTCCGGCGGCGCCGGCTCCCCCTCCGCTCCGCTCGGCGTGGTCGCCGTTGCGCCTCCCTCCTCTTCTTCATCTCCGCCGCCACAGGACGCGACTCCGACGCTGAGCACCAGCGCCAGCAGCCCTACTGTTATCATCAGCAACTTCTTTCGCATGGTTTCCCTCCCTGCATTTGAGGTCCACGGTCATTGCTGTCAGGCTCCCAACGGCCTCTGGTCAGAGAGCCCGAACCTCATCCGAGGACGCAACGCTATATCACAGACCCTATACTTGGGCAGACACTACCACAGGCATGCCGGTGCGTCCAGTCCCCCACGCGCCCAATCATCGTACTGGGGCCCGCCGGGCGAGTCAGCCAAGGACGAACGCGGCGCTCCAGACCCCCTGCGGCAATCAGCTTGCACGCGATTCCCGCGCGGCGCCGAAGCGCCGGGGCGCGGTGTGTCCGCGAGCTGGCCGACAAACGAACGGCTCACGAGCGGTTGATCAGCGAGCATCGGACTGTCCGAAGCTGCCCCTGGGCTGGCTGCGGGGCTCCCCTGCTCCTTCAAGAGCGGAGAGGCTGACGCAGGAACGAAGTCATGAGGTTGACCGGCATGAGCTACACACTTAGCATTTAGAAGTAGTTGGCCGAAGGGATGCCAACGGTTCACGGATTCGTGGCGAAAGGGAGGGATACCATGCGAAGGAACTGGATACTGGTTGCGGTAGGATTCCTGGCGCTGATGCTCAGCGTCGGAGTCGCATCCTGCGGGGGTGGAGACGAAGAAGAGGCCGGCGACAAGACGCCAGCGGTGTCGGGCGAAGGCGTGGATGTCCTGGGTATCTGGGGAGAAGAGGAGCTCGACGACTTCGACGCCATGGTACAGCCGTGGAAGGACGATACCGGGAACGATGTGGCCTTCACCGGCACTCGCGACATCAACGCCATCCTGACGACGCGAGTCGAGGGTGGCGATCCGCCGGACGTCGCCATACCGGCCGCGCTGGGCATCTTCCAGGACCTGGCTCGTGAGGGCGAGCTGACACCGCTGTCGGCGTGCGAGGGTCTGGAGGAACAAGTGCGCGCGGCCTACCCACAGTCGCTCATCGACCTGGGCACCGTCGACGGCGAACTCTACGGCGTGTTCATGAAGGCCGGAAACAAGGCCACCATCTGGTACAGTCCGAAGCAGTTCGACGCCAACGGCTACGAGGTACCGGAGACGTGGGACGAGATGATCGCGCTGTCCGACCAGATCGTGGCTGACGGTAAGACTCCCTGGTCGGATGCGGAGGAGATCGGCGGAGGAAGCGGCTTCCCGGGTTCCGACTGGGTCCAGCAGATCGTCCTCAACCAATGGGGACCGGACGTCTATGACCAGTGGGTCGCGCACGAGATCCCGTACAATGACGACCGCATCAAGCAGTCTTGGGAACTCTTTGGGGACATCCTCCTCAACCCGGACTACGTGCTGGGCGGAACGGACAGGGCGCTGGCGACGACCTTCTCGGAGGGCAGCCTCCCCCTGTTCACAGACCCGCCGGAAGCGTTCATGCACTACCTGGGGAGCTTCAACAGCGGCTTCATCACCGACCCGTCGCTTGGCTTCCCTGAGGGCCTGGTGGCAGGCGAAGACTTCGACTACTTCGCCTTCCCCAGCATCGACCCGGCGTTCGCCGGCGGCGTCACCGGCGACGCCAACATCATGATCCTGTTCAACAGTGACGATTCGACCTGCTCGTTCGCGGAGTGGATGGCCGGCGCCGACGCGCAGGAGATCTGGGTCGCGCGGGGAGGGTTCACATCACTGAACACCGAGGTCGACCTGAGCGCGTATCCGACCGATCTCGACCGGAAGGTCGCCGAGCAGTTGGCCAACCCTGACACCATCTTCCGGTTTGACGCTGACGATGCCATGCCTTCGGGCGTCGGTGGGGACAACGGCGCTGTCTTTACGGGCGTGCTGGACTATCTAAGCGGCGGTAACCTGGATGAGATCCTCAAAGGCATAGAGGACGCGTTCCCCTAGCCGGAGCAGAAGGGCTCGCAACCATAGCTGAGCCGCCACTCAAGAGACAACCGAGGGCAGCCCCATGCGGGGCTGCCCTCATGAATACCCGAGCGTAGACAATGGTCGGGCGCCGCTGGTGGACACCGTGGATCTGGCTGGCGCCGGCATTGGCGCTGTTGGGACTGTTCCTGGTCTACCCCACCGCTGACACGGTCCGCAGAAGCTTCCTCGACAAACGGTCGAAGGATTTCGTCGGCCTTGACAACTATCGCTTCATCGTCGAGAATCCCCAGCCCTTGGTGAGCGACACCCATTCGGCGTTGTTCAACAACTTCCTGTGGCTCACCGTCTTCGCCGGTGTCACGGTGGTCCTGGGCCTCATCATCGCCGTTCTCGCCGCGCGGGTGCGCTATGAGGCGGTGGCCAAGTCCGCCATCTTCATCCCGATGGCCATCTCGTTCGTCGCCGCCGCCGTCATCTGGCGCTTCATGTACGAGTTCAACCAGGACATCGGCACAGTGAACGCCGCCCTCACCTCCGTGGGCGGAGAGCCGACACGCTGGCTGCAGGATACGGGCGCGCCTCAGACATGGCTCACCGAACGGGGTCCGGATACGATGCCCGGGCCGCTCCAACTCAACAACTTCGCCCTGATCATGGTCGGCGTGTGGATGTGGACCGGGTTCGCCATGGTCGTGCTTTCGGCCGGGCTCAAGGGAATCTCAACAGAGGTCCTGGAGGCGGCACGCGTCGACGGCGCCAGCGAGTGGCAGGTCTTCTGGCGGATTATCGTCCCCATCCTCTCCCCCACCATCATGGTGGTAACAACGACGCTCATCATCCAGGGCCTCAAGAAGTTCGACCTAGTCTGGGTGATGACGGCCGGCCGCTTCGACACGGATGTCGTCGCCACCCTTTTCTTCAAGCAGGCCTTCCTCTTCCGGGACTTCGGGGTCGGCGCCGCTCTGGCCGTCGTTCTTCTACTCTGGGTGCTACCGATCATGGTGATCAGCATCCGGCGTTTCCAGTTCCAGGAGGAGACGCGCTAGCCATGCGAGGGAATCAGGTTGCGGCGGGAGGAGCCCTGGATGGCCCGGAAGCCGCCGGCGCCTCGCGGTTCGGGCAGTCAGTCAGAAGGCTCGCTCCCAGGACACCATTGCACTTGGCCGTCATCGGCCTGGCTCTCCTTTGGAGCATCCCGACGATCGCCCTCCTGGTGAGCTCGTTTCGCGATCCTGGAGACGTGATAACCTCCGGGTGGTGGACCGCTTTCAAGGCGCCGCTGGGTCTCACTCTCGACAACTACCAAACCGTGCTCGAACGTCGGGGGATGGCGCAGGCCTTCGTCAACAGCCTTATCATCAGCGTGCCCAGCACCCTTCTCGTTATCCTCGTCGCCGCCGGGGCTGCCTATGCCTTCGCCTGGATGGAGTTCCCCGCGCGAAACCTCTTGTTCTTGATCGTGGTGGCGCTGCTGGTGATCCCGGTTCAGATGACTCTGATCCCGGTGCTTCGCCTATACGTGGACCTGGTCGATCTCTTCCCCTTCCTCAAGACGGAGGTGCCGCTCCTGGGAGGAAGGCTGTTCGGGACCAGCAGCTTCGTCGGCATCTGGGCGGCGCACACGGCCTACGGCCTTCCCTTTGCCGTCTACCTGCTCCGCAACTTCTTCGGCGGCCTCCCCAGAGACCTGTTTGAGTCCGCGTACCTAGACGGCGCCTCCGATCTGCGGGTGTTCACCCGCATCGTGCTGCCGCTGTCCATGCCCGCCATTGCCGCCCTGACCATCTTCCAGTTTCTCTGGGTCTGGAACGACCTGCTCGTCGCCCTCGTCCTCCTCGGTGACCCCGACCTGGCGCCGATGACGCTCACCATCAGCAACCTCGTCAGCTCGTTCGGCACCTCGTACCAGCTCCTGACCGCGGCTGCCTTCATATCGATGGCGCTGCCCCTGGTCATCTTCTTCGCGTTCCAGCGCTACTTCGTGCAGGGCATCCTGGCAGGCGCCGTCAAGGGATAGCGCGCATGCTCACCGAACGCTGTGCTAGCCTGGAGCAGAGGCGAGCCATGCCACATCGAAGGGGGAACGTCCGGACACCATGGCAAGCGTGACGTTCGACCACGTCACGAAGCGGTTCGGCGACGTCGTGGCCATCAAGGACTTGACCTTGGAGGTCCCGGACAAGGAGTTCCTCGTCCTTGTCGGGCCGTCCGGGTGCGGCAAGACGACGGCGCTGCGCATGCTGGCCGGTCTCGAAACGGTCACCGAGGGCATGATCTACATCGGCGACCGGCCCGTGAATAACGTCCCGCCAAAGGACAGAGACATCGCCATGGTGTTCCAGTCCTACGCCCTCTATCCACACATGTCGGTCTACGACAACTTGGCTTTCGGCCTCAGTCTGCGGAAGCTGCGCAAACCGGAGATCCATCGCAGAGTCCATGAGGCCGCCCGCGTTCTGGAGATTGAGGACCTCCTCATGCGCAAGCCGAGGGCGCTGTCCGGCGGCCAGCGCCAGCGCGTCGCGGTGGGTCGAGCCATCGTGCGCGAGCCCGCGGCGTTTCTCATGGACGAGCCCCTGTCCAACCTGGATGCCAAGCTCCGAGTTCAGACCCGGGCAGAGCTCATTCGGCTCCATGAACGCCTGCAGACAACGGTCATCTACGTCACCCACGACCAGGTCGAAGCGATGACCATGGGAAGCCGGATCGCGGTCCTCAACGCCGGCGAGCTGCAGCAACTGGACGGCCCGCAGAACCTCTACAAGCACCCGGCGAATCTCTTCGTGGCGGGGTTCATCGGCAGCCCTGCCATGAACTTCTTCGACGGTGAGCTCGTCCAGCGAGAAGGGGCGGGCTGTTGTCGGATTGGAGATTCCCTGCTGCCGCTGGACAAACGCCAGGCGGAGATCGTCGAGAGTCACGTCGGGAAGCCAGTGGTGCTGGGTGTGCGCCCGGAGCATATTGCGGAGCGCCGCCTCGTTCCGGACAGCTCGGCGGAGGTCGTGAAGGCCAGGATCGACGTGGTGGAGCCTCTGGGCAACGAGACCTTCCTCTATCTGACCCCCGCCGACGCGCCTCAACAGCCGACCTTCATCGCCCGGGTCGGTCCGGACAGCGATGCCCGGCCGGGTCGGGAATTCGAAGCGGTATTCGACATGGCGAGCGCTCACATCTTCGACAAGGAGACTGGGGCCGCGCTCGCCTAGAAGCCGGTTGCAGCGGGGGCCAGCGAACAGGGCGGAACTCTGCGACCACAGGCCGGAGCCGCCGGAAGTCGCGCGCGGTGCTGTCCTCCCGCCCCATCGGCTGAGAAGTCCTCACGGCGTGCGCATTGTATACTGCACGCCCAAAGGAGCAGCGTACATGCCAGGCGCGTTCGAAGGAATCACGGTAAGCGGAGTCCCGATCCGCAATCGGTTCGTGCGCTCCGCCACCTGGGACCGGACCGCCACCCACGACGGAGAGGTCACAGAAGACTCTGTGCGGATGATCGAGAACGTGGCGCGCGGGGGAGTCGGCCTCATCGTCACCGGCTACGCCTACGTCTCCGACCACGGCAAGGCCGCCATCCGCCAGCTCGGCATCTCCCACGACCGCCACGTCGCCGGGCTCCGCCGCCTGGTCGCCGCCGCGCACGACCACGGCGCGGCGATAGCGGCGCAGATCGCACACGGCGGGATCGTCCTGCAGCTCCTCGGGCCGACCGACCGCGTTGCCCTGGCGCCCTCGAAGCTGGAGTCGTACCCGGCGCCGCACCGCGAGATGACCGCCGCCGAGATCGAGGGGATCGTCGACGACTTCGGCGCTGCAGCGGGTCGGGCAAAGGAGGCCGGGTTCGACGCCGTCCAGCTCCACGGCGCGCACGGCTACCTCATGAGCCAGTTCCTTTCGCCCCAGAGCAACCTCCGGACCGACGGGTGGGGCGGTTCGCCCGAGCGGCGGCGACGCTTCCACGTGGAGGTGATGCGCTCCGTCCGCCGGGCCGTCGGTGATGACTACCCCATCTGGATCAAGCTGGGCCTTCGCGACTACGTCGACGGCGGCCTGAGCATCGACGAGGGCATCGAGACGTTGAAGGCCATGATCGCGGAGGGCCTCTCCGCCGTGGAGATCAGCCGCGGGCAGGGCGCCGGCGCCGTGCAGGTGGCCGCCCCCGGCGAAGAGGAGCGCCCGCAATTCCGGAGCGAGAGCGCGCAGGCCAGGCGCGCCGTCGATATCCCCGTCATGCTCGTGGGCGGCATCCGCAGCCTGGGCATGGCCGAGGACATCCTCGCCGGCGGCGACGCGGACATGATCTCCATGGCTAGGCCGCTCATTCGCGAACCCGACCTCATCGCGCGCTGGCTGCGCGGCGACACCGCCCCCGCGAAGTGCATCAGTTGCGCCAAGTGCCTCGCCGGCTTCCGGCGCGGCCTGCCGCTGGAGTGCGAGGAGGAGCGCCGCCTCCGAGAGGAGAGCTCGGGCTCCCGCGATCAGGCGGCCGGGAACTGACCAGCACTCATCGCCGCCCCTCACACCCCGTCCCAGGACCGGGCTGATGGTCATCACCCGAATGGGTTCTCTCTAGCTCGTAGCGGCGACCTTCAGGTCGCCACCTTCCGTCCGTCAATAGGCGGTACTACCTCGAGGGGCGCCCGGAGTCCGAAGCCCGCGCTCCCCGCCTAACTCCCCCCAAACCTGCAAGATTCGGGCGCGGACCGCGTTGTTAGCTAGTGACAGCTCTCGCAACACGCAGCTCTCGCAACACGCAGCGAACCAGTCACATGAGCGAGCAGATCGAGGCAACGGCAAGTCCGATCAAGGACTACCAGCAGATCATGCGGCTCCATCCTGAAGCCGAACGTCCTAGAACGCGCGCGCGCCTGAGACTCCCGCGGCCTACCCTGCCCCGATTCGACATGAAGCGGATCCGGTTCCCAAGCAGGCGGAGCGCCGTTAGCGCAGCCATCATCCTGGTGATGGCGCCTGCAGCGTTCGTCGTCGGCCACCAGGCCGTTCTGTTGACCGTCCTTCTGCTCATGGCGCTTGCGCTCACCGCCGTTCGCTTCGCGCGCAGACTCCCCCGGCTGACGGACCTGACCACCGTGCGCCCGAAGGCCCTCCATGGGCCGCGTCTTCCCCAGCGCCCGCTTCGTGCGGCCGCCGACATCGAGGCGTTGCGACAGTCCACGCGGGCGATGCTCCAGCGCCTGAAGCAGGCCGCCGAAAGCCTCCCGGCTTCCGACGATGCCGCTCCTCCTCCCCGTCGCGAGCCCTCATTGGCTCATCCGGCCGACCATCGCTAGCGCAAGAGGCGCCCCCGCACCGCAGGCGACCCAACGGGCCACCGCTCCCGGGCTATCCGTCTCAAAGGCCTCGGACCGTGCCAGGCGTTGACAGCCCGTCTCCGCCTGCTTCACAATGCCTGACACGAGGGAAGGTACCGCTATGAGCTTCTCGTCCCGAGTGCTGGCCGTATTGCTTCTCGCGTTGCCGCTCGCGACCGCCGGCTGCGGCGGCGGCGACGGCGGCGCCCGTGACCTGACGACCGGAGACCTGGCGCTGATGGTGCTTCCCAAGGAGGAGCTCGGCGACAAGTTCGCCGGGCTGGAGGTGTTCTCGGAGGAGTCGGGGCCTCGAACCAACGAGACATTCGTGGAAGGCTTCGATGACGCAAGCGAGGGTGAGCAGTTCGTCGAGGAGTTCGGGCGCGTCACGGGCTACGACCGGGTCTACCAAGGGGCCGCCCTCATCGCCCAGAGCTTGACCATCTACGAGACGTCCAACGGCGCAAGCGGCGCACTGGAGTCCGTGCTGGGCGAGGCCGGCGAGCAACCCGATATCGAGCTGGAGGAGTTCGACGCCGGCGACATCGGTGACGAGTCCCGAGCGGCGATGCTCCGGCAACCCGGCATCGCCCTCTCAGCCATGGTCTTCTTCCGGATCGACGAGATCGCCGCCCTCTTCGTCATCACCGTCTCCGAGGCGTCTCCCCTCGAAGACGAGAAGGCGCTCCAGACTGACGTTCGCGACCTCGCCCCGAAGCTCGCCGAGAGGATCGAGGCGGCGCTGGAAGACTAGGGTGCTCGATCCGGCTGCCCGACGGCGGCTCCGGACGCGCCCGGAACGCTCACGGGCCGCCGCGGATCTCGAAACGGTCCAGGCGGCCGACGGCAAAGGCCGCGGCGCCTGCGCTGACGATGGCCATCAGCACCAGTGCCGATACGCCGCCGAGGTTCGCCTCGAATACGCGGTTGCTGGTGTTCGCGATCAGGTCGGCGACGCCCAGCGTGTACTCTCGTATGCTGAACATGCGTATCCCGGAGAAGAGCCCCGTGACTACACCTTCCCACAGGAATACGTAGATCAGTCCGCCGATCAGCGCGCGGCTCGTCACGACGCTCAGCATCACGAAGACGCTGCAGTAGACGAAGCAGCCGAGCGCCGTCGCCACGGTGAACCCTACCAGGATCGAAGCGCCGCCGGAGCCCGCCAGGGCGACCGTCGCCGAGACCGCCGTCGAGAGCGACACCAGAACGACCGCGGGTAGCCAGGCCGCGCCCAGCTTGGCCCCGACAATCTGGTAGCGGGGCAGGGGCTTGGCGAGCAGATAGACGACCGTACCGTCCTCGATCTCCGAGCCCAAGGCCGTCGTGCCGAAGACCAGCGTGCAGAGCGGCAGGACGGCGGTGATGACGAAGCCCTTGAGCAGGACGTTCGCCACCCATTCGTGTTGGTCCACGTCCGGCTTGCCCACGCGGAAGATGACGGCCACGAGGACGGGCAGGGCCGCCAGGAGCACCATCAGCAGCGCGCGCCGCTGACCCGCCACCTGCCGCAACGTCAGCGCCAGGATCGCCGTATTCATCGCTCCACCAGGTACGAGAAGACGCTCTCGAGGGACTCATCGGCGGGCAGGACCTCAAAGAGCGTAATGTCGCACGTCTGCGCGATGCGGGGCGCCGCCAGCGCGAAGCCGGCCAGGTCTGAGGCACGCACGCTCAGCCGGTCGTCCACAAGCTCGACTCCCACGACGGAGGGGTCCGCCACCAGCGCCGAGGCGAGCCCGCGGTTGTCGCCGGAGCGGAGGGTGAACGTGTGCGGGCGGTCGGTCATCAGCCGGCGGATCTGATGGAAGTCGCCGGAGGCGGCGAGCCGTCCGCTCACGATCACGAGGATGTTCTCCGCCAGGCGCTCAACCTCCTCCAGGATGTGCGATGAGAAGACGATGGTCCGGCCCTCGGCCGCCATCTGACGGAGCAGGCCGATCATCTGCAGCCGCTGGCGCGGGTCGGTCCCGCTGAAGGGCTCGTCGAGGAGGAGTAAGCGTGGCTCGTGCACGAGCGCGGTCGCGAACTTGACGCGCTGCTGCATGCCCTTGGAGTAGCCCCCGACGGCACGGTGCTGCGCCTCCTCCATGTCAACGGCGCGGATCGCACGGGCGGCGGCCTGCTTTGGGTCAGGAAGACGGTGCAGCCGGGCGTTCAGCAGAACGAACTCGTATCCGGTCAGGAACGGATACGCCGCCTCTCGCTCGGGGACCAGCCCCACGTCGCGGAACATGTCCGGGTTGCGCCACGCCGGTCTGCCGAAGACCTCGACCGCGCCGCTGGAGGGCCGCAGGAACCCGGACGCCATGTGGAGGATGGTGGTCTTGCCGGCGCCGTTCGGCCCCAACAGGCCGGTGATGCCGGGACCCACCTCGAAGGAGATGTCGTTCACGGCGACGACGTTGCCGTACCATCGCGAGGTGTTCGTAAGCCGGATGGCGGGCGCCGACTCGTCGCGAGGAGGCCTGGAGGCCGTCACAGCGGGATCCGTTCGTAGCGGCGTCTGAGGACAAGAAGCGCGAGTCCGATGATCACGATCGCGGCCAGCACGTAGAAACCTGTGTGCAGGCCGGCGAGCGCCAACTGGTCGGTCATCCCGCCACTCTCCCCGAACAAGGGGCGCGTCGGCGTCTCGCCGAAGATCCAAAAGGTGGAGCCGCGGATGACGTGGAAGCCGCTGACCAGCAGAAAGTAGCGCGTTGGCCCGTCGTGGAACCCTTCGACGAAGGCCGAACCCATCACGAACGAAATCGCGAAGTAGGCGATGATTGCCCCCGAGGCCAGGGGCCAGCGGGGGGTCATACAGCCGATGGAGAGGCCGACGCTCGCCGTGAAGAGACCGATCAGCGTGGCGCTTCCCACGATCGGGGCGATGTCGCGCCAGTGGTCTTTGAGGTAGCCCATCGGGTCGTCGTCGACCAGGGTGCTGCCGATGAAGAGCAGCGCCTGCGGCGCCAGCGCCAGCAGCATGAGGGCGGTCATGACTGCGGCGACTTTCGCCAGCACATAGTCGCTGCGCAGCAGCGCTCTCGAGAAATAGAGGGAGAGCGTGCGGTCCCGTTGGTCTCTCCCCACCGCCTCGGGCGCGACCGCGGCCACGAACAGCGCCAGGGGCCACTGAATGAACTCATAGTGGTCCGCGGGGCGTATGATGTGGAAGTCCGAGACCTCGACGGCACTGGTCGCCCCGCTGATGAGGGCGGCGATTCCAAGGTAGATCGCGGCGGGAAGGAGCGTAATCGCGGCCAGGGCGAACGGGATGATCTTGCCGGTGTGGTGTCGCCCGAGGCCGAAGATGCCGCGAAGGCTGTGAAGATAGAGCGCCGTAATCGCCTGCCTGCGGCCCAGGCGCTCGCCCTCGTAGTTGCGGTAGCCCAGGTCATAGATGGTGCCGGCCGCCTCTTCAGCAGGACCCGTCATCACCAGCCTCCGGTTCCCGGTCGCGGAACAGGTCTTCCAGCGTCTCGCGACGCTGCTCCATGCGCACCAGGCCGAGCCCGAGGTCGACCACCGTGTCGCGGACCCGATCATAGAGACGTTCGTCCTCGAGGCCGACCAAGATGGTGCGTCCCTCTTCCCGCACCGTGAGCCCCGATTCGCCCAGCCTGCGCGCGAGCGCCACGCCGTTGCCCTCCACCTCCAGCGCGAGCACCGGCGTTCGCTCCGTGAGCGTCGCCACCGGCGCCGACCGGACGAGCCGCCCCGCATCGATCACGACGAGATGTTCGCATACCCGCTCGATCTCGCCCAGCAGGTGCGAGGCCATCAGGATGGCGATGCCGAACTCCCGCCCGGTGCGGGCCACCAGATCCAGCATCTCCTCCCTCCCCGCGGGGTCGAGGCCGTTCGTGGGCTCGTCGAGCAGCAGGACGCGCGGGTCGTGCACCAGGGCCTGGGCCAGCTTGACGCGCTGCTTCATGCCGGTGGAGTAGCCGCTCATCTCCCGGTACCGCTCCTCGAACAGCCCGACGTGGCGCAGCGTCTCGGCCGTGCGCTCGCGGGCGGCCGAGCGGGGGAGACCGTTCACCTGCGCCAGGTGCGTCACGAACTCGGTGGCCGATACGTCCGAGGGAAGGCAATCGTGCTCCGGCATGTAGCCGACGAACTGGCGCAGCTCGACGCCCTGGCGCGCGACGTCATAGCCCAGGAGGGTGGCGGAGCCGCTCGTCGCCTCCACGAGACCGAGCAGGATCTTGATCAGCGTGCTCTTGCCGGCCCCGTTCGCGCCGACCAGGCCGATGATGCCCGGCTCCAGCTCGAGGTCCAGCGCATCGAGCGCGGTGACGCCGGGGTACCGCTTCGTGATCGCATCGGTCGTGAGCAGCGGCATGCGAACCATGCTATCGTGCGCGTCCGACGCCTAACAAGAGACCTGCTGCGCAGGACTTGGGACCCCCTCGCAACCGGCGTCGGCACCCGCGACCGGGCCGTAGGGGCACATGGCCGCGCGCCCCAGGACGATAGGGGGCAAACAGTAGGGGCGGGCTTGAAACCCGCCCCTGTAGCGCGTGCGAGGATTCGCTAGGGCCAACTCGATGGCCATCGACGCACCGTCCTGTCTCCCTTCGACGCCGTGGCTGCCAGCAAAACGCCGGGGGCACCAAGAACGTAGCATCGGCCATTGCCGGAGCGCAGGTGGCGACCTGAAGGCCGCCGCTACTGCGGATATGCGACCTGGCTTGCAGTTTGCGGGCCGGGGTAGCGTGCACCCGCGCCATGCTCGCATCGTGTATGCTTCAGGGACTCTCTGGGACCGGTAGCGTCGCAGACCGTTGGAATTGCCCATGTTGATGGTTGCGAAGGTCTCAACTCTTCTCGGTGCCCCCGCAGCGCGCGTCTGGGACGCCGTACGAGAGCCCCGCACTCTCGTGTACGTGGCGCGAGGATTCCTCCGCTTCACCGGAGCTGAGAACTGGCCCGATAGGTGGCAAGAAGGCGACACCGTTCGGACGCGGTTTATCCTCTTCCACCTGGCGCCGGCTCCCTGGCTGCACGAGCTCCGAGTGGTTCGGATCGACGACGCCAAGCGAGAGGTCTGGTCCAATGAACGAGGCGGGCCGATTCGGCGCTGGGATCACGCCATCCGGATCGAGCCGCTGCCCGGTGACCGCTGCCGCTACACCGATCGGATCGAGATCGACGCCGGCCTCTTGACGCCGCTGGTCTGGGCGTACGCGCACCTCTTCTATCGGTACCGCCAAATGCGGTGGCGCGGACTGGCGGAGTCGGTCCTTCCGTGACGGACCCGCCTTGCGGTCCGAGAAGCGACTCGAATTCCCTGCGCAATCGCCGCCTCCTCGGCCTGTAGGCATCGCCCTTCGCGGCACCCCGCCCTGCACATCCTCGCCCACCCCGCGCCGGTGCCATGCTGGCCCAAGCCCGGACGCGCCGCTCCGTCCCGGCGCGCCTCGACCTGCGAGGCGTCCCATGAGCACGACGCGCCCGCTGCTCCTGGCCGTACTCTGTCTGGCCCTTCGCGCTCGGCGCCGCCCTCCCCTGCGACGGTCCAAGAGCATCGGCATCCGCCCCAACTGGGTCTCCCAGCCTTCTCAGGGCTCGCCCCGACCGCGTCCTAACCCTGCCGCACGGACTTGTCGAAGGCTCGGGCCGCTGGCACGAACAGCCCTTCCATCAACGTGCCGTGCTACTAGTGCTGTTCCACTCGATTGAGAGCTACTGGGCAGACCGCTTTCGGTACTCCCTCACCCCGGCCCTGGGCCACCCCTCTCCCTCGCGATCGACGGAGAGGGGACGGGGATGAGGGAGAAGCTTCAGACGGCCGCGCTCCCATTCCTGACTTGTCCATCCCTGGGCGAACAGGAAACAACACGCGCACCTGCATTCCGATGCCCCAGCCTGCCCCGCCGTAGGCGGGTCCGTCTCGGGCGGAAGGCTAGGGGTCGCTCGCCCGAACAGCCCTTCCATCAACGTGCCGTGCTACTAGTGCTGTTCCACTCGATTGAGAGCTACTGGGCAGACCGCTTTCGGTACTCCCTCACCCCGGCCCTGGGCCACCCCTCTCCCTCGCGATCGAGGGAGAGGGGACGGGGGTGAGGGAGAAGCTTCAGACGGCCGCGCTCCCATTCCTACGTAGTCCACCCCTGGGCGAACAGGAAACAACACGCGCACCCGCATTCCGATGCCCCAGCCTGCCCCGCCATAGGCGGGTCCGCCTCGGGCGGAAGGCTGGGGGTCGCTCGCCCGAACACCGCTTCCATCAACGTGCCGCGCCGCTAGTGCTGTTCCACTCGATTGAGAGCTACTGGGCAGACCGCTTTCGGTACTCCCTCACCCCGGCCCTGGGCCACCCCTCTCCCTCCTGCCGACCCCGCCGACAGAAGTGTTACCCATGTCTTCGCACACCTGTTACCCATGTCTCCGGTCCATACAGTCGAGGGAGAGGGGACCGGGGTGAGGGAGGAGCTTCAGACGGCCTCAGCGCACTAGATGATGACGATCAGCCCAGCATCTACTTGGAGGATGATGGCGGCGTCGATCGCGTTGATGTTGCCGTCGTGGTTCAGGTCGGCGCTCCAGTAGCACATCGACACCATGATCGGTAGGCCGGCGTCGACCTGAAGGACGATCGCGGCGTCGATGCTGTTGACCCTCTTGTCACAGTTGACGTCGCCGGGGACGTAGCCCATCCCCAGCACCTCGACGGGTGTCGAGCGCTGAACGTACGTGCCGTCGCCGAGCTGACCGCCTGCGTTCTGGCCCCAGCACCAGGGCCCTCCCGTGATCGCCATGGCGCATGTGTGGTCACCCCCGCCATCGGCGCTGAAGATGTCGTAGAGGGGCGAGCTGCATGCGGCGTCGGCGCACACGGCGACGGGCGTGTGGCGGTCCGCCGTGCTGCCGTCACCGAGCTGACCGAGCGTGTTCTCGCCCCAACACGAGATGCCGAAGTTGGTCGTCAACGCGCACGTATGGCGTGCGCCGGCCACGATGTCAAACGCTCCCGACGACAGAGCCGAGACGGCCACCGGCGTCGCACGGTCCACGGTGGTGCCGTCGCCCACCTGGCCGTGCCCGTTTGCGCCCCAGCACAGCGGCGGACCGCTGGTCCGGTTCGCGCAGGTGTGGAGATCGCCGGCCGTGATCGATGTAAGGTAGCCGCTGAGGCCGGACACGGCAATCGGCGTCGTGCTGTCCACGCCGCTGCCGTCGCCCAGTTGACCGCGGGAATTGCTGCCCCAGCAGACGGCGCCGCCCACCGAGAGCGTGGCGCACGTGTGCAGGCCACCGGCGTCGACGACGCTGACGGCGCTGCTCAGACCTGCCACCCACCCGGGCACGTTTCGGTCCGTGGTAGTGCCGTCGCCCAACTGGCCCCCGCTGTTGTCTCCCCAGCATTTCACGGCGCCGCCGAACACGAGAGCGCACGTATGGTGCGCGCCCGCCGTGAGCGCAATGACGTCCGTCAGTCCCGCGACGGGAACGGGTGAACTCCGGTCCACGGTCGTCCCGTTACCGAGCTGGCCGTCCGCGTTCAGGCCCCAGCACTTCACCGTGCCGGAGTCGAGCTGCGCGCAGGCGTGGCGGGATCCCGCCACCACCCAGGATGCCGGCTGGCCCAGGTGCACGGGCGCGGGGAAGTTGCGGCTCGCCAGCGAGCCGTCGCCGAGCTGGCCGTTTGTGTTGTTGCCCCAGCAGAGGACTTCCCGGCCCCAAGTGAGCGCGCAACTGAAGTTTCCGCCGGCAGCGACCTGTGCGGCCGGGCCGGAGGCCATGGAGGGTCCGGGTCGCAGCCAGAACAGCGCGCCCGTGACGATGACCGCCAGGGCGCACAGCTTCGCGACGGTGAAGTTCGATGACGGGGACACTGCGTTCACCTCCTGCTTGCCCTACCCACCCGCCGTCCCACCGTAGGGCTTCCCGCCGCGAGGGCACGTCGCGCCCCGGCAGCGCTACGAACGGTCCGCGTTCCGCCACCCCCGCCTTGTCTGCGCGTCGGGTTTCTCCCCAACTCCCGGCACGGTCCGCTCCGACGCGGGCGCCCAAGGCCACGATGAGCGCCTCCTGCGGAGATCGCCCACGTGGTAGATTGTGGACGCCCGGCATCCCGGGCCGGTCATCCCTAGACGATATCACGATAGGAGCAGCACAAGGTGGAACGCAATGTAGGTTTCTTCCTATCTCACGAGCAGTTTCCCCCAACGGGTCTCGTTGAGTACGCCGTGGCCGCGGAGCGGGCCGGCTTCGACAGCGTCTGGGCCAGCGACCACTTCCACCCCTGGCAGGACAACCAGGGGCACGCCGGCCACGCCTGGACCACGCTCGCGGCTATCGGCGCGCGCACGAGCCGGCTCGTCCTGGGGACGGCCGTCACCTGCCCGATCTACCGCGTTCATCCCGCGATCGTCGCGCACGCCTTCGCCACGCTCGCCTCGCTCTATCCGGGCCGGCTCTTCCTCGGTGTCGGCACCGGCGAGGCGGTCAACGAGGCGGCCGCGGGCGGGGGCTGGGGACCGTACCGCGAGCGGGCCGGCCGCCTGCGAGAGGCCGTCGTCCTCATCCGCAGGCTCTGGACGGAGGACTGGGTCTCCCACGACGGCCCGCACTTCCCGCTCGAGAACGCCCGGATCTACGAGCGGCCGCCGTCGCCCGTGCCCATCTATGTCGCCGCGTCCGGGCCCAAGTCCGCCGCGATCGCCGGTGAGGTCGGCGACGGCCTGATCGCCGGGCCCTCGACCCTGCTCGGCCGGCCCGATGTCGTCGGGGCCTTCGAGGAAGCGGCGCGGGCGCGGGGGCTCGATGCCGCGCAGATGCCGCGGCTGGTGGAGCAGTACGTCTTCCTCGGCACGGAGGCGGAGGCGCGCGAGGCGGCCGGGCTGTGGCTGTTCGGCCCCGTCGAGGACCGCGTGCGCTCGCTGAGTGACCCCCGCGCCGTTCAGCGCACCGCCGAGGCGCTCTCGTCGCCCGAGAAAGTCATCGAGGGCTGGCTGATCACCCGAGATCCGTCCGCCCACGTGGACCGCGTCCGTGAGCTGTTCGATGCCGGCGCCACCCACGTCGCCGTCCACTCCCCCCAGTCAGACCAGGAGAGCGTGATCGACTTCTACGCCCGCAATGTGCTGCCGGCGCTGCGGGGTGGCTAACCCACCCCTCTCTGTAGGTCAGGCTTCAGCCTGACCCCGGCCGCCACTAGCGCCTCCAGCGCTAGCCCCGTTCCCCTCTCCCGCGCGCGGGAGAGGGGCGACCGCAAGGTCGGGGTGAGGGTGCGCCGTGCACTCCCCCCAGCCCGATCAGGAGAGCGTGATCGACTTCTACGCCCGCAATGTGCTGCCGGCGCTGCGGGGTG
>CAYOSF010000004.1:155893-241321 GCA_964406605.1 uncultured Dehalococcoidia bacterium | reverse complement strand
CCGGCCGCCACTAGCGCCTCCAGCGCTAGCCCCGTTCCCCTCTCCCGCGCGCGGGTCGCATCCGCCTCAGGCAGAAGACGGGCGATCGCAAGGTCGGGGTGAGGGTGCGCCGTCCACTCGCCCCAGCCCGATCAGAAGAGCGTCATCGACTTCTACGCCCGGGACGTGCTGCCGGCGGTACGGGGTCGATAGGATGGTAGCGCCACCGAGCCGCGCACTCGGCTCACGGTCTTCGATCTGTTCTGGAGGAGGCATCCTATGCCCATCAACGTGCATGAGCTGGCCCTGGGACTGAAGGAGCCGTGGAAGCCCGTGCCGGCGGCTGAGGTGAACGGGTTCCAACTGAAGGTGGTGCGCCTGGACGGCGACTTCCCCTGGCACACGCACGAAGCGGAGGACGAGCTCTTCCTCTGCCTCTCCGGCTCCTTCCGGATCGAGGTCGAGCGCGCCGAACCGATCACCCTCTCGAGCGGCGACGCCCACGTCGTGCCCGCCGGCACGCGACACCGGCCGGTCGCCGACCATCCGGCCGTCGCCCTGGTCTTCGAACGCGCGGAAACGAAACAGTACGGAGACAACTAGCACAAGCCGAGCGCTGCGCCCTGAGCTTGTCGAAGGGCCAGTCCGCCCCGACCGTACCCGGCTCTGCCGAAG
Source organism: uncultured Dehalococcoidia bacterium (assembly GCA_964406605.1). Taxonomy (GTDB): domain Bacteria; phylum Chloroflexota; class Dehalococcoidia; order DSTF01; family RBG-16-68-14; genus CAYOSF01. Next base: position 240,667 of record CAYOSF010000004.1, on the reverse strand, counting down.
CAGCGGGTCGCTACTCACAACGCTCGCCCTCGCCACGCCCCCTATGCCCCAGCCTTCAGAGTGGGGTGGCGCCCACTCTCCCCTCCACCAGCCGAGCGCGCGCACCCATTCCCTCGTAGCGGCGACCTTCAGGTCGCCACCGCGCGTGCGAACACATCCCGCAGGGGCCAACCTTCAGGTCGGCCCGCCTCCGTTAGGCCGTGGCCGCCTCCGGCGGGGCGAAGGCCTGACCCGCGACCACGGTTGGCCCGGGCCTGCTTCTGCCGTACCCGGCTCTGCCGGAGCAGCGGGCCACTACTCACAACGCTCGCCGTCGCCACGCCCCCTGCCTGGCCGATCCCACTATGCCCCAGCCTTGAGGCTGGGGTGGCGTTCTCTCCCCTCCACCAGCCGAGCGCGCGCACCCATTCCCTCGTAGCGGCGACCTTCAGGTCGCCACCGGCCGTGCGAACATATCCCGTAGCGGCCGACCATCCCCACCCACAGCGGGTCCGCCTATGCCGGAAGACCGCCCCGCCTCCGGCAAGGCCCAAGCACGTCCCACGACCCACGACCCACGTCCCTCGACCCACACCGGCCCGGACCACCATATAATAGGCACTACTGCCGAAACGGGAGGTGTCACATGGTCAGCATCCAGGACGTGGAGCACTTCTTCGTCTACAAGAACCCGGAGCGCGCCTGCAACCAGACCAGCATCATCAGACTGCAGAACGGCGAGGTGCTGATGGGCTTCAACGAGGAGCGCTATCCGATCCACGCCGACAGCGGCCAGTCGTGCCTCATCAAGTCCTCGGACGGAGGCCGGACCTGGGACCCGGCCACCAAGCTGGTCATCTGGCCCTACACCGGCTTCACGGGTAACTGGGACTGCGCCTTCGCCCAGATATCCGATGGCACCGTCCTGATGCACACCCGCGTGTGCAGCTTCATCGCGCCCACCGGCATCAAGTCGGAGGGCGACCAGATGCTGGGGATGCCGCCGCCCGGCATGCCCGAGCGCCTCAAGCGACAGACCGGGTACGCCCTGCTCAAGTCCGGCGACAACGGCGACACCTGGAGCGACCCGATACCCGTCAACACGGAACCGGTGCGCAGCTCGGCGTCCGGGCCCTACGCCTGCGGAGGCTCCGGCGCCGGGCACATCATCGAGCTGCCCGACGGCGGGCTGCTGATGCCGCTCGCGGGGACGCTGTCGGCCAGGGGGGAGGCGGCCCAGGACGAAACGACGCGCTGCTTCCTGCTCAGGTCGGACGACGGAGGCGACAACTGGGAGTACTGGTCCACCGTCGCCTTCGACCCGGCGGGCATCATCAGCTTCATCGAGCCGGGCATGGCCCGGCTGCAAGACGGCAGGCTGGTCTGCCTGATGCGGACCAGCCACAGACCGCGCCGCCAGGACAACATGTGGTTCACCCACTCCGACGACGACGGCGTCACCTGGAGCCCGCCCAGGCGCACCGGCCTCTGGGGCTACCCGGCCGACGTCCTCCAGCTCATCGACGGGCGCGTGCTGGCCGTCTACGGCTACCGGAAGGACCCGTGGGGCGTGCGCGGCTGCGTCTCCGACGACGGCCTGACTTGGGACATCGAGAACGAGTTCGTCGTCCGCGAGGGCGGCGTCCCGAAGCCCCGGCCCGGCCGCGGCTCGCGCACCCTCCAGGACACGCTGATCCACAGCCAGTACTGGCACATCGGCTACCCCACCGTCGCCCAACTCCCGGACGGCACCGTCATCGCCGCCTACCACGAGTACAGCGAGGACGACCGCCCCATCCAGTACCTCATGTGCACCCACTTCAAGATGGCGAGGTAGGCGGACGGCGCGTCCTTTCGACAGCCTGGGGACGCTCAACACCTGTGGTGGTCAGGCTTCAGCCTGAGCCCTCGACCGCCACCGGTGGCTCCCCCGCCCCGCCCGTCGGCCGCAACCGCGACCCTCTGCTGCAATCAACGACATCGTAGGCGCGGCTGGAAAGCCGCGCCTGCCCGCTCTGCCTGAGGGCCGAAAGCCTCCGCTACGGTGCCTCTTCGACGGGCCCCCTATCCTGTCGCGGCCAAGTCCCCGTGTCGCCCCGCCCGCGGCAATACGCAGCCACCCAGGCCAGCCGCTGCCACGCCTCATCTCCCCCACCCTCGGGCAGCTCGTCCGACACGCCGAGCACGAGACGCGGGTGGAAGAGCTCCACCACCCGTTCCACGCACGCCTGGAACTCATCGCGCGGGTAGTGATCCAGGAAGAGCACGGCGGGGATGCCGTCCAGCAGCACCTTGTCACCCACGTGCTCTCGCATTTCCTCCAACGTGACATCGCCCTGCGGTTCGGGTGTGAGCGCCTCGAGTCCGTCAAACGGCAGTCCGGCCAGGCGCGACAGCAGCGGCCGGAAGTCCCCGTCGATGTGAATGTGGGTGAAGATGCCCGCGTCGCGGAGCTGGCCGGACCGCTTCTCGTACCAGGGCACGCAGTATCGGTCGAAGTAGCGGGGCGTGAGGTACGCCATATCCACGTTCTCCCCGAAGTTGACGATCTCGGGTCGCCCCGACGCGATCATCTGCTCGTACAGCGGCTCGTAGCTGCGGTCGATGGCGTCCATGGCCCGCTCCATCATGTTGGGACTGTCCGCCATGGCAAAGACGAAATCCTCGTAGCGCATCCACTGCTGGGCGAGCGCGAAGTACGGGCTCTTGGGCAGCCAGAACTGTGGCACACCGCGCCGGCCTACGAAGCCCGCACCTTGCTCGTAGCTCGCTACGTTGAACGAGAATTCGCGCCGTTCGAGCAGCCACAAGAGGGCTGGCAGGTCGCCCGGACCTCGCACCGCAAAGTCGGTGAGCCGCCAGGACGAATCGGTGGACAGGACGTACGTTTCGGTGAGCGTGCCCTTGGGCGTTTCGAAGCGCACCCGGCGCACGCCTTCCGCCTTCTCCACCGACACGGGAACTTCCTCCGCGAACCGGCTCTCCACCGGATCGGGCTGGCCGGTGTAGTAGTGCATGTAACGCATGGACGCGCCCACGAGATCGAACGCCTGCACGAGCGTCCGTCCGCGCAGCTCGTCCGGCAGCGTGCCCAGACGCTCGTGGCGCGCGAACCACGGCTCAAACCGCGGCTGGAAGAACACGCTTCCCAGAGGCGCCCCCTGGAACACGCGGCGGTTCATCTCCCGGAAGTCAGGACCGGCACTCATCACCATGTCTTCCGGATGTCGATCTCCCCCTGCAGCGCTCTCAACCCAAGTGTGGAAGACCCGCGCCAGGGCGTCCTGTGCCTGCGCAGCGTAGCAGATGCTCCATCAAGCCGTCGAGCGCCCTTCCGGCCGCGCTGGCCTTCCGTCACGAGGCCCATCCGTCCCTCCGGACCACGGCGGGCAACTTGGCATTTCGTAGGCGCGGCTTTCCAGCCGCGCCTCCCCGCATCCGGCCCTGTACCGCCCCTGATGCGCTGTGATAGCGTGGGGGCAGTCTTCCGACCCCCGACCAACTTCGAGGAGTTGCGCTGTGGAAGTCCTGCTTCGATCCCTACCCCTAAAGCTCGCCCTGCTTGCTGCCCTGATCGCGTTCACCATGGTACTTCTGCCCGCGCCTCCCGCCCAGGCGACCGGCGACACGGTGTGGACGATCGCCGCCGGAGGCTCGCCATCGTATGGGCACAGTTGCGTCGTCACCGACGCGGAGCAAGTCAAATGCTGGGGAGGAAACGACTATGGCCAGCTCGGCGATGGCACCACGACGGACCGGTCCTCGCCGGTCAGCGTGTTGGGGATCGGCAGGGCCCTTCCAGATATCGCTATGGGAGCGGTCCATACCTGCGTTTCGGAAGTCGGGATTGGAGTCAAGTGTTGGGGCGCGAACAACGCGGGGCAACTCGGCGACGGCACGATCACCAACCGCGCCACGCCGGTCACCGCCGTTGGGGTCGGCACGGCGTACGTGGTCGCGGGGGAGTTCCACACCTGCGCCGTGTCCGGGGGAGCGGTCAAGTGCTGGGGAGACAACACCTACGGCCAGCTCGGCGACGGCACCACGACGGACCGGGCCACGCCCGTCACCGTTTCCGGCCTGAGCAGCGGCGTTGTCCGCATCGCGGCCGGAGCGAACCACACCTGCGCGGTGATGGCGAGCGGTCCCCCCAAGTGCTGGGGAGACAACCAGTACGGCCAGCTTGGTGACGGCACCACGACCAGCCGCTCCGTTCCCACGGACGTCGTAGGTCTATCCGGACAGGTCGTTGGCCTCACAGGCGGCATCGCAGCGGGACAGTACCATACGTGTGTCGTCTTGGAGTCGACCGGCGTTCAGTGTTGGGGCCGCAACCAGTTCGGCCAGCTTGGCGACGGGACGACGAGCTCCCGGTCCGTCCCTGCCGGCGTCTGCGCCGATCACGGCTGCAACTCCCCGCTCTACGACGTGGTCATCGTGGCGGCGGGGGACACCCACACCTGCTTTGTGACCTCGGCGCGCGGCGCCAAATGCACGGGCCGCAACTATGCGGGCCAGCTCGGCGACGGCAGCACAATGGACAAGGACACGCCCTTTGACGTCGTGGGCCTAACCTCGGGCGTGGATACCGTCGCGGCGGGCGGCGACCACACCTGTGCGTCGCTCCAGTCTAACTATGCGAAGTGCTGGGGCCGCAACGCGGAGGGCGAGGTCGGTGACGGAACGACCGTCAACCGCGACCAGCCGACGGACGTGCTCGGCCTGAGCCCAAAGCCGGTCGCCGGCGACGTGAACTGCGACGGCCACACCGACAGCATCGACGCCGCGCTTGTCCTGCAGTTCTCGGCGGGACTGGTCATCACGCTGCCGTGTTTTCAGTCGGGCGATGTCGACAACAGCAGCACCGTGAACGCCGTCGACGCCGCGCTCATCCTCCAGTATGTCGCCGGCCTGATCACCTTCGTCGTCTAGCGCCGGGGCCACACCGCGCAATCAGGAACACAGTAGGCACGGCTTTCCAGCCGCGCGCGAATCCCGGCCAAGACCCGAAAGCCCCGGCTACCGTGCTTCGCCGCCCCGTAGCGGCGACCTTCAGGTCGCCACTCGCCATGCGAACACAAACCCCAGGGGCCCCCATAAGGTCGGCCCCCCCCCACCCCCCCTCACGGAAGAGGGGCGACCGGCGAGTCGGCCGCGCCCGCTTCAGGTGGGGGTGAGGGCGCCCCATCGACGCGGCGCTCATTCTCCACATGGGGGCTGGCGTGTTCGCCCTGATCGTCTAGCGCCAGGCCACACCGTGCAATCAGGAACACAGTAGGCGCGGCTTTCCAACCGCGCGCCAATCCCAGCCGAGAGCCGAGACTCGAAAACCTCGGCTGCCGTGCTTGGCCGCCCCGTAGCGGCGACCCTCAGGTCGCCATAGCCGAGTCCGCCTTTGGTGGAAGCATGATGCCCCAGCCTTCAGAGTGGGGTGGCGCCCACTCTCCCCCCCCACCACCCCCGCAGTGCCACCCGCCCCTCCGGGCTCTCGCGCCGTCGTGCTAGGATCGGCCGCTGGACTCGGCGCGGCGCTCCGCGCGAGAGGAGGTGTGTAATTGCATACACAGAAAAAACACGCTTCTGCGAAACAAACTCCCCGTTCTGAGCCAGTCGACGGGCCCCGTCGGTAGGGGGCAGGCTTGCCCGCCCCTGGTGGGGCGCACAACGGAGGGAAGGAGGTGTACCTCCTTGTCTGGCAGCACCCGCGCCTACGCCGGCGGCAGGCTGGATACCAGGCCGGCGACATACTGCAGGATGAGGGCGGCGTCGATGGCGTTTACTGAATGGTCCCAGTTCACGTCCCCGCTCGGGTGGCACGGGAGCTGGACTACGAGCCCCGCCGCCAACTGCAGGACGAGCGCCGCGTCGATGGCGTTGACGGTGCCGTCGCAGTTGACGTCACCGGTCGTCTTCGACGCGGTGACCGGCACGGGGCTGTCCGTGTAGGTGCCGTTCCCAAGCTGGCCGTCCTGGTTCCAGCCCCAGCACCTGACGGCGCCGCCGGAGCGGACACCGCAGGCGTGGAGGCTGCCTACGTCGATGTCCACCCCATTGATGGCGAAGCCTGAGACGTTCGCCGGGGTGCTGTGGTTCGAGAAGGTACCGTCGCCTAGCTGGCCGTGGTCGTTGTTTCCCCAGCACTTCACAGCGCCCGCCGTGGTCAGGGCGCAGGTGCTGGACTCGCCGACGGCCACCTTGGCCACACCGCTGCTCAACCCTGAGACGTTCACCGGCGTGGTGCTGTTGTTCGTCGTGCCGTTGCCGAGCTGGCCGGCGAAGTTCAGTCCCCAGCACTTGCCAGCGCCCGCCGTCGTAACCGCGCAGGTGTGGTGCCTGCCTGCTGCCACGAGAGCCACGCCGCTGCTCAGACCGGAGACGTTCATCGGTGTGGTGCGCTCTGTGACCGTCCCATCCCCGAGCTGGCCATACTCGTTCAGCCCCCAGCACCTGGCGCCGCCCGCCGTCGTAACCGCGCAGGTATATGAGCGTCCCGCACTAATGGCGGCAACGCCGCTGGCCAGACCGGAGACGTTCACCGGCGTCGTGCTGTCGGTCGTCGTCCCGTTGCCGAGCTGGCCGTGGTTGTTCCACCCCCAGCACTTGACGCCGCCCGCCGACGTCAAGGCACAGGTGTGCCAGCCGCCGGCGGAGACAGCGGCCACCCCACTGGCCAGGCCCGAGACGTTCACCGGCGTCGTGCGGTTGGTGAGCGTCCCGTCCCCAAGCTGGCCAAAGTTGTTAAGACCCCAGCACTTGACGCCGCCCGCCGACGTCAAGGCACAGGTGTGCCAGCCGCCCGCCGTTACCGTCACCACATCTCCCGCCAGTCCGGAGACCGGGACCGCCCCCGGGCAGGTGAAGGCGCCACATACTTGCCCGTCTCCAAGTTCACCTAGCTCGTTAGCTCCCCAGCACCTGACGCCGCCCGTCTCGGTATGGATGCAGGTGTGCGACGCGCCCGCGGCCACAGCCACCGCGTCCGACGCCGACACCTGTGGAGTATCGCCGGGCAGCGAGGCGCCGAGCACCAGGGCCAGACACAGCCCCGTCAGGAGTAGTAACCGACCGATGCTCATGGAGTACCTCCCAGCCTTAGCAGCGCCGATACAGTATGGCACGACCGGATCGCCGTCATTCTACCACCGAAGGGGACGCCGGGGGTCAGAGCACCCTCTGACCCCCGGCGGGTCGCTCCGCCTTGGGTGCGAAGGGCTCATTGCCTCCCCCACATGCCCGGTGTCACCCGCCCCTCCGCGTTTCCGCCCCGTCGTGCTAGGATCGGCCTCTTGACTCGGCGCGGCGTTCCGCGCGCTAGAAGGTCACCAATTGTATACACAGAAAAAACACGATTCTGCGAAACAATTTCCCTCTCCCGGGGAGGCGCGCCTCTCCGCCTCGGCCGCGCCCGCCTCCGGCGGAGCGGGTACCCCAGCCTTCAGAGCTTGTCCTGAGCCTGTCGAAGGACCCTCCTTCCGCCACCACCTATCGCCTGCTAGGATGCCAAGGCTTGCCTCGAGCTTGCCGGGAGGCTTGCCCTGAGCTTCTCCTGAGCTTGTCGAAGGACTTACCGCGGAGCCCCTGAGCCTAGTAGAAGGGTGTTACCCATGAGCAACGTCGAGTTCCGTCCCCTGACCGTCGAGGATGCCGACCAGTCCGTCCACGTCGAGTCCTCCGCCTTCTATCAGGAGCCGACCGCCAAGCGGGCGGAGCTGCTCCGCGGCGCCTTCGACCTCCAGCGCACGGTGGGCGCTTTCGTGAACGGACGCCTCGCCGCCGACATCCGCACTATTCCGTTCACCCGCCGCATCAACGGCGCCAGCAGTGGCTACGGCGGCATCAGCCCCGTCGCCACCCTCGCCGAGCACCGGCGCAAGGGGTACGTCACCCGCCTCATGACCATGTCGCTCGAGTACATGCGCGAGCAGGGCGTCCCCCTCTCCGGCCTCCATACGGAGCACGACAGTCTCTACCGGCGCTACGGCTTCGAGCGCGCCGAGGGCAGGAAGCGCTACCTCTTCAACGCCAAGGACGTCACGCTCAGGTACCAGGGCGAACGCGGCTCCTTCGAGCGCGTCGAGCCCGACGGCTGGGAGCGTCTGCACGAGGTCTACCGGCGCTACGCCGCCCCCCGGAACGGGGTCATCGACAGGGTGGAGTTCTGGTGGCAGAACTTCGTCCTGCAAGACTTCGATGAGGACAGGCCCCATGACGCCTTCCTCTGGTTGGACCCCGCCGGCGACCCTCAGGGCTACGTCATCTACTCTCCGAAACGCGCCGCAACGGACCGGCTGGAGAGCGACGTCAGGGTGCGGGACATGGTCGCCCTCACCTCGGACGCCTACCTGGCCATCTGGGGGCACCTGCTCACCCACGACGTCGCCCGGCGCATCGACGTCCACGCGCCGCTCCACGACTGTTTCAGCGACCAGGTCGTCAACCCGTGGAAGATCCAAATCGAGCGCGCGGAAGGCCCCATGATCCGCATCGTCGACGTCGAACGCGCCCTCGCCGAACGCCCTTACTGCGGCCGCGGAGCCGTCTCCTTCACCATGCGCATCACCGACCCGACACTGCCCCGAAACGAGGGCACCTGGCGCGTCCGGGCAGCCCGCCGGCGCATGCGCGCTGAACACACCAGGGCGAAGCCGGACATCGAGCTGAGCGTGAACTTCCTGGCGCCCCTCTACACAGGCTTCGTCCGCGCCGACCACGCCGTCGAGGCGGGCATGATCAAGCTCAACCGGCCCGACGCCCTGCCCCAGATCGAGGAGGCCTTCGCCGTCACCCACCCGCCCTACTGCAACGACTGGTTCTAGGGGTGAGGGCGGTGGCCCCCTCTTCCCAACGTAGCTGCGGGCTCCCGCGCCCGTTGACTTCTGCGCCCAACCGGCGCACCCTGGTAGCGGCTGAACAACGTCCGCGCAGGCAGAATGCGTCATGACCACACCACCCATGCGGGACCCCAAACGCATCGTCGCCCAGGGATACGACCGGATCGCGAAAGGCTATCTCGAGAGGCGGGGAGACGCGAGGCCGGAGCGAGACCGCGCGTACCTCGACCGTACCACGGAGGGCCTCGAGCGCGGGGCGAGGGTGCTCGACCTCGGCTGCGGCGCGGGCGTGCCGGTTGCGGCCTACCTGAGCGAACGGTTTCGTGTCGTAGGACTCGATATCTCACGTCGCCAGCTTTCCTTAGCGCGAGGAAACGTGCCCGGCGGGACGTTCCTGCTGGCCGACATGTGCTCGCTGCCGTTCCGGCCCGCGTCATTCGATGCCGTCGTCGCCCTCTACTCGATCATCCACGTGCCGAGGAAGGAGCACGAGGCACTGCTCGCTAGCCTGTGCGATGTCCTGCGGCCGGGCCGCCGTCTGCTGGCGACGATGGGCAACGACGACTGGGAAGCCGGCGAGTCCGACTGGCTGGGCCTCGGCGCGGAGATGTACTGGAGCCACTACGGCGCGGACACCAATCTGGAGTTGCTGGAACAGGCCGGCTTCCGCGTCCTCGAGACGCAGGTCGAGCCCGATACGTTCGACGGGGAGCACCTGTTCGTCCTTGCGGAGAAGACGAGATGAATGCTGAACGGAAGACACTGGACGCCATCACCGACGTTCCCGGCATCAAGGTCGGCCACTGGACCAACCGTCGCGCCGCCACCGGCTGCACGGCCGTGCTCTGCACCGAAGGTGCCACCGGAGGCATCGACGTGCGCGGCGGCGCGCCCGGCAGCCGCGAGACCGACCTGCTCCATCCCGGCCGGCTGGTGGCCCAGGTGCACGCCATCGTCCTGGCCGGCGGCTCCGCCTTCGGCCTCGATGCGGCGGGCGGCGTCATGCGCTACCTGGAGGAGCAGGGAGTCGGCCTCGCCTTCGGGACCAGCCGCGTGCCCATCGTCCCGACGGCCATCCTGTTCGACCTCGTTACCGGCCGGGGCGACGTCCGCCCGAACGCGGAGTCCGGCTATCGGGCGGCGCGCGCCGCGAAGCGAGGCCGCGTCGCGCAGGGCAGCATTGGCGCGGGGACCGGCGCGACCGTCGCCAAGGCGGCGGGCATGTCGCGATGCCTCAAGGGCGGCATCGGCACGGCCTCCGAGCGCGGGCCCGGCGGGCTAATCGCGGGCGCGCTGGCCGCCGTGAACGCCGCCGGCGACATCATCGACCCCGACCGCGGGCGGCCCATCGCCGCGCCCAGGGCGGACGACGGCGGCTTCCTCGATAGCTGGGAGATCATCCGATCCGGCCGGAGGCCGGCGCCGCAAGCGGGACAAAACACCACGCTCGCCGTCGTGGCGACGAACGCCCGGTTGGGCAAGGACATGACCAACCGGCTCGCCTCGGTCGCGCAGGACGGCTTCGCGCGCACCGTCCGGCCCGCCCACGGCATGACCGACGGCGATATCGTCTTTGTGCTGGCGACGGGTGAGGTGGATGTCGAGGACCTGATGGCCTATCGCGCGCTGGAGGCGATGTCGGTGCGCGCCGTCGAGCGGGCGGTCATGAACGGCGTCCTCCAAGCGACGGGGCTCGCGGGCGTGCCGTCCGCGCGCGAGTGGACGGGTCAGTAGGCGAACGTAGCCGCCGGCTGCAAGCCCTCCAGCCCTGCTTGGATACGTTCGTCCACCGTCCGGGCGAGCTGTCCCACCAGGTCGCCGCCGGACTCGACGAACCCCAGCGTGCTGATAACGGCCAGGATCGGCCCCCGCCGGAACCCCACCATCGCCAGTGTCAGCTCTTCCTGCGTTCCCTCCACCTCCGCCGGCCCGACGAGCAGCACGGACCAGGCGTCCTCCCCCACGTCGACGTCCAGGTCCCTGACCTCGTAGCTCGTCGCCGAGGTGGTGGCGACAAGGTTCCGTCCCAGAACGTCCACGTCGCTCTCCTTGAGCAGGTCGAGCGCATCGGCCGCGCCGGCCGAGGTCGTGAAGGCCGAGGCCGTGTTGCCCACGGTGAACGTCCTGTCCTCCGCGTTCCTCACGATGATGGGACGGCTGAGCGTGCCCAGCCAGCCCGCGCCCTCCAGGGTCAGCCCCGCGACGGGCTCACCGCCCCCGTCCTCGGAATCCGTCCGCCACTCCTCGGGCGGAGCCTCCTCCAGCGCGCCGGGTATCTCCTCCCACGTCAGCAGCATCGAGCCCACGAAGTCGCGAAGCTCGTCCCCGGTGAGCGTGAGTTCGGCCTGGCTCCCGGCATCCTCCCCGCCGCAGGCCGCGAAGAGCGCGCACCCCGCGCCCAGCAGCAGGACTATCGCAAGTACACGCGGTCGAGACGCCGGCATGGGGTCATGATACCAACGGGTGCTCGCGTCAGTCAGCGGCGCCCTACGGCTGCGCCTCGCTCAACGCTCCCTGTGAGGTGCACGGCGACGTCGTGTTCGCGAAGGCCCACTCGAAGAGGGCGATGGCGTCCGAGTAGCGCTCCCAGCCTCCGAGGACGGAAACGATGAGCCTCCGCCCGTCGCGATCGGCCGCGGCTACGATCGTCTGTCCCGCCTTCTCCGTGTACCCGATCTTCACGCCCACCGCCTCCGGGTACAGGTCGAGCAGCGCGTTCCCGTTCCAGAGCTCGGGTCCGTCCCACGCGGGCTGGTACCGTTTCGTGGCCACGATGGCCGCCAGCTCCGGCTCTCGCAGCAGCGCCCGGCCGAGCATCGCGGCATCGAATGCGGAGGTGTAGAGGCCGGCTTCGTCCAGGCCGTGCGGATTGGCGAAGTGCGTATTCTCCAGTCCCAGTTCCTCGGCCTTCGCGTTCATCAGATCGACGAACGCCGAGACGCTGCCCGCCACCCCCTCTGCGATGGCGACCGCGGCGTCGTTGCCCGAAGGCAGAAGCAGACCGTAGAGCAGGTCGCGCATGCTCAGGCGCATCCCCGGCTCCAGGCCCATCACCGTGGACGCCGTCGAGGCGACCATCAGGCCGCTGTTGACCCGCACGTCCACCATGCGCGAGAGGTCGGCGTGCTCCACGGCGACCAGCGCCGTCGTAATCTTGGTCAGGCTGGCCGGCGCGAGCCGTTCGTCGGCGTTGCGGCCGTAGAGGAGCGCGCCGCACGAGTCCTCGACGACAGCCGCGGCCCGTCCGGTGATCTTGGGCGCGGGGACCTCGCCGCCTCTACTCGCCACGCCTTCGACCTCCGAGCAGTCGGCGCCGGCGGGACAATCGTTGGAAACAGCAGCGGGCTCCGTTCCGCCGCCCGATGGGCGGCACCAGAGCACGAGCGCAACGACCACCACCAGGAGAGCCGTCGCGGCCAGCGCCCACCGCAGCCTTGCGGGCCGGCGACGGCGCAGATGCCAGTGCTCTGGCGGGCGCATTGGCCCCAACTATAGCAGGGTCAAGCGAAACAGGCCAGAGGCGTAGGCGAATGAGCGGAACGGCGGAGGAGTCGGTCCGAAGGCAGCCACGCGGGTCTCCGGTCTATCCCAGCTCCCTCAACATCCCTCTATACGACTCCAGCCGCCTGCGAAGGAACCGGTCTTCCCTCGCGCGCGCGGCGACGGCGCAGCCCGGCTCTCCGCGATGGAGGCAGTCCCGAAACTCGCAGCCGTCCGCGAGCGCCGCGATATCGGCGAAATACCCGGCCAGCCTGCGCGGGTCGGTCCCGCGCAGGCTATACGCGCGGATGCCCGGCGTGTCCACGACGAACGTTTCCGGCATCGAGAGCGGGATGAGGCGGGCCGAGGACGTGGTGTGACGGCCCTTCCCCTGTCCGGCCGTCGACTGCGTCACCTCTCCCACTCGCAGCGCCAAGCCCGGCTCCAGCGCGTTCAGCAGCGAGCTCTTGCCCACGCCCGAGTGGCCGCTGAGCAGCGATACCTTGCCTGCCAACCAACGCCTCAAGGCATCGATGCCGTCGCCGCTGACGGCGCTCGTGCGCAGCACGTCGACGCCGAGCCCGGCGTATCCCCGTAGCGACGCCTCTACCTGGTCGGGCACACCCAGGTCGGTCTTGTTCAGGCAGATGGCGGCGGGCAGACCGTCGCGTGAGGCCGCGACCAGATAGCGGTCGATGAGCCGCGGCCGGAAGGGCGGCTCCGCCGGCGAGCAGACGATGATCGCCTGGTCGATGTTGGCTGCGAGTACGTGGCTCCTGCGCGCCTCGTCGTCGCGGTTCGGGTCGTAGATCTCGCGGGAGAGCGCGGAGCGGCGCGGGGCGACGCCCACGATGCGGGCGGCGTCGGCCGTCAGCGGCTCGAGGTGGACGCGGTCGCCCACGGCGAGCGGGCTCCGCGCGGCCGGATCGAGCGACCGGCCGCCGGGCGGCAGGACGGCACGCACGACCCGACCGTGGAGCATGACGAGGGAATCGCCGGACCGGACCTCGATGACGGTACCGGTAGCTTCAGGCGAGGGCTCCATCGGGGACGCGACGGGCCGGGCGCGTTCCGTGCGCGCCGCCGGGCGCATCCTCTCCCACGTGCTTGCGTCGTCGTCCTCGCCCCAGTCCCTCTGCCGGGGCGGCTTACGTCGACGATCTGCGCGCTCCGCCTGGCGCTGGGCCTTCTGTTCCTTGAGCTGAACTCGCAGCTCCCTGTTCTGTTTCCACTTCTTGATGGAACGGAGCTGACGCTTCCTGAGTTCTTCTGACATGACACTCCTCATGCTGGACAAAGAAAAACGGCCGGGCATGCCCCGGCCGGTCAGCGTAGGAGGTCCGGCTCCCTACGGCACGATGGCCCGGGGACGCGCGATGGCGGGAACAATCGCAGAGACACTCGCTAGCATTCCTCGGGCCCTCCTTTCGTTGATGTCCTCCCCCATACTAGGAAACGCCGCGGTCAGTCGTCAAGCTGCACGTGGCGGACCCCGCGAGCAACCGTGAGGCGTCTGCCCGGCTCCGGCTCAGTGGTAAGAATAGACCTCCACCCCGCTCGCATCGGCCACCAGCAACACCCGGCCGCCCGGCGCCTCCGCGATGCGCTTGTTCAACCGCGCGATATCTTCGTCCGTGAGCGAAGGCAGCCCGGCGTCAGGGTCGGCCCGCTGCAGCACCCCCACCTTCACGTCCAGCGCTTCCTCCAGCCGGTCCACGATCGCCCGGCCGTCCTCCGCGATGAGCAACATGACCGGTTTCGCCGCCGCCCGCTTCGGCGCCGGCGCGCCCACGCGCCAGTCCTCCCGAAGGACGAGCCAGTAGTACGGCCCGAACGCCGCGGCCGCGACCAGCGCCCCCATGCTCCATTTCGCATCCCGCAGGAGCGTGAGGGACAGCTCGTTGTTCAGGATGGCGTCGAGCAGGAGGAAGAGGATGTGACTCACGGTGCCGAGGATGGCCAGGCCGCTAATGACGATCGCGGCGAACACGAGCACCCGCCTCGGCAGGCTGTAGCGCTCCTCTGCGCCCAGCTCCGCCGCGCTCCGCTGCGCCTGGTACCAGTGGTAGCCCCACACGGGCATGCCAAGGAGGCCGAGCGTGAGCGCCAGCACGATCCGGTCGCGCCACCAGTCCGGACCGACCAGCACCTCCTGGGCGCTGGTCACGATGATCGCGATCACCGTGGGCACGGCCACTATCACCGCACCCGCCATCGCACCCAATCCGAGCGCCGTCATCACGTAGCGGTAGATGCGCCGGGCGATGGCCAGCTCCCTGCGGGTGGCCCGCTCATGTTGCAGTACGGACCAGTGGTACACCCAGAGCAGGAGCCCAACGAGGAGCGGCGCAAGGGCCCCCGGGACGACGCGAAAGTGAACCGCAGCCGAATCGTGCTCCGGCGTGCCGATGCCCCACTGCAGCAGAAAGAAGAGCAGGACGCCGGTAGCGGCGAGTGTCGCAGCTACGCCGCCCATAATGGCCAGCGCGTGGAGGTAGAACTGGCGTAGGTCGGACGCCGCGTCGCCGCGGGCGAACCGGAACCAGTGCACGCTCCACACCGCGCCGCCCGCGAGCCCCCAGGCGAGAGGGTTCTTCATCTCATCGCCCCAGAGCCCCTGCTCTCGCTGAAACATCACCGGCAGATCGACGATGCCCTCATACGCCTCGCGGAAGACGACGTAGAGGACGGCCGAAGCGCCAACGGCCAGCATGGCCAGGCTGTACGCCGAGGTCACATAGAGGTACAGGCGCCGTACCGTCCTCGTCTCCTCCGTGGGCTGGCCTTCCTGGGTCTCCATGGCCCAGGTGAGCGCCCAGAGGGCGCCCCACACCACCATGGCGGCCGGCGCGTATCCGCCGAACGACCTGTCACGGAAGAGCCAGCGCAGCAGGTCCACCGACGCTTGGGCAACGAGCGCCGCCGTCACCAGCAATGCCAGGTAGACCGACACCTTGCGCAGGAGGGAACTCCGCTCGGCGGGGTCGTCGTCCAGCATCCGCTGTACGCGCCCCCGGTGCCAGATCCACACCGGAGTCCAGATCACCGCCAACACCACGCCCAGCGCAAGGGGTGTGACGTCGGTGTCCAGACGCGCCGGCCCGAAGAGCTCGTCCAGCACGTAGCGGGCGATCAACACCACACCGACGCTGGCCACCATCATGTAGACGAAGCTTCCGAAGTGAAAGTAGAGACGCTTGGCGACGGCGCGCATCTCCTCCTCCGTCTCCAGTCCTTCGCGCCGCCACCGGGCCGCAGTGACAATGGCCGCAATGATGGCGACGATCACCAGCAGCGGGACGAGACCACCCACGAACTGCATCGAGCTACCTCCCTAGTACAGCGACGGGCACCAGTGCTCGGGCCAGGTCAGGCGCCAATGCCCATCCTCCAGTTCCAGTTGGTACGTTCGGTCGTACGTGTACTCCGACGTCCCGAAGGGCAGGTCGGGTTCGAAGACGGTCACGCTGGCCGTGACGATTGCCGTGTCATCGAACCTCTTCGTGTCTTCCAGCGTCATGCGGGAGCCGCGCACTTCCCGGTATGAGGCATCGCGCACGAACTCCTCGAACGTGCAGCCGGTCTTCGATGAATCGGCGACGTAGTCGTATGCCTCGGCGTAGTCCTCGTCTTCCAGGGCGAGGAGATAGCGCTGAACGGCTCCTTCGGGCGAGTCGGCGGGCAGCAGATCGACCCCGCCACGGGTCGTGACCAGGGCGACCACCAGCCCGGCGACCACGAGCGCCGAAACGAAGGCCGCCACTCCGATCAGCCAGACCCTGGACATCGCAAGCTTTCTCTAGCTTCAGCGACGAGTCGCTGGGCGAGCTTCGGCCGTTCCCGGCCGTCGCGCTTAGCTTACACCTTTCCGCGCGCTGTGTAACCGATCGCGGGATGGATTTCCGCCCTACTGACGGTCGGAAACGAAGGTAGCGCAGCGGCACCAAAGTGGGAGCCACCGGCGCATTCGTTTTGCGCGATGGTCCGTGCCCTAGGGTCTTCTCCGAACCACCACACCAAGAGCGGCGAACGCAAACCCGGCCCCCAGCAGGCCGGCGGTCGCCCACGCCAGCCAAATGGCCCAATGCCCGTGGTCCGGAGACCGTCTACTACCTGTATCGGGCAGTAGTACGTCAGGTCCGCTGCCGGCGTGAAGCAGCCCGGTCCCTGTCGGAGGCGGCTCTATGTCGGGTCCGCGGTCACCGTGGGGTAGTGGTGGTGGTCCTGTGTCTTCGTTCCGCTCCGGAAGTGGGAGCAGCCCCGAGTCAGCCATCTCGCCGGGACCCGGGCCGGGCGCGTTGCCCGGCATCATGTAGGGGTAGCAGGGACCCTCGCCCCAGGGGCCCCAGCAGATCCCCGGACCGAATGACGTGGCGTACATGCAGTCGTAGTCCAGCAGCAAGATGAACTCGGATCTGTCGGGGTCGCCGTCAGGAACGGCAGTTGTTGTGGCCGTACCGCAAACCACATCCCGCGCCGTTGAGGAGTGAAGGAAGTGAGCTGCGACTTCGGTGCCCGGAGGGGCCGGCACCTCCCCCAGGTAGACCACATCGTTGGGGCCGCCCGGCCAGCTAGGTATCACCCCCAGGGACACCTGACGGACCAGCTCGTCTTCTCGCAGCGGCCAGCCCACCGGCCGCAGGCGAAGGGGAAGATAGCAATGATCGTCGCCCCAACAGAACTTGGGCTCCACCGGCGAGCCCAGGACGCACTCCGCGTCCACCACGAGGGCGAACGCGGATCTTCCGCTGTCTTCGCCCTCGATGGCCGTCGTTGTCATTGTCGCGCAGACAACGAAGTCCCACGACGGCGGAATCACGAACTGAGCCGTGACTTCGGTGCCCGCCGGGGCCGGCACAACGCCCGTGTACACCACCTCGTTCGGCCCAGGGGTGGGCGCTTCCGGTTCCGGCGTCTGCGCCCCGATGACGCCGGGAAGCAAGGCAAGCGCCGCAAACACCAAGAGTATCGCTGGACGGGCCATCGCTCTGCCCTCCTTTCGCCAGGTGCGCTACATCCGGAAGCGGCCACAGTGACTGCCGATGGCGAGACCAGTGTAGCACCGAACCCCCCGAATTGCACTACCCTTTGATCCGATGCACACGAAAGCCAATATGCAGGACACGCTATCGCTGACGTTCGCCGTGCGAGTGGCGACTCTGCTACAATGCCGGCTGCCAGTTCGTTTGGGTCTGTCGGTTTCCTTGAACGCTTAGGCATGGCTTAGTACACCACGGCGATGAGCGACTATTGCAATAGGCGAAGGTATCCGATATTATTATTGAGCGGCCAGGAGGACTGCGTTGCGGTGCCGCCCTCTGGAGGCCGGAGACTGCGTTGCGGTCCTTACGGCTCTGAGGCCTGGCTGCCCACCCCCTTTCCACAGGGGGTGTTGTATGTATCTGCTCTACCTTGACGAGTCGGGAACGCACGGGGGTAGCCCGTGCTTCATTCTTGCCGGACTGGCTGTGCCGGAGAGTGATGCCTGGCACCTCCAGAATCGGCTCATGGATACTCTGCAGCACCAGCTCCCACAAGGATTCGACCCAAATGCATTCGAGCTTCACGCTGCGGAGATCAAACACCCGACGAGACCGCGGCGACCCAGCCCGTGGGCAGCGGTACCGCTCAATGTTCGCATTCGTGTTCTTCACAGCATCTACGAGAGCATAGCCGGGTACGAGCCTATCGACGTACAGCTACCAGTTACCCTGTTTGGTGCTGTTGTGGACCGGAGGACGCGAGACAGGGTTGCACGCGGCTACGAAGAAGTCCTCCACAAGTTTGACGAGATGCTTCGCCGCAGGAGCAGCGAAACGCTCCGCCATGTGGGACTCGCGATTCACGACAAGCACTACATCGAGAGGGATGTCCAACGGGCAGCAGATACTTGGCGGCACATCGCGGGCCGCCTGGGCACACTCAATCATCTCGCAGACGTGCCGCTGTTTGCCGATTCCAGGGCGAGCCGACTAATTCAAGCGGCTGACTTCGTCGCTTGGGCACTTTGGAAAGCCTATGGGGCAGCGCAGCCAGACAACAAGTGGATCGACAAGCTGTGGCAAATGTTCGACGCGGACGGCGGCGTCATGCACGGCCTGACCCACGTGTCTCCAGAATTCGCACGAGGCTGCACTTGTCCCCCGTGCGCCTCACGACGTTGACGGCAAACTGACCTACCGCCCCACCCCGCGCGCCGCTTGACAATTCTCCGCGCTCTGCTATACTTACGCTGCCGGCGACCCATGGAGGCGTCGAGCAGGTCACGACAGAGCAGACCATATCGCTGCTTGGATCCAGCCGGACCGAGACTGCGCATATCGAGAGCGTAATGCTGCGCCCTTTCGGCCGCTGGAGCGGATCGAAAGGGTTTTTTCATGCGGGGAATAGATCGATGAGGACGATGCTAAAGAGCAAGATACACCGGGCCCGGGTCACGGAGGCCGACCTCAACTACGTGGGCAGCGTCACGCTGGACCCGATCCTGATGGAGGCGGCCGACCTTCTGCCTCACGAGCAGGTCCACCTGCTGGACGTGGACACCGGCGCGCGCTTGGAGACCTACACCATCGAGGGGGAGCGCGGAGCGGGCGAGGTGGTCGTCAACGGAGCGGCCGCCCGTCTCATCCACAAGGGCGACACCATCCTCATCCTCAGCTACGTCACCGTGTCTGAGGAGGAGGCGCGCCGCCTGGAGCCGCGCGTCATCCACGTCGACGAGGAGAACCGCATCGTCCGGATCGACCGCGCCGTCACGGCGGGAATGGAGGCGGTGACCGCCTAAGGAGCGTCCCAGTCGGAGGTGCCAGTCATGGCCAAGCCATTACGTACGACGACAAGCGAGATCAAGGCGATGAAGCGCCGCGGCGAGCCGATCGTGATGATCACGGCGTACGACTACCCGTCCGCGCGCCTGGTCGAGGAGGCAGGCGTCTCCTTCATCCTGGTGGGCGACACGCTGGGCATGGTCGTGCTCGGCTACGACACCACCCTGCCGGTCACGATGGACGACATGCTCCATCACGTGAAGGCGGTGGTGCGGGGCACCGAACGCGCCCTGGTCGTCGGCGACATGCCCTTCATGAGCTACCAGGCGGGACCCGAGGAGGCGCTGCGCAATGCCGGCCGCTTCCTCCAGGAGGCGGGCGCCCAAGCGGTCAAGCTGGAGGGCGGCGCGGGTATGGCCGAGACGGTCCGCCGCTTGGTGGACGCCGGCATCCCCGTGATGGGCCACATCGGCCTCACTCCGCAGTCGCTCCACCAGTTCGGCGGCTACAAGGTGCAGGGCAAGACCCCGCAGAGCGCCATCCGCCTCATGAACGACGCCCTTGCGCTGGAGCAGGCGGGGGCGTTCAGCATCGTGCTGGAGCTGGTGCCTTCGCCGCTGTCCCGTCTCATCAGCCAGCGGCTGCGCGTGCCCACCATCGGCATCGGCGCCGGCCCCGGCTGCGACGGGCAGGTACAGGTCTTCCACGACCTCCTGGGTCTGTTCGACGGCTTCGTGCCCAAGCACGCCAAGCAGTACGCCCAACTTGGGGAAGCTATCCGCGGCGCCGTTGCCGCCTACGTCTCCGACGTGCAGGAGGGCCGGTTCCCGACAGAGGAACACAGTTTCACCATGGACGAGAAGGCGCTGGCCGAGCTGGTGACCACGGACGACGGCGACCGGCCGCCGTCCAAGCCGCACCAGCCGACGCACATCTCCTTCCCCGCTGTGCCTTCTCGCTAGGACAGGATGCAGGTCGCGGCCACCATTGACGAGATGCGCGCCCTCCGACGCGCTATGGGGGGTCGCGTCGGCCTTGTGCCCACGATGGGCTACCTGCATGAAGGCCACCTCTCGCTGGTGCGGGCTTCCCGCGCGAGCGACGATCACATCATCGCCAGTATCTTCGTCAACCCTACCCAGTTCGGCCCGGGCGAGGACTTCGACCGCTACCCTCGGGACGAGGAGCGCGACCTGGCGCTGTTCCAGGAAGAGGGCGTCGACGTCGTGTTCATCCCGTCGGTAGAGGAGATGTACCCCGAGGGCGCTTCTACGTTCGTCACAGTGGAGGGCCTCACCGAGGTGCTAGAGGGGGTCCACCGTCCCGGCCACTTCCGTGGCGTGACGACGATCGTCACCAAGCTCCTGAATGTGATCCAGCCGCACCGCGCCTACTTCGGCCGCAAGGACGCCCAGCAGTTGGCGGTGGTCCGCAGGCTGGTGCGCGACTTGCGCCTGGACGTCGAGATCGTGCCCATGCCTACGGTCCGCGAGCCCGACGGCCTGGCCATGAGCAGCCGCAACGCCTATCTCTCGCCGGAGCAGCGGGAAGCGGCGCTCGTCCTCTCCCGGGCGCTGGGGCGGGCCGGGGAGCTTTTCGCCGGCGGCGAACGCGACGGCGAGCGGCTCCGGGACGCCATGCGCGAGTTGATTGCCCAGGAGCCGCGGGCGCGGGTAGACTATGTGAGCGTGGCCGACACCGAGACGCTGCAAGAGCTGCGCCGGGTAGAAGGCGCGGCTCTCGCCTCCTTGGCGGTGCGCTTCGGCGCGGTACGCCTGATCGACAACGTGATCCTCGGGCCTGCATGAGCGAACCCAGACGCATCCTGGTCACCAACGACGACGGCATCGAGTCGCCCGGCCTCTGGAAGTTGGCCGAGGTGATGGCGGAGATCGGGCAGGTGATGGTCGTCGCCCCCGCCACCGAGGCCTCCGGCTCCGGCACCATGGTCACCTACCGGAGCGACCTGCAGGTGCAGCAGACGCCCGGGCGGGTCCCGGGCGTGAAGGCCTACATGGTAAGCGGTACGCCGGCCGACTGCGTTCTGGTGGGCCTCAGGAGGCTGAAGGAAGGCCGGATCAGCGTCGTGGCCTCCGGCATCAACGCCGGACCGAACCTCGGCGTCGATTTCTATCTGTCCGGCACCTGCGGCGCGGCGCTCATGGGCGCCTTCCGCGGCGTCACCTCGATCGCCGTCTCCCAGGACGCGGAATCGGCGGAGGACGGGCAGGTCGACCTGCATTGGGAGACGGCGCAGGCGGTGATGCGCTTGCTCGCGGCCGGCATCGAGGCGGGCACGGTGCCGGAAGGCGCCCTGCTCAACGTGAACGCGCCGGCGCGGCCGGTGAGCGAGGTCGAGGGAGTCGCCATCACCCGGGTAGCGCCGGGCGGCTACATGCACCTGTCGGAACAGGGCGACGGCGTCCACGAGCGGCTCGACCGCGAGATCGTTCCCGACACCCGCCACGCCCATCCCGGCACGGACATCCGCGCCGTCCTGGACGGCTACGTCTCCATCACCCCCATCGACACGGCGCTCACCCACGAGGAGCACAGCCGCCTGCTCGCGGCCAGCGCGGACGAGATGTTCGCCCGTCTCACGCGTAGAGCGTAGAGCACCCGCCCGCCGAACCTACTGCGGCGGCTCCATTCCAATGTCCTCCCAGAACTCGTCGCAACTGGGATCTGGATCAGCGCTCATGCAGGCGTCGTATGTCGCGCACCAGGGCTCCGGGGTGCCCAACTCGCACGCGTGCCAGTCCGGAGTGGGGAACTCTTCAGGAGGTATCAGCATGAGCACGCCGCGCACGGCAAACAACAGCATGTCCGGGTCAATCCACGGCGGGAAGTAGAGAGCCTGCGTGACGGGCTGGCACTCGGGCACGTCTTCGAAGTGGGCTGGCGTGTTGTCGGGATCGCCCTCACACTCGAGCTCCGCGTCCACCCATGCGAACTCGTCATCGCCGAACGTTGCGGCGTACAGATCCGGCTCCGTGAAGTAGACGAACAGCCGGTGGGAGCTGGGAGCGTCCCCGGGCAGGAGCCGGATCGCGGGTGACAGTATGCTGTGTCGATCGCCCGCTGTCAGCGGCTCGCCCGTCAGGGCCGTAGCCTGCGGACAGCCTTTCACCACTTGTCGCCCTACACTGGGCACACCGGGAAGGTGCGTCGCCCCCGCCAGAGCCATGTCGAGCACGCGCTCCACCGCTTCGACTTGGTCTTCCGAGACTTCGATGCCACCCGCCCCGTCAACGCAGACGCTGAGAACGCCGCATTGCCGTCGTTCCTCCGTTTGGAAGAGCCCCCACGAAGAATCAACGCCATCAGCCTCCATTCTGGCGAGCTGCTCCTCGGCGTCAACGCAAACGAGCTCCGTCCCATTATCGCGGTCTCCCCTCGTCGCCAGGAGCCCCCATACCAGCAGCCCGATGCCGGCAGCCACAACCACCGCCAGCCCGCCCGCGAGCGCCGGCGACACCCAGCCTAAGCTCATCCGGCGCAGTAAGAGCAGCGGCGCGACGGCCGTGGCCCACCACGGCCGCTCCTCTGTGGGCTGCCAGCGGGCGGCATCATGCCGGTTCTCCAGCCCAAGCTTGCTCAGGATCTCGGAGACGTGGTACTTCACGCCGTCCACGCTGATGCCCAGGCGGCCGGCGATCTCCTCGTTAGACAGGCCGTCGCGGACGAGATCCAGCACCTCCCACTCGCGGGGGGTGAGAATGTCCGGGTGCGGCGGCCGACCCCGCTTGCTCATGACAGCACCAAGGATACAGGGCCGCAGGCCGAATTGCACTACACTTTGTGCCAAACGTGTGCGCGTTCGCGATCTGCCGGCGCGGACGAGATGTTCGCCCGGCTAACGCGCCGGGGGTAGAGCGCCCGCCCGCCGAACCTACTGGGGCGGCTCCATTCCGATGTCCTCCCAGAACTCGTCGCAACCCGTGGCCTCCAAATCGGCGGAAGAGCAGAAATGGTATTGATCGCACCAGGGCTCCGGGGTGCCTAGTTCGCAGGCGTGCCAGTCGGGAGTCGGTATCTGCCCCGGGGGCACCAAAGGCAGCGCGACTTGGAGCGTGAAGATCAGTGCATCCAGATCGGGTGACGGCGGCAGGTAGAGCGCTTGTGTGAGGAGAGAGCAGTCATCTCCATCTCGCAGATTGGCCGGATCTCCACCGATGTCTCGGTCGCAACGCCGCTCTGCGTCCCCCGTGAAGTACACGAAATCTGGGAGGTCGTGGAACTCGTCCCGATACATCTCGGAGCCCACGAAGTAGACGAACAGGACATGGGGGCTGGGGACTTCCGTCGGCCCTAGCCAGCGCATGGGGACCTCAGCACTGTATGACTTGGGCTGACCCGTAAGAGCCAGCGGCGGCGGACAGCCCTCCACGACACGTCGCGGGACGGTGTCGGCGCCAGGAATATGGGTTGCCCCGGCCAGCGCGGTGTCCAGCGCCTGCCGCACCAGTTCCACCTCCGTGTCGGAGGCGTCGATGCCGCCCGCTCCATCCACGCAAACGCTGACAACGCCACACTGCATGCGCTCCTCAGCCTGGAACAGCGCGATGGAGCGGTCAATTCCGTCTGCAGGGGTTGGAACTGCCTGGTCCTGGCGTTCAACGCAAACGAGCTCCGTCCCATTATCGCCGTCTCCCCGTGTCGCCAGGAGTGCCCACACGAGCAGCCCGATGCCGGCGGCCACTATCACCGCCAGCCCGCCCGCGAGCGCCGGCGACAGCCAGCCGAAGCTCATCCGGCGCAGGTAGAGCAGCGGCGCGACGGCCGTGGCCCACCACGGCCGCTCCTCTGTGGGCTGCCAGCGGGCGGCATCATGCCGGTTCTCCAGCCCAAGCTTGCTCAGGATCTCGGAGACGTGGTACTTCACGCCGTCCACGCTGATGCCCAGGCGGCCGGCGATCTCCTCGTTAGACAGGCCGTCGCGGACGAGATCCAGCACCTCCCACTCGCGGGGGGTGAGAATGTCCGGGTGCGGCGGCCGACCCCGCTTGCTCATGACAGCACCAAGGATACAGGGCCACAGGCCGAATTGCACTACACTTTGTGCCAAACTCGTTCTGCGCTAATGCCTGCCAGCGCGGACGAGATGTTCGCCCGTCTCACGCGTAGAGCGTAGAGCGCTAGGGCAGAGCGAAGGCCCCCGACATGTCGGGGGCCTTCGGACTCTAAGCGTTGGACGCGGCCGTTGCCGCACACGCTATGGGATCGAGCAGTCGTGGAAGTAGGACTTCACGGCCGCCAGGATGTCGTCCACGCGCTGCTGGCCGTTGGGCTTGTTCAGGTTCCACGGGTTGGCGCCGATGACCGCCGTGCGGTCGGTGTCCGTCGTGTAGGTCCCGCAGGTCCCCTGGTCACAGAAGTACTGGCCCACCACCTTCAGGATGTCATCCACTCGGTTCAGTCCGTCATGCGTGGGGTTGAAGTAGTCCCACGGGTTGAACGGGTCGCGTAGGCCGCCGTGGCTCTGATCGTTCGAGAGCTCGTTCTTGTCCGGGCAGTTGTCCAGGTCGTAGTCGTAGGCGTCCACCAGCACCTTGCCTCCCTCCTTGCCGGCCAGGATGCCGATCTGGATGTTGATCTCAGCAGACGCGCCCTGCGGGTTGCCACCGAGGCAGTTCTCCAGCGTCTGGCCGGCGTAGATCACCGCCGTCCCGTGTCCGCTCAGGACGTCCACCGCGCTGGCGTTGATGTACGTGTGCCCGCCCGGGCCGTACCCGTCGCGGTCCACGAAACAGCCGGACAGCGATATGGTGTCCGCCCCTGCGTCATAGTGCCCCGTGAGGGTGTTGTGCTGATCGTCCACGTCGGCGTAGGGCTCCGGAGGCGGCGCCTCCCCGATGGGGTAGGGGCTACCGGGCAGGCCGTCGCCGGACTCCGAACCGGCCTCCGGGTTGACCGGCACGCCGGGGATATCGAGATAGCAGAACGGGGTCACGGTGAAATCGTCCGTGCCCTTATCGTGGTCGATGTATGCTCGGCACCGGTAGTAGGCGCCGGGAGTGATCGTGTTGTCGCCTTCTAGGACGGCCGGAGCGATCTCTCCCGTGATGCTCCAGATGCCTGTCAGGTTCCGGCCGCAGTCAAACGGGTTGAAGGGGTCGCGCCCGCCCTTGTACTGCCCCGCGTCACCCTGCGGCGAGGCCGGCTGCGGGAAGTCCAGCTCCTGCCAGTCCAGACAGCCGTCCCCGTCATAGTCGGAGTCCCAGTTGGCGCGGTCGCCCTCAACGACGGCGCTGTCCAAGCCCCAAGCCACGATCGCGTTCGTCGAGCGCGTCGTCTCCGCGGTGTTGACGCAGGAGTTCGGCGCAACGGGGCTGAAGAGCTGCGCGACGCCGTAGGTCGGCACCTTTCGGGAAGCGGACCCGCTGACCTTGGTGTAGATCTCGACGCGGGTCCACAAGCTGGCCGGAGGGTTTTCGAGGTCCGCGGTCACGGCGCAGGTGACACTATAGCTCACCTCGTGAATCCAGTCATACCCCGTCCCGCAGGTCGTGATGGGGACGCCGTCGGGTCCATACGGGATGTGCGTGAACGGCCCGGTGCAGTTCTCATCAGCTCCTGGCTCGGCGCGCGGCTTTGACCCCGGGGCCTGCAGGCCGCCCTTGCTCACGTCCGGGTTCGCGTACGCGAACACCTCGACGTTCTTGTTGGCCGGTTCGCAGCCCCGGAGGTCGCCCGGCTCCGAGCCGGCAGTCGGCACGCCGTTGCAGGACGCGTCCGTGCCCACGATGGTCACGCTTCCAACGGAGGATGCCGTGACCACCCAGAAACCGGCCTGCGAGGCATTGGTCGAGTTCCAGTACAGCAGCATGCCGACCGGCAGCGGCGGGCCTTCGTTTCCGGTCTCGGTGATGCTCAGGGTCACGCCCGTCGCCGGGTCAACCGTGCCGGGGTTGGCGTCCACGGTCGCCTCCACCTTCGTCACCGACGCGCACTCCTCGAATACGCGCAGCGCGCCGGGGATGATCCCCGGTATGTTCAGGTTGAGCGTGACGCCGGAGCTATCCGTGTCGTCGGTGATTGGGTCAAGCTCCGAGTAGGTGAGGGACTTGGCCGTCGGGAAGTACGTCCTCCCCCGCGGAACCGCCTGCTCGATGGGCCAGGGCTTGGCCGGGTTACTCGTACCGACGGGGTTCAAGAGCTCTCCCAGGAGGAGTTCTGAGCAGGCGATGCTGGCGGCGTTCGCTGGGTTGCTCGCCTGTGCCCGATCCTGCGTGCTCAGCGTGCCACCCAAGAAGAGGGCGGAGGCGGCAACCAGCGCCGCCAGGGAGACCAGCACGGTAAAAAGTGACGCCCTCCGAGCGATGCCAGCTCGAGCCACGATGCCAGAGAGTCGAAAGATACGCTTGAGTCTAGCCATGGAAGCTACCTCCTTCGTCGCGCACTTCGGTCGGCGGGGTTGCTCCCACCATTTACCGCCAACCGGTCGGTCCAAGTCAAGCCCTTGTCGCCTCAGCCGGCGATGCTACAATGGGGCGGAAGATTCTGGGAGAGGCCCATCGAAAGTCATGTCCGGACATTCCAAGTGGTCGACGATCAAGCGCCAGAAGGGCGCCACCGATGCTAAGCGTAGCCAGCTCTTCACCAAGCTGGGCCGGGAGATCTCCGTGGCGGCCCGGCAAGGGGGGCCCGACCCGGAGGCGAACCCCCGTCTTCGCATCGCGGTCCAGAACGCACGCGACAACAACATGCCCAAGGATACGATCGAGCGGGCGATCAAGAGGGCAACGGGCGAGGGCGGCGCGGCGGAGCTGGTCGAGGTGACGTACGAAGGCTACGGGCCCGGCGGCACGGCCATCCTGGTCGAAGCGCTGACCGATAACCGAAACAGGACCGTGTCGGACATCCGCAACGTCTTCTCGAAGGCGGGCGGCAACTTGGGGGAGGCCGGCAGCGTGGCCTGGCAGTTCGAGACTCGCGGCTTCATCGCCCTGGATACCAGCGAGGCGGACCCGGAGGAACTGGCTCTGCGCGCCATGGACACGAACGCTGAAGACGTGAACGTCGACGGCGGCTCGGTAGAGGTCTACACGAAGCCGGAAATGCTGGAGGCGGTCCGCCGCGAGCTGGAGGAGGCGGAGGCCACTGTCGCCTCGGCCGAGGTGGCCAAGGTGCCCAAGAGCACCGTGCCCCTCGACGCCCGCAAGGCCGAGCAGGTCCTGCGGCTCCTGGACAAGCTCGATGAGCTGGACGACGTGCAGCGGGTCTCGTGCAACGCGGACTTCCCTGACGAGGCGTTGGCGGCCTACGCCTAGAGCCCGTCGGGCCGCAGCCTGCCTCGCACGGGGCCGCTGGCCGAAAAACGCTTGCAAGGAGGCGCCTGACGGTAACCTCGCAGGACTTCACGGTGTTGGGTGTCGACCCCGGGCTGCGCGTCACCGGCTGGGGGATCGTCGGCGCGAACGGTGGTAACCTGCGGTCAATCGACAGCGGCATCATCGCGCTGCGCGGCGACCGCCCAGCGGCGGAGCGGCTGCATCACATCTTTCGCGAGCTGCGCGCGGTCATCGAGCGCTGGCGCCCTGCGGAGGTAGCCGTGGAGGACCCGTTCGTGGCCAGGAACGCCCGCTCGGCGCTCGCCATCGGTGAGGCGCGGGCCGTCGCCCTCCTGGCCGCTGCCGAGGCCGGGCTGCCCGTGCAGCCCTACGCGCCGGCCGAGGTGAAGCTGGCCGTGGCGGGATACGGGCGCAGCGACAAGGCGCAGGTGCAGGAGATGGTACGCATCCAGCTTGGCATGGAGAAGGCGCCGGAGCCGGTCGACGCCGCCGATGCGCTGGCGGTGGCCTTGTGCCACCACCTGCGGCGGCGCGCGGAAGCACGGCTGCAGGAGACGCGATGATCTCCCGGCTCGCCGGTACACTGACCAAGAAGCACGAGGCACGCCAGGCGATCGAGCTGTCGATTGGCGGCATCGGCTACGAGGTCTTCCTCCCCACCTTCGTCTGGCGGTCCCTGGAGGAGAAGCCCCTGGGAGAGGACGTGGAGCTTGAGATCTACTACCACGTGCCGGAGCGCCAGCCGACGCCGATGCTGGTGGGCTTCGCCCGTGAGGTGGAGCGTGAGTTCTTCAAGAAGCTGGTGGACGTGCCCGACCTGGGGCCGATGAAGGCGATGCGGGCGCTGTCCTTCTCCGTCTCCACCATCGCCACCTGGATCGAGCAGGGCGACGAGCGCTCGCTCCGCAGCCTGCCGGGCGTGGGCGAGCGGCTGGCTAAGACGATGGTGGCGCACCTCAAGGGCAAGGTGGTGGAGGAGGCGCTTCTCCAGGACGAGCGTTTCGCCGCGCCGCCGCCCAAGGAGGGGCCGCCCTCGCTCACGGAGGTGCAGGAGCTCGCCATCGCCGGCCTCGTGCGCCTGGGCTACCGGGAGACAGACGCCTCGTCCTGGGTGAAGGAGGTCAGCGAGGCCGAAGGAATGAACGAGGTGGAGGACATCATTCGGGCCGTCTTCGCCCGCCGCAGTCAGGAGTTGGGGTAGTGCTGGGGCTTCCCTGCCCGCAATCCGGTGTGGGACAGGCTTCAGCCTGTCGCCGGGCCGGTACCCCCACCTGCGTGCTAGGATGAGTGCGCTGTGGACGTAGCGTTCGCGCTGCTGGCCGACGCGGCCAATGTCTCGAAGGAGGGGAAGCTGAACATCCTCGGCTCCTTCGACCGCATCTTCGGGTCCAAGTTCCCGTTGACGTGGCCGCGGATGTGGCTGGTTACGCGCTTCCTGGTGTCGCCCGCGGAATACGGGACGGAGAAGAAGCTGGAGATCTTGACGCTGGACGCGGACGGCAAGCGGCTCGGCGCGGCCACCGGCACGATGAAGATCCCTACCCCGAAGTCAGGCCGGGAGCTGAAGATCAACCACGTCCTTCCCATGACGGTGACCTTCCCCGCGCCCGGCCAGTACAGCATCGCCATCGTGGTCAACGGCGAGCCCAAGACGACCGTGCCGCTCGAGGTCGTCCAGCGCGGCCAGAAGCGGGACGGTCAGGGCGAGGGCGAGCAGCAGAGCGCCACGTAGGAGTGCCAGACCCACCCGATCCACCGTGGTGGGGTGCCAAGGCCCTCGGTGCTCGCTCCCATCCGATCGCGTTCCCGGTGGCATCCTGCGGCACTAGGGGGGCTCGATGCGGTCCGCGCAAAGGGAGCAGTTGAGAGATGGACTCGCATAGCTGGAGCACCGTCCTCTACACCGTCAACTTCGCGCTGCTCATCACCCATCAGATCGACTCCGCCTACTGGAAGGAATGGGAGCTCTTCCGGCTGCCCGGCGGCATTCAGTTGAACCTTTTCCTGAACCTTCTCCTCCTGCTCGCCGGGTTGGCAGGCTTCGCCCTGGTGCTGGACGACCGGGCGGCGGGCTACGTCTTCGCGCTCGTCGTCGCCGGAGGCGGCCTCTTCGCCTTCGGCATCCACTCCTTCTTTCTTCTCCGCGGCGACGAGCGGTTCCGCCTTCCCGCATCCATCGCCATCCTGGTAGCGGCGGCTGCCGTCTCGCCGGCGCAGGTCGCTCTGGCCGTGGCGGAACTGGTGTAGGCCTACCCGGCTCTTCTTCGTCGTTGGGCTGAGGCAAATTCCCATGTTCTGAATGCCGGAAGAAGGAGGAGGACAACCGATCGAACGGGGATGTCGGCAGAGGTGTGGGCGGCGGTGGGGCAAGCGGTGTCGGGTCAAGTTCGCGGCGTACCGGAACGTTCCGCGAACGATCTTGAAGGCACGAGCATCATCCGCTCCGTGTTAGAATGGGGAGGCCATGGGGACCTTCTTTCATGCCATCACTCTCCTGGCGGCCACCGGCGGTGAGTCGGAGACCGTTGAGGCTTTGGTGGACACCGGCTCCACCTTCACCGCTGTCCCGTCACCGGTGCTCGAGCGCTTGGGCGTCACGCCTCATCGCACCGTGCGGCTGCGCCTTGCAGACGGGCGTATTGATGAGCGCCAGGTGGGTCGGGTCCTGGCAGAGCTTGACGGCGCCCAGGAGGAGATTCTGTGTGCATTCGCCGAACCCGATGACCTGCCAACGATAGGCGCACATACGTTGGAGGCCTTTCTGCTGGCGGCTGACCCGGTGGAGAAGCGCCTCGTCCCGGTCGAGGCCTTCTGGGTATAGCCGCGAGCTGCGTCCCCGCGCCCACCGCTTTCTCCTGACACCTCGTTGTCACACCGGCCGTGGTAAGATCGAAGGGCCGCCATGCCTGACTTCAAGCTCGTCTCCGAGTTCCAGCCCACGGGCGACCAGGGCCAGCGAATAGAAGAATAGGGACCGGCAACTGCAGCAAGAAACCATCGCCCACATCCGCCGGGCGGTCGAAGCGAATGACTACCGGTTCTCCAGCCATGCTGACGAAGAGGCGGGCGCGGAGCGGATAACGGTCGCCGAGATTCGCGAGGCTTTGCTGGCAGGCACGATTGTGGAGGACTATCCTGATCATAGAAGGGGGCCGTGCTGCCTCGTCTCTGGTCGAACACCGAGAGGCCGAAACATCCATGTGGTGATCACCACGGGCCGCTTGCCATTGACCATCGTCACCGTGTACGAGCCGAAGCAACCCTACTGGCGAACGCCCACTGAAAGAGGTGCGGGAACATGAAGTGCCAGATCTGCGAAGGGGAGTACGAAGAGCGTCTCATTGCGCGGGCCTATCGTCGAGACGGCAAGGTCATCGTCGTGGACGATGTTCCTGCCGAGGTGTGCGGCCAGTGCGGCGATACCCTCCTCAAGCCCGGAGTAGTGGAAGACATACAGGAGGCGCTGGCGAAGGCTGAGGATGCGAAGGAGTTTGCGCCTGTCGTACATCTATCTCGCAAGGTCGCCTGAGATCTGTATCCCCCATGCCTGACTTCAAGCTCGTCTCCGAGTTCCAGCCCACGGGCGACCAGCCCGAGGCCATCGACAAGCTCGTCGAGGGCCTGGAGGCGGGGCACCGATATCAGACGCTGCTGGGCGTGACCGGCAGCGGCAAGACCTTCACCATGGCGAGCGTGGTCGAGCGGGCGAACCGACCTACCCTGGTGCTCGCGCCCAACCGGACCCTGGCCGCCCAGCTCTGCTCCGAGTTCAAGGAGTTCTTCCCGGAGAACGCCGTCGAGTACTTCGTCTCCTACTACGACTACTACCAGCCGGAGGCCTACATCCCCCGCACCGACACCTACATCGCCAAGGACGCCGACATCAACGAGGAGATCGACAAGCTGCGCCACGCCGCCACCCGCGCGCTGTTTGAGCGACGCGACGTGCTCATCGTCGCCTCGGTCTCCTGCATCTACGGCCTGGGCGAGCCGGAGGAGTACCAATCGTTCATCCTGACCTTCGAGAAGGGACAGCGCTTCCACCGCGGGCCCGCCATGCGCCGGCTGGTGGACATGCAGTACGAGCGCAACGACATGAACCTGGTGCGAGGCCGCTTCCGCCTGCGCGGCGACAGCCTCACCATTCAGCCCTCGTACGAGGAGCTGGCCGTGCGCATCGACTTCTTCGGCGACGAGGTGGAGCGCATCATCGAGATCGATCCCCTCACCGGCGAGCTGCTTGCCGAGCGCGAGAGCATCGACATCTTCCCCGCCAAGCACTTCGTCACCTCGAACGACAAGATCACGCAGGCGCTCCAGAACATCGAGGCGGAGATGGAGGAGCGGGTGGCGGAGCTGAAGGCGCAGGACCGGATCCTGGAGGCGGCCCGGCTGGAGGAGCGCACCCGCTACGACCTGGAGACGATGCGCGAGACCGGCTACTGCTCCGGTATCGAGAACTACTCGCGCCACCTGGCCGGCAGGCCTGCGGGCAGCACGCCCTGGACGCTGCTCGACTACTTCCCGGACGACTGGCTGCTCTTCATCGATGAGTCGCACATCGGCGTACCGCAGGTGCGCGGCATGTACCACGGCGACATCTCCCGCAAGCAGACGCTGGTCGACTTCGGCTTCCGGCTGCCCTCGGCGCTGGACAACCGCCCGCTCAACTTCGTCGAGTTCACCGACCACATCAGCCAGGCGATCTTCACCTCGGCCACGCCCAGCCCGTACGAGTACGAGGTCAGCGGCCAGGTCGTCGAACAGCTCGTGCGGCCCACCGGCCTGCTCGACCCCACGATCGAGATCAAGCGCACCGAGGGCCAAGTGGACGACCTCATGGACGAGATCAAGGCGCGGGTGGACCGGGGCGAGCGGGTGCTGGTCACCACGCTCACCAAGAAGATGGCCGAGGACCTGGCCGACTACCTGCAGGAAATGGGCGTCCGCACCCACCACCTCCACTCCGAGATCGACACGCTCAACCGCGTCGAGATCCTGCGCGACCTGCGCCAGGGCGTGTACGACGTGGTGGTCGGCATCAACCTCCTGCGCGAGGGGCTCGACCTGCCCGAGGTGAGCCTGGTCGCGATCATGGACGCCGACAAGGAGGGCTTTCTGCGCGCGCGCGACTCGCTCATCCAGACCATGGGGCGCGCCGCCCGCCACATCAACGGCCACGTCGTCATGTACGCCGACGAGATGACCGACTCCATGCGCCAGGCGATAGACGAGACGAACCGGCGGCGCGCCGTCCAGGTATCATTCAACCGGGAGCGGGGCGTGACGCCGGCGGGCATCCAGAAGGCCATCCGCGACATCACGGACCACGTGATGAAGGTGGCGGAGGAACGGGCCGAGTACCTGGTGGCGCAGGACGTGCCCAAGGACGAGCTGGCGCGGCTGATCAAGGACCTGGAGGGCCAGATGAAGGCCGCGGCCAAGAACCTGGAGTTCGAGAAGGCCGCCCTGCTGCGCGATCAGGTCTACGAGCTACGCAAGCGCATGGTGAGCGAGGAGGACGCGCTGCACCAGTTCGCGGAGACCGCCTACGGTTCGCTCAGGGGGCGGCGGCCGCGCCCCGGCGGCGCCCGCGAGACATCAATGCGCGCCAAGCGCGGCCGTCGGTCCAAGGTCCGGTACGGGCCGTAAAGCGGCCCTCACCCTGGATCCCTCTCCCCAAGGGAGAGGGACAGGAGGAACTGGAGTGCGCTTTGACCGCCTCGTAACACCGGCCGTTCGCCGACGTATGCTGGAGGTCGCGAGAGAATACCGCAAGGCGCCCCAAGAGAGTGAGTCGGTCCTGTGGGATACGCTTCGAGACCGAAGGCTGGGCGGATTCAAGTTCCGCAGGCAGCAGCCAATCGGCGCTTTCGTCGTCGATTTCTACTGCGACGAAGCTGCGCTCGTTGTCGAGGTCGACGGACCGATTCACACCTTCCAGGCAAATGCGGACCGCGAGCGGCAGGAGTTGCTGGAGAGTCTCGGGCTTGGGGTCCTTCGCGTCGCAGCGGGTCAGGTGATATCGGATCTCGATGGAGTGCGCTCCCAGATCCGCCGGACCCTCGCAGCCCGCACGCGCCCCTCTCCCACTGGGAGAGGGGTCCGGGGTGAGGGTCCCAAGCGCGGCCGTCGGTCCAAAGTGCGGTACGGGCCGTAGCGCCGGAATCGGCCCGATCTGCACTAGTCCCAACCTCCGGGCAGCAAGCACTTCCCATTGACAAGTCGTATTACACTTTCGTATCATTCATACCAGGAATGATATAAACGATAACATCAATATCGCGATGAATGATACGATCTTCCAGCCACGATTTGATCTCGGTCCCGTTATCGAGGCGACGATCGAGAGCATCGAGCGCAGCAACTGGCTGGTCACCAACATGCTGCTGATGCCCAAGCACGAGAGCTGGATCCGCCGGGAGGTGTCCGTCCGCCGGGCGGCCGCGACGACGCGCATCGAAGGCGCGGGCCTCGCGGACGAGCAGGTGAGCCGGCTCGCGAAACGAGGCCCGAGAGGCCGCGCGCCCACCGAGGACGAGCAGGCCAACCTCAACGCGCTGGAGGCGTACAGGTTCGTCGACTACCTGAGCGACCAGCCGGAGATTCCCCTGGATGAACTCGTGATACGGGAACTCAACCGCTACTTCCTCAAGGATCTGGATGAGACATTGACCCCGGGCGTCTACCGCAAGGGACAGAACAAGGTGGGGGACTTCTACATGCCGCCGGATCAGGGCGACGTGCCGGACCTCATGCGCGGCTACGCGCTTTGGCTCAGAAGCGCCCACGAAGACCTCCACCCCGTTGTCAAGGCCGGGCTGGCGCACATCCACTTCGTTGCCGTACATCCCTTCTGGGACGGCAACGGCAGGACGGCCCGCGCGCTCGCCGCCGTCATCCTTCAGAGATCGCCGTTCCACTTCAAGAAGCTGCTGTCTCTGGAGCAGTTCTTCGATGGCATCCGGAGGGACTACATCGCAGCCATCGAGCAGGCCCTCGGCGATCACTTCCGGCGGGACTACGACGCGTCGTCGTGGCTGGGGTTCTTCACCAACTCATTGCTCGCTCAGGCCATGCGGCTGACCGACGAACTCACGAAGTGGCACCAGAACATGTCGGAGCTGTACAGCACCCTGGAGGCGCTGAACGTCAACCACCGCCAGACCGACGGCATCGCATACGCGGCCCGGACCGGACAGATCACGCGGGCCGACTACATGGACATCACGGACGCCTCGCCTCTGACCGCGTCGCGAGACCTCGCGCGGCTGGTGGAACTGGGCCTGCTCGTTCCCAGGGGCAGAACGCGCGGCAGAGTCTACCTGTACGCTCCGAGAGGCGGCGAAACGCGAGAACCGCAACCGGAACAGAAGCGGCTGTTTCGTGATGGGCCGGAAGGGGGCAACGATTGACAGACCACCAGATGGATCTGCCTTGCCGTTCGGGGGATCCGCCCCTCTCCCACTGGGCGCGGGGCCAGGGGTGAGGGTCCCGCGCGCGCCGCCGGTCGTAAGTGCGGTACGGGGGGTGCGCAAAGCGTGTCGGCAGCACACGATGCTGCCTCTACAATCGCGATGCAGCAAAGAGGAGGACGATCATGAGCTTGAGGCCAAGGCGACGCGCAGTGGATGAGGACGGCCGAGTGACGCTCCGGGATATGCTCAAGGCTCTCGGGCTGAAGGGTCGTGGGGAGGTCACGGTTGTGCCCATCGGCAAGGGCTTGTACGTCGCGCCAATCACTTCTGTGAGGAAGCGACGACAGGACGGCAACCCGACTACAGACGAGTTACTTCGGAACGCCATTAGAGGGCTGACTGCTCGATGACATCCAGCTGCCGGACCTCGCCAAGCTGGCGGAGCTGGGCCTGCTCGTTCCCAGGGGAAGGACCCGCGGCCGGGTCTACCTGTACGCTCCGAGAGGCGGCGAGGCGCGAGAACCGCAACCGGAACAGAAGCGGCTGTTTCATGGTGGGCCGCAGGGAGGCAACGATTGACAGACCACCAGATGGATCTGCCTTGCCGTTCGGGGGATTCGCCCCTCTCCCAGTGGGAGAGGGGTCAGGGGTGAGAGTCCCAAGCGCGGCCGTCGTTCCAGGATCCGCTACGGTCCGTAGGAAACAGCACCTGAATTCCTGCCTTGACAGCAAAGGAAGTACTTCGCTACCCTTGTATGCCTAATGACAGGAGGTACTACGCATGAGATCGCGACAGAGGGTAGTCGCCAGAAAAGGGCAGATTACGCTACCTGCTGAGATGCGGCGCGCGCTTGGCCTCAGCGAAGGTGACAAGGTGCTGTGCACGCTTGAGGGCAACGAGGTACGCGTAGCCCGAATCGGCAGCGTAGTTGAGCGAACGGCCGGAATTATCAAGAGTCGAGGCCGCGCTCCTACTGAGCGACAACTGAAGGAGTTCGCGGAACAAGCCATCGCCGACGATGTCAACGAACGAATGAATCGGTAGATGGCTGAGCTGTTCATTGACACGAACGTCTTTCTGCGGCATCTGACGCAGGACCATGCTGAGTATTCGCCGAGAGCCACGGCGTTCTTTGCTCGCATTGAGCGGGGCGAGCTCAAGGCCCGAACAGCCGAGACCGCCGTGTTCGAAGCCGTCTTCACCCTGGAGAGGCGCTATCGTGCTGCCAAGTCCGTCATCCGGGAGGGGCTCCTTTCTCTCATCGAGCTTCCCGGGGTAGTGCTATCCGGCAAGGGGCGGCTTCGGAGAGCGTTCGAGCTGTATGTGGAGCACAACATGTCGTTTGGCGACGCCTACCACGTCGCGTTCATGGAGCAGCTCGGCATTGAGAAGATCGCCACGTTCGACCGAGACTTCGACCGCGTGCCCAGCATCAAGCGAGTCGAACCGAGCTGAGTAGCCACCCAGCGCCTCACACGGCCACGGCCTCCGCCGCCAGCGTGGGCGGCTTGGGCGGACGCAAGAAGAGGAACGTCACGCCGGAGAGCAGGATCAGCACCACCATCGAGTAGAAGGCGATGCGATAGCTGTCCGTCGTATCGTACAGAAAGCCCGCAAAGACAGGGCCGATGACCGAGCCGATGGTGGTGAAGGGCATGATGAAGCCGCTGACGATGGCGAACGCCTTCCGGCCGAACAGGTCCGCCCTGATCGCCTGGGTCAGTGGGATCGCCCCACCGTAGCCCAGCCCGTAGAGGAACAGGAACGGCCACACGAAGGCCAGGCTGGTGGCGTTGGCGAGGATGAAGATGCCCGCGCCCTGCAGGGCCGACGATGCCGCCAGCAGGTGCTGCTTGCTGAACCTGTCGCCCAGCCACCCGAAGAGCGCCCGCCCGGGGATGCTCATCGCGATCATGAACCCGTACACGAACTCCGCCGTGTGGCGGGCGATGCCGATGTCCTCCAGGTGCGCGATCTGGTGCACCACGATCGAGCTGAGGATGAACGACCGGAAGGACATGGCCAGGACCAGGATCCAGAAGGTGGAGGTGCGCAGCGCCTCCCCCAGCGTGAACTCCACATCCTCCGCGTCGATCGCCTGATTTCGCTCGCTTTGGGTCGGCCGGTCGTCGGCCGGGGCGTCCGCCGTCGGGTTCTGCGCTTCTGCGGGCAGTCCGTCCGGCACCTGACCGACGTCCTCGGGCCGGTCCTGCAGGACGAGGGCGAGCGGGATGCCCGGGACCCACATGAGAGCGCCGATGGCCACGGCCGACCAACGCCAGCCGGCCACGCCCATGAATGCGCCCAGCGCCGGCGCCAGGATCGCGCCGCCGATCCCCGCCCCGAGGGCGAGGAAGGACAGCGCCCGCGCGCGTTTCCGGATGAACCAGTTGGCCACGATGGCCTGTAAGGCTTGAAAGAATCCCATGCTGAAGCCCGTGGCTATCAGGATCCCGTAGATGAGATAGAACATCAGGAGCGACTGGATGAAGTACATGCTCATGAAGCCCAGGCCGCAGATGGCCAGGCCCACGACCATGACCCGCCTCGATCCCACCCTGTTGATCAGCCAACCGATGAAGGGCCCGAGCGGCGCGCCCTCGAACCGGGACATGGAGAACACGCCCGCGGTCTCGCCCCGGGACCACCCGAACTCCTCGCGCATGGGGTTGAAGAAGACGGCGAATCCGTAGAAGTTGACGCCGGCGCCGTAGCCGTTAAGGACGGCGGCCAGGGAGGCGATCTGCCAACCTTGGAAGCGCTCGCGCGGTTTGGATAGCAGGCTCAACGAACGTGCTCTGGGCCGTCAGGCGGCGAGCGGGAAGCTCCATGGCTCGCGGGCCGGCGATGTTGCCCGTGCCAGAATACAGGGCGCCCCCTCTTGGTGCCAGCGGTTGCGGCTTCGGGGCGCAGCGCGCCTGGGACTGTCAAGGAGACTCGCCCGTCTGGTGAAACTGGGGCTGCTCCTTCCCAGGAGCAGGACGCGGGACCGCGCCTGCTTGTACCCCGCGAAAGGTGAGGAGTCTGCTCGCCGGCCTCATGCCGAACAGCGGCGTCCACACACTCACAGGCCGGAGGTTGTGAGGCAAGCATGCGGAGCGGCAGCGGGCTCAGAGCGACTGTAGGAAACGGCCCAAGTCAGTGGAGTCCAGATCATCCCTCGCCATCTCACGGGCGATTCGCCAATTCTCGTCCTTCGACCACGCCTGCGGGGCCTCGCTGAGCTTCTGGTACGGGTCCAAATTCACATACTTGTCACCCTTCACTGCCCTGACTGCCGCGTCTGACAGGTAATTCTCTATAGCGCGGCGCTCCAGGACGTGACACCGCAGCGCCAGCTTCTCGCAGATCGCCACAAAAGCGTCGCGCGGTGCTTCAAGGGGTGCGTCCGCGCGCGGCCGTTCGCTGTCAATGAGGGCAGACACGTTGTTGGTGATTCGCATCAGTTCTATCAGCTCGGCCTCGGAGTCTCCACAAATCATTTGGCGTCCACCCAGCGGCAGTAGAACCACCTCATGGTCCTTGCCATACAATCGCAAGAATTGCTGAACGGTCTTCACATCGGTTCTGCCCTCTACAAGGAGTACCTTGTCGAACCCAAGCTCCTGGTACCCTGAGAAGCTGAGTTCTCCCAGGAACTCTGAGAGACCGGAGGTCCGCTCGAAGTCGCTGACAGCGGTTTCCCCCTCGCGGACGTGCTTCAACGCGTAGATTCGATCCGCGGCCGAGCGCGCCAGGCCGATGCTGTGGGTGCTGAATACGACGCCCTCCGTGGCATACGACCCCAGAGTGGTCAGGAAATCCAGTTGGAGCGACGGATGAAGGTTCAGCTCTGGCTCGTCGATTAGCACGTATGCTGGCTGTTGGATAGCCACGTTCCCGAGGGCCAAGACGAACTGCGCAAGTCCCGATCCCACTTCGCGCAACTTGTAGCTCTTCCCGTTCACGAGAAGTTGCAGGGTCTCTTCGTTTGCGGAGGCATCAATCTCTAGCGTTCTGAAGCCAAAGATGCGCCTGATGTCATCTGTGAGTCGATAGATTGCCTCATTATCACTCTTGGTGTCGCCTGTCTTGAGCTGGCGCCACCCCTTGATGAAGGCTTGTCCCACATGCAGGTCGAAATAGTCTTCCTTCCCTCCTACGTTGATTGCGTTTCGGAAGGCCCCCACGTAGACGGTCCGACTCAGCGTCCGGAACACCTCGAACCAGACTCCTATGTCCGTCCGACAACCACTCGGCAGGTTGACGAGCTCAGTGCCAGCGACACCAATGGAAGCATTGGGCTCAATTGGAGATCCATCGGGAAACCGCATTTCGAAACTGAACTCATTACCATTGCGTGGAACGGCAATGGTGATGCCATTTGGCGAAGGCAGGTAGTCGGCTCTCACCTCGGTGTTGCCCTCCCCGAGAGCCACAATGATCTCCAAGCCACGATCGTTGGTGTTGTTGAAGAGCTCGGACACGTCGTACACTCCCGAAGGGTTGAAGGAGCGGCGATCCCCCTGCAGACCCGGCTGGTAGCCGCCAGCACTGGAGAGTCGCTGAAACAAGTCTCGAAACTCAAAGAAGAACTTTAGCAAGGAAGACTTGCCCGAGTTGTTCACTCCGATCAGTGCCGTGAATCCTTTGCCCAAGGACAGAGTGGCCGGGCTTCTGTCTGGGAAACACCGGTAATTCTTCAGGGTCAGGCTGCAGGGCTGCAAGCTCGCCTCCATTGAGCAGCGGCGATTTTCCGCACACTATCAACACCCAGATTACCAGTTGGGGAGCGGATGCGTGAAGTGGCCGATTCGGCTCTTGGGGTTCAGCCAGGCCCACACCAGCCCGGCGAAAGCGCTTGGGGTGCCACCTGACTGGCGGCGCCAACCCCGGCGCCGAGCGCGAGGTAGCGGGCCCCATCACTGCTCTGGTCCCTCACCAGCAATCTGTCGGTTTCCTCTCCGGTTCCCTGAGCGAAGATGCCCCCAGGTGAAGCTGGGCGCTCCCCCTCACTCAAACATCAGCACCGTTCGCGCCACCTCACCCGCCTTCATGGCGCGGAAGGCCTCGTTCACGTCCTCCAGCTTGCCCCGCTTGGTGATCATCTCGTCCAGCCGCAGCCGGCCCTGCAGGTAGAACTCCACGAAACGCGGCATGTCCACGGGGAAGCGGTTCGAGCCCATGCTGCAACCCTGGAGCCTCTTCTCGCTGATCAGGTCCATGGCGCCGATCTCGACCTTCTCGGCGACCGGGATCATGCCGATCACGGTCGCCGTTCCGCCCGGCTTCAGGCAGCCGACCGCCTGCTCCGCCGCCGACTTCAGCCCGATCGCCTCGAACGAATAGTCCACGCCTCCGCCCGATAGCTCCCGGATCTTCTTCACCGGGTCGCCCTCCGAGGCGTCGACCAGATGGGTCGCCCCCAGCTCCTTGGCCAGGCCGAGCTTGCTCTCCACCACGTCGACGGCGATGATCTGCCGCGCGCCCGCGATGTAGCAGCCCTGGATCGCGGCCAGCCCGACGCCGCCCGCACCGAACACGGCCGTCGCGGAGCCCGGCTCGACCGCCGCCGTGCGGAGGGCGGCGCCGACTCCCGTGACGACGGCGCACCCGATGAGGGCCGCCCGGTCCAGCGGCATGTCCTCCCTGATCTTCACCACCGCGTTCTCGTGCAGGAGCATCCTCTCCGCGAAGCTGGAGATGTTGAGGAACTGGTTCACCGGCGAGCCGTCCTTCGCGAACTTCAACCTCGGCTCGTCCGGCGGCCGCTGCGTCTCGCGGCTGCGGCACAGGTATGGGCGGCCCGACAGGCACTGCTCGCAATGTCCGCAGAAGACGGAGAGACAGCCGATGACGTGGTCACCCGGCTGGACGGACGTCACCAGCTCGCCCACCTCCTCGACGATGCCGGCCGTCTCGTGCCCCAGGACGGCGGGCGCCGGGAAGGGCCAGAGGCCGTCGACGAAGTGGAGGTCGCTGTGGCAGACGCCGGACGCCACCGTGCGCACGACGATCTCGCGGGCCTGTGGTTTGTCCAGCTCCACCTCTTCGATGGTGAGCGGCTGGTTCGGGCCGTGGAATACTGCTGCTTTCATCGGTAGCCCTCCTTGTATGGTGCGTTGATCTAAGCGGCGGCCGGGACCGCTGTCAACCGCCCCCGAGGAGAACCTGCCGGCCACCAACAACCCGTCCGCGGGCCGGGGTCGCGACAAGAAGAGAGGGAGCGCCGCTGCGCTCCCTCTGAGACAACGTTCCCCTCGGTGTCGCGGGTCAACACTCGACCAGGCCCGCTGGCGTGTCGAGCTTCCACTCGCCGTCCTCGACGACCAGACCGGCCAGCGGCGTCATGCCGTACTGGATGGAGACGCGCCCGCGTGATCGTCGCCCGGTCTCCGTCTACTTCGACGCTCATGGCGTCCCCGCTGTTCTTGTGCGCCCGCAGTACGAAGCCGAGTGCCTCCGCTAGACGGGACAGCCTTGTTTATCGTTCCAGCGAACGCGCGCTGCGGTACGAGGGTTCCTGCAGCATGTAGGCGCCCTCATAGTCGCCGCAGTCGAGGTAGGCCAGCTCCGCCTCCTCCATCTGCCGGACCGCCTCCTCGTCGGAGAGGTCGTTCCCACGGAAGCCGCCCTCGAGCCCGTCATCGCCGCAGGCGGATAAGAGCAGGCACAACATGACCGCGGCGAGCACGGTGAAGAGCCGCATCACACCCCCCAGACATTATCCACGGCTCATGCGATCCGTTGAAATGAGGTGGTCCCGTGTGCTCCCGGCCGCGCGGCCGAAACGGACCGAGTCCTCCTCCGGCCAAGAAGGACTCTAGTGCTTGGCTTCGTCCGGTGAACCTACGCGGGCGTGGGCACGCCTCCTGCCTCTACCGTCGCCATGAGTGCCTCCATTGCGGCCTGGTCCGGCCCGACAAAGGGCTCCATCGACGGGACGGTGGACAGCGCCCGGATATGGGTCTCGGTGCGTCCACGCGCGACGGGGCCGTGGCTGCTCAGGATGGTCGAGGGCCCCAGCCTCCGGATCTCCTCCAGCGTGCTGTCGAACTTGCGCTGGTCGACGAGGGTCATCCAGGGGCTGAGCGCGCGGGCGAACGTGAGAAATCCGTGTGCGTAGTCCGTCTCCGGTACGTCGGCCACGTCCTGGGCGGGACTGGGGACGAAGCCGCCGAAGGCATCGGCGGAGAAGAGGACGCCGGTCTTCGAATCGTAGAACCCGTGCGTTGCGGGAGAGTCCCAGATCGGTGGTCTCAGGACGGTCAGCTCGCGGTCGCCGGCGCTGAAGCTCTGCCCGGGGTTGACCAGGAGCAGCCGGTCCATCGGGATCTCCCACGAGTCGGCAAGTCTGGCGAAGCCGATGAAGTTGGTGACCAGCCTCGCGTTCGGCGCCGCCTCCAGCATTTGGCCCAGGCTGCCCGCGTGGTCGTTGTCATCGTGGGTCAGAAAGATCCACCTGATCTCCTGCGGGTCGATGAGCGAACGGAGGGTGGGCATGAACTCCTTCTGCTCGACCCGCATGCCCGTGTCGACGAGGATCGGCTCCTGCGCCTCGACGAGGTACCAATTGATGGGCAGGATGCCGAAGTTGCCGGCGGGGAAGTTTGTCGTGACCATGTATGTGTCTTCAGCAGCTCGATAGGGTGATTCCATCGGTCCTTCCTTTCTCTAGAGAACGCGCGTCGTGGGTACGGCGGGACCTGTCCGGCGACGACTCCGCCGGAACTCTCTAGCGTAAGGCACTGGATCGAATCCGTATGTGAGCCTCGCCACACTGCGGCCCCCACGGCACCGATTCGGGCGGTCCACGAGACCACATGGCCATTCCTCTGCCAGAGGGGTCGGAGGCTCCGCGCCCCGGCGAGGGCGACGCCTTGAGCCTGCGGGAGGGCCCTTCCTTGCCCGGCCGTGCGAAGATCATGGTGCTGGCCGGCGCGATGCTCGGCCTGTTCGCGTCGGCGGTGAACCCAGCCGCCGTGAGTACGGCGCTGCCGCGCATCATCGGTGAGCTGGGCGGGCGGAACTTGGAACAAGCAGGTCCCGCCGGCGGCAGCGAGCTGCTCCTCGTTTGCCGCACCTACCGCCCGGCGCGGCAGCGCCATGGTGATGTGTCGATGAGGCTAAAAGTTAGCTTTACGCGTAATAATTCGCTAGGGTGATCATGAGGGACACCATGGACCAGACGGAGCTTAGGGATGCGATGCGCGCCTACGGCCGCGCCCTGGCTGTCGCCGACCCGATCCGGCTTCAGTTCTGGGATGACCGCGGCCTCACGATGACGCAGCTCCGCCTCATGTACGTGCTCTTGGTGGACGACGGGTGTTCCGTCGGCGAGCTGGCGGGAAGGATGAGCGTCCGCCCGGCCACCGTGACCGGCCTGACCGACCGCCTCGTGCGCCAGGAGCTCATCGAGCGCCAGGCCGACCTGGAGGATCGTCGCGTCGTGAGAGTCTCTCTCACGGCGGAGGGCCGCCGCGTGCTCGGCGAGATCGAGGCGGCGGCTCGGGCCTACCTCGGGCCAGTCTTCGCCGGCATGGGAGATGATGC
Source organism: uncultured Dehalococcoidia bacterium (assembly GCA_964406605.1). Taxonomy (GTDB): domain Bacteria; phylum Chloroflexota; class Dehalococcoidia; order DSTF01; family RBG-16-68-14; genus CAYOSF01. The sequence goes on along the minus strand of CAYOSF010000004.1, from coordinate 197,365 downwards.
GGTGCGACGGCTCACAACACTGCTCGAGCAGTTCACCGCCGTCGCCGATACGCTCATGCTGGACGACGCGGCGGCGAACGGCGATCAATCTCATCGCGCCGGCCGTGGGCGTGCCGCGGACAGACGCGATGGCTGAGGCAGCAGGCGCCTCCTACGGCACCGCCACCAGCAGCGGTCAGGTACCCCTCTCGCACCGACAGATCCTGATCGTCTTCGGCACCTTGATGGTGGGCATGCTGCTGGCTGCCCTGGACCAGATGATCGTGTCGACCGCCCTTCCCACCATCGTGGGCGACTTGGGTGGCTTGGAACACCTTTCGTGGGTGATCACGGCGTACCTCCTCACCTCGACAGCCTCCATGCCGCTCTACGGCAAGCTCAGCGACTTCTACGGCCGCAAGATCCTGTTTCAATTCGCCATCGTCGTCTTTCTGGCAGGCTCCCTCGTCGCGGGGGCCTCGCAGTCCATGCTTCAGCTCATCGCCTCGCGCGGCCTCCAGGGGCTCGGCGCCGGTGGCATCATGGCCATGGCGCAGGCCATCATCGGCGACATCATCTCGCCCAGAGAGCGGGGACGCTATCAAGGGTACATGGGGTCGGTCTTCGCTCTGGCCAGCATCGCGGGCCCGCTGTTGGGCGGCCTGTTCGTCGACCACCTGACCTGGCGCTGGGTCTTCTACGTCAACCTGCCGGTGGGCGCGCTTGCCCTGGTCACGACCACGTTCGTGCTGCGGCTGCCGCACCGCCGCGTCGAACACCAGATCGACTACCTCGGCGCGGCGCTCATGGTGTCCGGCGTCAGTTGCCTCCTGCTGATGACGAGCTGGGGCGGCTCGCAGTACGCCTGGGGCTCACCGATGATCATCAGCCTCGCCGTGGCCGGCGTCATCCTGACGGGCCTCTTCATCGTCCAGGAAGGTCGTGCCCCGGAGCCGGTGCTGCCGCTACGCCTCTTCCGCGAGCGGATCGTCACGGTGACAAGTGGCGTCGGTTTCGTCATTGGGCTCGCCATGTTCGGCTCAGTTGCCTTCATGCCGCTGTACTTCCAGGTAGTGAAGGGTGCCTCGGCGGCGGAATCCGGCCTGCGCATGACACCGATGATGCTGGGTGTAGTTGGCGCCTCGATCATCTCAGGCCGGCTCATCAGTGAGACCGGTCGCTACCGGATCTTCCCGATCACCGGCACGGCGATGATGGCGGCGGGCATGTACTTGCTCTCCCGCCTAGGCACCGGCACGGGACTCCTCGAGGTCTCTGCGTACATGCTCGTGACGGGTATCGGCATTGGGCTGGTCATGCAGGTGATGGTGCTTGCGGTGCAAAACGCCGTCGCCTTCAGCGACCTCGGCGTTGCGACGGCGAGCGCGAACTTCTTCCGTTCCATGGGCGGCGCGTTCGGCGTTGCCGTCTTCGGTTCCATTCTCAACAACCGCCTCGACTACTATTTCCCGCGCCTCGTCCCGAGCGACGCCATCACCAGCTTCGGCTCGCGTGCACTCACGGCAAGCCCCGCTCAAATCCGCACGCTGCCCGCGCCGGTGCTCGCAGGCGTCCTTGAGGCGTTCGCACGCTCCCTCCACGCCGTATTCCTCGTGGCGGTTCCGATCGCGGTGGTGGCCTTCATCCTGACCTTGTTCTTGCGCGAGATCCCGCTTAGGGAATATGCGCATGTTGGGACAGGGGAAAGCCAAGCGCCTGCCCCCGCCGCAGCTCCGGGACCGGCGGGCCGTGCCGCCCCGACCGTCCCGATGCCGGCTGCCGGCTCTGCGCGCTCGGTGGCGGACGAGACGAAGGTCGACCGCCGGCCGCTGCCGGCCGCGCCGAGATCGCCGCCCGCGGTCACCGGCGGCAGCGTCGAAGAGGACCCCTAGCGTTCCCTGCTACACTGATGATGAGCCCCGCGCTCCGGCGAGGGCCGCGCCCTGAGCTTGCCGATGGTCTGTGCCCTGAGCTCGTCGAAGGGCGATGTCCTGAGCTTGCCGAAGGGCGATGTCCTGAGCGAGTCGAAGGATGGTCCCGTCCGTTCAGCGCCGCCGTCAAGGAGGTTCGCATGAACGCTTGGGAGTACAAGGTCATCTACGTTGATTTTCGGGGCAGGATAAGCGCGGAAGGGGTGGAGTTCATCCGGCAGAGCGGAGAGCACCGGACCGGGTTCGTCCGCCGTTACCTGGAGACGCTGGGTAAAGACGGTTGGGAAATGACCGGTATCCTCCCCTTGATGCGCCCGGAGAGCAGCTACTTCATCCTCAAACGGCCCGCAACCGAGGCCGCGGAGAGCGAAGGTTAGCTAGCTGAAGTAGGTGCTGAGGACGGGTTCATCCTGAGCGGGCCGAAGGGCTCGCCCTGAGCGAGTCGAAGGGCTTGTCCTGCCGGGGCGGCGGGGCTCACAGATCCAGAAGGGGCGCTGACCTGTCATGCTGAGCGAAGCTGCCGGCCCGCCCCTGGCGGGAAGCATCTCGCGTAGCATCCCGCGCGCTGACAATCGAAGGGATTCGACAACAGGTGCCACAACCCTCACGCCGCTGGCGGGAAGGGCGCTGCGCTCAGACCGGCCTGCCGCGTCTCTCTACCCCAGCTTCTCTGCCGCCCGCCGAAACGCCAGCGACGCCTCCTTGTCCAGCGGCTTTCCGTGGCCGAAGCAGGCGACCTCGAAGTCGAGTTCCGCGAGCTTGCGGAACGACTCCTTCACCTTCTCGCGGTCCTCGTTGAACATCCCGAACGGGCCCGACGGCGGCCCGACCCGCAGGATGTGGCCTGCGGCGTCGCCGGAGAAGAGCACCTTCCTCGACGGTAGGTAGAGCGCGATGCTGCCCATCGTGTGCCCGGGCACATGCAGCACGCGTGCGCCGCCGTCCAGGTCGATCTCATCGCCGTCCGCCAGCTCCCGGTCGACGCGGGTCGGGCGGCTCTGCTTGATGTTGCGAGCGAGCAACGGCACCAGGAGCTTCCAGAGGCCGGTCGCGTTCGGCCCCGGCATGTCCCGCTCACCGCGCACAACCGGCGCATCGAGCGGGTGCACCAGTACCTGTGCGTCGGTGCGGTCGATCACGTCGGCGAGCGAGCCGATGTGGTCGTTGTGGTAGTGGGTGATGACCGCCTGGTGCAGGTCCTCCGGCTTGCGGCCGACGCCCTCGATGGCGCCGTAGATGCGCTCCGCGCTGCCGGCCAGGCCGGCGTCGATGAGCGTCAGCCGGTCGGCCTCTCGGTAGAGATACGCCCGCCCGATGCCCATCCTCTCAATCGTGTGTACGCCCTCGATGATCTCCATGAGGCACCTCCGGGAGCATTGTGGCCGGCAGGCCATGAATGTGAGAAGGATTCTAACGACGCATCTCGCCACGGCGCGAAGCGCACACCAACTCACGGAGTCGGTGTCACCGTTGGCGTGCCTGTTGGGGTTGATGACACCGTGGGCTTTGGCACGCCCGTACCGCAGTCGTGGAAGTACTGCTTCACCGCGTGCAGGATGTCGTCGACGAGAACCTGGCCGTCGGGAGGCCCCAAGTTCCAGTCGTTGGGTCCTACGTAGCTGCGGTCGTACTTTCCATCTTCGTAGCCTGGCTCGCCTTCGCGGAGAAAGTAGTGGTCCACCACGGCCAGCACGTCATCGATGCGGTTCAGCCCGTCATTCGTCGGATTGAAGTAGTCCCACGGGTTGAGGAAGTCTCGCAGACCGCCGAGAGTCTCGTCCATCCCTTTCTCATTCACGTCAAAACACCCATCGCCATCGCTATCGAATGCACCGTCGCAGAGCGGGCTCAGGCAGTGCAGTATCTTCAGACGCCGATTGTTGAGGTCGTAGTAGCTGACGACTGGGTTGCCGTCTGAGTCCAGCATCAGCGAGCTAGACCAACCCACCGCGCCCTCAGTGTCGGGCGACGCCACGCTGTCGTCACCTCCTGCACAGTTGGGATCGTTGCAGCGCAGCACCCTGAGATCGCCGCTGGAAGAGACTACGTAGCTCACGACCGGGTTGCCCGCCGTGTCCAGCGTCAGCGAACTCTCTCCACCCGCCCAGCCGTCGGTGTCGGGGACGGTTATGGTCTCATCAGCCCCGCTGCAGTTTGGATCGTTGCAGTGCACCACCTTCAGGACGCCGTTGGTGTTGTCAGCATGAGTAATCACTGGGTTGCCACTCGAGTCCAGCTCTAGCGACGTGAAGTTCCCGACGTTGCCCACCGTGTCGGGGGAGGTGATGCTCTCGTCACCGCCGCTGCAGTTCGGGTCGTTGCAGTGCAGCACCTTCAGGTCTCGGTTGGTGGAGTCCTGGTAGCTGACGACCGGATTGCCTGAGGCGTCCAATGCCAGCGAGGTCCAGAGGCCGACATCGCCAACGGTATCCGGAGACGTGATGCTCTCGTCATCGCCGCTGCAGTTCGGGTCGTTGCAGTGGAGCAGTCTCAGGTCATCGCCAATGGAGTCATGGTAGCTGACCACCGGGTTGCCTGAGGCATCCAATGCCAGCGACGTGCCGAAGTCCCCGACACTGCCAGCGGTGTCGTGTGATGTGATGCTTTCGTCGCCCCCGCTGCAGTTCGGGTCATTGCAGTGCAGCACCTTCAGATCCCAGTTGGTCCAGTCCCAGTAGCTGACGACTGGGTTGCCGCTCGCGTCGAGCACCAGTGAAGTGTACCGGCCTACATCTCCAGCGGTATCCGGGGCAGTGATGCTCTCGCCGCCACCGCTGCAGTTCGGATCATCGCAGTGCAGCACCTTCAGGTCGTCGCTGGTCGTGGCGTAGAAGCTGACTACGGGAAAGCCACCAGCGTCCAGCGCCAGCGATGTGTACGGGCCCGCGCCACTGAGCGGTGCAGTTACGATGCTGTTTCCGCCCGTCGCCGTCGTCGGGCTGGGTGCCGGCCAGAGCAGCATCGCGCCCACCACGGCCATGACAACGAGCGTTGCCAGCGCCAGCAGGATTCGTCTCGATCTCATCGCACACCTCCTCCGCCTGTGATGCCATCACCACCAAGCAGGGCGATTGTACCACGAACGGGACGGCGCAGGGGGACGAAATGGTAGGTGCTCGGAGCTACGGCGTATCGCGCGGGAACAGAGCTTCCTGGATCTCGCGCATGTGGTCCACCACCAGCAGGTGGCCCTCGCCCGGATAGAAAGTGGCGTTGCAGTGGGGGATCGCCTCGGCTTGGTAGCGCCCCATCGACGGCGGCACCAGGAGGTCCTCCTCCCCCTGCCAGAGGTGTACCTGCATTTCGATGTCCTCCAGCCGAAAGCCCCAGGGACGCGCTATCGCCACCATGTCCCACGCCGGACCCCGAGCGCCCGCGCGAAACGCCTCGACGATGATGTCTAGGAACGCCTTCTTCACCTCGGGGCGGCTCAGGATGCGCCGGTCGGGCTCGCCCATCGCCGCACCGATGGCGGCGACCACCCGCTCCGGGTCGCGCCGTACCTGGCGCGCCATTGCCCACATCGCCAGGCGGGCCACCGGCGGCGCGTATCTCGTGAGCCGGAAGGCGATGCGGTTCTGCCGTCGCATGCCCGCCGTCGCCTCCGGCGCATCCAGCGGACCGAAGCCGCTCACGACGCCCACCGCCGTCAACCGGTCCGGGATCTTGTAGGTGCACGCCAGCGCGTAGGGGCCGCCTCCGGAGACGCCAACCACGGCGAACCGGTCGATCCCCAGCGCGTCGGCCGCCGCAACGACGTCATCGGGCCAGTCGAGCAGCTTGCGACCCGGCTGGAAATCGGAGAGCCCGTAGCCCGGCCGGTCGAAGGCGATGATGCGGACGCCCCCCTGCTCCGCCTCGGCGTGCGCCAACTGCGCCTCCATCCGGGAGCCCGGGTGGCCGTGGAAGTGGAACAGCGGCTCGCCCTTCGGGTCGCCGTGCTCCGCGTAGCCGAGCGCACGGCCGTCGGCCAACTCCAGCGTGGCGCCCGTCTTGTCGCCCGGTGTCTTCCGACTGTTTCTTCGCTTGCGGGGCACGGTGCGCGATTCTCTACCTGGCCGAACTCCTCTGAGCGTACCAGCCTACATAGGCCAGAACCGCGGCGCAGGTCGTGCCTGCGACCGCGATGGGCACGAGCAACACGTCGCTTGCGCCTGCTGCTGCGTCGCTGCCAATCTCCGGGAAGGCGCCAGCGCCACCAACCGGAGGAAGGGTCTGTGTAGGTGTAGCTGTCGGTGTGGGTGAGATGGTGGGAGTGCTCGTGGCCGTGATGCTCAACGTGGCAGTGGAGGTCGGTGTTGGCTTGGCTGTGCAGACCGCATCGCCGCAGTGTAGCAGCTTGAGGTCGCGGTTGGAGGCATCATAGTAGCTGACGACCGGGTTGCCCAAGGCGTCCAGTGCGACCGACGTGTACCATCCTGTAGCGCTTGCCGAATCCGGCGAGGTGATGCTCTCGTCGCCGCCGCTGCAGTTGGGGTCGTTGCAGCGCAGGATCTTCAGTGTCTTGTTGATCTCGTGGTAGCTCACCACGGGGCTGCCGGAGGCATCCAGCGTCAGAGACGTGTGCTCGTACTGGATCCGATGGTCGAAGCCTCCCACCATGTCGGGTGAGGTGATGCTCTCGTCGCCGCCGCCGCAGTTGGGGTCGTTGCAGTGCAGGATCTTCAGCGCCATGTTGATCCAGTCCTGGTAGCTGACTACCGGGTTGCCGGAGCCGTCCAGCGCGAGCGAAGTATACCGGCCCACCCACCCCACCATGTCGGGTGAGGTGATGCTCTCGTCGCCGCCGCCGCAGTTGGGGTCGTTGCAGTGAAGCACCTTCAGATGGCGGTGGGTGTCGTCGCAGTAGCTGACCACGGGGTTACCTGCTCCGTCCAGCACCAGAGAGTTTTCCCTCCCGACGGTGCCGTCGGTATCGGGTGAGGTGATGCTTTCGTCGCCGCCACTGCAGCTGGGGTCGTTGCAGTGCAGAACCTTCAGGTCCCCGCCGGCGTAGTAGCTCACCGCCGGATTGCCCGAGGCATCCAGCGCGAGGGAACTGTATGCGCACCCGTCGCCGGACGTGTCGGGTGACGTGACGCTCTCATCCCCGCCGCTGCAATTGGGGTCGTTGCAGTGCAGAACCTTCAGGCTATTGTTGGCGCCACCGCAGTAGGCGACGACCGGATTGCCCAAGGCGTCCAGTGCCAGGGACGGAGCGTACCCCACGTCGCCCTCGCTGTCGGGCGAGGTGATGCTCTCGTCACTGCCTGAGCAGTTGGGGTCGTCACAGTGCATCACCTTCAGGTCGTGGTTCGTCCAATCGTTGTAGCTGACCACTGGGTGCCCCGAGGCGTCCAGCGCCAGGGAGGTCCATTTGCCGACGTCGCCGTCGGTGTCGGGTGAGGTGATCGTGTTCGTGCCCTCGCCGTAGCCTAACTCTGCCGACAACAGCATCGCGCCTAGCAAGCCGGTCATCGCTAGTGTTCCAAGTGTCACCAGGACTCGCCTTTGCCGCATGTCACACCTCCTCCGCCTGTGGTGCCTACCGACACCAAGCGGCGCGATCATACCATGAACGCGTGGCCGCTGTCCCCGTGTGCTCCCATACCCCCGCCATGCCGGGCGAAGCACCTACGGCCCAAAGAGACGGCGGCCGGTTCGGATCTCGTCCCCCGCTTCGTGACCACCATCCCGCGATATGATGGTCGGTTCCGGAGCGACGGGCGTTTCGACGCTGCCAGCCGCTTGCTACGAGAGCTCCCGCAGCATGTCCACCACCAGCCGGTATGCGACGCCGACCGCCGGCAGGCAGACAGTCATCGGAACGTCGGAGCTCATGAGCTGCTGGAGCCCCTCCTCCGTGGTCAGGTCGATCCCCGTCAGCTCACGACAACTGATGGTGTCCAACTCGGCCTCGAAGCGGCGACGAAACTCCTGGACCTGCTTCAACCCCGCCAGCATCGCCGCCATGTCCTTCGGGGGCGCCTCCCGCGCCTCCTCGAGGCGGCGGCTGAAGTCCTCCACCCCGCCCGACGCGGCATCTCCTGCCTCCGTGGGCTCGTCCTGCCCCCGCACGAGGCCGATGGCCATCACAGCACCCACGACGGCGCCGCAGACCGCCCCCGTGTTGCCGAAGCCGCCCGCGAAGCCGCTGGCGATCCGAGGAATGATCTCATTCTCTATCCCGAATTCCTGGCACACGGCCAGGAGAACGGCTTCCGATCAGACGTGACCCTGTGCCAGCACTTGCGCGGCCCGGTTCGGCTCCATGTGTCTCACCCTCCTCCTCTTTGCCGTCCCCACATCACCATACAGAGGGTGCCGCGGGGCGATTCCGCATTCCTGCCGATTATACCCTGCGTCGCCGGGGATCAGACGCTGTGCATGGTCGGGTCGTGTTGACGCGGTGCCGGGCCGAGCGGACGGCTGTCCGCTTCGGAGAAACGCGGCTCCGCCCTCCTGAGGGAATTGGCTCTGGGCTGCGGCCGCCGGCCGCTCGCCCCTCCTTCCCGTGTGCTACTATACTCCCGCTATGCCGGACGACCGCCTGCGCGTCACCGTCGTCTCCGACTACATCTGACCGTGGTGCTATCTCGGCCTCGTGCGGGCCGAGCGGCTGGAACGGGAGTTTGACATCGACCTGGAATGGCAGCCCTTCGAGCTGCACCCGGAGATCCCGCCCGAGGGGATCGAATGGAGGGGTCTGTCGGACCGCGCCGGCCGCTACCAGCGGTTGCGGGAGATGCTCGAAGAGGACGGCCTCGCGTTCGAGCCGCAGACGCACATCCCCAACTCCCACCGCCCGCTCGAGGCTGCGGAGTTCGCCCGCGAGCAGGCCGCGTTCGCGCCCTACCACCGCGCCCTCTTCGAAGCCTTCTTCGGCCAAGGACGGGATATCGGCGACGTGGTGGTGTTGAAGGGGCTGGGCGAGGGGTGCGGCCTCGACACAGCCGCGCTGGGGGAAGCGCTGGAATCGAGGCGCTACGCGTCCCTGGTGGACGAACGCACGGCTGAGGCGAAGAGGTCCGGCATCGCGGGAACGCCGACGTTCGTCTTCCAGACCGGCGAGCGGCAGTTTCCCATTGTGGGGGCGCAGGAGTACGCTGTCTTCGAGGACGTAGCACGAAGGATGGGAGCGAAGCAGAGAACCCAGAACCAAGGGCCAAGAACCGGGGCAGCCTCATAGCCGGCTAGCTCCAGGTTCTGATTCCTGGGTTCTCGCTTCTAGGTTCTAGGTTCTGCCAGGAGGGGTACCATGGACTTTCGGTTCACACCTGAGGAGGAAGCGTTCCGCAAGGAGATACGCGAGTTCATCGCAGAGGTGCTGCCGGAGGGCTGGGAGGGCAGCGGCTACGGTGAGGACGAGGACGAGCAGGCCCTCTACGAGCTGGGCCGCAGCATCACCAAGAAGCTGGCCGAGAAGAAGTGGCTGGCGATGGCCTGGCCCAAGGAGTACGGCGGCCTGGAGGCCTCCCACATGCAGCAGCTCATCTACAACGAGGAGTTGTCGTACCACGCCGTGCCCGGCGGTTTCGCGATGGGCGTCGCCTGGGTCGGCCCCGCGATCATGCTCTACGGCACGGACGAGCAGAAGGAGCGGTTCATTCCTCGCATCACGTCCGCCGAAGACGTCTGGTGCACGCTCTACTCTGAGACGGAGGCCGGGTCGGACCTGGCCGCCCTCAAGACGCGGGCGGTGTTGGACGGCGACGAGTGGGTCATCGACGGCCAGAAGATCTGGACCTCCGGCGCCCACCGGTCGAACTGGGGCTGGCTGGCCGCCCGCACCGACCCCGACGCGCCGAAGCACAAGGGGATCAGCACCTTCGTGGTGCCGATGGACGCGCCCGGCGTTACCATCCGTCCGCTGATCAACATGGCCGGATCGGGCGCGTTCAGCGAAGTCTACTTCGACAGCGTGCGCATCCCCAAGGATTACCTCGTCGGTGAGGTCAACCGTGGCTGGTACCAGGTGGCGGTGGCGCTCGACTTCGAGCGGTCGGGCATCCAGGCGTACGCCGGCGGCCGCCGGACCCTGGAGCGCCTTGTCGCCTACGTCCAGGAGCATTCGGAGACGGTGCAGCGCAACCCGCAGGTGCGCCTGCGCCTGGCCGACCGCGCCGTGGAGATCGCGGCCGGCACCTCGATCGCGTATCGCATCCCCTGGATGCAGTCGCAGGGGATCATCCCCAACTATGAGGCGTCGATCAGCAAGCTGTACGGCTCGGAGCTGTCGCAGCGACTCGCGCTGACCGGGATCCAGCTCCTGGGGCTGTTCGGCGGCCTTTCGCCGGGCTCCAAGTGGGCGCCGCTCAAGGGGCGGCTGGAGCGCGGCTACGTGAGCGCCGTCTCCAGCACCATCGCGGCCGGCACCAGCGAGGTGCAGCGCGGCATCATCGCCACGCGCGGCCTCGGCCTGCCGCGCTAGGACTGGACCGTGTCCAGAAACCAGCCGGGAGAAAGGTAGTGGCAGAGCATGAGTGAGTCCCAACCGAAAGAGATCGCTGGCTTCCCCGGCCTGTTCGCTGCAGCCGATGGCGAGCGCCGTTCGTCCCCGCTGGTCTTCCTCCACGGCTACTGGAGCGACCACGATTTCATGCCCACCTACCTGCGCTTCTTCTCCGAGGCAGGGTTCGACTGCTATGCGGCCTCTCGGCGTGGCCGCCGTGGCGTTCCGCCGGAACACGCGCGCGGCCTCCGCATCCAGGACTTCGTGGACGACACGCTGCGCGTTCTGGACGCCGTCGATGGAGAGGCGATCGTCATCGGATGGAGCCTTGGCGGGCTGCTTGCGCAGAAGGTAGCCGAGGCGGGCCGCTGCCGCGCCGCGGTCTTGGTCGCGTCCGCCGCTCCCGGCGACGTCCGCGTGCTGCCACCTCTAGCTGCATTGCCGACGTACCTCCGCCACACGCTCGACCTGCTCCTGGGCCGGCCGTTCCTGCCGTCCTTCGGTGGCGCCGCGAGGACGCTCCTCAATCGCATCCCGCAGGCCGACCGCCGCAGGCTCTACGACAAGATGGCGCCCGACTCCGGCATCGTGGGGAGGGAGATCGCGGTGACGGGCGTTCCGGTCGATGCCTCCCGGGTGCGCTGCCCCATGCTCTGCCTCGTGGGCTCGGACGACAACATCACGCCGGCTCGGTCGGTTCGACGCATCGCCCGAAAGTACGGCGCGGACTTGCGTGTGTATCCGGGCCACGGCCATTGGCTGCCCGAAGAGCCGGGATGGGAGTCCATCGCCGGCGACATGCTGAGCTGGATGGAGACGAAAGTCCTATCTGGCGAGGGTGCTTCTTCCGCGACTGCCTAGCGCCGGAGGCGCTGGAGTTCCTGCAGGCGCCCGGCTATGTGCGTCAGGTTCTCGGCCAGTTCGACGACGGAGAACGGCCCCGGCAACTTGTACTCCAAGAGAGCGGTGTAGTCCACCCAGTACTTGTTTCTCCGCCCTTCCCGCTGGCGGGAAACAATCTTCTCTTCCTCCATGGCGCGCAGGATGGAGAAGGCCGCCCGTTCGGTGATCCCCACCGCCAAGGCTATCTCGCGCAGAGTGGAGCGCGGGTTGTTCGCGACGTGGATCAGAACGAGCGCGTGGTTGGTGAGAAGACCCCATTTGCCCACGATCTAGAACCTCCGGCCGCGCTTGACGGGGCGCCAATGACGAAGTACAATGCTTGTATCGTAAATCCGGTAGTGCAATGATAGCATGCTTATTCCAGCGTCACGCATCCGGTAACTGACTTCTAGTACCGCATCCACGGGGGATACGTCAAGCCCGGAAACTGAGTATGATGCCGGGAACCTGGCCGGAGCGGACCAACAAGGCGGGCTGTGGCGGGAAGGAAGAGCGGCAATGGAGCGCTCCGTCCGGCCCCCCTGAAAGGGGAGCTGAGGAGGTACCCATGCTGGTCCTCGACCGCAAGATCAATGAGGGATTCTGGATCGAAGGTCACATCTTCGTCAAGGTTCTGGGCGTCGGACGGCGAAGGGTGAAGCTGGGCATTGACGCGCCTGGCGATCTGAAGATCGTACGAGAGGAGCTGGGTCCACGTTCGACCGGCGATGCGCCGGACGACGGCGAGCCTGCTCCTCCTCGCGAGTAAGAAAAGGCGGGGGATCCTTCCGGCCAGCGCGTGGGCGAAAGCAGAGCGGGGACATGACGCCGCCGGAACGACCAGCGGGCGGCCCACCGGTAAGCCACATCGGGGGCCGCCCGTCATTGCGCCTCAGGACAGCTTCAGCAGGAGCTGGTACAGCCGATAGTAGAGACGCGTCCCGTCTATCACGATGATGTCGCCCCCACGGCTTAGCTTCGGCTCCACGTGCTCGAACAGGGACACCTCCGTGAAGTGCACGTCTTTCCGCCCGGCCAGGGCGTCGCGCATCCGGCGAGACTCCACGTAGGGGATGTACTCGTCCCCCCGGTCGTGGATGATATACAGTTCCGCCTTTAGGTCAGCCAGGACGCCTTCTGGGGAGAGTTGGGTGAGCTTGGCCACCGCGGTCTGAGGGAGCTCCTTGAGGAGTTCCTCGGTGCGGGCCGGGTCGTGGCCGGTCATGATGTCGTAGGCCGCCCGCCCCTCCGGTGTCAACGCCGCCACCTCGGCTTCCGTCACCGGATCGCTGCGGACCGAGGCGAGGCCGCAGAGCCTCAGACGGTCTCCCCGGTCGACGAAGGCCCTGCAGAGCACGTCTCGGTCGGTATCGTCGGACAGCTCCCAGATCAGCAGCAGGGCCATCACCTCCACCGAGTGGTGGTTCGGCTCCCACGTCTCCTCAACACCGTTGTAGCTGATCCGGTGCGACCCGATCGCCGCGAGCGCGTCGATCCCGCTGAAGTAAGCGCCGAAGCTCACGACATAGTCCACCCGGTCGGCGATCCTCGGGTCCGCCGCAGCCACCAGCGCCAGCGACCCGCCGACGCTCACCCCGATGTACCCGATGCGGTCCGGATCGACGTATGGCTGCTGCTCGAGGTACTGGAAGATGCCGACCAGGGCGTCTATCTCCTCCGGCTCGATCCGCTCGGCGTCGAGACGCTCGGAGAACGGGACCACCATCACCAGCCCCGCGCGGGCGGCATCCTCGGCCAGCTTCACCAGGCGCGGGTCGTCCAGGTCCAGCGGGGGCGCTCCCATCGAGAAGATCACCGCGGCGCGGGGCGCATCGCCCGCCGGCCGGTAGATGTCGGCCAGGACGCGGCCGGAGCCGTAGTCGATGAATCCGCGCTCCACCGTCGGGTCGGGCGTCAACCAGGTCACCGGCCGCACTGGCAGCTCCAGCAGCATGTCGGGCAGAAACAGGGCGGAGCTGACGGCGGGACGTCCGTGCTTGGAGAAGAGGAGACCGGAGCCGAGAATGGCGATGACGAGGATGGCGAGGCCCAGCGGCCACGCTCGACGCAGCGCCGCCGGCGGGGTCCGCGCCCAAACGCCTGTTATCGCTCCGAGCAGGTAGCGCACGCGCACGGAATCAGTGTGCCACCGGCGGACGGACGGTGCCAATCGGTTTCTGGTCGATCAGTCCCAGAGGGTGGGCTGACCCGCCGGCGCGCGACCGTGGGGCGGCACGCCCAGGTGCTCGTAGGCGCTCTTGGTAGCCACCCGGCCGCGAGGCGTACGTTGGAGGAAGCCGAGCTGGAGGAGATACGGCTCGTAGACGTCCATGATCGTATCGGCCTCCTCGGAGATCGCGGCGGCGATGGTGTCCAGCCCCACCGGCCCGCCGCTGAACTTCTCGATGATCGTGTGGAGCACCTTGTGGTCGACGTCGTCCAGCCCCAGATGATCGATCTCGAGCCGGGACAGCGCCTCGTGGGCCACCTCGCCGGTAATCGCGCCGTCGGCCATCACCTGGGCGTAGTCCCGCACCCGCTTGAGAAGCCGGTTCGCCACCCGAGGCGTGCCCCGCGACCGCCGGGCGATCTCCGTCGTCCCGCCGTCATCGAGTTCTACCCCCAAGATGCGGGCCGAGCGCCCGACGATTTGGGCGATGGAACCAGTTTCGTAGAAGTCCAGGCGGTACACGGCGCCGAACCGGTCGCGCAGGGGCGGGCTCATCATGGCGTACCGCGTCGTGGCTCCGATCAGCGTGAACCGGGGCAGGGCTAGCCGCACGCTGCGGGCGCCCGGACCCTTCCCCAGCACGAGGTCGAGCGCCCAATCCTCCATCGCCGGGTAGAGGATCTCCTCCACTGGACGCGCCAGGCGGTGTACCTCGTCGATGAACAACACGTCGTCCGGCTGCAGGTTGGTGAGGATCGCCGCCAGATCGCCCGGTCTCTCGATGGCGGGGCCGGACGTGGTGCGCACGCTCACTCCCATCTCGGCGGCGATGATGTTGGCGAGCGTGGTCTTGCCCAGGCCCGGCGGGCCGTAGAGGAGAACGTGGTCCAGCGGTTCGCCCCGCTGCTGGGCGGCCGCAATGGCGATGCGGAGATTGTCCTTCACCTTGTCCTGGCCGATGTACTCGCCGAGACGGCGAGGACGCAGAGACGACTCGAAGGGCTCGTCCTCTTCCCTCGGCACGCCGGCCAGGATACGATCGGTGGTCATGCGGCTCCTTCCCGCCCAAACTTGGCTATGTTCGGCCAATACTCAGAGAGACGCTCGATCATCTCGTCCGGGTCCTTGAATCTGTCGCTGATCAACCTGATGGTCTGCCTCCTATCGCCACCCAGTGGGATGGTGTTAGCACGTACCCAGCGAGCCACGTCTCTCCAGTCGATGTCCGGCTCGCTCTCGGCGACCTGCAATGCAAAGCGTACCATTTCTTGAGACGACGGTAACAGGAGACGCCCATTCATCAAGAGGAAGAGTGCGGTTGTCGCCATTCCCAGACGCTTGTTGCCGTCGAGGAGAGGATGGTTCTTGATGAGCGACCGAAGTAGCACCCCCGCCTTGTCATGCACCGTTCGGTACAGTGGACGACCGCCGAACGTCTGCCGGGGCAGAGCCAGGGCGGAGTCGAGCAGCGCTCCGCCCCCGCGTTCCCCGCCAAAAAGCGCGAATGCTGGTAGAGAGGAATCATAGTCGCCGAACATCGCCCCCGCCAGTTCATAGGCAAGAAGCTCGACGGCTTCTCTGTCCGGATACCAGAGCCGGGTCAATTAGTGCTTCTCGAGTTCCTTCAGAGCTCGCCCGTGCAGTAGTACCACCGCATGCCCCGCCTCTGTCACCCTCGATCGCCCCGTCCTTCCGCTCGCTCGTCCACTATTGGTGACAGCAAGTCCTCTGGACGAACCCGTCCCGCCTTGACTGATGTACCGTCCCACGGTCCTGCGGCTCGCGTGGCGCTTGCCTTCGGCAGCCCGAGTACTTCTCGATGCCGTTGGTTGCCGTCTCCTTGATCCCTTGGCCGTCTTGGTGAGCCTAGTATCCCTCATTACGCCAGCCATTATACCAGCCGCCACCTTCCGCCCGGGGACGTAGCCGCCGCCCCAGCACTGGATGATGGCGGCCTGGACGTCGTGGTTGCGTTTGAGGGAGCGCCACCAGGCGGGGTGGATGGGGCCGGTGAACTCGGAGACGTCGACGGCTCTGACTAGGTCCATACGGCGATGACGACGGCGTCGGTGGCTTTGGTGTGGTCGAGGATGAGGACGGCGACGTTGCGGCCGGCGATCATGTCGCCGGCGGCGATGCCCCTGGTGGTGGGGAGGGAGGCGAGGGACATGTGGATGGAGCCCTTGAGGGTGACGCGGGCGGTGTAGGTGCCGGCGTCGAAGGCGCGGAGGATGCCGGGGACGAGGGTCGGGGGTCGCGGGTCGGGGGTCATGGGCGGTCCTGTCCGGTGAGCGTGGCCGTGCGGCGGTAGCGGGCGAAGAGGTGGGCACCGCGGTGGTTGGGCGGCTTGATGCAGCGCCAGCTTCCGGAGGCGTCTTGCTTTCTTTGGGGGCAGCGGCGTTGGTGGGGTGGGAGGACGGGCGGCAGGTGTGGGGTCATGTTACGCTCTCGATCTGTGTCTAGGCGCTGCAGGACCTGCCGGCGCCGGGGGATCCGGGGGTGTTTCGAGTCTGGGGCTGCGGTGTCGTGGTGTGTCGATCTGGTTGACGGAGAGGTAGCGTGCGAAGAGGTGAGGGCCGGCGTGGCCGGCGGGCTTGATGCAGACGGGCGGGTTGCCGGGGTTGGGGTGGATGGGTCTGTAGGCGGGGCAAGCCGGCGGGCGGTTCACTAGAGTCCTCCTAGGGTGAGCTTCTGGTCGTAGAGGGGGACGGCGGCGCGTCGGTACCGGGTGGTGATGCCGGTGACGCGGGCCGTGAGCTGGGATGAGCTGACGAGCTGGTCGCCGTAGGCGATGACGTCGCCGCACTGGAGGCCGCAGTTGGGCGGGGTGATGAGGTAGCCGAGGTCTTTGCGGAGCTGGGCCTTGCGGAGTCGTGCGTCGGCGTGGTCGTCGGCGTCGGCGTAGGCGGTGGCGTGGGGGTCGCGGCGCCGGTCCTCGAGGGGCTTGTCGTGGTTGATGAGGTCGAAGTCGAAGGCCTGGCCGAGGACGTCCACCGCGAGGATCTCCGCCACCGCGGCCGCGGGCTCGGAGCGGGTGCGGGAGTGGTAGACGGCGTGGTCTGTGCCGTAGGTGTAGTCGGCGGACTCCGAGGCCTCGGGCTCCAGGACGCCGATACCGAAGGAGGTGGCGGTGTTGACGTAGATATCGGGCATGAGCTCGAGGGCGGCCTCGAGGGCGTGGAGGCTGGACTGGTGGGGGTGAATCGTCCAGGAGAGGGCGAAGGTGTTGGCTCTGGTGGAGCTGGAGAGGTTGAGGAGCTGGATGCCGGCGCGGAGTGCGGCGCCCCTGACGATCTGCACGAGGGACTTGGTGGAGGCGTACTGGATCGTGGTGCGCGGGCGGGAGCGGTCGAGCCAGTAGTCGGTACCCCTGGTGAAGAGGGCGAAGAGCGAGCGACCGCCGTCCCTCCGGTACTCCCAGCCGACGATTGACTGACGTGGTGGGCGGGAGTACTCGGCGCCGTAGCCGAGGCCGATATCGACGCAGTGGCCCAGCTCGATGGGGGCCGGCGGGCCGGCGTACTGGCCGGCGGCGTTGTTGAAGACGAGCTCGGCGCGCTGCCTGATGCCGTCGCGCTCCTCGATCGTGGCGTCGACCAGGTCGGCGCTCATGTCCAGGGAGGTGACGGATACCGAGGCATGGAGGACCTGGGCGGGGCGGGAGAGGATGGCGTTGCCGGCGGCGAGTCCGTAGGTGACGGCGTAGCCGTGGGTGGACGTGTTGTCGAGCGGGGTGGGGTCTTGCCACTCCCAGTCGGCGCCGGGGCGGTCGCCGTCGGGCCGGAGCGTGTTGTAGGTGCGTTTGTAGTTGGGCGTGCCGGCGAAGACCTCGACGTAGGTGAGGCGGAAGGTATCGATCAGATCGATGAAGGGCGCCTGGAAGGTGACGTCCTCGTCTGCCTCGGCCTGGTTGGCGATGTAGAGCTGGGCCCAGGAGTCGAGGGTGGTGGGCAGGCCGTTGCCGAGGACGCAGGTCCAGAGCGTGGGGCGGCCGTCGGTATCGGTGCCGGTGAGGGCGATGAGGAAGTCGCCGTAGAGCGTGACGTCGACGCCGTTGATGGAGTTGGCGGAGAGCGACCAGGTGGCGGCCGCGCCGAACGCGCCGGACGTCCTGCGGATGCGGCGTAGGTCGGTGGACTTCTCCCAGACGACGACCAGGTCGCCGGCGGAGGTCTTGTACTCGACGGCGAGGCAGGTGGGCTGGACGCCGTCGTCGAGGATCAGGGTTTCGCCGCCGAAGGAGCCGCCCTGGTCGGTGGACTCGCGGAAGTAGAGCGAGGTCCCTCGGTTGTAGACGACGATCACGCGGGTGTCGTTGACGGCGGCGACGGCGACGCGGTCGGCGTCCGCCGCGGAGGACATCTGGGTCCAGCCGGATCCGGGGTCGCGCTCGTAGTAGGCGTAGCCGTCGGAGCCCATGGATACGCGGTGTAGGTAGGTGCCGTCCGCGGCCGCGTCGTGGGGGAGGTCGTCCGCGGCGGAGGAGTAGACCTGAGCGAAGCGTAGGTGGTACATGTCGCGGATGGTGTCCTGGACGACGGTGCGCACGTAGGGGATCCCGGAGGCGGCCTTCTGGGCGGCTAGGAGGGTTCCGGTGAGGCTTCTCATAGGGCGTGACGGAGGAAGTCGGCGGTAGCGAGGGCGCCGGTGATGAGCCAGGTGGCTGCTAGTAGGAGGCGGGCGGCGTCGTAGAGCGAGCGCATGTCAGTCGAGGGGCATGGGCTTGCGGCGGGGGATGGGCTTTGGGTAGGTGAAGGGCGAGCGGCAGGAGTGCTCGGGCCAGCACTCGGGGTGGTAGCGGCCGCCGCAGCCGCAGCCGGTGAGGTATCCGGGGTGGTGGCAGTACCAGCAGCGATGGGCGGTGCGGACCCACGCGTGCGCGAGGCGGCGGCGGAGCCGTGGCGGCGCCCACGGGCGCGGATCTGATGATCTGATCTGATGATCTGATCTGGTCTGATGATCTGATCTGATGGATGGATGGATTGATGGATGGATCACCTTGCTCACTTTCTTTAGAAGAGAAGAGATCGATCTTCGCGCGCGGCCTTCGACGCGCTCAGGGCGTAGCGTGTTCATGGCGGGCCCGGGTCGGTGGTCTGGCTGGTGAGCCTGGTGCCCTGCGTGGGAGAGTAGAGGCGTGAGGAGTGGAGGCGGTTCTGGTAGGCCTCGGCGATCTGGCGGAGCTGGCGGTGGAAGTCGTCGAGGCGCTGGTTGGCGAAGTCGGCGTAGCGACCCCAGGCGTCTTGTCCGCCGACGTTGACCTTGTTGGCGGTGTCGGCGGTGAGCTCGAGTGCTGCGTAGCCGGCGGCGCCGTTGGCGATGATGTTGTTGTGGGTTGGGGGGAGGGTGGTGGTGCCGTTGATGGTGTGCTCGGCGTGGTAGTAGACGTAGGCGTTGGCCTGGCCGGAGGGAGCGTAGGCGAGGTCCATGGTGAGGGTGGTTGCCCAGGTGAAGAAGGGGACGTACTCGGGTGGGTACTCGCCGACGGGGAACTCGACGGCGACGATGCGGATGCGGTCGGTGATGGTGGAGAGGGAGATGGTGCGGGCGTTGTTGTCGTTCTGGATGGTGGCCTTCTTTTCCTGCGGGTTGACGAGGGAGTACTCGTGGACGGCGCGTTGTACGTGTCTTTGGAGCTGGGCGTCGGACCAGATGGCGTCGGTGGGGTCACGGAGGTCGAGCCTGACGAGCTCGACGATGTCGGCTAGGGTGCCCATGGCTTCCTCCCTTCGGCTGGCTCAGGGCGGTGCCCTTGGGGGGGGCGACGGCCGCGGGATGGTTCGGCCGGCGGGCGAGCGCGGCCGGGGGACCGCGGCCGGCGCACTCCCATGTGGGCTCCCGCGGTTCTGCGTGGCTGGACGGTGGGCGTGTAGGTGCTGGCGAGCTGGGCGATGAGTGACCAGCGGTCGGGGTCTGCGGACTCCTTGGTGCGCCAGGCGGTGTACTGGCTGACGCCGGGGCCCTCGTCGGCGTTGCGGATGATGCAGGAGAGGACGCCGGAGCGGTTGTCGATGGCGTCCTGGAGGAAGTCGAGGAGGAGCTGGTCGTCGATGTCGGCGAGGCCGTCCTCGGAGACGGTGAAGGTGATCTTGGCCGGGGGGCCGGTGTCGTCGAAGTCGCCGCCGGCGGTGGTCCAGGGGTTGACGCCGTCGTAGTTGTTCCAGGTGACGCCGTTCTCGGTCCACTGGCCGGGCCTGGTGCAGCGTGAGAGGTAGGCGTCGAAGGGTTGGCCGGTGAGGGCGGTGCGGTTGAAGCGCATCTTGAGGGAGGTGAGGTCGAGGCCTTGGAGTGGTGAGACGTCGAAGTCGGCGATGGCGCGCCACCAGTTGGACTTGGCGCCGCCGACGTAGAGCTCGCCGGCGGCGCAGTAGGTTTGGGATCCGTAGTTGGCGTTGGGTGACTTGCCGTTGATGTAGGCGTCGATCGAGGCGTAGACCCTGACGTCAGCCACCTGTGCAGCCCCCTTCGGCGGGCTGAGGGCGGCGGCCTTGGAGGACGGCGAGGACCTCGAGGAGCTGGTCTCTGGCGTCGAGGAGGTCGACGGCGACGGTCCAGGAGGTAGGGGCGCCGGGCCCCTTCGGCGAGCTCAGGGCGGTGTTGGGCTCCCGGCCCTCCGGTACGGGGTTGATGTTGAAATCGCGCTGAAGGCGGTCCAGGAGCCTTACGTCGTGGATCTGGAAGTACCCTTGGGTGAGGCCGGCTTCGATGGCGCGCTCGCAGGCTTGGAGGGCGAGCTGGTAGAAGAGGGTGCGGTTGTTGGGCGCGTGGACGATGGCGAGGAGGCCGGGCCCGGCGGAGGGTTGGTGCCAGAGGGCGAGGCCTTCTTCGGCGCCGTCGGTGACGAGGATGTGGTTGGAGGGGTCGTCGATGGCGCGGTGGTCCTTGAGGACCTGGAGGGCGCGGGGGCGGTCCTTGGGGTCGTAGGGGCGGATGGTCATATCGCTCGCCTTCTCTCTGCGGTCAGACGCCCAGGTTAGGCCAGCGCAGGGTGATCGCCAAGAGGTCGATGGCACCCCGGCTGAGGTGCGTGCGAAGCCGTGAACGGAGCAGAACGAGACGTTGACAGCGCTACGACGGAGTGCTAGCGTTCCACCAAGATCGACGCAGCGCTGATCCTCCGGATGTCTTCCGGTGCCCCACGGCTCTCGCTGCGATTCGGAACAGCATGGAAGGAGGGTCGGTCATGAGCAAGTCCATGCACGCACTGAAGATCGCGGCCACCGTCGCGATCGCCGCACTTGCCGCCGTGGCTTGGGCACAGCAGGATGCGCCGCCGGCCGGCGCAATCGCCACCGACACGGACGGCGACTTGGCTATTGACATCCTGGAGGAGATCGGCGGATCCGACCCAGGGAACCCCGACAGCATCCCCGAGGATGTCCTGGTGGTTCTGTTCACTGGGATTCCTGTGTGCTCCGACGGCGAGGACAACGACCTCGATGGCCTCACAGACACGGGCGACTCCGGCTGCATGGACAGCGACGGGGACCTGGCGTCCGACCAAGTGGAGGCTTTTCTCGGATCGGACCCGGAGGACGCCGCCAGCATGCCGGAGGACTCCCGTGCCGACGCGGTGGTCGAGTACTACTTCTTCCCCATCTACTTCTGCGGCGACGGCTATGACAACGATGGGGACGGCCTCACGGACGCCGACGACCCGGGTTGTGCGCCCGTCGACAGCGACGGCGACGAGGTCGACGATGCAACGGAGAAGCGGTACGGATCCGACCCGAACGACCCGGCGAGCACGCCTGAGCACGAGCTCGCCAACCCGGGCTCCTGCAGCGATGGACTGGACAACGACTTGGACGGCCTCACCGACGAAGCGGACCCGGCGTGCACCACGCCCGGCAACGACGACCAGGCCGACGCGACTACCATTACGGCGCTCCCGTTCACGGACGGTCCCCTTACCATGAAGAACGCGACCACGGAGCGCGGCGAGCCCAGGCCGAGCTGCTCCTATGGAGGGGCCAGCTCGACCGTCTGGTACAGCTTCACTCCGGCACAAGACACAGTCCTCATCGCCGACACGCTCGGCAGCGATTTCTCCACTGTGCTGGCCGTCTGGACCGGAAGCGACTCCAGGTTGACCGAGGTCGCGTGTTCCGCCGGCTACTCCTACGTCTACGCGCAGCCCTCAGGCATGCCGACCCCCGTTGAACCATCGTACGGCGCCAGGACGGTCTTCCCGGCTGCTGCAGGGACGACCTATCTCTTCCAGGTGGGCGGGTTCCCTTACGGCGACCCCCTCCCCAGCCTCACCTTCAACCTCCACGCGGGAGTTCCGCCCGACAACGATGATTTCCTCGACGCAACCGACATCACCGCGCTTCCTTTCAGTGACTCCGTTGACGCCGCCGCCGCGACGACCGAGTTCGGCGAGCCCTCAGCGAGCTGCTCGAGCACCGTCGAATCGACCGTCTGGTACGCCTTTGAGCCGGAAGAGGACGCACTGTTGGTCGTCGACACCACCGGTAGCGAAACCGGGGCCACGGTGGGCGTGTGGACGGACAGCGTCTTCGGCCTCGCTGAGGTCGCCTGCGCGAGCGGGTTCAGTCCGCCGCCAACCGTCATACCGGACCTCCCGCCCGACGAGGGAGGAGCAGGCTTGGTGCCATGGCCGGCACCGAGGCTGGCCTTCCAGGCTCTCGCCGGCCGCACATACTACTTCCAGGTGAGCCCCTCGGACTATTCCCTCGGCACAACGGCGTTTGGCCTCACCTTCAGCCTTGACGCCGGCGTCCCCCCGGCCAATGACGACTTCGTCCAGGCACTGGGCATCACGGCTCTTCCCTTCAGCCACACCGTCGATACGCTCACCGCCACGACCGAACTCGATGAGCCGGCACTGGACTGCCTTGGACAGGAGACGGGCGCCATCTCCACCGTCTGGTACAGCTTCACCCCGGACGAGGACACCTACCTGCTGGCGGACACTGAGGGCAGCGACTTCTACGGTCCGTTCATCGCGGCCTACGAAGGCACGTCGCTGCTGGACCTGGAGCCCGTCGCCTGCGCCGGACCTTCCTATCCGCATACGATGCTCGCCTTCGAGGCCGCCGCAGGCCACACGTACTTCTTCCAGGTGGGCGGTGTCGAGTCCGAGTACTGGTACTACTCGGCCGTATCGTCGTCGGATGAGGGAGGGTGGCACGAGCGCCGTAGCGCTACGGCGGGTAGCCCGGGCATCGGAGGGATTCCCCTCGATCCCTCCGGCAACCTGGTGTTCAACCTGGACACGTTTGCCGTCCCGCCGTGCCCCGCTCCCCAGTTCTCCGTCGAGGACCCAGCCGGCGACACCTTCGGTTTCACGCCGACCAGCGAGTATCCCCGGCCGGATATCCTTTCGCTCACGGGCGGCTCAGACGACGAGACGTTCTGTCTGACCGTCGATTTCGCCGGCCCGATAGACCCGCCGGACGCTGGCACCGATGAGTCCGTCTATGTTTTCGCCAGCTTCGACATCGACCAGGACCCCGAATCCGGGTATGAGGGCGCGTACGACAGCTTCTGTACCGCCCCAGGTGGGCTGGGAGTCGAGACCACGGTTGGGGCGTTCGGCGGCACCGGACTGCTCGTGCCCATCTACCAGGATTCAGACCCAATCGAAATGTTCGCGGTGGCTCAGTATGAGGAAACGTTCCTCACGCTGATCGTTCCACTGGCCGCCCTGGGCGGCGACGATGCCTTCAACTTCCGCGTGCTGGTCGGCTCTTATTGGGAGCCAACGGACTGTGCACCCGACGGAGGCTTCATCTCCTCGCCGGCTCCCGCCGCGCTTGGAGACGCAAGCTGCGACGGCGCCGTCGATAGCCTTGACGCCACGATGATCCTGCAGCTCTCGGCAGACGTGGCAGAGTATCTGTCCTGCCAGCACGCCGCCGACGTGAACGGTGACGGCCAGGTCAGCTCGTTGGACGCCTTGCTCGTTCTGCAGATGGAGGCGGGGTTGATCGGCAGCTTGCGGCCCGGCTAACGCGCCTGGGAGCCGGGGTTGATCACTTGCGCTCCAGGCGGGTGAGGACCGACCAGAACGTGAGCGCTAGGATCTCGCCGTCCGGCAACTCGGCGAAGGAGGGGATGGTAATGCCGGTGTTGGCGAGCAGGATCGGCGGGCTGTCGTCGGTCGTGTTCATCGCCCAGACCCGTCCGCTGCAGTAGTCGCCGAAGATGTAGTAGCCGACCAGCTCCGGCATGGCCGAGCCGCGGTAGACGTACCCGCCGGTCACCGAGCAGCCATCCTCTCGCCCGTAGACCCACCGCGGCATCTGCAGCCCCTGAGTGCTGCAGCCGGGCGCTTGGTAGCACTCGACACCCTCCAGAATGTTCCAGCCGTAGTTCCCGGCCGCGACCACGCGGTCGATCTCCTCCCATCTGTCCTGGCCGACGTCCCCCGCCCACATCTCACCGGTCTCCCTGTCGAAGCTGAAGCGCCACGGGTTGCGGAAGCCGTAGGCGTAGATCTCCGGGCGCGCGCCCGGCGTATCGACGAACGGGTTGTCCGGCGGGACTTCGTATCCATCACCGGAGACGTCGAGCCGGAGAATAGAGCCGAGCAGCGTGGAGCGGTCCTGCCCGTTGAGCTGCGGGTCCGCCGCCAGCCCGCCGTCGCCGAGGCCGACGTACAGGTACCCGTCCGGGCCGAAGATGATCTGTCCGCCGTTGTGGTTGTCGTACGGCTGCGGCACCTCCAGCACGACGTGCTCCTCCGCCGTGTTCATTATCCCGTTCGCCACGGGGAACCAGGACAGCACGCTGCGCCGCGGTTCGCCCGCGGAGTAGTAGAGGTACACGCGACCGTCCGACGCGAAATGCGGTGAGAACGCCAGTCCCAGAAGCCCCTCCTCGAGGCCGGGATCGCGGACCAGCCGGTCGGTGATGTCGCCGAACAGGACGGGAGGCGCATCGCCTTCGAGCGCGATCCGCCAGATCTGGCCGGTCTTCGTGACCACCACCGCCTCGTCGTCCGTCCAGGGTACGACGGAGAACCCCAGCATCAGCTCCCACGATGCGGCCTCCAGCGTCGGCGCCAATCGATAGCCGCCCTCCCGCGGTGGAGGCACGGGAGTGGCCGTGGGCTGCGCGGCGGCATCGGTGGCGGACTGGGTGGCGGGCGCGGTCGCCCCCTCGACCGAGCGTTCGCTTGCCGGAACCCCCGCCTGGGTATCCGCGCCGCCCGAGCACGCCCATCCCGCTAAGACAGCCATCAGGCAGAGGCCTGCCACTGCCGCCGGACGCAGGATCGCGCCGGCCCGTTTCAGGGACCTGTCAGGACGGCTGCGCCCACCGCGATGGTGTGTACGCACGGGCGAATCGTAGCACTGAAGCTGCTCTCCGGCCAGGGGTGGACCCTGATGCCGCACCACGGGAAGGCGGCCAGCCGGCCGCTAGATCTGGCTGTAGCCGCTGCCCGGCTGCGCCGGGTCGACGCCCGGACCCTTGGCCTCCTCAGTCCAGCCGAACTCCTTCAGGATGAGCTGGCTGTACGTGACCCGGCCGGTCACCTTATCCAGCGGCTCCGTCGCTAGGAGCAGCACCGCCTTCGCCAGCACGTCCGCTGGCTCGCCGCTCGGGTCGTCCAAGCCCGTCACCAGGCGATGGAACACCGTCCCCGGCGTCGGCACCACCTCTGATGGCGCGACACAGGTCACGGAGATGCCGTACTCGTACACTTCAGCCGCCAAACCCTGCGTGAAGCGCTCCAGCGCCGCCTTCTCCGCACCGTAGCAGGTGCCGCCGGCGCCCTGCGACGCGCCCGGGTAGGGACCGCGGCCGGGGCCGATGGCGGCGCCCGAGGAGATGTTGACGATGCTGCCGCTTCGGCGCGGGACCATGTCCTCGAGCGCGAGCTTGCTGAGGATGAACGGGGCCTGGAAGTTCACCGCCCAGGAACGCATCCATTTGCTGAGCGGGTAGTCCTTCACCGGGAAGAAGTAGGTCAGCGCCGCATTGTTCACCAGCACGTCGACCGGGCCGTAGGTCTCGCGGGCCGCCTGCACCAGCCTCTCGCACTCATCGGCCTCCGAGATGTTGACCGCCACCGGCGTCGCCTCGCCGCCCGCCGCGCGGATCTCGCCGACGGTCTTCTCCAGCGAACCCTCCAGCGGGTGGTCCCCCTCCCGCATCGTGCGCGCCGCGCAGATCACCCTCGCGCCCTCCTCCGCGAACATCCTCGCGACCTCCGCCCCGATGCCTCGGCTTGCGCCCGTCACGATTGCGACCTTGCCCTCGAGCTTGCCCATCTTCATCCTCCTCGATCAGTGTCTAGCCGCGCGCGTGCGGCCGCGCGACGGATGCAGTCTCCCATGGAGCACGAACGGGCGCAAGGCCGCTGCAGCGCCCGGACACAAAAGGCCCCTCCGCCTGTGGCGGAGGGGCCTTCGCCCGCCATCGACCGTCCGGCTGCCCCTACGGGCGCACGCCGATCAGCTTCGCCAGCTTCAACGTGTTGAAGAGGGCCAGCGAGACGTACCACTTGATCCGGGTGCGCGTGGCGTCCTGTTGCTCCAGGCTGCCCACGCGCTCGACCTGCAGGCCGCCCGGCGAGGTGAGGCCCGCCACCGCTCCCTCCCCGAATTGCAGGGCGTAGACCGTCGAGCAGTCGCTGCTCGCGCCCACCGTCTGGTCGTCCGCGACGTAGTCGGACACGCCGATCGGCACGCCGTTGTAGAACTGCAGCACCTGCCCGAACTCGTTCCGGTCCGTCTCCAGGAAGGTCCCGGAGGTCCGGGCCAGCTCGTTCAGCGTCCGACGGCTCCGCTTGCTCATCAGCAGAAGCTCCGGCTTGCCGGTCTTGATCAGGTCCATCAGCTCATCCAGCTTGCCCAGGCTCAACGTGTCGCCGTCGGTGCCCATGCTGATCGTCTGGCCCGCATCGCAGAGCTCGTCGATGCCGTCGAAGGACTTCGGGTCCACCGACAGGTCGCCGTTCACGAAGGTGTCGTCGAACTTCTGCTGGACCGCCTTCGCCTTGAGCTGGATGATCGCCGCCTCCAGGTCCTGCACGTTGCTGCGGGTGGCGATGAGGAAGTTGTCGATGTCCGCGTCGCCGCCCAGGATCTTGAGGGTGGCCGTCTCCTGGGTGAAGGTTGGGGTGCTCTCAGTCCAGGTGTCGCCCACGTCGTAGAACGAGGCCGTGGCCGCCGCGTTCTCCCGGTTGTACGTGAGCCCGTTCCCCACGATCTCGATCACCGGTTCAGAGATACCGGTACGTAGTCACGCTACCGCTGGCGGCCTAAATTCAGGTGGGAGAAATTCGTCTTCAAAAAGTAATGCTAAGGCGCATAGATCGGTTCTCGTTTGATGCCGAAGTACCGATGATCTCTATAGAGGGAGGTATTAGGTGAAGGCAGAGGCAGCGGACAAGGGGCAGATGGTGAACGAGGACCGCTGCGCCTGTGTCTGCGGGTGCAACAAGGTGCCTGCCAGCGGCCACGTGATGTGCCTGAGGTGCAGGGCGGCCTATGAGAGGAGCCCTGAAGGGAGGCACGGGGTCAAGTGAAGATGAACCGCTGTGGCCTCAGACGCTACCCCTACCCGACAGAGGAGGAACTCCAGGCGCTACTCCAGCCAGGAAAGCGAGGTGAGAAGATGGGCGAGGCGCTGCGCCAGCGACAACTTCTACAGATGAAGGAGCAGCTACCGCGGCTGGACGCCATGATCGCCAGGGCCAAGGTCGAGAGGCCCCAGGACGTGAAGAGGTTCAAGACATGGAAGAGGCAGCTCACAAAGAGACTGAGAGAGGAGGGCATCGAAGTGCCTGAAGAGACAAAGGTGAAGGACTGCGTGGCAGCGGGCAAGGCCCACCGCTGGGTCATCAGGGGCAAGACCGGCACCTGCCGGGACTGCGAGGCCACGAGGACCTTCGAGAAGAAGCCGTTCGAGGTCACCGCCGAGCACCGGAAGAAGGTGATCGAGTACATCAAGACACAGCCAGAGGGGAAGCGTGGCCCCTGGGGTCACTTCGCCAGGTATGTCGGAGTCACCGGCACCCAGCTCGGCCACGTGGTGCGGGCCATGCTCCAGGACGGGACCATCAGCGAGCCGGCGGGGAAAGGCTCGATGGTCTACACCGTTGTCCCCAGGAGCCGGAAGGCGAGGGGGGCCGCCATCAAGCTTTACGAGGAGCAGCGGCAGGCCGAAGCGGACTCCCCAAAAGCCCCAGTTAGTCTCGAGGCGAGGCGCGACGTGAAGGCACGGAAGGCAGCCTGATGCTCGGCTGGAAGCCCCGGCTGCGACCCGTCGTCAGGCTGAGGCCACGGCTCCGCCCGATGTTCAGCCTGTCTCGCAGGGGCCGTGTGAGATTCAGCCCCGCGAGGGTGGTGCCGGTGGTCAACCCCCGACCGAGGCTCACGCCGTTCCTGTGGCTGACGTGGCGGCCGTGGAGAAGGAAGAAGGACTAACCCTATCTTGAGTCGCAGTTCACTAGCCCCATCATGGGGCTGGTGGACTAGTCCCTGCGGCTTAGTTGGTCTTGGCTTCTTGTCTGAGACGCGAACGGTAGTACGACAGTGCGGCTCGCGTGCGCACGAGTTCATCCTGAGCCTCCCATAGGGAAGGATAAGGATCGTGGAAAATCGGCCCAGTCCAGCTGATGTGTCCCCACTCCTCAGGCCACCTCCATTGGATGTCCCACTTTTTTCCGCTTGAGTCCCATGAAGCGGCAATTCGTTCAAGTTCACGTTCGCGAAACTCGAGTACGGAAATGAACTCATTCAACGGAAGGATATAGAGTCGGCCTTCCGAATGGTCCCTCTCTTTGGCCATCTTCTTGTTGTGACGTTCTGACGCCTCGCGGTATAGATCATAGTTGTAGTCGAACTCAGGAAGACTAGCTGCCACAGCAGACCAGTAGTGGTATTTCCTGTCCTCATCCGCTTCGGCGTGGCCGTGGAAATGCCAGAGAAGATGCCCCTCGAACTCTGACCCAAGCCCACGGAGACGCCGCTGTTGGTGCAGCGTCGCCAAGAGAGAGCTACCTGCGGCTGCCGCCCGATCAACCACCTGATCACGTGTGTCGGGACCCTCGTGGACTAGCCTATCTGAGAGGTCGAGAAACTCACGAACGCTTTCGCAAAGGGTGGCATCCAGAATACTGTTTGTCTCCAAGTCACCAAGGCAGCGCTCGACATTCCACTCCGCCATGCTCCGATCGCGAATACCGCCATAGCGCGAAAGGAGGAACAGCTCTCTCTCGATGTCAAGCCTATTCTGTATGACCGCCAACATTGAACTGGTCGGCAGAGCTGGCTGTGGGCGGCCTGGAGGTGGCCCAGGCGCAGGAGATTGGACCTCCTGAAGCTTCGCCTCAAGGCCTTCAACTTCCCGCATGGTGATGGAACCGCCCGGATACTTGACCTCGGTAACATCCCTTAGTCGCTGGCTGATCTCCCTCCTGAACAAGAGCAGGAAGGCAATGAGTGTCGCCGGCCAGGCGACGCTACCAAGCAAGTCGCTTATCGCTCTAATCCAGTCCATCTTCGTCCTTGAGTCTATCTACTCTCGTGACCTTCGACCACGATGGATGGTCATCCACCTTCCAGTTCATCTTCGAACATGGGGTCGTTCGGGTCCTTACCTTGTTCGATTAGTCGATACTCACGCAAGAACTGCTCCGCAGCGCGGCGTTGCTCCTCAGGGATGTCCTCTCTAGACAGAATGTCAGGAAGTCGCTCTGCCACTGGTGCAGGGTCAAGGAATGGTTCGACGACCTTCGGGTTCAGGCGGTATGTCTTAGTTCCTATCATGTTGCCCATTGACTGTCGCCAGCCGATGGACAAGAACGCTGTCAAGAAGGCTAGGAGGGCGTCATCGTCGGCAGTCTGCTCTTGCACCCAGTCGCCCGGCTCATCTTTATTGCGACTCCAGTCACGCCACCGATACAGAATATGTGCCAAATCTCGTATCCCTAGAAGCGACCCGTCACTAGCTGCGCGCCTGATCTGTTGTAGGACCATCCCTTCGAGCTCTGCGAGCGCTTCTGCGCCGACTATGAGATCGTCATCAGGGCGTGCCTTGGATCCGTACTTGCCATGCTGTTGTCCGAGCGTCGAGATCAAGTCGACCTTAATCGACAGTGCGTGTCCGCGCATGATTGCTCGTTTGAGAATTTCTTCTCTCCGTTCGCGGTCGAGCCGACGGAACAACTGAAACATGACGCGTTCCATCCTCATGCCGTTGCCAAAGTCAAAGAGGCCACGCTTGTCGTCCTGGGGAAGAAGGAGTTGGTCCCCTACATCAAGGATTGCCTCTATGATGGCGGCGATGTGATCCGTGGGGATGTTCTCCTCTGTGTAATCCTGCAGTCGCTCCAGGACTTCCCTTACCCGCGTGGTACCGTCAGGTCGCATTTGCTCTGCGAGTTCAATTAGGTGTCGCCCGAACGTATTGGGGTCGCTCGTCAGGGCAAGCATGGCTTGCATTTCCATGTTGGAGATACCGCCGCTGGGGACAGCCAAGCGAAAGTAGATGGGGAACACATCGGGGCTGCAGACACGGCGTTCTCTGCGCCAAATCGATAGCCAATCTGAGCCATAGTGTGTGTTTGACCAGATACTGGCGAGCTTCGGGAAAAGGCGTCCTAGCAGCTTCTTCAAAGGCTCGAGAGCGTCATCACTGAGTTGACTGATCCAAGCATTGTGGAAAGTTTTCAGTGCCTCTGTATTCATAAGGCCAAGTCCGGTTTCACCTGTGTGGCCAACAAACGCACTAGGATTTCGGCGAACAAGATCGTAGACCTCAGGGGCGAATACCCGTAGCGCCTCGATTGCTATGAAGTCAACTGCGTTGACCTCTCCTTCCACAGCGGGATATGTTACAGCGAGGCTGTTCATGAGGACGACTACGTTGCGAGGCGTACTAATGAAGTGGTCCACGCCTTCGAAATAGACGTTCGCCCAATGCGTTTGGTCGAACAAGATGTCAGGCGTGTTTCTGATGATGGCATTTAGCCGCTCAAAGAGCAGGCGACGCAGATCGGGCTTGTCCGGCAGCGGCAGCTCAAAGGGCACCTGGACAATCTTTTCGAGGTAGGTCATGCCCGGAACGCCTTGTGTCTCGGCGAGTGCCTTGATGGCTACCTCCTTGTCAAACGCCAGCAAGTAGATCACGCTGGGAAAGTCGGCTACCGCCTTGATTACCTGAAAGAGCTGACGCACCTCATCTGTCGAGAGGCGGTCAATGTCGTCCATGACGACGAGAATTCGCCTGTCCTGCTTGCGAAGCTCGCTGGCAATCTCGTCCTTTCTGGCGACGGCATCGCGCTTAGGTTCCAGGAGCTTTCTGGCGAACCTCCCGGAACCTCTGGCGATATCAGGACCAGGCGCCTCTGCAACAAGAGCCGCGAACCCAGCCAGCTTCTTTCGCAGCGCCTCGGTGAATACTTTGCGCTTGTTCAGCACGGATAGGAGTTGATCGAAAAAACGGAAGGTGAGGTCCTCGTGGCCGCGAAACCACCATGGATTGAAGTCCACGACCACAGGCGGGGTGGTTGTTTCGCCCAGGTAGACCTTCGTGAAGTTCAGCACGGTGGTCTTACCTGAACCCCAGGGCCCGTAGACTGCCATCACCAGTCCATCGGGTGGGGCCAACATGGAGAGGCTGGTCGCTAGTTGCTTTGCAAACGGAGCGTAGCCGAGCCGGTCATCAGAAGGGTCGCCAAGTGGTCGGTCAGACGAAAGAACGTCCATGCTCAGCCTCGCGAGGTCCTAGTATAGCACTTCCCGAGATTTCTCCGGTTCTTCGAATAGGATCACCGGTACCCGGTGTTCAACCCTGGTCAGACTGCTCGTTTGCGGATCAGAACAAACGTTTTATACCGTGATCACATGAGGACCACAACCTTCCCGTGCCCGTCATGCGGCAAGCGGATGCAAGCTTGCGCACCGAAACCGGAGCGGATCCCTGGCGGAGTCATTCGTAACCGGCGCTGCCTGCAGTGCGGGTACCGGGTGAAGACCAAGGAGACAGTCATCAGCTCTCCCATGCAGGGGGTCAGGTCATGGGCTGAACGGCTGCTCAGAAAGGAACAAGGACAATGACAAACGTAAACGAGGCCCTGAACAAGGCCCTGGGTCGCTTCATGCAGTCCAGTGAGCGCCTGGTCAAGGGCAATGACGTCCATGAGTTCTTCGACGGGCTCGAGGACACCTTGCTGGCTCTTATCACCGGAAGCTCAGCGAAGGAGCCGACCAAGAAGTCTCTCAACCAGGGGCTGCACACTCTGATCGCTGTCATGAAGGGGCTGCCGATGGCGACGCGCACACAGGTCATAAAGCACATGGAGCAGATGCCGGATGACGTGTTCATGAAGTTCCTGAACCAGTTCGAGTCAGGACGCTACTTGCCGAGCACGCGGACAGACAGCGCCATCGTTCGTCTCAACGCGTTGCTCACCTCTGCTGGCGTGACCCGACACGCGGACGCCAACCGACGCCTGTACGGCGAAGCGCCGACTCTGGGGAACTCCAGCCCCGTGCCGGTCGTTACCAAGGCGCTCGCGGACTCGCTGGACAGGCTGGCTGACGCCACACCTGAGGAGGTTGACCGAGCGAAGACCGGCCAGTCACAACTCAGCGCGGATAGGGTCCGCAAGGAGTGCCAGCAGGGCCACCACTCAGTCGAGGGCTCCGTCGACTTCGAGACTGAGCGTGACCTGTACATGGGGAACATCAAGGGCGAGCAGGAGCTACGCAAGGACCTCGTGCGGGGCGCCGTCTCCATGACCGAGCGGATCGAGAAGCTGGCGGAGCAGTGGGAAGGTGAGCGCCACGTCTAGGAGATGTTCGTCAGTAGCCGTGCCCAGGAGAAGCCAGGATGACTCAGAGTGTAGCCGGTCACCAGGGTAGTGGTATGCCCCTTGCAGCGCCGGTTCAGACTGCCAGGGAGTTCTGAACAATCTCTGACGATGGGTCTAGAGCAGAGCGAGGCTTAGCCGTGACAGCACCGAGAGAGAGGATGCCGAGGCCGCAGCGCAAGCAGCTACCGTCCAGCGCGGGACGGAGGGGCAGTCGAGGTTCGAGGAAGTGCCAGCCCTCCCACCTCGGCTGTTCCCTCCGGTCAGGTGCAGCGCGAGCACCCTGGCCGGCTACACGGCCTTTGGTCAGGGATTCAGGTCCCCCGTCAGGACGACGGGACTATCTCCTTTTGGCAGTCGGGGTGCGTGGTTCGGCTCCGGCTGCCAACTAGGAGGGCTGAGTGAGCAGGTCGTGGACGTGTTCCAGGTTCAAGACAGCGGCGTGTCATGAGCAAGAGACCAAATCCTGAAGCCGACGTGGCCAAGCGCGAGCGGGCCATCGCCGCCTTGCTCAGCTGCTCCTCGATCTCCGAGGCAGCGGACGAGGCAGGCATCCCCAGGTCAACGTTTCGGCGGCTGATCTTGCAGTCTGACTTCCAGGCTCAGTTGCGGGAGGCCAAGCGTGCTGTCCTCGAGGGAGCGCTGGTTAGCTTGAGCGGGCTGGCTCAGAGGGCCGCGAAGGTGCTTCAAGACGCCCTCGACAACCGGCCGGTGTCAGCCACTCGGCTCAGGGCGGCGCAGTGGACTATCGACCGGGCCGTGTCCGGCTGGGAGATCATGGATCTAGCCAGGGAAGTCGATGAACTCAAGAAGCGAGTAGGAGCCTAGTCATGAGCGGCCTCAAGCGAGACGTGGACGCCATCAGGAGCAAGCTCGGCGTGCGTGACGACGACGGCGACCCCGATGATCTCTTCTACGTCATTGGGGGGCCCCGTCACCGCAAGGTCCTCAGACGAGCCGGTCTGCCGAAGAGCTGTACCTGTCTGCTCGACGCAGTGGTCGGGACTGACGGCGTTGCTCGGCAGCTAGTGCCTGGTGGTCGGCTCGTCGAGGCACGACACAGAGAGGGGTGCACCAGTGCAAGCTAGACGACACCCGGTCATCCACTCCCTCAACGGTCACTACAGCCTCCAAGAGGAGGCGCTCAGGAAGGCTGTCATCGAGGGCGTGGCCAAGGCCAGGGCGCTGCTCAAGGGCACAGCCCAGTGCACCCGCCCGAAGGACGAGGTTGACGCGGTCATCAAGAGCTTCCTGGGGAGGCGCTAGGCGTTGTGGTTTGACAAGGACCGTGGCTGGGGCTGGCCAGAGACCAGTCGTCGGCGGACGCGGAACCTGGTCAGGTGGCGCAACAGGCAGGCGGGCCGCTACTGGGACGGAAGCAAGTTCACTGGGAAGCGGGCTTCTGAGAAGCCGCTGGCTGAGCCTGTCCGGCGGGGCAGTGGTTTAATACCTCCCAAGCCCGTTCCGGCGTCGTATGAATTCTGTACAAACTCTCAGGGCCCTTCCAGCGCCGAGGGAGGAACGTGTCAAGGGCGGGGGCAGCACCCCTGCGCTGACTGCGGCGAGCTGATCCCCACGTTCATCGCCCTGTGCCGCGCCTGCTTCTCGAAGGCCAAGAGGGGTCGCCAGGCTGCGCGAGCACGAGCGGCGAGTTGAGGTGATCACGTCGTACCGGCGATCCAGATGAAGGGTCAAGCATGTCCCCACGGCTTGCGGAAGGTAATCAAGTGTGATACAATATCCATAGAGGTGCCCCGAGTGGGTGCATAGCATCGGCCCAACGCTGCCCTGGGGCCGGCCACTGTCAGGCGTGGCAACACGTCGGTCGGCCTCAGGACCTTCCTTGACAGGGAAGGAGCGTGGGGTGAACAGGAAGGAAGTGCAGAGTTGGGTACCCCCCAGCTATTAGCGATCGCGACAACGACTAGCCTGGCCAACAGGGCAGAGATGTTGTACGACGCGGCCCCGAAGAAGGCTGGCAAGCCGTACATCACGACTTTCTACCTCCGCCGCCATCTTCGAGACGTGGACCCCGGCGAGTTAGCTGTTCTGCTGGCGGCTCACACCGCGTACTACCATGAGCGAGGCAGGCACGCGGTCAGGGCGGCTCGCAAGGATATCGAGCGAGTAGACGAAAAGCTGGCTATCATCCAGAGCCACGGCGGCTACGGACTCTACTGGCGACGCCAGGATGCAAAGAGGCTGCAGGGCCAACGAACACGTCGTGAGCTGTTGAAGGCCATGAAATCTGGCCCGAAGTCTCTCGAAGAGCTGGCCCAGGTAGTAGGCCTCACCACGCGAGGAACCCGCGAGGCCCTGCACAAGTTGCGTGACAAGGGCCGTGTTCAACATGTTCGTCGTGGTCGAAGCCACTTCTGGGAGCGCTCGGCCCAGTATGGAACAACTGATCAGAATAGAACGATACCTTACACCACTACTACAGAGGCATTGGTTTCATGAGCTTTTCAACGGTGTCAGGTATTCGTGCGGGATCCACGAAGGTTCGAGACAGTACGCGACCTGTTGCGAGCGTAGAGGCCACTGGGGCCGATCTGGTCTACTCAAGGCCACGGTGGCCGACTCGCTGTTGTGTCGCGGCTTTCAGTCGATCCTACACACGTGGACAAGAAGGAGCTACAAGAGCTTCCAAAGAGGCAAGCCTGCGCCAGCGGGATGAAGCGCATCTGGAAGCTGCTGCCGTTCGACTGGGAGGACAAGCCACCAGTCACGATTCGGGAGGCTCACGACCTCATCCTGCAGGATCGTCGAGAGGGGTCAGAGTGGCAACTCGAGACGACAATCAAGTACCTGCGCGCTCTCCTTCAGCTAGGCCTGCTTGTTCACATGGGGGACAAGACCTACAAGTCCGTTCCGATTGCAAGGGGCAAGGAGTTTCCTTCACACGACGAATGCTTCGAAGCTTACATGCAGGCTTATCGCCGGTTAGCCAACTTCAAGCGCCGTGGTGGAGTTCAGTAGACGGATGACTGGCAAAGCTGCTCTGTACCTGCGGGTGTCAACGGAAGAACAGGCCAACCCGGACAAGACCAGCCTGGCCTCGCAGGAGGAGAGGTGCCGCGCCTACTGCCAGGCGATGGAGTGGGAAGCGGTCGAGGCCTACGAGGACGCCGGTGTCTCGGGGACGTTGGAGCCTGACAAGCGACCGGCGCTCAGTGAACTCCTTAGAGACGCTGAGGAGAAGCGGTTCGGTCACGTGGTCTTCTTCAAGGTCGATCGACTCGCACGCAGCCTCCGTGACCTCCTGAACCTGTCACATCGACTCAAGGGACTAGGTGTTGGACTGGTATCCGTCGTGGAGCAGTTCGACACCGGCACGGCCCAGGGCAAGCTCTACTTCGACCTCCTGGGAGCCTTCGCAGAGTTCGAGGCTGCGCAGATCAATGAGCGGATGTCCGATGGACGCAAGGGCGCAGTGAGGAAGGGGAAGTACCTGGCGTCCAAGGCGCCCTACGGCTATGACCGGGTAGACGGCCACGTCAAGGTCAACAAGGACGAGGCGAGGGTCGTTCGCCAGATGTTCCGGTGGGCCAAGGAAGGGACGGGCCTCAAGGCCATCGCGGAGAAGTTGGACAAGCAGGGTGTTCGGCCGCCCAACGCGGATGCCACGAGCGAGAAGCGAAGAGCGCGCTATTGGTGGCACACGACTGTGCACAAGATCCTGATAAACAAGAGGTACACCGGGGAGAACTGGTACGCCGGCGTCTTGATGCCGTGCCCTCGCATCGTTGACGACGACACCTTCTACGCTGTCCAACGCGCCCTGCCGAGACGGAAGAGAGACAGCTTGCGGAACACCCAGCACGAGTACCTGCTTCGGGGTCTTCTCTACTGTCGTTACTGCGCCGAGCACTACCCCGACGAGACAGGGCACCGCTACATGGCGCGCACTGTCCAGCGACAGGGGCAAGACGTTCCCATCTACCTCTGTCGCCGCCGTCAAGTGTGGGGGAAGAAGGCAGGACACGAAGGCATTCGCTGGAACTGGAACGGTCAGACGCTGGAGAAGACCGTCAAGCGTCTCCTGCTGAAGGTGCTAGTTGATCGGGAGTACCTGGTTCGCGATGCCCAGGTCTACGTCGAGGAAGCTGAGCAGGCAGTCGCCGAGCAAGAGCAGAAGCTTGAGGGACTGACCACGCAGGTCGCCAACCTCGAAGACCAGGAGCGCCGTGTCCTGGACGGCTGGGAGCGCGGCGTGTATCAGGACGAGCAGCAAGTCCAGGAACGACTCGCTGATGTCAGGGCTAAGCTAGCAGAGACCAAGGTCAAGCTCGAAGAGCTTCGCAGCGAGGATCGTCCTATTGAGCTGACTCGTGCTGAAAAGGTGCGGCTGGTGTCTCAGATGATTGTCCACGCGCACGCCTTCCCCCGCTTCATTCGGGGCAAGGGCCGGTACCCGAGACCACTGCCGAAGGGCTGGGTAGACAAGGCCCTGGCAGACATCGACTCGCGCAAGACAGTCGAGGAGGAGTTTGTTGACGACGCCAACCCGGAAGTCGAGGGCAAGGTCGTGTCAGTCCCCGTGAAAGAGTGGTGGACCGACCTGGCCAAGTCACTGATTAGCCACGTCTGGGTCGAGGACGACGGCCACCTCACAGTAGAGGGGATCATCGAGGCGGTGAGTACCAAACTAGACTTGGTTTCTCTTGACCCTCGAACTCGATGAAGGGGAGCTCCTGGAGCACCGGACTCTCCTTCACGATCGTCTCGATGACGCCCGAGAGCAGGATGTCGTTGGAAAGCTTCGCCGCCTCGCTCAGCGTAATCGCCATGGTCTACCTCCTTCTTGGTTGTGGTTCCGCCCCGGCTGAAGGGGCGACGCTGGCCCAGGGTACGCCGTTCCTCCTCGATCTCCAACGCGCCGGTGACACTCTCGGTCAGGGATCAGTCGCCGCCCTGCTGCAGGCCCAGGCGGATCTTCTCCTCCGCGCTCAGCCCCGACAGGTCGGGCCGCGACCGCGGCGGCGCCCCAGCGGGCACCCGGCCCGCCTGCGCCTGCGACTCCAGGTGGCCGCGCACCTTCGAGACGGTCTCCCGCGCCCGCTCGAGCGACTGCTCCACCTCCTCGACCGTCTCGCCGGTCACCAGCTCTTCCGGCAGCTCCGGCGAGTGTTGCAGGGCGAGTTCCCGGTAGCGCCGGGCCGCGCCCTGTGCCTGGGCTTCCAGCGCCTGCGCTCGCTCGCCCAGGTCGGCCACCTCCCGCCGGCGCGACTCCGCCTCCTCGCGGCCCTGGGCCAGCTCCTCCCTCGCCTCTCCGAGCTGCGCCTCCAGATGAGCGGCGCGCGCCTCCCGGTCCGCCGCCGTTTCCTGCAGGCGTTCTATCTCCGCCCGTGCTGCCGCCAGCTCTTCTTCCATCGCTGCCAGGTCTTCGTTCGCCATGGGATACCTCCTGTTCGCGTTTGGGATGACGAACCGAAGATAGAACCCATGTGCTAGTGCGTCAAGCGTCTCATGTCACCCGCCGGAGACGACCTGAAGACAGGCTTCAGAATGCCGTTGTGAAGTAGTGTCGGCCTAGGGCAGGACGTAGATGGCCACCGCCGAATAGTGGAGCGCGCTGCCCGCCACGACCAGCGCGTGGAACACCTCGTGGTAGCCGAAGACGCGCGGCCACGGGTCCGGCTTGTGGCGCGCGTAGACGATGCCGCCGAGCGTGTAGAGGACGCCGCCCGATATCAGGAGTGCCATCGGGCCGCCCATGTACTCCGTCAGTACCTCCGAGGCCGCGACGACCGCGATCCAGCCGAGCCCCACGTACAGGCTCACGCTCAGCCATCGCGGCGCGTCCGGCCAGACCAGTTTGAGGAGGGCACCCGTCCCCGCGAGGCTCCAGACGACGGCGAGCAGCGGGATGCCCCAGGCGAGGCTGACGTCCAGGCAGAAGGGAGTGTACGTGCCGCCGATGAGCACGAAGATCATCGCGTGGTCCAGCCGTTTGACGATGCGTCGCCAGGACGGCCTCCACGGGATGCCGTGGTAGGTCGCGCTGGTGCCGTAGAGGAGCATCAGGCTGACGCCGAAGATCGCGCTGCCCACGTAGCCGGTGGGCGAGCCCGCGATGAGCAGCAGCAACGCCGCACCAAACGTCGCGGCGACGGCGGCAAAGAGGTGGAGCACTCCCCGCAGCGCCGGTCGCTGCGAGAAATCGCCCTGAAGGACGGCTATACCTGCGTCCGTGTCCATTCCCTGCGGTAGTATCGGCGGCTGCCCGAGCCTCCGTATCGGAGACGCGCCGGACAGCCGTTATGAAATTAGCATCGTTTACGGGATGGCGTCAATTGGTGAGCAAGGCCCATTTGTGATGAGGACCTTCGAGTGCGGGCTGGCTCGCTGGTAGAATGGCTCCGGCGGGGGTGAGCAGGCGCGCGCGCGCGTCCGCGACCGACCGACGCGAGACGTTGGAGGCAGGAGGAAGCGAACGTGATCAGTCGGATTTGGCACGGATGGACGACCCCGGCGAACGCCGATGCCTATGAGGCGTTGCTCAAGGACGAGATCTTCGTCGGGATAGCGAATCGGGAGATCCCCGGCTACCGAGGGATCCAACTCCTGCGCCGGGACGTGGGGGGTGAGGTCGAGTTCATCACCATCATGTGGTTCGACTCGCTGGAGGCCGTCCGGACCTTCGCGGGCGAGGACTACGAGCGCTCGGTGGTGCCGCCGGAGGCGCGCCGCGTGCTCGCTCGGTTCGATGAGCGATCACGGCACTACGAGGTGCGAGAAGAGATGCGGGCGGGCCACGAGTGAACCCCGCCGCTCTCTTGGCCGACTGACGGCGTGCCCGAACCGAAAGCCGGCACGGCCGGCCTTTGGAAGCCGGTCCTGCCGTTGTGCACCTCGCGTCCTCTAGCGCGAGGCGCCCTTCCCGGAACGCGTGCGTCTCTTCGCGCTGGCCGGTGTTCTCCCTCCGCGCTGACGCTCGTACATTGCCAGCGCCCATTCCAGTATCGGAGCTTCTACGTACTCTGGCGGGACCATGATAGTCTCCTTGTTTCATATTTGATCCTAGTTTGCACCCCAAAGACTTATGGTAACTATGAGCTAGGTCACACACCAGCACGAGAGAGGCCGAGGCGTGAAGCGGTCAGACCAGTTGGAGTGGAGGCGTTCCCATCATGCTGAGCGAAGCTGCCCGTCCACCTCCACCGGCAAGAGCCTTCCCCTCACGCGGGACAGGCTTGTGGCCGTTGGCAACGTGACCGCGCAATCACGGTCGATGCAGAGCCCCGTAGCGGCGACCTTCAGGTCGCCACCTGCCCTCCGTCAACATGCGTCGCTACGTTCTACTACGGTCGGAGTCCTGCCTCCAGTGGGAAGGCACGTCCACCCCTAGGGGAAGGTGGGCCCGGACAGCGCCTCGACCCAATCAGAGGTGGGCGCGGGAAGGGCGCATCCACCTTCGACGAGGAAACACCTCACGGAGCCTTGTGCGGGTCTTCGCTTTCCTCGTCCCATCCACCTTCGCCCTATTGCCGCTCCTTGTCGGGCACGTCGGCCTGTATGGGAGCGGAGAAGTACCAGCTCAAGCGCGCTCCCGCCCAGATGCCGAGCAGAGCTACTCCAGCGGCAACTCCGAACGCGACGAAGAGTGCCATGTACACCATCGCTCTCGTTGTCTCGTGGTCCGCATCGCAATCCACGCATCTCACCGCCCAGACACCGCCGCCCAGCACGTAGACTGCATAGGCAAGGATCACGAGCGCGCCAACAAACTCCGGCGCGCGCCGGAACCTGATTCTCGCGGCCCCGGCCAAGATGCCACCCGCCGCGGGAGGGAGAACCACCGTGAGGAACAGTCCCCTCACCTCCATGCCTGCGCCAACGAGCGCAGCGAGACCGATGGAGACGACAGCGGCCAGCGTGATTACGAGCACGGCCTGCCGATTGCCCTGCATGACCGCGCTACTCACACCTCAGGCCTACAGTGAGCACAAGATACCGGGGGAAGCTCAGGCACCCCCCGACGCATCGCCGTCCGCCATCCACACATCCAGCCATTTCGCCTCATTCTGGACCGCCGCGCGCGCAGTAGTCAACCCAATTGGCGCGCAGGCCCTCTCGTCATGCTGAGCGAAGCTGCCTGCCCGCCTGTGGTGGGAAGCATCTGGCCCCCGCTAGACGAGCCCAGAGACCCTTCGCTGACGCTCAGGGTGACAAGCGGGCTTACCCCACCCGCCCTCACCCGCGCTTCCGCCTCTTCCGGACCAGCGGCTGGCACTGCGGGCAGAAATGCGCGCTCCGGTTCGATAGCTTCAGCCGCTCGATCGGCGCGCCGCAGGTCCGGCACGGCTCGCCCTCGCGTCCGTAGGCGACGAGGTACTCCTGGTTGGAGCCCGGCTCCCCGCTCAGGTTGACGTGGTCGCGCAGGCTCACCGCCTCGCCCCCTGCCGCGCCGACGCTGCTGCCCAGGTTCGCCAGCCCCTGCTCCAGCGCCCGCACGATGCCGTCGCGCAGCGCGGCTACCTGTTTCTTCGAGAGGCTCTTCGCCGGACGCAGCGGGTGGACGCCTGCGTAGTGGAGCGCCTCGTCCGCGTAGAGGTTGCCCAACCCGGCGATGGCCCGCTGATCCATCAGCACCGCCTTCACCGGCGCCGACCGCCTGCCCAGGATCGCCGCGAGCACCTCCGCGGTGAACGCGCCGTCGAGCGGCTCCGGGCCCAGGCCGGCCAGCAGCGGCTCCGGGTCGTCGGTGAGCCACATCGCGCCGAACTTGCGCAGGTCGAGGAAGCGCAGCTCGGTGTCGTCGTCGAGGCGGAAGCGCGCGCGGATGTACGGTTCGTCCGGCGCATCGACGGGGCGGCGGATGAGGTTGCCCGACATGCGCCGGTGCACCAGCCACCACAGCCCCCGACCCCGCCCTGACTGCGTCCCGGGCTTGTCGAGGGAGCCTGCCGAAGGGCCGCGTACTGAGCCCGCCGAAGGGCCAAGCCGCACCAGCAGCAGCTTCCCCCGCCGGCCCACGTCCTCGATCCCCCGATCTCGCAGTCCGGCCGTGAACGCATCGACCGGCATCTCCTGCACCAGCCTCGGCGCGTCCGGCGCGACCCAGGCATCGACCAGAGTACGGCCAACGACGCCCGCCCGCAGGTCCCGCGCCAGCGTCTCTACCTCAGGAAGCTCAGGCATCCACGTTCGTCCCTAGGATCTTGTCACCGGTCGCTGGGCTTCCCCAACCACCTTCCCCTCTCCCTCTGGGAGAGGGGCGAGCGGCAGTCGTGACCATGAGCCACGCACAAGGCGGGGGTGAGGGCCGAAACGCCCGCAG